>CAWKME010000011.1:0-26992 GCA_963850645.1 uncultured Actinomycetota bacterium | reverse complement strand
GGGCGAGATCCTGATCATCAACCACGACGGACACGGCTGGTGGGACCCACAGAACGCAGCCAAGGGCGATGTATTCGACCTGGTGCAACATCTCGATCCGAGCTTGAACTTTGGACGGGTGCGCAAGGAACTCCGCCAGCTGGTTGGTGTCGCACCGACGTTTCCTAGACGCATTGCGGCGGTCAATCTGGACGCGCCCGATCACCCGGTTGCCGACCGCTGGAAGCGTCGGCCGAGGCTTCGGCCGGGATCGCCGGCGTGGTCGTACCTCTCCGGGCAGCGTCGTATCCCGGCTTCGATCCTGACGGCCGCGGCCGAGGCGGACATCGTGCGGGATGGTCCGTTCCGCAGCGCCTGGTTCGCCCATCGCCGCGCCGATGGCGTTGTCAGTCACGTCGAGATCCGTGGCCCGGATTACAAAGGCTCGTTGAGGGGCGGGACCAAGACCCTGTTCCGGTTCGGCCGGGCAGGGGAGGGGGTCTGCCGGCTCGCCGTCACCGAGGCGCCGATCGACGCGTTGAGCCTGGTCGCAATCGACGGCCGTCGCACTGACACGCTCTACGTCGCCACAGGCGGCGGCATCGGGCCGGGGACGGTCTCCGCTCTCCAGGACGCAATGAGGGATATCGCCGGCGCTCCTGGCGCCCGCCTTGTTGCAGCCACGGACGCGAACCGCGCCGGGGATCGCTATGCCGACCGCCTCAGCGAAATTGCCGCCGGAACCGGCATCCCCGTCGAGCGCCTGCGGCCGATCGGCGCGACTGACTGGAACGACATCTTGCAGGGGAGGGCAGAGTGATGTCCGAACGCGCCTGGATTCTGCTGCCGTCCGGCAAGCAGCTCGACCTCCTCGACCCGGACCCGTGGGCTTGGACCGACGACGACCTGGCGATCGGCCTGTCGCGCACCTACCGATGGGCCGGATATTCGGCTTGGGACCTGCCGCTTTCCGTTGCCCAGCACTCGCTGGCGGTGCTGGCCTTGCGCGGGAGTTGCTTCGCCGAGCGCCCGCTCACGGATCCGGAGGCGCGGCGCGAGCTGCTGCACGACGCGACCGAGGCGTTGATGGGCGGATGGGACCCGATCACGCCGCTCAAACCCCATCTCGGCCCCGGCTTCTCAGCCCTTGTCGCCCGGCTGCAGGCGGCCGTTGACCATCGCTACGACCTGCCAGCATGGACGTCCACCGATTACGTCCTGCACAAGCAGGCCGATCGGCTCGCCGCCGCCAACGAGGCCTATCACGTGGTCGGCTGGTCGCGCGCCGCGATGCGCGAGCAGCTCGGGATCGAGCTGGCTCCGCTCGATAATGATCCGCTCGATCTGCCGCCGGATCAGCGGGCATGGGAACCGTGGCCGCCCAAGCTGGCCCAGGTGAGCTTCCTGCGCGAGCTCCAGGCGCTTGCTGCCGACCAAAGCCCGGCCAGTGCCGGTGTTCGCCCGGCAGAGGGGCACTGACGTGGACGCGATCTCCCCCCTTGCCGGTTTGACCGAGATGCAGGCGCGAGCCGCCGCCCAGTATGGGGTGGAAGGCCCATCCGTGCGAAAACGTACGGTAAGAAACGTGAACACGGCCTGGATTTGGGCGATTCTGGCCTGACAACGGGCGCGTACGTTCTGTCTCCGGCACAAGGTGGCGGTTTATTGCGTGCAATCATTGCATGCAATCCGTATTGGCTGGCATGTTGCCGCGGCGGCAGGCGTATTGCACGCAGTAAACCGGGGGGCTAACGCGGGGGATCACATTGCGTGCAATACAAACAACGCCGGCGACACCGGCCGCCGAGAGCGATCCACAGTGGCTGCTGCAGTTCCGCGCCAGCCTGGCGCGCGAGGACCTATCGCCGGCCACGCTGCGTGGCTACGTTTACGACCTGCGCCACTTCCTGCGCTGGTACCAGGGACTGCAGGATGCACCGTTCGGCCCGGACCGGCTCGCCGAATACGACCTGATCGCCTACCGCCAGCATATGGTCGCCGCCGGCCGGCGCCCGGCAACGATCAATCGCCGCCTGGAAGCGCTACGCCGACTCGGCCGATGGGCGCATACCACCGGCATGCTGACGGTTGACGTTGTCCATGACGTTCGGCCGGTGCGCACGGTGCGCAATCGCCAGCCGGCCGGTCTGACCGACCCCGAAGTGCACGGCGTGCTGCGCGCGGCGGGGGCGTCGCGTCACGGTCTTGCCCCGCGCAACTATGCCCTTGTGCAATTGATGCTGCAGACCGGCATCCGCGTCGGCGAAGTGGCCACCCTTCAGCTCGGCGATGTCACCATCAACGATCGGTCCGGCAGCCTGCGTATTCGCCAGGGCAAGGGGCTCAAGGCGCGCGAGGTGCCGCTGAACGCCACCGCGCGGCGTGCGGTGAAAGCCTATCTCGACATTCGGCCATCGGTGACCAAAGTCGAGCCGCTGTTCCTCAGCAGCCGCGACGGGCCGATGCCGGTGCGGTCGATCCAGGCCGTCATTGCCAGCGTCGCCCGGCGGGCGCGGATGCAACGCGTGCCGGTCTCGGCGCATACGCTGCGGCACACCTTCGCGCTTGGTTATTTGCGCGACAACCCCGGCAAGCTGGTCGAGCTGGCCGCCCTGCTCGGCCATGAATCGCTCGACACCACGGCGGTTTATACGCGGCCGTCGAACGAGGATCTCGCGGCCGATCTCGAGCGCTCGCATCTCAATGTCGACGGCTGACCCGCATCTCGGGACGCCGCCCCGGCGGAGGATCGGGATCACCGCCGATCCGAGCGAGGACGAACTCGCGCAGCATTGGAGCCTGTCCCCGGCAGACCTGCGGGAGGTCAGTCTCTGTCGCGGGGCCGACCACCAGCGCCGCTACGCGTTGCAGCTCTGCATGCTGCGCGTCCATGGCCGGTTCCTGGACGATTACCGGCAGGCGCCGCTGAGGATCGTCAATCACCTCTCACGCCAGCTCGGCCACCCGCCAGTCCTCTTCCTTGGCCCGCCGGAGCGCGAACCGACCGAGCGCGAGCAGGCACAACGTATCCGTCGTTACCTGGGCCTTGCGTTGTTCGACCAAAGCGCCGCCGCCAGGCTGCGTGATTGGCTGCGCCAGGGTGCCGCCGAAGGACGCAGCGCAGCCGATCTGCTCATCCTGGCAGAAGGCAAGTTGCGCGGCTGGCACATCACGCTCCCGGCGCCGGGCACGCTCGAACGGATCGTCAATTCCGCCGTAGCGCAAACCACCGCTGAACAGTTCGAGAAGCTCGCCGCACTCCTGCCGGAAGGATTGCGACAATCAATTGATCTGCTGCTGGAAGTACCACATGGCGATGCCCGCTCCAGCCTGTTCCGTCTCAAGGACTACCCACGCTCGCCGAGCGCCGGGGTGATCAAGGGCGATATCGTCCGCTTGCGCCTTGTGAAAGATCTGCTCGCCGGCGGCACTGGACTCGATGACCTCGACCCACGCGTCACGCGGCAGCTTGGGGAGCTCGGCGGTCGATATGACGCTGGCGATCTCCGGCGCTTCGCACCCGCCAAGCGTTACACGCTGATCACCTGCTACCTGATCGAAACCCGCAAAATCCTGCTCGACCACATTGTCGAGATGAACGATCTGTTCCTGACCGGCATGGCCCGGCGGGCTCGTACCGCTGTCGAGAAACAGCGCAAGCGCCTGCGCCGCCAAGCTCGTGACGGCATGCACCGCGTGCTGGGCGCGGTCGATGCGCTGATTGACGCCGATGGCGAGCAGACTATTGCCGCGTTCCGCGCGGCAATCGATGCCCCGAAACTCGCGCAGGCCGCGGGTGACTGTCGTGCCTTTGAGCGGCTGGAGCGGCGTGGCGAGCTCGATGCCATGCTGGCGCGCTATGGAACGCTTCGTCAGTACCTGCCCAGCTTCTTCGGACTGCCATTCCAGACCGCCGCCGGCAGCGAGCCGCTGCTGCAGGCGATCGAGATCCTGCGCGCCCTCGACGCCGGCGCACGCACGCCGCTGACCCCGGACGATCCGTGCGGCTTCGTGCCGGCCGACTGGCGAGCGTATCTGGTACAGAACGGCAAGGTTGATCGCCGGATTTGGGAAGTGGCACTCGCACTCGCCGTACGCGATGCGCTGCGTGCTGGCAGCCTGTACCTGACGGAAAGCCGCGAACACGTCTCGTTCTGGAACCTGATCTACGACAGCCGCAACTGGCAAGAGCACCGGCCGCAGGCTTATCAGCAGCTCCGTCTGCCGACCGATCCCAACGACTTCCTCAGCCAACTGATTGCGGAGTTCGACGCCGCCGCCCGGGCTGCGGCCGACGGCCTGCCGCGGAACCGGTTTGCGCGCGTGCATGAGGGCCGGCTCAAGCTCAAGCGGTACGACGCATTGCCGATCCCACGGGACCTCAAGCGGCTGCGTGAAACCTTCCGCGCCAGCTACCCCCGCGTGCGGATCGAAGACGTCCTGCAGGATGTCGATGAATGGTGTGGCTTCACACGCGCCTTCCAGCCGCTCGGCGGTTACACGCCACGCGACAAGGATCCATACCGCTCGCTGTTGGCCGCCCTGATCGCGCATGGCACCAACCTCGGGCTGGCGGCCATGAGCCAGAGCGTCGATGACCTCACCGCGGAGATGTTGCAGGACACCAGCCGATGGTTCCTGCGCGACGAGACCCTGAAGGCCGCAAACACCATCCTGGTCAACTACCATCATAGCCTGCCGCTCAGTCGGGTCTGGGGCGACGGCAGCCGGTCATCCTCGGATGGTCAGCGCTTCATGGTCCAGCGCGACAGCCTGCTTGGCAGCGTCTATCCGCGCTACTTCGGCTACTACGACCGGGCGCTCGCCCTCTATACCCACACCGCCGATCAGCACAGCGTCTACGGCACTCAGGTGATCGCCTGTGTACCGCGTGAAGCGGGCTATGTGCTCGGCGGCATTCTCGACAATGACACCATGCTGCCGATCCGGGAGCACACCTCCGATACACACGGCTTCACCGAGCATCTCTTCGGCCTGTGCGCCTTGCTGGGCATCCGGTTCATGCCGCGGCTGAAGGATCTGCCCGACCAAGTGCTCAGCCGCATCGACCGCGCGGCCGATCATGGTCCGCTGCAACCCCTGTTCCGCAACACCATCAACCTCGAGCTCATCATTGAGCAGTGGGATGAACTGGTCCGGCTTGCCGCATCGCTGAAGGATCGGCTGACCCCGGCCCATGTCGTCATGCAGCGGCTCATCAACGCGCCTGCCGCCGATCGCCTCGCCAGCGCGCTCAGCCAGCTTGGCCGGCTGGCGAAGACCATCCACATCCTGCGTTACATCCACGAGGAGCCGCTGCGCCAGGCGATCCAGTTGCAGCTCAACCGCGGCGAGTTCCGCCACATCCTTGCAAAGTGGCTGTTCTTCGCCAACCAGGGCGACCTCCGCTCCGGCGACTATGAGGAGGTCATGAACAAGGCGAGCTGCCTCAGCCTGCTCTCCAATGCCGTGCTGATCTGGAACACCGTGCAGATGACCCGTATCGTTGCGCAGCTACGCGACGCCGGGCAGCAGGTCAACGATGAGGACCTGGCCCGTGTCTCGCCGCTCGCCCACGCGCACGTCATTCCGAGCGGCAGCTACTTCCAGTCGGCCCGCCGCCGCGCCGGCCTGGCGCCCGAGCCCGTCATGGCCTGATCCGAAGCGACCAGCGCTAACCCGACCCTCAACATTGCGTGCAATACGCTAGCGTACGTTTTCGCACGGATGGGCCTTCCACCCCAACCTGCTGCAGGCCGTCGAAGGCCAGATTTGCCAGGCCGTGAAGCAGGAATGGAACTCGCTGCTCGGCTCGGCGCAATGCGGCCTGACCATCACCGGCTTCAACCTTGGCTTCGGCGGGCTCGGCGGCGGGCTCTCCTGCCCGAAGCTCACCTTCGGAGGTGGCGGACCACCGATCGGCACCATCGGCATCGGCGTCGGGGGATCAGGCCGCGGCCTCTACATCAACGGCACCGGCACGGGCCCCTCCGGATACACCCTGCCGGCCACGCCCAAGGGAAGCTTCTGAGGAGACCGTCGATGAAAAAACTGAAACTCGCCGGATCGACCGCGATCGGCATCGTCATCGGCGCAGTCGTCTTCAACAGCCTGCCCGCCTTCGCCGACCTGCCGGTGATCGACCCCGCGTCGATCCTCCAGGAAACCGGCATTCTCAACGTCCTGAACACGATCAACGGCATTGAGAGCGACGTCAGCAAGTATACGAACGAGATCTTCGGTGCTCTCGGCGACAACACCTACGGCACTGTCCAGCAGCTCCTGCAGGAAGGCTTCACGCAGAACGCCAACTACGCGAAGGCGCAGGTCGGAGCGCAACAGCAGATCACCGACGCCTCCAATATGGCCATGGCCCGGTTCCATCGGGACATGCGCAACGCGCAGATCCGCGACGAACAAACGGTCAGCCCGAACGCCTGCACCGCGCTCGACGGCGGCGTCAGCACCCAGGCCGCCGCGGTACAGGCCTACGATGTCGCCTGGACAATCGGCCAGATCCACGACCAGCGCGGCGAAGCCGGCCCGGGCATGCCGTCCTACTATGGCCAGGCTCAGGGCGTCGCTTCGATGGCGAACGAACATCTCAGCAATTACTGTGACCAGAACGACGTCGCCGCCGGTCTTGGCTGTACCCTCAGCATGACGCCCGACGCCGATCAGCAGTTCGCCAGTCTGTTCGGCTCTGGCACCTATACCAGCCAGACGGCCGTGAATACCGCGAAGGACTACGCGATCAACCTGATCGAGCCTGTCGCGCCGGCCGCGTTGCGCGGCGACCAGCTCGCCTCGACGCAAGGCCAGGACGCCGCGGTCCGCCGCCGCAGCTTCAACGCGCGCATGTCGCTCGCGCAGAACTACGTCGACCAGATCATCGGTATGAACAGCCCGTCCGTACCGCTGACCGCGCAACAGCAGCAGTATCTGCAGGACATGGGCCTGCCAGCACAACAGACCGGCTCCTGGTTCCAGGCGCTGCAGATCGAAGCGGAGCGCCGGATCAGCGACGTCAACTGGGCCGCGACGCTGCAGGGGATGCCGCCAGCCACGGTCAACCGAGAGATCGCGATCGAACTCGCGCTTAACAACTATCTGCAATTCCAGCTTTTCAAGACGGCGCTACAGACGGGAACCATCAACGCAACGCAACTGGCACAGACCGCCGAACATGACTTCTCGCCTACGGTCCAGATGCCAACGCCGTCAATCGCATCGGGCAACTGACACAAGCCGAGGAGACTATCCAATGGCCGAACCACAGATCCCGCCGGCCCAGCCAGCAACGCCCAAATCCGATGACGCCAGCAGCGCGGCCGCGAACAATGCGCCGAAGATGCGGTCCATCCATGAAATCATGGAGCGGCTGCAACGTGGCCTGTCGGATATCAGGGACGTTGATCAGGGACTGGCGCAAACAGTTGATAATCTCCTCCGGCAAGGCGCAGATCCCCTGCGGGTGAATCAGCGCTCATTTCAACACGAGGTCGCATACGCCTTGCAGGATGTCGAACGCTCGCGCGTCGGAACGATATCGATGTCACCGGAAGCCCGCGCGGAAGCGACCATGCTTGCTGGCTCCGCGGCAGGCCTCGAAAACGACCGCATGCTCGCGCTCTTGCGCGCGACGCCAGGCATCGACGATCGCGCTGTCATTCGCGACATCCGGCGCGCCGCGGCCGAGATCGGACAGCAAGCCGACCAGAGCACCGCGCCCATCCGCAGCCAGATCGACGTATTGGAGAATCGCGTTCGGCTCGCCCAACGCCCGGCGGAGGCCGGGCCGGAACCCGCCTCTCAAAGCGCGGGGTCGCGCAGTGCCGCATCAGCCGAACCACCGCCCCAAGCTCGCCAGACCCCAGGCGAGCGCGCCGACGACAGCGCGCGTGAGCAGGCGCAACAGGCGCGCGCAGGCGGCCGGCAACAGCTCTTCAGGCCGGGTGCGCTCGACGTGGTCCTTCGGGGCATGCGGCCGGGCGACCAAGGCAACGGCGCGCCCTGGGACCCGAACCCCACCCCGCTCGGTCCCCGGCTCAGCGCCTTTCAGGAGAAAATGGTGGCAGGCCGCGACGAGATCGCCATCCGCAACATCGAGAAATCCGGCCGTGCCGCTCTCGACGCCCTGGAGGGCTTCCGCACGGGCGAGGGTGCCGTCGTGATGAACCGCATCCAGCAGGCCGCCCGATCCGAACCGGGCGGCATGGCCGGCGTCCTCGCGGAAATGCGCGAGGGCGGCCGCTTCAGCGACCTCCGCCAGCAGTTCAACAACGCTCTGGCGGACGAGAACGGCGTCACGCAGGCCTACGACAAGGCCGCCAGCGCCCTGGCCCGCTACGGCCAGGATCGGGTGGGCATCGAGCAGGTCATCGCTCGCCGGCCCGACGCCGCCAATCTCAGCGCCAAGTTCGAACAGATGGACGCGCAGATCGGTGAAGCCGCCGCGGGCACTCCCTCGCGCCGCGATGGCAAAAACATGGTCGAGGATCTCGCCAGGCAGGCCGCCGAGCTGATCCAGCGCGCCGTCGATACCGTGAAGTCGGTCTTCAACCGCTCGCCCTCAGCGGAGGCCGGAAGCCGCGCGGCTCCCTCGCCGTCCATGGGGCCCTGACCCACAACCATTCGCATTCGACGATGACAGCCTCGGGCCAAACCGCCGAGGCCGTCATGCGCATCACCAAACTCCTTCTCCTCACGCTGATCATCGTCGCCATCGCCGGCCCGGCTTTCGCCCAGGCAACCAACCCAAACGATGTCAGTTGGGCCGCGCTCGATCCCGGCAATGACTGGGCCGCCCAGGTGCTGCGCAGCCTGTTCCCGATTCCCGGCGGCACCCCCGGCACCGCCACCGGCAACGAAGCCACCGTCATCGGCCAGATCGTCGGTCAGTTCACCGGCTTCATCGCGGCGATCGCGTGCGCCTTCGTCTGTTACAACACCATCATGAGCATTCACCGGGCCGCGGAGAGCTCACAGATCCTCGGCAACGGCCAGACCTGGATGTTCGTCGTCAGGACCGGCTTCGCCGGCATCATGATGTTCCCCCTGGGGGGCGGCTTCTCGGCCGGCCAGCAGATGGTGATGCAGGGCGCCATGTGGGGTGTCGGCATGGCCAAGGCACTTTATGCCAACGCCATCCAGGCCGTCGGACCCGACGCCGCCGTGATCGCCCAGCCGATGATCCCTGGCACGGAAACCATCATCGCTGGGCTGGTCGACAATGAACTGTGCATGGACCTCGTCAACCTCGCTTCCAACACCGCGGGCGCCAACGCGCCGCTGGTCCCGACCCCACAGGCGCTCACCGTCAACGACAATGCCGGCAGCGGCTACGTCACCTGGCGCTATGGACTATCCACCGATAACGAGTCCGGCGATCCTGCCTGCGGCACCGTCACCGTCCGTGAGAGCGGCCAGAACGCGAGCACGATCGCCGGCGTCACCGTCGATATGGCGGCTGTCCAACAGGCCGTCCTGACCAACGTTCTCAATGGCGACATCCGCACTCAGGTCGCCTCGGTCGCGCAGAACCTCTGGCAGAACAAACGAGCCTCGGCTCTCACCCCGCTCCAAGGGGTCTTCAACACGGCCGTCAACGACTACACCAGCGAACTCACGACCGCCGCGACGAGCGTACAAGGCGCGATCAACGCCGCCATCCAGGGCAATGCCACCCAGGCACGCAACGGCAATCTCAATCTGCTCGCCGGCGAGGTGCAGCAATCGACCCTCGGCTGGACCGCCGCCGGCGCCTACTATCTCGAAATCGCCAGGTTGAATGCGTCCACTCTCTCCCTGATGAGCGCGACCCCTGTCACCACGTCACCGACCTACCAGGGCCTGGGGCCCGCCCTCTCCTATGACCTCGCACCGCTCGTCACCGCCGCGAAGTCGTTCACGACAACGCTGCAGACGGTCGTGAACACCTCCGACGGCACCACGCAGTCCATCCGGCATCCCGACAACCCTGGCCTCAGCCGAAGAAAGCGCCAAAGGAACGTCCGTCCTCGAAAGGCTGTTCTCCGCGCTCGACCTCTCCGACGTCGTGCTCAACAAGATCACCAGTTACATCCTCCCCACCACGACCATCTGGACGGACCCGTTCGGCGGCCTGATGTCCATGGGCCAGATGATGATGATCACCGCGCTGATCGCCTTCGGTGTTGCCGGCGTGCTGGCTTCCGCCACAGCCTCGACGGCGGCGACCGTCTGGAATGTGCTCACCTTCAACTGGGGCGCCGCCGCCGCCACACTCGCAGGCCACGCCCTGATCAGCTTCCTCGGCGTCCCGGTCTTCGCGCTTCTGACCAGCATCCTGTTCCCCGGCATCATCATCGCCTACGTCCTGCCGATGATCCCCTGGGTCATGTGGATGGCCGGCGTCTGCGGCTGGATCATCCTTGTCTGCGAGGCCATGATCGCCGTGCCGCTTTGGATGCTTGCCCATATGACCGTCGGCGGCGATGGCCTTCACGGCCGCGCAATCGAAGGCTGGAGCCTGCTCTTCAACGTCAGTATTCCGACCCACGCTGATGGTGATCGGCCTGTTCCTTGGCTATTTCGTTTTCGATTGCATGTCGTGGCTGATCCGCGAAAGCTTCGGCATCGCTGCCGGCTTCGTCCTGCAGAACGGATGGATCGTCACCAACTGGATCGGCACCGTCGTCCTGCTGAACATCTTCGTGATGACCCAGGTTACCGCTGCCCTGATGTCCTTCCGGATGGTTGCCCTGCTGCCACACCATCTCCCCCGTCTGATCGGCTTCACCGCTGCCAACCGGGTCGATCACGAGGCCTTCTATCAGCAGGCAGGCTGGATACCGGGGAATCAGGTCACCGCGGCCCTGGCGCAACGCACCATCGGCAGGAACTGCCAATCTTCGGCCAGCAGCAGCGAGCAGTTGCGGGAGGGCCGACCGGATATATTTCTGGCCCATCAGGCGATGCTGGATCGGGGGGCGAAGGGGGCATGGACACCACCCTCCGCGCCACCACCGATCCAGGAGCAAGGGACGAAGGCGATGTATGATCCTGGGGGGCTTGCCGGCGCCCGGATGATCGGCACCCAGCTGGAGATTTACCGTTGGGAAGATCACTTCCGCCGGATGCGGGAGAACGACCAGTTCTCCGAGCTTCAGTTTCGTCGCTTCAGCGAGGCTGACATGCGCGGGCGCTACAATGGCCTCGTGTGCGACTACAACAAGCTTCTCGGGGAAGCAAAGTGGCTCTTCGGGGAATGCACCCGGATCTCGGATGAGGCCGGACGCCGGGGCCAGCGGATCGCCGAACTCGAACAGGAACTCGCCGAACTGCGCGCCGCGAAGGCCGAAAGCGACGAAAAGGTTATGAACTACGCAGCTGAGCGAGCCAATCGCGTCATGAGCGGCCTGCAATAGCTCGGGTTCGCGTCTCCGTTCGCAAGACCTCCATGCAAGTTGGGTTCCGGAACACCGGAGCCCAACCATGCGCGCCCTCATCCTCCTGACGCTGGCCCTCGTCAGCCTCACCGCTTGTGATGGCGGCAACGTCAAGTCCGCGAAGGACTACTCCCCGCCGCCAGCCCCATCCGTCCGCAATCCGATCTATGACCCCTACGCCGCCTACGGCGAGGCCAACGCCACCTGGCAGCCCCCGACCTTCAATCGCGACGGCACAATCGTGAAGCCCGCCGAACCTTCCTCCCAGAACGACCGTCCGAACTACGAATTCGCGCCCTGGGCGACGGGGGCATCAGGCGGCAGCCAGAACGCCCCGCCCGGCACCTTCTGATCCGGGGCGCTGCTGCGCCAACCCGTCATCAGGGGAGGCGAGCGGGCATCCGGAGAGAAACAGCCTTGGGCGACAGGGCACCAGCAGCTTCGCCGGCATCCTCGGCATTGCCCAGCTCGTCGGCCAGGCTGCCGCGGCCGGGGACACCAGTATCGACTCCAGCGATGCGAGATCCAATGGTCCTGCTCCAGGCTCTGCAACGCGACTACAAGGAGCGTGCAGCCGATGATCGCCTCTGGGCGCTCGGCCCCTGGCTGGCCGGCGTTCCTGCCTCACTGACAGGCAGAGCTTCATGCCTCCGCCGGCGGGTCGTCGGTGTTGCAGTACGGACTTACTGCTGTTCAGTCAGGAGGCTCTCGTCTTGGACGCTGCGGTTGCCAAATAACGCAATCGCCAACCGACCTGCAGATCGCTGATAATAACTGATGAAACGACGTCGCGGTGCTCAACGCGGCCAGAATGCGTCGTTCGTCGTCAGATACTCGCGCCAGCCAACGACCCGACACATCCTGATCTGAAAATTGATCAGCGCATTGTAGAACGCGATCAGAAAGAACAACACGCAGAACGGCAGAAAATCGAGCGCCAGGACGACCCGTGCAGATGTCCACGGCGACATCAGCGCGGCCCTGAACCACGCGAGCAGGACCACACACGCCAGCCCGAACATCAAATACGCGATCTGGGCCGTCTGCCGGCGTCGAACGGTCAATCGACGCTGGAGCTCGGGCACCGACAAGCCAAAGCAGAACGCCGTTGCAGTCAAATCGAACCCTCCCTTGGGCTCCAGTTTGAAGCGGGAGTCGCGCGGCCACCGTGACCGGGCCGCGATCGACAGGCCACGGATAAGCGCGCCCGCTCGGGCTATGCTCTTCGTGTCAGCCCAATCCACGGGGCCGGACAACATCCACCCGATGCCGCCGAACAGCTTCCCGAGCCAGGAGCGACGGATCTGACGAGGCGGCTCCGATATCTCATCGTTCGGCGAGATGCCTGGCGGGGCAGCCGGCCGACCCGTCGGTGAACGCGACTCCAGATCTGTCGTACGCGACATGCCCTCAGCTCCCGACCGACGCAATGAGGGCTTCCACACTGCCAGGCAGCCCGTCGATCCGGCCTTCGCTCCCGTCCGGCTTGCGCCACACGAAGGTCGGTGTGCCCTTCAGGCCGATCGCCGTGGCGATCGCCATGTTCTGGCGCAGACGTTGCGCCGCATCGGCACTCGGCGAGTTGTCAACACCGCCGGTCTCCCACGCCGCAACCAGGCGGTCCGAGGGATCACTCAGCAGCGCCAGCGCGCTCTTCGTGCTCTGCCCATGGTCCTCATAATCGAGCACCGAGAGCGGGATCACCGAGAGTTGGATACGGCCACTCTCCACAAACGGGCGGAGCATCTGGAAAGCATGAATTGAATAGACGCATTGCGGATCAATCAGCATGAACAGATGCGGCGCCGTAGCCGGGCCAATTGTCCCGAACGCCGCCTTCTCAACCAGTGGCAACGCCGGCGCCGAGGGCGCCGCGGCGCCGCCGCTTGCAGCGACGCTACCCACTTCGACGGTCGGGATCGCGCCGGGGATGCGTGCCACCTGCGCTCGCGTCAGGTCCTTGCCGGAAGCATCCCACATTACGCCAGGGATGACCCGTTCCTGGTCCGGCGAGCCGTAGAAAACCTGGAATTGCTGACCGCTGCGCACGAAGAAGCCCGGTAACCCGTGCTGCACGCCGAGCTCAGTGATGTTGCCGGCAGCGATCGACTGCAGCTGCGCGACCGACAGTTCGATCGGCGCACCTGACACCGCCGCCGCACCGTCCGGCGTCACATCGAACAGCATGAATTGATCGCCGCTGCGGGCGCCGATCGCATGTAAGCCGTGCGAAGCGCCGAGATCGATCAGCGTCGCGCCGGACGACGCCACATGCGTCGCAAAGGGAATATTGGCAAGCGCTGCCGGCAGCGGCGGACCGGATGTCAACGGGGGCTGCGGCTGCGAAGGTTTAGAAGGAGACGTGTCTCCAGCATTCACACGAAACGCCGGCGGCATCACCGCCGGAGCAGGGAGCGCACATAGCGGCGGCGTTGCTGCCATGACCGGCGATGCGAGAACGGAGAGCAGTGCGACGAGCTTACGCATTGGGACCTCCAGGCTGAGATCCCAGGAATCGCCGCTGAATATGCGAACGGCGACTGCGCCCCTACACTACGCCCCACGTCCTTGGTTCAGCCACGACCACGGTGACCATAGGTCGAGCCAAGACGGCCGTGGCCGTGGCATGATGGGGTGCCGCTCCTCGCAATTCTCCATGACCGCGATGAAATCATCGACCGCATCGCACACGAACGACAATGCTTGCCCATCCGCGCCGGAGGACCATCTCGCGGTTTCCCGTGCCGCCGCTAGCCGAGCCAGCGCGCCATGCGGGGTACATGGTTCCGCACGCCTGATCTCGCGAAGGGACGCGAGCCACCGCTCGCGCAACTCAGACAGCAAGGGATCGCTCCCTAAGTCGCATTCGCTACCGATCGAAGACTGTCGTGATCGAACCTGCCGGTCCCACTCGGCATGGTCTGCACGAAATCGACCGCATGCTGCGATCAGGTCGCCATCCTCCATGCTCGTGAAACCCGGCATCGAGGGGATCGCACCCAAGGATGGCTTTGCTTGATTGAGCCGATAGATGGCCCGATCGGTCGACTGCTGCATCAGACACCTCCGCGCCGGCAGCCCGGCTTTCGCTGGTTGCTCACATTGTCGAGCGTTGCTTTCTCAGCGCACCCCCAAAGCGCGTGCAGGATGGCACGAGCGCACCCGAGCCGGTTGACGGGTCGAACACACGAAGCGCGGGACAAGGGAGGAGGAAGCCCATGTCGAAATAATAATCCCCCGGCACTTGCCGTCCTTCAAGTTTCAGTTGCATGACACCTGTGACGAGATAGTCGACATGACTCAATCTCACTTGTAGACCCTCCACGGACAACCCGTAGCAGGCCAGAACTCGTGCCATAAAGCCCCATATATAGAGAGTTGTTCCGTTAGAGTTACTTCGGAGAATCTGGGAAGTACGGTCATGGTACTTCCCGTATTGGGGATAGCAGCCGAAGTCATTGCGCCTTTCGCAACAACCGTCTGTATCCGTACCCACACACCCACAATCATCGCGGCATCCTGGCAACACCTACTGCTACCGGCCGATAGACGTTCGGTTTTAGGCGTGCCGCAATCGCCACAAGAACGCTGCGGTACCTGTTTCATCAAACTTATGTGAGCCGCGCGGCCACGCACAGAAAACGATGTTCCACTCGTCGCTATTCGTTCGGCTTTACGCCTCCGAGCAATGACATCTTCCGAAGAGAGATCGAAGATTGGGTTGCGGCACGGTTCAATTCGGTGCCCAATGCTCTTGCTGGACAGCCGATGATCGCGCGCACGGACAAACGCAAACCAACCTAACGAAGTGTTCATGGCTCCTCCACCTTCCGCTCAACGAGTAGGTGTGCCGGATCACGCTGCCGATACGGATTCGGGAATAAAATCATGAAATCAGGTCGCTGCATCTCGGGGAATTCGCTGAGCACGGCAGGGCCCGCAGGGGTGAAGACGCCGAACCGGATGCCCGCTCGCCTCTCGACACTGACAGCGCGCTTGTCGAACGAGCAACGCAACCGGCAAGGAGAGGCGCACACGCAGGCTTGACGCGCTGCCCGAAGGCCGGACGCGACAGCCTGCGTCCAAACTTCGGCACTGAGCTTCAACGCCGGGCAACCGTGTGTGGAGAAGCCGCTGCCCCGCGCGTGTGACACGGTGCGGCGTGCCTCTCGCTCCGCGCTCGCCAGCTGGGTGTCAACGCCTCGGCGACACGGGCCCGCGGCTCGCCTGGGTCCGCTCAGCCAAAGCGAGCTGTCGGGACTCCCTGCTGACGGATGCAGCCAATTTTTGTCAGTCGGCTTTTTCGCCAACGCCAATCATCTCCCTGCGAATGACCCGTGGCAAATCACGCGACGGTCTTGCGAATGGCGACGGCATGTGTCAGTCGGCCGCGCGCCGAGGACGCTATGTGAGAGTGCCGCAACGTCACCGTGATCGCGCCGAATGCGGAGACCTGTTCAACCTATATCTCCCCGGCCCACGTCAACTCCGGTGTTGCGAGACGCGTGCTGTTCACCGCCGACCGGGCGACACTGTATCGATCGACCGCGGCCATGGGATTATCGGCCACGACGTGGGCCGACCGCGCCCATGGTTCCCATTCACAACCGGATACCTGTCACGCCGGAGCCCGCGAACCAGCTGCGGTTTGGCTCGACGGGGAGGTGTTCAGCGCAGCGGGTACGGGAACTGCGCCGTCCAGGTCTCAGCGGCCCACAACCTTGGGCGATCGCGCCAACCCGGCCGTATCCGTCCGGCCAGCGCCGCCTTATGGTGTTAAATCGCCCCGATGATCTTAACGGCGCTTGTAAGTGTGCCATTAAGGACGGGGGCGACGGTTGGGATGGAGATCATCACCGGGGTTGAGCGGCGGCGGCGCTGGCGGTTGGAGGACAAGTTTCATGGCGCAACCACCGAGGAACACCACCATGCAATTCACCGTTGACCCACGGGTCGCCGCCGACGTGACGCAGCGTATTGTCGAAGCGATGACGGAGAGCTTATGCGCCTCGACACCGATGCTCAGCTGGCGTGGGGCACGAATAAATGATGGCAGTGTTGTTTCGACAGGCGGATCGGCCTTCCTGGTACGCACGCCGGCTGGAACCCTTGGTGTTACCGCCGGCCACGTCATGGATGGATTTGTCGCCGCACGGAAGACCTGTGCGAACATCACAGCCACGCTGGGCGGCTTTAGCTTTGATCTGGGCGAACGACTGATCGAGCGCGGCGACAGTGTGGACATTGCTACATTTCGTATCGAGGAAGCTGATATTCCAGCGATAGGGTTCCGACCTCTTGAGCGAGCTTGGCCGCCCAATACTCCTGCCAGCAGAGGGATCGTCCTGCTAGCTGGCTGGCCAGGGCACGAGCGTATCGTGAGCGCCGAACAAGTCACCGGCGGCATCTATATCGGATGGGGATCAGCAGGCGGGTTTCAGACTTTCAATCGCTATCCGGGTTGACCACGATCAAGGCCCAATTTCGCCCTTGCCTGGCGTCCCACTCCCACCACCAGGCTTTGAGTTTGGGGGCATAAGTGGCGGCCCGGTCATGGTAATCGACGCCGAAGACAGCGGACACAAGATCGGTTGGCGAGTGGCGGGCGTGATCTCCGAAGGCAAGCCAGATTACGACTATATCGTAGCTACACGTGCCGATGTCATACAGGATGATGGCCGCATAACCGAATCAGCGGTCCGGAAAAACGTTGCCTGCGCTGGATACACCTTCACAATGGCAAGTTGTTTATCGGCAGCGTGCAGAAGATGCCGCTTGTGACCGTGCTGCTGGCTGGGGAGTACACGGTATTTCTTGCCCCGAGACCGTCATTAACCGCCCGGGCCTTCGAGATCGGCAATCGGACAGAGGTTGGGGCCAGCAAGTGCGCGAGGCTCATCAAGCCACCGCAAAAGTTCATGCCAGGTTGGGTCGTCGATCTCCCAGCAAAGGTTCGTTCGACAACCTCCGTTCATCCTGAGCCCAAAATGGTCGGGCAAAGAAGGCGCAGTCAAACCGAGGGTCCAGTACCGTTCGAAGCGAGAGAATTTGCGCCGCTTATGTCGGTGTTCATATTTGCTGGCCGGTGTCGGGTTTTGCACCTGCTCGAGGCCGCTATTGCCGGAACGATAGATGTTGTCGGGATAGCCCGAGACCGTCCCGGCTTCTTGCCCTCAAAGCGAGGATTATTCCAATAATCCGCCAGCCGGGGATTACCTCCGCCACGATGCCTGCCCATCGGACCGAATGTCGCTCCGGATGTACTTCTCTTCCGCTAACGCCGCGCACGACGTTGCCATTGAAAGCAAGGACAAGATTGCCGGGCACGGCCTGCCTCCGGACTCGCGGCGCGCACAGTGTCAGTGTGATCGCAGGAGGCTCGAAGTTGGGCGCGCCCCCGCAGTCATGGGTAATCACATATGTCTAGACCAACATGCCGCCTCCCACGGAAGAGGGATATCACCCAGTCTAGAGCGTCTGCTCGGTCACCAGCATCCGCAATGAATTCCTGTCCGCGAGCAGCGGCGGTCAATCGGCCATCACCAAGCCACCGCTCGCGTGGATGATAGGTCATGCCAACACCGCCGAACGATGGATCGAGCCACGCCGGAACGCTCCATACTGATGGTATACCGGATTTGTCTGAGGAAAGTGGGATCAGACGGTCGAAAACTCCAAACCCCGGCGTCGTCCCGTCCCCCATACTCAGCACTTCCCTGGCGATGAATACCGTATTTGGGCCGGTCCAGCCGGGGCGCACATGAGGGTGACTTTCCAACCACGGATAGCGGGCCAAAGCATGCAAGCCGTCCGAACGGAGATCGACAACATCGTCGAACCTGAAGCCACCCGAAGATCCCATGCTGCTTCGGACCGATGTAGTGCCAGCCCGCCGTGGTCCGCGCGGATTGCCGGTAAAGTCCCCAAAAGAGGAACAGGTCACCGGGTCCAACTTCAGCGTTTCGCAGATAGAGAGAGCAGCGCTGACTTGGCCGAGCGCCCCTCGCCACCCAGGCGGCCTCGAGGCTTTCAGTGCAGCCTGGTCTATATCGGGGTCGAGATGGCAAGATCTGTTTGGTGACAGACGGCCGCCCGACAAGTCAAAGGCAATCGTGGACATCGGTTCAGCCAGGTCGCCGTAGCAAGTCGGGGTCGGCATTGATGTGGGGATCGGGAGAACTGAACGGTCGCCCATCAACAATCGCGCTGGCGCATTCTCCCGCAGCGCTGTCAACACCCTTGCGACTGAAAATGATCTTCACGCACAACCCCCGTTCGCATCTTCGAAATGGACGTCGGGGAGGCGCCGGCTGTCCGGCCTCGGGGCGCAACCCTCGTTGAGGTGCAGCGTCTTACCCCCGCTCACTCGCGCGTGATGGTATCGCGACTGCGGTCAGAGGGCTATAGCGCAGACATAGTCCTCATCATCGTCGGCGCTGGGACGGTTGTTGTTCAACCCTAGCTGTTACACACCTGGGGCGTGCTGCCGTGGGAATCCCGCCGCGCCGTCATGGAAGGCACGAGCGGAAGACCTTCCATGACCGGTACTGACTTCACCACTTTTAGCACCGTTGCAGATGTCATCAGAACGATTAGCCCGCGCGCTGCCCCCGTCGCTCTGATGTAGGCACGGACTTGGCTCCGATAATCGTCGACGGTTTGCGCCGCGGGGGCGACATCGCTTTTCCAGTCCACAACCACCTCGATGTTACCATCGGGAGCAAGCGCGACAGCGTCCGCAATTCCGGAAACGACTTGCTCTTCGCCCTCGACTGCGAAGCTCGCGTGCACCGCGAGTTCAGGAACCAGTCGCGGGCGTAGGTCCACGATCTCCGGCAAAGCCAACGTGCGGAGAACCGTAGCGGCCAATTCAGTAGGGTCGTTTCCGGCAGTGTCCATCTCACATGTGGCCAGAAGCTCTCCAGCGCGTTTCGTAAGCTCGGCTGCGTCCTCGGCTGCTTCGCCGGTCAACACTTCCTCGATCAACTTGTGCAAAACAAGACCACGTCCTCGTCCACCGGTCGGCAGCTTTGTCTCCAGGACCTCTGGTAGATCTGACGCCGATAGGACCACTGCATCGGTGGGCGTGGATTCCGCCTCGGCGCGGCTGGGGGTGATCCGCATTATGCTGGTGGCAAGCGCGGCGATCAGGGCCGCTTCGGTCTCGAAGGTGGGACGATCCTGGGTGTTCGTGTCCGGATCGACCGGCGGCAACGACGACGGCGGCAGGCCGGTGGGATCGAAGGCTGGCAGACCAGGCAATCCGAGATCAACGGCATTGGCCCAGGCGTTCGCCGCAGCATTGCAGGACAACCTGGGTAACAGCAGCAGATCGCGTGCACGGGTCCCGGCTACGTACCATAGCCGCTGGCGCTCAAGACGTATCTGCTCCGCTTCGGCCGCGACCGCGTCGTCGCAGCCTGGCGGTGCACAGCCCATCAGGCGCGTGTCTAGCAGCGCGGTAACGCGGTCCAGCACTGGCGGACGCATCGCCATAACCGTGGTCGCGGTGTTGACGGGAATCACGACAGCCCATTCGAGGCCTTTCGCCGCATGCATGGTGATGAGCGAGACTGCCTCGCGTTCGGCATCAGGGCGGGCCTCCTGCGCTCGTGTCTCATCGCTCCACTGCATCCGCATCGCCTGTGCGAAGGCCCGCAGGCCGCGCGTCTCATAGGCGCGGGTCATGTCGAGGAAAGCATCGACGTTGGCCAAGCTTTTTCGGCGCCACGACCGCCACGCTGGCGCAGCAACGGACGGACGCGCATCTCTTCGACGGCTTGCGCAAGCAGCACGGTGGGCGTCGTCGAGCGTGCGCGTCTTGCCAGGCCTTGCAATATCTCAAGCGTTTCGCGAAGCAGCGGATTGCGTATTTCCGTGATCGGCAGCCAAAGGTGCAGACGCGGATGCCGGTCGCCAGCCATTGGCAGCGCGGCAAGCGCATCGAGCAGCGCCTCCTCGGTCAGGCCCACGAGCGGACCGCGCAAGAGCGCACCGAGTGCGAGGGTGTCCCTCGCATCGGCAAGCGTCGAAGCCAGAGCGATCAGGTCCTGGATTTCCTGCCGACGGAAAAAGCCCTTGCCGGCCTGGGTCGCGACCGGAATCGATCGGGCTTCCAGCCCGCGCTCGTAGCGCCAGAGTTCGGTGCCGGTAGGGGCCAGCAACGCGATGTCTCCGGCACGGCAGGGCCGCAGGTTTCCGTTGCGGTCTCGGACCGTGTAAGCGCCGATAAGTCGCGCGCAGATCTCCGCGACGGCCTCCGCCTCGGCGTCGCGCATTCCCTCCGACCGCGCGCCATCCGGCACCGTGATGTCGAGAGCGAATACACTCTCGCTTCCATCGGACGACGCCTGGTCGGTGAACAGCGGAGCAAAGCCGGGTTGCCCGTCTGCCGAAAGCGGTGCCTCAAAGCGCAGGTTCACCCAGTCCAGGATCGGCGCGACCGAGCGGAAGTTGCGGCCGATGCTGAGAACATTGACCGGATGTGCGGTTTCAAGCGCTGCGCGAGCGCGGAGATATGTTTGCACATCGGCGCCGCGGAAGCGGTAGATCGCCTGCTTGGGATCGCCGACCATGAAGAGCGCGCCGTCGCGTAACGGCCAGGCCGTCCATGGCATGGCAGCGTCGCTTGCAGGCGGATCGCCGCACAGCCGCCAGAGAATCTCGGCCTGCAGCAGGTCGGTGTCCTGGAATTCGTCGACCAGCACGTGGCGGTATCGGGCGGCGAGCGCCACGCGCACCTCTTCGGACCGCGTCAGTAGGTTGCGCGTGTCATGCAGCAGGTCGTCGAAGTCGAGGAGTGCGGCTGCGCGCTTCGCCTGCTGGAAGGCGGCGACGACCTCGGTGACCTCCCCACCGATCAGCGACAGGAGGCAGCCTGCGGCAGCCCCCTGGACCAGGGCATGCGCATCACGGCAGGCGGCATAGAGGTCGGCCGCTCGTGTGTGCAACCGGTCCGCCTCGGCCTGGCTGCCCCGCGCCTTGGCGACGGTGCGCCATTTCCCGAGCTTGCGGTAGGCGGCGAAACCCTTTGGCCGTGCGACATACCTCCGGTACGGAGAGGCGCATGAGCGCAAGCAAAGCCGGAACCCGGGCCATGTCATCGCTGGGCAGGGCGCCCAGCAGCGCCTCCAGCCCGGCCACGATCTCTTCGGTTTCCGGCTCCTGACACGGCGCGCCGTTCAGGAAACCGCGGAACTCGGCCACCGCCTGACGCAGTCTGGCGCAGGAGTCCCGCTCATGAGGATAGACATCGATCCGAGCCCCCCGATAGCGCCGCAGATTTTGCGCAAGATCCGCGATCAGATCCTCGGGCCGGTTCTCGTCACCGAGGAAGAGCGCCGCCACCGGGTCGTCGGCATCGGCGTCGCCTGATAGCCTGGTGTGCAGAAAATCGCGCAGCACGTCCTCGAAAATCAATCCGGCGGCGTCCTGGTCGGCGATCGCGGCACCGGGATCGATGCGCGCTTCGACTGGATACGGGTCAGCAACAGACGGCAAAAACCATGGATCGTGGTGCACACAAGGGCATCAAGTTCGGCGGCTCCCGCTGACAGCGACTGACGTTGCGCGACTGTCGGTCCGTCCGGCCATGCAAGTTGCAGCTGTATCGGCGTCGTGCCGCGCAGCACATCCGCGACGAAGTCTTCCACGCGCTGGCGCAATTCGCTGGCGGCAGCTTCCGTGAAGGTGATCGCCGCGATCTCGGTCGGTGACCGCCCCGACGCCAACAACATGACGATCCGGCCGGCCAACACCGATGTCTTGCCCGACCCGGCACCGGCCTCGACCAACAGTGTGCTGTCGAGATCGGTAAGTGCACGCAGCCGCGCTGCCGTGTCGCGCTCGCGGAGACCGGCGGGAGCAACCGGGACCGACACGGTCACGGAGCCTCCCAGATTGTCGCGGCCTCGCCGAGAAGCGCGCGGGCCTGAACCAGTTTTCGATCGAGCCGTGCGCCTTCGCGGGCGGGCAAGGCGAAGGCGAGATCGTCGTAGTCTCCGCCTGTGTCTGGACCGGGCAACGCGCGACCAGCGCGCAGGCTGGCAACGGCGAATTGGAGTGCAGTCTTGAGATCTTCCAGCGTCGTCTTGGGATTCGGCAGAGGATGGTAGGCGTCTTCCCCGCGCGGATAGAGGAGCGCCGCCTCGACCGCGATGTCTTCACCCAGAAGCGATTGCACGGCGAAGGCGTAGAGGCAGCGTTGCAGTTCCCGCCCGCCGGCAAGAACGCGGCCGGCGATATCCCTCGGCACGGCGCCGGTCTTGTAGTCGATGACCCGAGCGACATGGCCGTCGGCCGATAAATCGAGCCGATCGATCTTGCCGCCTATGACAATCCCCGTGCCGGAGATCTCGATGGCGCGCGCCGGGTCCCACGGGGCGTGCCGGCTTGTCTCCATGTCCGGGCTGTTGAAATGCACTTCAGACCAGCTTTGCTGGCCTTCGATTTTCATGAGCGGATAGGACAACGCCGCCGTAGCGAGCCAGCCGCTTGGGACAGCGTGGCACGCCAAGGAGCGGCGGCGGTATCGCCGTCGCGGCCTGCCACCCCAGTCCAACCTGTCCGGTCGCCTGTGCTACTGCGGCTGCGATGGCGTTCCGCGGCGCGTCTCCGAGACCGGAGCTGATCTCCAGGCTCTTGAGGGCAGCATCAAGGATCTCGTGAGTCAGCGTTCCGAAGGTGAGAGCGTCGAGGCGGAACGGTTCTTCCTCGGCGAGGGGTGTCTTCAGCCCGAACGCATATTTCCACACGAAACCTAGCGGGTTTCGCAACAGGATCTGCAGCGATGTGGCGGAATGCGTGCGCGCGAGCACCCGCACAACGACCGGATGATCGGGCGAGATCATGCCGTCGTGCGGGGTGATGGCGTCGTCGAGCCAGTCGCGCCAGCAGCCGATGGCGGCCTTGGCACGCGCGCTGGCCGCGAATTCTCCCGGCCGGGCCATCAGTCGGTCGGCTTCGCTCATGGCGTGATCAGGGACGCGTGCACGGCGCAGATAGGTCACCGGCCCATCGGCCAGCAGTGGGCTGCGGCCGAGCAGCCGGCCCGTGGCATCGCGACGGCCGAAGGACAGCACCAGACTTTTCGCGGTGGTCGCGCCGATGGTACGAAAATCACGCCGATCAGCTTCAGCCAGGGGCAGCACGTCCAGCAGCGAGGGCGGGACCAGGTGCGCCGGAAGCAGCGGATCCTCCATTGCGTTGCGGGGCCAGGCCTGAGCGTTGAGGCCGAGCAGACGTGCATGGGGACGTGGAGATGCGGCGAGTTCGGCCGCCGGCGCCCATATGATGCTGCAAGCCGGGTCCGCGGGGTCCGGCACGCGTAACTCGACGAGCGCACGCTCGATGGCACCCGGTGCCTCGCGCCCGAGAGCGCGACGCCACAGCGTGAGAGCGACGCCGGAAAGCAGAGTTCCCCGCCTCCTCGGCGGCATCCGGTCCGCGGTGCAGGAGGTCGATGACCGGCATGAGCACCATCTCGGCCGGTTTCGTCGTGTCGCCGCCCTGCGCGAAGACCTGCCGCCACCGTACCGGCGAATTCAGCGGTGCGCCTTCCGGCAACATGCTGCGCCAACCCTCCGGCAGCGCGGACAGCGGCGTGCCCGGCGCGTGGGCCAGCGCAATGAGCCGGCGGACGCGGTCCTGCGACAGGCCGTGCACCAAAATGTCCGCGAGCGCTGCAGTAGCCTGACCGTCGCGCGTGGATAGAGCACGGCGACCATGGGCGAAGTGAAGCGGCAGATTCGCGTCGGCCGCAGCGGCCTCCATCATGTCATCGTAGGCTCCGGGCGAGGCGGCGGCGATTGCCACTTCCTCCGCCCGTGCCGCGCCGGCGGCGAGCATCGTCCTTGCCCAACGCAGCGCCTCGATCACCTCGTGCCGCGCCGTCGCACAACTCTGCGTCTCGACGGTCGGAGCGGCGGGCGGGCCGCTTCGGACGGTAATGTCGATGCCATTCAGCCAGGCTGGCGCCTCGCGCGGGCCGGCGTTCCAGACGACGGGTACATGCTCGGCAACGTCAGCGAGTAGCGCCTGCCAGACGGGCTCAAGCGCAGTCATGCCCCGCACCTCGACCGCGCCAAGAACGGCGGGCGCATGCCGCAGCCGCGCGCGGGCCGCGGCGGCGAGGTCTGTCGGGCGCAGCATCCCGGGTGGCAGATGGCCGCGCACCGCCGCCTCGATTGCGGCAAGAGCGGCAAAGCGCGGATGCTCGGGCGTTCGGGCCGCGAGGTCGAGCCCGGCTCGCCACGCCCTGCCCAGCGTACGCGTGAGGGCAAGCTGCAGCCCCGGCAGGCTGCGAATCGGCTCAAGATCGCCGAGCGTCCCCGACGGGGCCTCCCGCAGCACGGTGCCGACCGCGATCGACAGCGTGTCTCCGTCCACGCCACGGAGGAACCCGCCGGCAAGCCGGGCGGCCATGCCGACCATGCTCGTTACCTGCACGCCATGGTGGCCGTTTCGGGCGGCCTCAAGGCGAGCC
Source organism: uncultured Actinomycetota bacterium (assembly GCA_963850645.1). GTDB lineage: Bacteria > Actinomycetota > Actinomycetes > Mycobacteriales > Mycobacteriaceae > Mycobacterium. The sequence continues at coordinate 2,101 of CAWKME010000011.1, read as the reverse complement.
TGGTCCGCCGCCAGGCGGCCGTGAACGACAACGGTCTGTCGCTGCGTCATGGCCCTGTCACATTGCAACTGGTTGGCACGCCCACCCGGGCGCCGTCCCGTTTGAGGGCCGCCTCGAAGATCGCGGGTGCGCGTTTATCGCTCATCGCGGCGGCGGTGCGCGCGACCGCCTCTGTCGTGCGGCCAGGGTTCCTGGTGGACCAGGGCACGTCCGGCAAGGAACGGATGCGCTTTGCGGCCGATTTCCTGCCCGACATCCAGCGCGCGACTGAGACTTTGTTGCTCGTCGGGCAGCCGCGGTTCACGCACGAGCCGCCACAGGCGGCCCGGACCCTGCTGGCAGACGATGTAGCGCGACTCGGTGGGGTGCTGACTGGCCATTAGCGCAACCGGGGCTGACACGCTCGTATTGGTCCCCCGTCGCCGCCGTCGCAACTGGAAGATGCTGTAGCCTACGAGGCGCCGAGAACAGCCGGCTCGAGGACGAGCGCCAGTTGTGCCCGGCTCCGTGGCTCGGCCGTCTCCAGATTGGAAATCGTCACCCCGAGAAGCCGCACGCCGAGTGGCGGCGGGAAATGGGTCCTCAACAACTCGAGGCCGATTTCTTCCAGCGCCTTCTGCGAGCCGATCGGCTCAACACAGGACCGGCTTCGGGTGATCTGGCGGAAATCTGCGTACTTGATCTTCACCGTCACAGTGCGCCCGGAATGCCCGCCGCGGCTGCAGGCAGCCCAGACTTTGGCGAAGACCGGCTCCAGGGCCGGCGCGACCTCCTCCCAGTGCTTGAGATCGCGCTCGAACGTGGTCTCGGCGCCGACGGATTTTCGCACACGGTCGGCCTCCACGGGACGATCGTCCTGGCCGCGGGCCACGCCGTAGTAGTAGGCCCCCGCCTTGCCGAAGTGCTCGGACAGGAACGCCAGCGACTGCCGACGAAGATCAAGGCCGGTGTGGATGCCGAGCGCGTTCATCTTGGTGGCCGTTGCGGGTCCGACGCCATGGAACTTGCCAACAGGCAGGTTCTCGACGAAGGCCGGGCCCATCTTGGGCGTGATGACGAACAGGCCGTCCGGCTTGCGATGATCGGAAGCGAGTTTGGCCAGAAACTTGTTGTAGGAGACCCCGGCAGAAGCCGTCAGGCTGGTTTCCGCGCGGATCGCTGCCCTGATCTCCTCGGCGATGGCGGTCGCCGAGCCGCGGTCCACAAGCGGCGCGGTCACGTCCAGATAGGCCTCGTCCAACGACAGCGGTTGGATCAGGGGTGTGTAGCGGGCGAAGATGCCCTGGATCTGCTGCGATACCGCCTTGTAGACGTCGAAGCGTGGCGGCACGAACACGAGCTCGGGGCATTTTCGGCGGGCAGTGACCGACGGCATGGCGGAGTGCACACCGAACTTGCGCGCCTCATAGCTCGCCGCCGCCACCACGCCGCGCTCGCGCGATCCGCCGACCGCCACGGGCAGGCCGCGCAGGCTTGGGTCGTCGCGCTGTTCCACGGACGCGTAGAACGCGTCCATGTCGATGTGGATGATGCGCCGATAGACCGGCGGCTGGCCGGATGGGGACATGCGGCTTCGCATTGTAGCACAGGACCTGCCGCATGAGGACGAAACGAGGCCGCCTGGCACGGCCCGCCGGGGAGCGGATCGAGGTTATCGAGACCGAGTGACCGATAAGCTGGCACTCTCCACCGGGTCCAGTCGCACCGGGGGAACCTATTCCACATGGGCGCTACCGGAAGCTTCTGGTTTGCACCCTGAGTTCGTCGTGACCACCCGTGGGCCCCCGCAGCTCTCTGGCTGGTTGCTGCATTGCCGCTCACCTCGCGCGGATCAGGCCCGTTCTGACGCGTGACGCCATCGCCGCGACAACGCGGCACCGGGAACGTCTGCTGCCGGTGCCCGACGCTGCGGAGCAGATCCGAGAGATCTTCGAGCTGCTCTGCCACCACGTGAATGACATCGCCCTCGCGCTGCACGCGACCACGACATCCAAGCATGCTGGCTGAGAGGACAATGCGACGCTGCCGGTCGAACAGGCTCGACCAGACAACCAGGTTGGCGATGCCGGTTTCGTCCTCGAGCGTGATGAAGATGACCCCC
>CAWKME010000010.1:0-247687 GCA_963850645.1 uncultured Actinomycetota bacterium | reverse complement strand
GTGGCACGGATGCTTGTGAGCGCCAAGGGAGCCGAGGCGGCGATACGCTCGGCGAACCGAATCGCCGCCGGCCGCACATCACCGTCGGCGGCTGATTCGTCGACCAACCCTGCTGCGTGGGCGAGTTCACCACCGAAACGCTCACCGGTGAGCATCCACTCGAGTGCTTTTTGCTGGCCAACGATACGTGGCAACGTGGCCGTTATCCCGAAGCCGGGATGAAACCCGAGTCGGCTGAAGTTGGCCGCAAATTTCGAGGAGGGTGCGGCCACCCGGAAGTCTGCGCTAAGGGCGAGCCCGAGTCCGCCGCCGATCGCGGCGCCGTGCACCGCGGCGACAACCGGCTTGCTGGTGCGGAACAAACGGATGGCCTGAGCGTAAAGCTTATTGGGCGACACACGATCCTCGGCCGGCCGGGAGAAGTCGGCGCCGGCGCAGAAGTGTTTTCCCTCCGCGCACAACACGATCGCCCGGCATTCGACGTCGTCGTCCAGCCGCACGTAGGTGTCGGCGATGCCCTTGATCAAGGCGGTGTCAAAAAAGTTGTTGGGGGGCCGATGGATCTCTACCACGGCCACGTGGCCGGTGGATTCGACGGTGACATCCGGAGCGGTCACAGCTGTTCCAGTAGTTCGCGCACTGCCGCATTGAACGCCTCGGGCTGGTCCATATTCGCCGCATGCCCAGCGTTGTCGATGACAACCTTGCGGGCAGTGGGGATGTGACGGTGCATGTAGTCGGCCCCGGCCAGAAAGTTGGTGTCCTCGGCGCCGACGATCACCAACGTGGGCACCGTGATGCTGTCGAGCGATGTGATCACGCGAGCGTCCTTTTGAGCCATGACCCCGCGGGCGGCGCGGGGCAGCCCCTCGGGGTGCTCATGCACCGCCTGCGCGAGTTCCGCCGAAATGTCGGCCGGCGCTTCGCCCCGCTCAAGTTGTTGGGCGCGTCGTTCCACCCACGCGTTCCACTTGTCGCGGGCTTGGTCGTTGCGGTAGCCCGGCCCCGTGTCGATCAGCACCAGCGCGGCCACCCGCTGGGGATGGACGAGGTGGAAGGCCAGGGATAGGTAGCCGCCCAAGGACATCCCGCCGAGCACGGCCCGATCAGCACCCGCGGCGTCCAGAATGGCCGCCATGTCGGCGACGCTGATCTCCTCGCTGTAGCCGTCCATGTCGTCGGGTGCGTCGCTGCTGCCGTGGCCGCGCTGGTCCCAGACGATCACCGGTCGGTCGACGCTCAAGGCATCGATATTGGGGTCCCACATGCCCGCGGTGGCGCCGAAACCGTGCGTGAGCAAAAGCGGCACACCCGGCGCCTGCGGGTTGTGCACCTGGAAAGCCAGCGTGACCCCGTCTTGGCGCTGCAGTCGGTTCACTGCACCACCTCGGACCCGCACTGGATGGCTGAGTACAGGGCGTCGGGACCGCTCGCGTCGACGGCTACGGCGGGGCTTCCCAGCCGGGACAAACGACTCCCGCAGCGCGACCAACGACTCCGCACATGGGGACTTCGGTCGCGGATCTTGGATATCTTGGCGGGGCACCACGTCCAGCCCCCCTTCTTCGCCACAGGTGACTGGGCCAATCAGAATCCTGACCTGGTGCGCCGTATTCATGGTGACGGGCATGAGATCGGCAATCACACCATGCATCATCCAGACTTGCGGACGTTGGCCGACCAGGGGGTATGCGACGAACTAGAGCAGGCAGAACAGGTGATTTCGTCCCTGACTGGAACGACCACGCGACCCTATTACCGTCCCCCCTACGGAGGGAGGGATAGCCGTGTGCGCATGTTGGCTGCCCAGATTGGTTATCGAACCGTCTACTGGACTATCGACACCCTTGACTGGCAAACGACAGCTACGCCCGATTCGATCACTAAGACCGTGATGGCTCACATCAATAACGGAGCCATCATGCTGATGCATGCGGGCAGCGAGGCAGAATCGGAAACGCTAGATGGGCTGATGACCAAAATTGAACAGATGAACTACCAAATGGTCACCGTGACACAATTGCTGCAATGATGAGTCGGCTGATCATGCAACCGTTTTTCCACCGACGGACCCACGACCCGACGAGCAATGCACCGGATCGATAACGGGTGTCCTGTGATAGCGATTCCTGCCCCAGCAGCGGGGCGCAGAGCCACGAACACCCTCCGGCGAGGACCTGCTTCTTTACCGGGTAGCTCCCCAGCAACCAGCGCCGCCCCTTTACCCCGGGGAGTCGCGGCAGCACCGCTGCTGTCGCGATGTCTTCGCGGCCCGATTGCCGTCTCGGAGCGGTGCCGGGCATCACTCTAGTCGGGCCGCCCCCGGTCGGGGCCTGGTGGGACTCTGCCCCCGTGGGGGGCCTTGTCAGGAACCAACGACCCCCGAAGGGGGGCCAACGAGCGGCGGGAACTAGTACGGGCGCTACCAGCCGCCACCTCACTCGCCGGGCGGTGGCATCTGGTCTGCGGTGATGCATCGGTTGACGGACCACGCGACGTGGAGCAGGGGGCCATTTTGGGACCAGTACAGCAACCCTCAGCGATTGCGACCGCCCCGCTGGACGAGCCAGAGGGTTAACGCGACGGAGGCGACCGCGGCGAGGATGAGCACGATGTCGGTTGTCACCGCAGTAATTTATCGAGCAAGGAGCAAGCTTGTCATAGGCCCGGTGCCCGGTCAGACCATCGATAGCGGCGCGGGCCGCGTCATCGGACGTGTGGACGTAGACATCGCATTGGCGATATGGCGCATGCTGGCTCCGTGCCCGACTATCCGCTGTTGATGCAGATACCGCTATCGCTGCGAGACGCCGATTCCACCGCCGTCGACAACCAGTTCACTTTCGGGCGTATCCGCTTCCCGGTGCAGCTCGACGATCCCGTCCAGGTCCTCACGAACCTACATGCAGCCACTGAAACGCTGAAGATGGCCCGCAGGAGCAATGCTGAAGAGATTGGTCCCACGGCCGATTTCCCGACCATCGCTTCGCTGATCCCGCCGAACGTCGTCCACGCCGGCATGCGGCTCTATACCGGGCTGGGCTTGTCGCAACGGCTCGCACCGATCTCGCATGGCATCGTCTCGAATCTTCCCGGGCCGCGGATGCCGGTGTATTGCGCTGGAGCCAAGGTCGTCGGCATGCACACCGCGGCGCCGCTGATAGAAGGCGCCGGGTTGAACATCACGCTGATCTCCCACGGCGACGTGATGGATCTCAGCGTGTGCGTCTGCCCCGACACCGTGCCCGCGGTCAACGACATCGCTACCGGCATCGTCGAATCAGTCGGCATTCTGTTGGCGGCCGCCGTAAAATCTCCACGCGGGGTAAGCCCATCAGTCCTCACAGAGATGACGCCACACGCCAAGAAGCGTCCGCAAGTCCGGCGCTAACTGAATACCACCGGTCCGTAGCGGCGGCGCACGGTCGAGGTGGGTAAAACGTCGTCGAACCCGGCCTCACGGCACAGCGTCAAACACACAGAGCCTCAAGCTAATCAGACCGATTACACCACGCCACGGGGCGCTGCCCACCGACGCCTCAAACTTGTGATCGGTTGACTGTCCGACGCCGAGCTGCCGCTGCTTGCAGCAGTACAGCTGGTCGACGGAAGGTGTACCGCTTCGCCGTAGCTCTGTCGCAACCAGCTCTGGAAGCTGATGGGGGCACCCTCAGCGGGTAGAAATCCCTCTATCCACCTGTCTCGAAAACGACGAGATACGAGGCTCTCAAAACTCTGTGCCGGAATCACCGTGAACGCCAACGGCCCCTCGTGGAAGGGGCCCACCGCCTATCCTTTAAGGACCCAGGAAAGGCTGGGGCCCGGGATCGGCGGAGGATGTCGATCACCAACAACCTCGGCGCGCAGAATTGGGCTCACCGCGCGTGAATGACTTGAGACAACGACACCAAGTTACTCGGAACCACGCGGATGACGCCGCCGTGCGGGGTGTCGATATCGGAGATCAGAAATAGCGCGATCGATACGGTCAGTGGCAAGACCACTAGAACAAGCAAATCGGTGCGCCGTTCGCGATAGCCGAGCAGCATATTGGCAAGAATCGCGATCGATGCCAGCAGCGCCCATGCTGCCCTCGGGATGCGGTTCAACTGGGCGGCCCGCGAATAGCCTTGAGAATTAAGCACATCATTCATTCCCGAAATCACGAGCGCGACCACCGGGGTCGGCTGCGCGATTCCGACACCCGCCACCGACGACCAGAGCTGGGCTTGCAGCTTCAGTGAGTCGCTGCTGGCGGCGGTGGTCTCGACCCCACGGTAGTACTGGATGCGTTGATCGACATAGCGACGAAGCAAATCACGCACCGTCGTCTGATCTTGGGCAGGCAGCAAGTCCGTGCGCACATATTCGGTGCCGATCGCGTTCGCCTCCTGTGCTTCGAGATTCTTGCGCAGGTCGTAGCGGCTCACCGCCATCGAGAAGCTGAAACTGATGATGAGCGCGAGGAGCGTGAGCGTGGCGGTCAGAACGATGTCGAAATCGGCCTGCCCTTCTCTCGCAACGGGTCTGACCTTGCGGCGCAGCAGATCGCCGAGGTAAGCCGCGCCCAACTGCACGGCAAGAGAAAGCGCGAACACGAGGTACGGGTGGTCGACCACGCGGATCATGCGATTACCCCGATCCATTTCGTGATGATGGCGCGCGGGACGGGTGGATCGAAGCGAAACCTATCACGCCACGCTTACTCGGCCGCCTCGCGTACGCGAACCGGCCCAGACCTGTCGATGACGGGGAAATCATTCAGGAATCCGTTCGCGACCGCCTGAGTTCGAGGGCCATATTGCCCTGGGCTGAGGCTATGCCCTAAACGGCTGAGAGATTCGAGAGCCCTGCCCACAACCGTCTCGGAACAGACGACATCCGAGAGTCTCGAAAGTCGGTCGCAATTCCTGCCTAGCTTGGTTGCCCCGTGAGCGGCTCTAGTCGAGTTCCGCACCGCCGCTGAACCTTCCAGCGCCGAGCAATGCGTGTTGAGCGGCGGCCCGTACACGTCTGGTCGCAGGTGCGGCATGTCCAGGTGGTGTGTCCGCCGCCATGCCCGGCGCAAGACTGGTCGGCCATCATGCCCGCGGTGGCAGCAGTGGGACGTAGGGAAATACCGTCGACGGTCGTGGGGATACCGTCTCTTTGCCGATGCCCAGACTCACCGGGGTGTTGGTGGCGAGACTGCACATCACATCGGGTGCGTTGTCGATGAGGCTGCGACCGTTCCACGATGCGAACCCGAACACGGCGGATGTTCCCACCGTATAGGGCAACACATTTGGCAACAGGCGGTCAGCGACAGCTTGGGCGTACGCCGTGGGATCGCTTGCAGTGCCGGTCGCCGCGACGGCCGCGGCGACGGCGGATATGACTGTGTCTGCGAAGGTGTCAACGTCGGTGGCCGGTGATCCGCCGTTGAGGCGATCACTCAGGTCTTCGTTGAATGGGGTGAACAGCGGGTGGATCATCGGCAGGCCCGCCCGATTGATGCTGCGCCATCCGCCAGCGTCGGTGGCCAGCGTGGAGAGGGCCCACACGCCGATGCGGTGTTGGTGATCGGCACGGGTGGGCAGTTCGGCGGCGGGAACTTCCAGCACGATGGAGTACACCGTGTGGCCGGCGAATTGGTTGTGTGCTGTGGCTGGGTCCCAGGTGGTGAGGTCGACGACCGTGCCGTCTTGGAGGGCATGCGCGACGGCGTGCAGCACGTCGGGGTCGATCCAGAAAGGGTCACCGGCCGTGCCGGTCCACACACGCACACCGGCGTCGGTGGTCAGTGCTGTTTCGGTCACGCCGGTGGCGACGGTCGTGCCTGGCGCGTGCGGATCGGCGGCGTCGGCACCCTGCAGGCGGGTCAGCGTGTAGCGCTGCAGGCCAGCGCTGTCGCGATCATCGAAGCGGAACCTCAACGTGAGGTCCTCGACAGCGTCGTCGTCGATGTCGATCTTGAACTCGTAGAGCGCTTCAGGGTGAAAGCCAGGGGTGGGAATGTCACCGGCGAGTGAGGTGCAGACGTTCATGACGAACACGGTCCCGGACTGGCCGGCGAACACGTAGAGATCGGTGATGTCGAGCCGCACGTCAGCCCGAGCCAACGGCGAATCCAGATGGTGTGACATGACTACTTTCCTCGGGTTGATGCGGAGCGGGTCAATCGCGACCTACTGCGGTTGATCGAAGGCGAACAGCACCTTGCCGCCCCGCTTGGCCGCGCCGGCGTGCTCTAACGCCCGGCGGTAGTCGTCAAGGCGGTAGGTGGCCTCGACGGGCACCGACAGCGAGCCATCAGCGACCAACGAGCCCAGATACCGGTAGGTGTCAACGATCTCGGAGCGCGGCGCGTGGCTCAACCAGGTGAGCAGCCAAAAACCGGTGTGCCGCAGCTCGCGCCCCAGCAGGTCGGCATTCGGCACCTGCGACGGTCCGCCCCCCAGCGACCCGTAGGTCACGATGGTGCCGCCGAAACGCAGCGCGCCAACCAGCGCCGTCGCGGTGTCGCCCCCGAGGCCGTCGAGCACCAGGCTGAGCTATTCGCCGTCGAGTTCGCGGGCGATGTCGGCAGCCAGATCCGGCCCGCTGACCAGCACATGCTCGCCACCGGCGGCGCGCACCTCCTCGGCGGCCTCGTCGCGCCGCACCACATTGAGCGCCTTGAGTCCGCGCAGGTGCGCCAGGGTGATCACCAGGCGTCCGACGGCCGAGTTCGCGCCCGGCTGTGCGACCCAGTCGCCGGGCTTGAGGTCGACGAACCGGTTGAGCATCACGTGCGCGGTAGCCGGATTGATCGGCAGCATGGCCAGCTGCAGCGGGTCGGCGTCCGGGGCGACCTCGACGACTTTGTCTTGCGGCACAACGACTTTCTCCGCCCAGGTGCCGTAGGTGTAGGTGGGCAGCACGATCACCCGCTTGCCCAGCAGGCCCTGGTCGGCCTGCGCCCCGGCGTCCACGACGATTCCGACGCCTTCACCGCCAACCGGCGCCGGCGGTTCGGGTCGGGCCGAATACACCCCGCGCAGCAGCAACAGGTCCGACGGGTTGATCGCAGCGGCCTCCATGCGCACCAGCACATCGCCGGGCCCGGGAACGGGTTCCCCGTCGTCGTGCAGCGCCACCGACGCCGAGGGTGTCCCGAACTGTGTCAAAACCAGGTGCTTCATGGCCGGCTCCCGCCGCAGCAATGTCATCTACCTAGCACTCGTATCTGCGATTCGCAACTGGTCAACGTATTCACTCGGGACGGGTCGGTGCCCGTGATCGACATGTGGGCCGGCGGAGTGCCGCTGCGCCCGCCCTCACTCTGAGAGTCAGGAGTGCACAGGGCGGCAGTGCCGGCTGGTGTGACCGCCGCCGCCGTGCCGAGGCAGGCCACATGCCCAACAAGGACTTGGTTCGGTCCGCGAGGGTGTCCGTTCGCCAGCGCGTTGTGGACCTCCTCGCCGGCGGCGCCGTGGGGCGAGGAGCTTCATCTCGCTGCGCGCCAGGCCGCCTGCACAAGCCTCGATCCACTGCTCAAGAATGCCGTCTCGAAAGACCACATCTGTGACACACAGAGACCTGACGCGCACCTGCCGGTTGCCGTAGTCGCAACGTCTCACAAGTCCGTCTCAGAAACGGGCGTCTCAGCTGGGACCTTGAAGGTGTTCTGAGTCAAGCGAACGGCAGCGCATCACGAACCGCTGGCGCTGGAATCCACGGGCTTATCAAGCACGCTGGCTAGCATGACCTTGGTCGATGTAGCCATTGGTGATGCATGCAGGCGGAGAAGCCGGTGTCCGACAACAAGAAGACTCCCGCGACGCTGCTCGACGAGCTGGTCGCCTTAGAACGGGCGCAACGGTGTGAGGTGGCCGAGGAGTTGCGCAAGGTGGCCGAGACCCTCGCCGAGGTGCCAGACGGCAAGACAGCCTCGCACGTTCTCGGCGTGCTGGCCCACATGCTTGACCCAGCCTGAGCTTGCGTGCGGACCTGTACCGACAATGGTGGCGCGGATGGAACAGGACCCCACTTCAGACAACGAATGCATCCGACTACCGGAGGCTCTCTCAGAGGCTTTACTGGTGAGCGAGTGGCGGGATCGTGTTGCCCTTGACGTGCTGCAATTACCGCGCCTCATCATTGGTGTGGTCTGAAACAATGACCGTGTGATGGTTCCGGGTGGTCAGTATCCCGAGTACGTAGCCGCAGAGTACGCAGCGACGCAGGACGCCTACCTTCAGTACGACTCGTTTCGGTGGCAGTCAGGTGGCCTTCTGATACGGGCCTTCGTGTTCCTTGGCCGGGAAAACTGAATGACAACGACTGACCCGAGAGGTGACCAATGACGGACAAGCTCGACTGGAACATCCCCTTCGCCGGCACTGCGGGGATGGAGATGCACCGGCCAGGAGGGGTTCGCGATGCGATCCGTGCCGCGCGACTCTACGAACAGCTCGGCTACGTCGCCACCGGCTACTCCGACCAAATGCAGTCGTGGATCTTCCGTTCGATCTGGTCGCCCGAGCTCATCCCGACGGCGGCACAGGTGCCGGACTACGAGGCGTGCTATAACACCATCCCGCTGCTCGCCGCCGTCGCGTCACACACGGAGAAGATCCTCCTCAGCACCATCGTGGACTGCTATCGCCGCAGTCCGTCGATCCTCGCCCAGGAGCTATTGACCCTCGACCACATCTCACACGGTCGGGTGATGATCGCCATCGGTACCGGGGAGAACAAACAGTTCCTGCCCTACGGACTCGAACGCACTGAGCCGCGCAACGCGCATCTCGAAGAGGCGATTCGAATCATCAAGACCCTTATGCGCACAACGCGGCCCGTGACGGAACTCGACAACCGGTTCTGGAAACTGGACGAGGCACTCGTCGCGCTGCCGCCCTACAACCCCGAACACCCGCCGCTCGTTTTGCTTGCGGGCGGCGGCCCGCGCCCGATGCGGATCGCTGGGCGCGTCGCAGACGGCCTCCTCACCTATCTGCCCGGCGGATACGCCGACCAGGTCACGAGTTGGGAAGCCGACCTCGCGGAGATGTGGAGCGAAGCCGAGCGCCGCGACCGCGACCCCAAGTCGTTGGTCATCGCACCGGGCATGACCATGATCCTGTGTGAGAACGACCGCCAGATCTCCGAAGCCCTGGAAAGTCCGTTCGTCCGGAGTTTTGTGCTCAATCTGACCCCCGTCGGTCACCACTGGTCCAAATGGGGCGGCAAACACCCACTGGGCGACGACTGGGCGCTCAGCCTCACCCACCGTTCGACCAAGTTTTCCCGCGACGAGCTGCTCAGTGTCTGCGCCATGATGAGCGACGAGGACATTCAGCACCTGATGTATGTGGGGACGCCCGAGGAGGTCGCGTCTCGGGCGGCGCCCTGGTATCGCAGTGCCGGCTTCTCGGTCGTGCCGCTGATCCAGGGGAGCTTCGGCACCGTGCTCTTCCCGGAACAGCTCGAGCCCGGTGACAACAGATTGCCGCGCTGGCACAACTTGAACGTCCGCTTCACCGACGAGATGAACCGTCTGCTCGCCACGTGAAGAATGCCCACGGGTCCGGCGACACGGCCGCGTTCCGTTGGAGCCGAAGAGGTACTCCGGGCAGGGAGTTCGCTGGTGCCCGACAAGCCGGACCCGGGACAACCATTAAGAGGCCATCTACGCTCGGCATGCTTGGCGGACCACCGGTGTGTGTCTCACGGGAGTCCTGTACCGAAACCGGTCTTGAGTTCAACCAGTCAGCGCATCACTGCAGGATGATGATGTGCTGGTGGAGGTCGGGATGGGTGTGGGTCCGGTTGGGTTTGACGTCGAGCAGCAAGCGCTGATTTGGGCGATGTGGCGGCGGGGTGATGCAATTCGGGAGATGGAGCGCACGCTGGGTGAGACGTTGCCGCGGATCCGGCGGTACTTGCGTGAATCGGGTGGGATCCCGCCGATCCCGCGGCGGCGCAGAGTCGGTCATCTGTCTCTGGACGAGCGTGAGGAGATCTCACGCGGGATCGCGGCTGGGCTGTCGGCGCGAACGATCGCTCAGCGCATCGACCGACCGTCGTCGACGGTATCGCGGGAGATTGCCCGCAATGGTGGCCGCGATGCGTACCGTGCATTGGTCGCCGATGCGGCCGCGTTCGAGCGGGCCCGGCGCCCGAAATCGAGCAAGCTGGCCGCCAACCCGGGGCTACGGGGTGTGGTCGCCGCCAAGCTCGACGACGATTGGTCACCGCAGCAGATCGCCCAGTGGCTACGGCGGGAGTTTCGCGGTGACGCGGCGATGCGGATATCCCATGAATCGATCTATCGTGACCTGTATATGCCGTCGCGGAAAGTGTTTGATGCCAGCATGTTCCATCTTCTACGAAGCAAGCGTTCGATCCGTCGGCCGCGCGGAAAGAAGCGCTCACACGGTCGCGGCCAGATCCGGAACATGGTCTCCATCCGCGAGCGACCGACCGAGGCCGATACCCGGCAGGTGGCCGGCCATTGGGAGGGTGACCTCGTGTTCGGAGCGCGCCCATCGGCGGTCGCTACCCTCGTTGACCGCGCCACCCGCTACGCGATGGTGGTGGCGCTGCCCGACGGCAACAAGGCCGACGCGGTGGCTCGCGCGCTGATCGACCACCTGGGCCGGCTGCCGCCACACCTGCGGCTGTCGTTGACCTGGGACCGCGGCGGCGAGATGGCGCAGCATTCGGCCATCACTGCGGCGCTGGCACTGCCGGTGTTCTTCTGCGACCCGCACCACCCATGGCAGCGCGGCACCAACGAGAACACGAACCGACTGCTGCGCCAATACCTGCACAGGAACGCCGATCTGGCCACGTTCACTCAGGACGAGCTCGACGCCGTCGCTGCGAAACTCAACCACCGCCCGCGTCGAGTACTTGGCTGGGCCACCCCGGCCGAGGCGTTCGGCGTTGCCGAGCCGAAACCGATGCTGCTTGCGCCTGCCTAGCCGGGGCAGTTTCTCGGCTGCGAACATGACTAGGTGGCTAGCGGACTTCCCGAGCTCGACGTCGCCCGCGTGCAACGCTGGTGCGCCAGCCAGGTTCCCGAGCACGTTCGCGACGAAGTTCGCGTCGAATGCGACGTCGCTCCAAGACATCTGACCATTTGTGAATGCCGAGCGCCCTGGCGCGATGACTTCGACACCGACTGGACCCGATTCCCGATCGCCCGGCTGCACTACACCAAGACCACCGGACTATGGGCGCTGTACTGGCGCGACCGGAACCTGAAATACCACCGCTACGACCCACTCGACCCCAGCCCACGAGTCCAGGACCTGCTCGACTACCTCAACGACCGAGCCGACCCCATCTTCTGGGGCTAACGAGCGGCTAATCTAGCCCCAATCGATGCGTTGACCGGCTGAGCTCAAGACCATCTGTGAGACGGTATCGGCGGCCTTGACTTAGGCAGTGTTTTCCGTGGTCGCTCTGTCTCAATAGTCCGTCTCAGGAATAAATGTCTCGGCTTATGCGCTTAACCACTTGTGAGACAGTCTGATTCGGATTCATTATCAGTATCTGTCAGTGGGGCCCGGGTGGGCTATACCCGGGTCATACCGTCGCCCAGACACTAGAGCAACAGGACGCCGCTCTTGCCGCTGCCGGTGTGACGAAGACTTTTCCGACACCATGTCTGGTGCCAGGGACGACCGTCCAGGTCTCGCAGCGCTTCTCGACTATGTTTGCGAAGGCGACACCGTCGTGGTGTGGAAGCTTGACCGGCTGGGCCGCAACACATTACACGTCCTGGAGACCGTCAAGGCCTTGACCGATCGCAGCATCACGCTGATCTCCACCACCGATGGGATCGACTCCTCGACTGCGGCGGGGCGCATGGTGATCGGAGTGCTTGCAAACATGGCGGAGTTCGAACGGGAGCTGATCAAGGAGCGCACTGCCCTCAAGAGAGCGACGTCCCGGGCCAATGGCGCGAAGTTCGGGCGACCCAAGAAGGTCGCGGACCGGGAGCACATCATCACCGCAACTCGGATGAAAGCAGATGGTCATACCGCCAAAGACGTCGCCAAGTACCTCGGCGTCAGCCGAGCAACGCTCTATCGTTACCTCGCCCAGGAGGACTCGGCATAACGAAGGTGCCGCTCGGCCCGATTAGGCGCAGGCTGGCGCGCGCCTTCAGCCTTCAGTTTGCTTCTCGCAGAAATCGCGCATAGGCCAACGCTTGGTGAACTAGCTCGCCGATCGCCTCAACGGTGGGCAAGGCTTCCGGGTCACAGGCATAACCGACTTGCTCAAGCATGTCTTCGTCCACACCGTCGAGATTCGATGTAGTGGTGTGCAACCCAACGTAATACCCTGCGGCACGCCCATCCAGGTGCCAGTCGGCGGGTGATAGCGAGACCCCGCAGTCGGTGATCATCACCTCAATGCCGCCTTCGAACTTGGCCACCATCGTCACGCACTCGCCGACGCTTTCCAGTCCAAAACGGGTGCCGAAGCGTGCAGAGAGTCCAGCGCAGATTTCGGTGTACCCGAGGTCATCCTCAGCGCGACCAATCATCTACATCTCCCACCCGGGTCGATCACTCCCGGCGCGTTCGGCGATGGCGTCGTGCTGCTGGTCGACGCATTGCTGTCCGGTGGACACCCGGAGATACACGGCAGAACCCATCAGCATGTGTAACAAATGTTGTCCGACAATCCATCCGGTGTCAGATCACGGGATTCGGGATTGTTCACATCCCGTCTCAGAGGTCAGGCAGCACAATTAGAGCGGCGTGGTGATCGGGGTGCGCGGTGGCGGCTCAGCCTGGGATCGGTGAAAATCCTGCTCCTGGACCGCCTTTGGCGTTGACGTCGGCGAGGATCGCGCTGAATTTTGTGTAGTGCGTGAAATCAATCTGGGGGAAGCCCCAGGCCGGAGCGGTGCTGCCGCCGTAGGCCAGGCCAATCAGCAGGTCGTTGGAGGTAACCGGGCCTCCGTCATCGCCCGGCTGGAAGACTGCGTGGTTCATCGCGCTATGTGGCCCTGGGCCTGAGATGCTGGCGATGCCGCCGCATTGAATGCCGTTGGCAGCGCCGTTCGTGCAGGCTGGCTGGTGCCAGTCTGGGTCGGGGCCGATGCCGTTGATCGCGAATCCGGCGACGTTGGCGGTCGGGATCACCTTGGCCGGGTCGAACTTGATCACCCCATAGTCCATGCCGTCACCAACAGCGGCCACGGTGCCAACGGGACCGTGATTGTCGGCACCCTCGGCAACGGCCGGCGCGCCGGGTCCACCGCAGTGACCGGCAGCGTAACGTGGCGCAACCTCTCGGGTGGTGGTGGTGGCTGTTCACAGCGGAGTGCGGGGATAACAGCTACCGGTCCGGGTAGGTATTTACGCACATTGGTGATATTCGCTCGTTGTGGATTCGGCGGTGCTGCCTGCGCAGTACGATCTCAGCAAATCGGGTCCACCCGTTCTGCCTGGGAGAATTTTGTCATGGGCGTGTTTATCAGCTACTCGAGCCGGGACGCAGCGGCGATCGCCAAGATAACCGCAGCCTTGCGCCGCGCCCACCTAGACGCGTGGCTGGATGAGGAACTCACTGGCGGCGAGGCATGGTGGAATGCGATCCTCGAGCAGATCCGCGGCTGTGAGGTGTTCATCGCGGCGCTGTCGAAGAATTACCTGGAGTCCAAACCCTGCCAGGCGGAGTTGGGCTACGCCCAAGATCTGGGTCGGCCGATCCTGCCGGTGCAGATCGGTCCGCTGGACAGCATGCGCGTCAATCCGCTGGCCTCGGTGCAGGCCATCGACTATCAGAACCCCAACATCGAAAGCGGCATCGAGCTGATCGCCGCCGTGCACGCCCGCAAGGCCAACGCAGGGCCGTTGCCGTCACCGCTGCCCGAACCCCCACCGGTGCCGTTTGCCTATCTGATGCGCCTGAACACTGCCATAGCGGCCCACGAACTCACCGCCGTCGAGCAAGCCCAGTTGTTCTCCGATCTCAAATCCGGGCTCGACACCGATGGCAATGAACCCAGCGCGCGTCGCGACCTGATCCAGCTCCTCATCAGGTTGCGCGACCGCGCCGATATCACGTGGAAAATCCGGACGGATATCGAGAATGTGCTGACCTCCGTCCACGCCGAGGACAACCCTTCCTCGAGAGCAACTGATGCAACCCAAGCAACAGTGCCTACTTACGTCGCACCGCCGTCGCCGGCCTGGACCGGACCAGCACCCACGTTCAGCCCTGGCCCGGCACCGTCATATCAGGGCGGCGGCGCGCCGCCGTCGATTCCCCCGGGGCCGCACGCCGGACCCCAGCCGATACCGATGCCCGCGTTTGCGTCGCCGGACACCAACGCTGCGCGCCCCCGAAAGTCTCGCAAGCCATGGATCATCGCCGGTGCAGCCGTAGCGGCCGTGGCCGCGGCGGTGGGCGTGGTGGCTCTGGTCATCAAGCCCCCGCCCCCGGCCAAACTGCCGACAATCACTACCGGCCAGCTGAATTCGATCCTGCTGCCCCCCGCCCGGATCAACACCATCATGGGTGCTTCGCACATGCAGGCCGGTGACGTGGTACAGAAGTTGGCCGAAGAGTCCGAAACGGTGTCGCCCGCGAACTGCATCGGGGCGCTCTACACCGGCGAAAACGTAACCTATGCCGGCAGCGGTTGGTCCGGAGTGAGCGATCAGACGCTGCAACAACTATCCACTGAGCAAAACAGCGACGTCGGCCATTTCTACGTCGACCAAACCGCGGTGAACTTTCCATCGGCCGACCAGGCCCATGCGTTTCTCAACACCTCTGCGAACAATTGGAGAAGCTGCGCAGGGCAATCAGTGACCGTGACCAACGGGAACGAACAATCCCACTGGAGTTTGAAAGACCTCAGCCAGACCAACACGAAGATCGTGCAGTCCCGAAGCCAGGGCGGGGATTGGGGCTGCGAGCACGCGCTCAGCGCAATGTCGAACCTGGTAGTCGAGGTCGTCGCGTGCAGTCTGCAGATCAACGATCAAGCCAGCCAGATCGCCGACGAGATGATCGCCAACGCGACACACTGACCAGGCCAGACGTCAGTGGCGCTCAGGCATCAACGGTTCCTGACCCTGCGGACCACGATGACGACGACAAGAGTCCCAATCCCGGCCAGGGAGATCGCCACCGCGGGCTTCTTGACGAACCCGATGACCCGGGCTTTGGCGTCGTCAGCGAGTCGGCGGGGATTGGCCCGCTCAGCCAGGGAATCGACGGTCGACGCGAGCTGGTTACGGGCCTGGTCGATCTCCTGCTTAATGGTGTCGGGATCCCGCTCCGCCACTCTCGTCCTCCCTGTCGTCGGCGTACCAAGGCCGGGCTCGGTCTAGGTTGGTGCCTGCCGACCTACCCTAGATCAGAAAGGGACCTTCCTTGACCGAGACCGCACGCCTCGCGCCGGGCGACAAAGCGCCCGCCTTCACCCTGCCCGACGCCGACGGGAAGAAGGTGTCCCTGGCCGACTACAAGGGCCGGCGCGTCATCGTCTACTTCTACCCGGCGGCGTCGACCCCCGGCTGCACCAAACAGGCCTGCGACTTCCGCGACAGTCTGGCCGAACTCAACGGCGCCGGCCTCGACGTCGTCGGCATCTCCCCCGACAAGCCGGAAAAGCTGGCCAAATTCCGCGACGCCGAGGGTCTGACCTTTCCGCTGCTGTCCGATCCCGACCGCAAAGTGCTGACGGCCTGGGGCGCCTACGGCGAAAAACAGATGTACGGCAAAACCGTCCAAGGCGTGATCCGCTCGACATTCGTGGTGGACGAGAAGGGCAAGATCGCCGTGGCGCAGTACAACGTCAAGGCTGCACATACGTCAAACTTCATCAAAAAACTGCTCAGTGCCTCGTAATGGCGGGAACCGTTGTGACGGATTGATTCTCGGTCGTCACGTGTCGGCTGTCGAGGTTTACCACACGACACGACACGCCACTCACTTGCTGACCAGGACGTAGTCAGCGTGAGCCGTGCGACGGAAGCCGGTTGCACTGCGTCGGCTCCCCCGATGTCATATCAGTTGCCTGCACCCACTTGTCAGTGAGCGCCGAGCAAGCCGACAAACCCAAGCCCCGGGTCTGATTTGCCAACCAACCACCCCAAAAGCGTTCAGCTCGCTCCTGCGGACCGGCTTCCACTACAGGATCGGGGGTCGCTTCCCAGAGATAGTTTCCACAGCAGGCGGAAAAGGACCATCGACCCTATAGAACGCCGAGATCTGAGCGCATTCTTGATGCCGAGTCATTCGAGACTGATTTCTTTGCAGCCATTCTTTAGGGAGCGATCATGGCAGAAGGCACCGAGCAGAAGTCGGCGGCGGAACGAGCGTCAGACCTGACAGAACGAGTGACAAGCCTGTCCGACGAAGTGCTCAAGTCGGTCGAATCCGGACAACGGACCGCCATCGATGCCGTGCGCAAGTTCGTTGGCGCTGTCGATGAGTCGTTGCCCGGGCACGGCGACGACCATCCGTCGAGACGCAATACCATCGTCGACGCCGCCCTCGATATGGCGGACAAGCTCGTCAAGACGCAGTACGAGTTCATCCGAAGCGTCGTCAGCAGCGCGAGCGAGACGCTGAAGAAGCAGGGCGACGAGAAGCCAGGTGCTGAGTAAGTCGCGCTGCTTGCTCCCTAGGGTCCCTCGGTGGCTCCGGATCGGTTCAACGAAGTGGATACACGGCGCCCTTACAGGGCGGTAGCCCACTGCACCGAAGGAGAAGGCCACGATGAGTGAACAGTCCGCTGTCACCTCCGTCGGATCTCTCGACCTCAACCGCTACAGCGGCCTGTGGTATGAGGTCGGCAGGCTCCCGCTCAAATGGGAGGACGCCGACGGCTCGGACATCACCGCCGAATACACGCCCGAGGACGACGGAAGCGTGCGTGTCGACAATCGGTGTATCGGCGGATTCAAGGTTTGCTTGCAACAGTGACGTTTGGCGGGTTTGACAATAGCCGGTCGAGGACTTGAGCGGGGCTGTCCCAGTCGAAGCGTTTTCGAGGCCGGTTGTTCAGTTCGATGGCGACTTCAGCTAAGGACTCCGCAGAGTGCACGGATAGGTCGGTGCCCTTCGGGAAGTACTGGCGCAACAGCCCGTTGGTGTTCTCGTTGGAGCCGCGTTGCCACGGCGAGTGCGGATCACAGAAGTAGATGTCGATGTCGGCGGCGATGCTGATACGGGCATGGTCAGCCATCTCCTTGCCTTGATCCCAGGTCAGGGTGCGGCGCAGCTCATCGGGCAGGGCTTTGATCGCTTTGATCATTTCCTCGGCGACGACGTCAGCCTCGCGGTTGTCGGGTAGGTGCAGCAGTTGCACGAAACCCGACGAGCGCTCCACCAGGGTGCCGATCTGAGAGACCTGGTTTTTGCCGATGATCAGATCACCCTCCCAGTGGCCGGGCACGGCGCGGTCGTCGGCTTCGGGCGGGCGTTCGGAGATGTTGACCATGCCCGGAATTCGGCCCCGAGTCTCGGTGGCATTGGTGCGTTTACGGGGTTTGCGCACCGCTCGCCCGGTGCGCAAACACCGGTGCAGCTCGCGGCGCAGCTCACCGCGTCCTTGCACGTAGATCCACTTGTAGATGGTTTCGTGCGACACTCGCATCTCCGGGCGATCGGGATAGTCCTTGGCCAGCTGACCGGCGATCTGCTCGGGACTGTACTTCTTCTTCAGCAGCTCCTTGACCAGCTCACGCAGTTCGGGATTGCCGTCGATCTTGCCGGTCTTGGGTCGACGCGCCCGTTCTTCGCTGCGGGCCTGGGCCACACTGGCCCGATACCCCGACTTGGCGTCCCAGCCGCCGCGGTCAGCGCCGAACCGATGCCGCGCCCGATACCGACCTGTGGCACCGCGGCAGCCGCCATTGTTGGCGATTTCGTGCATGATCGTCGACGGCGCACGCCCCAACCGGTTAGCGATCGATCGCTCGGACTCACCGTGTGAGGTGCCGATGGTGATTTCATCGCGCTCCAGCGCACCCAGTCGCGGCCGCCGCCGGCCCTGGGGTTCACTCAATTGTGGGTTCACACCGCCACGTTGACGGAACCACCCCTGCCCGCAGCGCTCAGACACGCCGACAGCCATCCCAGCAACGCCCGGCGGCACCCCGTCAGCCACCAACTCCCAATACCGGCGCTGCACCGCGTTCAACGAGTGATACGGACCCATCAACACTCCTAAATCAACGAAGTGTTGCAATCACCCCTTGAACCCAAGATCGATAAGGACGGCGCACCGTCGCAGTCGATCGGTCGTGCAACCCCTGTGAACGGCCAGGCGGGACGGTTGCAGGTGTCGTTTCTTCCGAAGTTCCTGCGGTGGATCCCGTTCACGAAAGGTGACTACTGGGTTCTGAAGATCGATGACGCCTACTCGGTTGCCCTTGTCGGTACACCCGACCAGAAAAACCTGTGGCTTCTGGCCCGCGAACCTCGCATCGACAACGCCGCGGAAGCGGCCCACCTCGCCGAAGCGACCCGGCAGGGGTTCGATCTCGGAAAGTGGATCACACCGAGGCAGTCGGGTCGGCGCGTCACCGACGATCTGCTCGACGGCTGACCGTCCGTCGCCCAGTACAACGTCAAGGCCACCGGTCACGTCGCCAAACTGCGCCGCGACCTGTCGGTCTAGGCGGGAGTTGATTGCCGCCTTCCTCAGCGGGCCGTTCCGGCCCGCATCGTCACACGGCCAGGTTCGCCAGCAGCAGCGCCTCGGCGGCCGCGGCTCGTTCCAGCACACCCAGATCGCAGGCTCTCGTTGACGCTGTGCGCCTGCGTCGCCGGGGTCCTCTACGCCGGTCACCAGGATCGCCGCCTTCGGGAACGCGGCGGCGAACTCGGCGATGAACGGGATCGAGCCGCCCATGCCCATGTCGATCGGCTCGACACCCCAGGCTTGCCGGAATGCCGCCCGGGCGGCGTCGTAGACCGGGCCGCTGGCGTCGATGGCGTAGGGCTGACCGATGTCGCCGGGAGTCACCGTCACCTGCGCGCCCCACGGGAGCGTGCTGTTCCAGGTGCGCGCGCAGCGCGTCCAGGTGCGCGGCGGCGTCACCGCCCGGGGCCACCCGCATGCTGACCTTGGCGCGGGCGCGCGGGATCAGCGTGTTCGACGACGCGGCAATGGATGTGGTGTCGATGCCGATCACGGTGATCGCCGGCTTGGCCCACAGCCGCTGCGGCACCGTGCCGGAACCGATTTCGCTCACCCCGTCCAGTAGACCCGACTCCGCACGCACCCGCTCGGCGGGGTAATCCACTGCGGCGGCTGTGCTTTCGTGCAGACCGGCCACCGCGACGTTGCCGTCGTCGTCGTGCAGGCTGGCCAGCAGCCGCACCAGCACCATCAGCGCGTCCGGAACCACACCTCCCCACAGGCCGGAGTGCAGGCCGTGGTCGAGCGTGGCGACCTCGACCACGCAGTCGGCCAGCCCGCGCAGCGATACCGTCAGCGCCGGCACGTCGGTGCTCCAGTTGTCCGAGTCGGCGATGACGATCACGTCGGCGGCCAGCACGTCACGGTGCGCGGCCAGCAGACGGCCCAGCGACGGCGAACCGGACTCCTCCTCACCTTCGACGAACACCGTCACCCCCACCGGAGGTTGGCCGCCGTGCGCCCGAAATGCCGCCAAATGCGTTGCGATACCGGCCTTGTCGTCGGCGCTGCCGCGCCCGTAGAGTCGGCCGTCGCGTTCGGTCGGCTCGAAAGGCGGCGACGTCCACTGCGCGGGATCACCTTCGGGCTGCACATCGTGGTGGGCGTACAGCAGCACGGTCGGCGCTCCCGGCGGCGCCGGATGGCGGGCGATGACGGCGGGCGCACCGCCCTCGCTGACGATCTCGGACGTCGTCAAAACCGGCCTGCGACAACAGGTCCGCGGTGGCTTGGGCGCTGCGCTGCACCTGGTCGCGGCGGGCCGGGTCGGCCCACACCGATTCGATGCGGACCAGCTCCTCGAGATCGCGGCGCACCGACGGCAGTACCTCGCGCACGCGTTCGACAAGATCGCTCATGGGGTGAATCAGTTCACGCGAGTAGACGCAAAGTCCATATCTCGGCGGAAATCGCGCTTTGCGCCTACTCGCGAGCGCTACTCGGTTTCCAGGATGGCCACCGCGGCCGCGGTATCGCCTTCGTGCGTCAACGACACGTGGATCGTCACGTCGGCCAGATGCTTGGCGATGGCACCGGTCAGCCGCACCTTCGGCCGTCCCCACATGTCGGTGATCACCTCGATGTCGCGATGGATGTCCTCGCGCAAGCACCGGCCGCTGGGAGAACCGCGACCCGGACCAGGCCTTGATCACCGCCTCCTTGGCCGCCCAGCGCGCCGCCAGGTGGCGTGCCGCCGACGAACTCTTGTCGGAGGCGTCGCGCCGCTCACCGGGGGTGAAGGTTTCGGCGAACACCGTTCCGGGCTGGTCGACCTGCTCGGCGAATTCAGTGATGGAGACAAGGTCGATCCCCACTCCGACGATTCCCATGAGTTGCGAACCTATCGGACGATCACGGAGGTGGTCACACACGGTAGAGGTCCCCGTCGCCCAACCGCGCCTCCGCGTCGAGCAACATCGCCGCCTCCTGCCGCTTCTCGGACACCTCGTGGTCGAAACGACGGTCCGCGGGCCGCTCGTACATCGGCCGGCCGCCGGCTATCGCCGAAGCCAGCCGCCGCTGACCGGCCAGCACCCGAGCGTCGGCGCGCCGCTGGTAGTCCGCGCGCTGGTCGGCGTCCAGTGTGGCCAGGAAGGCCTGCGGGTGCACCAGCGCGACCAGGCCGGACACGTGGCCGAACCCGAGGCTGGTCACCAGCCCGGCCTTCAGCGGGATCTTGCCGCCCAGTCGCAGCGTGTCGCGTACCCAGACGAAGTGCGCCGAGCCGGCCAGTTCGTCGTCGACGCAATCCAGGCTGCGGTTGGGCGGGATCACCCCGTCGCGGAGGATCTGGCACAGCCCCATCATCTGGAAGACCGCCGCACCGCCCTTGGCGTGGCCGGTCAGGCTCTTCTGCGACACGATGAACAGCGGCGCGCCGGCGCGAGCGGCCGAGCGAGTCGGCCAGCCGCTCATGCAGTTCGGTCTCGTTGGGATCGTTGGCCAATGTCGAAGTGTCGTGCTTGGAGATCACCGCGATGTCGTCGGCGCCGACGCCCAGCTTGGCCAGCGATCGGGCCAACTGAGAATCCTTGCCGCCACGTCCGGCGCCCAGTGCGCCAAGGCCCGGGGCCGGGATCGAGGTGTGCACACCGTCGGCGAACGACTGCGCGAAGCCCACCACCGCCAGCACCGGCAGACCCATCTTCAGCGCGAGATCGCCGCGGGCCAGCAGGATGGTGCCGCCGCCCTGGGCTTCGAGGAAGCCGAGCCGGCGCCGGTCGTTGGGACGGGAGAACTTCGGGCGTCGCTGATGCCCCTGCCGCGCATCATTGCGGTCTCGGCGGTGGCAGCCATGTCACCGAAGCCGATGATGGCTTCCAGCGTCAGGTCGTCGAAACCGCCCGTGACCACCAGCTCGGCCTTGCCGAGGCGGATCTTGTCGACGCCCTCCTCGACTGAGACCGCCGCGGTCGCGCACGCGCCGACCGGGTGGATCATCGCGCCGTAGCTTCCGACGTAGCTCTGAATGACATGTGCGGCAACGACGTTGGGCAGAACTTCCTGCAAGATGTCGTTGGGCTTGCTCCGGCCCAGCAGGTTGCCGTGGTACATCGTCTGCATCGACGTCATGCCACCCATACCGGTGCCCTGCGTGCTGGCCACCAAGCCCGGGTGCACCCATCGCATCAGCTCGGTCGGCGTGAAGCCCGACGACAGGAAGGCGTCGACCGTCGCGACGATGTTCCACAGCGCCACCCGGTCGATCGAGCTGGCCATGTCCTGGCTGATGCCGAACACGGTCGGGTCGAACCCGGTGGGAATCTGCGCGCCGACCGTTCGCGACAGCTTGGTCTTGCGCGGAACGCGAATCTCGGTGCCCGCCTTGCGGGTAACTTGCCAGTCGGTGGAGTCCGGCATCGGCCGGACCACGGTGTGCTCCGGATCGAACTGGGCGAACCCACGGGCATCGGCCTCCGAGGAGACAACGAACGTGAAGTCCTTGTCCAGGAACACACTCACCAGCAGCGGCGAGGCGTGATCGGGGTCGATCGCGCCGTCATCGACGAACTCACGGATCCCGACCCGCTCCACCACGGCGTCGTGGTAGCGCTCGACCAGCTCGGCCTCGTCGACCAGATCGCCGGATTCGGTGTCGTACCAACCCGGTGTCGGGTCGTCCTCCCACTTGATCAGCCCGGTGGTCCAGGCCAGCTCGAGCACACCGGCGGCCGACAGTTCGTTGTCGACCTCCATCTCGAAGCGCGTGCGCGACGAGCCGTACGGGCCGAGTTCGGCGCCGCCGACGATGACCACCAGATCGGCGGGGTCGACGTCGAGGTCGTCCCACTCCGGTGCCGGGGCCGGGGAGTAGCCGCGCGGCGGCGACGGCAACGCGGCGATGGTCCCCTCGTCGGCGGCGTCGTCGTCCGGCGCAGCCTCCGCGGTCATTTCCTCACGGGCCTTGGCGGCCAGTTCGGCCATGTCCAGCTCGACGTCGCCGAGCCCGCCGGTCAGGTCGACTTGCAGCGGCGCGCCGGCGGCTGCGGCCTTGGACTCGATGTCGCACAGCGCCAGCAGCATGCCGGCCATCTCGTCGGTGGAATACGTTGTCACACCGGCTTCTTCGACGGCGCTGACGATCGCGTCGTTGTGTCCCATCAGCCCGGTGCCGCGGGTCCAGCCGATCAAGCGCGTGCGCCAGGCTGACTCGCTGCGCCCACGACGACTCGGCTTGCCAGCGGGTCACCACGGCGTCCAGCGCCGACTTGGCTTCGCCGTAGGCGCCGTCGCCGCCGAACATGCCGCGGTTGGGCGAACCGGGCAGCACCACGTGCAGGCGCGAGGCGATGTCGCGCTCGGCGCCGATTCGCGGACAGTCCGCCGATCAGCCGCTGCACCGCCCACAGCAGCACCTTCATTTCCATCTCCGAGCGCGAACCGGCCTCGGACAGATCGCCGGCGACCCGGGGTGCCGCGAACGGGAAGAGCAGCGTCGGAGTCTGCGCATCCTTGATGTGAATCGACTGCGGCCCAAGGCTTTCGGTTTGCTCGTTGCCGACCCATTCGGCCAGCGCGTCGATGTCGGAGTAGGACGCCATGTTGGCCGCCACCACCCACAGCGCGGCGCCGAAGCGGGCGTGATCGCGGTACAGCGTCCGGTAGAACGCCAGCCGCTCGTCGTCGAGCTTGGATGTCGTCGCGATGACGGTGGCACCGCCGTCGAGTAGCCGTCCGACCACCGACGCGGCGATCGAGCCCTTCGACGCACCGGTCACCACCGCGACTTCGTCGCTGTAGCGGCCGCTGTCCGGGTTCTCCGCGCCGGCGGCGATCCGGCCGTACAGCGAGGCGTGGATCTGACGTCCGGCCGCGAGCGCCTTGCCCTGCCACCAAGTCGCCTGGGTTGCCACCACGTGGCCGGCACCCTCGAACCGCTCCGACAGCCGCGCCCAGTCGGCGTTGGCCTCGTCGTCGTCGATCAGCCACAGCTTGACCAGATCTTCGCGGGCGCTGGCCCAGCGGTCGTCGAACACCACGGCCTTCTTGCCGTCGAACACCGGCGCCACCAATCGCGGCCAGTCCGCGCCCAATTCGGTGGAGACCAGGTCGATCAGCTCGGCGTCGGTCGCGGCCGGCGGCACGGTGACCGTGTCGTCCAGGCCCAGCTGGCCCAGCACGAGGCGGGCCGCCGAGGCGAGCACGCCGTCGCGGCCGGTGATCTGCTCGGTGAACTCACCCAGCGCCGCGGCGTCGACGGTCGCACCGCCGCCGCCACCGGATGACGGCAGCGCCACCGTAATCCCGCGGCGTGCGGCCACCGCCGCGACCGCGGCGTCGATGACCTTGTCGACGGCAGCGGCGTCAGCCAGCGCGCCCTCGTGCAGGTTCCCCATCGCGCCGCCGCGAACGCTGGTGCCTTCGCGGGTTCCGAGCGCGACCTCGACCGTGACGTGCTTGACCCAGCCGTCGCCGAGCTCCCAGGTCTTCTTCACCCGTTCGGCGATGGCCGCGGGCCGCTTGCCGGACGGCCCCAGCACCGTCCGCAGCTGGTCGTTGATCGCGTCGGAAAGCACTGGCCCGTAAGGCTTATACGTGCGCGCCAGTTTGGTGACCTGCGAGCGCAGCCCGGCCAGGTCGGCCTCGGCGGCGCCGTCGATGGCACCGAGGTTCAACTCGGAACCCAGGTCGACCAGCAATTGGTTACGCCGCGAGGACGCGCCGTCGGTGATGGACTCGATGGAGTCCAGCTCCTCGATCTGGTCGATGCGCATCTTGGCCGAGAGCGCGATCAGCGCCAGCGTGGCGTCGGCCGCGTCGAACGGAATGTCGTCGGGTCGCGGAGCACCCGGACGGAGCCGCGGCCGGAGCCGCAGCGACGGCCGGCGCGACATCGGGCGCCGAGTGCGCCCTCCGCCGCGGACTGCGGCGGAATCGCCAGCCTCGTCGAGCTCGTCCTCAGGCTCGGGATCGTTGTCGGTAGCGAACAGCACGGCGGCGTCGCGCTCGGCGTTGAGCACTTCCACTGTGCTGTGCGCATATTCGGGCAGCTTGAGGGTGTTGGTGGCCAGTCCGGCGACGGTCGGCGCCGACTTCACGCCGATCTCGACGAACCGCTCCACACCCAGGCCGCCCGCGGCTTCTTCGGTGAACAGCAGGTCCTGGGTTTCGATCCAGCGCACCGGACTGGCGAACTGCCAGGCCAGTAGCTCGATGAGGACCGTCCGCGTCATTTCACGGGGCCGCTCGTTGCCGCCAGGTGTCGTAGTCGGCGAGGATCTCGTCGAGCGGCTCAGCCGGTACCAGGTCGCGGATCTCCTGGATGAAGTCGCGGTCGAGGCTGAACGGCCGCGGCACCAGGTTGGGGATGTAGCGACCGATGATCAAGTCGGGATCCTTGTCGCGCGGCATGACCCGCTCCAGCGAGCGGCGGAAGTCGGCCACGCCGACCCGCAGCACCTCGGAGTGGAACGGCACGTCGATGCCGGGCACCAGGATGAACGACCGCCGACCGCCGACGATTTCACGGCGCCGCTCGACCTCGTCCTCCAGCGCCTCCAGGCCGCGCACCGTGCCGGCGATCGCGTACTGCGAGCCGCGCAGGTTGAAGTTGACGATCTGCAGGAACTCGCCGGTGCGCTGCGGCGATCTCGTCGACGAACCCCGTGACGTCGGCGTCGTCGAGATCGATCTGCGACGGCCGGATCGCGGCCAGCCGGTAGTTGGAGCGGCCCAGCTCGTCGCGCGGCACGATGTCATGCATCTTGGAGCCGCGCTGAAACACCATCTCCAGCAATGCTTCCAGTTCGTAGACGCCGCTGACGCAGGCCAGCGCCGTGTATTCGCCGACCGAATGGCCGCAGGCGATCGCGTCCTCGACGAAGGCGCCCTGCTCGCGCATCTCGGCGACCTGGGCGGCCGCCACCGTCGCCATGGCGACCTGGGTGAACTGCGTCAGGTACAGCACGCCCTCGGGATGCTGGTAGTGCACGCCGCTGGCGATCAGGCTGGTCGGGTTGTCCCGCACCACATGCAGGACCGAGAAGCCCAGCGTTTCGCGGGTGAACTTGTCGGCGTCGGTCCCACACCTTGCGGGCGGCCTTCGAGCGGGCCCGGACCTCCATGCCCATGCCCTTGTGCTGAATGCCCTGACCGGGAAACGCGTAGGCGGTCTTGGGCGCAGCCAGCCGTGCGGTCGCCGACATCACCAGATCTCGCCCCGATCCGCGCCGCTACCTCCAGAACCTCTGCGCCCTGGTCGATTCCGACCCGATCGACGCGGATGTCGATCTCGTCGCCGGGACGCACCATGCCCAGGAAGCGGGCCGTCCAGCCGATCAGTCGGGCGGGCGGACGGGCTTGCCGTCGGTGGCGGTGACCACGTGCTGGGCCGCTGCCGAGAGCCACATTCCGTGCACGATCGGCGATTCCAGACCGGCCAGCAGTGCGGCGGTCCGGTCGGTGTGGATCGGGTTGTGGTCACCCGACACCACCGCGAACGGACGCATGTCGACCGGCGCGGTGCAGCGTGACGTCCCGCCGGCGGCGCCGCGGGGTGTCGGTGGCGTTCTCCGACACCGCTCCACCGGCCCGGACCGGGTCGGCCAGTTCGGCAGCGCCGGTGCGGCCACGAATCGCGAACCGCTCCTCGAGGGTGGCCAGCACGGTGCGTCCGGCGGCGTCGCTGACGTCACCGAGATCGGGACCACTCGGCCGACCTCGGTGTCGGTGGCCACGCGAAGCCGTTGCGGTGACGGCCAATTCGGCCGGCACCGTGGGCAGCGGCGCGAGCAGGTGCGCGGCATGGTCCAGGTGCACCAGGCTCAGCAAGCCCTCCACGACCGGGAATCCGGAGCGCGGTGACCGCCGACGCCGATGGCCGCGAACACCGCGGGCCAGCAGCGGCCGACCAGCGCGTCGGGCACGGTGGTCAGGGTCGGCGCCAGCGGCTCGCCGAAGATCGCGGTGACGCCGGTGTGGTCGGCCACCCGCTCGGGGTCCCACTGCACGGTCACGGTGGCCGTCCCGTTGTGCACCCGCGGCAGCGCGTCCGGGCCGTCGACACCGGCGGCGATGGCCAGCACCGAGCGCATGGCCTCGATGGCGTCCTTGGTGCGGATCAACCGGGATACCGCCGTCGATCGTGCGTGGCGGGCAAGCTGAATCGGATGTCGATCCAGGTGCCCGACGATCGGCACGCTCAACACAACCCGGTCACCGTCGATCTTCCAGCCGCGCGCCGGTGAGAATGGGTGGCTCGTGGCTCGCAGATCCGCGATTGTCGTGCACCTGCCACTCGCCGGGATCGGCGATGCGGTGCACCGGGTTGGTCGCGGTGCGGCCGGCCCACAGCACGTCCGGCGAGTCCAGCACGATGGCCAGCGGCCCGCTGCACGTCGACGCGGCCCTGCCGGCGCGCGGTCGACCGGCGTCGGGCTGCGCCCCGGTTGACCAGCACCTCGTCGATCGCGGCCTGCTCGAAGCGGTCCAGCAGTTCGCCGACCGGCTCGTCGATCCGGGTGATGCCGGCGACGGCGGCGGTGCCGGGAATGATGCACACCTGGTCGGCGTCGTAGCGGGCGTCGTGGGCCTGCCACAGCGAGTCGCTGCGCCACCAGCGGCGGACGTCCTTGTCGATCACCGGCACGAAGTTGACCGGCTTGCCCAGCGTCTTGCACAGCGTGACGAAGAACGGCACGTCGGCCGGGTGCAGCTGCACGGTCTCGGCGTCCGGGTAGCGTGCTCAGCAGTGCGGCGATGGCCTCGTCGGGGTTCTCCAGCAGCCGCACACCGTCGCGTCGATCCGACACTGCGAACAGCGTCTCGATCGGGCCGGGTCCTGCGGGTGCAGCCGCGCCTCGGCGCGTTGCAGCATCTGCTCGAACCGGTCGCGCCAGGTGTCGGCCAGCCACGGGCTGCCCGGCGCGGCGGTGTCGGCGGTGCTGTTGCCGTCGCCGATGGCCAGCTCGACGTAGCGCTGCAGCCACTGCAGGTAGGTCATCTCACCGACGTCGCCGAAGTACGGCTTGGCGGTGTTGGCCATCGCCGCGATGATCTCGTCGCGGCGCTCCGCGACCGCCTCGGCGTCCCCGGCGACCTCGTCGAGCAGTCGGCCGCACCGCGAAGCGGAGTTGTCGATCTCGTGGATGTCGGCGCCGAGCTGGCTGCGGCTGGAAGCCATGCCGCCCTGGGCTTTTCCGGCGCTGATCCAATGCTCGGTGCCCTGCGTCTCGACCAGCATCCGCTTGACCGACGGCGACGTGGTGGCCTCCAGCGTCGCCATCGCCGCGGTGCCGACCAGGATGCCGTCGACGGGCATCAACGGGAAGCCGTAGGACTCGGCCCAGCGCCCGGACAGGTATTCGGCCGCCCGCTCGGGGGTGCCGATGCCGCCGCCGACGCAGACGGTGATGTTGGGCCGCGACCGCAGTTCCGAGTAGGTGGCCAGCAGCAGATCGTCGAGGTCTTCCCAGGAGTGGTGGCCGCCGGCGCGTCCGCCCTCGATGTGCATGATGACCGGCTTGGTCGGCACCTCGGTGGCGATGCGGATGACCGAGCGGATCTGCTCGACGGTGCCCGGTTTGAACACCACGTGGCTGATCCCGATCTCGTTGAGTTCGTCGATCAGCTCGACGGCCTCTTCCAGCTCGGGGATGCCGGCGCTGACGACCAGGCCGTCGATCGGCGCACCGGACTGACGGGCCTTCTGCACCAACCGTTTTCCGCCGACCTGCAGCTTCCACAGATACGGGTCGAGGAACAGCGCGTTGAACTGGTAGGTCCGACCCGGATCAAGCAGCCCGGACAGCTCACCGATGCGGTCGTTGAAGATCGGTTCGGTGACCTGCCCGCCGCCGGCGAGCTCGGCCCAGTGCCCGGCGTTGGCCGCGGCGGCGACGATCTTGGCGTCGACGGTGGTCGGGGTCATGCCCGCCAGCAAGATCGGCGACCGGCCGGTCAGCCGGGTGAACTTCGTCGACAGTTTGACCCTGCCGTCGGGCAAGGTGACCACCGACGGGGCGTAGCTCGACCAGGGCCGGGCCACCTCGGGGACGGCGCCGATCGTGAACAGGTTGCGCTGACCGCCGCGGGTCGCCGCGGGCACGATCCCGATGCCGAGACCGCGGATCACCGGTGCGGTCAGCCGGGTCAGGATGTCGCCGGGCCCCAGGTCGAGAATCCAGCGTGCGCCCGCCTCGTGGACCTTGACGACCTCGTCGACCCAGTCGACCGGCTGCACCAAGATCGACTCGGCCACCGCGCGGGCCAATCTGACATCGATGCCGACCTGCTCGGCCCAGCTGCCGACGATGTCGATGCTGTCGGCCAGCCGTGGCGTGTGGAAGCCCACCTCGACCTGCACCGGATCGAAGGCCGGCGCGAAGACGTCGCCGCCGCGGATCTTGTTCTTGCGGTCGGCTTCCTCCTTCTCCGAGATCTGCTTGCAGTACAGCTCGAAGCGGGACAGCTGCTCGGGGGTGCCGGTGATGACGACCGAGCGGCGGCCATTGCGGATCGACAAGACGGGCGGCAGCACGGTCCGGACGTCTTGGGAGAACTCCTCGAGCAGCCGGTAGATGCGCTCGGGGTCGGCGTTGCTGACCGACACCATCGGTGGACGATCGCCGAGGACGGAGATGCCGCGCCGCCGGGCCACCAGCGTGCCGGCGGCGCCGACCAGCTGCGCCAGGGCCAGCAGCTCGATATCGCGTTCTCCGCCGGCTTTCAGCGCCTCCACCGCCAAAATGCCCTGCGAGTGCCCGACGACGGCCACCGGCGGGGTGGCCTGCAGGTCCATGCCCTGCCGAGCAAGGGTGCGGATCGCGGCGATCTGGCTCAGCAGCACACCGGGCAACGACACCGCGGCCGAGGTGAGCTGCCTGGCCGAGGGAATGGGGTCCTCGGCAGCCAGCGCGCGTACCCAACGCAGCGGCTCAAAGCCGATGGGACGCACCACGACGAGCTCCTTGGCGACCGGCTCGAGCAGCAGGTCCACCTCGCCGACCAGCGTCGCCAGCTCGGATTCGATGCCCGCCGAAGAGACCAGCTCTTCCAGCGTCTCCAGCCACGCGCCGCCTTGCCCACCGAACGCGACGGCGTAGGGCTCGCCGGCAGTCAGACGATCGACCAGAGCATGAGTGCCCGGCGTGGCCTCCGCGGTCATCCCGTCGTGGTCAGCGGACACTCGGTGATGCTCATAGATCGTCACGTGCGTATCTCCCTATCAAGCGCATATCGCCTTGCGTGTCAGAGCCGCGCCGCCCTGCGGATGTCGTCTACATCCCGACCGAGCCCCCGTCCAACCGACCGCGTCTCCACTGACCGGCTTCTGGGGACCGACCAAGGGGGGCGTCATCGGCTGCCATAAGAGTGTCATAAGAACCAGGGTGAGTTTCCTGCGCGAATCGGTTACTGGTGAGTTCTACGCGCGAGTAACGGTGGGCTGGGTAACAGTCCGCTCAACCCTCGCAGAGGGGCGGTAGAACAAACCTGCTGGAAGCAGGTGGTTACGGTCGAGTAGCAACAACAGCGCAGATCAAGGCAGTATTGTTATGCAATCGTTATCTGGAAATCTCGCGGTCTTTCGGGCGTGCCGGTCCCAGGGTCACCAAGTGCCGCGCAGTGACGGATGAAAATCGGGCCGCCAGACCGGGCGAAAGAAGTTTGCTGGAAACTTACTCGTGGGTCAGCTCGGTCAGGCCCACTGACCGAATTGCGGCTTGCAGATGTTGTTGATGTCGACCCCGACGCCGCCGACGTTGCGCTTGTCGATCTCGACCTGGTGCAGATTCGCGGCGGGGTGGGTGCGCCCTCCGGGTGAGCCCCAGTTGTGCTGCCAGAAGTAGGAGCCCAGGCCGTCCTGCAGCGCCCATTCGATCGTCTTGGAGTTGCCGTAGACGCCGGTCCGCTGGTGGCCGATCACCGACTCCCAGCCGCGCAGATAGGGCGCTACCTGCTGTTTGTACTGGTCGTAGGACGGGTCGTCGTCGATCGAGGCGTAGATGGGGGCGCCGGCGGGACCACCCGCGGCGGTGTGCAGCTGCCACCCGCGCCGGGCATGCGTGACGCCGGCGCTTTGACCACCCAGCCAGTCGGCGGAGCTCTGCTTGCCGTACTGATAGCAGGAGACGATCTTCAGCCCGTTCTGGTTGAGGTCGCGGGCCTCGGAGATTTGGATCGGCTTGCCCAGCATCCAGGAACCGCCGGGCCGGCGATCCGATACATAGCGGATCGAGCCGACGGCGCCGGCCGCCCTGATCTGGCTGGCGGGGATCACCCCGGCCGCATAGTCCAGCAAGACGCCCAGGCCATCGGCCGACGCCGACGGGGCGTCCAACGACCCCGCCGCGACACCGAGACCGATCAGGGCAGGTGTCGCCGCGGCGAGTTTCAGCACGGAGCGCCGCGACATGAGTGTCACGCGTCACAGGATACGACAAATGCACCAATTACCTCATCAATGCCACCGGCCACATCTGTACCACCGTGAACGGGCCTGCTCCAGCGCGTCGGCCAGGTGGCGGTGCCCGAACACCCGGACCTTGGCTGCACACGGGTCTGTACGATCCTCCCCATGCCGCTGGTCGATGGTGCGACGGCTGCCGGGTTCAGCATTGTTCGGTTGCTCGGGTGCGGACCGATCGGTGACCTCTATTTGGCTGAACACCCGAGGTTGCCGCGCCAGGACGCGCTGCTGATCGTGTCGGCCGATCTGTCGGCCGATCCGGAGTATCGCTACCGGTTCAAACAGGAGTCCGGACGGGCAGCCGTGCTGTGGCACTCGAACATCGTCAGCCTCCATGACCGGGGCGAGTTCGAGGACCGGCTGTGGCTTTCGATGGACTACGTCGACGGCACCGACACGGCCCAGTTGCTGGCCGATACCTATCCCGAAGGCATGCCGCCAGACATGGTGGTCGAGATCGTCTTCGCGATCGCCGACGCCCTCGATTACGCCCATGAACTCGGGCTGGTGCATGGCTGTGTGAATCCGAGCAACATTCTCGTCAGCAATTGGGAGTCCCGCCGGCGCCGGATTCTGCTGACCGGCTTTGGTTTGCCTCGACGCCCCGACGACTCCAACACCCTGACTCGGGCGGAGCTGGCCATCGGCACGGCGAGCTACGCAGCGCCCGAACAGCTCATGAACGACCCGATCGACGGCCGAACCGACCAATATGCTTTGGCGGCCACCGCGTTTCACCTCTTGACCGGATCGGCGCCTTTTGCGCACATGAACCCCTCCGTGCTGGCCAGCAAGCACTTGAACGACCCGCCGCCACGGCCAGGCGATGTCCGGCCGGAATTGACCTACTTCGACACACCATTTGCCCGTGCGCTCAAGAAAAACCCCGCCGAGAGATTCCGCCGCTGTCGAGACTTCGCCAAGGCACTCGAATCCAAGGAGGGCCTCGGGCCCTACAGCCCGACCGCCGGAGCCGCCGCGCTCCCCGCCGCGCAAGAGGTCAACGGCGTCGCGCCGACCCAACCGGCGTTCTCCCCGCCACCGGTTGTGGCCGAACCCGATACTCCGGTCGCCGACATTGCCGACACCCGCGATGCCGCCGCCTCGCCGGAGGTCTTGCGGGAGGCCGAATTCGACAATGCCTCCGACGTCGCTGCTGCGCCGGGTGTCCCGCCAGCGGCCTTGCCGGAGGCCTCCCCGAAAACCAATGTCGACGACATTCCTGATGTCGCTGCCCCGCCAGATGTCCTGCCAGAGAACGAAGTCGACGATGCCATCACGCTCGCGGAACCTGACATAGCGGGCGCCGCGCATGACGACACACGAATGCCGTCGCGCCATCGGCGCCTGCTGCACATCACGGGGCTCGGCCTCGCCATCCTGACGGTGGCGGCGGGTGGGATCTTGGGGGTGATGGCTCTGCGCGCGGCCTCGCAGTCCCACGACGCGCCAGCCGATGTCGAAACTCCATCACCTTCTGCGGTCGAAACGCCGTCCCCGCTGCCCACAGTCCGGCCCGCGCCCCCGGCACCGGCCTCGACCATCCCGCCGCCCCTCGTCACCGCTCCCGCGCCCGTGACGACGACGAGCACGACACCATCGGTAGCCGCGACGACCACTCGGCCGCCGACTACGTCCTCGGCGCCGGAGACGAGGCAGTCACCGACCACCACGACCCATTCGCTGTCGCCGACGACCACGACCAGCCCAGGCGGCCTCGATACCCGGCCTGCCATCGGCATGCCCTGCGGCCCCCCGGGCACGGCCGCCACGTCGAACTCAGGCGCACCCGTCATCTGCTCGGACACGCCCGGCGGATCCGCCTGGGAACCCCCCGGCGGGTGATCAACGACGGCTCCTCACGGCCGATTACTTGCTTGTAATTGCTGACTACCCGGCCCTAAAGGGCGTACGTGACCTGCAAAAAAATGGCTGCCGCCTGGCGGCGTAAGTCCCATCACATGCAAGTGGGGGCGCGGTCGTTGCAGGTCGGAGCGCTATAGTTCCAAGGTCGTTGCGGACGCTGAGGAGAAACCGATGGTCCCGGACCGTCTGAGCAGTTTCGTCGGTTTGTGCGCCGCGTCGCTCGCAGTCGCCCTGTCAACTCCCCCACCTGCCTCCGCCGACCCTCCGTCCTGGAACGGCGAGTATGCGATCACGTTCATCGTTGGTCCTAAGGATGGGACTAGCGTGGCAGCCAGTCAGGCTGAGGTGCAGTACACCGATACCTACGGATTCCGGTCGACCTGTACGGGCGGAAAGTGCATCGCCACGATCATTAGCGGCCCTCCGCCAAGGAACCCGACGGTTCCGCAACCGGTTCAATTCACCTGGGATGGGTCGTCCTGGACGCAAGCCAGCGAATTCCAATGGGACTGCATGATGCCCGACACTACGATCGAGTGGGATCCGGCCCGAGCCCACGTGCGCTACACGCCTCAACCCGACGGGACGCTTTCCGGGACCATGCACACCGATATCTTGAGCGGGGCGTGCCAGGGCACACTTGAAATGAACATGACGGCCGAGCGCGTATAACGATGTAATTGCTAAGTATTTCCCAGTAAAACCCTGTGCTACCAGCGGAAACAGCAGGTAGCACAGCGTTCGCGCCGCCACCCTTATGCACCAATATGTGTAAGTCTCCCCGCCAGGGAGCGTCTTTGCCGGCGACCGCTATGCACTACCGCGCTATCGAATAAACCCTCTGTGCCGCAACAGGATTGGGGGTTGCGTGGTCGCGGGGTCCGTGTAGCGTAATGGTTGCCTTGCGGGCGGCGCGGGTTAGGGTGGACCCGCCCAACGGCGTGCCGATTGCCTTTCTTATGTGCTGTCTTCCTCTTGCGGAGATTCCGGCGGCATGTACCGGCCATAGGTGCCGCGAGGATCGCCCTCGTAGTACAGCCGGTCCTCGTAGTCGGCGTGGGCGGCGAGGCGCTTCCGCTTTTCGTCGTCCTTGCGCATCCAGAAGATCAGCCCGCCGAGCCCGACGATGGGGATCAATATCGCCAGCAGCCACGGATGCATTACACTCGCGCCGAGCAGGAACCACCCGAGCACCACGCCCGCCACGATCAGCGGCTTGCGGTTGGGTCCGGTGTTCACGCTCACGCCGTGGCCCGCGACCGCGACCGACGATCTCGACGTTGCCGAAGATGGCGATGAGGATCCAGACCGGCAGCCACATGCCACAGGTGAAGAACGTCAGCACCGCGTGCAGCGCATGATTGACCCCGCCGCCGGTCGACACCGCCACCGCCACCGCCGGCGCGGGTGCCTGCACGAACGGCGGCGACGTGGGGACAAAGTGTTGAGTCCACCGCTGGCCGTCGAAGTAACGTTGTCCCGGTTGACCGCTCGGGTCCGGGAACCAGCCCGCGTTCACGCGAGCACCAGCCTTAGGTCCGGACCGGCGATGTTGTTCATGTGGATGTTTCTCCTCGGGGTTGTCGAGATCAGTTATGACTCGCAGGCGATGCCGTCGCCGTCCCGGTCAAGCCCAGGGCGGTAGGTGACGTTGATGGCGTCACCCCGCCGGGTGATCGTCCACTGCCTCGACCTCGACCTCGGATCACGCCGTTCGGTCGGCGGGCTGGATCACCCCGCCGTGATAATGGGCGGTCACCACCGGCCTGCCCTTCTGGTCCCAGCCGACCCAGGTCACGTTGTCGTTGTCGAGCACGTCCCGCTGGGCGGTACTGAGTTTGCGCTGGTCGGTCATGTCACACTGATATTCCGGGGCTGCCGGGAACGGGACCCGGGCTGGAGTGGCCGCCGCCGATGGAACCGTCGTCCTCGAACATGTGGCAGAAGTGGAACTCGCCGCCCATCACGCCTTCGACCGCCTGCTCAGAGGTCAGCCTCTGGTTGGCCGTACCGTCGGTGACGATAAAGTCCTCGCTGAAACCCCCCTCCCGGTCCAGACAGATGGTGTGCGCCATGTACGCGGCCTGGGACGGTGTTTCCGACAGCCCGACGAGGCTCAGTTCCACCGCGTAGTGTCACCGCTGTAGTCGTCCGAGTCGACAACGGTCGAGATAGTGGCGTGCGCCGGGACAGGAGCTATGACGTTGGTGGCCATTGCCCCCGCGATGCCAGGGCGGCCAGGCCGCCCCTGACGGTGTCTTCATTTGTGTTTCCTTTCCTTGGATCGCGGCCTTGGGCCGCCACCAGTCTGTTAGCGCAGGTACATCTCCTGCGACCTGCTTGAGGGTTGCGGCGGTGCCGATCAGGTTGTCGGTGTCGGGGGCGACGGCTGGTTGAGTTCCTGACGCCGCCCCCTCGCAACCCCCCCGGGGCAGCTATGCGGCCTGGCACGCCAGGCGGCGGTTATGGGTTTTTCTGCGTCCCCGCGGCCCTGCTGCACAAACCCAGGTGCGCTAGGACTCGCGTTCGAGTTTGAAACCCGGCGCCGTGCAGGTGCGGGCCGTAAGTTCCACGCCCCGACCTGAGCTGCCCTGTGGACGCCTTTTGAAGAAGACCACGAGCCGGGCGGCGATGGCGCCCGCGGCCAAACTCGGCGATAGCCAATGGATGTTCTTCATGGATTTCTCCTAAGGGTGGGATAGAGCCAGTACGCGCCGCCCCCTCGTTAACTCCTCGCAGGGGATGATCAATGTGGGATCAGTGGTCATGTCCAGCCATTTCCCATAGGCACCACTACCCGCGGCAATCGGTTGGGCTGTCGTAGCTGCCACTGTCGCCAGTAGTAGTCGGAACCGCAACTGATGCTGTAATCGTCGCGGTAGCAAGAGCTGTGGCTATCGGTTTCTTCATGGTTGGATTCCTCCTGCTATCGCGGGGCTGGGCATTTGTTGAGGGATGGTTGTCGGTGTCGGAGGCGGGGCCTGGATGAGTTCTTGACCCCGCCCCTCGCAACCCCGGGGCAGCCACGCGGGCTCTAGGGCAAACCTGATGGCTCACCATCTCTTGGGTAGGCGGCGGGCGCTTCGGGCATGTTCTCCTTCGCCCAGGTCAGCAGCGTCAGCATCCAGCTGCGGTCGAACACCGGATGACCGTTGACCCCGACATCGGGCAGCAGGAACCGCACCATGTCGCGCAGCTCGACGGTCGGCACCTGGCGCAGAGCGTCGGCCGCGGCTGTGTTCGCCTCGGCCGTCACCTCGTAGCGTTTCCCGTGGCTGATGACCACGATGTTCGCCAGTCGCAGCTTTTCCGCGTCGACCAATTCGCCCATACATCGACTCCCTTTCTGCCTTATGCCTGCTCGCGGTAGTCGGTGACGGTCGTCATTCGCCAGCCGTCGAACCAGTTGCCAGCTAGCGTTTTGGCCAGCAAGCATAGGAAACAATGGAAATTATTTCAATAACACGGAAATTATATCCGTGCGATTGCGCTCACACTATGACCACCGGTGGCAACCCTCGATAGAGCTACGCCGGTTGTCGCGCCGCCACCAGCGTTTGTCGGACGTGGCCACAAGCGCGGTGGGAGACTTAAGGTCCACCCACTAGCGGATACTGGAAACGGCGATGACGACGGTGTACGTGGTCACGGCTGGCAGCGGCGACACCTACCGCATCGAACGGGTCTACCTTGACAGCGACCAGCCTACGAGTTCGCGCAGCACTACAACGGTATTGCGCCCTGTTGAGCCTGTTCAGGTGGAGGAATGGCAGACCGGCGCCCCGCCTGGAGCCTACGACGGTCCGTATTGGCGGGCGGAGTGGTCAGCGCGGTGCCGGCGAGCAAGCGCCGAGGTCAGCTGCGGCACACCCGTCGAGGGCGAGCGATTTGATGACTTCGACATCCGCCAGGAATGGTTCACCGGCGAAGCCCTACCCGAGGCCAAGATGGCGCGCCGCGAACTGGCCGGTGTACCCAGGGTGGAGGTGGTCGGGCTGTCGCAAGGAAAAGGTCGAGGAACTGTTCTGGACACGATCACCCAGGTCAGGGCCGATCTGGCGGCAGTGCCGCGGAAAGGAGTTTCCGCCCATTTACCTAAGAGATGGAAAACACTGGGTATTCGACTCGACATTGCCGCCCGGGTGCGTCATGATCGCTTCATGGACCAGCATGCGTTGGAACGGCTCGGCCACCACATCGTGAGTCAGGCGCGTCGCGCTGAGCTACCGCAACCGCACCGACCTCGCTAACAGCCTCCAGTTCACCGTGCGCACCCTCTCCGACATCGAAAACGGTGTCCGTAAGGCCAGCCCGGGCACCTACGCCATGTTGGAAAACAAGCTCGCCTGGGCACCCGGCAGCATCGACACCATCCTCGCTGGTGGCGAACCCAAAGAACTGGTGGTCAAGCTGCACCGCGACGGCCCCGAACCTCGACACCATCCTACATCACCGTTTGACGCTCTTTCCTGCGCCTCCACCGAGGAGCTGCTGCTGGAGCTGCGGCGGCGCATCATCCGACCTCGCGATAGACGTTCTTCGAAACCTGACGAATGGGACGATGGCCTTGACGCGCAAGGCAGCTGGCCCGGGAGCGCCAGTATCCGGCCCGAGCCGGCCGACGCGCAATGGCCAGCAGAAGCGGTCAGGCTTGTGCTCTCCATGCTTCGACGCTGCCGCCAGGCGGACAGGTAGCCACGCCACTGCGCCAGCGCGCGATACGCCTCCGGTGCCTGGTACATCCACCAGCTGCCCGCGCTGTTCGGCCGAACATCGTGGTGCTCTAGCCGCTGGTGATCCGCGTCGGCAACGGCGTGGTCGGTGGCCATCGGACTTCCTCAGCAACATCCGCGGTGGATCGCTGCATCACCGGCTTGCCGACCGCATTTACCCCGGCGATAAGCCGGGCAGATCCATTACCGTGCATCAGAATTCGACGCCGCTGGACATCTCCGAGGAATCCGTCGGCAGCCGGTGCGCAAGCTGTCTTCGACTATGCCCATGCCACCGTGCGCGACGAGGACTACCGGCTCGTCGCGGGCCTACAGGCCAACCTCGAGTCCGGCGCGCGCGATCACCTGTTGTTCGGCCGAAATGAACCTGGGCTGCAGCACCGCCACATGTCCTGGGCATCCTGGCGCCCGGTCACATCGTCAGCCGTCGACTGATAACGCCGCGATCAACGCGTCAACAACATCGCGGCAACCCGCCTGATCGATGGCCTGCAACAACTTCCGCGCCTCGTCGCGACGGCCCGACGCCACCAGCGGCCGGACCTGCTCGACGATGCTGACCAATGACGGCTCGGCCGGGCTGAGATTCGCGACGGTGGCGGCCAACACGTCGATCAGCTCCCAATCCCGGTAGAGCGCCAGCGAGCGTTCGTAGAATGCGAAGCCGCTGACCGGTTCTCCGCGCAGCGTTCCGCGGTAGCGATACGGCCCCTCCATGTATTCGATCGGCAGGCCGTGCGCCGGGGCCGCCACCAGCGGCTCTCCGGTGAGATCCAGTTGCAGTGTGGCACTGCGCAACCGATGGCGGTCAGGCATGAACCGAGCGGGCGCCAGTGGCGGCAGCAGCGGCCGAATCGAATCCGGCCACCGGACGTAGCTGCTGACCGTGACCTCGACGTCCTGCGCGCACTCCGGCGCCACCGCCGGATCGGGATAGCTGACCGTCACACCCGAGAACGGTTGTAGCGCATTGTCTTTCGTCCGGTCGAACTGTCTCCAGATACTCAGGTCGACGCCGTTGTCCAGATTGATCGTGCGCCACTCGTGTGAGCGCGCGCGTGCGTCTCCGCCGGTTCCGCCGCCGCCGGCGTATTTGGGAAACCACTGCCGATCGATGTGTCCTGCGCTGCCGCTGACCCGTTCGTACAACTCGCCCCACCGCAGCGTCCCGTGCATCGCCATCCCGGTCTGGAAATACGAATAGGTGTCGTGCTGGCCGAAGCAGACGATCTTGCCGTTGAGCGTGTCCGCGCCGACCGGCACCGGCGCGCGGGTCGGCGTGACAGCCAAGTCCAGTTCCATCGACTGCCCGGCCTGATCCACCCCACGCAGGCTGACGTGGTAGGTGTAGGGCTGCAGTTCGCCGTCGACGTCGCGGCAGGACGTCCACACCACCGGTCCGGCGCTGCTGTCGTAGCGGATGTCGAGGTGCCCGGCGGCCATGGACATCTTCGGCCGCGCGTCCGGGCGCATGTTCTTCGGCGGCATGTCGTAATCGGTGTAGGTGCCGTATGCACCGGTGTCGCAATCGAATAGCGCCATGGTGTAGAAGTCAGCGACCACCGTCCCACCGGGGCGGTTCTTGTTGAAGATGGTCAGGAACGCGAACGAGCGGCCCGTCGTGCCGGTCAGCTCACCGGCGATGAACCAGGTGTCGGATTCCTGGTCGGCGTGTTCACCTTCAGCGGCAGGGAAATCCAGCGCGCGGTCGTCGGGCACCAGCCGGAACGGGTATTTGCGCCAGTCGTTGCTCATGTCATCCCTCGGGGACGTCGATTGCGTCGTACTTGTCGGCGCCGAGAAACTCCCGCACCTTGTCGATGTGGTCGTCGGCGCCGAGCTCAAGCGTTTCGGCGGCCAGCCCGTAGTCGATGATCGCGACCGCCGCCTGGGCGATGTGCTTGGAAAACGCCCGCTTGGTGGTCTGCAGCGCGCGGGCCGGCTGGGCCGCCAGCCGTGCGGCCAAGCGCATCGCTTCGTCCATCAGGGTGTCGGCGGTGGTGACACGGTTGGCCAGGCCGAGATCGACTGCCAGCTCGGCTGGGATGCGCTCACCGGTGTAGATATATTCCTTCGCGCGGATGAGGCTGGTCATGTAGGGCCACAGCAACGCCCCGCCGTCGCCGGCGGTCAGACCGATCGACACGTGTGGGTCGCACAGATAGCTGCGCTCGGACATCAACACCAGGTCGCAACACAGTGCCAGCGATGCGCCCAGCCCGACGGCGGGGCCGTTGACCGCGGCGACGACGGGCAGCCGGAAGTTGATCATCGCATTGAGGATGTCCGACGCCTGCGCGGAGATGTCATACCGGAGAGCAAGGGAGCGGTGCTGAGCCTTCAGGAACGCGAAATCGCCTCCCCCGCTGAAGGTTTTGCCGGCGCCGGTGAGCACCACACAGCGCGCCGCGGCATCGCGCTCCAGGTCGCGCCAGACGTCGAGCAGCATGTGGTGCACGGTCGCGTCGATGACGTTGTGAGCATCTGGGCGGTTGATCGTGACGATCCGTACGGCGCCGTCCGTCGTCACCCGAAGTTCGTCGCTCACGGTCGCTTATAAAGGCCTTCACTATGTGACCCGAGGCTGATGCCTCGCTTTTTTGCTATGTTAGCATCAATAGCGAAGTTGCCGTCGCCTTTTCAGAGGTGGTGCCCCGATGACGGAAACCCTTGACCACCGTTGCTACGACCAGCTTTTCATTGGAGGGCACTGGCGTGAGCCGTCCACCCGGCAACGAATAACGGTCATCTCCCCGCATTCCGAAGAGCCGATCGGTGACGTCCCCGCCGCCGCCCCGGCCGATGTCGACGCCGCGGTCGCCGCCGCGCGACACGCCTTCGACCACGGCCCGTGGCCCCGGCTGGACCCGAGCGAGCGGATGCGCAAGGTCGAAGAGCTCGCGACGATCTACTCCGGTCACCTCGACGAGATGGCCGACCTGATCACCGACGAGATGGGTTCCCCGCGCAGTTTCAGCCGGCTGGGCCAAGCCGCGGCGGCGGTGTCGCT
Organism: uncultured Actinomycetota bacterium; assembly: GCA_963850645.1. Classification (GTDB taxonomy): domain Bacteria; phylum Actinomycetota; class Actinomycetes; order Mycobacteriales; family Mycobacteriaceae; genus Mycobacterium. Next base: position 207,020 of record CAWKME010000010.1, on the reverse strand, counting down.
GATCCACCTCGCGTTGGCAGCAGCCCGCGACTTTCCCTGGGCCGAACGCCGCCAGGGCGTGCTCGGCGAAGTGCACCTGCGGCGGGCGCCGGTCGGCGTAGTCGGGGCGATCGTGCCGTGGAACGTGCCGCAATTCCTGATCATGCCCAAGCTGATTCCCGCTCTGATCGCGGGTTGCACCGTCATCGTCAAACCCGCACCCGAAACCCCTTTGGACGCTTTGTGGTTGGCCGAGATGATCGAGCAGCTTGACCTGCCCGACGGAGTGGTGTCCGTGCTGCCCGGCGGCACGGATGTCGGCGAGGCGCTGGTGCGTCATCCGGGTGTGGACAAGATCGCGTTCACCGGGTCGAGTGCGGTGGGACGTCGGATCGCCGCGCTGTGCGGCGAGCAACTCAAGCGCGTCAGCCTGGAACTCGGCGGCAAGTCCGCGGCGATCATCCTCGACGACGCCGACATCGACAAGACGGTCAAGGGCCTGAAGAGCGCGAGCCTGATGAACAACGGCCAGGCCTGCGTCGCGCAGACCCGCATTCTGGTCAGCGAACGCCGGCACGACGAGGTCGTCGACGCGCTGGCCGACATGATGTCGGGTCTGCGGGTGGGCGATCCGTCCGATGAGGCGACCGACGTCGGACCCCTGGTGGCCCAACGGCAGCAGCATCGAGTGCAGGACTACATCCGGTCCGGGGTGAAAGAGGGCGGCCGGATCGTCCTTGGCGGCGAGGATGTTCCGAGCGAGCGGGGATGGTACGTGCGGCCGACTCTGTTCTCCGACGTCACCAATGACATGCGGATCGCGCGGGAAGAGATCTTCGGCCCGGTGCTTAGTGTGCTGACCTATCGCGACGAAGACGATGCGATCCGCATCGCCAACGACAGCGACTACGGTCTGGCCGGGTCGGTGTGGACCGCGGACGTCGCACACGGCCTGGAAGTTGCCGCGGGTGTGCGCGCCGGCACCTATGGCATCAACATGTACACCCTCGACATCGGCAGTCCCTTCGGCGGTTTCAAGCAATCGGGCATCGGCCGCGAGTTCGGCCCGGAGGGTCTGCACGAATACGTCGAGCTGCAGTCGGTGGTGAGCGCAGGAAAGATGCCACCGCTGCCCGACTAGCTACGGTTGCCAGCCGGGCTCGCGACTGTCCACACTTGTGGAATGAAGATATGTGATTTCCCCGCCGCCGCGCTGACCGCAGCGCCCCTGCCGCCGGCGCGGCCGGCGTGATCGCGCCCACCGGCGGGCCGGAGCCCAAGCCCCGTCGCTCGCTGAACGGCATCCCGGACATTCGCGCGTTCTTTCACACCAACACCGTGCCGCTGTACTTCATCTCGCCGACCCCGTTCAACCTGCTCGGCATCGACCGCTGGGTACGAAACTTCTTCTACCTGAACTATTTTGACTCTTTTGAGGGCGCGCACTCGCGCGTGTTCGTGCCACGGCGGCGCGACCGCATTGATTTTGATTGCATGGAGGATGTCTGCAACCACCTCCTGGGTGATCCCGAGACACTCGAGTTCATCGCGCGACGCGGCCCCGGCGGCAAGGCCTGCTTTGTGATGCTCGACGAGGAGACCCAGGCCCTCGCCCGCCAGGCGGGGCTCAATGTCATGCATCCGCCGGCGGAGCTTAGCCATCGCCTGGGCTCCAAGGTTCTTATGACGCGCCTGGCCGACGAAGCGGGCGTGCCAAGCGTTCCGCACGCAATCGGGCGGGTCAGTTCTCACGACGACCTGACCGCGCTCGCGCACAGCGCCGGGCTGGGCGATGACCTCGTCGTCGAGATCGCGTATGGCAACGCCGGCAGCGGAACGTTCTTTGTGCACAGCCAGCGCGACTGGGACCAGTGCGCCGGCGACCTGGTCAACCAGGAAGTCAAGGCCATGAAGCGCATCCGCAACGTGGAGGTGTGCCTCGAGGGCACCGTGACCCGCCACGGCACCGTGGTCGGCCCGGCGATGACGAGCCTCGTCGGCTACCCGGAGCTGACGTCGAGCAAGGGCGCCTGGTGCGGCAATGACGTCTGGCGCGAGGTGCTGCCGCCCGCACAGAAACACACCGCGCGGGAGATGGTGCGAAAGCTGGGCGACATCATGCGCCGCGAGGGCTACCGCGGCTACTTCGAGGTGGACCTGTTGCACGACTTGGACTCCGACGAGCTCTACCTCGGCGAGGTGAACCCGCGGCTGTCCGGCGCGAGCCCGATGACGAACTTGACCACGGAGGCCTACGCCGACATGCCGCTGTTCCTCTTGCACCTGCTCGAGTACATGGACGTTGAGTACGAACTCGACACCGACGAGATCAACTCGCGCTGGGAGCGTGGCTATGGCGACGACGAGGTCTGGGGTCAGCTGATCATTTCGGAGACCTCGCCGGATGTGGAGCTCTTCACCTCAACCCCGCGCACGGGTGTATGGCGCATCGACGAAGACGGGCGCGCCTGCTTTGCCCGCCAGGGCAACGACTGGGCCACGCTGCTCGACGAGTCCGAGGCATTTTTCATGCGCGTCGCGGCGCCCGGCGACTTACGCTGCGAGGGCGCCCAACTCGGCGTGCTCGTCACCCGCGGGCACCTGCAGACCGAGGACTACCAGCTCACCGAGCGCTGCCGGCGCTGGGTCAAAGGCATCAAGGCGCAGTTTGTCTCGACACCCCTGACGCCGGCCACGCCGATCGTCTCGCGGCTCGTCGCACGGGCGTGAGCAACGGCCGCACGAACCCTCGGTCATCCGACTACCCGGCGATCCCTGAAGCCGTGCGCACGGTAGGCGGCGAACCCGATCGCGTCCCGGCCGGCATCTCACTGGACAACTGGCTGTCGCCGCCACATTCGCATTGGTCATTCCAGCACGTCGAAGACTTCGTGCCGACCGCGGTGATCTCGCGCGGGACCGGGCCGGCCGCGGCGTTGCCCACCGCCTGTGCTCCGATGGCCGAGATCCCGGTGACCACCACGGACGGAACGGCCGGCACCGTTGGCGCGGTGATGGCCGCCACCGCGACCGACGGGTGGGCCGTCGCCTACCGCGGGTCGATCGTGATCGAGGAGTACCTCAACGGCCTTGGGGCCCAGACTCGCCACCTGATGTTCTCGGTGAGCAAATCGCTGGTGGCAGCCGTGGTCGGCGCGCTGGACGGGGCCGGTGCGATCGACCTTGACGCACCCGTTACGACATTCGTTCCCGCCCTGGCGAACTGCGGCTACGCCGGTGCGACGGTGCGCCACCTGCTGGACATGAGGTCGGGTATCGCCTTCTCAGAGAATTACGGCGACCCGGCCGCGCAGATCCACCTCCTCGACCAGGCGATCGGGTGGGCGCCCAAGAGCCGTCCGGACGCCCCCGCCACGCTGCACGACTTCCTGCTGACCTTGCGGCAGAAGTCGGCTCACGGCGGCCCGTTCGAATATCGCTCGTGTGAAACCGATGTACTCGGCTGGATCTGCGAGGTGGCCGGCGGCCAGCGGATGCCCGAGCTGATGTCGGACCTGCTGTGGAGCCGCATCGGCGCCCAATGCGACGCCACCATCGGCGTCGACACGGTCGGCACTGGCTTTTTCGACGGTGGCATCAACGCCTGTCTTATCGACATGATCCGGTTCGGATCGCTGTTCTTGCGCGACGGTGTCTCGTTGACCAATCAGCAAGTGATGCCGGCGGCGTGGATCGCCGACACCCTCGACGGCGGGCCTGACTCGCGTCAGGCGTTCGCCGCCAGCCCCGACGACACCGAATTGCCCGGCGGAATGTACCGCAACCAAGTGTGGTTCCCCTACCCCGGTAACAACGTCGTGTTGTGCCTGGGCATGTGCGGTCAGATGATCTACGTCAACCGCGCCGCAGAGATGGTCGCGGCCAAGTTATCCACCCAGCCGCACTCTCATGAGCCGCATATGTTGGACACGCTACGCGCATTCGATGCGGTGGCACACGAACTCGTTGGTAATCACTAGTCAGCCCGCGGTTGCCAGGCAGGGTTGCGGCCCAGCCGGGCAAGAAGTTTCGACTGCACGTCGGTGTGCTCACTCGCCCCGACGGGAGCGTCGAACATCCCGGAACCGCTCAGCGCCAGCGGGTCGCTCGGCAAGGCTGCATAGAAGTGCTCGCACCACTCGGCGTCCAATCGGTCGTCGGTGCCCACCGCGCGGGCGAGGTCCCAGGTGTGCACCAACACGTCGCGGGTCAGGTTCGGCATCATCACCCGCGCATCCAGTCTCGTTGCCGGATTGCCTTCCAAAGCCGGGATTTCAACGAGTCGTTCGAATAGGCACCGAGCAGGCTCGAACGCTTCCTCCAACCGGCCGTAGGTCAGCTCCCACCGCCGCCGCGGATCATCGCGCGGGCGGTCGGGCTTGAGCCCCAGCGGTCGCAGCAGCAGCACATCGTGAAAACCGATGACATGCTCCAGCACTCCCCTGGCGTCCCACGCATCGCATGGCGAACGACGCTCCCATTTCCCGTTGGCCGCGCGCACTGCCTCGCCGAATCTGCGGCACACCGCCAGATGTCGCTCGCCCAGGGCGTCGGCCACCGCGCTTACCCCGGTGTTTGCACGGTGAGCTCGACCGGACAACACAGCTCGCCACGCTGGTTGGTCACCTCGATCTGCATATCGAGCAGGTAGCGCGGCGGCTCGACGGCGGTGTCGCGGCGCTTGGCGACAACGCGTCCCCGACCCACCATGGTGTCGCCGGCATAGATCGAGCCGGCCAGCCGCATCTTCCGGCGCACTACCCGGCTTTCCGGCCCGGCCCAGTCGGTCGCGATGCGGTCGGCGAATCCGGCGAGGTGCATAGTGTTGACGAAAATTGTTGGATGACCTTGACTTTGGGCGTAGCTGGGGTCGAAGTGGCCCGGGAAGTAATCCCACGTCGCTCCGGAGTTCATCACCACCCGCTGGTAACTGATCTCATCTCGTACTTCGGGTAAATCCACCGGAACGGCGATCCGGTCCCAGTCGGGTGTCATGAGGACGTCGCGGGGGTGAAGCGGAACAAGGTATTCCGGTTGGTGGCCACCACCGCGCCGTCTTGGCGGGTGAAGGTGTCCAACGTTTCGACGAAATGGCCGACGCCGAGCCGGGTTCGTTTCTCTGGTGAAACCGACATCACTTCCTCGACAATGGTCAGCCGGTCACCCTCGACGATCGGCAGCGGAAACTCGGCTTCATTGGCCGCATTGATGAACGTGGTGCCGGGCAACGGCACCCGGATGGCGATCGCCGAGACAGGCGGTTGCCCGGTCGGCTCCCACGGCGGCGGCGTCAGCCACCCCATCAGCAGCGCCGGCGGCGCCAACAGTCCTCCCCAGGTACGTGAGGCGAATCCGGTGTCCCAATATGACCGATTGCCGTCACGCACCATCGCGGCGAATATCTGGATCCGCGCCGCACTGACCACGGTCCCCGCAGTTCGTGGCTCTGTCGCCACACCGACCATCCGCAGGGCGTCCTCGTAAGTACCGAACGCCAACCGGTAGCTGATGGGTGTTGTCACCGAGGATGCCGCGCCGTCATACCGTCAGCGAATGCCCGTTCGATACCGAATCCCATTCGAGCACACGGGAAGTGAAGTACCAGCCGCCACGTTCGTAGATGAGCTGGTCCTGATAGCTTCCGGTGGCGCGCAAGCTGGTCGTGCCATCCTCGCCGACGGCGAACAGCAATGCGACGCAACGCTGGGTCGCATTGACGCCGTCGACGGTGATCTCGTGATCGACGGTGACCAGTCGCCCGGTGCCGCCGTCGAAAGCGGCACCCAGATCGGTGAATTCCTCGCCGTCGCGGGTGAAACAGGCGCCAGAGTGCCGGAAGGTGGTGATCCAGCCGGTCCGATCGCCGTCGGAATAGCAACGGTTGTGTCGTGCGGTGAGATTCAGGATGGCATCCCGTCCCGCCGCACCGTCGAGTACGTACTGCTGTTGGTAGGTCATGGCCATCTGCGTTCTCCCTGTCTCACCGGCTGACGATGTATCCGTGACGTTCGCGGTCCCAGGCGCCGGGTCCGACACCTCGGCTGCGAAGAATATCTTTGCGGACCCGGCCGATGATGGTCTTCGGCAGCTCGCCTACCACCTCTACATATCGCGGCACGCAGAAGTACGGCATGCGGGCACTACAAAAGTCCAGCAGCTCGGGGTAATCCAACTCGGTGTCCGGCCGCAGCGCGACGACCAGCAGGATGTCGTCCTCGCCGAGGTCACTGGGCACGCCGACCGCCGCAGCTTCGAGCACGGCCGGATGACCCAGCACCACGGTTTCGACTTCGACCGACGAGACGTTCTCGCCGCGCCGGCGCAGCGAATCCTTCGCCCGGTCCAGGTAAGTCAGGTTTTGCTCGCTGTCCAGCGCACCGAGGTCGCCGGTGCGAAACCACTCCGGATGCGGGTCGACACCAGCCGTCGGCGTTCACATAGCCCTCGCTCATGACGTGCGGGTAGCGGGGCCGACAAGCAATCTCCCCCATCGATCCGTCCGGGAGTGGCTGGCCGCCCGAGTCGAGGATCCGCACGTCGAAACTGGGATTGGGCCGGCCCGACGTTCCGGGCACACCTTCGTCGGCAACGCCTTTGACGGCGATCGGGAAGGCCTCGGTCATGCCGTACATGGTGACGATTCGGCAGCCGTAGCGGCTTTCGATGTCGCGGTACACCGAAGCGTCAATCGGCGCCGCGGAGATGAACCGCAGCGGTACCTGCGCATCGCGCGGGTCGGGCGGCTGGCGCAGCAGCATCGAAACCATCGCGCCGGCACCGGCGAATCCGGCGGCGCCGCATGCACGTACCTCGTCCCACACCGTCCCGGGGTGAAAGGCCGGCGCCAGCACGGTTGTCCCGCCAACGAGCATCGGCGCCAGCACTGACGGTGCCGCGCTGAGATGAAACAACGGCATCGCCGTCCACAACACCTCGCCGGGCTCCAGCTCCCAGGCTGACGCGACCGTCGCGGCGGCGGTGAACAGGTAATGCCAGGTGGTGGCAACCGCTTTCGACGCCCCGGTAGTGCCCGACGTGAAAAACAGCGACCCGATATCACCGATGTCGCCGACGTGCTCACGCGCGGTGTCGTTGGCGCCGCGATGCAGCCGGTTGTCCAGCGAATCACCCTGGACCACAATGCTGTTCAGTCCGGCCAGTCGTTCAGCCACCTCAGCGACCCGAGACCGTCGCTCAGGGTCGGTGATGACCGCCTTCGCCCGTGACAATCGAAGGGCGTGCAGCAGGAAGTCGCCCTTATTGGCGGCGTTCACCGCCGCGCTCACCGCACCGATCCGCCCGGCGCCCAACCAGAAATAGACCCATTCCGGACACGTCGCGGTGAACAACGCCACGCAGTCCCCCGGACCGATACCCAAGTCCAGCAAGACGTTGGCGGCCGCGCAGGATCGTCGCCGCATCTGCTCAAAAGTCACTTGTGTTGATCCGGAGGCACCGGCGATCGACATCATCACCCGGTCGGGAAACTGTTCAGCACGACGATCGAGCACCGCCGCGACGCTGAACCGCCCGACGCCGAAATCAGCCGGGCCGATGGGCTTTCCGTCGCACGCGGGTGCCGACCCAGCCGGCACGCGGGACATCAGGCTCCTGCAGCCGCCGGGTCAGGATCACCGTCGGCGGTGTAGCCGAAATCCTCCGCCGAGCGTTCTTCGCCCGGATAGAAGCGATGCGCCCAGCGGCGCAGCGCCGCGTAATCGTGGGCTTCTTCGGGTGCGAGATTCGGCTTCTCCAGGTACTTCATGTTCTCCCAGGTGAAGAAGTCCTGTTTGATGACTTCCTGCTGCAGCGCAACGAAACGCGCGGCGCGGCCGGTGGGCTTGTCACCGGTGTCTCCCGGTTCGCGAATCGAGGCCTGGGTGTAGAAGTAGTCGGTGTAGTCCTCGTCGACCGGCGTCTGCCCGGTGACCTGGACGGTGGCCACCAACTCGCTGGGGAAGCGGACCACGCCCAACCCGAGCGAGTAGTTGTCGTAGATGATCTTGGCGTCGACCGGTCCGTTCGGGGTCAACCAGGTTTGCGCGCGGCCGCCGCCGAAATGCGCGTTGACCGTGGCGTGCAGGTGATAGCCGGACACCTCGAACGACGCGGTGGTAGCGGGGTTGGCGGCCTTGTGCACGTATTGCACGTGATACGGGTCGGCAGCGTTCTCGATGATCATCTGCGCGTGCACCTTGACGCGGTTGACCATTCGGGTGTGCGGGTGCAGCGGGTAGTACTCGTTGGTCTCCAGCTCGGGCAGCACCGGCGGTTGCCAGTACGGCGCCCGGCCGTGCCGCTCGTGCCAGACCAGCATGAAGCCATACCACTCCGTGCTGTGGTAGGTGCGGACGCGGACGTTGTTCTTGCAGCCGATCTTGCTGTACGGGATCAGCGCATTGGTTCCGTCGCCACGCCAACGCCAACCGTGCCAGGGGCAGACGATGTTCTCCCCCTCCACGGTGCCGCCGACGCCCATGTTGGCGCCCAGGTGCTGACAGTAAGCGTCCAGCACGTTCAACTGGCCGGACTCGGTGCGAAACAGCACCATCTCCTCGCCGAAGTAGTGCACCCGCTTGACCTCGCCGGCCGCCAGGTCCGAGGCGAAACCGACGATGAACCATCCAGTCGGAAATCGGTACGGCGACAGGCTGATGCCGCTCGCTCCGAATTCTCGTTCGGACGGATCTATTGAGGAGTCCGAAACCGTGTCCGTCACTGCTTGCTCCTTTTGCGTCCATCTCCCGCGCTCAGCCCAGCGGCGCACGGGCACGCTTCATGCTGGCCGCGTGGACGACTCCCGTCTATTTTTACTATTTTAAGCATTGAACGTCAACGCGCGACGCCGGCCGGCGGTAGGGTTGGGTCTGGCGTCCGAAGTGAATCGAGGTTCCGGATGACGGCTTCGACAGTCGATCTGTCGGATTTCGCATTGTGGCGCAATGGCTTTCCTGACGAGCTGTTCGCCGAGCTGCGTCGCAACAGACCGCTCTTCCGCCACGGCCTGACCCCGGGCGTCGCCAAAACCGTCAAACGGGACTTTTGGATCGCCACCAAACATCGGCACGCCGTCCGCCTCCATCGGGATGCCGATTCGTTCACCGCCGCCGATGGCCCGCTCATCCAGCCGGCCGACCTGTTCGCGTCGTACCCGACCATCATCAACATGGATCCGCCGGGGTTGAACAAGCGTCGCAAACTGATCTCCAACGCCTTCAACCCGCGAGCGATCGCCAAGCTGGAGGACGGCATCCGGGCCCGCGCGGCGCGGATGATCGACGCCCTCCTCGCCAAGCGGCGGCGGCGACTGGATCGAGGATGTTGCCGACGCGCTGCCGATGACCGTCATCGGCGACATCATCGGCATACCGGACGAGGATCGGCCGCGGGTCTTCGATTGCCTCGACCGCATCCTGAAGTCCCAATCATCCGGCTCGCAGCAGAACCGGGAGCAGGACATCGATCACTTCGCCTGGATCTTCGGCTACGCGATGGAGCTCACCGCGGAAAAGCGGCGGAACCCCACCGACGACATCTGGAGCACGTTGGCCTCCGCGGTCATCACCGGCGACGACGGCGAGCAATTCAGTCTGCCCGCCAACGAACTGGAGTTCTTCTTCTTCGTGTTGGCCTTCGCGGGCAGCGACACCACCAAGAACGCGCTGGCAATCGGACTGCAGGCCTTTGTCGCCAATCCCGACCAAATCGAGCGGTATCGCGCAGAAGAAGCGTGTCGGTCCAGCGCCGTCGAGGAGGTACTGCGCTGGGCCTCACCGGTCGCGTATTGGACCCGCACCGCCAAGGTCGACGTCGAGATGGATGGCTTGCACATTCCGAAAGGTGATCGGGTGGTGTCGATGCTGCGCTCGGCGAACCGCGATGAGGAGGTGTTCGAGTCGCCGTTCACCTTCGACATCGGCCGTCAACCCAACCCGCACGTGGCCTTCGGCGGTGGCGGACCGCACCACTGCCTGGGCGCGATGCTGGCCCGCGCGGAGCTGCGTGCGGTGTTCGACGAACTGCTGCTGCGCGGCGACGGGATCACTCTCGGGCCCGCCCGGGTGACCTACCCGAATTTGACCACCAACATGTCGATCTACGACGAGATGGCCATATCGCTGACCGAGCGCTGAACGGTTCAGTCGACGATTCGCAACGCGGCCTTCGGGCACTGGTCGACCGCGGCGCGCACGTCGATCTCCAAGTGCTCCGGAACTTCACCCTCCGCAACGTGCACGACGTCGGCGTGACCGATCACGAAAATGTCCGGAGCCAGCGATTCGCAGAATCCATTTGCCTCACACAACGTCTCGTCGACGATTACTCGCATCGCAAAACCTCCTCCTATAATCCCTTGGGGCGGGTGCCGATTACCCCGGCAGACGTCAACCGCGCGAGGTCTTCATCGGTGAGCCCGCACAGATCGCGCAGTACTTCTTCATTGTGCTCGCCGAGCGTCGGCGGCGGACGCATCAGCCAGTTGCGCCGTCCGTCGAGCGGGGCGAACGGCGGCCGCGGGTAGCGGCCCGGACCGGTACGCGGATGGTCGAGCGGTTCCAAGAATCCGCGGTCGTTGAGTTGAGGGTTCTCGGTCACCAGCGACGGCGACACCACGGGTGCGGCGGGAATGCCCGCGGCAGCAAGGTTTTCCACCGCGCATCGCAGATCCTGGCCGGCGAACCAGTCCTGCAGCCGACCGTCGATGTCGTCGGCCCCTTCTCGCCGTCCGGCGACGGTGCCGAAGCGCTCGTCGTCGGTCCACGACGGCCGGCCCATCAGGTCGACCAGCGCGCGCCACTGGTCGTCGGTGGACACGGTGACGGCGATCCAATCGTCGTCGCCCGCGCAGCGGTAGAGATTCTGGACGGCCCAGCCGTGACCACGGTTGCCCCGCCGGCTCAGCGTGACCCCGAATACCTCGGCTTCCATCGGCTGAATTGCCGTGGCGTTCAACACCGTTTCGATCATCGGCAGCTCGACCAGCTGGCCTTCTCCGGTGCGCTCGGCGTAGTTCAACGCGGCCGAGCACCGCGAACGCGGCGTGGACGCCGGCCAGCGGATCGCAGGCTCCCCGCGGCGGGACGGGCGGACCGTCGGGCAACCCGGTCACCCACGCCAGACCGGCGATCTGCTCCATGGTGGGCGCGAAACCGACCCGGTCGCGCCACGGACCGTCCAGCCCGAACGCCGGCATCCGCGCCACGACCAGCCGCGGATTGACCGCCAGCAAGACGTCCGCGTTGAGCCCGAAGTGGTCCATCACCCGCGCGGAGAAGTTCTCGATCACCACGTCGGCGTCTGCGATCAAACGGGTGAATAGCCGACGGCCTTCGTCGGACCCCAAATCCAAAGTCACCGAACGTTTGTTGGTGTTCATCGCGTGGAACACCCAGCCGTACTCCCACCAGTCGTCGACGTCCTTGCGCATGCCGCCGGAGTACCGGATGCCGTCGGGGCGCTGGATCGACTCCACCTTCACGACGTCGGCGCCGAAGGCCGCGAGGAGATGAGTCGCGGCCGGCCCGGCCCAGAACGCGGTCAGGTCGACGACGCGAATGCCTTGAAGCGGCAGCCGTGAATCGGCGTCCCGCATGTCATGCACGCGTTTAGGCCAGGGCCGGGTGTTGTCGGCCTCGCCGAGCGACGGCGCGGCGCGCAGCGATGCGGGCCGGCAGCGTGACATCAACCACGGCGTGCGGGGCTGGTGAAAGCCCGCCGGGTTACGTACGAACACCTCGCGTTCGGTCGCGTAGGCGGTATCGCGAACCGTGGCGCCGTTGCCCAACGCCGCGATCGGCAGCCGGAACAATTGCCCGAGTTCGACGACTTCCTCGACGGTGCGTTCAGCCAGCCAGGGCCGGATCCGGTCCCGGATGAAGTCGCGGTATTGCCATCGGCCGATTTGGAAGCTCAGCTGGGGAATCTCGGTCAGTTCCGGACAGTCGACCATCGCCGCGAAATCGAGCCATTGCTGGCCGGTAACCATGGTGATCCCGATGTAGCCGTCCTTGGCCGGTTCGATCGACGGCACTTCGACCGTGCGGGATACCGGCGGCGCTTGCAACAGCTGGGAGTGCAGCCATTCGCCGCTTTGCATCAGCGTGATCGCTTCCAGCATGGACAAATCCAGATGTTCACCCCGACCACCACGCTCGACGCGGCGGCGCAACGCCAGCGCGCCGAAGGCGGCGGACACCCCGCCCATGTACTCCCCGAGGTCGCCACCGATCGCGATCGGCGGTCCGGCCGGATCGCCACGGAAACCGGTTAAGCCCGACCACGCCTGCAGGGTGAACTCACTGGCGGCACGGTCGGCGTACGGACCGGTCCAGCCGAAGTCGGAGACCGTGACGACGACCGCCTGCGGGTTGTCCGCCAGCAACCGCTGCGGATCGATGCCCAACGCGGCCGCCTGCGCCCGCGTCGCGCTGACCACGACGATGTCGGCGCCGGCAAGCTCTTCGGGGCGGGGTCCAGCACCGGACCAGGTCAAGCTGCGCTTGCCGGCATTGAGGTAGCCGAACAGCGGTGAGTCCGTCCCGTCCGGCATCGGCGAGCAGCTGGCGGTGCACCGCCGCAACGGATCCCCTTGTGGCGGTTCGATTTTCCTGACGTCAGCACCGGCATCCACCAACAGCTTGCCGCAGTAACTGCCGGCGATCCGGTCACTGATCTCGACAACACGGACGTCGTCCAGCGGTGTCGGTCGGCTGTCATGCTCGCTGCTCAACCTGTATCCGTCTACATCGTCGGGTAGTTGTCTACGCCATCTTAGTAACTTTGCCGGTCATCCGTTCGATCGAAGTTGAACCGCCCGCTTGACCAGCGCGGCTATTATGCCATTACTGCTAAGATTGCAGTGAATGGAGTTCGCGGGTGCAGCGGCCGTGGCTCTGACCGATCTTTCCGCTGCTGGAATCGTATGACTGCGCTGGGAATTGGCCCCGAAGCCCGACGCCGTTTGTCGGCGCCGAGGATCGCCGAGATCGTCGCCGACGAGTTGCGGCGCCAGATCATCGATGGCGATTTGGCCGACGGCGATTTGCTGCCCCGCCAGGAAGTGCTCGTCGAGCAGTTCAACGTCAGCCTGGTGTCGCTGCGGGAAGCGCTGCGGATCCTGGAGACCGAAGGGCTGGTATCGGTTCGGCGCGGCAACCGGGGCGGTGCGGTCGTGCACGCTCCGGCGAAGACCAGCGCCGCCTACATGTTGGGTCTGCTGTTGCAGAGCGAGTCGGTTGTTGTCGCCGATCTGGGAACGGCGCTGCTGGAACTGGAACCCGCCTGTGCGGCGTTGGCCGCCCAACGGCCGGACCGCGCCGACACCATCGTTCCTGAGCTCAAAGAAGTCAACGACGCGATGGAAGCGCATCTGGAGGACGGGCCCGAATTCACCGAAATCGGCCGTAAATTCCACGATCTCGTCGTGCGAGGCTGCGGCAACCGCACGATCATCGCCGTCGTCGGCACCCTGGAGACGCTATGGACCAGCCACGAACAGCACTGGGCCGACGAGAGCGCGGCTAAAGGCACCTACCCGTCGTTGGCCAAGCGTCGCGCCGTGCTCAACACGCATGTGAAGCTGGCCGAGATGATCGAGGCCGGCGACGTCGACCGGGCGCGTCGAATCGCCGCCCGGCATCTTTCCGACACGCAGAGCCACGTGTTGGCCGCAGGCCCCGATCAACGGATCTACGCGTTGTCGCCGCAGGCATTGTCCCGCCCGCGGGACAACCGCCATCTCTAGATCGCGGACCAGCATGCGCACCGCACTGGTGACCGGCGGCAGTGGCGGGATCGGCAAGGCCTGTGCACGCAAACTGTGCGGACTGGGTTACGACGTCGTGTTGACGGCACGACGGGTGGACCCGCTACGCGCGGCTGCCGACGAGATCGGCGCACGCTATATCCCGGCCGACGTCGCTGACGCGAAAGGCTTCGCGCAAGCGATCAGCCCGCTGGAGACAATCGATTTAGTCGTGCACGCGGCAGGAACGCTGGGCGGAACCTACGCGCGCAAGCAAACATTCGAGCAATGGCAGGCGATCATTTCGGCGAACCTGGATTCCTGCTTCGTGCTGACCGCGGCCGCGCTGCCGCGGATGCGTGCCGGATCCCGGCTGGTGTTCATCTCGTCCTCGGCGGCGCACGAACCGATGATGGCGCGCACCGCCTACTCGGCGTCCAAGGCCGGGATGAACGCATTCGCCCGCGCGCTGGCGCTCGAGGTCGACCGCGACGGCATCGCCGTCCACATCGTGACGCCCGGGCCGGTGGAAACCGAAATGCTGCAAGATGTTCCGTTCGAGATGCACGCGATCCAGGTGTCGGATGTCGCCGAGGCCGTCGCCTGGCTCGACACCGTGGACCCGTCGGTGGACCTGCCGGAGATCCGGCTCAACGCGGTGCGGCGCGGACCCTTCGCCCGCGAACCCGTGGTGCCCAACGAAGTCCGTCGGCGGGCCGCACAGCAGCAATAACCGGGACGCTATCCGGGGAAGCCTTTGATCACTGTTTCGCCGAATTCGTGTAGCGATTCCGGGGCTGCGAAATCGGCGAACCAGACATAGAACCGCTCGACGCCCTGGGCGGACAGGCCCGCGAAATGTCCGGACAATTGGTCGGCGTCACCACATATCAGGCCCGAACCGAGATTCCCGAACCGCCGGGTGCTCAGCTCCCGCACGGCGTCAGGGTCGCCGTCTTTGCGAACGAAGCCCACCATCTGCTGAACCGACACCCGGGCGGACCCGGCGGTGGGCGCCAACGTCGGCAACCGATCAAGATGGTGGGCCGGTATGTTCCACCAATCGGCGTATTTGCGAACAAGTTCCATGATCCGGCGTCCGGTCCCGCCGAGGATCAGCGGTATCCGATGCTCGGGTAGCGGCAACTGCCGGCGCTCGGGCACGTCGTCACGGCCCCAGTACTGCATGATCAACCCCAGATGGCGTTCGAGTTGCTCGACCCGGGCTACCGGATCGTCTTGACCGACATCGAATCTGGCGAACTCAGCGGGCCACGAGCCGGAGCCGAGGCCGAGTTCGAACCGGCCGCCCGAGGCCTCTGACAGCGTGACGGCCTGTTTGGCCAGCACCGCCGGATGGCGAAATGCGTCACAGAGCACCAGATGGCCGATCCGCAACCGCTCGGTCTTCGCGGCCACCCAGGTGGCGACGCTCATTGCCTCCCAGATGCTTTTCGTCGCGCAACCCGGGCGCCTCGAGGTGGTCGATGAACGCCACCCCGCTGAACCCGCTGGCCTCGGCGTGGCGGCGACCGCTCCACGATGTCGGCGACCGGCGTTCTCACTTGCGGCAGGAACAGGTACCACTCAATCATCGCGCCGCTCCTCTCCCCCGCAAGCGAGTGCCCCCACATCGCTCTCTTGCTCTGCATCGTCGCCGGCGCGGCCATAGCTGACCACCATACGGAGCCGCCCAGCACGCCGCGGCAGCGATTGACGTCTGTCGCGCTAGTTTACTATTTTTATTATGTTAGGGGCCTTATGGATGTCGGACTGAATTCCGGTCAGCTGGCGCTGCGTGACAGCGTGCGCGACGTCTTGCGCACCGAGTGCCCGCCCGGAGTGGCCCGGCAGGCGATGACGGACCCGGAGCGCTGGCGCACCGTATGGAAGACGGTGGTCAATCTCGGCTGGACCGAACTCGCCGTGCCCTCCGACGGCAATGACGGCTCCTTCGGTCGAGTCGATCTCGCTGTCGTTCTCGAGGAATGCGGTGCCGCCATCGCACCCATCCCGTTGCTGTCCAGCATCGGTCTGGCCGCCGGTGTCTTGCGTGTCGCCGGCCCCGCGGTCGACGACGTGCTGCACGCGATCGGCGGCGGTGTGGTGGCCGCGCTGGCTGTTCACCCGCCAGGATGTCGGTTGCCGGGGGTGTCGATGACCCTGCAGGGCGGACGCCTGCACGGCCGTGCGGTCGCGGTGGCCGGCCTACCCCGGGCGGAGCTGATTGTCACCTTGGCCTCGTCGGCCGACGGGCCGGTCGCCGCAGTCGTCCGCGTCGGCGACGGCGTGGACGTGCAGGCCGTCGAGTGCACCGATCCCGCGCAACCGGTCGCCGACGTCGAGATCGACGCGCAACCCGTCGTCACCGCGCCGGTCGAAGTGGAATCGGCGCTGGCAACACCGTTGCTCGCCGCGGCCGCCGATCTGGTCGGCGTGGCCGACGCCGCGCTGGCCCGCTCCGTCGAACATGCGAAATCGCGTCAGCAGTTCGGCAAGCCGATCGGCGCCTTTCAGGGAGTCAAGCACGCGTTGGCGGACAACTATGTCGCCTTGGAGCGTGCCCGCAGTCTCACCTACGCCGCGGCAGCGCGCCTCGACGATCCCGCGACGTCATCGTCGGCCGGCTGGACCGCTGCCGCACTCGCCAAGGCGGCGGCAGCGGAGGCGGCGGTCGGCTGCGGGCGCACCGGCGTTCAGGTCCACGGCGCTCTGGGGCAAACCTGGGAGCACGACATGCATTTGTATCTGCGCCATGCCTGGCAAGGCGCTGCGACGCTGGGCGACAGCCGCGCGCTGTACCACGCGGTGGGACGCCAGGCAGCCGGAGGTGCGGGCATGACGCGCGCCAACGACGTGGTCGCGGAGTATGCAACTTGGTTGACGGACTTTCTGCCGGACGACTATTACGACCGCTTCAGCGAGTACCGCTGGGACCTGGGTCTTCGGCGTGATCATCAGCGCGCCGCGTTCGAGGCCGGGTGGTTGCAGCCGACCTGGACGCGCGAGCACGGCGGGCGGTCGTTGGGCTTGGCCGACGCGATGGAGATCCGGCTCGAGGGAGCGATGCGATCGGCGCCCAAGCTGCCCAACGTCGCCGGCCCCGGCGTTGCTGCACCGGGCATTCGCCAGTTCGGCACCGCCGAGCAGATCGACCGCCTGCTGATCCCGCTGCTGCGCGGCGACGAGTGGTGGGCGCTGGGCATGTCCGAGCCGGAAGCCGGATCGGATTTCGCCGGCCTGCGCACCCGCGCGGTGCGCGACGGCGACACATTCCGGATCAAGGGCAGGAAGATCTGGACCACGCAGGCGCACCTCTCCAAATGGTGCACGCTGTACGCCCGCACCGACCCGGACGCACCCAAACACCGCGGCATCTCCTGTCTCATCCTCGATCTCGAATCCCCCGGGCTGACCATCGAACCCATCCGGATGGCGTCGATCTCCGACGAGACGTTCTGCGAAGTCATTCTCGATGACGTCGAGGTGCCGGTGGCCAACCTGCTGGGCCCCTGCAACGGCGGATGGCAGGTCGCGTTGTCGTCGCTGAACCATGAGCGCCAAATGATTTGGATCATGAACTGGGTTGAGATCCAACGCGGACTCGACTCCGTTCGGGAATCGGCGACCGCGCACGACGACGATGACGCCAGTGCCTCGGGCGAGGTCTTCACGGAGCTCGGCTCGCTGCTCGCCGACGCGGAAGCGCTGCGCGCAACCGGGTACCGCTCGCTGC
Organism: uncultured Actinomycetota bacterium; assembly: GCA_963850645.1. Taxonomy (GTDB): domain Bacteria; phylum Actinomycetota; class Actinomycetes; order Mycobacteriales; family Mycobacteriaceae; genus Mycobacterium. Next base: position 189,561 of record CAWKME010000010.1, on the reverse strand, counting down.
ACAACGAACTCGCCGGTCGGCCGAGCCCTGAAGCCGACATCCTCAAACTTCTTGGTTCGCTGACGATGCAGCGGGTTTGGGAGCTCTCCGCCGCGGCCGCCGGACCGCGCTCGATCGACGACGCCGACCTGCTCTTCGAACGTCAGGATGCGTTGGCGGCGACCATCTACGGCGGGACATCCGAGATCCAACGCAACATCATCGCCGAGCGGCTGCTCGGACTGCCGAAGGGATGACGATGGATTACGACCTCGGCGCCGACGCCGTCGAACTCAGAACGCGCTTGCGGGATTTGATCTCCACGCATATCCCCGAGGGCTTCCTGGGTGCCTGCACCGACGACCCGAGAGACCTCGCCACCACCGAGTCGTTCTCCAAGCTGCTGGCCTCCGACGGGCTGCTGGCCCTGGCCTGGCCGAAAGAGCATGGCGGCGGCGGAGGTTCGGTATGGCAGCAGACCGTGCTGCGCGAGGAGATGTGGGCCCACCACGAACCCCGCGGAGCGCAGTACATGGGCATCAACTGGGTCGGCCCCGCGCTGATGCGGTACGGCACCGCCGAGCAGAAGGCCCGGCACCTGTCGGCCATCGCCGCCGGAGAAGTGATCTGGTGTCAGGGCTTCTCCGAGCCGGAGGCCGGAACCGACCTCGCGTCGCTGCGCACCCGAGCGGTTCCCGACGGCGACGGTTGGCGGGTCACCGGCCAGAAGGTCTGGACGTCCTACGCGCAGATGGCGTCCTGGTGCGTGCTGGCGGCTTGCACCGACCCGAATGCTCCGAAACCCAAGCGGCTCAGCCTGTTTCTGGTTCCGATGGACCGGCCCGGTATCACCGTGCGGCCGATCCGCTCGATGCTGGGGCCCCACCACCTCAACGAGGTATTCCTCGACGGCGTCGAGGTATTCGCCGACGAGGTCCTCGGCGAGGTCGGCGACGGCTGGCGGGTGATGCGCGAAGCGCTCGCCTTCGAACGGGTCGGCATCGCCCGGTACGCGCGGTGTGAGTCTCTGCTGGACCGGATGCAGACCGAACTCGGCGACGACTGGGACCGGTTGCCCGAGTCGATCCGGTCCCGCTGGGTGCGGGCACTGATCGACCTGCGAGTCGCGCGGCTACTGGCCTATCGCGCGGTGTCGTTGCAGGACGACCCGTCGGCTGGACCGGCAGCCAGCGCCGCCCGTATCGCGACCACCACCTGCGATCAGCAGGTCGCCGAGCTGCTGTTCGACGTGCTCGGCCCCTCGGCACTGGACAGCGGCCCCTCCGCGCGACTACACGGGGCGATCGAAGACCACTGGCGTTATGCCCAGGCGGCCACTGTGGCGTCGGGAACGATCGAAGTTCAGCGGATGCTGGTCGCACGCGAAACCTTGGGAGCTCACGGGTGAACACCGCTCTGCCAGAAGACATCACCGAGTTCGGCGCTGTCGCCACCAAACGGTTCGTCCGGTTCGGCGGCCCGCAGGCGGCGCTGCGGGCCGAGACCGAGGACAGGCCTCCGGCACGACGCCCGGTCCGCGCTGTCCGACCTCGGCGCATTCGACCTCGATGTCAGATCCTCTGGCGACGATCTGCTGGCCGCCGCTGTGCTGTGCCAGGCGGCCGGCGCAGCGGCCCTGCCCTACCCGCTCGTCGAGGAGATGCTGGCGATCGACGGCGCCCGGCTCGCGTTGGTGAATCCCGAAGCGCCGCGCATCGACCACGGCGACTTGGCCGGCGACTGGATCGCCGCCGACCTCGACGGCACGCGCTACCGCGTGCAACCGTCGTCGCGAACCAGCGCCAAGCTGGGGCCGTTTCTGGTGCCGGCCACCTTGACGCGAGCCCGACGGTACGGTGTCGGCCGCCGACGTCGATGTGCACCTGACGCTGGGATCCTGGCGGATTCTCGGCGCCGTGCAGCAGGCGCTGGAGATCACCCGACAGCACGTCACCGCCCGAATGCAGTTCGGCAAGCCGCTGGCCGAATTTCAGGCAGTCCGGTTCACCATCGCCGACGCCGTCGGTCGCCGTGCGCGGGCTTCTACGAACTCGCCAAGTACACCATCAGCCGAACGGGATCGGCTGCGGCCCAAGTACGTTCGGCAGATGCGCTGATACTCCGGCTCAAGGCCGCCGATACCGCACGTCAAGTGCTGCGCACCGCCCACCAACTGCTCGGCGCGCTGGGATTTTGTGACGAGTCCGATGTCAGCGTCCTGGACCGGCACACCCAGCCGCTGATCCGGCTACCGGTCAGCAGCGAAGTGCTTGCGCTTCGCCTGATGCCCGGTGTTCGCGGTGGCCAACTGGAGACGTTGTTCTCTGGGCCGGTATCCGCATGAGAACGGAACCGGCAGCGCCTGAAGTGATTTCGCCTCCGGCAGACGAAGGAATTCCTTTCGGGACCAAACTTCAGCAGCTCGCCGAACAACGTCGGGACGACACCGCTGTAACCGTTATCGCCCGCGACGGCACCGCGCGCTCGATGACCTTTGCCGAAGTGGATGGCCGGGCCAATCAATGGGGGCGTGCGCTGGCCGCGGCCGGTGCCGAAATCGGTTCGCTTGTCGCGCTTGCGATTCCCAATTCCGAGCAGCTGGTGTTGGCCGCTTTGGGCTGCTGGAAGATCGGCGCGGTTCCGGTTCCGATGCGCTGGGACCTGCCGGATTGGGAACGGACCCGGGTGCTGGAGGTGATCGACGCGGCCGTCATCATCGACGAACAACACCGGGATGCGCTGGCCGCGCGCGCCGCCGAACAGTCGAAAGAGCCGCTTCCGGAGGTGATATCCCCGAACGCCAACGGGATATGCAGCAGCGGGTCGACCGGGCTGCCTAAGGTGATTCTCACTCTGGCGCAGGGGGTCTGGACGCCGGAGACATCGTTCCCGTTCTTAGCCGCCTGGACTCCGACGGCCCAACCGCAGACCATCCTGGTGCCCGGTCCGATGTATCACACCAACGGTTTCTCGCCGCTCACCTACCTGTTGGGGGGCGATCGATTGGTGGTGCTCGAGAAGTTCAATGCGGCAATGGCTGTCGACGCGATCGAAAAATATCGGATCACCAACTTCACCGCAACGCCGACGATGCTGGCACGCATCGCAGCCCTTCCCGACATACACCAGCGGGATCTGTCCAGCGTCGCGTGGATCTTGCAGGGCGCCGCGGTGATGCCGCACGCGCTGCTGCACACCTGGTTCGACCTGCTCAGCCCCGAACAAGTCGTGATGGCCTACGGAATGACCGAAAACCTGGGGCTCACCGCATTACGCGGCGACGAGTGGCTGGCCCATCCGGGCAGTGTCGGCCGTGGCTTCCGAGACACCGAAGTGCGAATACTGGACCCGCAGGGCCGGCCGGTAGCCACCGGTGAGCTCGGCGAGATCTACCTGCGCTCCCCGATGAGCGCCGGCTACCGCTACCTCGGCGGGGCGCCGCTGCTCCCGTCGACGGAAGACGGGTTCAGGACCGCCGGTGATCTCGGTTACCTGGACGCCGACGGTTACCTCTATATCGCGGATCGCCGCAGCGACATGATCATCACCGGCGGCGCGAATGTCTTTCCGGCGGAGGTGGAATGCGCGCTGGTCGAGCATGACGACATCGTGGACGTCGTCGTCATCGGGCTCGCCGATCCCGAGTGGGGGCGCCGGGTGCACGCCGTGGTGCAGCTCGCCGAGGCCGCGGCGGCGCTGACTGAACACCATGTCATCGCTTATGCAAAGACCCGACTGGCCGCCTACAAGGTTCCCAAGACGGTGGAGTTCGTCGACGAGATTCCCCGCACGGCCGCGACCAAGGTCAATCGCTCAGCGATGATCGAAGCGCGAGGCGGGTAACGAAACAGTTTGAGATAAGCACGCCTGAGCACGATCTTAGGGCTACCTTATAGAGGCCTGAGAGAAATTCCAGTCTTGAGGAGCCGAAGATGGCTCAACGCTCGAGCATGCGAAATCGTCGGTCGCGCAAGGAGAAGGCGCGCCGGCGTGGTCGTGTGGTCGTTCTGGTGGCGGCCGCCGAGGCGTTCCTGGGTGCGGCGATGACTCCGCTGGCTACCACACCAGTAGCCCATGCCGACGAATTTGGCCTGATCATCGAGCCCATCATCAACTCCATCGCCGGTTCCCTTACCGGACTCGTCGATCCGCTGGCCGGTCTTGATCCCGTGTCGGGTATCGATCCCTCAGCCGGTCTGGCCTCGCCCGCCGCCGATCTAGTCACGAACAGCAGCGTTGGTGTGGGTGCTGGGGATTCGGCGCTGGCGACGGCGTCTGATCCCTCCGCTGCAGCCAGTTCGTTCGACACGATGCTTCAGACGCTCGCGCAACAGTGGATCGCAAGCCAATCCGGTGCAGCATTCGACACTCAGCTCAATACGCTGTGGCACGAGCTTGGTGGCAGCGGCATCTTGATCGGCAACGGCGCCAACGGCACGCCGGACTCAACGTTGGCAGCGGCCAATGGCCAGGCTGGCGGGTTGTGGTTCGGCAACGGTGGCAACGGCGCGACCGATGCGCTCGGCCAGGGTGGTAGCGGAGGCGCCGCCGGGATGATCGGCAACGGCGGTGACGGCGGGGCCGGTGCCGACGGCGGCGCCGGCGGAAACGGGGGGAATGCCGATCTGATCGGCAACGGCGGTGACGGCGGCGCCGGTGGTAACGGCGACGACGGCGCGGCCGGCGGCAACGGCGCAGCCGGCACGGCCACCAGCGCGGCGGGCAATGGTGGCAACGGCACCGCCGGCGAAGCCGGCGGGGCGGGCGGCAACGGCGGCAACGGCGGGTCGATGTTGGGCAACGGCGGTAACGGTGCAGTCGGCGGCAACGGCGGCACGGGTGGCGACGGCGGGATCGGGGGCGCTGGCTACGCCACTGGCCCCGGCGGTAGCGGCGGTGACGGCGGGGTCGGGGGCGCCGGCGGCCAAGGCGGTAGCGGCGGCACGGGCATCAGCGGCGTCGGCGGCAACGGCGCCGCCGCCGGCTCGGGCGGCAACGGCGGCAGCGGCGGCGGCCCCGGCCAAGGCGATGACAACTTGGACTACGGCGTCACCTTTGGCAACGGCGGCAGCGGCGGCGCTGGTGGCATTGGCGGCGCCGGGGGCGATGGCGCCAACGCCGCGGCAGGCGACAACCCCGGCTTTGCCGGCGGCAACGGTGGCGCTGGCGGCCAGGGCGGTCAAGGCGGCGCGTCGGCCCAGCATGACGGCAACTCAGGCTATTACGGATTCAACGGCAGTGGTGGTGCCGGCGGCAATGGTGGCGCCGGCGGTAACGGAGGCGATGGCGGCAACGGCATCGACAGCATCGGCGGCGACGGCGCCAACGGCGGCGACGGCGGGGCGGCCGGCGCGGGCGGTGCACCCGGCAACGGCTACTACGACGGGTCTGGGCTCGACGGGCCAACCGTCGTCGGTACCGGCGGAGCCGGCGGGGCTGGCGGGGACGCGGGCTCCGGCGGGGACGGCGGGAACGGCGCCATCGGCTTCAGCGGCGGCACCGGAGGCAACGGCGGCCAGGGCGGCGTCGGCGGGGACGGCGGCGGCGGCACTGGCGGCTACATACAAGGCATGAACGGCGGCAACGGCGGGAATGGCGGCAACGGCGGCGCCGCGGGCGCCGGAGGTACCGGCGGACTCAGCGCCGACCCCGGTGCCGGTGGCTACGCCGGTGCAGGGGGCAGCGGCGGGAACGCCGGGGACGGCGGCAACGCCGCATACGCCGGCCGCGACGCTTACGGCGGCGACGGCGGCAGCGGCGGCGAGGGCGGCAACGCAGGCGCGGCCGTTGGCACCGGCACCGCTGCCAACGGCGGCGACGGCGGCAACGGTGGCACCGGCGGCAGTGGCGGCCCAGTCGGCACGCCCGGCATCAACGGTGTCGGCGGTATCGGCGGCACCCCCAACGGCGCCGACGGCACCCCCACGGTGGCGAACGCGAGCGTGCATTTCACAATGAATGGTCTCGATCAACCGGTGGTGTACATCTCCGTGAACGGCGGACCGATGGAGCCCGTAATAGTTGACACCGGATCCACTGGCCTTGTCATCGAATCCCAATACGTCCCAACGCAAGACCTCGGCAGCGACGTCTACTCGGGCTCGGCCGGTTACAGCGGCGGGCTGACGTATTCCTACGACACGTATGACACGACGGTGAGTTTCGGAAGTGGCCTCGTCACCGCGCCAACCGCTGTCGACCTCGTCGCTCCGGGATCCACGTCGGCGTTCGAAAACTATTTCGCTTCCACCGGCGCAGTTGGCGTTTTGGGCATTGGGCCGGACAACGGTTACCCGGGCACCAGCGCGGTGATCGCCGCGTTGCCGGGCACGCTTGATCAGGGCGCGCTCATCAACGAATCCCAGGGCCTGCTGGAGTTCGGCCCCAACCCATTACCCAGTACCATCTCGATCGCGGGAGCGCCGAGTAGCTCCCTGGACGTAAAGATCGGCGACGGGCCTCTCGAACCCGTCTCCGTGGCAATCGATTCCGGTGGTTTGACCGGATTCATCCCGTCATCGGTGCTCGACACCGGTCAGACCTCCGGAACCGTGCCGGCGGGCATAACCATTTCGGTCTACACCAGCAACGGTGAGACGCTGCTGTACTCGTACACGACGACCGCGACGGACGGCCCATATGTCACGACGGGCGATGCGCTGAATACCGGGTATGAGCCCTTCTCTCTGGGACCGATCTACATCTCGGAAAGCCCCAGCGGTTTCGGAACGACAACCTTCGATTCCTGACGGATTGCGCGCTGGTCGAGCACGACGACGATCGTCGACGAAGGCGTGGGGCGCGACGACGCCGATTCGTCAGCTCACAGCAGATCGGTAATTGGCGCCCAGCCTGCGGCTACCAACGACACGCAACGTATAGGGATGACAACACCCTTCGACCATCAGCGGCATGAGATCAATTCAGCCGACGGTCGGTGTCAACGTCACCGCGTGAAGCAAGTGGTTTTCGCCGGGGCCGCGGCCATGGCGATGCTCGCGCTCTTCGATGCCACAGCACCGCTCGGTACCGGCGGAACCACGGTCGCATCGGGGTCGGTGCGCTTGGTAGACCAGGCCACTGACGTCCCGCCGCCGCCCTCGCCGGGGCTGCCGCTGCCGCCGGGGGTGGGGTTGCCGCCGGGGACGGTGGTGCTGCCAGGAGGGATGCCGGTGCCGCCGATGCCGCCGGGGACGGTGTTGCCGCCGGGGGCGGTGGTGCTGCCGGGTGGGCCGGACCTGCCGCCGCTGCCGTCGCCCGTGGACCTGTCGCGGTTGGGGGCGCCGGACGTGCAGCAGGTGTGGGCGAGGATGTTGGCGCTGGCGGCGTCGCCGCCGGCCAACGTGCCGCACGAGGTCTGCCGCTTCAACACGGTCAGGGTCCCCTGTCGAGTCATGTCAAGAAGCCGCGGAGAGGTGGCGGCGACAGGCGCTTTCCGGCTGGGTCGGCCAAGCGTTCTGCAGCCACTCGATGACGTCCGCTGCTCGCGACGTCCTGCGGTTAACACCGATGTCGATGCGACGGCCCGGGCGGATACTCAACAGTCATGAATGGCTACGGCGATGGCGAACTGTCGGATGCCCACATCGCGGCGATGTCACCAGCTGAACGCAAGGAATTGATTCAGCGGCTGCAGCGTCCGCTCGACGAAGTGTTTCCACCACCCATCGCGAGACGCATGCGGCGGAATCGGGTGACCCTGATGGTGGCCGGCGCCATCGGTTTGATCCCATGGATGATCTACCTCGGCTTCACCCTGCCCGCGAATTACGTCGCCCATAACTGGCCGGCGACCTGGATCGGCTTCGACTGTGTGCTCATCGCGTTCATGGCCGCTACCGCGGTGCTGGGCTGGCTGCGCCGGCAGCTGGTACTCCTTCCCGGCTTCACAACGGGAGTTCTGCTGATCTGTGATGGCTGGTTCGACATCATGACCGCCGGGCCGGGCCAATTCTGGACGTCGGTGTTGACCACCGCGCTCGGCAACCTGCCGGTCGCGGTGATCATGATCACCGGCGCAGTCCGGATCCTGCGGCTGACGGCGACACGGCTCTGGTTTCTCGACCCCGGGACGCCGGCGTGGCGCCTGCCGTTGGTGCCCTAACCCGTCCCTGTCGGAAGCGCGGTAACCTCATTCTCACAGCCGCTGGCCGGCGCGATGAAGGAGGCGGAATGGCCGCAGACTACGAAGCCGACGAAGCCGAACCGACGACGCGTGCCGCCCGGTTCATCAAGACCGCCGTCGAGATACTGGGCGAGACCGGGCGCACCGACTTCACCGTGCAAGAGGTGGTGGCCCGCTCGAAAACGTCGTTGCGGGCCTTTTACCAGCATTTCAGCAGCAAGGACGAATTGCTGATTGCCCTGCTGGAGCGGACCATGGCGCAGTCCGCCCAAGCCTGGCGCACCGAGACCACCGGGCTGGACAGCACCGCAGCGATCAAGCTGATCATCGACCGGATCAGCGCCGAGCCCGAGTCGAGCACCCAGGACAGCCTGAATCGCGCGATGAACCTCTACAACCAGCACTTGGCCGAAACCCACCCCCGTGACTACGCCCGGGTGCTCTCCCCGCTGCACGAGCTGATTCGCGACGTCGTGCAACGCGGCATCACCGAGGGGGTTTTCCGGCCCAACCTTGATGTCGGGCCCGCCGCGGCGATCGTCATGCAGACCATCCTGGGCGCTCTTCGATTGCATTGGCTGGGAGCCGAATTGACCGGTGCGCCAATCGATGCGGCCCACCTGTACGACTTCTGTATCCGCGCGCTGGGCGCCGATGACGGCGAGCAGTTGGCACCGCCCACACTCAGTGAGCTGTTCAGCCAGATCGGAATGCGACCGGGCGCCCGCAATGGCGAATTCGCGATGACGATGCCGGTCAGCCCCCAGGTGGTCAACACGTCCGGCGCTCTGCAGGGTGGACTGGTCGCCACGCTCGTCGACGTCGCCGGCGGACAGTTCGGGCTGGACTACCTGCAGGACGGCACGACGATGACGACTGCCGACCTTTTCATCCGCTACCTGCGGCCGATCCGTCAGGGCTTGGCGTTCGCGGTGCCGCGGATGCTGCGCAGCGGCCGGCGCGCGATGGTGATGCAGATCGACGTCTATGGCGACGGTGACGACGACGAGGCGTTGCTCGCGACGGCGACGGTGAACTTCGCCGTGATCAACGGGGCCACCCCGAAGCTTCCCGATTGGCCGCGTGCCTGACCGGTGCCAGCCCGATTACAGCTTGTTGCGCAGAAGTGGTAACGTCATTACCGCTACCCGAGAATCAAGACTTCTGCAAGGAGATCGCCATGCCGTCTCGCGAGCTTTCCTTCCCGGTGTTCGACGCCGACAACCACATGTACGAGCCGCAGGAAGCGCTGACCAAGTACTTGCCGGACAACCGCAAGAACGTGATCGACTACGTGCAGGTTCGCGGCCGCACCAAGATCGTGGTGCGCGGCCACATCAGCGAGTACATCCCCAACCCGACCTTCGAGAAGGTCGCCAAGCCGGGCGCTCAGGAGGACTACTTCCGCAACGGCGCGCAGGGCAAGACCTACCGCGAGATCCTGGGCGAGCCGATGAAGGCTATCCCCGCCTTCCGTGAGCCGGGCCCACGGCTGGAAGTCATGGACGAGCTCGGCATCGACTACGCGCTGATGTTCCCCACCCTGGCCAGCCTGGTCGAAGAGCGCATGAAGGACGACCCGGAGATGACCCACGACGTCATTCACGCGCTCAACCAATGGATGCACGAGACGTGGTCGTTCAACTACAAGGACCGCATCTTCGCCACCCCGGTGATCACCTTGCCGATCGTCGAGCGTGCGTTGGAAGAACTCGAATGGTGCCTAGAGCGCGGCGCCCGTACCGTGCTGGTCCGCCCGGCGCCGGTGCCCGGCTACCGCGGCAGCCGGTCGTTCGGCCTCGAGGAGTTCGACCCGTTCTGGCAGGCCTGCATCAAAGCCGAGATCCCGGTCTCGATGCACGCCTCGGATAGCGGTTACTCGGAATTCGCGAACGTGTGGGAGCCCGGCGACGAATTCCTGCCGTTCAAGCCGACCCCGTTCCGCAGCTTTGCGATGGGCCACCGGCCGATCCTGGACGCGATGGGTGCACTGGTGTGCCACGGCGCGCTGTCCCGCAACCCCGAGCTGCGGATCCTGTCGATCGAAAACGGCGCCGATTGGGTGCCCGACCTGTTCAAGGGCCTCAAAGGTGTCTACAAGAAGATGCCGCAGTCCTTCAGCGAGGACCCGATCGAGGCGTTCAAGCGCTGCGTCTACATCACCCCGTTCTGGGAGGACCGGTTCACCGAGATCGTCAACATGGTGGGCACCGACCGGGTGATGTTCGGATCGGACTGGCCGCACCCCGAGGGCCTGAAGGACCCCATCACCTTCGTCGACGAGCTCACCGACTTCGACGAAGAGGACGTCGCCAAGATCATGGGCGGCAACCTGATGAAGCTGATGAAGGTGTCCGCGCCGGCCAACGCGTAACCGGCAAGTTGACGGCTGATGCGTGGTCAGGCTTCCAGCCTGGCCCGCACAGCGGCCAGTCGTTGCTCCAGCTCGGCCTCGTCGATGAGCCCGTGCCGTACCAGCGAGTGCGCCAGCGCAACCAACCGGTTTTCCGGGTACGGCAGGCCAGCGTAGATAGTTGCCGACAGCGCGTCCTCTTCGCTACGCCGGTCGACGCCGAGTAACGATGCGCCGCAGCTGCTTTGGTCAAGTGCGTCACAGATCCCATCGAGGCTGGTTTTCCAGGGCGGCACAGGGTTGTCAACGCCATACTTTGCCGCCAGCCGATCCCAGACCTGGTTTCTTTCAACAATTTCCGCCAACGGCGCGATCGAGCGACCTTGGGTCGGATCTAGTTTCCCCGAGTTGCTCATTGGTCACCCGCACGCTTACTGGTTCGCGGGATGAATAGCGGGGCGGGTCTCAGTCACCGCATTGGTCGTCACACCAACCTTCGGCAATGCGACGCCGATCAGGCAGTCCCGGGTGATGATTTCGACTAGTTGATCCTCGGCCCAGCCATCGGTTCCCTTCGGACGCACCGGCATCACCATGAAACGGTGCTTCTGGTTCGAGTCCTCCACCCGGATTTCGACATCCTCCGGCAGGTATAGGCCAAACTCCGCGAGCACCTGTCGGGGCCAGCGCACGATGCGGCGACGGAAGTTGGGCGTGCGGTACCACTCCGGTGAATTGCCCAGGATTGGACGCGGGTAGCAGGAGCAGAGCGTACACACAATGACGTGGTGCAGGGTTGGCGTGTCTTCGAGCACGTGGAACGCGGTGAAATCGCTCGGTGTTCCGAAACCTGTGGGTTGCAACCAGTCGACACCAACTTCCTTGCTGGCGGCCAGCGGATCCGCGAGGACCAGTTTTTTGAACTCAGGATCAATCCACGCCCGCGCCACCAGATGCGCGGCCGGGGTTGGACCGATCTGCTCAGCGAACTCAGTAAAGTGGCGGTGCTCCTCGGCAGTGAAAATGCCCTTCTCGATGCACAATTCGCGGAGCGCGATCTCCAGGACTTCGAAGTCGGTGATCTCGTCGACCATGGGCGCGGCGGTGCGTTCGTGGTCGTGATCGTGATCGGTCATGCTGAGGTCCTTTCAGGGTGAAGTCCGTCGGACTACGGCTTGACTCGGGCGCAATCAGCCCGCCGCCGCGAGCCACCGCTCCGGGATCTCCGTCTGCAGGGTGTCATTGCCGGGGCCGGTATAGCCGTGCCACAACTCAGAAAGGTTGAACCGCACGATGTAGAACCACTCGGGTTTCTGGTCGGGGCCATCCCAGGTCTCGTCCTCGGCGGCAGGGCTTTCGTAGGAAACGACCGCGATCTCGCCCGTCGCGCCACGAACATACTCTTGGGTGCGGGTGTAGAGCAGCACAGGCAGCTCTCGCACCACGACCCTGTCGCCGACCTTGAATTTCGGCTCGCCGGCTTGCCCGGCAAACACTTGCGGGTCGCCCTTGCCGACCGCGTGCTTGTGGTGCCGGTTGCGGTTGACCGTGGAAGGATCGCCTTCGAACTTGGGCTTGGCCTCCAAGGGTTTTCCCCGCAAGCCGCCCGCATACCGTGCCTTGACCTCGGCCATGCGTTCGGCCAATTCACTCAGGCCGATGTGGTGTTTTTCGGCAAGCACGCGCACGACGGCCAGCAGCCACCGTGCGTAGTAGGGCAGGCCGAGATAGATGGTGCGGCCAAGGTCGACGTTGCCCATCCGGCGTCGTTCCTCGGACAACCAGATCCCACGCCAGCCGAGAACCTCACACATGACGTAGGTGTTTTCTTCCCACGTCTCATACTGCTTGTTCTCGAATTCCATGGGGGCGTCCGGCTCACCACCGACATCGTGCGGGGTCTTGGTATAGGCGGTGAATCGATCGTGATCGATGAGATCGGGCGTGGGTGCGTCCGGAAGTTCTGGGTAGGAAGACTTCAGGCGCGCCACCAGTTCCAGCTGTGCCACTCGGTCCGAAGGAGTCGTCATAGGAGTTCCATTCGTCACCAGGATCTCGGCTGTGGCCGTCATCGTAGATTGCCCGATAGGAGCGGCGAGCGCCCTGGATACACTTCACTCCCAATGCGAACATCGCGCAACCGTTAAACGAATTCCGATACAGCGGTCTCCGGTAATGTCACCGGGATGGAGCGGCGGGTCCTGGAAGCGGTCATTTATGAACGCGACCCGCCGATTGCGCGGATCATCCTCAACCGCGTCGACAAGGCCAACACCAAGGATGCGACGCTGGTGAAGGAAGTCGACGACTGCCTGCATGAGGCCGACCGAGACCGCGAGATCAAAGTGGTGATCCTCAAGGCCAACGGCAACGGCTTCTGCGGCGGGCACGTGGCGCGCTGGGGTCCCGACGAGAACCCTTACCCGGACTTCGGGGACACCTTCGAAGATCTCTACAAGGGCACCGCCGACCTGTTTTTGTGGCCGACGCTGTACCTGTGGGAGTTTCCGAAGCCGACGATCTCGCAGATTCACGGCTATTGCATGGGTGGGGGCATTTATCTGGGCTTGCTGACCGACTTCTGCGTGGCGTCCGAGGATGCGTATTTTCAGATGCCGCTTGCGCAGAGTCTCGGCGAGCCCGGCGGACACACCATGATCGAGCCGTGGCTGCTGATGAATTGGCATCGCACCATGGACTGGCTGCTGCTGGCGCCGACGCTGTCCGCACAGCAGGCGCTCGACTGGGGGCTGCTCAACAAAGTGGTTCCGCGAGACGATCTCGAGGATGTCGTCGAGGAGATGGCGCGCAAGATCGCCCAGATCCCGTTGACCACGTTGATGGCGGTGAAGAACAACGTGAAACGGGCCTGGGAATTGATGGGAATGCGGGTGCATCTTCAGGTCAGCCACATCTTGACCAACATGGTCGGCGCGGCTTCTGACGTTCAGGCACGCCGCGCCGAGCTTATGCAATCCGGCTTGAAACCAAGGGATTTCGTGGACCGCGACGAAACCGAGCCTGCGGGAGACTAGCGGCTCCGCTCGCCGGCCCCTCTCTCACCGGCCAGCCTGCGTCCTGCAGCGTGCCGCGCGGCGACATAGCCGAACACCATCGTGTAGGCGATGCTCCCGCCCGCGCCCAGATAGTTTCGGCCCATCACCGTCGCGGTGATGTTGCCCGTCGCGTACAGCCCCTCGATCACGCGGTCGTTCTCGTCGAGGACCTGCGCGTACTCGTTGGCGACCAGTCCTCCACACGTTCCGACATCGGCTGGAACAACCCTCGTGGCGTAATACGGTGCCTTATCGAGTGGCCCGAGTGCCGCGTTGGTGCGGTACCCAGGATCACCAAGGCAATCGTTGTATGCCGACTGGCCGCGGCCGAAGTCGGGGTCGAGGCCCTTGGCCGCAAAACCATTGAAGCGCTTTACCGTCTGCTCCAGCGCGCTGGCCGGCACCTCCATCTGGCGCGCGAGATCGGCGATGGTGTTGCCGCGCAAAACAGCGCCCCGCTCGATCAGTTCTTCGGGGAGGCTGCGCTTCTTGAACGGGTTCGCTCCCGAGACGTATCGATGTATGTAGCCCTCGTCGAAGACCATCCAGCACGGCACCGCCTTGTTGGCGTACATCGCCTTGCCCACCTCGACGTACGAGTTCGACTCGTTGCAGAACCGCTTGCCGGTGCCGTCGACGTAGATGGCCCCGGGCCGCTGCCGACCGCTTCCGAGCGCTCTCGCGGCGTCGCCTCCGTCGGCGATGAAAATCGATGGCAGCCACCAGGCTTCGTCCAGCAGATCGGTTTTCGCCCCGAGTCGCATCGCTGTCTCAAGCACCTCGCCCGTGTCGCCGGCGTTGGCGATCGACCACCGCGCATCATTCGGCTGGTCGCCGCCGTAGCGGCGGCGCATGTCCGCATTGCGGCTGAAGCCGCCGGCAGCGAGCAGGACGCCCTTGCGCGCCTCGATATTCAGCGATGCGCCGTTGTGAGTAACGCGCGCGCCGATGACACGGCCGTGGTCGAGGATCAGGTCTTGCATTGCGGCGTCGGTCCAGATCGGCGGCTCTCCGCGCAGGTCAATCAGAGCCTTGAGCATCTGACCAATGAGCGAGGCACCGTTGGTGAGGAGCTCTTGCCGACGCAGCTTGGCCGCCCTGGTACGCGCGAACACCCGTGCCGCGACGGCGAAGGCACGCGGCGATCGATTGAAGTACTGCACCGCGCGCAGCTCGTTCGTTTTGAGGACGAACCCGCCGTAGCTCTTGGCCATCGAGGGCTGGACCTTGTCGCTCCAGTTGCCCAGTGCTGCCGCGTCGTACGGGATGCCCTCGATCGCGCGCCCAGCTTCGTTGCCGCCCTTGTGATTCGGGTAGTAGTCACTCCAGCCCGGGCAGCGTACGAGCCGAACGCCCTTGCGTATCAGGAAATTGATCATCTCGTAGCCCGCGGTGAGGAACATCTCGCGGCGTGCCGGCGATGACGGCTGGCCGATGTCACCAACGACGTCGTCGAAGTACGCCAGACCGTCCTCGTGCGAGTCCGGGATGCCATCGGCGCGCATCAATGGGTTGTTCGGCAGCCACACCATGCCACCGGAAAGTCCGGTGGAACCACCCACCAGAGCTTGTTTTTCGATCACCAGCGGCTCGATCCCGGAGTCGAGCGCCGCCAGGGCAGCAGCCATCCCGCCGCCGCCACTGCCCGCGATGAGCAGGTCGACGGAGTGGTCCCATTGGGTGGTCATGGCGCCTCCGCGGTGAATCCGAGATCGACGATCGGCACGTCGATGGTGGTGTTGGTCTTCTGGATCGCCGGCACCAAGGTGGCGTAGGGCAGTCCGGCCAGGAAGCCGTCGACGACGCGTTCGAAGTTTGAGATCAGCCCCTCGATCTGGTCCGAGAGGCGCATATACTCAAATCCCTTGGAATGCAGACCTTTTTGCTGTCGCGGCAGGTTGGAGAAATCTTGGGCGGGGATCGGCGGCCAGCGCGGGTCGTCCGGCGCCATCGGCTCCGGTGGTGTGGGCTTTCCCGCGGAGAGGTCTGCGGGCAGACGGGTGAGCGACCAGATCTCGAACAGGGTTTCCTCGGGCCCCAGCGGACGGATCCGATACGACGAGGCGCTGCTGTAGGTCGGCAGGATGAAGTGGTGGGGAAAGCAGAACCCGATCGCGTCGGTGATCCCCCGGCGAATGAGGTCGTTGAGATCGGGCATCGCGCTCCCCCGCGCCCGATGCCAGCTGACCACGGCGTCGTTGAGAGCGCTGCGCCAGGCGGTCATCGCGTCGGCCGGATCGGATGGCAGCTCGATGTTCTGCAGGCCCTCGGCGATCCGGATGTCGTTCTCATGCGTCATGCCTCCCATGCCGTCGCCCAGGGTGCGCATGAAGTAGAGGCTCGCCGCGACGACGGGGTGCACCGCTGCCGACGGGCTGCCGGTCTGCGCGGACGGCAACAACTGCGGATGCGTCTGCGGAACGTGGTAGCCCTCCATGAACGCCGCCGTCGCCAGCTTCCAGTTCACCGGCAGCCGACATGACTGCCACCACTCGACGCGAAGGGATTCCACTTTCCAGGCGTCATAGATCGACGCGAACGGCTCCTGGCAATCGCGCAACGCCGGCGCGTTGTCGTCGACGTTGATCCACGCGCACCCACCCCAGAGCTCACACCTGACCGAAACGAGTTGCAGGTCGTCCGGACGCATGTTGTGCTCGTCGAACACATCAGGTCGCAATACAAACGTGTTGCGTCCATCGATGCCCCAGCACCAGCCGTGGAACGGGCAGACGAATGTCCGCCGATTTCCGTTGCCCTCCACCAGCTTGACTCCGCGGTGGCGGCATGCGTTGTGGTAAGCCCGCACGGTTTCGCTGTCTACCCGCACGACGATGATCGACTGGTCGAGGATCTCGTACTCCACGAAATCGCCCGGCTTGGGGATCTCCTCGAGCCGGCACGCCATCTGCCACACCCGCGGCCAGAACAGCTCGGCTTCCATCGCGTAGAAGTCCGGGTCGTAGTAGCGCTGCTTAGGGATCCGATCGGCGGCCTGGACTGCCCACGGCACCGGAAGCGGTTCCCAGTTCACATTCCTCCGTGCCGAATCCATCTCTAGCGCCATCTCACCATCCCTTGCCGGCTCATACGATCCGTGATACCCGCCCTTGCCAATAACGTTCGCGGATTCGCCTCTTGTAGAGCTTTCCGTTCGGGTCTCGCGGCAACTCCGAGTCGAATTCGATTGTGCGCGGACACTTGTAGCCCGCGAGGTGTGTTCGGCAATACTCGATCAGCTCAGCCTCGAGTTCGGGGCCGGGTATGACGCCGTCGACCGGTTGCACGACGGCCTTGACCTCTTCACCGAACTCCTCGTTGGGGACTCCGAACACCGCGGCGTCGACCAGTTTGGGGTGCATCACCAGCAGGTTCTCCGCCTCCTGCGGGATAGATGTTCACCCCGCCGGAGACGATCATGAACGTCGACCGGTCGGTGAGGTACAGGTACCCGTCGTCATCGACGTAACCCATGTCGCCCAACGAGCGCCAGCCGCGGTCGTTGGACACCGACGCGGTCTTGGCCGGGTCTTTGAAGTACTCGAAGTCGGGTCCACCTTCGAAGTAAAGCTCGCCGGACTCCCCGACCGGAAGCTCCTGTCCGTCCTCGCCGACCACGTGCACCGGGGCCATCGGTATGCCCACCGAACCCGGATGAGCGAGCCATTCCTCCGGGCCGATCGTGGTGCCCGCGAATCCCTCAGTGCCCCCGTAGTACTCGTGGATGATCGGGCCGAACCACTGCATCATCTGGTGCTTGACGTCCACCGGGCAGGGCGCGGCCGCATGGATGACACATTCCAGGCTGGAGACGTCGTATTTGTCGCGGACGGCCTTGGGCAGCTTGAGCATCCGCACGAACATCGTCGGCACGAACTGCGCGTGGGTGACCCGGTGGGTCTCGATCAAGCGCAGCACGGCTTCGGCGTCGAACTTGCGCATGATGATCGCCGCGGCGCCGACCCGGTTGACCGCCATCGTGTAGTTCACCCCGGCGGCGTGATACATCGGCGCCGGCGACAGATACACGCTGGCCGGGCTCATGCCGTACTTGTGGATCAGCGCCATCTCCAGCACCGACTGCGCCCACGAGCCGTTGCCGTCGGTCGGCAGTGGCCGGCGAACGGCCTTGGGCCGTCCGGTGGTACCCGACGAGTACAGCATCTCCGACCCGTCCGACGCCGGCGGCGCGTCACCGGCTGTCGCCATCGCGTCGTCATAGGACTGCCAACCGGCAGGCTTGCCGCCGACCGCGATGTGGACGTCGACGCCCGCGTTGGTGCTGCTCAGCATGCGCCGCGAGGTCGCCCATCGAAGCGTCGACGAATACCGCCCTTGCGTCGGAGTCGTCGATGACGTAGGCGACTTCGTCGGGCAGTGAAGTGGGTGTTGACGGCGGTGTAGTACAAGCCGGAAAGCTGGCACCCCCAGGTGATTTCGAAGAACTCAGGCCGGTTCGGCAGAACCAGCGCCACGCCGTCGCCGCGGCGCAGCCCGGCATCGTGCAGCATCGCGGCGACCCGTTGGCTTCTGGCGTACAGCTCGCCGAACGACATCGCGTCGCCGTCCGCGATAAGGGCCGGCGACTCTGCGGCGCTGATCGCGTGAGTCGGCGATATTCACCAGCAGATCCCGAAAGGTTAAGTGGCCGTCACGCCGTCGGTCGATGCGGCTGCGGCTGCCTGGCGTCGGGCTTGCTCGGACGGCAACACCTTGTCCTTGAACACCGTCTGAATCAGCTGCTGCACATCCTTGCTGATCGAGGCGAGCGCGACCAGGTCGTTGGAGCTCTGCCAGTGCACCCGCATGCCCATCAGCTCCCAGGCCCGCTTGAGGTTGGCCTTGGTCGCCAGCAGCGTAGTCATCGGCGCCTGGGCGATGTGGCGGGCGATGGCCTCCACGCGCGCGTCGAGTTGATCGAGCGGAACCACCTCGTTGACCAGACCGACCTCCAATGCCTTCTTGGCGTCGATCACCTCGGCGAGATAGAGGTAGTACGCGGCGCGGCGCCAATTCATGAATACCCATGGCTCGATCGAGCATTCACCCGACGGCATGCCGAATCCCTGCAACGGCGGGTAGGAGAAGTAGGCGTCCTCGGAGGCGATCACGATGTCAGTGATCAGCCCGTAGTGGGTGCCCCCGCCGACGCAGTAACCGTGCACCTGCGCGATGGTCGGCTTGGAGAACTCCCACAGGTTCAGGATCGGCTTGACGAACAGGTCGGTCTGCGGCTTCCACGGGCTGCCCATGACCTGTGCGCCCTTGACGAAATCCGGATAGTCGACGGCGTTGTTGCCGATCGCATGCCCGGAGCAGAAGCCCTTGCCATTGGCTTTCAGGATCAGCACCTTGATGTCGTAGTCGCGGTCGGCGTCCAGCAGCGCGGCGTCGACTTCTTCGGCCAGCTTCTGGTCCTGAGCGTTGGCCTTCTCCGGCCAGTTGAGCGTGACCTTCGCGATGGCCCCTTCTTTTTGGTAGATGATTCTTTCGCGGGTCTCGTTGAGGTCCATACGTGCTTACCCTTTCGTTATGACGTGATGACGCCGATTTCGGCGCCGATGTCGTAGGTGGTGCCGACCTGGCCCGTCCATTGCACGGTGCCCGAGGCCCCGGCTTCGATTTCCTGCTCCACCTTTTCGGTGGCGATCACGTAGATCGGTGTGCCCTCGTCGACGTGCTGCCCGGCGTCGACCAGAAAGTCGGTCAGCTCGGCTTCCGAGACGGCCACCGATACCCGCGGTATGCGAATAACGAAGTCAGCCATGGACTTTAGCTTCTGTCCAGGGTGCGCTTCGCGGCTTCGACGATGCCGGCCGCCGACGGGTAGACCTGCGCCTCCAGCACGGCCGCAGCAGGGTTGGGGACGAACCTGGCGCCCACCCGCTCGACGGGCGCGGCCAGTTCGCCGAACAGTTCGGACTGCAGGATCGCGGCGATCTCCGCTCCCGGCCCGGCGAATTGCACTGCATCGTGGACGATGACGGCTCTTCGGGTGCGACGTGCGGATTCGACGATCGTCTCGACGTCGAGGGGAACCAGAGTACGTAGGTCAACAACCTCCGCGCTCACCCCCTGGTCGGCCAGTGTGGCTGCGGCCGCGAGAGCGTCGTGCACGCTGCGGCCGTAGCTGATCACGCTGACGTCGGTGCCCGCCGCTTGATGTCGGCCTGGCCGAGCGGAATCGAGAACCCGGGTTCGATCGGCACAGGTCCCTTTTTGCTTTGCAGGCGCATCGTTTCGACGAACAGGCAGGGGTCCTCGTCGAAGATCGCCGAAGTCAGCAGGCCTTTGCCGTCGCGCGGGGTGGACGGCACGATCACCTTCATCCCGGGGATGTGCATGAACCACGCCTCCAGGCTCTGCGAGTGCGTGGCACCGGTGGCCAGACCCGGCATACACCTGGGTGCGGATGGTGATCGGCGCGGTGGTGCGGCCAGCGGTCATGAATCGTATTTTGGCGGCGTTGTTGATCAGCTGGTCGGCGGCGATCCCGATGAAATCCATGATCATGATCTCGGCCACCGGCAGCATCCCGTCGATGGCGGCACCGATCGCCGCGCCGACGATCGCGGCTTCCGAGATCGGTGTGTCCAGCACCCGGTCGTGGCCGTACTTCGTCGACAACCCCGCGGTCGGTCCGGTCGCTCCGGGATCGGCGATATCCTCACCGAGCAGGAACACCCGGTCGTCGGCCTGCAGCGCCTCGTCGAGCGCGAGGTTGAGCGCCTCGCGCATGGTCATCTCTTTCTCTGCCATGTCTTTACACCGGGAACTTGATCGGGGTTGCGTACACGTCGCGGTCGAGTTCGTCGATCGACGGCGAGTCCGCGCTCATCACGGTTTTCAGCGCGTTTTCCACCGTCGCCACCGCCTCGTTCTCGATGCAGATCGAGCTCATCCCCGTCGCAGATGCCGGCATCGGCGAGGTGGTCGCGGAACCTCGGCACCGGATCGGCGGCCATCGCCGCAGCCAACTGCTCTTTGGGGATGTAGGGCATCCGGTCACCGAAATAATGGCCGCGGAAACGGAATGTCACACACTCGATGAACGTCGGGCCGCCACCGTCGCGCGCCCGCTGCAATGCTTCGTCGAGCGCGGCCTTGACGGCCAGCGGGTCGTTGCCGTCGACGCGGACACCCGGCATGCCGTAACCGGCCGCGCGGTCGGCGACGTGTTCGAGCTTCATGGTGTCAGCCGTCGGCGTCATTTCGGCGTAAAGATTGTTCTGGCAGACGAAGACGACCGGCAGATCCCACAAGCGCGGCCATGTTGGCCGCTTCGTGGAATGAGCCGGTGTTGGTGGCGCCGTCACCGAAGCTGACCACCGTGACGCGGTCCAGGCCCTTGCGTTTGGCGGCCATCGCCAGGCCCACCGCCACCGGAGGTCCGGCTCCGACGATCCCGGTCGAAAGCATCACGCCCTTATCGGGTTTGGCGATATGCATGGTGCCGCCCTTGCCGCGGCTGGCGCCGACGGTGCGGCCCATCATCTCGCCGTAGATCTCCTCCAGCGGTACGCCCTTGCCGATCAGATCGTGTAGCCCGCGGTAGGTGGTGACCAGCTGGTCGTCGGGTCGCAGCGCCACACCCATCGCGGCGGCGATCGCCTCCTGGCCGCGCGACGGCCAGTACACGCACATGAACTCGCCGGTGCCGATGCCCTTGGAGAGCCGATCGTCGGCAGCCTTCATCAGCACCATCAGCGCATAGATGCGCTTCTGGATCTCGGGAGCCACCACTGCGATCGCAGTCACTTTGTGTAGGAGCCGATCTGCTGATAGACCTTGGGAATCGGCGGCGTCTCCATGTTCAACAACTCCAGCGACGACATCTTGCCGCTGGCACCAAGCTCCCCCAGCCGTTGCACCACCGCGTCGAGGTCATCGCAGTCAAGCTCGTAGATCGCAATGAATGGGCCCTTTCCATCGGTGGGCGCGAACCGGCGCGCGGAGACGATGCCGTCAACCGAGCAGATCTCGGCCAGATGCGTGTCGTTGTACCACTCGTGGTAATCGTCCACACGGTCCGGCGACACCGGCATCGACTCCAGGTAGATGATCCCTTTAGGCATACGCCCACTCCTCTCCCCCGCAAGCGGGAGGTGCCCCCACATCGCTACGTCCCCCTCGCCGCTGCGCGGCTGGAGGCACCCCCATTGCATCGTCGTTGGCGGTGGGCATGCTCACCTCTCCACTTCGGTTGGGCTGCAGTTCGATTGACCGGCTCTCATCCGCCAGACCACGGCTTCACCTTCAGGAACCCTCCGGCGTCGACGCGCAGCTGCTGACCGGTGATGTAGCGCGCGGCATCGGAGGCCAGAAACAGCACGGCCTCGCTGATGTCCTCGGGTTCGACGTAGGGCATCGGCATCGCCTGCACCAGCGGGAAAACGGGTTCGGCATCCTCGCGGGTCGGGTTCTTCAGGTCGGGCCGAAACGCCCGGTACATCGGTGCGCTGTGCAACATGTCGGTGTTGACATTCGTCGGGTGCACCGCGTTCATGCGAATGGAGAACTTGGCCAGCGCCAGTGCGAAGTCGTTGACATAGTGTGCGGCAGCTATTTTCGCGAACGCATATCCCGCTCCGCCGGGACCGCCGTCGATGCCGGTGGTGTTCATCGACGACATGAATGCCGCGTTGGATCCGATCACGATGATCGACGCACCGGCCTGCAGATGCTTGAGGCTGGTGTGCACGAGGTTGAGCACGCCGACCAGATCGACATCCACCGCGTCGGCGAAGGCTTGCGGCGGCAGGCCCGCGGTCAGCGGACAGATGCCGGCGTTGGCAACCACGATGTCGAGGTGACCCAACTCCGCGACGCCCCGGTCGACCGCTGCGGACAGCGCGGCACGGTCACGAACGTCGGCGATCTCGGTGAAGGCGCGCTGGCCCTCCTTCTCGACCAACCGCGCGGTCTCGTCGAGGTCCTCCGGCCGGGCCAGCGGGTATTCGTTGGTCTCGATGTCCGCGCACAGGTCCACCGCGATGATGTCGGCGCCCTCGGCCGCGAGCATGCGGCGCATGCGACCGGCCCTGACCGCGCGCGGCTCCGCTGATCACCGCCACCTTGCCCGTCACCCTGCCCATCGCCGGTCCTTTCGCAGCGCAATTGTAAGGGCGAACCACACTGTGGCTCAGGATTTTTCGCGCGAATGGCGGCGAAGACCTAACGGAGGCGCTGACCCGGCCGTCTGTTCGGGCCGGACGAGCGTTCGACTCCATCGCATCTCTTCCACGACGCTGCGTCATTGCAGTACAGGCTGGACGAATATCGATAGTATCTATACTACCTAAAATAGAAAAGACACCGAAAAGGGTGGGCAGATGTCAGGCGTGCTCAGTGGCGTCCGGGTCGTCGAGCTGGCGTCGTGGACATACGTCCCTGCTGCCGGTGTCGCGCTGGCGGACTGGGGCGCCGACGTCATCAAGGTCGAGAGCATCGTCGGGGTGATCCTGGCCGGGCGCTGGTGGTCGGAGGGTTCACCCGGCAAGCGGCCCGTGCCGACACTGACTTCATCCTCGAGCTGAGCAACCGCGGAAAACGAAGCATCGCATTAGATCTCAAGAATGACACCGGCCGGGAATTCTTCGGCCGGCTGCTGGCCGAGGCCGACGTACTGCTCACCAACTGGCTGCCGGCAGCGCTGGAGCGGGCGCGCCTCACGGTCGAAGACATCCGCGCGTTCAACCCGAACATCATCATCGCGCGCGGAACCGGCTGGGTGTTCGCGGCCCCGACCGCAATCGCGGCGGCTTCGATGCCGCCACCTATCTGGCGCGGGGCGGAGTCGCCTACACGCTCACACCGTTTGGCACCGAAAACCCCGCGGTGCAAGGCCCGGCCTTCGGCGACCTGCAGGCCGGAATCACCCTGGCCGGCGGCGTCTGCGCCGCCCTGTTCCACCGCGAGCGCACCGGCGAGCCCGACGTTGTCGATTCGTCGCTGCTGGCCCAGGCGATGTGGAGCATCGCCCGTCCATCTCGGTTGCCGACCTCTTCGGGATCGACGGCATCCCGGGCGCGCCGCCCGGCTTGGCGATGAACCCGCTGGTCAACCGCTACAAGACTAAGGACGACCGGTGGATCCAGATGGTGTTCCTGCAGCCGGACAAGTTCTGGGCCGGTTTCTGTCATCGAATCGGTTTGGCTGAGTTGGCCACCGACGAGCGGTTCGTGCCCTCGTCCAATCTGGTCGCCAACGCGGCCGAAGCGACCGCCCTGATCGCCGCCAAGTTCGCCGAGCACGACCTGGAGCACTGGCGGCAGGTGCTGGCCGACGAACCCGGTGTGTGGGCGCCGCTGGCCACCCCGCGTGAGACGCTCAACGACCCGCAAAGCAAACCCAACGGCTACCTGATCACCAATGTCGACGACAGGGCGTCGAGTATGAGATGGTCGCTGCGCCAGTGCAATTCGATGAAACGCCACCCGGCCCGGGACGCGCGCCCGAACACGGGCAACACACCGAGGAGATCCTGCTCGAGCTCGGCTTCGACTGGGACGACATCGCCAAGGCCAAAGACAGCGGCGCGATCCTGTAGCCTGCCCCTCGGATGCGATCTTGTGGAGGGAATGTCATGACTGCGGGCGTCGAGCAGTTGGAGTTTCAGGCCGAGGCGCGACAACTGCTGGACCTGATGGTCCACTCGGTCTACTCCGATAAGGATTCGTTTCTGCGGGAGCTGATCTCGAACGCCTCCGACGCGCTGGACAAGCTGCGGATCGAAGCCTTCCGGAACAAGGATCTTGACGTCGACACCTCCGATCTGCACATCGAGATCGACGTGGACAAGGACGCACGCACGCTCACCATTCGCGACAACGGCATCGGCATGACCCGCGCCGAGGTGGTCGATCTGATCGGCACCCTGGCCAAGTCGGGCACCGCCGAGCTGCGTCAGCAGCTGCGTGAAGCCAAGAACGACAGCCGTCTCCGAGGAACTGATCGGTCAGTTCGGCATCGGCTTCTACTCCAGCTTCATGGTGGCCGACAAGGTCGAGCTGCTCACGCGCAAGGCCGGCGAGAGCGAGGCCACCAAGTGGGAGTCGAGCGGCGACGGCACCTACACCATCGAAACCGTCGACGAGGCGCTCCGCAGGGAACATCGGTCACCCTGCATCTCAAGCCCGAAGACGCCGAGGACGCGCTGCACGACTACACCTCGGAGTGGAAGATCACGGACGCTGGTCAAGAAGTACTCCGACTTCATCGCCTGGCCCATCCGGATGGAGGTCGAGAAGACGACCCCTCCGACCGAGGAGGGCGGCGAGGAGACCGTCACCATCGAGACCGAGACCCTCAACTCGATGAAGGCGCTGTGGGCCAGGCCCAAAGACGAGGTCTCCGAGGAGGAGTACAAGGAGTTCTACAAGCACATCGCGCACGCCTGGGACGAGCCGCTCGAGGTCATCGCGATGAAGGCCGAGGGCACCTTCGAATACCAGGCCCTGCTGTTCATCCCGTCGCGCGCCCCGTTGGACTTGTTCGAACCGCGACGCCGCCGATCGGGGTGCAGTTGTATGTCAAGCGCGTCTTCATCATGGGCGATTGCGACCAGCTGATGCCCCGAGTACCTGCGCTTCGTCAAGGGCGTCGTCGACGCACAGGATCTGTCGCTGAACGTTTCCCGCGAGATCCTGCAACAGGATCGGCAGATCAACGCGATCCGGCGTCGTCTGACCAAGAAAGTGCTCTCGACGATCAAGGATCTGCAGACTGAGCGGCCGGACGATTACCGCACGTTCTGGACCCAGTTCGGCATGGTCCTCAAAGAAGGCCTGATGTCGGACTTCGACAACCAGGAGACGCTGCTGCAAATCTCCTCGTTCGCCTCGACGCACAGCGACGACCAACCCACCACCCTCGCCGAGTACGTCGAGCGCATGAAGGAGGGCCAGGAGCAGATCTTCTACGCCACCGGCGAGTCGCGTGAGCAGATCCTGCACTCGCCGCACCTCGAGGCGTTCAAAGCCAAAGGCTATGAGGTGCTGCTGCTCACCGACACGGTCGACGAGATCTGGCTGGGTTCGGTGACCGAGTTCGACGAGAAGCCGCTGCAATCGGTGGCCAAGGGCGAGGTGGACCTCGACACCGAAGAAGACAAGGCGGCCCACGAAGCCGAGCGCAAGGAGCAGGAGAAGGACTTCGCCGACCTGTTGACCTGGTTGACGGAGACATTGAGCGAACACGTCAAGGAAGTGCGGCTCTCCACCCGGCTGACCGAGTCGCCGGCCTGCCTGATCACCGACGCCTTCGGTATCACCCCGACCCTCGCCCGGATCTACCGGGCCACCGGCCAGGACGTCCCGGTCGGGAAGCGGACTTTGGAACTCAACCCGAACCATCCGCTCATCACCGGACTTCAGCAGGCGCACAAGGACCGCGCTGATGATCCATCAGTAGCTGAGACCGCCGAGTTGCTCTACGGCACAGCACTTCTCGCTGAAGGTGGCGCACCCGAGGACCCGGCACGGTTCGCCGAGTTGCTGGCAAGCCGGCTGACCCGCACGGTGTAGGCGGGCACGCTGCGTGGCTAGTTGCCGTGCCGCACCTGGCTGAACGGCACACCACGGTCGGCGGCGTATTCGCGGGGAAAGTTCAGCACCCGTTCGCCAATCACGTTGCGGGCCAACTCGCTGGTGCCACCGCCGATGCAGACCGTCTGCCGGGACAGGTACCGCAGGCCGGTCTCCAGGCCCTCCCCTTCTGCGCCGACGACGCCCGCCGTTCCGGTGATTGCCAGCCCGGTGTCCATCTCCAGGGTGACCGTCTCGGCGTGGAACAGCCGGAGCAGAGTTCCGGCGGCGGGTGGCAGGGTGCCGTCGCGGACGCTGCGGTAGATGTGGTCGCCCAGTTGGTCGCTGACCGCACGGTGCACCAATGCCCGTCCGGCAATCTGTTGAACCCGCTCGTTGTCGGCCTGCCCGGTCTTTTCGGCCAACCGCGCATAGTTCACCGGCGTCGTTCGGCCGCCCTCGCTGCCGCTGCCGCTGGCGAATTCCGAACCCATGCCCACCGCGCGGCGCTCGTGGTAAAGCTGGCGCGAGGCCACCGCCCACCCGCCGTCGACCTCACCGACGACTGCGTCGTCGCCGACGTCGACACCGTCGAGGAATTCCTCACAAAACTCCGTTGACCCATTGAGTTGAGTGATGCGCCGCAACGTGATTGCGGGATGTTTGATCGGCACCAAGAACATGGTCAGGCCGTCGTGCTTGGGCACGTCCCAATTGGTTCGGGCCAGGCAAAGGCCGTAGTCAGCGGCGAATGCACTGGTGCTCCACGTCTTTGCGCCGTTGAGCACCCAGCGGTCCCCATCCCGCTCGGCACGGGTGATCACGCCGGCGAGGTCCGATCCGCCGCTCGGCTCGGACAACAGCTGAACCAGCGTCTCGTCGCCCCGCAATGCCGCACCAATGCGCTCACGCTTCTGTTGCTCACTACCGGTGTCGAGCAGTGTTGCGCAGCAGATGGTGAAAGTCGGCGTGTTGAGGATCAGCGGCATCTCATAGCTGAGGCTCTCCTCGTTGAATACCTTCTGGTATTCGTAGTCCAGACCGAGGCCGCCGTACTCGCGGGGAAAACAAATGCCGGCGAATCCGCCTTCATACAGCCGCTTTTGGAGCTCGCGGGCCCGCTGCCAGCAGCGCTCCTCGTCGCGGTGGGCCGCCGGCGGATGCGCGGGATCGATCGGCGGCATGTTGTCGGCCAGCCAGGCTCTCGCTCGAGCGCGGAACTCATCGATCGATTCCACGTCAGCGGATGCCAGTTGCGCCTCGGTCATCAAGCAGACCTCGAAGCCTGATTTCCTGCCTCCTGCCACTGGTACACCCGCAGGTTGTGCTCTTCGGGTGTGCCGAACATGGAGCGATAGAGCGCAACTCGTCGCAAGTACACGTGCAGATCATGCTCCCAGGTGACGCCGATTCCACCGTGCATCTGCACGCAGCCCTGGACGATCTCAGTGGCCATTTCCCCGACGTAGGATTTGGCGATGCTCGCCGACAAGTTGGCGTCGGCTGAACGGGCGGAGATCGCGGCCACCGCTGCGGCCGTCGTCGCCCGGCATGCCTCCAACCACATCTTCATGTCGGCAAAACGGTGCTTGAGTGCTTGGTAGGACGCCAGCGGTCGGCCGAAGGTGTGCCGGTCCAATGCCCACGCGACGGTGAAGTCGAACACTGTCTGCAGAATGCCAACCACTTCGGCGCACTGCAGCAACTGTGCGAGTTGGCTTTGCCGGTCGATGAGTGCGGCGGTCTCGGCGGCGCTGCCGACGGCCGCGCTGTGCTCGACGTCGACCCCGTCGAAATGGACGCGGGCGTATTGCTTGACCAGATCGACCGACTGCTGCGGCTCGATGCGCACCCCGGAGGCGTCGGTGGGCACCAGGAACTGGCGCACGCCGTCGTCGCTGTGCGCCACCACCAACAGCAGGCCGCTTTGGGCGCCCGCCTCCACGCGGTCTTTGACACCGCTGATGCGATAGCCGGAATCCGTCCCCGTGGCGGTCAGCGACGGCCGATGGGGCGCCCAGGCTTGCCCCGGTTCGTAGACGGCCCAAGAGGCCACCGTCTCACCGGAGATCAACGATTCGATCGTGGCCGCATGGGACTCGTGCTCGGCGCAGTCCACCAGCCCGGCCAGCACGGTGCTGACCGGATACAGCGGTCCCGGCGCCACAGTTTTTCCAAGTTGTTCGGCGACCATCGCCAGATCGGCGACACCGTCGCCCGAGACGCTGCCGCCGCCGAGCTCTTCAGGGACCAGCAACGCCGTCCAACCCAGCTCAGCGGCCCGCTGCCACCAGGCTTGGTCGAAGGAGACACCCCCTGCATGCAGCTCACGCACCCGGCTCAGCGGCACCTCTTTTTGGAGAAAGGCTTGAGTCGTGGAGGCGAAGAGTATCTTTTCGGGGGAGTCGACGGCAGTCATGATGTTGGCTGGACCTCTCATGGCCTTTCGTCCCGATTCGATCCCAGTCGGGCTTCACTGGTGCCTTCGATGGTAGCAATGAGCAATACAGTAAGAGATACCGGAGTTCAGTCGATAATGACCTCGAGAAGCTGTAGTCGCCGTGGCTGACGACGGCGAGCGGCCGCAAGATTCCGCCGAGGCGAAGGCGGACGCGATTGCGTTGGCCGAGCAAGCCGAGGCCGAGGCCGCGGAGGCCGAAGCGCTGGCCGCGGCGGCCCGCGCCCGCGCCCGCGCCATCAAATTGCGACGCGAAGCGCAGGCGCAGGCAACCGAGAAGGCTGACCAGAAGGCCAAGGAGGCCGACGCGGCCGACGAGGACGACGAGGACGACGACACCACCACCGTCGTCGACGCCCCAGAAGGCCCCGACGCCCCCGCTGACACGTCCGTGACGCCCGAAACGTCCGAGGCAGACCAGCCCTCGACGGCGTCGACCAAGTCGACCCGACGGCGGTTGCGGGTTCCGCAATGGTCCGGGTTGGGGAAGCCCCTTGCCGCGGCCGCCATCGTCGCGATCTGCGTTCTGTTGGGAGCAAGCGGATGGATGCTGTGGCATCACCACACCGTCCTGGCGGAACGGCAGCGATCCGCGGCCTACGTCGCTGCCGCCCGGCAAGGCGTCATCAACTTGACGTCACTGGACTTCAACAAGGCGAAGGAAGACGTCCAGCGGGTACTCGACAGCGCCACGGGCGAATTCAGGGACGACTTCCAGCGTCGCGCGGACGATTTCGCGTCGGTGGTAAAAGATTCCAAAGCGGTCACCCAAGGATCGGTCGGGGCCACCGCGGTTGAGTCGATGAATAAGGATTCCGCCGTGATTCTGGTCCTGGCCAACGAACGCGTCACCAATTCTGCTGGCGCCAAAGATGATCCACGGGCGTTTCGGTTCCGGGTGTCGGTGGTCCGAGATGGTGACCAATTGAAGATTTCGAAAGTTGAGTTCGTGCTATGAGCGTGGACGACAAGACCGAACAGCGCAAGGACGAGGCCGCGTCCGATCTCGAGCCCAGCGACGGGGTGGAGATCGACACGACCACAGACGACGCCGACGAAGCGCTGCAGGACGACGAGACGACGACCGCGCGACGCGACCTCGTGGATCGGCGGCAAGGTCGCGCGCCACCGACAGCGCACAGTCGCCCCGCTGATTCTCGTCCTGCTTCTGCTGGTGTCCGGTGCGCTGGCGGCGTGGTTGTACTTCGATCGGTACCGGCCTGATACGCAGACCGACGCCGCTGCCGCTCAAAGCGCGATCGACGCCGCGCGCGACGGCACCGTCGCATTGCTGTCCTACAAGCCAGACACCCTCAACCAGGACTTCGCCGCCGCGAAATCCCACCTCACCGGGGATTTCCTGAACTACTACGACCAGTTCACCAAGCAGATCGTCACCCCGGCCGCCAAAGAAAAGAAGCTGACAACGAGCGCTCAGGTGGTGGGCGCGGCAGCCTCCGAACTGCACCCGAACTCAGCGGTCGTGTTGCTCTTCGTCAACCAGGCCACCGTCAGCAAAGACCGGCCCGACCCGGCGATGGCGTCCAGCAGCGTGCTGGTGTCGCTGACGAAGGTGCACGGCAAGTGGCTGATCACCAAGTTCCAGCCGATCTGATCCAAACCCAAGCCGAGGGAATCGCTAAATCGCGAACGAGCGGCGAAGCGTCTGAGCGTGCAGCGCAGTGCTCTCTTGCGAGACAACCCAGTCCGGCACCGCTGAGTCGAACCCGTGAAAGGTGGCCGCGACGACGTGCAATTCGGTGTGCACGTAGGCGTGTAGCAGCCGGTTCGCGTAGTCGATGGCTTCGTCGCGACACGGGTCGATCTCGGCGCAACTGATGAACGCCGGCGGCAACCCTTCTAGGTTCGCCCGGTGCGCCGGCACGAATTGTGCCGTCGCGGCGCTGTGACCGAGGTAGTGGCCCCATGCGCGGCTCACGGCGGGGCCGTTGAGTCCCGGCGTGCGCTGAAATTCCCGCCGTGACGGCGTCGCGTCGCAGTCGAGCATCGGCTGGTGCAGCACCTGGGCCAGAATCGGCGGGCCTTCTTGGTCGAACATGCGCTGGGCCAGTGCGGCGGCCAGGGCCCCACCCGCATCCCGGCCCATCACCACGACGCGGCTGCCGTCCGCGCCCAGGCGGTCGCTGTGCTCGACGGCGTAGCGAAACGCTGCTTCGACATCATCGAGCGCTGCCGGGCACGGATGCTCCGGTGCCAGCCGGTAGTCGACCGACACGACGAGGCAGCCGGCCGCGCGGGCCAGCTCGACGCAGTGCGGATGGTCGGTGTCGAGGTTTCCGGTCACGAAACCGCCACCGTGGGCATACAACGCCAGCGGCGCCGGCGATGTGGTCAGGCCGCGGTAGAGACGCAGGCCGAGTCGCTGGTCTCCCGGACCCGCGATGGCGTGGTCTTCGATCTCGACGCTGCCGGTGTCGACGGCCGCCGCGCGCTCAGCGGCCAGCCGATCGGCGCGCTCCCGCTCGGCGGGAAGCGACTCCGCATGGAACTCGACGATGTCCAGGCTGGCTGCGGCGTCGCGCAGCGCCGGGTCGATGCGGCTGATTCCCCGCGGACGTGCGCGATCAGTCTCGGTCGTCATGCTCATCAAGGTAAACCGGCGACTCCATGTGGTGAACGATGCGGTACTTTCCGCCACGCTCCACCAGCAACCAGGTGATCCAGCTGCTGCCGCTGTGCACGACGTCGGATTCACGACCGATGAAACGCCAGCGGCTCAACACGACGCAGCGCGCGAAGCCGTCGGCCAGCAGATCGGCCGTCCGCAGCTGTGACGACACCGACGCGCACTTGAGGCGCCCGGCGACTCGTGCCCAGTGCCGCTCGAGTTCGTCGGCACCGATGAGCGGCATCGCGTACTCGTCGCCGATGTACACCGGCAGCGGCGAGTCAAGTTCCCAAAGGTCGGCAATCCCCACGACGTCGAGGGCCGACCACTTTGCGTCGTATTCGTCGACGAGAGCACTCAGGCCGGCGACTGACCCGGTCACTGCCTCACTCGAAGCTGACGCTGGCCGGCGGCTGCTCCCCGGGCAAGGCCTTCACGGTCGCCGGCAACCCATACAGGTCGGTCGCGTTGCCGCGCATGATTCGCTCCCGGTGCGCCGCCGGGAAACGGTTGATCGCATAGGCCGGCGAGTCATAACTCCAGTGCGGATAGTCCGTCGAGAACATCAGGTTGTCGCCGAGGTCCATCATCTCCAGGTACTCACGGAACTGTCTGACGTCGGCGTCTTCCAGCGGCTGAGTGGTGAACCGGACGTGTTCGCGGACATACTCCGATGGTCGGCGACGCACGTGCGGCAGGTCGGCGCGGCGGGCTTCCCAGATCCGGTCCATCCGCGACATCACCGGCATCGCCCAGGTGAAGCCGCCCTCGATGAACACCACCCGCAGATCAGGATGCCGGTCGAAGGCCCCGTCGAACACCAGGCTCATCAAATGCGAGACGTACAGCAGCGGCCAGGCGGCGAAGAAATCGTGCCAGTGCGCCGGGTTGCCGACCGGGTATACCGGAATCAGCTCGAACGGCGTCTGGCCCATCAAGTGAGTGGCCACCGGCAAACCGTTGCGCGACGCCGCCTCGTACAGCGGATCGAAATGCGGATTGCCGAAGGGGATTCCACGCGTCTGCGGGGTCATCAGCACCTGAGCCATGTAGGGATGACCAGCCCACCGCTCGACTTCGCGCGCCGCCTGCTCGGGTACCTGCGCGCTGACGCTGATCGAGCCACGCCAGCGACCGTGCGCATTGTTCGCATCCAGCCAGACGTCGGCGAGCCAGTTGTTGTACGTGGACTTCAGCACGTGCTCGGCCTGCGGTAGCTGCGCGTCGCACATCGGTTCCAGAGACGCGATGCTGACGCCGGCGTCGACCAACAGTTGTTTGGCCGCGTAGTCGGGATCGCTGCCGGCGACACCGCCACCGGGCGGGGCGGCGTCGACACGCAGTGACATGGTCTTGTACGAGTCGGG
Organism: uncultured Actinomycetota bacterium; assembly: GCA_963850645.1. GTDB lineage: Bacteria > Actinomycetota > Actinomycetes > Mycobacteriales > Mycobacteriaceae > Mycobacterium. The sequence goes on along the minus strand of CAWKME010000010.1, from coordinate 157,070 downwards.
GGTGTCGTAGAAATGCGGCACCGGGCTGGCCGCGTTTCCGGCCGGCCAGATCTTGTCGACCCATTCGGCCGGCGCGTACGACTTGAGCACGTCGACTGAGACGGGCATCGGGTGCACATCGGTGTCGACGATGGCGACCGCGATCTCGGTCTGCGGCTCGACCCGCTCGATGACGGTCATCGCGATGTCTCCTTTGCTTCCAGCCCGTAGAGCTCGCTGGCGTTGTGCCACAGCACCTTCTCGCATTGTGCGCCGTCGAGACCTGCGGCCGCCACATCCGGTGGCGACGTCGACCAGTGCGGGTAACTCGACCCATACATGAGCAACTCGGCCTTGCCGGAGAAGTCCATCCAGCGCTGCATCTGATCGGTGTCGGTTGGCCCGTCGAACGCCGACGAACAGAACCGGACATGGGCGGGCAGGTACTCGCTGGGATAGCGGTCCACCCACGGCGTCTGGTCGCGCATCGACAACCAGAAGGTGTCCAGCCGCCACATCAGCGGGGTGAGGATGTCGTATCCGCCGTCGGCGAAAACGAATCTCAGATCCGGATGCCTGCCGAAGACGCCTTCGACGATCAGCGTCGCGAGATGAACGAAGTAGTTCAGCGGCATGAAGGCCGCGTAGCCGGGGTAGGTGTGCGCGTGCCCGGCGAACGTCGGCGGGTAGTCGACGCCGTTGCCGCCGTTGATGTGCACGGCAACCGGCAAGCCGTGCGCGGCCGCAGCCTCCCAGATCGGCTCGAACATCGGTTTGCCGTAGGGCTCGCGGGACTGCATCGGAACGCCGACCTGAACCAGCTTGGGATGTGCGGCAAGGCGTTCGATCTCGGCGACCGCGCCTTTGGGGTCCTCGGGGTTGACCCGGATCGTGCCGCGGAAACGGTCGCTGGTGTCTGGCTCCAGCCATCGGTCCAGCAGCCAGTCGTTGACCGCGGCGCAGATTCGGCTGTTGAGCAGATAGTCGGCAATGTTGCCGCGGGTCAACGGGTTCAAGATCGCGTACCGCACCCCGGCGTCGTCAAAAAGGTGGCGGGCAACGGTTTCCGGATCCGATCCTGGATAGTGCTCTCCGTATAAATCGGAGCGGTAGTCGCCGCCCGGGGCTTGATACCACTGCTGTTCGACGTCGGGAATGGCCCGCAGTTGATGCGCGGCAGGGAGGTAACGCCGGATTTCGGCGTTATAGCCGAAATGTGGCTGAACATTGGCGTCGATGACCATGGTGCTCATGCGGTCAGGTACACCTCACCGTTGCTGACATCGACCTCATACTTGCGGATACGCCGTCGTGGATCGGCGACGTTGCAGCCCGTGGTGACGTCGAATTCCCAGTTGTGCCAAGGGCAACGGACGATCTGCCCGTCGCGGCTGCGCCGTAGCCCGTCCGGTGCGGCGGAATCGGCTTCATTGGTTCCGCCGATGTAGCCCAGACATAGCGGCGCGCCCTCGTGGGAACAGTAGTTGACGATCGCGTGCAAAGACCCCCGCACGTTGTACACGCCCACGCCGAACTTGCCGACATCGACAAGCTTCATCGTGCCGGGCGGCAGCTCGTCGAGAGAGCAGACCAATCGGCGTTTCAGCACGGCCGGATCACCGCCTCCCTGACAACTGTGCTGGTCAATACTGTCCCCGACACGGCAAGCACCACAACCCATTGGGCTTCGTTGCTATTTATATTATGATAGCGAAATTCGACCCGGACACTCCGCTGACGGTGCAGTCTGCATCCGGCGCTACCGGTTGCTCAGGAGGGGATGCTGGTGACGATCAGCGCCGAGCCGCACGGCGAACCGCTCACGCTCGACAAGACCGGTGAAACCAGTCCTTACCCGTTCTTCGAGTACAAGAGGCGCACCGAGCCGGTCTGTCACGGCTCGCTGATGGACACCGATCTGTTGCCACCCGAACTGAAACCGGACGACGAGTGGGTCTTGTTCGGCTATGACGGCGTCTTCCAGGCCTTCCGGGACGACAAGATCTTCACCTCGGCTGCCTACGACAAGACGATCGGCTTGGTGATGGGCCACATGATCTTGGCGATGGGCGGTAAAGAGCACCACGACCATCGCAGCTTGGTGGCCAAAGCTTTTCGGGCCAGTGCGCTGGAACGCTGGGAACCATCGGTGATCGGGCCGGTATGCGATCAGCTTGTCGACGAGATCAAAAATGACGGGCAGGCCGACTTGGTGAAGGCCCTGACATTCGAATTTCCCACCCGAATCATTTCCAGCTTGCTCGGACTTCCACCTGAGGATCTCGACCTGTTCCGGCGGCTCTCGCTGGACCTGATCTCGATCCCCACCGACATCATGGCGGGGTTGAACGCCGCGACGGAGTTGTACGGCTATTTCCTCGACCAGGTCGAGCAGCGGCGCCGCAAGCCGACCAACGACATCATCGGCGACCTCGTTGCCGCCGAAATCGACGGCGAAAAGCTCACCGACGAGGCGATCATCGCTTTCTTGCGCCTGCTGTTGCCCGCCGGATTGGAGACCACGTATCGCTCGTCGGGCAATCTGCTCTACCTGCTGCTGACTCACCCCGAGCAGTTGGCGCTGATCTACCAGGACCGGTCACTGATTCCCGGCGCCATCGAAGAGGGACTGCGTTACGAAACACCGCTGACCATGGTCATGCGCACCACCACCGAGGAAGTGGAGGTCAGTGGTCACACCATCCCCGCCAACGCGCAGGTCAACTTGTGCATGGGATCGGCTAACCGTGACGAGAGCCGCTGGAAAGACGCGAACACATTCGACATCCGTCGCCCGCGACAAGCGCACATCTCGTTCGCCGGCGGAATCCACATGTGTCTTGGAATGCACCTGGCCCGGATGGAAACCCGGGTGATGTTGAACAGCCTGCTCGACCGCGTCGCGAACCTGGCCCTGGTCCCCACTGATGGGACCGGAGACGACGCCAGAATCGTCGGCCTCACTTTCCGGTCGCCCAACAAGCTTCCGGTCACCTTCACCCCGCTGTCATGAAAAGCCGAGCGGCGATTCTGCATGATGTCGGCGGCCCCTGGTCCGTCGAGGAATTCGAGCTGGACGCGCCTCGCGCAGGCGAAGTTCTCGTCCAGATGGCCGCCGCCGGGTTGTGCCACTCCGACGACCACATTCTCAAGGGCGACATGGCGGCCCCCAACGAAGTCCTGCGGGCGATGGGGCTGCCCACGATGTTTCCCACCATCGGCGGCCACGAGGGTTCCGGTATCGTGCGCGAAGTCGGCAACGGCGTCACCGATTTCCAGCCTGGCGATCATGTGGTGATGTCGTTCGTCGCTGTCTGCGGCCAATGCCGTTGGTGTGCAACCGGTATGGAGTACCTCTGCGATGCCGGTATCGGCACGCTGACGCCGGGAATGCCCACCGACGGCACATTCCGCCACCACCTGGCCGACGGAAAACCATTGGGTCATATCTCCAAGGTCGGCGCGTTCGCCGAACACACCGTGGTATCGACGAATTCACTGGTAAAGATCGAGGCGGATCTTCCGCTGCTGCCAGCCGCACTGCTGTCATGCGCGATCCCGACCGGATACGGGTCGGCTGCCAATCGGGCCGGTGTGCGCGGCGGCGACACTGTCGTCGTCATCGGCGCGGGCGGTATCGGTACCGCCGCGATCCAGGGCGCCCGCATCAACGGCGCCGCACAGATCGTGGCGGTCGACCCGGTCGAATTCAAACAGAAATCGGCGCTGCGGTTCGGCGCCACCCATAGCTGCGCAACCGTCGACGAGGCGCTGGACCTGGTGACCGGTTTGACCTACGGCGTAATGGCCGACGGCGTTGTCGTTTCGCCGTCGTTGATCGGCGCCGACGACGTCCGCAGTGCGCTGCGGTTGACCCGCAAGGGCGGGACATGCGTGCTCACCGGTATGACCGCGCAAACAACCCGCGGGATCAAATTCGACCTGCAGGACTTCATCCTGATGAACAAAAACCTGGCCGGCACCGTGTTCGGGTCCTGTAATCCCAAGGCGGACATCTACAAGCTGGCCAGGCTCTACCAGACCGGACAGCTGCTGCTCGACGAGATGATCACCAAACGTTATCGCCTCGACGACATCAACGAGGCCTACACAGATCTGCTCAACGGTGAAATCGTCCGGGGCGTCATCGATTTCGGGGTTGCTTGAGGTTCTCGCGCAGCCGCTGCACCTGACCGTATGAATCGATCGGGCTGTGCAGCGCAAGGCCGCCGTCGGCGTGGATGACCTGACCTGTCACCCAAGGCAATTCGAGGACCCCGACGATGACACCGGCTACGTCGGCGGCTTCGCCGAGACGGCCCAATGCGGTGCGCTCAGACAAACCCTCCACCCAGCCAGGCAGCTGCTCAGGCTCGCCCAGCATCGGTGTGCGGGTAACACCGGGACCGACAGCGTTCACCCGGATGTCGTAACCGCCCCACTCCACGGCGGCGACCTTGACCAGCATGTTCAGCCCCGCCTTGGACACGCAGTAGGCGCCCATGTCCCGGTCGGCGACGGTTCCACTGATGCTGGAGACGACAACGATCGATCCGCCGGTTTCCGCATCGATCATCGCCTGAGCGGCCGCGCGGAGGGTCAGCCAGCCGCCGGTGAGGTTCACCGCCAGCACTCGCTGCCATTGCTCAACCGACTCGGTCAGCAACATGCCGGACGCTCCGACGCCTGCGCAGGCCACCACTCGCGTGGGTACACCGTGCTCGCGCACGGTGTGGCTCATCGCCGCGGTTACCGCCTCCGGATCGCTGATGTCGCAATCGATGTCGCCGCCGGATTGGTCCCACACCACGACGTCGTGGCCCGCATCACGCAACCGTCCGGCGACCTCCCGCCCAATCCCCGACGCGCCGCCAGTGACGAGGGTGCTCATGTCGTCGGCGCGCCGATCAACTCCACCAGTACGCCGTCGGGCGCGGTGATGACGGCCATCGGGACCGTCGCGCCGCCCGGTGCGGGCATACTGATGCGACGCACACCGTCGGTGAAACCCAAAGCAGCCAAGCCGGACAGTGTCGCATCGACGTCGCGCTCCAGCGACAGCAGCAAGAATCCGTGCCGGGGACCGGGGGCGGGGGCCGGCGCATCGCCTGCTCCCTCGAAGACCACCAGCTCGACGATCCCGGTATCGGGGCTTTGCGGATCGCCCAGGAATATCGACCGCAGCTGATCGGATTTGGCCCCGAAGAGATCTGGCCAGTTACCGCTGAAAGTGCGGTCGAACAGCTCGGTGAATCCAAGCCCGTCGCGCCAGAATCTCATCGACTGCTCGACGTCGGCGGTGCAGATCGCCGCATGATGAACACCCAACACAGGCCTGCTCCCTCAACGCACCATTGTCACAATGGTGCGAGTTTAGGAGCAGACCCGAGCCGCGGTCGCGGATTCGGGTCTCGTGGGTCAGGGCACCAGCTGGAGTTGGATGTTCGCAGTCTCCGGGTCACCCGCTGGAAAACCGCAGGCGCCCTCCTTACCGGTGGTCTGGACTGTGCCCGCCAGGGTGTTCGGGTCCCAGGTGCGGTGGGCAGCGATGGCGTCGGGAACGCTGGTACCGTCCGGGCATTCTGCGCCATCGGTGGTGTCTAACACCCATTGTCCGTTCACCAAATTCGCCTGGCCCAACGCTTGTCCGCCGGGTGTGCGAGCCGCTGAGGCGCATCCGTCACCGCATGGGGTGAAGTACCACTGGTTGACGACATCGTGACCGTGGATGATGAACGGCTGATTCGTGTTTGGGTTTATCTGGGTCTCGCTGTAATGGGCGTTCGTCTGAAAGTCAGCTGGAAGCGGTGCAGGGTCGGCCGGTCCCCACGCGCCCGCGGGGGCGGCTAGTCCGAGACCGAGACCGGCGAGAAAGGCGGTGGCGCCGATGCACCGTGCGATAGCCATGACCTTGTTCCTCCTACGGGGCCGTTAAGGATGCCCACTATGGGGCCTATCACAGGAGATCCTAAGAGTGGTGGGTATTCGGCATTTACTCCGGCGCTGTTTCCTGACCCAGGGTTTGTGTTTGCCTGCTGTTAACCCGGCTCAGCGAAATTGGTAGCGGACCGGAAGGTGTTTGAGTCCGCCGACGAATGTGGTGGCGACGAACTGCGGCGCCCCAGTCGACTCAATGGATTTCACCCGCGGCAAGAGCTCGGCGAAAAAGCTGCTGACCTCCATCCGGGCCAGCGCCGCACCCAGGCAAAAGTGCACGCCGTAACCGAATGCCAAGTGTTTGTTGGGATCGCGGCCAACGTCGAAGCGGAACGGATCCGCGAAGACGTCTTCGTCACGATTGCCCGACACGTACGACAACAGCACCGACTCCCCCGCCGCAATCGGAACTCCGCGCACCGTGGTGTCTTCGGCGGCGGTGCGCATGAATTCCTTGACCGGAGTGACCCATCGGATCATCTCCTCGGTGGCCAGCGGCATCAGGTCGAGATTGTCGCGCAGCCGCTCAAGTTGGTCCGGGTTCTCGATGAGAGCATGCAGGCCGCCAGAGATCGTCGCGCTGGTGGTGTCGTGGCCGGCGGTGGCGACGATGAGGTAATAGGACACCGTCTCGATGTCGGACAGCGGCTCACCATCGATGCGGGCGTTGGCAATAGCGGACGCGAGGTCCTCGGTCGGGTGTTCACGACGCGCGGCGGTCACGCCGTTGAAGTACTGGAACATGTCGAACAACGCGGGCAGCTGATCGTCGCTGTTGCTGCCGCGCTTGAACTCGCTGTCGTCGCTGCCGAACAGCTCCTGGGTCAGCTTGAGCATTCGCGGGAAGTCCGACTCGGGGATCCCCAACAGCGACATGATCACGTAGAGCGGGTAATTGACCGCCACCTCCTGCACGAAATCGCATTCAGGGCCCACCGCCATCATCTTGTCGACGTAGTTCTTGGCCAGCTCGTCGACGCGGACCTTCAATGCCCGCATCGCCTTTGGGCGAAACCAGTCCGCGCCGATCGCGCGCACCACCCGATGTTGCGGATCGTCCAGGTGGATCAGGGTGCGCACCCCGGCGGCGGCTTGCAGCTCGTCGCCCTCTGCCGTCGTCAAGACCGGGCGCGGCCAGTTGGTGAACAGCATGTTGTCGCGCTCGATGTCCATGATGTCGGCGTGCTTGGTAATCGCCCAGAACGGCCGGTAGTTCGGCACCTCGACCCAGGAAACCGGCGCGTTGGCACGTAAATGGGTAAGCGCCGCATGCAATTTCGGCTCATCGGCGTACGCTGTCGGATCGGCGAGGACCTTCGCGGCTTCATCCATCGTCGGCGTACTCATCGGCAGCTCCTCACTGACGCAACTCTTGTAGTACGGCGGTGATCGTGGCCGCGGAAACGGTGCGGGGAAACGCGGGCATCACGCGGTCGATGACGCCGTCGCAGCGGTTGCGAAGCGCGGCGGCAAGTTTGTCGTAGGTCGCGACTACGGCGAAGGCGTCCAGGATCTCGTCGTCGATCGCCGCGCCCATCGCATCCCATTCCCCCTGCAGCGAAAGTCGATGCAACTCTGTCGCCGCATCACCCCAACCGTGCAGCTCGAGTACCTTGCGGTAGGCGGGCGTTGATCCGTAGAAGGCAATCTGCTTGCGGACATTGGCCGCACCGTGTCGCAGTTCGGCGTCGTCGTTGCCGGTCACCACGAACACCGGGCATGCCACCTGGAATGCGCGCCGGTCACGGCCAGAGCGCTGCAGGCCACGCTGGACCGCCGGCATCGTCACCTCGTGCAAATAGCGCCTCGTGGTAAACGCATGGGCCAGTAGGCCGTCGGCGACCTCGCCGCACATCTCGGTCATCGCTTCGCCGACAGCGGCAATGAAGATTTTGGGCGCCGGAAACGGTTGCGGTTCGGGCGTGAACATCGGCGTCATGAGCTTGTGTGTGTAGAACTCGCCCTCGAACCGCAGCCTGGTGCCGTCCTTCCAGGCCGACCAGATCGCGTGCAGCGCCTCGACGAATTCGCGCATCCGCGCGACCGGACGACTCCAGGGCATACTGAAGCGCTTCTCGATGTGCGGCTTGATCTGGGTGCCCAGGCCAAGGATGAACCGGCCCTGCGAGTAGGTCTGTAAGTCCCAGCCAAGGTTCGCAACGATCATGGGGTTACGAGCGAACGCCACCGCGATGCTGGTGCCCAATTCGAGTCGTGTGGTGTGTTCGGCGGCCAGCAGCAGCGGTAGAAACGGATCGTGATTGATTTCGCCGGTCCAGCAGGCGTCGAAGCCCTGCTGCTCGAGGGCGCCTGCCAGCTCCGGTACCCGGGCGAGGTCGGTGAATACGCCCCCGTCGACCTTGAGGCCGGACGCAACCGTTGCGGTCATCCGCGCGCGTTCCGCCGCAGCTTCGAGCACTCGGGCGTCATACTCGAGAAGCTACAGTAAGCTATTCGGTAGGGTCAATGTCGGCTTCGGGGCGGCGGCAAAAGCATTGCGACACCAGCCACTTCGCTATGACTTGCGCATCGGGATGCGGGCGTTGTCCCATGTCAGGATTCCGCCATCGGGCACGAATCGCAGAAACGCCTGGTTCGCGTAGTAGGCCTGGGCCGCCGTCGGCAAGCTGGCAGCGGGCGGGCGAAACGCCGCGTACTTGTCGTCGACGGCAGCCTCGATACGGGACATCGCCGTGGCATCCTCGACCACCTCGACACGTCCGGTGAGATGGACGGCGCGCAGCTCGACGTACCGCTCCCCCGACTCGACCAGGAATGACGCCCGGGGGTCATGCCGGACGCGGGCGATCTTCTTGGTGCCGGCGGGGGTCCTCATCACGATGCTGCGATCATCGACCGCAAACCACACCGGCAACGCAATCGGCACACCGTCGCGGCGCAAGGTTGTCAGAATTCCGGTATGTGCCGATTCGACGGCTTCCCACGCCTCGTCCAACGTCAACCGGATCGTCATCGCGGCACTCCGTCTCCGTGTCGTCGTGCGGCCGGTGGCCGCCCGCCTCTCGCAGACGCTACAGTAAGCACTTCAGTACGTGACGGGCGACGAGTGAGGACATCCCGATGACGAAGTCCCCCGACTGGCAGGAGACGCTCGACGACCTCGACCGTCGCCGTCAGCACACCCGGGCGCTGGGTGGTCCGGAGCGGGTTGCCAAGCACCACGGCAAGGGCAAGCTGGACGCTCGAGCGCGAATCGATCACCTCGTCGATCCGGGGACGTTCCGCGAGCTCGGGACGATGGTCGGCGGCGAGATCGCGGCCGACGGGATCGTCGTCGGATCCGGCTCGATCAACGGCTCGCCGGTGATGCTTGGCGCCGAGGACTTCACCACGTTGGCCGGCAGCATCGGGCCGGGCGGCAACTCCAAGCGCTACCGGATCGCGGAACTGGCACTGCGCGACAAAGTCCCGTTGGTGATGCTGCTCGAAGGCGCCGGCTTCCGGCCCACCGGTGGGCACTACGGGCGCAGCCCGACCGACCTGCTCGCACAGGCGCAGTGTTCGGGGCGGGTTCCTACCGTCGCCGCCGTGCTCGGCCCGTCGGCCGGGCATGGCGCACTGGTGGCCCCGGTGTGTGACTTCCGGATCATGAGCAGGCAAGGCGCCATTTTCACCGCCGGGCCTCCAGTGGTCAAAGAGTCTACCGGAGAAGACATCTCGAAAGAGGACCTCGGCGGACCGGACGTCGCTTTGCCCAGCGGAGTGATCCATAACGTCGCCGAGGACGACGAAGCCGTGCTCGACGACATCCGCCGCTACCTGTCGTACTTCCCGCTCAGCGCGTGGTCATACCCGTCGTCGCTGCCGGCGGACCAGACCAGCGAGCCGCGGCAGACACCGGAGCTGCTCGACATCGTCTCGCGCGACAACCGCCGGGTGTACGACATGCGCGCCGTGCTCGACGTGGTCTTCGACCGACCGGACTGGTTCGAGGTGCAGCCGCAGTTCGGCAGGGCGATCATCTGCGCGCTGGCCCACCTGGGCGGCCATCCGGTCGCGGTGGTGGCCAACCAGCCGCAGGTGCTGGCCGGCTCGATCGATGCCAACGCCGCGGACAAGGCGGCGCACTTCATCATGGTGGCCGACTCGTTCCACCTGCCGATCGTCTTCCTTGCCGACAACCCCGGCATGCTGCCCGGCAGCCGGTCCGAGCGCAGCGGGGTGCTGCGCGCCGGCGCGCGAATGTTCGCAGCGCAGACCGCGGCCACCACGTTGAAGCTGCACCTCACACTGCGCAAGGCGTACGGGTTCGGCTCGATGGTGATGTCGCTGCTGAGTTTCGACAGCCAGAGCGCAACGTTCGCCTATCCCGGCGCCACGATGGGCGCGATGAGCGCGGCGGCGCTGAGCAAGGCATCGCATGCCGGCGAGGACCTCACGGTCAAGCTGCGCGAAGCCGAGCTGCAAGCGTCTTATCGGTCGGCCGAGCACATGGGTTTCGACGAGCTCATCGACCCCCGCGAGACCCGTGACGCGCTGCTGGCGTCCCTGCAGCGAGGGCTATCCAGCCGGCAAGCCGCCGCCGAACCGGTGAGCCGGACCGTCATCATGCCCTGAGGAGCCAACTCGATGAGAACCAAAGGCGCGCTTATCTGGGACTTCGACCAGCCGTGGTCGGTTGAGGAGATCGATATCGGCGAGCCCCGTAAGGGTGAGGTGAAGGTCCAGATGGAGGCGGCAGGCATGTGCCACTCCGATCACCACGTGGTATCCGGCGACATCCCGATGGCAGCCTTTCCGATGCTCGGTGGCCACGAAGGCGCCGGCGTCGTCATCGAGATCGGCGAGGGCGTGGAAGGCCTCGCAGTGGGTGACCACGTCGCGGCGTCGTTCATCCCGTCATGCGGAAAATGCCCGTCCTGCCAAATAGGCGAACGCAACCTGTGCGATCTCGGCATGGGCCTGATGGCCGGCACGGCGGTATCCGATGGAACGTTTCGCGTCCACGCAAAGGGACAAGACGTTTACCCGTATGCGTTGTTAGGCACGTTCTCCCCGTACATGGTGGTCCACCAGACGTCGCTGGTGAAGATCGACCCGTACATTCCCTTCGAAGCGGCCGCGCTGGTCAGCTGCGGCGTCACGACTGGCTTCGGGTCCGCAACCAGGGCGGCCGAGGTCCGACCCGGTGACGATGTGGCGGTGGTAGGTCTGGGAGGCGTCGGTATGGCGGCTCTGTTAGGGGCGGTGAATTCCGGTGCGCGCGAGATCTTTGCCATTGAGCCCGTCGAGTGGAAGCGAGACCAAGCGCTGAAGTTCGGTGCCACGCATGTCTATCCCGACATCGACACAGCGCTCGTGGCCATCGCGGAGGCCACCGCCGGTCGCATGGCGCGCAAAGTGATCGTGACGGTCGGTAGATCCAACGGAGCCGACCTCGAAAAGTACATGTCAGTCACATCCAAGGGTGGAACGTGCGTCATGACGGCGATGGGAAGTGTCGTGGAATCCGATGTGAAGCTGAACCTGTCGCTCTTCACGCTGATGCAGAAGAGGCTGCAGGGAACCATGTTCGGCGGCGGCAACCCCCAACACGACATCCCCCGGCTGCTATCGCTGTATCAGGCCGGAAAGCTCAACCTCGACGACATGGTGACGCGTCGGTACCGACTCGAACAAGTCAATGACGGCTATCGGGACATGCTGGCGGGCCGCAACATTCGCGGTGTCATTCGCTATACGGACGCGGATAGATAGGACGGGGTCGGTTGGCCTTTCATCCCGTCGACCACTGATCCCGCACAAACGCCTTCCTGTCACATCCGTCTCACGTGTCGCTGCGGGCGGCGACACATTTCTTGCCCGCCTCTGAGCGAAAACGTCGGTTGGTGGCGTGCCGAATTCGCCTACAATGGCTGAGTTGTCGCTCAGAGGCGGGCATATCGCCTATCGCCTCTCCGCGAGGCTCCTGTGGCTGGTACGGCACCCGATTTCCTAGCCGCTTCGCCGGTAAGCCGCGACTACCGGCTCGAGTTCGTCGGGCGTAGCGCCGTGCATGATCAGCGCGTCGGCCCCGTAATCGAATTCTTGGCGGATGCGCGCGACGCACTGCTCGGCCGACCCGGTCGCCGAGGGCTCCAGCCACTCGTCGGGAATCAAGGTGGCGATGTGTTCAATCTGTTCGGGGGTGGCCTTGTGATCGATCCCGCCGGCGATCGACGTCACCACCGAGTCTTCGCGAAACCGTTGTAGCACAGTGGGATCCCAATTGTTGGTGTGCACCATCAGGTCGCCATACCCCTGCAGATAGGTGGCCAGGCGCGCAACGGTTTTCTTCAGTCGCAGCGGTTCGGGCAGGTGATCGCCAACCGTGGCGAAGCACGACCATATCCGCACGCTGTCCGGATCGCGGCCCGCTTTTTCCGCGGCCGACTTGACGGTTTTGACGCAGCGCTGCAACGTCTCCGGGGCGAAGTAGGTGTGCAAGATGACGTCGTCGAAAACACGGCCGCCGAGCGCAAGTGTGTTGGGCCCGAAGGCCACCAGCGCCAGTCTTATGTCTTCGTTGAAGTCTGGGTCGAGGAAGAGTATCGGGTATTTGCCCATCGGACCGTCATGGTTGAAGATCACCTCGCCATGCCAGAGCCGGCGCATGACCTGCGCCCAATCCTCCATCTGCGCGGTCGTCACCGCGGGGATGCCGAATGCTCCGTAGATCGCGGCGATGCCGCGGCCGATACCCAAGGTAAACCGCCCGCCGGAAAGCCGGTGCATGGTGGTCGCCCACGATCCGGTTACCAGCGGATGACGGGTGTTGTGATTGGTTGCGGCGGTGGCGATCTGCATCCGGTTGGTCACCGCGCACGCGGCGCCGACGAGCGACGAGGCCTCCTTGACGTTCCACCGCTCGGAGATGAACGCGGTGCCGAAGCCCAACTCCTCGCCGCGGCGCGCCTCGTCCATCAGGGTCGCCGGTCCCTCACCTCCGGCCCCGGCCAGCAGGTAGTAGCCCAATTCGGCAAGCGCGCGATCGCTCACGTGACAACTCCTTGCAGGAATCGCTCGGTGACCCGCTGCACGCGCCGGGAGAACACGTGACCGACATGGCCGCCGTCATACCAATACAACTGGCCGCGCCAGCGGTCCTGTAACGCGTTCGCCGGTTCCCGCATCGCCATCCGGTCGTGCCATGCCCCGACGATGAGCCGCCGCTGCGGTGGCGGTCCCGGGTCGACGACCAGCGGGTCGATCACCGAGGTCAGCCTGGAGACCACCGACGACTGCAGCAGCTCCCGGTATGCGTCGCGCGCGGCACCCCAGCGTCCGAGGTGTCGCGCGATCATCGAGTTCAGTCCCAGAATCGGGGTGTACAGCGCGACCGCGTCGATCTGCCTCTCCAGATGCGAGACCAGCGCAGCGACCGGGCTGCCCATCGAAATCCCCGACACCACAACGGCGGTGGCTTGCGGTTGCACCCATCGCACCACCGCGCGCACCTCCGACACCGCGCGCATCATGCCCGCGACATTGCCCAGTGGATCCATGTCCGGATACGCCGGCCAGTGGCCGCGTCGGGAACCGTGGCCGGGCTGCACCGGCATCGCGACATTGAACCCCAGCCCGCGGTGCACCCGGTCGATCCGCGAGAACAGCATGTCGTCGGCGCGTCCCTGACCGGCACCGTGTACCCATATCAGCCACGGTCTCGGGCCGTCGCGGTGCCGACACAGGTGCACCACCGCCCGCGCCGGGCCACCCAGGCCGTCGGCTTCGAGAGTCTTCGGCAGCACCGGATCGTGTGCGAACGTCATCCGCTCGTAGGCCAGTCCGCCTACGCGTTGCCGTCGTACCTCCTGCACCTGCAACGGTTGTGGGTCGGCATGCGCCTGGTCGACACCCAGTGTCGACAATTCCTCGGCCGCCGCTGCGCAAGTACTCAACGGCCGCACCGCGATCGGGCTCCTGTCCAGCAGTGAAAACCCAGACAGCACAAGCTCGTCCAGCATGACTTCGCCGAACTGCCGCACACCGCGCGGCGAAACCGGGGCCCAGCCGGTCGATTCGTTGAGACCGGCGACCGTACGCGGTACCACCATGCCCAGTTCGCGAGCCAGGTCGCGGGTGAGGCCCAGACTGCGCATTGCCAACGACATGCCGCTCACCTACGCCAGCTTGAAGCCGGTGTATCCGGCGGCCGCGATTTCATCGCAGCGGCGCCGGTATTCGGGGATTCCACCGGTATAGCCCATGTACATCCGTTTCTTGCCGGGCACGTTGCCACCGTTGTACCAGGAGTTGCACGACGGGTGGACCAGTACCGTCGGCGCGACGAGCGAGGTGGTGTGGTCGATCCACTCCTGCTGCGCGGTGGGTAGCGCTTCGATGGTGCGAATTCCATTGGCGCGCAGATATGTAATGCAGTCGCTGATCCAGTCCACGTGCTGTTCGAGCGCGGTGACGAAGTTGGTGGCTGCGCTCGGGCTGCCCGGGCCCTGGATTGTGAACAGATTGGGGAATCCGGCGACCGCCAGCCCGAGATAGGACAGCGGACCTTCGGTGGCCCAGAATTCACCCAGCGAGAGCCCGTCGCGCCCACGGATGTCGATACGGCTCAGCGCGCCGGTCATGGCGTCGAATCCGGTGGCGTAGACGATCACGTCGAGGTCGTAGGAATCGTGCTCGGTGCGGATGCCGGTCGGTGTCACCTCGCGGATGGGCCCGTTGCGCAGGTCGACGAGCGTCACGTTGTCCCGGTTGAAGGTCTCGTAGTAGCCGTAGTCGATGATCGGTCGCTTACACGCAAACGGGTGGTCGGGCACCAGGGAGGCCGCCGTTTCCGGGTCCTTGACGATCCGCGCTACCGCCTCGCCGTACAACGAGGCCGCCATCCGGCTGGCCTCGATGTCGAAGAAGATGTCACCCCAATTCAGCGCGCCCATCACGCCGTCCTCTTCGATGGCACGCAGTTGGTCTTCGCGTGACGCCGACTTCAACGGCGGCTTGCCGAGCATCCCGAGTAACACCGAGAAGGCGCTCAACCGCGCCGCGCCGATCGGATGCGCTCGCTGGGCCACTCGGATGTCGTCGTACCGCGCTTTCAGCTCGTCCAGCTCGCCCGGCTCGAACCGCCGCACCAGCCACGGCAGCGTGTAGGCGGGCGAACGCTGAAACACATAGAGCTGCGCAGCTTCCCGGGCTACCACCGGGATGAGCTGAACACCGGTCGAGCCGGTCCCGATGACGCCGATCCGTTTTCCGGCAAGGTCGACGCCCTGCTTGGGCCAGTTGCTGGTGAACAGTGACGTCCCGGCGAAGTCGGCCGTCCCGGGGAGGTCGGGTTTTAACGGCGCCGACAAGATCCCGGTGGCGGCCACCACAAACGGAGCTCGGAAAGTTTCGCCGGCCGCGGTCGATAACACCCACACCGCGGCCTCCTCGTCGAAGACCATCGCGACGACCTTGGTGTCGAACTGAATGTCGCGGCGAAGATCAAGCCGGTCGGTGACGAAGTTGAGGTAGGCCTCCACCTCAGGCTGGGCCGGCATCGTCTCCGTCCAGACCCATTCCTGCTGGATCTCGTCGGAGAAGCTGTACGAGTACTCGATGCTTTCGATGTCACAGCGCGCGCCGGGGTAACGGTTGTACAGCCAAGTCCCGCCGACGTTTTCGGCCATCTCCAGCACGCGGGTCCGCAGTCCGAGCTGGCCGAACCGATGCAGCGTATACAGGCCGGAGAACCCGGCGCCGATAACCAGCACGTCGAACAATGCGTGGGCTTCAGTGGCTTCAGTCGCCATCGCTGCCGGTGATCTTCTGAACGGTTCGGGTCAGGTGCAGGGTTTTGATTCGCCAGGTGCCGTCCTGCTTCTCGTAGGTCTCGTGATAGTGACCGGCGCCGTGTAACTCCTGGCCGCCGCCGAAGATGATCCAGTCCTCCATCGCCCAAATTCCGGTCGCGGTCGTCGGCGAGACGAGAGTGATTTCCGGGGTGTGGCAATGGTGCACCGTGGCGGCGTTCTCCAGGCCGCCCAACACCATTGCCACGAAGTTGTCGGCGCCTTCCACCGGTGGCGCGGTCATCGGGTCGGCCCCGCCGGTCGAAACCGCCATATCCAGCCTCACCACAACATCGGCGGTGAACACGCTGCGCCAGCCCTCGACGTCTTTCAAGTCGAGAAAGCGGCAGTAACGCGCCTTCAACTGCCGAATAGCTTCGAGATCGTCAGCCACCCTGTTACGCCTCCTCGACCTGAAATCTATACTGTAACGAATTTAGTATCAGTGGATTGCAGGAGGCGCCGACGTGTTGGTCCCGTTCACCTGGAAAGTCACTGGATGGTTCATGGTCGGCTGGTCTCCGGAGTTTCCGGTCGGCGAGGTCCGCCCGCTGCACTATTTCGGCGAAGATCTGGTGGCCTACCGCGACGAGTCCGGTGAGCTGCATGTGCTGGAGGCGCACTGCAAGCACCTCGGCGCCCACATCGGCCACGGCGGCACGGTGGTCGGTGACTGTGTGCAGTGCCCGTTTCATGGGTGGCGCTGGGGCCCGGACGGCACTAATCGCTACATCCCCTATCAGCCGGACCGGCCCAATCGCGCGCTACGGCTGCGGGTGTTTCCGGTCCGCGAGCAGTACGACTGCGTGTTCATCTGGCATCAGCCCGACGGCAAGGAGCCGCAGTGGGAGATGCCGGACATCTTCCGCAAGTTCCCGCAATTCGAGACCGATCCGGCGGCCTACTACCGCGCGTATCCGGAGTTCTCCCGGCGTGCGGAGCGCGAACCGGTGCATCCGCAGATCGTCGCGGAGAACGCGCCCGACAGTGCCCATTTCGAGTATGTGCACCACGCCACGGTGACGCCGCGGGTGCTGGACTGGAAGATCGTCGACCACGAATGGCAATTCATTGCGGGTTGGCCCGACGCGAGCAGCGACAACCCCGAGGATCTCGCGTTGCGGTTCCACAGCCACTTGTTCGGGCTGGGCGGGGCGATCAGCGTCTTCGAGGGCGCGCAGAACCATCGGCTGATCTTCACCTGCACGCCGGTCGACGACGAGTGTTCGGACCTGTTCTACTCGATCTGGTGGCCGCGACTGCCCGGCGATGACGCCGACGTGCCGCAAGGCAAGCTACGCGACGTCATCGAAAAGCAGTTCCTGTCCACCGTGTTCGACGATCTGCAAATCTGGCGCTACCAGAAGTACGTGGAACATCCGCCGCTTTCCAAGGTCGACGCGAAAGGCTATATGGCGCTGCGGAAGTGGGCCACTCAGTTCTACGAAGTACCGGCGTGACCGCCCTCGCCGAGCTCGCGGCACCCGAGCACACCGCGATCGTCGCTCAGGAGTGCCAAGGCGCGGTCATCGGGCCGAACGCGGGGCTGGCGGTGCTCGCCGAAGAAGCACGCCGCGTTGCGCTGCCCAACATCACCCGGTTGCTGCCGGCGGCCCGGGCAGCTGGCGTGCGCATCGTGCACTGCCTGGTGCAGCGACGGCCCGATGGGCTCGGCTCCAACCACAACGCCAAGATCTTCGCCATCGGGCGCGGTGGCGTCGACATCGCTCCCGGCTCGCCCGGAGCCGCCGTGCTGCCCGAGTTAGGCCCTGAGCCAACCGATCTGGTGTTGAGCAGGTGGCACGGTGTCGGCCCGATGGGCGGCACCGACCTAGACGCCGTGCTGCGGAACCTGGGAGTCTCGACCATTGTCGTCGTCGGCGTATCGCTGAACATCGCGATCCCCAATCTGGTTATGGACGCCGTCAACGCCGCCTATCGCGTCATCGTTCCGCGCGATGCCGTCGCCGGGGTACCCGCCGAGACTACGGCGCCGCGGTCATCGACAACACGCTGTCGCTGCTCGCGACCATCACCACGACCGAGGAGCTGCTCGGAACATGGACTCAGCAATGACCGACACTGAACCCGCAGTGCGGGGCGGATTTCCAGAACTCAGGCCGATCGAAGCACCCGATGACTTGGGCCGGTTCGTCGCGGCAATGCGCCGCTTGCAGGATCTCACGGTCTCGACCAACCCGCTGAACGCTCACTGGACTACCGCGGCCGAGCAGGTGGAGAACCTCTGCGCGTTGCTGGAAGACCATCGGGTGCCGGAAGGGCGGGCGCCGGCCGGCCGGGTGATCGAACTGCCCGGGTTGGGCCATCCGCTGCTGCCACCGTGGACGATCGTCGAATCCGGACCGGACGGCGTCACCATGAAAGGGCACTTCACCCGCGCACACATCGGCGGTAACAACGCCGTGCACGGCGGCATGATCCCACTGTTGTACGACTGGCACTCGGGATGATTGTCTCGATCGGCAGGACACTCCGCCCAGCCGCACGGCCTACCTGCACGTCGACTATCGCAACATCACGCCGATCGATGAGCCGTTGATCGCCCACGGCCGCATCACCGAGATCGACGGCAGGAAGGTATTCGTCACCGCTACCATGACAGCAGCCGATGGCACGCTACTGACCGAAGCCAACGGCCTGATGGTCCGTCTACTTCCGCACCAGCCGTGAGAGGCCTGATGTCAGACTACCGCAACGCAATTCACCGTGCCCGCCGTCGCAGCAGCCGTCGCGGCGGCGATTCGGCGACCGTGAGCTGATCATCCAGGGCGAACGGCGCTACACCTATGCGGACATCGTCGAGCGATCGAACCGTCTTGCTGCCTATCTGCATTCGCGCGGACTGGGCTGCCACACCGAGCGGTCGGCACTTGCCGGCCACGAAGTCGGGCAGGATCTGATCGGCCTGTATGCCTACAACGGAAACGAATTCGTCGAGGCGCTGCTCGGCGCCTTCGCGGCACGAGTCGCCCCGTTCAACGTCAACTTCCGCTATGTCAAGAGCGAATTGCAGTATCTGCTCGCCGATTCCGGTGCGACCGCGCTGATCTACCATGCCGCTTTCGCGCCGCGGGTAGCCGAAGTGTTGCCGGACCTTCCGCAGCTGCGGGTCGCTGATTCAGATCGCCGACGACTCGGGCAACGAATTGCTCGACGGCGCCGTGGATTACGAGAGCGCCATCGAATCCGCTCCGCCGCTACCGCCGGTTCGAGCACTCGCCCGACGACTTGTACGTCCTCTACACCGGCGGCACGACCGGGATGCCGAAAGGTGTGCTGTGGCGTCAGCACGACATCTTCATGACGTCGTTCGGCGGGCGAAATCTGATGACCGGCGAGCCCACCAGCTCGCATCGACGAGATCGCGGCACGGGCTGGCCGCGCGGCCCGGGCACCAAGCTGATGATCCTGCCGCCGCTGATCCACGGCGCCGCCCAGTGGAGTGTGATGACGGCGATCACGACCGGGCAGACGGTCGTCTTCCCTACGGTCGTCGACCATTTGGACGCCGAAGACGTCGTCCGCACCATCGAGCGGGAGAAGGTGATGGCGGTGACCGTGGTCGGCGACGCGATGGCCCGGCCGTTGGTCGCCGCGATCGAGAAGGGCATCGCCGACGTGTCGTCGTTGGCGGTGGTCGCCAACGGCGGCGCGCTGCTGACGCCGTACGTCAAGCAGCGCTTGATCGAGGTCCTGCCGAACGCCGATCGTCGTCGACGGCGTCGGATCGTCGGAGACCGGCGCACAGATGCATCACATGTCGACGTCAGGAACGGTATCGACGGGCACCTTCAATGCCGGACCGGATACCTTCGTCGCCGCCGAAGACCTCGGCTCGATCCTGCAACCGGGTCACGACGGCATGGGCTGGCTCGCGCAGCGGGGCTACGTTCCGCTGGGCTACAAGGGCGACGCCGCCAAGACCGCGGCGCACCTTCCCGGTCATCGACGGCGTGCGGTACGCGGTCCCCGGTGACCGGGCACGCCACCGCGCCGACGGCTGCATCGAGTTGCTGGGCCGCGATTCGGTGACGATCAACTCCGGCGGCGAAAAGATCTTCGTCGAGGAAGTCGAGACCGCCATCGCATCGCATCCCGCGGTGGCCGACGTGGTCGTCACCGGACGACCCAGCGAGCGTTGGGGCCAGGAAGTCGTCGCCGTCGTCGCGCTCGCCGACGACGCCAGCGCCGATGCGGCCGAGCTGATCGCCCATGCCGGAAAGTCGTTGGCGCGCTACAAACTCCCGAAGGCGATCGTCTTCCGAGCGCGTCATCGAGCGCAGCCCGTCGGGCAAGGCCGACTACCGGTGGGCGCGCGAGCAAGCGGTGACAGGAGGCATAGCCATGAGTGACGACGACGTGCGGGCCGCCCTGCAACGCCACTGGGATGCCTCCGACGCCAACGACTTTGCGACGGAACACCAAATCTACCGAGCTGATGCGGTTCTCGAGTATCCGCAATCGGGCGAGCGCATCCGAGGCCGAGCCAACATCCAGGCGTCGCGCACCGCCCAGCCGAACCTCAAACGGTTCACCGTGCGACGCATGCTCGGCAGCGGCGATCTGTGGGTCAGCGAACTCGTGATGACCTATGACGGGCAACCGTCTTACGTGGTGAGCATCATGGAATTCGAGGGTGGCGAAGTGGTCCGCGAATCGCAGTACTTCGGCGATCCGTTCGAGCCGGGGCCATCTCGGGCTCAATGGGTCGAACTAATGGACTGAGCGACCCGGGGTCTACCCTCGAGGAGGTACGAGGAAAGGCACGCGATGCTCGCAGCATTCGGATTCGAATCCATGGGTGTGGTCGTCGGGGACATGTACTTCGTCGACCCGACGCCGCTGGAAGGTCAGGAAACCCCGGAACGGGGAGTGCGGTTGGAACTCCGCCTCGTCGACCGCGCCGAGCCGCAAGGATCGATCTACGCCGGCATCCCGATCGCCTTCACCCGTCCGGTGTGGCGCGTGGACCTGTTCGGGTCCACCGAGAGCCCGCCGGGGACGCTGGACCGAGCGCATCACCACCCCCGGTTCAACGGTTGGGAACCGGGACGCCGGCACTTCGTCCCCGAGCTGTCGGCCGACCCGGTGTCCTGGCTGGCCCAACAGCTGGCCGATCCGGCCGCCGTGCTGGCCCGTGCCGGCGTCGATAGCGAAGAGGTCAGCGAAGCCGATAAGGCCGGCCTCGCCGCGGCGGCCCCGGAGATTGTCGCCGCGGTGAAGCGGATGCTCGACGGCGTGCGCGACGGCGAATTGGCCCCGGCCCCCGCCGAGCCGGTTGCCGCCGCCCGCACCGGTTGGCTCTAGGTCTGAATCTCACCGAGCGACTAGTAGTGCGAAAGATGTTGTGCGTCTTTCCAAATTCCGTCAGAGGGCATGTCGAGGCGACCAGTGAGTGGTCGGCGCCATTCGGGTGTGCCGGTGGGTTCGCCCCAGTAGTCGGTGACCTTGACGGCCTCGCCGTTGCGGAGTTCGCCGATACTGACGTTTCGGTAGAGGCGTCCGTCGCCGTAATTGCACGTCCATTCGACGACGATTGTGTCCTCAAGGTGAAGTCGCCGGCCAACTTCTAGGGTGAGTTCAGGAAAGTTGCCTTCGACTTGCGCGATGAGATCTCTGCCAGAGACGACTTCCCCCATTTGGGGCCATTGACGTTGGCAATGTGGCGCCAGGGGCACGCCGAGGATGTAGGCCAGGCGGGTTTGGCCGTTGGACGAGGTCATGATTCGAGATTCTTCCGCTCTGTCGCAGAAGTGTCTGCCGAATCGTGCGGTCAGTGCAAATGCTGCGACGCTGTCGGTCGCCGCGCTAGCAGGTACTGCTGGACTATCGGGCCAATCCATTGATAAGAACGTCGACGAAGTGGCCGCTGATGTCGTCGTCGATGGGCTCGCGGGACAGCAATAGCCGGAGCCTCAAGTGATCGCTGACCCTGTCGTCTGGCTGCTTTCCGGCGAGGCTCGCTATGTGACTGAGGTGTCATGCGCCCACGTGAGCACGACGGGTGCGAACGCCTCGTTACCCGCTGGCGTTACATACCGGGTTCGGTGACGTTGAAGCCAACGTGATCGAGCCTCAAGGCTTTACCTTGATCACCACTTTCCCCATCGGGCCGCCAGCTAGGCGTTCGAAGGCTTGCGGCAATTGCTCGAATGGAAACACAAGGTCGACCAGTGGCCGCGCTCCCGAGCGGGCCAATATGCCCAAGAGGTCGTGCCAGCCGGAGCGGTGTTGCTCCGGTGTGTAGTAGCTGAGAGCCATTGCGCCAATTCGCAGCCAGCGGGAAAAGAGCGTGCCCGTGTAAAAGTTGGGCACCGGGCCTCCGAGTTCTCCCACCAAGCTGAGTCGTCCCGAATCGCCCATCGTATCAATGACTTCGGGAAGTAGCGTGCCCCCGATCGTGTCGACTGCCAGGTTCACCCCTCCTCCATTCAGGGCATCCCTTACACCAGTTCGCCACTGTGGGTCCTCAGGGTTGAATGTGAAAGTCGCTCCGAGTTCCTTGAGGTGTCGTTGCTTTTCCTCGCTGCGCGACAGCGCTACGACCGTGTGGCCCATCGCCGCCGCCAGTTGCACAGCCGCAACTCCGACCCCTCCTGATGCGCCGGTGACCAGCACCACTGAGTTTGGCTTGAGCGGTTCCCACATGGTGAGCGCACGGTACGCCGATAGATAAACGACGGCGGCGCCCGACGACTGCTCTTCCGTCCAACCTGCGGGGATCTCCGCTAAGTTAACTGCCGGTATCGACACTTGTTCGGCAAACATGCCCCAGCGGAGAAGTCCGACATCACTGCGCAGAAGAACGCGCTGGTCGCCCACCTGTACATCCTCGACGCCTTTACCAACTTTGATTACTTCCCCGACGCCATCCCGCCCCAGTACGTGCGGCGCAGGAGGGTATACCGGATACGGGTACCGCCTCTCAGCCATCATCCGGTCGGCCGGATTCAAGCCGGCGTAGTGGACTTGGATGACCACTTCGCCTTCTTTCGTGACCGGATCAGGCGCGTCCGCCAGGGTCAGATGATCTAGCCCTGCATGTCCATCCCACAGCCACGCTTTCATAACTGCTTCACCCTTGCGGCTATTCGTGACCACAGCAACCGTGACGACTCCGCGGTGCAATGAGTCGGGTGCGGTGTGTGTACGGTGTCTCGAACCCCGGCGCGCTCTTGCGGTGCATGGCGAAAGACTAATTACCGACTGGATCTCACGATGTCAATCGTCCGCAGGACGTCCCCCGAATCGGCTTAGGTCAACCGCTCGATGATGGTCGCGTTGGCCATCCCTCCGCCCTCGCACATCGTCTGCAAACCGTACCGACCGCCGCGCTGTTCGAGAGCGTTGACCAGTGTTGTCATGATGCGAGCACCGCTGGCGCCTAGCGGGTGGCCGATCGCGATGGCGCCGCCGTTGACGTTCGTCTTGGCCAAATCGGCCCCGGTGTCATGCGCCCACGCCAGCACAACGGGCGCGAACGCCTCGTTGACTTCAAACAGGTCGATGTCGGCCAGCGTCAGACCGGCGCGGCGTAATACCTTCTCGGTGGCCGGGATAACGCCGGTCAGCATGTAGAGCGGATCCGAGCCGACGACCGTTGCGGTGTGAATCCGGGCCAGCGGCCGCAACCCAAGCTTCTTGGCGGTCTCGCTGCTGGCGATCAGCACGGCGGCGCTGCCATCGGACAGCGGCGACGAGTTACCGGGCGTGATCTCCCAATTAATCTGCGGGAAACGGGCTTTGCATCGCCCGGCTGTAAAAAGCCGGCTGCAACGTGGCCAGGGTTTCCACGGTGGTGCCGGGCCGGATGATCTCGTCGGTGCTCAGCCCGGCGACCGGGACCAGCTCGTTGTCGAAGAGTCCTTCCTTGGTGGCCCGCGCGGCCTTTTCGTGGCTGGCAGCGGAGAATTCGTCGAGTTCGGTGCGCGAGAAACCCCACTTCGCGGCGATCAGTTCGGCGCTGATGCCCTGCGGCACCAGACCTTCGGGATAGCGGCGGGTCATGTCCTCGCCGAACGGGTTGCTGCCCGGCAGCACCGAGCTGCCCATCGGGACGCGGCTCATCGACTCGACGCCGGCCGCGATGACCAGGTCGTAGGCGCCGGAGACGACGCCCTGGGCGGCGAAGCTGATGGCCTGCTGGCTGCTGCCGCACTGCCGGTCGACCGTGGTGCCGGGCACCGACTCCGAGAACCCCGCGCCCAACAAGGCGTTGCGTGCGATGTTGACCGCCTGGTCGCCGACCTGTGTCACGGCGCCGGCGATGACGTCGTCGATCTGGACGGGGTCGACGCCGGCTCGCTGCACCAGCTCCCGCAGGCTGTGGGCCAGCAGGTCTGCCGGCAGCACGTCGTGCAGTGCGCCGCTGGCCTTGCCCTTGCCGACGGGTGTGCGTACCGCGCCCACGATGACGGCGTCTCGACCCTGATATGCCATGACTCCTCCTTGAGCCGATGCTAAGTATTGATAGCTATACCCAGATAAACACCTAGGTATACTGAGAGCAACCCAGATCCGAGGTGATTTGCATGACACTTCTGCAGGGCGCGCTGGCCGATCGCGACGCCTGGTCGGCGGTTGGCGAGTGCGCGATCGAGAAGACCATGGCGGCGGTCGGCACCAAATCCGCGATGCTGATCATGCGCGAGGCGTACTACGGCACCACCCGGTTCGACGACTTCGCCCACCGGGTGGGCATCACGAAGGCCGCCGCGTCGGCGCGGCTGGCCGAACTGGTCGAACTCGGGCTACTGACGCGGCGGCCCTACCGTGAGCCGGGCCAGCGCACCCGCGACGAGTACGTGCTCACCGAGGCCGGCGTCGATTTCATGCCGGTGGTGTGGGCGATGTTCGAGTGGGGGCGGCGTCACCTGCCCGGCCGCTAACCGATTGCGCCTCACTCACCTGGGTTGCGGCGCCGAGGCGTCGGTCGAAATCCGTTGCGCTGCAGGACATCCGGTGCCACCCGATCAACTCGGAGTGAGTTGGTCAAGCGGAATAACAGTTCTGTCGCTTCGGCCAAAGTCTGAGGTGGCGCAGGCACAACGACCGAAGTCAGCACCGAAGCTTTCAAGAAGCGATGGCCGCAGCCCTGCCAATATATCGTACTGTAATCTTTACAGTACGATCGTGTAGCGAAGACGGAGAAGCTATGGAAAGTCAAGTTCAGGACGTTGCCGTCGCCGCCTTGCCTGCCGACTACATCCGCGACCCGTACCCGTACTTCGCCCGGAAGCGCAACGCGGCCGGGGTGTTCCACGGAACGGTCATCGACTACTCCAAAACCCCCGAATCGCTGCGGCCCAAGAACTCCTTCGCCGCTATGTCGTTCGACGCGGTGAACAAAGCGTTCCGCGACGGCCAGGTCTTCAGCTCCACGTACTACGACAACACGGTCGGGCTGTTCATCGGCCCCACCATCTTGGCGATGGAAGGCAAGAAGCACCGCGACCACCGCAACCTGGTGTCGGCGGCGTTCAAATCCAAGGCGCTCGCGCGTTGGGAACCGACGATTGTCCGGCCCATCTGCAATGAACTGATCGACGAGTTCATCGCCGCCGGCGAAGCCGATCTCGTCCGCAACTTCACATTCGAGTTCCCCACCCGGGTCATCGCCAAGCTGCTGGGTCTGCCGGCCGAAGACCTGCCCACATTTCGCCGCCGCGCGGTGCAATTGATCAACTACACCGTCAAGTACGAGCGCGCCTTCGAAGCCTCGGCGGCGCTGAAAGACTATTTCCTCGACCAGATCGAGCAACGCAAAGCCAAGCCGACCGACGACATCATCGGTGACCTTGTCACCGCGGAGATCGACGGCGAAAAGCTCAGCGACGAAGCCATTTACTCCTTCCTGCGGCTGCTGCTGCCCGCCGGGCTGGAGACCACCTACCGGTCGTCGGGCAACCTGCTGTTCTTGTTACTCAGCCACCCGGATCAATTCGAGGCGGTGCAAGCCGATCACGAGTTGATCGCGCCGGCGATCGAAGAGAACCTGCGCTTCGAGACACCGCTGACCACAGTGCAGCGGTTCGCGACCGAAGACACCGAACTCGAAGGGGTCAAGATCCCCGCGCGGTCGGCGGTCGATCTGTGCATCGGCTCAGCCAATCGTGACGAAAGCCGCTGGGAACGCTCGGGGGAATTCGACATCTTCCGGAAGCAGATACCGCACATCTCGTTCGCGGCCGGCGAACACACCTGCTTAGGCCTGCACCTGGCACGCATGGAGACCCGGGTCGCGCTGCAATGCCTGCTGAGTCGGGTGACCAACATCAAGCTCGTTACGGATGACGACCCGCATATCCACGGCCAGCCGTTCAGATCGCCGAACGCGCTGCCAGTGACGTTCGACGCAAAGTAGGGTCCCAAAATGGTCAAGGTGATGGAGGGCTTTCGGGTCCTGGAGGTTGCGCAGTTCACGTTCGTCCCGGCAGCGGGCGCCATCCTCGCCGACTGGGGCGCAGACGTCCTCAAAGTCGAGCACCCGGTGCGCGGCGACACCCAGCGCGGCTTTATCAACATGGGCGGCATCCAGCTCGACCCGAACCGGCATCCGCTGATGGAGCACCCGAACCGGGGCAAGCGCAGCGTCGGGATCGACGTCTCGACTCCAGGTGGTCAGGAAGTGCTCTACGAACTGGCCAAGACCTCCGACGTCTTCCTGACCAACTACCTGCCCGCGCAGCGCCAGAAGAACAACTTCGATGTCGAGCACATCCGCGCGGCCAACCCGAACATCATCTATGCCCGTGGCTCGGCCTACGGCGACAAGGGTGCCGAGCGCGACGTCGGCGGCTACGACGGGACGGCGTTCTGGACCCGCAGCGGCATCGGGTACGCACTGACGCCCGAGGAGTTGGGCGGCGCACTGCCGCAGGGGATTCCCGCTTTCGGCGACTCCATCGGCGGCATGTTCATCGCCGGCGGCATCTCGGCCGCTCTGCTGCATCGCGAACGGACCGGCGAAGCGCTCGAGGTTGATGTGTCGCTGCTGAGCACGGCCTGGTGGGCGGCGGGCGCAAGCATGACGCAAGGCATGGAAACCGGCGAGGTCATGCGTGTCGCACTGGCTGGATCCGCCGCCCCGTCGGTCAACCCCTTCCTGGGCAACTACCTGACGTCCGACGGCGGCACGATCAACCTGTGCATCGTCAGCCCGACGGGCTACATCCGCGACACCTTCGAGCATCTCGGCATCCCGGAGGCAGCCGACGATCCGCGCTTCGCCGAGGTGCTCCCGCTGATCCAGAACGCCGACGCGGCCGCCGAGCTGATCACTAAAGCGTTCGCCGGCAAGCACTTTTGACTACTGGCGGCAGCACCTGAAAACGATGAAAGGCCAGTGGGCGCCGTTCCAGAGCCTGGTCGACCTGGCCGACGATGAGCAGGCCGTCGCCAACGACATGATCGTCGAAGTCGAGGCCGCCGACGGCGGAGCGCCGTTCAAAGTCGTCCGCGGTCCCGTGCAGTTCAACCACGAGCCGCTGGTGACGACCCGGGCCCCGCAAGCATCAGAGCACACCGAAATCGTGCTGATGGAAATCGGCATGGACTGGGACCGCATCGCCGAACTGAAGGAATCGGGAGCCATAGCGTGAGCCGCGCCGGCGACGATGCAGTGGGGGCACCCCCAGCCGCGAAGCGGCTAGGGGGACGAAGCGATGAGGAGGAGCGGCGCTCATGACTGACGTTGCCATCATCGGCGCGGGTCTGCACCCGTTCGGGCGCTTCGAGGGCAAATCCGCGATGGAGATGGCCGCCGACGCCATTCAGTCTCGCGCTCGCCGATGCCGGTGTGGCGTGGAAAGACATCCAATTCGCGGTCGGCGGCAGCTGGACGGTGGCCAACCCGGACGCGATTGTCGGCATGGTGGGTCTCACCGGGATCCCGTTCACCGATGTGTTCAACGCCTGCGCGACAGCGGCCAGCGCCACCAAGTTGTGCGCCGACAGTATCCGGTTGGGCGACTACGACATCGGCATCGCGGTCGGGATGGACAAGCACCCGCGCGGCGCCTTCACCGAAGACCCCGCGCTGGTCGGGATGCCGAGCTGGTACGCCGAGAACGGTCAATACCTCACCACCCAGTTCTTCGGGATGAAGGCCAACCGCTACCTGCACGACCACGGCATCTCGACCGACACGCTGGCCAAGGTGGCCGCGAAGAACTTTCGCAACGGCGCGTTGAACCCCAACGCGTTTCGCCGCAAGCCGATCTCCGAAGAAGCCATCCTGGCCTCGCCGATGCTGAATTACCCGCTGACCCAGTACATGTTCTGTGCTCCCGACGAGGGTGCCGCCGCAGTCGTGATGTGCCGCGCCGATATCGCGCACCGGTTCACCACCAAACCGGTGTATGTCCGCGCGGTCGAAGTCCGCACCCGCCGATACGGCGCCTACGAGGTGAACACGACGTACGCCCCCGTCGAGGAGGACGTGTCGCCGACCGTCTACGCCGCGAAAGCCGCCTTCGAGAAAGGCGGGTGTGGCGCCGCAGGACGTCGACGTCATCCAGCTGCAGGACACCGACGCCGGCGCGGAAGTGATCCACATGGCCGAAGCGGGGTTCTGCGCCGACGGCGAGCAGGAGAAGCTGCTGGCCGACGGCGCAACCGATATCGGCGGCGCGATGCCGGTCAACACCGACGGCGGACTGATCGCCAACGGCGAACCGATCGGGGCATCAGGACTGCGGCAGATGCACGAGCTGGTGCGCCAGCTGCGCGGCGAGGCCGGTGACCGTCAGGTCCCCGGAACTCCGCGGGTCGGGTTCGCGCAGGTGTACGGTGCGCCCGGCACGGCCGCGGCAACCATCCTGACGACCTGACCGGTGGAAGTTTGTTCATAGCTTTTTGAGCGCACGCAGAATCCGCACGAAAGGCGCGTTGGCCGCCAGACCGTTGCGCAGGCTGGGCTGCAGGATGCTGAGGTTCATCACCACCAGATAGCGCAGTCCATGATCGCGCCAATGTGCGGCTTGATCGACGACCTCCTGCGGAGCGCCGGTGAGAAAGAACTCTTTCATCAACGACGCGGGAACGTGAGCTGTGTACGACAGGACCGTCTGCTCGTCGAGGGTTTGTGGTACCAGATCTTGTGCGCCGGCGAAGTCGTGTCCGAGCGGATGCGCTGCGCCGTGGGCGGCCCACATCTGGGCGGGAATGTTGAGCGCGAAGGCCTTGGCGATGTCTGAATTCAGTGCGGCGTCAACCTGGTTGCGGGTACGGCCCGTGATCAGGAACAGCCCCGCTGCAGGGGTGATGGCCATCGGGTCTCGTCCGGCATCGGACGCCGCTGTGCGTACCGCGTCCAGCCCGCGGGCATAGTCTTGGGGCCGTAACGCGGCTTGGGGATACCAGGCGTCCGCATAGCGTCCCGCCGCCCGCAGCATGCGTGGCCCATGGGCGGCGATCCAGATTTCCGGCCACTTGCCGCGGTAGGGCGGAAGGTCAAATACGGCGTCGCGCAACGGGAAATACGGTGACTCGCGCGAGACAGGGTCACCGCCCGAGTCCCAGAGCGTGCGGATGGTGGCCACCGCTTCTTCGAACCGGGCAACGGGTTTGGTCCACTCAACGCCGTATGGTTCATTGCCCTCCCGCTCACCAACACCAATGCCGAGGATCGCGCGACCCCTGGTGAGCAAATGCAGTGTCGCGGCGGCCTGCGCGGTGACCGCCGGATTACGGCGACCAGCGTCAGTGACACCCACCCCCAGCCGCAGCCGCCCGATGCGGTTGCCGGCGGCAAACCGTCCGAGCACGGTCCACGGCTCCAGCTGGGCATCGATCTTCGGTAACCAGCTTGGCGCCACCGAAATGTCGCGGTGTTGCGATCGCTCGGGGGACCAGCGAATTCAGGTGATCGGCCACCCAGAAGGAGTCAACACCGCCGGCGACGGCGGCCAGGTAAACCGCGCGGGCCATCGTGGTCGGGGACCGCTGCGTGTTGAGCAGTTGAGTGCCGACACCGACGCGAAATCCTGTCACGTTCAACGCCTTTCGTTCAGATCGTGCAGGGACTTCAGCCGTGGGCGGCTCGCTCGAAGATGGCAGTGGCTGCCGCTTGAGCAGCCGCAAGCAGGTCCGCCCCGGTGAGGGTATGCGAGAGGCGCGCTGTTTCCGACTCGGCGACCATGATCGCGCTGGTGAGAATCGCCGCGGAAAGCTGGACGTCCCAGGCAGATCCGTCGACTGCTGTGTCGTCGAGCGCGGCGCGCAGCGAGACGGTCAGGGCGGCCAGGTCATCGAGACGCCGCCGGCGCAGCGTCCCGCTTTCGGCGATCGTTTGCATGTAGGCCCCCAATCCATCCAAATGGCCCTCGCTGTATCTGCGCTCCAGATCGGCGAGGTACCACTCATGGACAGCCGTCGCGGGCGTCGTACGGGGACGCCGATCTCGCACCGCCTGCGGCGGCCCCGCGTACCAGTCCTGCTCATCAAAGAACAGGTCGGTCTTGGCGGGAAAGTAGTTCAGCACAGTCTGTGGTGACACCCCGACGACTTCGGCGATCTCGACCACTGACGTGTTGTCAAAACCCTTCGTCATGAACAGTGCAGTCGCCGCATCGCTGATCGCGCGCCGAGTAGCCCGCTTCTTCCGTTCCCGTAATCCGTCGACCACGCCACTAGCATAGCCGGACATTTAGGGCTACCCTAATTTTTGTGTCACCCAACGGATACTTGAAAGAGATTGTGGTTGTCGGCGCCACCGGCCTCCTTGGCCGCCACGTCGTGGACGGTTTCATCCGTGCGGGTCGAGCGGTTCGGGCCGTATCGCGCCATTCCCGATCCTGGCCACCCGGTGTGACCTCGTGTCCTGGCGATGTGCGCGACGCCGAGACGTTTCGGTCTGTGTTGCCCGAAGCCGACGGAATCTTCCTGAATTTGCCGCCGACGCTGCAGGAACAGGACTTGGCGCGCATCGGCGCCGACATCAATGAGGCCCGGATCCCGATCACGGTGCTGTTGTCCTCGGATCTGGTGCGGTTGTGTCCCGGTTCGGTGATGGCGGCAAGCCACCAGCGCGAGGAGACGGTGTTGGGCGCGGCACTCGGTGATTCGCTGGCGGTGCTGCGACCCGGAATGTTCATGAACAACGACGCCTCCGAATGGTCAGCGTCGATCCGCGACGACGGAAAGGTAGTCACCTCCTGCCCCGACGCCCTGGAAGTGCCCATCGCGCCCGTCGATATCGCGGCTGCCGCGGTAGCCGCGCTCGCCCCGCACGGAAATGGGCCCCACCCAACACGGCAGCTTTTGGGCCCAGAGTGGCTCAGCGCCAGGGATCGAGTGACCGTGCTCGCCGAGGTGCTCAAGCGGCCGATCACCATCGTCGAAGTCTCGGCCGAGGAGCATGTGGCGTTGCTGGCCCAACGGTTGCCCGAACCCATAGCGCGCCAGAAGGTGGCGATGAAGGCCGAAGCGCCGCGATCGATCACCGACTGTCCCGATCTGCCGCTCGGCGAGGATAGAACACCCTATGCAGCGTGGGCGGCAGCTAACATCGCCGCTTTCGGAGTCGAGCGCCGATGATGCGATCGACCGCAGCGGCAGCGGGCATGATCGTCGAAAAGAATGTCGCGGTGCCAATGTCGGACGGTGTCACCTTGCGTGTCAATGTCTTTCGACCTGACCACGTTGCGCCCGTGGTGATGTCGATGACACCGTACGGAAAGGACAACACGCCCGACCGCATCGGAATGCTGGCGATGCGATTGAGCGGGGTCAGGTTCGGCAAGCTGAACTGCTCGCCGATGACGGGATTCGAATCACCCGATCCGCGGTTTTGGGTGAGCCAGGGCTACGCCGTCGTTCAGGGCGACGCGCGCGGAATGCACGCCTCCGATGGGATCGCGAGTTTTCTTACCGACCAAGACGCCCGCGACTACGCCGAACTCATCGGATGGGCCGCCGACCAGCCGTGGTCGACCGGCAATGTCGCGTTGAACGGGGTGTCCTACCTGTGTATGTCGCAGTGGCGCGTCGCGGCATTGCGCCCTCGCGGCCTGGCCGCGATCGTAGCCTGGGAAGGCGTCTCGGACCTATTGCGCGAATTCGCCTACCACGGCGGCATCCCCGAAACCGGCTTCCTGCCGATCTGGTGGAAGATGCGAATGCTGCGCGGCAGCCACCGTGGCGCGACGATGGGCGAAGATTTCCTGGGCGACAGTCGCCGCCACCCACTCGACGACGCCTATTGGGCCGCCAGGCGACCCGACCTCAGCGCCATCGACGTACCCGCGCTGGTGGCGGCAAGCTGGTCTGATCACGGGTTGCACACCCGCGGGACACTGCTGGCCTACGAGCAGCTGCGCGGGCCCAAATGGCTGTTCGTCCACGGGCGCCGTAAATGGGAAACCTACTACTCAGCCGAAGCGCTTGAGCTGCAGCGCCGCTTCCTCGACCACTTTCTCAAGGGCGCGTCGGTTGGCTGGACCGACGAGCCCGCGGTCCGCTACGAGCTTCGGCGTACCCGCACCCAGTACGCGGTTCGCACCTCGACGCTGTGGCCGCTCCCGCACGCCACGCTGCAGACGCTGTACCTGGACGCCGCGTCAATGACCTTGGCTACACATCCAAATAGCGCGGCTGACAAAGCTTCTTACTCCGCCGTGCCCCGGCGACGACACCCGGACCGGGTCACATTCACGCACAGATTCACCGAAGACACTGAGATCACCGGCAGCATGGCACTGACGATTTGGATCAGCACCGACGAGGGAACAGACCTGGACTTGTTCGTTGTGGTCCGCAAGCGTGATCCCGCGGGCCGCGTGGTGCCGTTCTACGGCTACAACGGCTACAACAACGATGGTGTGGCAAAGGGATGGCTTCGCGGCTCCCACCGCGAACTGGACGAGACCCGCAGCCGGCCCGAGCGACCCTTCCAGGCCCACCGCACCGTCCAGCCCATAGTCGCGGGTGAGCCCACCCAGATGACCGTCGAGATCTGGCCCAGCAGCACGCATTTCGAGGCCAACTCGAAACTGGTTGTCGAAATAGTCGGACACGACGCCGACAGCTATCCCGTGCTCCGCCACAGGGCCGTCATAAATCGCGGAACCCACACCATCCACACCGGGGCGGCGACACCGTCCGTCTTGGTCGTGCCACTCATACCGGCAACGACCGATCAGTAACCCAGCAAGGAGGTTAACGAGAATGACTGTCCTACCACCCTAACTTCAGCAGTTGGAGGCACGGATGGCGAAGATACCTTTGTTCGCGATAGTCATGCGCGGCACCGATGAGTTTCACGGTCCTCAGACGGCGCAGGGCGCCGCGCTTTTAGCCGAACACCTGCGCTATGTGTTCGATTTAGAGGATCAGGACCTTCTGCTGGCCGCCGGTCCGCTGGATCGCGACGCCGGGGGCCCGATGGATGGCATAGCCATCATCCGCGCAGACTCGCGTGACCAAGCCGAAGCCATCGCTGCCAATGAACCATTACACAAGGCCGGGTGGCGAATTAACACTGTACGGTCCTGGGAGCTGAACAGGGGGCGCTGGCGCGGGCGGCACGCGCAGCCTGCGAGGCCCCTACCGGATAGATCGACTCGTCAGGACGTTTTCTTAAGCGGCGCCGAGTAATTCGGCTTGCCCAGGCCGAGCACGTACTGCGCGATCATGTTGCGGAACACCTCGAGGGTGCCGCCGTAGATCCCGACCAGCGGCGCGAAGCGGTACACGTACTCCGCGGCGCCGTCGTCGGCCGCGCCGTCGGTGCCGTTCGGCAGCGTCGGACGCCGTGCCGAGGATGTCCATCAGGTCCGGTGAGATGTCGCGCATCGTCTGCGCCAGCGCCACCCGGCCGAAGATGCTCGGCGCGCTCAACGCCGCCTCCATCCGCGCGGCGCTGCGACCCAGCCGGTATGCCACCGCCTCGTCGTCAATGAGCCTGCGCCCGTCTGCGTCCCGCTCCGCGACCTTGCCGGCGGCCTTGTCGACGGCGTCGGCCATGAAACCGGCCTGGTGCATCATGATCGACACGTCCTGCAACCCGTCGGGCGCGGCGGCGACCGCGCCGTGCTCGGTGTTGAGCGGCTCGCGCAGCACCGTCCAGCCCGCGTTGACGTCGCCGAGCCGGTACTTGTCGTCGACGCGCACGTCGCTGTAGTAGACGATGTTGGTGCGGTCGCCGTCGACGGTGCGGATGCCCTGGATCTCGATGCCCGGCGAATCGAGCGGCACCAGAAACATGGTCAGGCTCTTGTGCTTTGGCGCCTCCGGGATCGGTGTTGGTGATCAGGAAGACGTACTGGCACTTGTGCGCGCCGGTGGTGAACATCTTCGAGCCGTTGATGATCCAGCCGTCGCCGTCGCGTACCGCACGGGTCTTGCAGGTCGCGATGTCGGACCCGCCTTCGGGCTCGGTGTAGCCCAGGCACAGCCGGACATGCCCGCTGAAGACCTTCGGCATCACCTCATCCCGCAGCTCCGGCGAGCCGAACTTCGCCACCGAACGCGCCACCATGGCGGTGGTCCCCCAGGTCACCCAGGGCACGTGCGCCCGCCGCTTCTCCAGCTCCCAGATGCGGCGGCGCACCCGGGTGAAGCCGCCGTCGGCGTGCGGCTTCCACTCGCGTTCGAGGTAACCGGCGGCACCCAGCGCCAGGTGCACACCTTCGTCGAAGTTGTCGCCGGTCTCCCGGTCCCGGCGCATGACGTCTTCGGTCACATGGGTCTGCAGGAAATCGCGCGCCTCGTCGAGAAAGGCCTGATCGTCCGTCGGACAGCGTGACTCGTGAGAAATCCACTTATGCGTCCTTTCCTGAACGGCTTTCGCGTGCGGCGACGATCTCGGCGATGTACTTGGCGCTGGCGCCGGGGTCCCCGCCGGCCAGCGCCCAGCCGCGGGCACGCACCAGATACGCCGTCGCGGCCGCCTCCGCCGAAACGCCGAGACCACCTTGCACATGCACCGCCATGGTCGCGGCCTTCGCCGCCTCCTCGGCCATGAACACGAACGCCGACGGCGCCAACTCCGGGCGCTCGTCGGGCTCGTTGTCCAGGAACCAGGCGGCGCGGCGCGCCAGATTGCGGCCGCCCTGCACGGTGATCGCGATGTTGGCCAGCGGATGGGAGATGCCCTGCAGCGTCGAGATCGGCACGCCCAGCGTGTAGCGGGTCTTGGCGAACTCCGCCGCGATCGTCATCGTCTCTTCGACCAGGCCGGCCAACGCCGCGGCGGTCAGCACCCGCCATTCATCCAGTGCCCGTTGGTATTCCGCTAAGGCATCGGGTCCGCTCGCCAGCACGACGCTGGTGTCGGCGGCCGCCGGATCGACCCACGCCATCGGCAGCCGGCCGATGTTGTCCACCTTCGTCGGCCGGGTATCGAACGTCAGCCGCACCACGTCCGTCACCGTCGCGGACGATGATCTGGTCGGCGATCGACCCGGTCGGGATCAGCCGAACTCCCGCTGACGCTGTCGTGCTGCGGATCGAACGCCGCGAGCTGCTTGCCGTTGACGACATCGGGTTCCGCCGAGCCGAGTCGGGCCAGCAGCCGCGCCGCGCACACGTGGTCGATCCACGGCACCGGCGCCAGCGAGCGGCCGATCTCCTCGGCCACCAACGTCAGGTCGACCAGCGTCGCACCGTCGCCGCCCGACGGTGTCGGGCAACGCCATCGTCGTCGCGCCCATCGCGCACAGCCGCTCCCACAGGCTCTTGTCGAACCCGGATTCCTCTGCGGCACGGACGGTTTCGATCGGGCAGTGCGTCTTGAAGAAATCCCGGTACGCGGCCTGCAGCGCCTGGTGATCCTCGGTCAGGCTGTAGTCGAGCCTGCGCAGTTCGTAGCGGTCCATCGTCAGTGCTCCTCCTGGCCCTCGAAAGAAGAATTCGTGCGCGTTGTTGTAGAGATAGTTCTCGAGGACGTCGGCGGGCAGGTCCAGCGCCTGCGCTTCGGGGACGACGCGGCGCATTTTCAACACCGGCCAGTCCGACGCGAAGATCACCTTGTCGGCTCCGCGGGTCCGCATGTAGTGCAGCAGGCTTTCCGGCAGCCGCTTCGGCGACCACGCCGACGTCATCAGGCGCAGGTTCGCGTACTTGATCAGCAACCGGATCGCGATGTCCCACCAGGGATCCGCGCCGTGGATCATGCACAGCTTCAGTTCGGGGAATCGCACGCAGACCCGGTCGAGGTGAATCGGGTTCTGCACCTCGCCGGGGATGGGCGGTCCCGGGAATACCGGTGTTGATGCACAGCGGCAGCCCGAGCTCGGCGCATTTGGTGTACAGCGGGTAGTAGACGGCGTCGCTCGGGCGGGTACTGGCCGTCACCCCAGAAGCTGGGCCCCACAGCGGCATACGCGACCGGAAGGTCGTTGACGACCGCAGCTGAGCTCCCGCAGCGACGGCATCGGCCGCAGCAGGTTGACACCGCCCATCGCCAGTGCGAACCGATCCGGCTTGGCTTCGACGAATTTGCGCGCGGTCACCGAGGGCTTCGCGAGGTTGTCCATCAGCACGGCCTTACGCACACCCTGCTCGTCCATCTCGTCGAGCAACTCCGACAGGTCGACCGGCGCGAACATCGACTCCGGGCCCTTGAAGTAGTCGTCGCGCACCTTCAGCATCCAGCGTGGGCTGCTTCTCGGTCTCACCGAAGTGGACGTTGACCAGGCAATCGATCACCGGGCTCGCGTTCATGTCGACATCGGCGCCTTCTCTGTCGCTTGACGTTTTCGCCCATCGGTAATCGGCTTTGCCGTTGCCCAGGCGACGGACCTGCTCGACGAAGATGAACTCCTTGGGCGCCTTGAACCGCGCCAGCTGCGATGTGCAGTGCGCGTGCAGCATGTCATGTGCCGCGTCGGCTCGCATCGCGCAGTTCGACCAGAGCAACGAGTTCTTCGCCCCAGCGTTCGCTGGGCCGGCCCACCACCAACGCATCGGCGATCGCCGGGTGCGCACGCAGCACTTCTTCGACTTCTTCGACGAATACCTTCTCGCCGCCGGTGTTGACCACCAGCGAGTCGCGGCCGTACAGCCGCAGCGTGCCGTCGTGCTTCGAGTCCGGCGCGGTCGCCGGATATCACCACCCGCTTACCGTCGACCTCGGGAAAGGTCTTGCGGGTGGCGTCGGGATCGTTGAAGTATCCGAGCGGGATTCGCCCTTCCCTGGCCGCCCATCCCACCTCTTGCTCGCCGGGGGAAAGAAAGTGGCTGTAGTCCTCGGACAGCACCAGTCCGCCCTCGCGCAGCGTGAAGGTGTCGGTTCGGGTGTCACCGCTGGCTGTGCCCGAATCCCATGTTCCCGGTCTCCGACGAGCCGTATCCGTTGATCAGAGTGAGCTGGGGCAACAATTCCAGCAGCGCCTGCTGATATTTCAGATTCGTTGCGGCGCCGCCGGTGCCGATGGCGTTGCAGCGACGACAAGTCGTAGTTGACCGCGCCGCAGCTCGTCGACCAGCGGCGCGGCGTAGGCGTCCCCGACCATCGTCATCATGCCGACCTTCTCGCGCTCGGCGGTCTCCCACACCAATCGCGGATCGAGCTTTTTGCTGGTGTCGTAGAGCACCACGGGCGTGCCGGCCATGATCGCCGCGAACGCCGTCCACATGCCGGCGGCGTGCATCAGCGGTGAAACGGCGAACCACGGCGGTCCGGCGGCTCGGCTCACCTTGTCGTGGATCTCCTGGGCAGAGGCATGGTCGGCGCCCACCATCGACGACACGTAGATGTCGGACTGCCGCCACAGCACACCCTTGGGCCGACCGGTGGTGCCGCCGGTACAGATCATCAGCAGATCATCGGGCGAGGCGGTCACGTCCTGGTCGCGTATCCCCTTGCGCCAGCGCGTCGTCCAACGACACCGCGCCGGGCAGTTCGGCACGCCGCACTTCCGTCGTCGACCGACAGCAACAGGTCGGCACTGTCCGGCGGGAACACGTCGGCGAACTTCGCGCCCAGCGACTTGTGGTAGATGACCGCACGCGGCCGCACGTAGTCGAGCAGTTCGCCGAACTTCGCGCGGCGTGTAGTTGTAGTTGACGTTCACCGGAACGGTGCGCGCCTTCAGGCAACCGATCACCATGTCGGTATAGAGGTCGTTGTGCATGACCAGCGCAACGCGGTCCTGCCCGCATTCCCAGTTCTGCAGACCTGCCCGTTCGCGGTGGGCGCCGAAGCCGTTGGCGGCGAGAAAGTTCGCCAGCCGACGGGTGCGGTCCGCGGTTTCGGCGAAGGTGCTGCGGCGATCACCGCACACGGTGATCGGCCGGTCCGGGATGACCTCGGCGATCGCGTCCAGGACCGCCCCTATGGTCCACTCGCTCATGGCTGTGCGCGGCCTGAAACGTTCAAGCGGCCGACCCGACCTTGACGCCCAGCAAGTCCAACGCGTTGTCGCGCATCACCTTTCGGATGTCAGCGTCGCTGAAGCCGGCTAGCTCCTCGGTGAACGACACCGGGATCTCCAAGCCTTCGCCGTGCGGCCAGTCCGATCCGAACAGAATCTTGTCGACGCCGATGACCGACGGCCAGCTCCGGCAGGTCGTCCTCGTAGTAGGGCGCGATCCACACGTTGTTGCGCAGCTGCTCCACCGGATCCTCCGGGAACAGCCGCGGGTGGTTGTTGGCCGCCTTCTTCAGCCGCTTGATCAGCCGGTGGACGAAGTATGAGCCGTTTTCGATGCTGACCGCCTTCAGTTGCGGATGGCGGGTGAACACGCCGTGCGCGATCATCGAGGCCATCGTGTCGTGGATCGCGCGGTCGTCGACGAGTATCTGGTCCAACGGATCCGAGCCGCCGAACCCCTCGAACGTCGACTTGCCGCCCCACATTCCGGCTATTTGCAGGTAGCCGCTGTCGCTGAGGTGGAAGCCCACCGGAACGCCCGCCTCGGCCAAGCGCGGCCCACACCGGATCGTGGAGGGGATCGCCCAACGACCGCGGCTTGACCACACCGGGCACCGGCGCCGGCCGCACCAGTATCAGCTTGGCGCCGCGCGCCAACACGAACTCCACCTCTTCGAGGGCCTTGCCGGGATCGGCCAGCGAGATGATCGGCGCGGCGATGATGCGGTGGTCGGGCCGGTCGAAGCCCCAGTCCTCGTCCAGCCACAGGTTGAACGCATGCAGCGACGCCATCGTCGCCTCGACGTCGTGCTTGAGCGCCTCCTCGACGCCGCACGCGAATGTCGGCAACATGAACACCGTTTCGATGCCCTGGGTGTCCATCACCGTGATGCGGGCATCACGGTTCTGGTACTCGGGGTGCTGCTGCGAGCCGCTCGACCTTCATCAGCGATGCCGGGTCGACGCCTTCCGGGAATCTCGCCGCGGAACAACAGATCCAGGCAGCCGGGCACGATGATCGGGTCGAACGTCGGGTTGGGGATGAAGCGGTTGACCCGGTCCCCGATGACCGCCTGGGTGTGCTTGCCGTCGCTGAACATCTGCACGCCACGTCGGCGGAACTTCTTGTCCAGATGCCGGGTGAAGGCATCCAGCGGCTCGTAGTAGTGGTTGTCGACGTCGATCGCCTTATAACCCAAGTTCCCCATGATCATCCTTTCCGGTACCGCAAGAGTCGTCGGTGCGCTGTCGAAGTTGTCGACGCGCTCAGCCCGGGAAAACTCGGCGCCCGCTTGTCGAGGAAGCTGGTGATCCCTTCGATGACGTCGGGACGTTGCAGCGACTCGTGCAGCAAGGCTTCGGCCCGCGAACTCGCTTCCACCACCTCGCGCATGGCATCACCGTAGGTCTGTCGCTTGATGACGGCCATCGATGCCGGCGAGCAGTTTTGGGCGATGTCCTCGGCGTAGTCCATGGCGCGCTTCATCAGCTGTTCAGGCGGGACCACTTCTTTGACCAGTCCCAGGTCTGCCGCTTCGTCGGCGAGGAAGGTCCGGCCGCTCAACAGCAGATCGAGTGCGACGCCCCACCCGGTCAGTCGCGGAAGTATCCAGGAGACACCGTATTCCGCGATCAGTCCGCGACGCGCGAATGACGCCGCGAACTTGGCTCCGGCGGCGGCGAACCGCACGTCGCACATCAGCGCCTGGGTCAGGCCGATACCGACACAGGACCCGTTGATGGCCGCGATGACCGGTTTGCACAGCGTGGTCAGATGATAGGGCTGGCGATCCCCGACGAGGCTCGCCAGCTTGCCCTGGTCGGTCTTCTCAATCGACTGCGCGACGCTCCCCATCGAACCGAGCTGAGCGCCGGCGCAGAACGCCTTGCCCCGACCGGTCAGCACGATCACCCGAACGGCCGGATCCTCTTCGGCGCGGTCCAATCCCGCGTAGAACGCGGTGGCGATGTCGCCGCCCCAGGTGTTGAGTCGGTCCGGGCCGGTTCAACGTCAGGACCGCGACACCGCTCGCGGTCACCTCGTAGATCACCGCCTCGTCCTGGATGGGGTCGGCGACGACGTCGTCGGCGGTGCTCATGTGCGCCACTCCTCCTCATCGCTCCGCTCTGCATCGTCGTGGGCGCGGCTCACGTCACCCTCCTGTCGCCTAGTGGCCAGTTATTGCACGGGGAACCGCCACCGGCGCGCTTCCAGTGGCCGCTCGCGGCTACGCGATGAAAGTTTGTATCCATACTGTATACCTATCGGTAGCGCATTCCGCAACTGCCGTCGCCTGCCCCGTGAGGCGGTGCAAGCAGCCAAAATTCACTGTCCGACACCCGATGTCACCGCCGTCGGCGCGGCGCCGACGAGCCCGAGGCGCCGATAGGCGTTTTCGATCTGAGCCTTGGCCTCCGGCGGCAATTCTGCTTGCGGCGGCCGAGAGTGCGGATAGCCGCCGATCGGCAGGCCAAGTACCGACGCGGCGTATTTGAACGCGCCACCCCAGTGGGTGAAGTAATCGGCGCGACCGGGATAACAGGTGAACCACGATCCGAGGTCGGTTTCGAGCTGGTCCAGACCTGATTCTCGCCCGTAATCCATCGCCTCGATGAGCTTGCCGTTGCACACCAGGTCCCAATATTCGGAGAGCAGCGGCCGCTGCGGAGTCTCGAACAGGTAGCCGGCGGTGCCCAGTTGGGCCGGGCAGACGATCCCGTGACGTAGCCACCCGGCGCGGTACACGGTTTTCTCGCACTCCCAGATCACCAGATCCGGCGCCAAGTCATGTAGCAGACGGCTGTTCGCCGGGCGGAAGGCACCCTCTTTCGTTGCGCAGACCGCGGGGACCTCGTCGCAGATGCGCGCACCTTCGGCTGCCGTCAGCACGTATCCCGAGGAGGGCGAATTGAACATGCCCAATGCGATATCGCTGCGCTGAGCGATGTATTTGAAGAACCGCAGCACGCCTTCGCCGCCATGGGCCTCCATCATCGGGGTCTGGATGTAGGCGATGTCGGCACCGGCGTGCTGAGCATGCAGCGTGAGTTCCAGGCAGTCCTTGGCCGACATGGCGGCCGTGCAGGCCTGCACCACGACGCCGGGATCGATGGCTCTGGCTTCCTCGATTGCCACCTCCAGCAGACGCTTTCGCTCGTCGAGCGTCAGCGACCAGAACTCCGCGATACCGCTCGTGCACCACAACATCGGATGCCCGAGATCGCGGACGCAGTAGCGAACCAGCGTCCGATAGGCGTCCCAGTCGATGTCGTCACCGTCGGTGCCGCAAAACGGGGTATACAGGGAATCGCCGATTCCCCGCAAAGCGCTGTGCGCCCAAGCGCGTGCCTCCCGTGCTGTGGCCATCATCGACTCCTTCCCAGTCAGCGACCGTCAGGTGAAGTCCGAACCGCCGTCGACGTTGATGTTCGCTCCGGTCATGTACGAATTGCGACGCGAGGCCAAAAACGCCACCACGGAACCCATTTCGTCCGGTAGCCCGGCCCGTGGCATGTGGGCGGGATGCCCGAAGTGCTTGGCGATGGCGTCCATCAGCCGGTAGGGATCGTCACCGTCGACCCCGACCGACTTGGCCCAGCCGACCAGCGACTCGGACGCGATACTGCCCGGGGAGACCACATTGACCAAGATCTCGTCCTTGGCCAGCAACAACGACAAATTCTTGGAGATGCTCGTCAGCGCCGCTTTGGCCGCGGTGTAGGCCGGGAGCATGACACTTTGGCGCTGCGTCGAGTGCGCCGAGAAGTTGACGATTCGCGCCCACGCCGCCTTCCGAAGCAGCGGAAGCGCCGAACGCACGCATCGCACCATGCCCATGACGCCGTCGTCGAAGGCCTCACCCCACTGTTCGTCGGTGAGGTCCTCGAAGCCGCCCGCCGCGCCCGGGCCGACCGCGTTGATGAGCACATTGAGTTCGCCGTTCCACCGGTCGGCGACTTCGGTGAACGCAGCGTTGACTTGATCGGCATCGCGGATGTCGGCGGCCAGGCCGAGGGCATCGGGGCTGCCACGCTTGGTCAGGTCTTCGGTCGCGCGGTCGAGATCAGATCGGGACCGGGCGACGATCAGCGACCCGGGCGCCGTCGTCTGCCAGGCACCGCGCGGCGGCCAGCCCCATGCCGCGGCCACCGCCGACGACGACTGCAGTGGCGTTTGTCAGCCCTAAATCCATGGCAAATGCCCGGTTATCCTTCGCTTGCCGCCATGCGTATCAAAAAGCCTACGATAGGGATTACAGTAGCAGACGGGGATGCCGACACGGCTTCGTTATCGCAGATCATCGGGCGACTGCCGGTAGATTCGACGCAACCGGCCGCGAGACCGGAACGGCATGCGCCGCATTGATCTTGAGGGAGGTGCCCGCAGTGGCTGCCAAACAAGCAACCGCCGAGAAGCGTCAGCGACGCGAACGCGGGTCCATCAATCCCGATGACATCATCAGCGGCGCGTTCGAACTCGCCGAGCAAGTGTCGATCGACAACCTCAGCATGCCGCTGCTCGGCAAACATCTCGGCGTGGGCGTCACCAGCATCTACTGGTACTTCCGCAAGAAGGACGATCTGCTCAACGCGATGACCGACCGCGCCTTGCGCAAGTATGTGTTCGCCACCCCATACGTCGAAGCCAGCGACTGGCGCGAGACGCTGCGCAATCACGCCCGTTCGATGCGTAAAACCTTCATGGGCAACCCGATACTGTGTGACCTGATTTTGATCAGGTCAGCGCTGAGCCCCCGAGCGGCTCGACTTGGCGTCCAGGAGGT
Organism: uncultured Actinomycetota bacterium; assembly: GCA_963850645.1. Lineage (GTDB taxonomy): Bacteria > Actinomycetota > Actinomycetes > Mycobacteriales > Mycobacteriaceae > Mycobacterium. The sequence continues at coordinate 114,236 of CAWKME010000010.1, read as the reverse complement.
CGAAAAAGCGATCGCCGGCCTGGTCGAGGCGGGACTGTCGCCGGAAGAAGCCTTCGACACCTACTCCGCGGTGTCGGTTCATGTGCGCGGTTCGGTGGTGCTGCATCGGCTCCAGGAGAAGAACGAAGCGACGGAGAACGGGGCGCGCACGATCGAGGACGCGATGGTCATCGATTCCGAAACCACGCCCCTGCTCGCGCAGATGACCGCGAAAGGCCATCACATCGGCGCCCCCGACGACAACAACTTCGAGTACGGCCTGGACTGCATCCTCGACCACGCCAGTCGGCTGATCGAGCAGGGATCGAAGTCGACTGGCCGACAACGCACATCCCGAACGCGTGCGCAAAGGATCCCGCTAGCGCAAGCGGAAATCGTTATGGAGCTTAGCCCTTTGGAGGCTCCGGCACGTTGAAGTGCTCGTCACGCAACCGGAACGCCTCTTTGGTGCCGTGCTGCGCCCGGGTCTTGACGAAGTTGAACTCCCCCGGCGCGAATTGCAGGTTGGTTCCGAACGCGTGGAATAGATAGCTGGCCACTTCCTCACCCTGGTACGCCTGGCTCTGCTCGACGAGCCGAAAAGCTTCCTTGGCGATCACGACGCCATCGGCCGGCATCTTCGCGGCCTTCTCCGCCCAGTACCGAGCCCGAGCCGACACCAGGCCGGGATCGCAAGTGTCCGTGAAGATTCCCAGGTGCTCGACGGTTCCGGCTTCGATGATGTCGCCGGTCAACAGCAGGCGCCGCGCGAGCACCGGCCCCAACCGATGGAAGAACATGTGCAGGCTGCCCAGCGCGGGACCAAGGAAGCGGGTCGCGGGCATGCCGATCTTCGCGTCACGGGCGATTACCGAGATGTCGGTCATCAACGCGATCTCGAACCCGCCGCCGAGTGCGTAACCGCTGATCTCTCCCACAGTGACCTTGGGAAAGCCCATCAGGTTGTGATAGAAGCCGAACGACTTGCGGTCCACGGTGAGCCGACGACGCTGACTGGGACGGCGTTTTGCCTCCGGGGCGCCTTGCTCGCCGTACCAGCCGTAAGCGTTGTTCATATCGGCCCCGGTGCTGAACACCCCGTCCGCTCCGCGGAGTAGCACCACGGTGAGATCGTCGTCTTCGGCCACCCGGTCCAGACACCGGGCAGACGGCATCACGCATAGCGGCGTCGTAAGAATTTCGCTGCTTCGGGTTGTTCAAAGTGATGGTGGCGATTCGCTTTTCGAGATCGACGTCGAAGAGAACTCGATCATCTGAAGCGTCCGAAACGGTCATGCGCCGGATTCCTTCCCGTTCGATGGTCGGCCGTTGAATCGGGAGCCCGCATCCAGTCGCGGACCGATGTCCGACACCAATTTCGCCTCAATGGTCTTGTCGCTGCCGAAGATAAGCGTTTTGCGGCGAGCCGCGGCCAGGTGATCCTGTGCCAGCCGGACTGCCCTGCCCGCATTGCCATCGCTGATGGCGTCAAGCAGTCGCTGATGGTCACGCAGCGCGGCTCGCCTGGTCTTGTCCACCATCGGCGCGGTCGCCGTCGTCGCTCCACACCGAGGACTCATGCGCAGACCAGATCAGCTCCAGCGAGCCGATCAGCAGGATCATCGGCTCGTTACCGCATCGGGAGACCAGCGTTTCGTGAAATCGGCGGGCATTCGGCACATACAGTGACACATCATCGAATTGCGCTGTCTGCAGGTCGATTTCGTGCTGCAGATAGGGCACCACTTCGGTCATCCGGTCTTCGCGCGCGGCGCACATCCCCGCGCAGATCGGCTCGAGATGCACCAGCGCCTCGCTTACGTCGACCGGCGTCGCGGACCTCGCCTGCAGAACCATGCTGATCATGTGCGCGGTCCGCTCGGCGCGTCGGCAGGTGGACGACCGCGCCACCGACATTACCGCGACGCACCGAGATCAGCCCGTCGGTCTCCAAGATGTGAATCGCCTCGCGCAACGCGGGCGGGCTCACGCCGAATTCACCGAACAGGCTTTCCTGAGAAGGCAAGACATCGCCTTCCTTGAGGCGGCCGGACAGGATGTCGTCGCGCAACTTGGAGGCGACGATTTCCGCGACGCGTGGTTGACGAATCCGTTGCGAAACCACGTCAGGTCTTCTCGGCCCGTCGCTTGCCGAATCGGAAGCCGGTCAACTTGTCCGGGGTCTGCGCAAGTGTGTTGACCTCACCGATGCACAGCACCTCGTCGTCGAGCAGCAATCGGGCCGTCGAGGTGATGCCTCGGTCTACCTCGGAACGCGCGATATCGAATCTCAGCTCGGTCAGCACGGGTGTCGGCCGACGAAAGGTGACGTTGAGTGAGCGGGTCTTGCCGGATCGTCCTACAAGGCAGTTCTGATGTTGTATGACGCAGTCGAAGAACACCGCGAGGAAACCGCCGTGTACCAGTCCCGGCGGCCCCTCGTAGACCAGCGGAAAGGCGACCCGGCCGGAGGCGTTTTCGGCGACGAGGTGGTCGAACCGGTATTCGGGAAAGCACGGGTTGAACGCACCGATATCCGTCGCATGACTGAGATAGACGCGCCGGCTGCCGCTGTCGTCGGAGTCATCGGAACCGATCCGCGGTGCGCTGTCCGGCGGAACCGCCGCACTCAGCTCGCGTTCCCAGTCGCTGATCTGCGCCAGCATCGTGTCCACCGTCGGGTGGGCGTGTTCCAACGACAGCAGCAGCGAGCTGAGTCGGCGGATGGCGCCGGCGGCGGCGACCGTTTGGGCGAGCGGCGCTTCGCCGAATCGCGGGCCGGCCTGCGCGGGAGCAGCCCCTATTGAATGTTCGCCCATGAGCCCTCTTCCCGATGCAGCTGTTCCGTCGCCGCGCTTTCCTTGCTAAGTTATACAGCGAAGCAATCGTATTGCCTACTGTAGGGGTAACCGTATCGGCAGGGAAGGGCAGATTCGACGGTGAGTCAGGACTTGGACTCCACGGCGGCCGACGGCGCGCTCTCCACGAGCCGCGACGGTGCAGTGCTGCGGCTCACGCTCGATCGGCCTTCGCAGCGCAACGCGTTGAACCACACCATGATCGAGGCGTTCGTCGCCGCGCTGACCGACGCCGCCACCGACGACACGCTGCGGGCCATCCACATCCGCGGCGCGGGCGACGACTTCTGCGCGGGCGCCGACTGGGTTGCCACCAACAGCACCGGCGAGCCTCGCCCCCGCACCGGTGATCTCCTCCGGCGCATCCCGCACACCGCGCATCGCGTGATCGAACTCGTGCACAGCATCCACTTGCCGGTGGTCTGCAGCGTGCGCGGATTCGCCGCCGGTCTCGGCTGCAACCTGGCCCTGGCGGCCGACTTCACCATCGCCGCGACCGACGCGGTGTTCTGGGAGCCGTTTGCCGTGCGCGGTTTCAGCCCGGATTCGGGTGCCACCTGGCTACTCCCCCGACTGATCGGGCTGACCCGCGCAAAGCGGATGCTGCTGCTGGGCGACAAGGTCAGCGCCACAGACGCCGAGGACTGGGGTTTGATTCACCAAGCGGTCGATGCCACCGAGCTCGATGACAGCTGCGAGCAACTGCTGGCACGGCTGGCCGCCGGGCCCACGGTGGCGCTCGGCCTGACCAAGCAGGCTATTCACTACGGCCAGCACGCGACGCTGAGCCAGTCCATGACGCAGGAGCTCTTCGACCTCGAACTATCCTGCCGGACAAAGGATTTCAAAGAGGGGCTGGCAGCGTTCCGTGAACGACGCCCACCACAGTTCGATGGCCGATGACGCTCAACAAGAAAGAACGCTGATGTCTGCTAGCTCTGCCCGCTCCTACGACACCATCAAGTACGAGGTCGACGGGCACAAGGCCACGATCACCCTGAACCGGCCCGACGCCCTGAACGCGCTCAGCCCGCATATGATCACCGAGCTGCGCAGCGCCTACAACGAGGCCGAAAACGACGACGCAGTATGGATTCTCATCGTCACTGCCACCGGGCGCGCATTCTGCACCGGCGCCGACGTCAAGGCGATCCCCGGCGACGGCAAGGTGATCAACGAGGCGCCCTATCTGTCCACTTACGAGCAGTGGGAAGCGCCGCAGGAGGGCACGCCGCCGTTTCGGACGATGGCCAAGCCGGTGCTGGCCGCGATCAACGGGATCTGTTGTGGCGCAGGGCTGGATTGGGTAACCACCGGAGACATCGTCATCGCGTCCGACAAAGCCACGTTCTTCGACCCGCACGTCAGCATCGGCTTGGTGGCCGCACGTGAGGTGGTCCGGGTGGCCCGGGTACTACCGCGCTCGATTGCGCTGCGGATGGCGTTGATGGGCAAGCATGAGCGGATGAGCGCACAACGCGCCTACGAGCTCGGCCTGATCAGTGAGATCGTCGAACACGATCAACTGCTGGAACGTGCTCACGAGATCGCTGACGTCGTCAACTCCAATGCGCCGCTTGCCGTCCGGGGCACCCGGCTGGCCATCCTCAAGGGCCTCGACCTGCCGTTGCACGAAGCCGAGATGCTGGCCGAGGCGTTCCGCGAACGCAACCTGCACACCGAGGATTCCCTCGAGGGGCCCAAGGCGTTCATCGAGAAGCGACCACCGGAGTGGCAGTGCCGATGAGCTTCGAGACCATCCAGGTCGATGTGGACGACACCGACCGGGTCGCCACCATCACGTTGAACCGGCCCGACCAACTCAACGCGTTCAACCGGACGATGTGTGACGAGATGGCCCGGGCCTGGCGGACCGTCAAGTTGGACGATTCGGTGAATGCCGTGGTGCTGCGCGCGGCCGGTAGCCGGGCATTCAGCGCCGGCCTCGACATCAAGACGCCCTACGGTCAACCCGAAAATATCTGGAACCACGAGGATCCCGGCGAACCGCTCAGCCCGAAGTGGCAGAAGATGTGGAAACCGGTGGTCTGCGCGGTGCAAGGTATGTGCACCGCGGGCGCGTTCTACTTCATCAACGAGTCCGATGTGGTCATCTGCTCAACCGACGCGACGTTCTTCGACTCGCACGTGTCGGCCGGGCTGGTCTGCGCACTGGAGCCGGTCGGGCTGATGCGCAAGATCGGCCTGGGTGAAACCTTGCGGATAGCGCTGATGGGCAACGACGAACGGGTCAGCGCCGAAACCGCCCTGCGGATCGGGTTGGTATCCGAAGTGGTCCCCCCCGAACGCCTGTGGCCCCGCGCGCACGAGATCGCCGCGACGATTGCGGCCAAGCCGCCGTCCGCGACCCAGGGCACCGTCAAGGCGATCTGGGAATCACTGGACAAGCCCTACCGGGCGGCGCTGGATCAGAATCTGATCTACACCCGGCTGGGAAATCCGATCGGGACCGCCGAGCTTTCGGCACGCGGTGAGCGTCCCAGGCCGGATCCGAGGATCCGGTGACGGCGCATCCGCTCAGTCAGCGCATCGCCGACGTCCTGGCTCTGGCGCCCGACGCGGGGGCTCTGGAGTACGAGGGCCGATGGCTGTCGTGGGGTGAGCTCGGCGGAATGGCCGGCCGGATCGCTTCGCTCATCGGCGGCAACCAACCGCAGATCGGGATCCTGCTGCGTAATCGCCCGGCGCAGGTGGCGACGCTGCTCGGCGTGCTGCAGCGCGGAGCGACAGTGGTTGTGATCAACCCTGCCCGCGGCGATGAGCGCACCAAAGTCGAGGTGGACCGGCTGGGACTGCCGCTAGTCGTCGGCGAGCCGGACGACCTGGCGACGTTGGGAAGGCCGGTTGCCACCACGATGGTGGCGATTTCGGACGTCGCCACCGCGCCGAAAGTAGTTGCGGCCGGCCAGGCTTGCACCGATCACGATGTCCGGCCCGGGGTCGCGGTGCGGATGTTGACCAGCGGCACGACCGGGCCACCGAAACGGGTGGATCTCACCTACGACATGTTGGCGCACAGCGTCATGGGCGCAGAGGGCGACCGCCCGCCCGCGCCGACCGAGCTGCGTCACGGCGTCGCGATCGTGAACTCGCCGCTGGTGCATATCGGCGGGGTGTTCCGGATACTGCAATGTGTCGCCGAGGCAAGGCCCTTCGTGTTGCTGGAGCGATTCGAGCTCAACCGTTGGGCCGAAGCCGTGCGTACGCACCGGCCGCGCGCGGTGTCGCTGGTGCCGACCGCGCTGCGAATGGTGCTGCATTCCGACCTGCGTCGCGAAGATCTGGCAAGCATCCGTGCCGTCACGTCCGGTACCGCGCCGCTGTCGGCCGAGGATGCCGACGCGTTCACCGAAAAATACGGTATCCCTGTCCTGACGTCCTATGCGGCAACGGAATTCGGCGGCGGTGTTGCGGGCTGGACATTGCCCGACCATCAGAAGTATTGGCGGCTCAAACGCGGCAGCGTGGGCCGCGCGAACGCCGGGGCCCAACTACGGGTGGTCGGCGACGACGGCGCCCCGCTCGGGCCCGACCAGGTCGGGCTGCTCGAGGTCAAACCGGGACAGCTCGGGCCCTCCGCGACGTGGATGCGCACCACCGACATGGCACGCATCGACGGCGACGGCTTCCTGTGGATCATCGGTCGAGCCGATCAGGCGATCATCCGCGGCGGCTTCAAAGTGATGCCCGATGACGTCCGCGCCGCGCTGGAAAGCCATCCCGCCGTCGCGGGTGCTGCGGTGGTCGGGCGGCGCGACGAACGCCTCGGAGAGACTCCGGTCGCCATGGTGGAACTGCGAGAGCCGGCATCGGCCGACCCTGGTGCACTCGCCGACTTTCTGCGGACACGGTTGGCGCGCTACGAGATTCCCGCCGACATCGCGATCGTCGCCGAACTCCCGAGAACACCGTCAGGCAAGCCCGATCTGACCGCGGTGCGGCGCTTCTTCACCGATACCGTCTCCGCGGCCCAACGCGACCATGCCGAGTGAATCGCCAACGGTTGGCGACGTTCTGCGAGAGCAGGCGCGCGGCAGAGCTGATCATCCGCTGCTGGTGTGCGACGCCGAACGCATCAGTTACGCCGAGGCCGAGTGCCACTCGGCGCAATTGGCCCGTGGGCTCGTCGCTGTGGGCGCCGGCAAGGGCAGCCATGTCGGATTGCTTTACCCCAACGGCGTCGCGTTTGTCGTCGCCATGCTGGCGGCGGCGCGAATCGGCGCCGTCGTCGTCCCGTTTTCAACCTTCGCGACGCCGCGGGAGCTTCGTGAGCAACTGGTCGACAGCGACACCCAAATTCTCCTCGCCACGGCATCCTATCGCTCCCGCGACTACTTGCAGCAGCTGACCGATGTGCTGCCCGGCTCCGACCTCTCCGCAGGGAGTCGGCTATTCGACACCGCCGCACCGCAATTACGACATGTGATCTTTGACGTCGCGCGCCTTCATCGGCTGGCCGAGACAGTCGATGAGCGGCTGTTGACCGCGATGGAAGACGATGTCGACGGCTCGGATCCGCTGACGATCGTCTATACGTCGGGCACGACGAGCACGCCCAAGGGCGTGGTGCACACCCATGCCGCACTGCTGAACCACCAGAGAAATCTCAACGCGATCCGGGGCTTGACGGCGGCCGACAGGCTGTTCTGCAATTCGCCGTTCTTTTGGATCGGCGGATTCGGGTTTGCGTTGCTTGCCACGTTGCTCGCCGGATCGACGCTGGTGTGTTCCAACGCCGAAGATGCCGGTCAGACGCTCGACCTGCTGGAGGCCGAAAGACCAACCATCACCAACGGTTTCGCTGCCGGGATCGCGCACCTGGCGCGGCACCCGAGTTTCGGCAGACGCGACCTGTCGTCCATGCGACGCGGAAACCTGTATCCGATCATGGCACCCGAGGTGCGGCCGGCCGATCCGGAATTGCGGCACAACATGCTCGGCTTGACCGAGGCCGGCAGCGTGGTCCTGATCAGCGGCGACGAGAGTGACCAGCCGGAGGGTCGGCGCGGGTCGTTCGGCAAGCCCGCACCGGGCTTGGAAACCAAGGTCGTCGATCCCGAGACCGGAGCGCTCGTCGAAGAGGGCGCGCTCGGCGAGCTGTGCATCCGCGGGCCCTTCCTGATGCAGCGTTACTACAAACGCAGCCGGGAAGAATGTTTCGACGCCGACGGCTGGTTCCACACCGGCGACCTGGTCGCCACCGACAACGACGGATTCTTTTACTACATCCGCCGTCAGGGTTCGATGATCAAGACAGCGGGCGCGAACGTCTCGCCCGCCGAGGTGGAGCAGGCGATCGCCAAGGTGACCGGCGGGGTCGTGGCGCATGTGCTCGGCATCCCTGATACCGAACGCGGGCAGATTGTTGCTGCCGTCGTCGCGTTGGAAAACGGCGTTCACGTCGACGAAGCCGCGCTTCGGCGCAAGCTCGCGGCGGAACTCTCGGCATACAAGATCCCGAAACGGTTCGCGGCCATGCCGGCTGCGGAGGTTCCGCTGTTGGCCAGCGGCAAAGTTGACACGCAGAAATTGAAGCGGGTTTTCGATGCCTGACACCATCGACCGGGTGGTGAGGCTTCGCGCCGCCGAGTCCGGGGCCAAACCGATGGTCATCGACGTGGCATCGCGGCTAAGTTACGACGAACTCGACTCCACCACAAGAGATTTAGCGGCGATACTCATTGAAGCCGGCATCGGCAAAGGCACCCGGGTGGGGCTGATCATGCCCAACGGCGTCCGCTGGGTGCAGATCGCGATCGCGGTCACCCGGATCGGCGCGGTGCTGGTCCCGTTGAGCACGCTGCTGCAGGCGCGAGAGTTGTTGGCGCAATTGCGAACCGCGTCGGTGCGATTCCTGATCAGTGTGCAGGAGTTCCGCGGCCATCGATACCTCGACGACTTGCAGCGCGAGCAGCTTCCCGCGCTGCACGAGGTTTGGGTGGCCGACCAGTTAGCACAGGCAAGCGGGACGGCCGACGGTATCGTTGATGCGCTGACGGCGACGGTGACGCCCAGCGACCCGATGGTCGTCATGTTCACGTCCGGTAGCAGCGGCACACCCAAGGGCGTGGTGCACTCGCACGGCAGCGCACTGGGCGCCGTAGCGTCCGGGTTGGCCAGCCGCTGCATCGATTCCGACACCCGCCTGTATCTGCCGATGCCGTTCTTTTGGGTGGGCGGCTTCGGCAGCGGCGTGCTCTCCGCGCTGCTGGCCGGAGCCACCCTGGTGACCGAAGACATTCCTCAGCCGGATACAACGCTGCGCCTGCTGGAGCGGGAGCGGGTGACGCTGTTTCGCGGCTGGCCCGATCAGGCCGAAGCGCTGGCGCGCCATCCGTACCGCAATGAAGTGGATTTGTCGGCGCTGCGGCCCGGCAGTCTGGAAGCGCTGCTACCGCCCGAGCAACGGGCCCAGCCGGGTGCCCGGGCAACACTGTTCGGCATGACCGAAGCTTTCGGTCCTTACTGCGGCTACCCCGCCGACACCGATATGCCAAAGTCCGCCTGGGGAAGTTGCGGCAAACCCTTTCCCGGGATGGAGGTCCGGATCACCGACCCCGATACCGGAGAGCCGGTTGCGGCGGGCACCATTGGCATGATCCAGCTTCGGGGACCGCACACCCTACGCGGGATTTGCCGGCGCGACCGCGAGGACTTGTTCACCGCCGACGGGTTCTACCCCACCGGTGACCTCGGCCGGCTTGACGACGACGGCTTCCTCTTCTACCACGGCCGATCCGACGACATGTTCAAAGTCAGTGGTGCCACCGTCTATCCCAGCGAGGTCGAGCAGGCGCTGCGGGAAATCGATGGCGTGGGGAGCGCATTCGTCACGAATGTAACCGGCGCGCAAGGGGATCAAGTGGGCGCAGTGGTGGTGTGCGACACCGCCGCGAACACCGCTGAGCAGTTGCGTGAAGCTGCGCGAACGTTACTCAGCTCGTTCAAGGTGCCGACGATGTGGCTGCTGGTCGACTCCGATGACGCGATTCCGCGTGGTGCGACCGGCAAGGTCGATGCTCGGCAGCTGCGCGAGTTATTGAGTAACAGCAGCCGCAGTAGTACCGGCGACTAACCACCATCTGCTGCTGCGGAGTGATATCGCATACGTCATGAAACCAAAGAAGGCACTATTGCCTCCCCGGGCGACTGAGGAGGCTACTGAGGCATGTGAGGTTATCCCACGTAATCCACCGAAAATGGTTGCGTCACGGGCTCAGTGCTTTGGTAAGTAGAGCGGTGAGACGCGTCTGCTCGCCGGCGCTCAACTGACCGATCAACGGCTTGATCCGGTCGCCTATCGCCGCCGTGACCTCGGGCACCAGACGGCGGGCCTGCTTGGTGAGGCTTACCCGCACCGACCGGCCGTCGTGAGGGTCGGCGGTCCGGACGACCAACCCACGCTGACTCGCGCGGTCGATCAGTCCACTGATGGTGGAGCGCTCCAGGCCGGTGAAGGTCGCCAGGTCGGCCATCGTCGGCTCCCGATCACGCAGGATGCCCAGCATCCGCAATTGCGTGAGCGAGAGATCGTGTTCGGCAGCAACCTCCGTGAGGGCGGCCATCAGCGCAAAGGATACCTGCACCAGCGCATCTCGCAGATCGTCGAGGTGTTCTTGGCCTGGGCCGACGTCTACGGGCATGGCCAAACGATATCGCAGATACTTCGTATTGCCAACTGCAATAGTTCGTAGTACGGTCTATTTTTGAGGATGTAGTAGAGAGGCCGTGATGAAAGCTGCCGTTGTGAACGCGTTCGACGAGCCACCGCACTACGAAGACTTCCCCGATCCGGTCGCCACGCACGGTGATCAACTCGTCGTCGATGTCGTCGCCGCGGCATTACATCCGCGCGTGCGATCCCAGGCTGATGGATCGCACTACACCAGCACCGGCGATCTTCCGCTGGTGCCGGGCATCGACGCGGTAGTCCGCGACGCGAAAGGCAAGCTCCACTACGCCCTCATCGACGACACCACGTTGGGAACCATGGCTCAGCGCACGATCATTGAGAGGGACCGCAGCGTGGCGTTGCCCAAAAACGCCGATCCGGTGGCGGTGGCGGCCGCGATCAACCCCGTAATGTCCTCCTGGGTCGCGTTGCGGCACCGCATTCACTTCAAGCGCGGATCGAGTGTGCTGATCCTCGGCGCAACCGGGAGCGCCGGCCGCATGGCGATACAAGTCGCGAAACGATTTGGCGCCAAGGAGGTTATCGGCGCCGGCCGCAATCCCCGGCGGCTCGAGGAGCTCACGGCGCTCGGCGCCGACCGCGTGCTCACCCTCGACAGACTCGACCAGGCCGCCGACGTCGACGTCGTCATCGATTACGTGTGGGGCGAACCCACCGCCAAAGGCATGGTCGACCTGATCACGCACCGACGTGACCGGGGCAAAGACCTCGCCTGGATTCAAATCGGCTCCATGGCCGGACCCAGCGCCGAGATCCTCTCCGCCGCATTACGATCCAGCCGCACACAGATCGTCGGGAGCGGCATCGGCTCGGTGAATGGCCGCGACTTTCGCAAAGAAATCCCGATGATCGCCAAGGCCGTGACTGACGGGGCGTTCGACGTCCACACGCAAACGATCCCGCTGAGCGACGTCACCACCGCATGGACGCGGCCCTACGACGCAGACGAACGCATCGTTTTTGTTCCGTGACGACTATCCCTCACCCGCCTCGACGACCCCGTGCGCGACCAGGTGGTCGATCAGCGGAGCGGCGCCGGCGGCCAGGTGCTCTGACATGGCTTTGCGGGCCAACTCGCTGTCGTGTTTGGCCAGCGCCGCCAACACCCGGCGATGGTCTTTTATCGACTGGTGTGGCCAGCCGGCGATGGTGGGAAACACGGATTCCGGTGCGTAACGGGTGATCTGCGACATCACCTGAGCTAGCTTCGGCGACTCGGCCGCGACGTTGATGGCCCGGTGAAACTCGTGGTTGAGCCGAACTGTTCGTTCGTCGTCGCCGACGGCATAGGCCTCTTCGAGGTCGGCCTGGATCTGCTTGAGTTCGCGCAGCCGGTCGTCGTCAATGTTGACCGCGGCCCGCGCCGCGAGCTCACCGCCGACGTGCGCCTGCACATTGGCCACATCGGTGAGGTCCCGTCCGGTCACCGGTAGCACCACGAAGCCACGGCGTGGCTGCTGAGCAAGCAGACCCTCGGCGCGCAGCTCGAACAGCGCCTCCCGCACGGGGGTAACGCTTATCCCTAACTCCGCGGCCAACTGGTCCAGGCGGACGTACTCCCCCGCCGAGTACGTGCCGTCGAAAATCCGCCTACGGACGAAGCGCGCGACGTCTTCCGAGAGCTGCGGCCGCGCGGCGAAATCCGGGACGCTCACGGTCAGATCCGATACTCGGCAAGCAACCGCTTGCTGATGATGGACTTCTGGATTTCGCTGGTCCCCTCGCCGATGAGCAGGAACGGGGCGTCGCGCATCAGCCGCTCGATTTCGTACTCCTTGGAATACCCGTAGCCGCCGTGGATGCGGAAGCTCTGCTGGGTGACCTCGGAGCAGAATTCGCTGGCGAGATACTTCGCCATGCCCGCGGCGACATCGTTACGCTCGCCGGAGTCCTTCAGCCGGGCGGCATTGACCATCATCAGATGCGCAGCCTCGACTTTGGTTGCCATTTCCGCGATTTGAAAGGCGATGGCCTGGTGTTCGGCGATCGGCCTGCCGAAGGTATGGCGCTGCTGGGCGTAGCGCACGGCGAGCTCGAACGCGCGGACCGCTACACCGACGGCTCTGGCCGAGACGTTGACCCTTCCGACCTCGATACCGTCCATCATCTGGTAGAAACCCTGCCCGGGGGTGCCCCCCAGGATGTCGTCGGCGCCGGCCTGGTATCCGTCGAAGATGAGCTCCGTGGTGTCAATGCCCTTGTAGCCCAACTTGTCGATCTTGCCCGGTATAAGCAGACCGGGTGCCACCTCGCCGAACCCGGTCGGCTTCTCGATCAGGAAGGCGGTCAGATTGCGGTGCGGTGATTCCGCGCCCTCGTCGGTGCGAACCAACGCCGCCACCAACGTCGAACTGCCACCGTTGGTCAGCCACATCTTCTGGCCGTTGATGGTGTAGTTGCCATCGGCGTTACGTGTGGCGCGGGTGCGGATCGCGGCGACGTCAGAACCCAGCTCCGGCTCGGACATCGAGAACGCGCCGCGGACCTCTCCGGTTGCCATCCGCGGCAACATGCGCTGCTTCTGCGCGTCAGTGCCGTGCTGACGCAGCATGTAGGCGACGATGAAGTGGGTATTGAGCACTCCCGAGATGCTCATCCAGCCGCGGGCCAATTCTTCGACGCACAGGGCGTAGGTCAGCAGCGACTCCCCCACGCCGCCGTACTCCTGCGGGATCATCAGGCCGAACAGGCCCATCTCTCGCATTTGATCGACGATGGCCTGCGGATAGGTGTCGGTGCGCTCGAGCTCCGGCGCGTTGGGAATGACTTCCTTCTCGACGAATTGCCTTACCGTGGCGATGATCTCGGTTTGGAACTCGGTGAGGCCGAACGTCTCGGCGAGTTTGGTCATGCGGCGCCCATCTCCTTAGTCAGCAGGCGATCGTTTTGGCGTCGGTCAGTCGCGTGATGTCGGCTGTGCTCAATCCCAGCCGTGCGGTCAGCAATGTCGGCAGTGTCGCCGCCCAGTCTCGGCGCCGGTTCGCTTGCGAGATAACTCATCGTCGAAGACGGTCGGCATCGCCGGCGCAAGGTAGTCGCCGAGACCGTCTTGGTGCAGCCGGGAGAACAGCGGATTCGCGGTCACCCGTTCGTCTTCGGCGACCTGCGCGAAAGTCCGGTAGCGCTCGAACAATACGCTGGTGGCCGACAGCGCCTCGGTGATCTTCGTCGGCGGTGTGATCGGCGAACCAGGTCGCGAACAAGTCCGCTGAGCACGTCGCGGTAGCGATAGCGCTCGCCCTCGTCGCTGAAGTCGGCTCCAAGCGACTCGGCGAGCGCCGACACGGCCGCGCCGGTCCCCGATACCTCGACGAGATCCTGAAAGTGGCGTCTGGTCAACGTCACAACCATGAATGCGACGCCGTCGCGACTGGTGAAATCCTGACCGTATTGGCCGTAGATCGCGTTGCCCAGGCGTTGGCGCTCGGTGCCGTTCACCTGAGGCTCGGTCAACCACCCTAAGTTGCCCGCGGTGGCCAGCGCGACATCTTCCAGCGCGATGCTGATTTTGGCGCCGGCTCCGGACTGGTCGCGGCGACGTACCGCAGCGACGACGGCGAGCGCGGCATAGAGACCACAGCACACATCCCAGGCCGGCAACACATGGTTGATCGGGCCGGCGTGGTTCGCCGGCCCGGTGACCAAGGGAAATCCGGTCGCCGCGTTGACCGTGTAGTCCACGCCGGTGGAACCGTCGTGACGGCCGAGCAGCTGGACGTGGATAACGTCGGCGCGCAGCGCGGCGAGCTGCTCGAACGACAACCAGGACAACGCCCGCAGCGTTGGTCACCACGACACCGTCGCCCTCGATGATCAGCCGCTGGATCAGCTCCTGGCCTTCGGGTGAGCGCAAATCGATAGTGGCCGAACGCTTTCCCTTGTTCAGACCGGTCCAGTAAATCGACGTCCCGCTGGCGGCCAGCGGCCAGCGGTGCACATCGGATGCGCCGCCGATCGGGTCGACGCGGATCACCTCCGCACCCAGCTGGCTCAACGTCAAGCCGCACAACGGTGCCGCGACGAAGCTGGAGACTTCGACGACGGTCAGGTCGGTCAACGGCAGGGTCACTGCGACCCGACCCGTTCGAAAACCGCGGCAAGGCCTTGTCCCCCACCGATGCACATGGTTTCCAGCCCGTAGCGCGCGCCCCGTCGATGGAGCTCGCGGGCCAGCGTGGCCAGCATCCGGCCGCCGGTCGCGCCGACCGGATGACCCAGCGAGATACCCGAGCCGTGCACGTTCGTCCGCTCCCGGTCGGCGGCGCCAAAACCCCACTCCCGCATCACGGCAAGAGCCTGGGCGGCGAACGCCTCGTTGAGTTCGATCAGGTCGATGTCGGTCAACTGCAGTCCCGCCTTGGCCAGCGCGACCTCGGTGGCCGGCACCGGGCCGATGCCCATCACGTTGGGCGCCACAGCGGCGACACCCCACGACACCAGCCGCACCAGCGGGGTCAGGCCGAGTTCGCCGGCGTTCTCCGGCGTCGTCACCAGACACATGGACGCCGCATCATTTTGTCCGCTGGCATTTCCCGCGGTCACCGTTGCCTCTGGGTCATCCTTCCAGCAGAACGGGTTTGAGCTTACTCAGTGATTCAACCGTGGTGTCGGCGCGCGGGTGCTCGTCGGTGTCGATCAGCTCCTCGCCCCGTGCGGCTGCGCACCGTAACCGGAATGATCTCATCGGCCAGGATGCCGTCCTTCTGCGCGGCCACCGCCCGCTGATGCGACGCCACCGCGAGTTCGTCCTGCTCTTGCCGCGAGATGTTGTACTGCCGCCGCAGGTTTTCCGCGGTCTCCAACATCCCGCCGGGCACCGGGTAGTGACGGCCACCGGCGGTGGTACGTCCGCGGGCCAGCCCGTCGTGCACCCGCACGCCACCGCGGGCACCGCCCCAACGCATATCGGTGGAGTAGAAGGCGACGTTGCTCATGCTTTCCGCACCGCCGGCCACGACGAGATCGTTGTCGCCGGCGCTGACCTGTAGGCACGCCTGGATGACCGCTTGTAGACCGGATCCGCAGCGGCGGTCGACCTGCATGCCGGGCACCGTCACCGGCAGTCCGGCGTCGAGTGCGACGACGCGCCCGATCGCCGGCGCCTCGCTGCTCGGGTAGCAGTGCCCGAGGATGACGTCCTGCACCGACTTCGGGCGGGATGCCGGTGCGGTCGAGCAGTCCGGTGAGGGCGGCGACGCCGAGGTCAACAGCGGTCTGCGACTTGAACATTCCGCCGTAGCGGCCGATCGGCGTCCGAACCGGTTCACAGATCACGGCTTCGCGAGTGCTCACAGGTGCCTCCCGCCGGTCACCTCGAGCACCGTCCCGGTCATGTATGACGATAGGTCGGAGGCCAGGAACAACGCGACGCTGGCGACTTCTTCGGGCTCGCCGGCTCTTCCCATCGGCACCTCCGCGACTTTTGCGTCCCAAATCCGTTGCGGCATCGCCTCTGTCATCGCCGACCTGATCAGCCCGGGCTGGATCGCGTTGACCCGCACACCGAGGTGGGCGAGTTCCTTCGATGCCGCTTTGGTCATACCGACGATGCCGGCCTTGGCCGCCGAATAGTTGGTCTGGCCGACCATGCCGACCTTCCCGGAGATCGAGGACATGTTCACGATCGTCCCGCGCTTGTTCTCGCGCATGATCGCCGCGGCCGCCTTCAGTCCGTTCCAGGTCCCCTTCAGATGCACGGCGATCACCTGATCGAACTGCTCTTCGGTCATCTTGCGCATCGTCGCGTCGCGGGTGATGCCGGCGTTGTTGACCATGATGTCCAGCGCGCCGAACCGGTCGACGGCGGCCGCGACGAGCGCGTCGACGTCGGCCCCGGAGGTCACGTCGCAGCGCACGGCCAGGGCAGCTGCATCGCCGCCGAGTTGCGCCGCCGCAGACTCGGTTGCCTCCAGATTCACGTCGCCGAGGACAACTCGTGCTCCTTCGGCAACGAACCGCTCCGCGATGGCGAAACCCAGCCCTTGAGCACCACCAGTGACTACCGCGGTCTGACCCTTCAGCAACGACACCTGATCACCGTCCTCACATCTGCATCCCGAACCCGGGACATCTTCCCACATCATATTTCATATATGATCGCGGCCAGCTAGCCCCCATCACACCGTCTGGAAGGAGCGTTGATTCATGTCTCCTCCGGTCGTCGACGACGACGACTTTCAGCAGATCCTCGCGCAGACCCGGCAGTTCGTCCGCACCGTCGTCGTCCCGCGCGAGCAGGAAATCCTGGCCAACGACCGGGTGCCCGATGACCTTCGCGACCAGGCCAAAGACATGGGCTTGTTCGGGTACGCGATTCCCCAGGAATGGGGAGGACTCGGGCTCGACATCACCCAAGACGTCGAGCTGGCGATGGAGTTGGGTTACACCTCGCTGGCGCTTCGCTCAATGTTCGGCACCAACAACGGCATCGCCGGTCAAGTCCTGGTCGGATTCGGCACCGACGAACAGAAGGCCACCTGGCTGGAGGCACTGGCGTCCGGAAAGGTCGCCTCGTTCGCGCTGACCGAGCCCGGTGCGGGATCGAACCCGGCAGGGTTGCGCACCAAGGCCATTCGTGATGGAGCAGATTGGGTGATCTCCGGCCAGAAGCGGTTCATCACCAACGCCCCGGTCGCCGACCTGTTCGTGGTCTTCGCCCGGACCCGTCCCGCGGACGACGCCGGACCGGGCATCGCCGTATTCCTGGTTCCCGCGGACACGGCCGGCGTTGAGGTCGGGACCAAGGACGCCAAGATGGGCCAGGAAGGCGCCTGGACCGCCGACGTGCGCTTCACCGACGTGCGCGTCCCGGCCGGCGCGCTGGTCGGCGGCAGCGAGGACATCGGCTATCGGGCCGCGATGACCTCGCTGGCGCGGGGCCGGATCCACATCGCCGCGCTGGCCGTCGGAACCGCGCAGCGGGCGCTGGACGAATCGGTGACGTACGCGGCCACCGCCACACAGGGCGGCACCCCGATCGGGAACTTCCAGCTCGTCCAGGCGATGCTGGCCGACCAGCAGACCGGGGTGATGGCCGGCCGTGCCATCGTCCGCGACGCCGCCCGGCTCTGGATCACCGACCAGGACAGGCGAATTGCGCCGTCGGCGGCGAAGGTGTTCTGCACCGAAATGGCCGGCAAGGTGGCTGATCTCGCCGTCCAGATTCACGGCGGAAGTGGATACATGCGCGAAGTGCCGGTAGAACGCATTTATCGTGACGTCCGGCTGTTGCGGCTCTACGAGGGCACCAGTGAGATTCAGCGGCTGATCATCGGGTCGAACCTGGTCAAGGCGGCGCAGCGCAAGCAGTGACGTATTATCGACCGCGTTACAGTGACGTTTACGATATGGAGCGCGCATGAGCGGCCGGCTGACGGGCAAGGTGGCATTCATCACCGGAGCGGCGCGAGGCCAGGGCCGCGCGCACGCCGTCCGGATGGCCCGCGAGGGCGCCGACATCATCGCCGTCGACATCGCGGGCAAGCTTCCGTCCTGTGTGCCCTACGACCCGGCAACCCCGGAGGACCTCGCCGAAACCGCTCGGCTCGTCGAAGCCGCTGGCCGTCGAATTGTGCTGTCAGCGATGGATATTCGCGACTTCGACGGGCTGCGTGAAGCGGTAGACGACGGTGTGGCGAAGCTCGGGCGGCTGGACATCATCGTCGCCAACGCGGGCATCTCGGCCCCGCAGGTCTGGAACGAGATCACTCCCGAGTCCTTTCGCGACGTGATGGACGTCAACGTGACGGGAACGTGGAACACGGTGATGGCCGGCGCACAGAAAATCATCGATGGCGCTCGCGGCGGATCCATCATCTTGATCAGCTCCGCAGCCGGCATCAAGATGCAGCCGTTCATGGTGCATTACACCGCCAGCAAGCACGCCGTGACCGGGATGGCTCGCGCGTTCGCGGCCGAGTTGGGCAGGCATTCGATCCGGGTCAACAGCGTGCATCCTGGTCCGGTCAACACGGCCATGGGAAGCGGCGAAATGGTCGCCGCGGTGGCCAAGGCGAACGAAACCTATCCGCAAATGGCGAACGTGCTCACACCATTTCTGCCGAATTGGGTGGCGGAGCCCGAAGACATCGCCGACGCGGTGTGCTGGCTAGCCAGCAACGAATCCCGAAACGTCACCGCCGCCGCGATCACCGTCGACCAGGGCTCTACGCAGTACTGACTAGCTCTAACGTCCCGAGGTCGCGGATCGCCTGGCAGCCGCGGGCCAGCATGGTGAGCACCATGTCGTCTCCGCGGTCGGTGGCGGTCGCGAACGCGAATCCCAACGCCGAGATCAGCAGCGCCTGCGGCATGCCAAGCCGGTAGTCGCGCCAACAGGTTTCGCGGTCATAGCCGGTGACACCGTAACCGGAAAGAGCTTGGTAGTACTGGTCGACAAGGTCTTTCTCGATCGCCGAGCGCATTTCGGGCTTGAGGCTGGTCGCGGTGAAGTAGGCGAGATCCCTTGCCGGCAGGCCCACCCCCAGCGTCTGCCAATCCACCACCGTGACCCGGGTGGCGTCCGGATAGAACAGCATGTTGTCGAGGCGGTAGTCGCCGTGCAGCAGCGCGAACCGATCCCGCTCGGCCAGCAGCCAGGGTGCCACTAAACCCATTGCGGCGGTGAAGGTCTCGCGGTCAGCTGAACTCATGCGATCGCCGAGCTTGTCCACGGTGATCTCGAGACTCATCCGCGCAACCTCGCCGAGGCCTTTGGCCGACGCTTCGTCGGGCCGGGTGAAGGCGATCCCTGGGAAGTCCAGCCAGAACGGGTCACACCAGCTGGGCCCGTGCAGACCGGCCAACGCGGTGACGGCCAACCGCGCCTGCTGCTCACCGCAGCCCGCGAGTTGGTCACCCTGGACTGCCGGTGCCTGATCGGCGAGCAGCAGGGCATAGTCGAAAGCGTCATCGCTGATCTCGCAGTAGAAGCACTCCGGCGTCGGCACCCTTACCCGGTCGACGACCCCTTCGTAGAAGGCGCATTCACTGCGGTAGCCGATGACCACCCGGTCGCGAACCGTGTCATCCTGAGCGGGCAGTTTGATCACGAAGGTGTCCGGCAACCCGCCAGATTCGCTCGCATAGCCGACCGACACCCGATAGGTCGCACCGGTCTGTCCGGTACCGATCGCGGTTACGTCCACTTCGGAGACCCGCACCGGGGTGTCGCCACTACTCAGTACTGCCGAAAGCCACTCGCAGGTGACGTCACTCGGGTATCGGGGAATGACCATAACGCTGCTCGCCGCCTCCGGATGGCACCAATACTCGGACGCGCACGCCCGACTGACCCGACAACTGTAGGCCATACGGCATGAGCCTGAGGCCGAGTTCCTAGCTGCCCGTGGCAGGCGTCCAGATCTGCGTAGGCTCGGAGCGCCCGCGCAGGACGGTCTCGCCGCTCGAGACCCAGCGCCGCCGCTCGGCCTGCATCGGCACGATCTATGGCGGCCGCTGAACACACGATTCGTCGGTCCAACCCTTTCGCGAAGTCAGCGAGCCGCGCGGCCTCGTTGACCGCGTCGCCAACGACGGTGTATTCGTAGCGGTTTTCGGCGCCGATGTTCCCGGCGAACACCGGCCCCGCCGAGACGCCGATCCCGAAGTCGACGACCGGTAGCCGACGCAGTTGGTTGCGCAGGCTGCGGGCGGTGGCCAACGCCGCTGATGCTGCTCCATCCGCGGGCAGCGGCGCCCCGAAGACCGCCAGGGCGGCGTCACCTTGGAACTTGTTGATCAGGCCGTGCCGCTCGTCGACTGCGCCGACAACGATTCGGAAGAAGTCGTTGAGTACCTCGGCGACCTCCTGCGGCGGCCGGCTGGCCGCCAACGTCGTCGAGCCCACCAGGTCGATGAAAAGGATTGCCGCCTCTTGCACTTCACCGGACAGCGACGTGCCCTCCTCGATGGCGCGTCGGGCCACATCCGCACCGACGTGACGGCCGAAAAGGTCGCGCAACCGGTCGCGTTCGGCGATCCCGGCCACCATTCGATTGAAACCCCCTTGCAGACGCCCGATTTCCGAGCGTTCGTAGACTCCGACGAAGGTGTCGATCCGGCCCTGTTCGACCTCTGCCATCGCGTCGACGACTTCCCGGATCGGGTCAGATATCGACCGGGACGTCAGGATCATGATCGGAAGTCCCAATAACACCGCGGCAAGCGTGACCACCAGAATGGGCATCTCCACCGACGCCGTCTTCTGGATGATCCAACCATTCGAACGAATGACGATAAGAGCCACGATCGCCACACAGGGCAGTCCACAACCCATCAACCACATGCCCACGAGTCGAGTGAGCACGCGTGGTGCGATCACCACACCTTCGGAGCCCTGGGTTGCGGCGACCAGGATTGGGCGAAGGGAGCGCTGGGTGAGCAGCAGGCTCAGACCTGCTGCGCGCACTGCCGCCGAACACCACCGCCAGCAGGGTGGCGACCGCAAGCGTCAGGCCGCCATCGAGGTTGAGCCCAAGGAAGATCACGCCGCTTGCCGCCCACGTCGCCGCCAAGATCAGCGACTGGCGCCTGACGAGTCTGGTCGCCGCACGTCGCTGACCCGGATTGGGTCGCTGACCGCGAACAAACCACCGCAGCACCGGAGCGATGTTCAGGGCCCCGCCTACCGCGACGGCGACGGCCCCCAGCACGACCAGGATCGCCGCAGCGATACATGTTCTTCGCGCCGAAGTAGGCGTATGCCCCGCTGGCTAGTCTGGCTGTGCAGCGGTATCACGATCGCGGCGGCATCGCCGACCGCCAGCAGGTGGGCACCCGCCAGACCGGCCGCATAGTGAATCGACAACCTGCGCGCGCTCGTTCGCTGCGCTTGCCCGGCTTCGGTGGCCGACACATCGCCACCGTCGCGATGCGCCGCCGACGCGCCTTGGTCACGGGAACAAGGTAACCGAGGCCCGACGTCGACAGCGTTATTGCGCCCGAGCGGCGACCTGACCTACCCCGCGGGATAGCCCACAGACTTGATCTCGGTGTACTGGTCGAAACCGGCCACGCCGTTCTGGCGACCCACGCCACTTTCCTTGTATCCACCGAACGGTGTGTCAGCGCCGTAGGGTGCGCCGCCGTTGACGCCCATGAAACCGGCCTTGATCCGGCGGGCCACCGCTAGCGAATGCTCCAGCGATCCCGACATCACGTTGCCGGCCAGGCCGTACACGCTGTCGTTGGCGATCCGGATGGCGTCCTCCTCGTCGTCGAACGGGATGACGCACAGCACCGGGCCGAAGATCTCCTCCTGGGCGATGGTCATCTTGTTGTCGACATCGGTGAAAAGCGTTGGCCGCACGTAATAGCCCTTGTCGAAGCCGGTGGCCGCACCGGGGCCGCCGACGAGCGCGGTGGCGCCCTCGTCCACACCCTTCTGGATGTAGCCGGTCACCCGCTCGAGCTGCCGCTCCGAAATTACCGGGCCGCACAGTGTCCCGGGATCCTGCGGGTCACCGCACGTGACGTTCTCGTAGATGCTCTTGAGGATCGCCACACCCTCGTCGTACCGAGACCGCGGCAGCAGCATCCGGGTGGGATTCGCGCAGCCCTGCCCGGCGTGCATACACGGCGCGATGCCGATCGCACACGCCAAACCGAAATCGGCGTCTTCGAGAACGATGGTGGCCGACTTTCCGCCGAGCTCCAAAAACAGCCGCTTCATGGTCGCGGCGCCCTTTTCCATGATGCGCTTGCCGACCACCGTTGAGCCGGTGAACGAGATCAGGTCGACCTTCGGTGACAGCGTGAGCTCCTCGCCCACAAAGTGATCCGACGCGGTGACGACGTTGACGACGCCCGCCGGGATGTCGGTCTTCTCGGCGATCAGCCGGCCGAGCCGGGTCGCGTTGAACGGCGTGTTGGGCGCCGGCTTGAGCACGACGGTGTTGCCGGTACCCAGTGCCTGGCCGAGCTTGTTGATGGTGACTTCGAACGGGAAGTTCCACGGCACGATCGCAGCCGACCACGCCGACCGGCTCCCGCCACACCTTGCGGGTGGTCAGCGCCCCGGTCAGGCTGATCACCTTGTCGCCCAGGTCGGTTTCCCACGGGTACTCGTCGATCAGCCTGGCGGGATACTTCAGCCCGTCTTCCAGCGGAGCGTCCAACTGAGGCCCGAAGGTGATCGCCCGGGGCGAGCCGACCTCGAGGATGAGTTCCTCGCGCAGCTCCTCCTTCTCCGATTCGATCGCCTCGTGCAACTGCAGGAGGCAGCGCTGACGCAACTTGTGGTTGGTCGACCAGTCGGTCTCGTCGAAGGCGCGCCGGGCGGCGTCGATGGCCCGGTGCATGTCCTCCTTCGACGCGTCGGCGACTTCTCCGATCGGCTCCTCGGTTGCCGGGTTGATGTTGGTGAACGTCCCGGCCTGGCCGTCGACGAGCTTGCCGTCGATCATCATCTTCGGCTCGAAGCGGACCTTTACAGCCTCAGTCATGTCTGTCACTCTCTTTTGACTCGTTTGACGGGCCTCCCGCAGAGCGCTGGTCACCCTACGGAGAGCCTTACTGGAAACTAGCCGATTGGCAAGGTGGGACCTGTGCGGGGTTGGCTACTGGGCATCAAACAGCACCGGCACCGACGTCGGCGACCGGAAAACCTGCCCGCGGATGTGCGGGTCGTCCCCGTCGGGGTCCAGCCGGAGATTCGGCAGCCGATCCAGCAGAAGGTTGATGGCGGTGCGCATTTCGAGGCGCGCCAGGTGCATGCCCAGGCATACGTGTACGCCGTGACCCCAGCCCAGATGCGCCCGGGCCTGCCGGTGAATGTCGAACGTGTCGGGATCGGGATAGCGATCTTCTTGCCGGTTTGCTGACCCCAGCATCGGCATGACGGTCGCCCCGGCCGGGATCGCCACCCCGCCGAGTTCGGTGTCACGGGTGGCCACCCGGGTGATGGTCAACAGCGGCGGTTCCCAGCGCACGCCCTCTTCGATGGCCTGCGGCAGCAGTGACCGGTCCGCACGGATGGCGTCGAGCTGCGCGGGATCGGACAGCAGAGCCAGAAGCAGGCTTCCCAGCGACCGATACGTGGTCTCTACTCCGGCGGGCAGCAGTAGGCGCAGGAACGAGAAGATCTCCTCGTCCGATAGCTTCTCCCCATCGATTTCGGCCGCCGCGAGTGCGCTGATCAGGTCGTCCTTCGGCTCGGCGCGGCGGGCCTCGAGGATCGGCGCGAAGTAGTCGCACAGGGCGGCCGAGGCCGCGAGCCCGCGTTCGGGGTTCATCAACCAGCTCAGCAGCGAAATCGACCAGCGTTGAAACTGCGGGTAGTCCTTCTCTGGCAAGCCCAACAGGCCGGCGATGATCTGGCTGGGGTAGTCGAAGGTGAATTCCTTGACCAGATCTGCCTTGCCGTTGGGTGCGAAGTTGTCGATCAGGCTGTTCGCGACGCGGCCGACCAATTCGTCCTGCCAGCGCGCCAATGACTTCTGCGTGAAGGCCTTCGAGATCAGCGAACGCAAGCGGCCGTGAATCGGCTCGTCCATCCCGAGCATCACGCCCTCGCCCAGGACCGGGCCGAACGCGGCGATGACGGCCGCCGACGAGAACGTCTCGTTGTCGCGCAGCATCTGCTGGACATCCTCGTGGCGATACACGATGAACATCGGTAGCGATTCCTCATGCGGAAGAGCTCCGGAGGTCTCGAGTCGCTGCACCGGCTCCTCACGGCGCAGCCGCGCCAGTTCGGTGTAGGGGTCGCGAACGTCACCGGATATCGCGTCGTCGAACGCGCCGAAGTCCTCCAGATCGTCGAAAAGCTGTTCCATAGCTACCCCTTATTCCCGTTCAGTTCCCTTGCGGCGCTTCGCCGCCAATGACGCCAAGCCTCGTAACACCGGCGCCGGAAGTACTTTCGCGGCGGACACCATCGCCTTTTGCGCCGTGTTCAACGGATACGCCCCGCCCCGCATCGATCCTTGTCTGGGTATCCCCAGCACGATCCGGGACATGTGATGCATGCCGGATGCCGGAAGGATCCTGCTGGAAGCCAACAGCATGACGGCGTCCGGGCCCACACCGCGGCGGCGGAATGACTTCTGGTCGGCCAGCGCCTTGACCACGCCGTCGGTGAACCGCTCGGGCGGCCTGGCGAAACTCACTGCAAACCGTCCGCGGGTGTTCATGGTGTTGTGCAGCCGCGCGTACGGGCCTTCGAAATTGCGATCGTCGGTCGTACCGGCATCGGTGATGATCTCGGTGTCGTAGGTGCCGGCCACCAGGATGGTGACGCCCAATCCGAAGGGTGCGATCTCGACCGCCATCGACTCACCCCACCGCTCCAATGCCCCTTTGGCCGCCGAATACGGCGCGGTGCCCGGTTGACCGCGTACCCCGGCCGCGCTGGATACCAGCACGATTCGCCCTTCGCCCGCCGCCCGCATCGACGGCAGCAGAGCCTGGGTGAGAGCGACGGGACCAAACACGCTCGTACCCATCATCTTTTGCCACAGCGCGATATCGGTTTCCTCCACCATTCCGGCAGCAGAGATCCCGGCGTTGTGCACGAGCGCATACGGCGCGCCCACGGCCTCTTCAATGGTCTTGGCCGCCGCGGCAATCGACGCGGCGTCCAACAGGTCGAGCGGAACACCGATCAACCGGTCGTCGTCGGCACTGGCCCCCGTCGCTTCACGAAGGAGCGGCATCCCACGGTCGGGTGTGCGCATGGCCGCGACCACGCGCCACCCCTCCCGGTAAAGGCGCACCACTGATGCGAAACCCAAGCCGCGGGACGCACCGGTGATGACGACGCTGCGCGGTTCACCCATTCTTGCTCGCACAGGCGCCCACACCCGGTGGCGGCGGATCGACATGGGGCCGGCCGTTCGGCTCCCCGCTCGCCCAGGTCGACCAGATGCCTACGGAGTACGGACCTTGCGCGCCCGCCTTCTCGTAAAAGCCTTGTGGGTCATAGACTTTGGCCTCCGGATATGGCCATGGGCAAGCCACCGAGGTAGCGGCGTGGCTGACCTTGATGGCCCAGAACCATCCGCCGTAGGCGAAATACGACACGTTCATGATGGCGAACATCACCAGGAAGGTGCCCAGCACCGGATGAGTGGGAAGGATCTTCGCTTTCGCGGTCAGCTTCTCGGCCACCGACTTTCCGGTGTCGTCCCGGTAGCAAAGGATTGCTGCCGGGATCATCACGAAGGTCACCGAGAGCGACTCCCAGATCAGTGGGAATTGGAATGTCGTGCCGGTGAACACTGAGCCCCACGGAATCACCTGCGAGTAGATGTACATACCGGCGTGGACCAGCTGAATCTCCAGCCAGGCATCGAAGATGAAGCCGATCACCAGGACCAGCAGGCCCAGGCTGACCAACGGGTGCCGCGACACGAAGGCCTCCGGCCCGTATTTGGCCTGCAGTTTGCGCAGGATCCAGATTCCCGGGAAGTAGGGGCCGAAGTAGAACATGACGTAGCCGAACACCACGAACGGTTCGACGGTCGGCGACAGCGAAACCAGCGGCCACGACTCCGGCCAGTGGATGAGGTCGGGGTTGTACACCGCGAACGGCGACCAGTTCATGATCGGGTCCTGCCACACGATCAGTGTGGTGCACAGGAACATCAACATCACCGGACTGCCCGGGTTGCGCCGCCAACCTGTGATGAACACCGCCAGCAGCACCAGCAGCATGATCACCGTGGAGATGTGCAAGAACGTGATGTAGTCCAGCCCGAAGATGAACCTGACGGGTCGCGGCCGGCCGTGCACATTGGGGTTGGCGACCCGCGGGTCAAGAGCGACGCGGCAATTCGCGATGAAGAACAGCGCGAACGCTGCCAGCGCAGCGCCGGCGATCCACCCGCCCCATTTGCGTTTTTCGGCTCGGGGTGGCGGGGTGGGTTGCTCGTCGGCTGTTAGTGGTGCGGATTGGTCGGTACTCATCTCGTCAGCCTTCCTCTCCGAAGCGATCGACCAGATGCGAGTTGATGCCATCGGCATCGAGGGTCCGCGCCACCAGATAACCGGCGCCCATCCAGGCCCGGCGAGTCCATTTGCCGAATGACACCCGGGTGCCGGGCGCGCCCGAGGCGGCGGGCATCATCTTGACCCGCTCCAGCGCCTCTTTGACCCCGCGCGGGCTGAGCGGGTGGGAGTCGCCGAACGCGCGCACGAGCGTCGCGGCCACGTCGCGGTTCACCACCGTCACGCAGAACTCGGGGCGACTGCCGTTGTACTTGTTCGCGTAGGTGTCGAGGAAGTCCTGCCCGATCCGGTTCGCCTCGTCGTACTGGTCGACCCCGATCCAGCCCATGAACGCGTTCCACATGATCGGGTTGACCCAAGCGTTCTGCCAGGCGGTGGTAGTGAAGCGGGGCGGGTCCCAGTCGACGGCCTGCAGCGCCGGGTTGATGAACACGATCCCGAAGCCGAAGCCCAGGTGCACAATCGCTTCGGCCTTGGCGTCGTGCAGGGTACGCACGGCGTCGTTGATGTCCTGTGCGGTCTGCGCGACCGCGACTTCGGCGACGATCCGAATGCCCTTGCGCTGACAAGCAGTTCGCAGATTCTTCAGGTAACTCTGCCCGATCAGACTCTGCTCCATCAGGACACCGATCTCGGTGATCCCACGTTTTCCTATCAGGTCGGCCAGAAAGATCGGCTCGTCGGTCATCGAGCCTTGCGGGAAGGAGAACGTCCACTCGCCCAGCCAGTCGTCGGTGCCGCAGACGCTGATCGCGGGCACCCTGAATCGCTCCTCGATCGCTTCCTTGGTGGGCACGCAGTTATCGGTGATGTTGGGACCGAATACGACAAGACAGCCCTCATCAACTAGTTCGCCATACGCATCAATCACCGCCTTGACCGAACCCTTGGGCAGGCCCTCCACCTCGCGATAGATCATCTGCACGGGACGGTCCATGAGGCCCTGCTCGACCGCCTCCTCGAAAATGAGGTCGAAAGTCTGGGTGAAGGAGGCGAACAGATCCTCCGGAAAGCCCGGTGGGAGCGTGAAGTCCATCAGGTAGCCGACCTTGATTGGCTCTGCGCTGCTTTCGTAGGACATTTGACCTCCCGGCTGGGGACCTCACTCGCGCGGATTTTGGCAGACCTAATATTTGTTCAGACCCTAGCGGGGGCGATATGCAGCGTCAATCGCCGGATCCACCTGAGCCACCCATATAGACACCGATCATCTCGTCGAGAGCCTTGCCCACCGCGAGATCGTCGGTAAGCGTTCCGGCGATCGCCGCCCGGGCCGCCTCCGGCAGGGAGAGGCCCTCCCCGACGAGCCGGCCGGCCGCGATGAGCACTCGCGTGGATGCGACCTCGCGCAGCCCGCCGGTTTGCAGACGGCGGATGGCCTGCGCGAAGCGCACCAGCTCGGCAGCGGTTGCCTCATCGACGCCCGCCTCGTGCGCGACGATGCCTTCTTCGACATCGACCGCCGGAAAGCCGAATTCGATGGCAACCATCCGCTGGCGTGTCGAATCCTTCAGATCCTTGAGCACGCTTTGATAGCCGGGGTTGTAGGACACCACCAGGCCGAATCCGGGCGCTGCGTCCAGCGTGACGCCGAGACGCTCGATGGGCAGCTGACGCCGGTGGTCTGCGAGCGGATGCAGCACGACGGTGGTGTCTTGTCGGGCCTCCACCACCTCGTCGAGGTAGCAGATCGCGCCCTCGCGCACCGCCCGGGTCAGCGGACCGTCCACCCACACCGTCTCGTCGCCCTTCAATAGATACCGACCGACGAGGTCCGCCGTGGTGAGGTCGTCGTGGCAGGCGACTGTGATCAGTGGCCGGCCGAGATCGTGAGCCATCGCCTCGACGAATCGGGTCTTGCCACAACCCGTCGGCCCCTTCAGGACGAGCGCCAGACCTTGACGGTATGCGGCCTTGAAGATGGCCTCTTCGTTGCCGACCGCCCGATAGTAGGGACGTATCGCATCCGCGTCGGGAGCTGCACCGTTGCGGTTCGCGATCCCGAACTCGTTGGCCATAACGTCCCCTCTGCCGTCCGCAGCGCTGCGGTGGGTTGCAGCCTAGCCGGAACAGATGTTTGTTTCAAGTGCGCTGAACGGCGGTTTCCAGCCTGAGCCGGCCCACCGCTGATGGGCCAACTGCGTTCTGCGACATGGCATATCCCGCGTCGCTCATGACACCCTCCGGCGGACCTCTGCCGAGCGCAGCGCAGAACGGAACAGCGGTCCGATTACACCGGCGAGTTGATCTGGGCGCGCGATCGTTGCGTGCGCGGTGTCGCCGAACACGCTGCGCAGCGACCGCACGTCGGTTCCCGCGCCGATGGTCAGGCAGACACAGCCGGTGCCGCGCCGGCGCGCCTCGGTCAAGGCGCGGCGCGCATCAGCGGCGCCGTAGACCCGCTCGTACCCGTGGTCGTAGGCGAGCCCGTCGGACAGCACCACCAACAGTCGGCGTGACGTACCGCCGCGTGCTTCCAAGACCGCCGAGCCGTGGCGGATGGCCGCACCGAGGCGGGAGTATGCCCCGGGTTCCAGGCTGTTCAGCCGCCGCATGACGTGGGAGTCGAGGTGGTCGTCGAACCGCTTGACGGGCACAATGCTCACGGCGCCTCGGCCTTGCGAGTAGTACGCGTACAGCGCCACCCGATCACCCAGGTCGTGCAGCGCGACTACCAGGTTGGCAACCGCCGCACGCTGCTGTTCGTGCACCGTCCGCCCCACCGTGCCAGGCTCCGCCGTCGAGCCCGAGATATCGAGCAGGAGCAAAACCGACAGGTCACGCCGGCGGCGCAAGCTGTCGAGGTACACCGCTTCGTCCGGCACCAATCCGGCGAGCACCTCGACGCGGGCTTCGACAGCCGCGTCAATGTCGATGTCGTCGCCCTGCGGCTGGCGATGGCGGCGGTGCAGGCCCATCCCGAGTCGGGAGAGCGGGCGTCGCACCGCGATCGCGTCGTCGATCGCTTGCGTGGCGGACACGTTGACGTGCGGCTCGACCTCCCGCACGGTGCACCACGCCGCCCGGTAGCTCTTGCGCGTGACGTCCCATTCCGGATACCTGACGCCATCCACTGCAGCTTTCGCGTCGCGGTCGTTGATGTCCTCGCTCGACAGTGACGCCAGCGACGACACGGCATGCAGACCGCGGTTCGCGGAATTCGTCCGGTGCGTCGGGGTGTCCGCGCCGGGAGGTCCGCCGCCGCTACCGGTCTTACGCGCCGACGACAGCATCTTCTTCAACCATTTGCCGATGAAGCCGCCGCCGCCGACCGGGCTGGTGAACAAGTCTGGATCGTCGGAATCGTCAGTCTCGCCGTCGTCGAGTTCTTCGAGTTCGCGTGCGCTCCCCTGGTTTCGACGGTCTCGCGGAACATGCTGGGGGCGCTCCTGGTCCTGTTGCTCGGCCGCTCGGGACGACGCGGCGAGCACCTTCGCCGCACGGATCACCCCGAAGCCGGGCGCCGGGTCTTCGACCGCTTCGCGTCCGGCGGCGATACTGAGCGAAGTGGCAGGCGAATCGCTGCGCCTCGCGACGTCGCGGTCGCCGAGCGACACCAACACGCGCGGCAGCAGGTCTGCACTGCTGACCAGTGCGCGGTGAGCCTCGATCGCCAGATAGCGCCTGGCCAATCGCGGGTGGAAGACCAACCGACGCACGACGTCGGGATCCAGACTGCCGGCCGCGATCATCGAAGCCTGCACGGCAACGGCTTCGAGCTTCGCGCCCGGTGACGCGGCACCATCGAGGTAAACCGTCTGACCGTCCGTCCACGCCGACTCACCCGGCTGCTGTTCGGCGACCGCCAGCGGTCGACCCGCGACTGCTGAGGCGAGCAAACCGAGGCCTTGCGACCCCGCAGTCAGAGCGTCTTTTGCCACGCTCGACCTCCGAACCACGAGCAGACTTGTTGACCAAATATCTGTTCCAACGTAAAGTCCGGTTGCGCTGCAGTCAATCGGATCAGCTGTCGGCTGCAGTCCATCCCTGGGTTCCGACCAGCAATCGCGGTGGTAAAGGATTGACGAATGACCGTGGATGACGAGCTGCGAGACCAGGTCAGGCGCCTTTCCGACCGGGCCGAGATCTATGACTGCATGCAGCGGTACGCGCGCGGGATCGACCGACAAGATCGCGCGCTGCTGCGATCGGCCTACCATGACGGCGCCGTCGACGACCACGTCGGATTCGTCGGCGTGGTCGACGATTTCATCGACTGGGCACTCGCCTACCACAGCACCCAGACGCGATACCAGCACTACCTGCTGAACCACACCGTCGACATCGACGGCGACGAAGCCCACGCCGAGACCTACTACTTGTTCGTCGGCACCGACCGCGAACCGGCCAATCACATGACCATCTCGGGCGGTCGCTACATCGATCGTCTCGAGCGGCGCGACGGACGCTGGGCGATCGTCGATCGCGTCTGCCTCGTCGAATTCATGAACGAATCGCAGTCCCAGCTCACCGAGGAAGCCATCGCACTCGTCGCGGCGGCGCGCACGCCCCATCACGATGCGTCGGACGCCTCCTACGACCGTCCGCTGACGGCGTCTCGTGTCATTGACCAAATATCTGCTCCGACGTAATGTCCGCCTTGGACCACAGTCGACAAGGGACCGCCTAGCAAAGTGGATTTCTCATACCCGGCGGAGTTGGAACAGTTCCGCTCCGAACTGCGCGACTGGCTGTCTGCGAATCTGACCGACGAGCTGATCGCTCATCGACGGCCTTCCGGCAACGACGACGTGATCTTCGAGAAGCTGCGCGCATGGAATCGGACGATGGCCGATGCCGGCTGGGCGGCCGTGTCCTGGCCCCGCGAGTATGGCGGCCGGGGAGCCACGGTGCTCGAGCAATTGGTCTACACCGAGGAGACCACCCGTGCGCGGACGCCGTTGCCGCTCAACGTCATCGGCATGAACAACATCGCGCCCGCCATCATGCAGTACGGCACTGAATCTCAGAAGACGACGCTGCTCCCCCGCATGATGCGCGCCGACGACATCTGGTGTCAGGGAATGTCGGAGCCCGAAGCCGGGTCCGATCTCGCCGCGCTGCGCACCAAGGCGGTGCGGGACGGCGATCATTTCGTCATCAACGGTCAGAAGATCTGGACCTCGCTCGGTCATCGGGCGCAATGGTGCCAACTGTATGTTCGCACCGATCCAGATGCGCCCAAGCACAAGGGAATCTCGTGTCTGATCGTCGACATGAGCCTGCCCGGTATCGAGGCGCGTCCGCTCGTCACGCTCAACGGCGAGGCCGACTTCGCCGAGGTCTTCTTTCACGACGTGCGGGTACCGGCCGATGCGTTGCTCGGCCCGTTGAATGCGGGTTGGCAGGTGGCCACCACCACGCTCAGCCACGAACGCGCCGGCGCCGGCGCGGCTGTACGCCGAGATGCAGGTACGGCTGGAAGAACTGGTGCATGACATTGCCGGCGCACAGGGCACAGCCGCGGACGGCGCCCTCGAGGACCCAGTCACACTGCGGCGACTCGGCGAAATCTCGCTTCGCATCAAGTATCTCGAAGTGCTTTGCCAGCGATCGATTTCGGCGACACTGCACGGCGGTGACGCGTTCGGGTCGGCCAGCCTTGCCAAAACCCTGTGGGGTGAGATTGGCCAAGAGCTTGCCGCCCTGGCCTTTGACGTGTTGGGTACTCACGGTAGCGACGCCCCGTGGGCAAACTACCGTTTGACCTCGCGGTCGCTGACGATCGCAGGCGGCACCACCCAGATCAACAAGAACATCACCGCACAGCGGGTACTCGGGTTGCCACGCTCATGAATCTCGAACTCACCGATGAGCAGGTGGCGCTGCGAGACACCACGCGACGCTTTCTCGCCGAAAAAGCGTCGATAGCGGACCACGTGCGCCCACTGCTCGACGATCCGACCGGTACCACCGAAGACGTCTGGCGCGGACTTGCCGAACTCGGGACGACGGGGCTGTTGGTCCCGGAGAACTACGGCGGCGCCGGCATGACGATGGTCGAAGCCGGCGTGGTCGCCGAGGAGCTCGGCGCCGCCCTGCATCCCGGGCCGTGGCTGTCAAGCGCCGTGGGTGCGACGCGCACGCTGACCCGACTCGACGACGTCAACGGCGCTGCCGCCAAGCTTTTGACGGGAATCGCGGGCGGCACCACGATCGCCGCCGTGGGCTTCGTGGGCTTCGGAAACGGCTCCCTCGCCGCGGTCGAGCACGGTGGAGATGCCACCGATGTCGTGCTGCGGGGCGAGATCGCCGGCGTACCCGACGCCGCGGCCGCCGACACCCTGCTGCTCCTCGCCGGCGACTCAAGCGGTACAGCACTTTTCGCAGTCAGGACCGACGCATCGGGCATCTCGATGACTCCTGAGCACGGCATCGACCAGACCCGCAAGCAGTGGCGGGTCACGCTCGACGGCGCCCCCGCCCACCGACTGGCTTCGCCGTCATCAGACGTCGTCGACGCGGTGATCGACGACGTGCTGATCGCCACCGCCGCCGACGCGCTGGGTGCCGCACGCGCCGTCATGCAGCTCGCCGTCGAATACGCCAAGCAGCGAAAGCAATTCGGCCAGGCCATCGGCTCATTTCAGGCAGTCCAGCACCTGTGCGTTGATATGTACGAGACGGTCGAGTTGGCCCGCAGCGGGGTCATCCACGCGTTGTGGGCCGCCGACAACGCCGACTCGCACGAGCGGCACCTGTCCGCAGTGCGGACGAAAGCGTTCTCAGGGCGGTTGGCCAGCGTCGGCGATACCGCGGTCCAGGTTTTCGGCGGCATCGGCTATACGTGGGAGCACGACGCTCACCTGTATCTCAAGCGTCTGCTCAGCTGGAGTGCATTCCTCGGCGGGCCTGACCGCTTCCTCACACAACTCGGCGCGGACCTCGTGAAAAGGGCTCAGAAATGATCGATTTCACTGATCAGGTTGCGATCGTCACGGGAGCGGGCCGGGGCCTCGGCCGGTTGTATGCGTTGGAGCTGGCTCGGCGCGGCGCCTCGGTGGTGGTCAACGATCTGGGCGGATCGATGCACGGCGACGGCTCCGACGCCAGTGTCGCCGATGCGGTCGTCGAGGAGATCGAGCGCGCCGGCGGTGTCGCTGTCGCGTCACACGATTCGGTGGACAGCCCGGAGGGCGGTGAGGCGATCGTCGGCACCGCGATCGACCGGTTCGGCCGCCTCGACGCCGTGGTGAGCAACGCGGGCATTTTCAACGGCGTGCCCTTCGAAGAGCTGTCGCAGGCCGACTGGCGCCGGATGCTGAGCGTGCATCTGGATGGCGGGTTCTATTTGAGCCAGCCGGCATATCGCATCATGAAAGCGGCCGGTTACGGGCGATTCGTCTTCATCTCGTCCTCGGGAGGCATGTTCGGACAGCCACTCGAAGCCCACTACGCGGCCGCTAAGGCGGGCCTGGTGGGGTTGACCAACGTCATCGCGATTGAAGGTGCCCAGTACGGGATCCTCGCCAATACCGTGCTGCCCTTTGGCTTCTCGCGGATGGTGACGGAAACCGTTGATGACCCCAAAGCCCTTGAAGAGACGGGCTTTCTGAAGGTGATCCAGCCTGAGCTGGTCGTGCCGATCGTCGCGTTCCTGGCCAGCCGAGCGTGCGAGTTCAGCCATCACAACTACTCGGCCTGCGCCGGACGCTTTTCGCGGGTCTTCGTCGGCCTGGGCGAAGGTTGGCTCGCCGAGCCGGGCACCAACCCGACTGCCGACGACGTCGCCGCGCATCTTGCTGAGGTCTCTGCCACCGAGCCGTTCACCGTCCCCGGCTCGATCTTCGAAGAAGTCTTCGCTGTCTGCGAAAGGCTTGGCGTGAATGTCTTTAACCAATGAGCTGTCATGGACGCTGAGATGGACATTGAGCAACTGCTGACCGCGACGAGATCGGCGCGTAAGTCACTCGATCTGGCTGCGAGCGTCGATGTAAGTGACATCCGCGAATGCCTACGCGTCGCGCTGCAGGCCGCCAACGGCTCGAACTCCCAGTCCTGGCGTTGGCTGGTTGTCACCGATCCCGATTTGCGGGCCAAGATCGCGGACCTGTACCGCGAGGCTTATCTGCTGCGAGTCGGCGGGCAGATGCTGGCCGACCTGATGCCGGCCGGCACCCCGGAGACCAGGCTGATGTCGTCGACCGAGTGGCTGGTCGAGAACATGGCAAAGGTGCCGATGCTGGTAATCCCTTGCTATGAGCCCTATCTGCCGCGCATCGACGGCGACGAATCGTTTTACCAAGCCACCTTGTACGGGTCGATCTTCCCGGCGGTGTGGAACTTCCAACTGGCGCTGCATGCCCGCGGCTACGGGACCTGTGTCACCACACTGCACCTGCATCGCGAGAATGCCGTCCGAGAACTCCTGCAGATTCCGGAAAGCTACACGCAAGGCTGTCTGCTTCCCGTCGGCCGCCTCCGCGCGGGTCATACCTTCCGACCCGCCCCCAGGCGCCCGCTTGAGGAGGTCGTTGCCGTCGACGGCTGGAACGGACCGCCACTGTAGTTATCGAGCAGCCGTAGTTATCGAGCAGCCGTTCAAACCGGACGGTCTGCAGACAGCAACCTGAAGGAGGAGGTGTCGTGGGGCTTCAGCAACCGTCTGAGCCTGCAGCCGCACAGGGCCCTGCGCGCCTAGACTTGCCCGATGCCGATTCGATGGTCCGGTCGGGCCGACCGGGGCGTTCTCGTATGACGTCGCGGGGACGAGATGCTGCCAAGAACATGCCGGTCTTGGCAGACGACCGCGGCGGCGCCTACGACGACGGCACTCGTCGCACCGAAATCCTGCAAACCGCGGCGTCGTTGATCGCCTCCTCGGGCCTGCGCACATCCCTGCAGGAAATCGCCGACGCGGCGGGCATATTGCCGGGCAGCCTGTACCACCACTTCGAGTCGAAGGAAGCGATTCTCGTCGAGCTAGTCCGCCGATATTACGCCGACTTGGAGCGCATCGGCGAGATCGCCCACGAGCGATTGGACAAACCCGACTCGCAGCCGGTCGCTGACGAGATCTTCGAGTTGGGTTCGGCGATCGCACGCTGCGCGGTGCAGCATCGCGCCGCTTTGCAGATGTCGTTCTATGAGGCGCCGAGTGCCAATCCGGAGCTGGTGGAACTGCTGCAGAAGCCGCCGACGGCGGTCCAGCAGGCGATGCTGCAGACGCTGCGCGCCGGCAGGTGGAGCGGCTACATCAGATCCGACATCGACCTCCCGACGTTGGCCGACCGGATCTGCCAGACCATGATGCACGTCGGACTCGACATCATTCGGCACACCGCCGCAGCCGACCAGACCGCGGTCGTCTTGTGCCGCATCATGTTGCACGGTCTGGCCGCTCGACCGCCCAGCGACCGAGAATTGGATGGCTCCGCCGCTTTCGCTGCCGCCGAGGCAGCAATCAAAACCTGGGGCGACGAGAGTGAGTCCGACGGCAACGACAAAGCCGCGCATGTCCGTGCGGTGGCACGGGCCGAGTTCGGCAGAAAAGGCTACGAAGTCACCACGATTCGCGACATCGCTGCCGCGGCGGGCCTGGGTACCGGGACGGTCTACCGGCTGATCGGATCGAAAGACGAACTCCTCGCCTCGATCATGGAGTCGTTCGGCAAGAAAGCCGGCGGCGGATTCGCCAGCGTTCTGCGCACCGATGCCACGCCGGTGGAGAAGCTGGACGCGCTGAGTTGGGTCAACATCAACGCACTGGACCAATTTCCCGACGAGTGGAAGATCCAACTCGCGTGGATGCGCCAATCGCCGCCGGACACACCCAACCCAGGGCTGGCGTTCACCATGCGACTGCGCCAGCTCAGAGCGCTGTTGTCGGAAGGCATCCAGTCGGGCGACATCCGCATCGAGGATCCGCCGTCGCTGTCGATGCTGGCGCGCTGCGTGATGGACATCATCTGGATGCCGGAGAACATCGTGCGAGCTCAGGGCAAGCAAGCGGCGCTGGTCAACGCCCGCGACACCGTGCTGCGCGGCGCCGCAGACCGCGGCAGACGCAAGTAAGACCCGCCCTCGCGACTTCGTCAAACACGCACGGGTGGCCGCATCATCCACGCATACTTGCGGGGTGCGCCGCCCTGGCCCGGAAACCGATGCCGGACGGCACCTTACCCGCCTCGTCGTACCAAATATCTGTTCCCGTAAAGTACTCGGGAGCCTTTACTGTTGGCGTCCCTAGAGAGGATCGAAATGACTGGTATCGAGCAGTTCCGCTACGACGGCAAGCGGGCGCTGGTAGTCGGAGGTGCCACCGGTATGGGCGCCGCAGCGGCCAAGATCGTCGGCGACCTCGGAGCTGAGGTCATCAACATGGACTACGCGCCGGTCGCCGCCGAACTCGGCCGCGGGATCCAGGTGGACCTCCGGGACCCGGCGTCGATCGACAGCGCGCTCGACCAGGTCGGCGGACCCGTCGACGCCCTGTTCTCCGCCGCCGGTATTGCCGACGGTCCCGACCTGATGAAGATCAACTTCATCGGCCACCGGCACGTGATCGACCGGCTGATGAGCAGCGGCCAGCTGAACCGCGGTTCGGCGATCTGCTTCATCTCCTCGGTGGCCGGCATCGGATGGGAGAGCGACCTGCCGCGGCTTCAGGAGTTCTTGGCCACCCCTGACTTCGAGTCGGCGGACGCCTGGGTCAAAGCCCACGAGGCGGACAACTTCGGCCACTACGGCACCAGCAAGCAGGCCATCAACGCCTATGTCGCGACGCACGCCTTTCCCTTCCTGGCAAAGGGCGTGCGCATTAACGCCATCTGCCCAGGCCCGACGGACACTCCGCTGGCGCGCGCCAACGCCGATCTGTGGTTGTCGTTCGCGCAGGACTACCGAGAGGCCACCGGCGTCGCCACCCACACGCCGGAGCAGATGGGCAATGTGATGGCGTTCCTCAACAGTGACGCCGCCGCCGGTATCAACGGCGTCACCCTGCTTGTCGACTACGGACACGTCAACTCGTCGAACACCGGAACTTTCGCGGCCGGCAAGCCCATCATCGACTTGCTCATGGGCCGGATCTCGCTCTCGTAGCAGACAACGCACATTCACTCCCGAAGACAGCCTCGCGGCTGATAGAAAAAGCGTGCGACAAGAGCACGCGTCCATGCGGCTGTCGGAATGGAGGTGCGCGGTGGGAGGCCGATTCGTCACTGCAGCGGTGACCGTTCTCGTGGTGGCGTCCTGTGCGGGATGCTTCAGTTCGCCGAAGGTGACGCAGAAAACCGCTCGGATCACCGTCGACAACAACACCCGCACCTCGCACGCCATCACCTGCAACCAGGTCCAGTGGCTGTTGACGGCGAACATCACCGCCGCGCCCGCGAATGTCCGGGTCTTGCTCAAGCTCGATTCCGAGAAGCCGAAGCTTGAATCGGTCAACATCGACAACTTCGCGGGCTTCACCGGCGTCGCCGACGCCGGAGCCGGCGATGCGAAAGCCGTTTTCGCCAATGGCATCTACACGATTACGGGCACGGCCGAAGGATCTCAGCTCAACGATCCACGCGTTTCACTTACCGCACCGTTCAAGATCGAAGTGGGCTGCTGAGCGACGCCGGCAGGTAGTCGGCCCGCATGTGCAGGGACTCACGTGTCGTCGTCGGACGTCTCCTGGGCGTGCGGGCCGGGAGGCGGTTTCTTCAGCCACCTTCTGAGCCGGAGCAGGCTGTCGACCACTATGCCGATGGCCAACAGGATCAGTACCACCACGATTGCGGCGCTCACACCCTCAATGGTGACAGGTGGAACGTCAGCCTAACCGCGCTGCCGGGCCTTCACCGTATCTGTGCCATCACGCCAGCAGCCTGATCCGGGCAGTGCTGGCGAATGGTGCTGCCGGTCAACGCGCCGGCGTTAGACGCGCTGTAGCCACGGGCCTCGAGGGTCGTTTCGATGGTGGCCAAGCTCGTGCCATCACGCAAAGCCGTGCAGATGTCGAAACGGTTATCGAGGGTCCCGGCGCTTGCTGGCGCGGCAAGCGTTAACCCGTGGCCAGCGCCGCGGCGGCGAAGATCGATGTCCGGATCATGGTCATTGCGAGCCTCACTAGCTGTCAGGGTCCTCGTGGGATTTAGTAGCCGTTGCCGTCTAGCAACGGCCAAGCGACGGAAACCCTGCCCGATCTGGCGTGATGGTGACCCATTTCACTCGCGGCTCAAACTTCTCCGCGCGGTCAGACTTTTCATCAGCCGAACCGCGGTCGTCAGCCAACCGCTAGCCGAACTGCGCTGTGCGAAGAATCAGACAATTGCGCAATTACTGCGGTGTCAGCGTTTTCGAATTGTCGCAAGCGACACCAAATACAGGTGATGCCAAAGTTAAAGAAGTTATTCGAACGGTGCTTCGGCGCGAAAATTGATCCAGCCCTGTTTACGCAGGTAGCAGGGCTGGACATTGGCATTGCGTGATGAAGTTAGTTTGAAATCTTCGGCGCTGGGCTATGCCGACCCGGTGCGGTTTCGCCTGAATACTTAGGCGGCCGCTCGAACGATCAGGAGCAAAGAAGGAGCCCATCGTGAAATTCACAACCAGCACTGTCAAGACGGCCATTGGAGCCGCCGGGATAGCCGCGGCGGGTGTTGTCGCCGCAGCCACTGCCTCGGCCGCGCCGCCAAACATCCAGGGATTCGGCACCAGCGAGCCGCTGATCGACGGGCCGCTCGTGACTAACTACACGGTGAGCAACCTGCAACCCAGCAGCGTGGCAATTCCTGGCTACACCCCCAAGGGAACGCTCTACCAGGCAGACGTCACTGCCCGGTCCGACGGCGGGCTCGTTACCCCGATGGTTAACGACTTCATCGCCCGCGGGCCCAACGGTCAAAACTACCGGGTGATCGACAAGGTTCAGGCCCCGGGCAGCCTCAACCCGGCGCCGATCCCGCAGGGCAGCGAGTCGACCGGCACGCTGTACTTCGACGTGACCGGCGCACCGCCGAACGGTGTCGTCTACAACGACGGAATGCAAGACATTCTGATGTGGACGTCGAACGTGCCGGGAGCCTCGGCGCCTGGTGCACCGCAGAGCTCAACTCCGCCGCCGGGTGCGCCTCCCGGCCCGACAACCACCTAATCCGGTCGCAAATATCTCCCGGCGCCACACCTAGTGGCGTGGGGAGGTTTGCGTATACGGGAATTCAGCGCGGCTGAAGGTCTGCCGGCGCCGGCGTATGCGTGGACAGATGCAGTAGCAGAACGGTGCGGGCGGAGGGACTCGAACCCTCTTCAGCCACCTGATCAATGGCGTGAAATGGGTTCTAGCTGCGAAACGACATAACCCTCAGCGAAGGTCTCGGCCACCTTCCGCAGCTCCTTGGCCACCTCATGCCACTGCGCGGGGTTGAGGGCGGCCAGCTCGTCGAGCAGCGTCTCGGGAGTCTTGGTGTCGGCCATGACTCCCCTTTGGTGTCGATGCGGTATGACCGCTGCGCACGTCTGCTTTCGCTATTTAACGACCAAAGAGAGTCGGATAAACACGACCGCCCAACGGAGCGGGCCGCCGAATTCAGGGCACTACGGCTTCCTCTCCAAAGGACCAAGAGCCCTATTTGTCGATCGCGCGCCAGCGAAACGTAGAGGGCGGTAGAAGTGCTTGGCCGCCCCCGTGTGGCCAGCTATGGGAATACGACGATGGCAGCAATCACCCGAACCGGCGGCCGCCCCACCCGCGAGGACGACTGCTGGCCCACCCCAACCGCGCGGCATCGGGGGAAACGGAGGAAAACATCCCGGCGCTGCACCTCACTGCGGCGGCCCATCGGTTGCTTTGCCAACCCGTGGGGCGTTTGCTGCGCCAGTGATCGAGAGCGGCCGAGAGCTGTGCGGTGGTGGGTAGGCGGTGCCGTTGGCGGCCGGGGTGCTGGCCTTGGTGTTGGAGCAGAGCGGGGTTGCCCGAACTGGGCATATGGACCCGTCCCGCCAGCCGGCAGACCAGGGTCTCGTTCGTGGACTATACCGTTCACTGCCACGGCTGACGGTTGCGTAAAATCGCGGCCGGCGGGTCCGCCTGGGGCGTTTAATTGACCGGCAAGGTAGGAGAACGCCCATGAAGTCGCACCGTTACGCCAACGGACTTAAGACCGTCTTGCTGCTCGGATGCATGTCGGCGCTGATCGTGTTCATCGGGTCGCTGTTTCACAACCGGTCGATCTTGGTGCTGTCCATCGTGCTTGCGGTCGGCATGAACGCATGGACGTATTTCAAGAGCGACACCCTGGCGCTGCGGGCCATGCATGCGCAGCCGGTCAGCGAATCGCAGCAGCCCGCGATGTATCGCATCGTGGGCGAGCTGGCGACCACGGCGCATCAGCCGATGCCGCGGCTCTACGTCAGCGACACCGCATCCCCGAACGCTTTTGCCACTGGCCGCAGTCCCCGGCACGCAGCGGTGTGCTGCACCGCGGGAATCTTGCAGATCCTTGACGAGCGTGAGTTGCGCGCGGTGCTGAGCCATGAGCTTTCGCATGTATACAAGCGCGACATCCTGATTTCCTGCGTTGCCGGGGCGATGGCGGCGGTGATCTCCGGCATGGCGAACATGGCTTTCCTAGCGGGTCGGTTCGGCGGTAGCGGTGGTGGGGGGCGTGCCAATCCGCTTGCGCTGCTGCTGGTCTCGCTGCTCGGTCCGATCGCGGCGACGGTGGTGCGGCTGGCGGTGTCGCGGTCGCGGGAATACCAGGCCGACGAGTCCGGAGCTGAGCTGTCCGGCGACCCGCTGGCGTTGGCGTCGGCGCTGCGCAAGATTTCCGATGGTATCCAGGCGGCTCCGCTGCCGCCGGTTCCGCAGCTGGCCAGTCAGTCACATCTGATGATCGCCAACCCGTTCCGGGCCGGCAACATGATGGGGAAGTTGTTCTCGACGCACCCGCCGATGGCCGAGCGAATCGCCCGCCT
This sequence comes from uncultured Actinomycetota bacterium, assembly GCA_963850645.1. Taxonomy (GTDB): domain Bacteria; phylum Actinomycetota; class Actinomycetes; order Mycobacteriales; family Mycobacteriaceae; genus Mycobacterium. The sequence goes on along the minus strand of CAWKME010000010.1, from coordinate 72,833 downwards.
GGAGGAGATGGCCCACCCCTAGCAGCCATCCCGATTTGATGAGGGGCGCATCGTGACGGGGGGCCCGTGCCATTTGTCGGGCGGGCAGTGAACAGAACATAGAGTGTGTGGTCGGGGCTCGCGCGGGGGGGGGGGGGGCCAGGGGGGAGTGGGGGGGGGGCGGCCGGGCCATAGTGCGCGGATCGGGGGAACGGTTTTTGCGCCATTGGCTGTCGGCGTCGTTATTGTCTGGGGGGGCCGGGGGCCGGAAAATAGCGGACGGTCGCTTTTGCGGGGAGAGATTGGCTGTTGGGGCCGCGTTTGATCGTCGCCGCGCCGGCGCTGTGGTGTGAGACAGGTTATAGGCAGGCCCAGCGAGACGCTGTGGGGGGGGGGTGTGTTGACCGGCGCCGAAAGTGCTGGCATGCCCGAACCCGACATCATCGAGCAGGACAACCAGCACATTGGGCGCGCCGTCGGGAGCCGACGGCAGGACCGGAACATGAGCGACCGAGTCCGAGTAGCAGGTGCCCACCTTGCCTTCGAAGGCACGCTCAGCAGGCGGGAGGACATCGCGGGGAACTTCGGTTGGCACGGGTTCGACACTCCTTAATCCCGCCCCGCGCTGGTTGACACAGTTCCGACTATGCATTCACGCCCCCCCAAAAGGGGCTTGTCAGTTGCATTCCTCGAGGGCGTTGACACTACGCGCACGGCACAGAAAGCCGCCGCACTTTCCATCCTCGGTCATCTTCAGAGACAACGGTCTCGGACCGCATGGTTGCCCTACGGCAACCGGTACAGCATCGGGTGAATGTTGGTGACTGTCCGCAGATGTGGACACGGACTCTGGAACGGCCAGCCCTGGTGAGCACTGCAAGATCCTCGTCACGCCGTGACCGGTAGGGTTCCAGAAATGCTGAACCGCCCGTTGCTCTTGGCCGCCGCTTGCCGGGCGGTCGGGCTGTCGGCGTGCGATTCATCGAAGACCGGGCCGTCACAGGAACCCAGCAAGGCCAGCAGGCAGGTCACCGTCGTCGGTTGCGGGCAGGTTCAGGGCACGCCGGACTTGCTGACGGCCAACGTCTCGATCGAGTTCACCGCACCCGACGTCACCACCGCGATGAACCAGACCAGCGAGCGGCAGCAGGAAGTGATCAACGCGTTGGTCAACGCCGGCGTCGACCGCAAGGACATCAGCACCACCCGGGTCAGCCTGCAACCGCAGTACGGGCCCGACTCCTCGGCCATCGTCGGATATCGGGCCAGCAACTCGATCGCCGTGAAGATCCGCAAACTCGACTTGGCGTCGAACGCGCTGGCCCTGATCGTCAGCACCGGCGGGGACGCCACCCGGATCAACTCGGTCAACTACTCGATCGACGACGACTCCCAACTCGTGAAGGACGCGCGTGCCCGGGCCTTCCAAGACGCGAAGGATCGCGCGCAGCAGTACGCGCAACTGTCGGGGCTCAAGCTGGGCAAGGTCATCTCGATCTCAGAGTCCGCGGGGGCGACGCCTCCGACGCCGATCCCGATGCCCCGCGCCGCTGCCGCACCTGTGCCGTTGGAGCCGGGCCAGCAGACGGTCAGCTTCTCGGTCACCGTGGTCTGGGAGCTCACCTAACTTCAGTCGGCGGGCGCGACGTCGATCGGGATCCCGCTGAGTATGGCGGTGCCCGAAAGGCGGGTCGAGATTGCTGGGGTGCGAGTCCCGCGTCTCAAGTGGCGTGAATCTGAATGGCTGGGGTATCAAGAGGTTGCTTTCGGCTGACCATTCACCGCGTCCACAGCCAACGAAGAACTCGGTGGCTATTCCGTGTTTCGCGAGGTTGGTTCGACGTAGAGTTTGCAGACCTGGATGTGGACCCGCGCCTTCAATTCGATGCCAGGAACGTGTTGGCCGTGAGCCCGCGGCCGCGAAACGGAGCGTGAGGATCATGGTTGAGCTGCCACCAACAGACCCGCCGTTCGGCGGGGTTGTGGCTCCGCTGGCCACCGATTCGACACCATCTCGACGGTCGATCACCTACCCGCCGCCTGGCGCGCCCAATGTGGTGGTGGTCCTGCTCGACGATGTCGGCTTTGGTGCGTCATCCACATTTGGCGGTCCGATCCCGACTCCGGCCCTTGACCGGGTCGCGAACACTGGCCTGCGCTACAACCAGTTCCACACCACGGCGTTGTGCTCACCGACTCGTGCGGCATTGCTCACCGGCAGAAATCACCACAGCGCGCACATGGGCGCGATCTGCGAAATCGCCTACGGTTTCCCGGGATACGACGGCGTGATTCCGCAGAGCACCGCGACGATTGCCCAGATATTGCGGATGAACGGCTACAGCACGGCGATGTTCGGCAAGGCGCATTTCACGCCGATGTGGGAGGTGAGTCCGGCCGGCCCGTTCGACCGCTGGCCGACCGGCCTGGGCTTCGATCGCTTCTACGGATTCCTGGGCGGCGAAACGTCGCAGTATGAACCGGCCCTGTATGACCAGACCACCCCCATCGAGCCGTACATCGGCCGCGACGACTATCACCTCAGCGAGGATCTGGCAGACCGGGCGATCGAGTGGATTCGTCTGCAGAAGACGTCCGGTCCGGACAAGCCGTTCTTTGTGTACTTCGCGCCCGGTGCGACGCACAGTCCGCACCACGTGTGGCCGGAGTGGTCCGAACGCTTCCGCGGACAATTCGACGACGGGTGGGATGCGCTTCGGGAACGTATCCACGCCCGGCAGATCGAGCTGGGCATCAGCCCGCGGGGAACGCTGCTCACGCCGAGACCGGAGGAAATCGCCAGCTGGGACGACTACGACGATCGGTACAAGCCGGTCGCCCGGCGACTGATGGAGGTGTACGCGGGGTTCTTGGCCCACACGGACGCGCAAGTCGACCGGGTCATCGACGCGATCGACGAATTGGGCGCTTGGGACAACACGCTGTTCATTTATGTGTGCGGCGACAACGGCGCCTCCGCGGAGGGCACGGTCCACGGCTGCTGGAGTGCGCCGTCGTTTCAGAACGGGTTCCCCGAGGATCCCGAATGGCTGTTGGCTCACATGGACGACTTCGGCACGGTGCGGTGCGAGAACCACTACAACGTAGGGTGGGCGTGGGCGCTGGACGCCCCGTTTCAATGGATGAAGCAGGTTGCCTCACATTTCGGCGGGACGCGCAACGGCTTGGCTGTCTCGTGGCCGGCCGGTATTCACGCCGCGGGCGAGCTGCGGAACCAGTTCCATCACGTCATCGATCTGGCGCCGACGATCCTCGATGCGGCCGGAATCACCGAGCCGACGAAGGTCAACGGCATCGAGCAGAAACCCATCCAAGGCGTCAGCATGCGGTACTCGTTCCACGATGCCGACGCGGCGAGCACCCGCACGACCCAGTATTTCGAGATCCTCGGGAATCGTGCCGTCTACCACAAGGGGTGGATCGCTTCGTGCTTCCATGGGCGTCTGCCCTGGATCCGAGCGCAGGCCCATGAGTTCGGCGCCAGCGAACGTTGGGAGCTGTATCGCCTCACCGACGACTTCAGCCAGGGAATCGACCTCGCCGCCGAGTATCCCCAGAAGCTCGAAGAGCTGAAGGCGGCCTTCGACACGGAGGCGCGCAAGTACGACGTCTACCCGTTGAGCGACGAAACCACGGCGCGCGCCCTTCCCCAGAACCGACCCAGCCTGTTGGAGGGTAAGACGTCGGCGACCTTCTACCGGGAGAACGTCCGCATCCCGGAATTGGCGACGATCAACTTCAAGAACACCTCGTTCGATCTGCAGGCGCACGTCCACATTCCCGACGGCGGGGCCGAAGGGGTGTTGATCTGCCAGGGCGGCTCACTGGCCGGCTGGTCCCTCTACGTTCAGAACGGCTTCTTAAACTACGTGTACAACTATCTGGGCCACGACATCACCACCGTCACGTCGGAACGTCCACTCCCGCAAGGTGATGCGGTGCTCGCGGTGTCCTTCGATTACGACGGCGGCGGGCTGGGTAAGGGCGGATCGGTAACCCTGACCATCAACGGCTCGACGGCCGCAACCGGCAGGGTGGACGTGACGGTTCCGTTCCTGTTCTCCATGAGTGGCGAAACCCTCGACGTTGGCGTCGACACCGGTTCCCCGGTGGGGCCGTACCCCAACGAATTCCGCTTCACCGGCGACATCCATCGGATCGATGTACAACTCAAGCCAGAACAACGCGACGACGATTCCGAGATCGCTGCCGGACAACTGCGAGGAGCCGTGGGAACTCAGTGAGCGTCGCAGGCCGCAACCGGTGACATCAGCGGATGATGCGGCGTTGGCGTACCCGGTCGAGTTTCTCGTTAAGCGCCGTCTGCTGATCTTCGATGGCGCGACCGGCGCTGTCGACGGCGTTGTAAACGGCATCGTCGAGTTTGCACAAATCCTCTACAGACACTTCGGGCGAGACGAAAACACAGAAGCGAATACAGTCGTCAACCACCGCAATGTCGACTTTCGGTGCCGGATCGAGTTGACGGTGGAAGTGCTTGGCTAATGCCTGTATCCAATATTTCGGCCAAGGCGGCTGCGCGCGGAATTAGAGAAAGCACTCACCGATGGCGACGATTGAGCGTTACCAAATATCAAGCGGCGCAACACTTTACCTGGCTCGCCACCGCAAACCCGACGGCGGGCAGACGATGCGCCGCGGCTTTAAAACCATGCGTGACGCCAGAATGTTCGCCGAGCAGGTCGAGGTCGATAAGCGGGGCGGCGAATACGTCGCACCAGCGCGGGGACGGGCCACCGTCGCCGAACTCGCACCGGACTGGCTCGAGCGCAAGAAGCAAGCCACCGCGGCGAGCCACTACCGGACGCTGGAGTCGGCTTGGCGGGTGCACGTGAAACCACGCTGGGGCTCGGTCAGCGTCGCGGACGTGGACGTGCTCGGCGTGGAGGCGTGGATCGCGAGCATGGGCGCCAAGGGCGCCGGGGCCACCACCGTCCTGCGGGCCCACGGGGTGCTCTCGGGGGTCCTGGCTGCCGCGGTGAAAGGCAAACGGCTGGCGGCCAACCCGGCCAAGGGCGTGGAGAACCTGCCGCGCAAATCAGGCAAGCGCCGTGTCTATCTGTCCGCTGATGATGTGCGCCGGCTGGCCGACGAATCCGGCGAGCATCGCGTGCTGGTGCTGGTGCTGGCATACTGCGGGCTGCGCTGGGGTAAGGCGATCGCGTTGCGGGTGCGTGACGTGCAATTCCTGCGGCGGCGAATCTCAGTGTCAGAGAACGCGGTTCAGATCGGTGCCCGCCATGTTATCGGACCCACCAAAGGGCGCGAGGACCGATCGGTGCCAGTACCTAAATTCGTCTTGGATGAACTGTCGGTGCAATGCACAGGCAAGGCCGCCGATGATCTAGTGTTCGGCGGCCGGGGCGGCGGATACCTGCCGCGATCGAAGTCGTCGAACGGGTGGTTCACACGGGCAGTCAAGGCGGCGAAGGTCCAGGCAATCACTCCGCACGACCTGCGCCACACCTGCGCATCGCTGGCGGTGTCCGCTGGGGTGAACGTGCTGGCGTTGGGGCGGATGCTCGGGCACAAAGATCCGAGCGTGACGCTGCGGGTCTACGCGGACCTTTTCGATACCGACCTCGACGCGGTGGCGGTCACACTGCACGGCCGCTACGCGCCGAAACCTTCCGTCCCGGCGATCACCGAGAGGGGGTGAATGGATGAGCGAGACGGAGTACGCGAGGTTTGTGGACAGGGCCCGCTCGACGGCGATGCTCGATGACTTTGCCGCTAGCTGCGAACAGATCGCACGGTGGCGCAGGGAGGCCAAAGAACGGGGCTGGGAGCTGCCAGATTACATCCGGGCGGCACTGGCCGATCTCCGTAAGCTGCTGCACGACAGCGGCGTTCCGTGGGAGCGGGTTGACACGACACCGGGGCTGGAGCCCCTCGACTAGACAATCCCGACGATTGCCCCGGCGATCCGATCGCCGGGGCTATTCCTATGCGGAAGTAACTGTAAATTGTGCTCAAAATGTGCTCACGGCGTGCTCACGGGACTCTGCGGCAGCCGCTGAAATAGCCGTTCACCTGCGCGAACGCTGATAAAGCCATCGGTGCGGGCGGAGGGACTCGAACCCTCAAGCTCTTTCGAGCACGGGCACCTAAAACCCGCGCGGTTGCCAATTTCGCCACGCCCGCGTGCCCAGCGATCGTACCGTTTTGACCACGCTGCGAATGAGCCCACACAGAGCACCTCGGAGTACCGTCTAGGCGTGTCCACTACACGTCGTCGGAGACCCGCACTGATTGTGCTGGTGATCCTCGCGGCCGGCGGTTGCCTGGCCCTGGGCTGGTGGCAGTGGACGAGGTTTCAGTCGACCTCGGGCACCTTTCAGAATCTTGGCTATGCGATGCAGTGGCCGCTGTTCGCCGGATTCTGCGTGTACGCCTACCGTAAGTTCGTCCGCTACGAGGAGGCACCGCCCGAGCCGCGTAAGGACCACGCGATGACCGAACTCCCGGACGGACTGCTGCCCGAGCGGCCTAAACCCGTACAACACAGGCCCGACGATCCCGCACTGCAGGAGTACAACGCTTATCTGGCCGAACTTGCCAAGGCGGACAACGAAATACATCAAAGACAGGACAGGACCACCGCATGACCACACCCGAGACGCCCGAAGCGCGGCAGGTTACGCCCGTCGAAAAGATCCGCACCGCGCTGCTGGGCTACCGAGTGATGGCGTGGACGACGGGTATCTGGCTCATCGCGCTGTGCTACGAGCTCGTGGTCCACTACGTCGTCAAGGTGGCGAATCCACCGACCTGGATCGGCGTGGTACACGGCTGGGTGTATTTCACATATGTAGTGGCAGCCTTCAACCTTGCAGTCAAGGTCCGCTGGCCGGTGGTGAAGACGATCGGCGTGCTGTTGGCTGGAACCATCCCGTTGGTCGGTATCATCGTCGAGCACTTCCAGACCAGGGACATCAAGGCGCGTTTCGCCTTGTAGCCCAACGTAATTCGCGCCTTCAGCATGGTTGCCCGGCCAGCGCCCGCAGCGCCGGCAACAATAATGCAAGCGCGCGACCGCGATGCGACATCGCGTCTTTTTCCTCCGCAGTCAGCTGTGCCGCGGTGCGATCGGCACCGTCCGGAATGAACACCGGGTCGTAGCCGAAGCCCGCGTCGCCGCGCGGCTGGTGGGCGATGGCGCCGGGCCATTCGCCACGGACGACCACCTCACCGGATTCCGACACCAGCGCGCACGCCGACACGAACGCCGCGCCGCGTCGCTCATCTGGCACATCACGCAGCTGCGCCAACAGCAGCGCGGTGTTGCCGGCGTCGTCGCCATGCGCACCCGACCACCGCGCCGACAGCACGCCGGGCATGCTGTTCAAAGCGGCGACCTCCAACCCGGAGTCGTCGGCGACGGTCGGCAACCCCGTCGCGGCGAACCCGTCACGGGCCTTGGCCAACGCGTTGTCCTCGAAAGTCGCGCCGGTTTCCGGCGCTTCGTCGAACGGTGGCACGTCGTCGAGTGACACCAACGTCAGGTCGGTGAGCGCAGCCGCGTCCAACACGCGGCGCAGCTCGGCCAATTTCTTGCGGTTGCGGCTGGCGACCAGCAGTCGGGTCACCAGCCACTCCCAAACATCAACGTGCGTTACCCATCTAGCCGATGCCCCTCAGCGGGACGACGTTCCACCAGGGAATTTCAGGCCCAACAATATCGACGGGGTCACTCCAGGACGAAAACCGGGATTAGCCGGTCCGTCAGCGACTGCAGCTCGATGTAGTGCGGGTAGGCGTCGATCGCCCTCTGCCACCACTCGTCTCGCTCGGCGCTGTGGACCTCGCGGGCCGTCAGCTCGAATACCTTGTCGCCGTCTTGTGCAGTCACCTTCGGGTTGGCCCGCAGGTTGTAGACCCAGGACGGGTTCTTGGGGGCTCCCCCGATGGACCCGACCATCGCATACCGTCCGCTGTCCTTCACTCGCATCAGCGGCACGTACCGCTTCTGGCCCGTCTTCGCGCCAGTCACGGTGAACAGAACCACAGGCCGGTCGAGGATCTCGACCCCTTTGGTGGTGCCCTGCTCCAGAATTTTCTCCGTCTGCTCACGCACCCACTCGGTGGTGCTGAGCTGTACTGCTTCGGTCATGCCGCCGACAACGCGGCACTACTCCCAGACATTCCCTGCCGGTAGGCGGCTGGCGACCAGCAGGCGGGTCACCAGGCGATCCCAATCGTCTTTGCGCTGATCAACATGCTAGGCAGCGTAGCTGGGCCGCTACGTCTACTTCCGGCTTCTCAACGGGGCGTCAGCCGCGCCACTGTCTACCGCGAGTTGGCCGCTCGACAGGATTGAGCTCCGTCGCGACATCTCACCGTAAGCGCAGTGCTTGCCGAACCCCTGGTTATTGTGTTGTTATATCATCATAACAACTATGGGAAGTCCGATGGATTATCGAGTCGAAGACGTCAGCCGGGCCACACCGGCCGTGACCGCCACGTCGACTTCGACCAGAGATGCATCCGCTATCTCTACAGCGAACGTCGAAGACGCCGTGAGAGCCCACAAGATCACCACATTGTGTGTCGTCCGGTCAGGAGAGACGGTGGTCGCCGTTGGACCCCAAGACAAGCCACTGCCGATCCACTCCATTCGTAAATCAATCATCAGCGCCCTATTTGGTCGGCTGATCGCAAGGGGCGACGTGCAGCTGGATGCGACGTTGGCTGACTTCGGTATCGACGACTCCCCCTGTCTCAGCGATCAGGAGCGAACCGCGACTCTTCAACACCTTCTGACATCATCCTCTGGCGTCTACCTGCCATTGACCTCCGGTTCTAGCTACGACATTTTCCGCAATCGCCCGTCGGACTGGCCGCGACGTGATTCTGCTGTGCCGGGAGCGAAATTTCACTACAACAACTGGGATTTCAACGTCCTTGGTGGGATATATCAGCGAGTTTCCGGGGTTGCCTTGTTCACCGCAATCGACGGCATCCTGGCCCGCCCGCTTGGCTTTCGGGATTGGAACCCGTTGGAGCACACCGGTTTGCACTACGGCTACGACCCGCTGGGTGCGACACCGCGATACCCGAACTACGCCATACAACTATCCGCTCGCGACCTGGCGCGCTTCGGGCAGCTTTATCTTCAAGAAGGAACATGGGACGGCTGCGAAATCGTGCCGCCCGATTGGGTCAGGGTAAGCACCCGGACTCGGGTCGAAACCGGTCTAATCAGCCCGTTCCGGTCATACGGCTACCTGTGGTGGACAAGCGACGGCGGCGACGCAAACGCCCTGCCGTCAGGCAGCTACTCGGCCGTCGGGGTAGGCGGACAGACCGTTTCAGTCATTCCGTCGCATCAGACGGTGGTCGTCGCACAGCGTGCGGATCTGGGTACGCAGATGGCACTCCCGGCTGACGTCATCAATGCCGTGCTCGCATGGTGACCACCTACCTGAAGGTCGCTCGTCAACCATCACCGCGCAGAATCAGACGCTGCTGAGCCAAAGGCTTGGGATTGCAGCCGGCGCGTCAGCTTCCGAACGCCTTTTCGGCGCGGGCCCTTCCGGCAGCACGCCCGGATACGGCAAAGCCAACGCCTCCCGTTGCGCGACAAAGAGCTTCTCGCAGGCCCCCTGCGCGGCGTCGAGCATCTTGTCGAGCGTGGACCGCGGGAACGTCGCGCCCTCACCGGTTCCCTGGACCTCGACCAGCGTCCCGGTGTCGGTGGCGACGACATTCATGTCGACCTCCGCGCGGGCGTCTTCCTCGTAGGGCAGGTCGACGCGCACCCGGCCGTCGACCACGCCGACGCTGACCGCCGCGATCGCACACGACAGCGGCCGCGGATCGGACAGCTTGCCGGCGGCGGACAGGTAGGTCACCGCGTCGGCCAGCGCAACGTAGGCGCCCGTGACCGCCGCGGTGCGAGTACCGCCATCGGCCTGCAGCACATCGCAGTCGATCGCAATCGTGTTCTCCCCCAACGCCGCCAGGTCGATGCAGGCACGCAGCGACCTGCCGACCAGCCGGCTGATCTCCTGGGTGCGGCCGGACGCGGCCCTTCACCGATTCGCGGTCTTGACGCGAGTGTGGGTGGCCGAAGGCAGCATCGCGTACTCGGCGGTGAGCCAGCCCAAGCCTGATCCCTTGCGCCAGCGCGGCACGCCCTCGGTGACGCTTGCGGTGCACATGACTTTGGTCTGGCCGAATTCGATCACCACCGAACCCGCCGGATGCGAGGTGAACCCGCGGGTGATGACAACGGGTCGAAGCTCGTCGTCGAGGCGGCCGTCTTCTCGTTTTGACACGCCGCCAACCCTAGCGCGCGAGTCAGCCGCTCAGGAGCGGCCGACGTTGAACGTCTCGCCGCACACCACCGCATGCACCGGGCCGCCGAATTCGGCTTTGGCCTCGCTGATCACGTCCTCGCGGGAAGTCCACGGCGGGATGTGGGTCAGCAACAGCTCCCCCACCCCGGCGGCGGTCGCGATCCGCCCGGCCTCGGTGCCCGACAGGTGCAGGTTGGGCGGACGGTCGGGCGAGTGCGTCCAGGACGCCTCGCACAGGAAGACGTCGGCGCCGCGGGCCAAGTCGATGATGGCGTCGCAGTATGCCGGTGTCACCGCTATAGACGAACGACGCCCCGCCGGATTGGTGATACGCATGCCGATACGACTCCGTCGGATGACACACCAGCCGCGGCAAGACGCGTCACCGCACCGATTTCCACTTCCTGACCGTCGACCCAATGGTGGATGTCGAAAATGTCGGAGAAATCGTCGATCTCGCCGCCGAAGGGCGACGACGCCGCCGCCGAGCCGCGACCAGGTGTCGCTCGGGCCGTACATCAACGCCTTACCGTCTGGCGGCGACGGGTGGTAGCGGCGCCAGACGAACAACCCGGGAGGTCCAGGCAGTGGTCGGCGTGCAGGTGCGACAACAACACGTGGACCGATCCTGGGATCGGCGTGACGTTGCAGCGCGCCGAGGACGCCTCCACCGAAGTCGATAACCAGCGGCGGGGTGTCCGGCGCCCTCAGCAGATAACCCGATGCCGGCGAATCCGGGCCGACGACGCTCCCGGAGCAGCCCAGCACGGTAATTCGCACGGTCACTACTGTGCCATGCCCAGGACCGTGTTGGCGAAAACATCCACGCTTTCGTCGAGTCGAACTCAGCCAAGCGTCGGGACGTGACGGTGGACCGGGTGGACGCCGGTGATCGCCGGTCCCAAAAACCGGGCCGCAAGGCTGAGAAACGCCTCCGGGTCGCCGGTGGCTTCGAACACCCGACGCGTTGCGGAAGCGCCGGGACGGTCGGGGTGCGGGTGCAGGAGATCAAGCTCGGTGAGCACCCGGACCAGCTCCTTCGCGGTCTCCTCGGCGCTGGAGACCAGCGTGACCTCTCGCCCATGGCCAGCTGGATCAGCCCGGACAACAGCGGATAGTGGGTGCAGCCCAGCACCAGCGTGTCGACGTCGGCGCGTTGCAGCGGCTCGAGATAACCCTCGGCCAATCCGAGCACCTGGCGGCCGCTGGTGATGCCGCGCTCGACGAAATCGACGAACCGCGGGCAGGCCACCGCGGTGATCTGGGTGTCGCGGGCGGCGGCGAAGGCGTCCTGGTAGGCGCCGGAGGCGACGGTGGCCTGGGTGCCGATCACGCCGATGCGCCCGTTGCGGGTGGCGGCGACCGCGCGGCGTACCGCGGGCAGGATCACCTCGACGACGGGCACGTCGTAGCGTTCGCGCGCGTCATGCAGGCAGGCCGACGACGCCGAGTTGCAGGCGATCACCAGCGCCTTGACGCCGCGGTCGACGAGGTCGTCGCCGATGGCCAGCGCGTGCGCGCGGATCTCGGGATGGTGAGCGGGCCGTAGGGCCCGTTGCCGGTGTCGCCGACGTAGATGATGTCCTCGTCGGGCAGCTGGTCGATGATCGGCGCGCGCCACCGTCAACCCGCCGACGCCGGAGTCGAACACCCCGATGGGCGCCAATGCGTCGCTCATGCCGGCTCAACTGTTACGGCCGTGCGGACCGCGGCGGCGCTGCTCGCGGGCTTTGCGTTCCGGGCCGGACAACAGGTAAGCGGCCAGCACGCCGGCGATGCCCGCCGCACAGATGCCCCTGCCAGGACACCCCGCCGCAAACGTCGAGCACCGGCACCGCCCCCCACAGCACACCGCCGTAGACGAGCAGTACCACCACGCCGATGAGGATCTGCCAGCCCGAGCGCGTGAAGAACCCGAACACCAGCAGGAAGGTCAGCCAGCCGAAGATCAGCCCCGAGGCGCCGATGTGGTCGGTCTCGCCGCACTGCGATCCCATGTTGCCGATCAGCCAGGTGCCCAAGCCGCCGACGATCCAGACGATCGCCGTCGCCCACAGGAACCGGGACAGCCCGGCCAGCGTGACCAGAAAACCCAGTATCAGCGCGGGCCCGGTGTTGGCTATCAGATGCGCCCAGCTGGCATGCAGGAGCGGAGCGAACAGGATGCCCCACAGGCCGTCGGCCTCCAGCGGCCGGATGCCGTTGTAGTCCAGCCGGTGGCCGTCGAGCTGGTCGAACAGCTCGACGATGTACAGCAACGCCACGAAGCTGATGATGGTGGCTCCGCCGACCGCCCACGCGGAGCGTTTCTTCGGTTGCCGCGCCGGTGTGGCTGTCGAGCCGGTCATACTCATAGCTTGCCACCCGAAGCGTGCTCGGCTTCGTCGAAGCGGCGACCCCACCTCATCGCTCTGTTTCTTTTCGTCGCCGGCGCGTTGTTGGAATGCTCCGGGCAACAGGCCCCGGTAGGTCGGTATTCTGGCCACCGAGTCGGCGGCGATCACCCCGACCAGCACCGCGCGGGCCAGACAGTCCGCCGCCGCGGCGCCCACGGCGGTGGCCAGCGCCGTCTCCGGCGAGAACGCGGCCGGCGTATCGGCCGGCGGTGGAACCTCGACGGCGCCGGTGGCCAGCGCGAACACCATGTCGCCGTCCACCGGGGTATGCGCCGGCCGGATGCTGCGGGCCAGCCCGTCGTGGGCGGTGCGGGCGACCTGTTGGCAGGCGGCCGGGCTCAGCGCGGCATCGGTGGCGACCACCGCGACCGCGGTGTTCAACGAGCTCAACGGGGATTCGAGCTTCGCCAGCGCGGCGATCTGCTCATCGGGTGGCGTCGTCAGGCCGAGCTCGTCGACCAGGTAGCTCAGCCACGGTAGGCCGGTGGCCTGGTCGACGACATTGCCCGCGGAGTTCACCGCAACCAGCGCACCGACGGTCACCCCGGACGGCAGCGTCGTCGACGCAGTCCCCACGCCGCCCTTCAGCACTCCGGCGCACGCCCCCACGCCGGCGCCGACCGTGCCCACCGCGACCTCGGTGCCGGCCGCCTGACAGGCGGCGTAGCCGAACTCGGCCGTCGGCCGGTGGCTCCAGTCGCCGACATCCAGATCGAAAATCACCGCACCCGGCACGATCGGCACCACCCCGCCGGTCATCGCCACACCGCGGTCGTGCTCCTCCAGCCAGCGCATGACCCCGTCGGCGGCCGCCAATCCGTAGGCGCTGCCGCCGGCGATCAGCACCGCGTCCACGTAGCGCACGCTGTTGGCCGGGTCCAGCAGATCGGTTTCCCGGCTGCCGGGCGCACCGCCGCGGACAGTCGACGGCGCCCACTGTGCCGGGCGGCGTCAGAACGACGGTGACGCCGCGCGCCCAACCCGCATCCATGGTCGCCTCGGGATCCAGCCGGTGGTGATGGCCCACCAGAATGCCCGCGACGTCGGTGATCGAGCTCATCGGGATTCCATCAGCGCCAGCACCAGGTACTCCTGCAAGAAGGTCAGCCACTGATAGACGTCGAGGTGCGGGGCCAACGGATGGTCATCGGGCAGTCGATCGGGACCGCCTGGACGGATGTCGAGCATCGTGCCGAGCGACAGGCGGATGTCGTTGACGGCCGCGATCCAGGCGTTCGCGTCGTCCTCGGTCAACTCGAATCTGCCCCCGCCGTCCGGGATGGTAGCCAATAGTTGTTGTGCGGCAACGCGTTTGGCCTCGATGATCTCCGGCTCATGCAGGCTGCGCAGAGCGGCGTTGAGCCGCTCCGTCTCTTCTTCACCTGAGGTTCCGACACCGTCCGGCTTGGAGAAGTCCGGCAGCAGCCGCAGCAGCGTCGCGTTGTCCGGAGGTTCGGAGTTACCGGTCTTCATGCCGGTGATTTGCTCGAGTTCGTCTGGCGGCGAGGACGATTCCCGTTCGTCGAGCATTCCGATCATCGAGCCGACCAGGTTCGTGAGCAGCGCCGCCTCATGCGAGTCCAGAGCGGACCGAAAACGGGGACCGTCGGCGGTCTCTATCCGCTTCCACTTGCGCACTTGCGAACCCGGATGCCCTCGGTCTCAATGGTCCTGCTGCATGGTGGCCCACAACCCGGCCGCATGCAGCTTGGACACGTCGGTCTCCATGGATTCTCGGCTGCCCGACGACACCACTGCTTTGCCTTCGTTGTGCACCTGCAACATCAACTTGGTGGCGTGCGGCTCGCTGTAGCCGAACAGCTTCTGGAACACGTACGTCACGTAGTTCATCAGGTTGACCGGATCGTCCCACACGATGGTCACCCAGGGAGCGGCCGTGGTCTCAAGCGAATCGGCTTCCCGTTGCCCGGTGGTTCCCGGTTTGGTCGGGGCTGAGGCAACCATGGTTTCTAGGATACCGAGCCGCGGCAATGCAACCGATACCGTTGGGGTGTGAATGACTCGGGCGGCGTCGGTCTGCTGACCGACCGGTACGAGTTGACCATGCTGGCGGCGGCGCTGCGCGATGGCACCGCGGAACGCCGGACCACCTTCGAGTTGTTCGCGCGCCACCTGCCGGACGGACGCCGGTACGGGGTGGTCGCTGGGACGGGCAGGTTCTTGGACGCTTTGCCCGAGTTCAGGTTCGACGACGTTGCCTGCGCGTCAGTGGCGGAATTTCTCGACCGGGAGACGCTAGCGTATCTGCGCGACTTTCGGTTCGGCGGCGACGTCGACGGCTATGCCGAGGGCGAGTTGTACTTCCCCGGGTCTCCGGTGCTTTCGGTGCACGGCAGCTTCGCTGAATGCGTGGTGCTCGAGACGCTGGCATTGTCGATCTTCAACCACGACAGCGCCGTCGCGTCGGCTGCGGCGCGGATGGTCAGCGCAGCCGAGGGGCGGCCGCTGATCGAAATGGGGTCACGGCGCACCCACGAGCGCGCCGCGGTCGCCGCGGCCCGCGCGGCCTACATCGCCGGCTTCGCCGCGTCGTCCAACCTGGAGGCCCACCGTCGCTACGGCGTGCCGACCGAAGGCACCAGCGCGCACGCATTCACCCTGTTGCACACCCGCCCCGACGAACCCGACGAGCTCGGCCGCATTCAGAGCGCAAGTCGACGCGCTCGGCGCCGGCACCACGCTGCTGGTCGACACCTACGACGTGACGACCGGTGTCGCCAACGCGGTCGCCGCCGCCGGTACCGAACTCGGCGCGGTGCGCATCGACTCCGGCGACCTGGGCGTGCTGGCGCGTCAGATCCGCGAGCAGCTCGACCGGCTGGGTGCGACGCGGACCCGAATCGTCGTCTCCGGCGATCTGGACGAATTCGCCATCGCCGGGCTGCGCGCCGAACCCGTCGACAGCTACGGCGTCGGCACCTCGCTGGTCACCGGGTCGGGGGCGCCGACGGCGAGCATGGTCTACAAGCTGGTCGAAGTGAACGGCATGCCCGTCGAGAAGCGCAGCGCGCGCAAGGAGACGCACGGCGGCCGTAAAGAGGCGCTGCGGCTGTGTCGTTCGACGCGGCACTATCACCGAGGAGATCGTGCACCCGGCGGGACGTCCGCCGCAGACCGGTGAGCCGTCCCGCGTGGTGACAATCCCGCTGGTGCGTGACGGCCAGCCGGTAATCGAGGTCGATCTGGGCGCGGCGCGCAACCTGGTGGCGTCGGGCTTGCGAAGCTTGCCGTGGGAAGGTCTGATGTTGTCGCACGGCGACCCGGCGATCCCGACGACGCAGATCCCGGCCGGACGCCTGCCCATCGACCATCAGGAGTAGCCACGCCCGACGAGTTGCCGCTGTCCGTGCCTGAGCTGCTGGCCACCGCGGTGGCGGCGCTGGGCGGCAGTGAACGCAGCGGCCAACTGCAGATGGCCACCGCGGTCTCCCATGCGTTCGAAACCGGAGAGCATCTGGCCGTACAGGCGGGCACCGGCACCGGAAAGTCGTTGGCCTACCTCGTTCCGGCGATCGCCCGGG
Source organism: uncultured Actinomycetota bacterium (assembly GCA_963850645.1). Classification (GTDB taxonomy): domain Bacteria; phylum Actinomycetota; class Actinomycetes; order Mycobacteriales; family Mycobacteriaceae; genus Mycobacterium. Next base: position 56,573 of record CAWKME010000010.1, on the reverse strand, counting down.
CGGTGGTCGACGACACGCCGGTCGTGGTGTCTACAGCGACGATCGCCCTGCAGCGCCAGCTGGTCAATCGCGATCTGCCCCAGCTGGCCGACGCACTCACCGCTGCGCTGCCCCGCGAGCCGCGATTCGCCCTGCTGAAGGGCCGCCAGAATTACCTGTGCCTGAACAAGATTCACAACGGGTCGGCGGCGAGCCCGGATGACGAACCGCAGGACGAGCTGTTCGAGCCGCAGGCGGTCACCGCACTGGGTCGCGACGTGCAACGCCTCACCGCCTGGGCTTCGACCACAGAGTCCGGTGACCGCGACGACCTCAAGCCCGGCGTCGCCGATCGATCCTGGTCACAGGTCAGCGTGTCCGCGCGGGAATGCCTCGGCATGGCCCGTTGCCCGTTCGGCACCGAGTGCTTCGCCGAACGCGCACGGGCGGATGCCGGCCGGGCCGACATTGTCGTCACCAACCACGCGCTGCTGGCCATCGACGCCGTCGCCGACTCCGCCGTGCTGCCCGAACATCAGCTGCTGGTCGTCGACGAGGCGCACGATCTGGTGGACCGGGTGACCGCGGTGGCCAGCGGCGAATTGACGTCGACCGCACTCGGAATCGCGTCGCGCCGAATCACCAGGCTGGTCGAACCGGAACTGATGCAGCGGTGGGAACGGGCCTCGGCCAACTTCACCGCGGCGATCCAGAGCGCGAATCCGGGCCGCATCGACCACCTCGACGACGAGCTGGCAACTCACCTGACCGCGCTGCGCGATGCGGCCAGTGCGGCACGTTCGGTGATCGACATGGCGCCGGCCGATACCAAGGCCGCGGCGGCGCGCGCCGAGGCCGTCGCAAGCCTCACCGAGATCGGCGACACCGCATCGCGGATGCTGACGTCGTTCGCGCCGGCGATCCCCGACCGCACCGATGTGGTCTGGCTGGACCACGAGGACAACCGCGGTTCGACGCGTGCCGCGCTGCGGGTGGCGCCGCTGTCGGTGGCCGGGCTGCTGCGCGACCGGTTGTTCGCCGGCGCCACCGCGGTATTGACATCGGCGACGCTGACCGTCGGTGGGTCCTTCGACGCGATGGCGTCGGCCTGGGGCCTGGCCGACGTCCAGGATGACGCCGAAAAGCGTTGGCGTGGAATCGACGTCGGATCGCCGTTCCAGCACGCAAAGGCGGGGATCCTCTACGTCGCCGCCCATCTGCCCCCGCCCGGCCGCGACGGCACCGGCTCGGCCGAGCAGTTGAATGAGATCGCCGACCTCGTCACCGCGGCCGGCGGGCGAACGCTCGGGCTGTTCTCCTCGATGCGGGCGGCCCGCGCAACCGCCGAGGCGATGGCCGAACGACTTTCGACGCCGGTGTTGTGCCAAGGCGACGACAACACCGCCACACTCGTCGAGCAGTTCTCCGCCGACGCGGCGACGTCGCTGTTCGGCACGCTGTCGCTGTGGCAGGGCGTCGACGTGCCCGGTCCGTCGTTGTCGTTGGTCATCATCGACCGCATCCCGTTCCCGCGGCCCGACGATCCGCTGCTGTCCGCCCGGCAGCGTGCGGTGGCCGCCCGCGGCGGCAATGGATTCATGGCCGTCGCCGCAAGCCACGCCGCGCTGCTGTTGGCGCAGGGCGCCGGGCGGCTGCTGCGCGGCGTCGACGACCGCGGCGTGGTCGCGGTGCTGGACTCCCGCATGGCCACCGCACGCTACGGCGGCTACCTGCGCGCCTCGCTGCCGCCGTTCTGGGCGACCACTGACGCCGCCGCGGTGCGCGCGGCTCTCGAGCGGCTCGTCAGCGGGGCGTAGCAAGCGTGACCAGACCGAGCTCGGTCTCGGACGCCAGCATCGGGTGATTCGGCAGCACCCGCACGGTGTAGCCGACTGAGCCGGCGACTGGCAGCGGCGTCGTCGTGGCGAAAACATGATCGCCGCCAGAAGCGGTGCCGGTGTATGGCATCTCGACGGTGACCGGGTCCACCAGCGCGTCGGCGGTGTCGACCTTGCCGACCACTGCCTGCACAGTGACCTCGTCCGGCCGCAGCCCGGCCAGCTGGACGGTGGCGGTCAGAGTCAGCTTCGACCCGAGCACCGGAGTGTCGGGCAGTCCGGTGCTGTCGACGTCGGTGACCTCGATGTGCGGCCACGCCGCGAACGCCCGGCGTCGGTAAGCGGCCAGCTCTCGGGCCGGGTCGAACGCCGCGTGCCCGTCGCCGTCGAACGTCACGGTCCTGCGCAGCGACTGCGCCGCCGGCACGTAGTAGCCCTCGACATAGTCGCGCACCATCCGGGAGGCCAGAACTTTCGGGCCGAGCGTCTGAATGGTGTGGCGGACCATCTCGATCCACCGCCGCGGTACGCCCTGCTCATCGCGCTCGTAGAACGTCGGTGCCACCGATTGCTGGAGCAGGTCATAGAGCGCCGCCGCCTCCAGATCGTCGCGACGGCCCTCATCTGCCACCCCGGAGGCCGACGGAATGGCCCAGCCATTGTCCCCGTCGTACCACTCGTCCCACCACCCGTCGCGGATCGACAGGTTCAGCCCGCCGTTGAGCGCGCTCTTCATCCCCGACGTGCCGCAGGCCTCCAGCGGCCGCAGCGGGTTGTTCAGCCAGACATCGCAACCCCAATACAGCAGCCGGGCCATCGACATGTCGTAGTCAGGCAGGAACGCGATGCGGTCGCGCACCTCGGGCCGGTCGGCGAACTGCACCACCTGCTGGATCAGCGCCTTGCCCCCGTCGTCGGCGGGGTGCGATTTCCCGGCGACGATCAGCTGGATCGGCCGGTGTTCGTCGAGCAGCAGCTGTTCCAGCCGGTCCGGATCACGCAGCATCAGCGTCAGCCGTTTGTAGGTCGGGACACGTCGAGCGAAACCGATCGTCAGCACTCCCGGATCGAATGCCGTGGAAATCCAACCCAGTTCGGCGTCCGGCGCACCGCGTTCGAGCCATGACCGACGCAACCGCGCCCGGACGTCCTCGACGAGCAGCCCTCGCAGTTGCGAGCGGATCCACCACAGGTGACCGGCGTCGACCTCGTTGAGCCGCAGCCAGACGCCGGGATCACTGAACGCCGAGTCGTCCGGCCCCGCCAGTTCGCGGCCCAGCTCCAACCATTGCGACGCCGCCCAGGTGCGCGCATGGACACCGTTGGTGATCGAGCCGATCGGCACCTCGTCGGAGTCGAATCCGGGCCACAGCTCGTTGAACATGGCTCTGCTGACCCGGCCGTGCAGCAGCGAAACGCCGTTGGCGCGCTGAGCAAGCCGCAGGCCCATGTGGGCCATGTTGAACTTCTCCGGATCGTCCTCGGCGCCCAGCGCCTGGATCCGGGCCAGCGGCACGCCTGGCAGCAGCGGCGATCTGGCATGCCCGTCGGCATCGTCGAGATTGTCCGCGAAATAGCGCTGCACCATCTCCATCGGGAAGCGGTCGATACCGGCGGGGACCGGGGTGTGGGTGGTGAACACCGTGCTGGAGCGGACGACGGTCAGCGCGGTGTCGAAATCCAATCCCGCATCGACGAGTTCGCGGATGCGCTCGGCCCCGAGGAATCCGGCGTGGCCTTCGTTCATGTGGTACACCTCGGGCGCCGGCAGGCCTTCGATGGCCGTGAACGCCCGGATCGCCCGGATACCGCCGATGCCGGCCAGGATCTCCTGCTGCATCCGATGCTCTTGATCGCCGCCGTAGAGGCGATCGGTGACTCCGCGTAGCTCGTGCTCGTTCTCCGAGATGTCGGAATCGAGCAGTAGCAGCGGAACGCGGCCGACCTGGGCGATCCAGACCTGCACGTGCAACCGGCTGGAATCCGGCAGCGCCAGCTCAACCAGCGCCGGGGCGCCCGCACCATCGGTGAGCAACCGCAACGGCAGCCCCTGCGGGTCCAGCGCCGGGTAGTTTTCGTGCTGCCAACCGTCGGCCGTCAGCGACTGCCGAAAGTAGCCGGAGCGGTAGTACAGACCCACCGCGATCAGCGGTAATCCAAGATCCGACGCGGACTTCAGATGATCGCCGGCCAGGATTCCCAAGCCACCCGAGTAGTTCGGCAACACCTCGGCGACCCCGAACTCCATCGAGAAGTAGGCGATGCCGTTGGGCATCGCAGCACCGTCGTCTTGTTGCTGCTGGTACCACAAGGGACGGCTCAGATAGTCGTTCAGATCGGCCGCCAGACTGTCGAGCCGGCCCAGGAACTCACCGTCGAGCGCCAGCTCGTCGAGCCGTGCCGGACTCACCGCGCCCAGCAGGGCAACCGGATCCTGACCGCTCTGCTTCCACAGCGCCGGGTCGATCGAGCCGAAGAGAGCCTGCGTCGGCTTGTCCCACGACCAGCGCAGGTTGGTCGACAGCTGTTCGAGCGCCCCGAGGCGTTCCGGAAGGTGAGCACGGACTGTGAACCTACGGAGGGCTTTCACGCATCGTTACCTTACTGACCCCAGGCCCGGGTTCGCCTGCCGAGCCGCGAGCGCATCCCACCCCAAGGGTGTGGCCCGACACTACGGTGGGTATTGGGCGCGGAGAGCCTTATGGAAACAAGCACGCTGCAGTGTGGCCGCGCCCTCGACGACAAGGGTCTAGAGCGGACTAGAGAACGCGGACTAGAGAACCGGAAGGAAGTGACGGTGCCCGGTCGTGTCGAGATCGATGACGTCGCGCCCGTCGTATCCTGCGGCGCGTATCCGGCAAAAGCGGTGGTCGGCGAGGTGGTTCCGGTGCGCGCGGCGGTATGGCGTGAGGGCCATGACGCCGTAGCGGCGACGCTGGTGGTGCGCTGCCTCGGGCCGCGCTACCCACAAGTGGGCGAAACCCGCCGGCTCAAGGCGGTGCAGGCGCCCACGGTGACCGAAACCGTCGCCGAGCCGCTCCCCCGGGTCAAGCCGCTGCGGCTGCCGATGACCATGGGCGAGGAGCCGTACGTCTTCCACGGCGCCTTCACCCCAGACAGCGTCGGGTTGTGGACGTTTCGGGTGGACGGCTGGGGGGATCCGATCCACACCTGGCGACACGCCTTGGAGGCCAAGCTGGACGCCGGTCAGGGCGAGACCGAGTTGTCCAACGACCTGCTGGTGGGCGCCCAGCTGTTCGAACGCGCCGCGACCGGTGTTCCCCGTGGCCAGCGCGATCCGTTGCGCGCCGCCGCCGCCGCCCTGCGCGCGCCCGGCGATCCGGTTTCGCGCGCCGCGCTGGCGCTGACCCCCGACGTCGACGAACTCCTGGCGCAGTACCCGCTGCGCGAGTTGGTCACCCGCGGCGAGCAATACGGGGTGTGGGTGGATCGGCCGCTGGCCCGGTTCGGCTCGTGGTACGAGATGTTCCCTCGCTCGACCGGCGGCTGGGACGCCGACGGGAACCCGGTGCACGGCACCTTCGCCACCGCGGCGGCGGCGTTGCCGCGCATCGCGGAGATGGGCTTCGACGTGGTGTACCTGCCGCCGATCCACCCGATCGGCAAGGTGCACCGCAAGGGCCGCAACAACACCGCGACCGCCGTGCCCGGTGACGTCGGATCGCCGTGGGCGATCGGCAGCGCCGAGGGCGGCCACGACGCGGTGCATCCGCAGCTGGGCACGATCGACGACTTCGACGAATTCGTCGCTGCCGCGCACGACCTGGGCATGGAGGTGGCCCTGGATCTGGCGTTGCAGTGCGCGCCCGATCACCCGTGGGCCACGCAACACCGCGAGTGGTTCACCGAATTGCCCGACGGCACCATCGCCTACGCGGAGAACCCGCCGAAGAAATACCAAGACATCTACCCGGTCAACTTCGGCAACGACCCCGCCGGACTGTACGACGAAGTGCTGCGTGTGGTGCGGCACTGGATCGACCACGGGGTGAAGGTCTTTCGGGTCGACAATCCGCACACCAAGCCGCCCGACTTCTGGGCGTGGCTGATCGGTCAGGTGAAATCCATCGATCCCGACGTGCTGTTCTTATCCGAGGCGTTCACACCGCCGGCCCGCCAGTTCGGGCTCGCCAAGCTCGGCTTCACCCAGTCCTACACCTACTTCACCTGGCGCACGTCGAAGTGGGAACTCACCCAATTCGGCCAGGAGATCCCCTGGGTCGCCGACTTCCGTCGTCCCAATTTGTTCGTCAACACCCCGGACATCCTGCATGCCGTTCTGCAACACAACGGCCCGGGCATGTTCGCGATACGCGCGGTGCTGGCGTCGACCCTGAGCCCGACCTGGGGGATGTACTCCGGCTACGAACTCTTCGAACACGTGGCGGTGTGGGAGGGCAGCGAGGAATATCTCGACTCCGAGAAGTACCAGCTGCGGCCCCGCGACTTTGCGGGGGCGCTGGCGGCGGGACGGTCGCTGGAGCCATTTATCGCGCGGCTGAACAACATTCGCCGACTCCACCCCGCTCTTCAGCAGCTGCGGAACATCACGTTCCACGGTATCGACAGCGACGCACTGTTGGCCTACAGCAAGTTCGACCCGATCACCGGCGACTGTGTGCTGGTGGTGGTCACACTCAACGCTTTCGGGCCGGAAGAGGCGACGTTGTGGTTGGACATGGCCGCATTGGGTATGGAGCACTATGAGCGGTTCTGGGTCCGCGACGAGATCACCGGCGAGGAATACCAATGGGGACAGGCCAACTACATACGCATCGACCCTGTTCGCGCAGTCGCCCACATCATCAACATGCCGCTCATACCGTCCGAAAAACGAATGACGCTGCTGCGCCGGAGGTGACGCCGCGATGAAGCCCACCGACCAACTCGCCAGGACTCACCTGGCGCCCGAACCCAGCGATTTGGCCCGCTTGCTGGCCGGTGAGCACCACAACCCGCACAGCGTCCTGGGCGCCCACGAGTACGGCGATCACACCGTCATCCGGGCGTTCCGGCCGCACGCCACCGAAGTGGTCGCACTGGTGGGCGACGACCGGTTCCCTTTGCAGCACATCGACTCCGGATTGTTCGCGGTCGCGCTGCCGTTCACCAACCTCATCGACTACCGCCTCGAGACCAGCTATGGCGGCTCCGACCGGCACACGGTCGCCGACGCCTACCGCTTCCTGCCCACGCTGGGCGAAGTCGATCTGCACCTGTTCGGCGAGGGCCGCCACGAACGGCTATGGGAAGTGTTGGGCGCCCATCCGCGCTCGTTCACCACCGCCGACGGTGTGGTCGACGGGGTGTCGTTCGCCGTGTGGGCGCCCAATGCCAAGGGCGTCAGCCTGATCGGGGAGTTCAACGGCTGGAACGGCAACGACGCCCCGCTGCGGGTGCTCGGCTCGTCGGGCGTGTGGGAGTTGTTCTGGCCGGGCTTTTCACTCGATGGCCTGTACAAGTTCCGGGTGCACGGCGCCGACGGCTCCGTCACGGACCGGGCTGACCCGTTCGCATTCGCCACCGAGGTGCCACCGCACACCGCGTCGCGGGTGAACGTCAGCGACTACCGCTGGGGTGACAACGACTGGATGACAGCGCGCGCTCAGCGCAATCCGGTGTTCGAGCCGATGAGCACCTACGAAGTGCACCTGGGCTCGTGGCGACCTGGCCTGTCCTATCGTGACCTTGCCCGCGAGCTGACCGATTACGTGGTAACGCACGGGTTTACCCACGTCGAGATGCTGCCGGTCGCCGAGCACCCGTTCGCCGGATCGTGGGGATATCAGGTCACGTCCTACTATGCGCCGACCTCGCGATTCGGCACACCGGACGAATTCCGGGCGCTCGTCGACGCGCTGCACCAGGCCGGCATCGGCGTGATCGTGGACTGGGTTCCGGCACACTTCCCGAAGGACGCATGGGCACTGGGACGCTTCGACGGGACACCGCTTTACGAGCATTCCGATCCCCGACGCGGTGAGCAACTCGACTGGGGCACTTACGTGTTCGACTTCGGCCGTGCCGAAGTGCGCAATTTCTTGGTGGCCAATGCGCTGTACTGGCTCGAGGAATTCCACATCGACGGCCTGCGCGTCGACGCCGTCGCCTCAATGCTTTACCTCGACTATTCCCGCCCCGCCGGTGGCTGGACGCCGAACGTCTACGGCGGCCGCGAAAATCTGGAAGCCGTGCAGTTCCTGCAGGAGATGAACGCCACCGCACACAAGGCGGCGCCGGGAATCGTCACCATTGCCGAGGAATCGACGTCGTGGCCGGGCGTATCGAGGCCGACTACCGTTGGCGGCCTGGGCTTTTCGATGAAATGGAACATGGGCTGGATGCACGACACCCTCGACTATCTCAGCCATGATCCGGTGCATCGCAGTTACCACCACCACGAGATCACCTTTTCGATGCTCTACGCATTCAGCGAGAACTTCGTGCTACCGATCAGCCACGACGAGGTCGTGCACGGCAAGGGCACGTTGTGGTCGCGGATGCCGGGCAACGACCATGTGAAGGCGGCGGGGTTGCGCAGCCTGCTGGCATACCAGTGGGCGCACCCCGGTAAGCAGCTGCTGTTCATGGGTCAGGAATTCGGGCAGCGCGCCGAATGGTCCGAGGAACGCGGCCTGGACTGGTTCCAGCTCGACGAGAACAGCTTTTCCAACGGGATCTCGCGTCTGATCCAGGACCTCAACGAGATCTACCGCGGCCACCGGGCGCTGTGGAGCCAGGACACCACGCCGGAAGGCTATTCCTGGATCGACGCCAACGACTCCGCCAATAACGTGCTGAGTTTCCTGCGGTATGGCAGCGACGGCTCGGTGATGGCGTGCGTGTTCAATTTCGCCGGCGCGGAGCACAGCGGCTATCGGCTCGGCCTGCCCAGGGCCGGACGGTGGCGCGAGGTGCTCAACACCGATGCAACCGACTACAACGGCACCGGGATCGGCAACCTCGGTGGCGTCGACGCAACCGACGAGCCATGGCACGGTCGGCCGGCATCTGCGGTGTTGGTGTTGCCGCCCACATCGGCGCTGTGGCTGGCGCCTGAATAGCCGGCCATTGTTCGCGGGCGCGGCTTAGTACAGCGCGTTGGCGAGGTTGCGCCGCCCGTTGATGACGTCGGGGTCGGCGGGGTCGAAGAGTTCGAACAACTCGATCAGCCGCGTGCGCACCGAGGTGCGCTCGTCACCGGACGTCCGGCGCACCAATGCGACCAACCGGTCGAAGGCGCCCTGCACATCTTGGTTGAGGATCTGCACGTCCGCCGCGGCGAACGCGGCGTTGATGTCACCCGGAGCGGCATCGGCGACGGCCACCGCGTCAGGGTGGTGCGCCGTGGCGCGCATCAAGAAGGCGAGCTGGCGTACCGCACCCTTGGCTTCGGCGTGGTTCGGATCGTCGTCCAGGATCGCCTGATACGAGTCTGAGGCGGCGGCAAAGTCACCGTCCTGGAGCTGCTGGCGCGCCTGCGCGAGAGCCGGGTCCACCACCTCGGGCTCATCGGAATCCGTTGCCCCGCTGAGCTTTCCTGCCGTTGCCGATAGCAGCGAGTCCACCCAGCGACGTAACTGCTCGGGCGGCTGGATGCCCTGGAAGCTCGAAAGTGGCTGCCCCGCAGCCAAAGCCACGACAGTCGGCACCACTTCGACGCCGAATATCTGGGCCACCCGCGGAGCCGTATCGACGTTGACGCTGGCCAGCGACCACTTGCCGTTGTCGGCGGCGGCCAGCCCGGACAGGATGTCGGCCAACTGCAGGCAGACGTCGCTGCGCGGCGACCACAACAGCACGACCACCGGCACCTGGTTGGACCGCAGCAGCACCTCTTCTTCGAAGTTGGCTTCGTTGATCTCGGCGCCGATCGGCGTCGCTGATCCTGCCGCGGCCGCATCGCCGCCGGCCGGCGCGCTTTGCTTGAGGGCGGACAAGTCGACCGCGCCGGCCATCGCAGGACCAATCGGAGGTCGGGGACGGGTCACGCCGTTAAGTCTGGCATGTCGCCTTGCGCCGTGATCACCCCGGTTGCGGGGTTGAGGCCGTCTCCGACGACCGTATGACGAAAATCACATCGACCGTCAATTTTGCCCACGCTCACGATGCCAGCAACCATCTGCGTCGGGGCGACCGAACACGCTTGCGAGCCGCTGTTGACGGCCCGCTAGCCGGCCCGCAGGATCAGCGCGTCACCCTGGCCACCTGCCCCGCACAGCGCTGCGACGCCGTACCCGGAGCCTCGGCGCGCCAGCTCCAAGGCCGCATGCAGGGTGATCCGGGCGCCTGACATGCCGATTGGATGCCCGACCGCGATCGCACCGCCGTTGACGTTGACGATCTCGGGATCAATGCCCAGTTCCCGCGTCGAGGCCAGTGCCACCGCAGAAAACGCCTCGTTGATCTCCACCACGTCGAGTTGGTCGACGGAGATACCTTCACGGCCAAGAGCTTTTTTGATCGCGTTGGCGGGCTGCGACTGCAGCGTCGAATCCGGGCCGGCCACCACGCCATGTGCGCCGATCTCGACCAGCCAGGACAATCCCAGCTCGGCGGCCTTGTCCTTGTTCATCACGACCACCGCGGCGGCGCCGTCGGAAATCTGCGAAGCCGACCCGGCCGTGATGGTGCCGTCGCGACGGAACGCCGGCTTGAGACCGGCCAGCGATTCGGCGGTGGTGTTGGCGCGGATGCCCTCATCCTCGTTGAACTGCAACGGATCGCCTTTGCGCTGCGGGATGCTCACCGGCACGACTTCGTCGGCGAAAATGCCGTCCTTCCATGCCGCCGCCGCCTTCTGGTGCGACCGCGCAGCGAATTCGTCTTGTTCGAGGCGGGTGAACTTGTCGGCGTCGTTGCGCTGCTCAGTCAGCGCGCCCATCGGCTGGTCGGTGAAAACGTCGTGCAGGCCGTCGTAGGCCATGTGGTCCAACACCGTCACGTCGCCGTATTTGTAGCCCGACCGGCTATCCATCAACAGGTGCGGTGCCTTGGTCATGGACTCCTGGCCGCCGGCCACCACCACGTCGAACTCGCCGGCCCGAATCAGCTGGTCAGCCAGGGCGATGGCGTCAATGCCGGACAAGCACATCTTGTTGATGGTCAGCGCCGGAACATCCCAGCCGATGCCGGCGGCCACCGCCGCCTGGCGGGCGGGCATCTGACCGGCCCCGGCCGTCAAAACCTGACCCATGATCACGTACTCGACCGCCGACGCCGGAACGTTCGCCTTATCCAGCGCGCCGGCGATCGCGATGGCACCCAGATCGCTGCCCGAGAAATCCTTCAGCGAACCCATCAGCTTGCCGATGGGGGTGCGTGCTCCAGCAACGATCACTGATGTCGTCATGAGTACCTCCAGAGCGGGGCCTAACTGCCGATCCGGCGGATCGGAGAAGCAGAATCTTTCTCGTCAGGTTACCGTTACGTTATGACGACCGATCAAGCTGACGTCCGTCGAGTCCTCGCCACCGCGTTGGTCACAGCGGTCGACCATGTCGGTATTGCGGTGCCCGACCTGGACGCCGCGATCGCGTGGTACCACGACCACCTGGGCATGATCGTGTTGCACGAAGAAATCAACGACGACCAGGGCATTCGCGAGGCGATGCTGTCGGTGCGCGGCGCCCCGGTCGGCAGCGCACAGGTGCAGTTGATGGCCCCCCTCGACGAGTCTTCGGCGATCGCGAAATTCATCGACAAGCGCGGGCCCGGCATCCAGCAAATTGCCTACCGCGTCAGCGACCTCGAGACCCTCACCGACCGGCTGCGCCAGCAGGGAGTCCGCCTGCTCTACGAAGCGCCCCGGCGTGGCACAGCGAACTCTCGGATCAATTTCATCCACCCGAAAGACGCCGGCGGCGTTCTGATCGAACTGGTCCAACCGGCCGTCGACGCAGAATCTGATTAAGACCACCTTCTAGTCGGCCCGCGCGTTGCGCGATTAGACCAGCACGGCGTGTGCCAGTGCCGCCGGTCATCGACTGCAACCTCACCGGAATCTGCTAACCACACCACCACATGCGCCGTGCCCGAACGGATTTCGTGATCGCATCCGGGGCAGCGGTACGTCTTGACAGCTCGTGCGGCGGCGACGGGTCGCACTTCGTAGTCGTGTCCGTCCGGCCCGGTTTCCACCCGCCGCTGCACCGGCAGCGGCGGTAGCGACTGCTGCCTGCGCGGTGGAGTGCGGCGCCGAGGCATGCCACCAGTCTAGTGAGCCAGCTCAGAACAGCCGGAATTCGTCAGAGTCCATCCCGCGCATCTTGTCGTAATCCAGTATCAAGCAACGGATTCCGCGATCGGTCGCCAATGTTTTGGCCTGCGGCTTGATCTGCTGCGCGGCGAACACCCCACGCACCGGTGCGAGCACGCTGTCACGGTTGAGCAACTCCAGATAGCGGGTGAGTTGCTCGACGCCGTCAATCTCCCCGCGGCGCTTGATCTCCACGGCGACCGAGCCGCCCTGTTCGTCGCGGCACAGCAGGTCGACAGGGCCAATCGCCGTCATGTACTCGCGGCGCACCAGGGTATATCCCGCGCCGAGCAGCTCAACGTGCTCGGCGAGTAACGCTTGCAGGTGGGCTTCGACGCCGTCCTTGACCAGCCCGGGGTCGACGCCCAAATCGTGGCTGGAGTCGTGCTCGACGTCCTCGATGGTGATGCGCAACTGCTCGCCGGCCTTGTTCTGCACCACCCATACCGGCAGCGCGCCGTCGCACTCCTCGGTGAGCCAACACGGCGGACTCATCCAGTTCAGCGGCTTGTAGGCGCGGTCGTCGGCGTGCACGCTCACCGACCCGTCGGCCTTGACCAGCAGTAGTCGACGAGCCGACGGCAGATGGGCGGTAAGGCGGCCGAGGTAGTCCACCGTGCACTGGGCGATGACGAGGCGCACGCGACTCACCTTAAGCGCCAACGATCAGACGAATTAGGCTGGCGCCAACATGATGGCCACACGATCGGTCGCGCAACGGCTGGGCCGGCTTCTGGAGGCGTTAACCCAGCAGAGCGGTCGGCTCTCGGAGACCCCGGAATTCGGCTCCTGGCTACTCGGGCGGGTGTCGGAAAGCCAAAGCCGCCGCCGGGTGCGCATCCAGCTGATCATCACCGTTTTCATCCTCGCGACCAATGTGATCGGAATCGGCGTCGCGACCCTGCTGCTGACCATCGCCTTCCCGGCCCCCAGCATCTTCAGCGACGCACCACTGTGGATCACCTTCGCCGTTACACCGGCATACATTGCCGTGGCGCTGGCGCTCGGGACGTATTGGATAACCCGACGGACAATCGGCGTGCTCCGGTGGGCAATTGAGGAGCGCCGGCCCACCCTCGCCGACGAACGCAGCACGTTTATGGCCCCCTTCTGGTTAGCGCTCGGCGTGCTCATCCTGTGGGGCGTCGGGGCGGCGTTGTTGACCACGCTCTATGGGCTGGCCGACAGCACGTTCATCCCGATCGTGGGCTTCTCGGTGAGTATCTGCGGCATTCTGGTTGCCACCGCTTCCTATCTATTCACCGAGTTCGCGTTGCGTCCGGTAGCCGCGCAAGCGCTCGAGGCAGGTCGGGTGCCGCGGCGGCTGGCGCCCGGCATCATGGGCCGAACCCTGACCGTGTGGATGCTGAGCTCCGGTGTTCCGGTGCTTGGCATCGCCATCACTGCGTTCTTCGCGCTGGTACTCGGCAATCTGAGCGAAACCCAACTCGCGGTAGCGGTGCTGGTCATCTCCATCGCCGCGTTGACCTTCGGGTTCATGTTGATGTGGGTCCTGTCCTGGCTGACGGCGACGCCGGTGCGGGCTGTGCGAGCGGCGCTGCGGCGTGTGGAAGACGGCGATCTGCGAGGCGATCTGGTGGTCTTCGACGGAACAGAGCTCGGCGAGCTGCAGCGCGGCTTCAACTCGATGGTCGACGGCTTGCGCGAGCGCGAACGAGTGCGCGACCTGTTCGGCCGTCACGTCGGACGCGAAGTCGCCGCCGCCGCCGAAAAGGAAAAACCAAAACTTGGGGGCGAAGAGCGCCATGTCGCAGTGGTTTTCGTCGATATCGTCGGTTCGACGCAATTGGTGACCAGCCGCCCCGCCGCGGAAGTCGTGCAGCTGCTGAACCGCTTCTTCGCGGTGGTCGTCGAAGAGGTGGACCGCCATCGCGGACTGGTCAACAAATTCGAGGGCGATGCCGTGCTGGCGGTATTCGGCGCACCTAACCGCCTCGACCGACCGGAAGAGCAAGCGCTGGCCGCCGCCCGTGCCATCGCGAGTCGCCTCGACAGCGAGGTGCCCGAGTGTCCAGCCGGCATCGGGGTCGCCGCCGGGAAAGCCGTCGCCGGCAACGTCGGCGCCAAAGAGCGGTTCGAGTACACGGTGATCGGCGAGCCGGTGAACGAAGCCGCCCGCCTGTGCGAACTGGCCAAGGATGAGCCCGGCCGACTCTTGGCATCCTCGGACACCGTCAACGCCGCAAGTGAAAGTGAGCGGGCCCGTTGGTCTTTGGGCGAGACCGTGACGCTGCGCGGCCATGACCAGCCGACGCGGCTGGCAGCTCCGGTCTAGCCGTGTTGGACCCCCTTACGTATATTCGTGGCACCTGCATGCGGGATGCTTGACGGATGGACCACTACCGCCGCGATGACCTGACCTTCGATGTCCGCGATGCCGGACCGCCGGAGGGACCTGTTGTGGTGTTGCTGCACGGTTTCCCGCAACGCAACGACAGCTGGAACGCCGTCATCGACCGGCTCACCGCTGCCGGCTACCGCTGCCTGGCGCCCAACCAGCGGGGCTATTCACCGGGCGCCCGGCCGACGCGGCGCCGCGACTACCGCATGTCTGAACTCGTCGCCGACGTCGGCGCACTGCTCGATGCCAGCGGTGCGCGGCGGGTGCACCTGGTCGGACACGACTGGGGTGCCGCGGTCGCGTGGGCCGCCGCCGCCGCAATGCCCGAGCGGCTGCTAACCGTGTCGCCGATATCGGTGCCGCATCCCGGCGCGTTCATCAAATCGTTCGCCACCAGTCGTCAGGGCCTGGCGTCCTGGTACATGTACTTCTTTCAGTTGCCGCGGCTGCCGGAATGGCTGCTCATGCGCCGCAACGGCGCCATAGTCTCCGAGGTACTGCAGCGGGGCGGACAGCTACCGACCGCCGCCGAGCGGGATGCCAAGGCCATGGGTGAACCCGGAGTCCTAACGGCAGCGATCAACTGGTACCGGGCAATGCCACTGTCCAATCTGCGTGCAATCACTCAAAAGGTCTCTGTGCCAACGATGTACGTGTGGAGTGACCAAGACATCGCGTTGCTGCCCAAAGCAGCTCACGACACTGCTCGCTACGTCAGCGGAGAATACCGATTCGAGATCCTGCCCGGCGTCTCGCACTGGATACCCGACGAACGACCCGACGAGCTCGCCGATCTGCTGCTTGACTGGTTCGCCGCTCACCGGGCCGACTGACCGGCCCCCACCAGCCCGTTGTCGGCACGGCGACACCTTGTCGATTCGGTAACGTGTGGGCCAACCACGACGATGTCGCTTTTCCGCCAGTAATGTCAGTGGTCGGGTGTAATTGTTTCAACCGTGCATGAAGACTTCGACCGCTGCTATCGTGCCGTGCAATCCAAGGACGCTCGGTTCGACGGCTGGTTCGTCACCGCGGTGCTGACCACCGGAATATATTGCCGCCCGAGCTGTCCGGTCCGACCACCGTTCGCTCGCAATGTCCGGTTCTACCCGACTGCGGCGGCCGCACAACGTGCCGGTTTTCGCGCCTGCAAGCGCTGTCGCCCGGACGCGTCGCCGGGTTCGCCCGAGTGGAACATCCGCGGCGACCTGGTCGCCCGGGCCATGCGGCTGATCGCCGACGGCACGGTGGACCGGGAAGGTGTCTCCGGTCTGGCCACCCGCCTCGGTTACACCACACGTCAGCTCGAGCGGTTACTGCAGGCCGAGACCGGTGCCGGCCCGCTTGCGCTGGCACGTGCGCAGCGCACGCAAACCGCCCGCGTGCTGATCGAGACAACAGATCTGCCATTCGGCGAAGTCGCTTTTGCCGCAGGCTTTTCCAGCATCCGCCAGTTCAACGACACGCTTCGCGTGGTGTGCGACAGCACTCCGACGCAGTTGCGCAAACGCGCGGCCGCCCGGTTCGGGCGCGACGCCACGTCGCCGGGCTCACTGTCGCTGCGCCTGCCGGTCCGGGCCCCGTTCGCCTACGAAGGTGTCTTCGGCCATCTGGCCGCTGGCGTGGTACCTGGATGCGAGGAGGTGCGCGACGGCACGTATCGGCGCACCCTTCGACTCCCGTTCGGAAACGGCATTGTCAGCCTGACACCCGCGCCCGATCACGTCCGGTGCCTGCTGGTGCTCGACGACTTCCGCGACCTGACCACCGCGATCTCCCGTTGCAGGCGACTATTAGACCTCGACGCCGATCCGGAGGCGGTGATCGAGGTATTGCGATCAGATCTAACGCTGGCGCCGGTTGTGGCCAAGGCGCCCGGGCAGCGCATACCCCGGACCGTCGACGAGGCCGAACTCGCCGTGCGAGCGGTGCTGGGTCAGCAGGTATCGACCAAGGCTGCGCGAACCCACGCAAGCAGGCTGGTCGCCGCATACGGCCAGCCGATTCATGACGCCGACGGCGCGCTGACGCACACCTTCCCGTCGGTCGAACAGCTCGCCGACATCGATCCGGCCCATCTGGCCGTCCCGGCGGCACGTCGGCGGAGCCTGAGTGCGTTGATCGCCGGGCTGGCCGATGGCAGCGTGGTCCTTGACACCGGCTGCGACTGGGACGCGGCCCGTCAGCAGTTGCTGGCACTGCCCGGGATCGGACCGTGGACCGCAGAGGTGATCGCCATGCGCGGTCTTGGCGACCCCGACGCGTTCCCCGTCAGCGACCTCGGATTGCGCGTGGCCGCCGAGCAATTGGGTTTGCCGACCGCCCAACGGGCACTGACTGCGCGAAGCCGCCCGTGGCGCCCCTGGCGCTCCTACGCCACCCAGCATCTTTGGACCACGCTGGAGCATCCGGTGAACCACTGGCCATCCAAGGAGATCGCATGATCCACTACCGCACCATTGACAGCCCGATCGGCCCGTTGGCGCTGGCGGGGCGCGGCCGGGTGCTGACCAACCTGCGCATGCTGAACCAGACCTACGAGCCGAACCGCGCTGATTGGGTGCGCGACGACCGGGCCTTTCCAGAGGCCGTCGACCAACTCGAGGCATACTTCGCCGGCACGCGCACCGATTTCGACCTTGAGCTCAGCTTGGCGGGCAGCGAGTTTCAGCGGCGGGTCTGGCAGGCGCTGCTGACGATCCCGTACGGGGAGACCCGATCCTACGGACAGGTCGCAGAACAGATCGGCGCATCCGGTGCTGCTCGCGCCGTCGGGCTGGCAAACGGCCACAACCCGATCGCCATTATCGTCCCGTGCCACCGGGTAATCGGTGCCAGCGGAAGCCTCACCGGGTATGGCGGCGGCCTTGATCGGAAACGCTCGCTGCTGGAAATGGAGAAAACCGTGAAATCGGGGAATTTGACGCTCTTCGATTAGTAATTGTTGACGCAAAAAAGGGCACCTTGTGGGTGCCCTTTTTTGGGTGTGTGTTCGGCGGTGTCCTACTTTTCCACCCGGGTTGGGTAGTATCATCGGCGCTGGCAGGCTTAGCTTCCGGGTTCGGGATGGGTCCGGGCGTTTCCCTGTCGCTATTTCCGCCGTAACTCTATTTAATTTGTTGGGTTATTCACGTGTGTTTTGGTGGTGGGGTGCGGTGTGTTGCGTGGATGTGTGTGGTTGCGGGTTGTGTGTGTAAGTTTTCGGCCGGTTAGTGCCAGTTCCCTGCGCCCCTTGCGGGGTGTGTAGGTCTGGTCTATTGATCCCGTGGTCTGCGGGGGGCCTTATCCCACTTGATGGGTGAGAAGCCTGGTCTTGGAGGGGGTTTCCCGCTTAGATGCTTTCAGCGGTTATCCTGTCCGAACGTGGCTATCCAGCGGTGCCCCTGGTGGGACAACTGGTGGACCAGAGGTTCGTCCGTCCCGGTCCTCTCGTACTAGGGACAGGTTTCCTCAAGCTTCTGACGCGCGCGGCGGATAGAGACCGAACTGTCTCACGACGTTCTAAACCCAGCTCGCGTGCCGCTTTAATGGGCGAACAGCCCAACCCTTGGGACCTGCTCCAGCCCCAGGATGCGACGAGCCGACATCGAGGTGCCAAACCATCCCGTCGATATGGACTCTTGGGGAAGATCAGCCTGTTATCCCCGGGGTACCTTTTATCCGTTGAGCGACACCCCTTCCACTCGGGGGTGCCGGATCACTAGTCCCGACTTTCGTCCCTGCTTGACGTGTCAGTCTTGCAGTCAAGCTCCCTTGTGCACTTGCACTCGCCACCTGATTGCCGTCCAGGTTGAGGGAACCTTTGGGCGCCTCCGTTACATTTTAGGAGGCAACCGCCCCAGTTAAACTACCCGCCAGGCACTGTTCCTGAACCGGATAGACGGTTCGAGGTTAGAGGTCCAATACGATCAGAGTGGTATTTCAACAACGACTCCACAATAACTGGCGTTATTGCTTCACAGTCTCCCACCTATCCTACACAAACCGTACCGAACATCAATACCAAGTTGTAGTGAAGGTCCCGGGGTCTTTTCGTCCTGCCGCGCGTAACGAGCATCTTTACTCGTAGTGCAATTTCGCCGAGTCTATGGTTGAGACAGTTGAGAAGTCGTTACGCCATTCGTGCAGGTCGGAACTTACCCGACAAGGAATTTCGCTACCTTAGGATGGTTATAGTTACCACCGCCGTTTACTGGGGCTTAAATTCTCCGCTTCACCCTTGCGGGTTAACGGGTCCTCTTAACCTTCCAGCACCGGGCAGGCGTCAGTCCGTATACCTCGTCTTGCGACTTCGCACGGACCTGTGTTTTTAGTAAACAGTCGCTTCTCACTGGTTTCTGCGACCCCCTCCCGCTGCCCCGGGCAAGCCGGATGACGGTGTGGGGGCCCCCCTTCTCCCGAAGTTACGGGGGCATTTTGCCGAGTTCCTTAACCATAGTTCTCTCGTACGCCTCGGTATTCTCTACCTGACCACCTGTGTCGGTTTGGGGTACGGGCCGTGTGTGTGCTCGCTAGAGGCTTTTCTCGGCAGCATAGGATCACCGAATTCACCTCATCCGGCTATGCATCACCTCTCGGAATATGCGAACAGCGGATTTACCTAGTGTCCTTCCTACCGGCTTGCCCCAGTATTACCACTGACTGGTACGGCTACCTTCCTGCGTCACCCCATCGCTTGACTACTACCCACCCGGGTCCCACGCAGCCGGTAGCCCCCATCACCCCGAAGGGATCCGGTCGGCCACCTTTTGGGTGGTTAGCAGAATGGATTCATCACGGGCGCGCACACACGGGTACGGGAATATCAACCCGTTGTCCATCGACTACGCCTGTCGGCCTCGCCTTAGGTCCCGACTCACCCTGGGCGGACTGGCCTGGCCCAGGAACCCTTGGTCTTTCGGCGGGCAAGGTTCTCACTTGCCTTATCGCTACTCATGCCTGCATTCTCACTCCCCACACCTCCACCACACCATCACTAGGTGGCTTCACCGGTGAGAGGACGCTCCCCTACCCAACGATTACTCGTTGCCGCGGCTTCGGCGGTGTGCTTGAGCCCCGCTACATTATCGGCGCACAATCACTTGACCAGTGAGCTATTACGCACTCTTTCAAGGGTGGCTGCTTCTAAGCCAACCTCCTGGTTGTCTATGCGACTGCACATCCTTTCCCACTTAGCACACGCTTAGGGGCCTTAGCCGGCGATCTGGGCTGTTTCCCTTTCGACGCACGGAGCTTATCCCCCGCCGTCTCACTGCCACACTGTTGACTTGTCGGCATTCGGAGTTTGGCTGACGTCAGTAACCTAGTAGGGCCCATCGGCCATCCAGTAGCTCTACCTCCAACAAGAACCATGCAACGCTGCACCTAAATGCATTTCGGGGAGAACCAGCTATCACGGAGTTTGATTGGCCTTTCACCCCTACCCACAACTCATCCCCTCAGTCTTCAACCTAAGTGGGTTCGGGCCTCCACGCGGTCTTACCCGCGCTTCACCCTGGCCATGGGTAGATCACTCCGCTTCGGGTCCAGAACACACCACTACACCACCTCACGGGGGATACGCCCTATTCAGACTCGCTTTCGCTGCGGCTACCCCACCCGGGTTAACCTCGCGACATGTCCCTGACTCGCAGGCTCATTCTTCAAAAGGCACGCCATCACCCCACCCCACAAGGGAAGGCTCTGACGGCTTGTAGGCACACGGTTTCAGGTACTCTTTCACTCCCCTCCCGGGGTACTTTTCACCATTCCCTCACGGTACTAATCCGCTATCGGTCATCGAGAAGTATTCAGGCTTACCGGGTGGTCCCGGCAGATTCACAGCAGATTCCACGGGCCCGCTGCTACTCGGGTACACGACAACAGGCAGCATGTTTTCACCTACCGGGCTCTCACCGTCTACGGCAGACCATCCCAGGCCACTTCGACTAACACACTCTTTCTCACTGCCGCCCTGGCCGGCAGACCAGAGAACACAGCCCCACAACACCACACACACAACCCCTGCCGGGTATCACATGCATACGGTTTAGCCATCCTCCGCGTTCGCTCGCCACTACTAACGGAATCACTATTTGTTTTCTTCTCCTACGGGTACTGAGATGTTTCACTTCCCCGCGTTCCCCCTCACCGGCTATATATTCACGGTACGTGACACGACATCACTCGTGCCGGGTTTCCCCATTCGGACATCCTCGGATCAACGCTCGGTTGACAACTCCCCGAGGCATATCGCAGCCTCCCACGTCCTTCATCGGCTCTCGATGCCAAGGCATCCACCATGCGCCCTAAAACACTTACAAACACAAAAACCAAAGTGTTAAAGAAACAAAAATTGCACAAACAAACACACCACCCACAACAGGGCAGCGCATTCATTCAGATGCTCGCAACCACTATCCAATAAATCAAACACCACACCCCACCACCAAGACGGGGCGACAACACCACCTACCAGCCACCAACGCGGCCAGGCCCAGGTATTGCCTCAGGACCCAACAGTGTGCCCAGCGATCTTGCTTGCCTCAACGAGACGATTGTTGTTGCGCACCCAACCCGCGCCCACTACAGACAACGGGCCCCTCACGGCTCACACCCCACCTTAGTTGCGGGATGTTTTTCGTGGTGCTCCTTAGAAAGGAGGTGATCCAGCCGCACCTTCCGGTACGGCTACCTTGTTACGACTTCGTCCCAATCGCCGATCCCACCTTCGACAGCTCCCCCCACAAGGGTTAGGCCACTGGCTTCGGGTGTTACCGACTTTCATGACGTGACGGGCGGTGTGTACAAGGCCCGGGAACGTATTCACCGCAGCGTTGCTGATCTGCGATTACTAGCGACTCCGACTTCACGGGGTCGAGTTGCAGACCCCGATCCGAACTGAGACCGGCTTTAAAGGATTCGCTTAACCTCACGGCATCGCAGCCCTTTGTACCGGCCATTGTAGCATGTGTGAAGCCCTGGACATAAGGGGCATGATGACTTGACGTCATCCCCACCTTCCTCCGAGTTGACCCCGGCAGTCTCTCACGAGTCCCCGGCATTACCCGCTGGCAACATGAGACAAGGGTTGCGCTCGTTGCGGGACTTAACCCAACATCTCACGACACGAGCTGACGACAGCCATGCACCACCTGCACACAGACCACAAGGGAACCGACATCTCTGCCGGCGTCCTGTGCATGTCAAACCCAGGTAAGGTTCTTCGCGTTGCATCGAATTAATCCACATGCTCCGCCGCTTGTGCGGGCCCCCGTCAATTCCTTTGAGTTTTAGCCTTGCGGCCGTACTCCCCAGGCGGGGTACTTAATGCGTTAGCTACGGCACGGATCCCAAGGAAGGAAACCCACACCTAGTACCCACCGTTTACGGCGTGGACTACCAGGGTATCTAATCCTGTTCGCTCCCCACGCTTTCGCTCCTCAGCGTCAGTTACTGCCCAGAGACCCGCCTTCGCCACCGGTGTTCCTCCTGATATCTGCGCATTCCACCGCTACACCAGGAATTCCAGTCTCCCCTGCAGTACTCCAGTCTGCCCGTATCGCCCGCACGCTCACAGTTAAGCCGTGAGATTTCACGAACAACGCGACAAACCACCTACGAGCTCTTTACGCCCAGTAATTCCGGACAACGCTCGCACCCTACGTATTACCGCGGCTGCTGGCACGTAGTTGGCCGGTGCTTCTTCTCCACCTACCGTCAACCCACCCAAAAGCAGGCCTTCGTCGATGGTGAAAGAGGTTTACAACCCGAAGGCCGTCATCCCCCACGCGGCGTCGCTGCATCAGGCTTGCGCCCATTGTGCAATATTCCCCACTGCTGCCTCCCGTAGGAGTCTGGGCCGTATCTCAGTCCCAGTGTGGCCGGACACCCTCTCAGGCCGGCTACCCGTCGTCGCCTTGGTAGGCCATCACCCCACCAACAAGCTGATAGGCCGCGGGCCCATCCCACACCATTAAAAACTTTCCACCACAACCCATGCAGGCCGTGGTCCTATCCGGTATTAGACCCAGTTTCCCAAGCTTATCCCGAAGTGCAGGGCAGATCACCCACGTGTTACTCACCCGTTCGCCACTCGAGTACCCCCGAAGGGGCCTTTCCGTTCGACTTGCATGTGTTAAGCACGCCGCCAGCGTTCGTCCTGAGCCAGGATCAAACTCTCCAAACAAAAACCCCCACAAAAGTGGGCAGAATTCAAATCAGAGAATACCTGACAAAACAAAACGCTAACAACCACACCCCAACACGGGGGGCCAGAGCATGGCCAAAAAAACAACAACAAAAACAAAACCACCAAACACACTATTGAGTTCTCAAACAACACCCGTTGAACAGGCAACCCTGCCACTATACTCCGCGGAACAGGGACGGTCAACTCACTGCCGTTTCGCGTAGGACCGGCGAGAGTCGTTATGCCCCAACTATTCTACGCGCTCGATCTCCGCCCCGAGACTGACCAGATTTTCCACGAACAGCGGATAGCCGCGGTCGATGTGAAAGACATCGTGCACCTCGGTGTCACCGTCGGCGACCAACCCGGCCAGCACCAGACCGGCGCCGGCGCGGATATCCGATGACCACACGGGCGCACTCGACAGTTGCGGGAGCCCTCGCACGACGGCATGGTGCCCGTCGGTGCGGGCGTCGGCACCGAGGCGGATCATCTCCTCGACAAACCGGAACCGAGCCTCGAACACGTTCTCGGTGATCATTGATGTGCCATCGGCGATCGATGCCAGGCCAATCGCCATCGGTTGCAGGTCCGTCGGGAACCCGGGGAACGGCAAGGTTGCGACATTGACGGCTTTAGGGCGGTCGTACTGCGTGACCCGGAAACTGTCGTCGGTCTGGGTAACGGTGGCGCCGGCGTCGTGAAGTTTGTGCAGCACAACCTGAAGATGCGCCGGATCAACCCCGGTGACCGTAATGTCGCCGCGGGTCATCGCTGCGGCGATGCCCCAGGTGGCGGCCACGATCCGGTCACCGATGACGCGGTGCTCCGTCGGGTGCAACCGCGGCACCCCGGTGATCGTCATCGTCGGCGAACCAGCGCCTTCGACCTGCGCGCCCATCTGGTTCAGCATCGTGCAGAGGTCCACCACGTCGGGTTCGCGCGCCGCATTGTGAATTGTGGTGACACCCTCCGCCAAAACCGCTGCCATCAAGATGTTTTCGGTGGCTCCCACTGACGGGAACTCCAGCTGAATCTCCGCGCCCCGCAGGGTGTCTGCGTGGGCAACGACACACCCGTGCTCGATATTGCAGACGGCACCCAATTGCCGCAGACCGGCCTGATGCATATCCAGCGGCCGTGATCCGATGGCGTCACCGCCCGGCAGTGCGACTTTGGCCCGCTTGCACCGCCCGACCAGCGGGCCGAGTACGCAGACCGATGCTCGGAACTGACGGACTGCCGCGAAGTCGGCGTCGTATTTCGGCTCGTCCGGGGACGTGATGCGCACGGTTGCGCCGGCCAATTCGACGGTGGCGCCCAGGCCCCTCAGCACCTCGGCCATCAGCGGGACATCGAGGATGTCGGGACAGTTGGTGATCGTGCTGGTGCCTTCAGCAAGAAGGGCTGCAGCCATCAACTTGAGAACACTATTTTTTGCGCCACCAACAGCGACTTCGCCCGCCAACCGACTGCCACCGGTCACCACGAATCGCTCCGCCACCCGGGTTAGTTTAGTGAAGCGGTATCGCCCTGTCAGTCGGCACGGCGGTCCGAGCGGTACGGTTTTTAGCCATGGCAGTACACCTGACCCGCATCTATACCCGGACCGGCGACGACGGAAGCACGGGGTTGAGCGATTTCTCGCGGGTCTCCAAGAACGACCTGCGGTTGGTGGCCTATGCCGACTGCGACGAGACCAATGCGGCGATCGGCGCCGCGATCGCGCTGGGGAACCCGAACGAACAGATGGCGGACCTCTTACGTCAAGTCCAGAACGACCTGTTCGATGCCGGCGCGGATCTCTCGACTCCAATTGTGGAGAATCCGAAGCATCCGCCGCTGCGGATCACGCAGTCCTACATCGATCGACTCGAGACGTGGTGTGACGAGTTCAACGAAGGCCTGTCAGCGCTCAACTCTTTTGTACTTCCTGGCGGTTCGCCGCTTTCGGCGCTGCTACATGTCGCCCGCACTACCGCACGTCGCGCCGAGCGTTCGGCGTGGGCCGCGATCGAAATGCACCCTTCGGATGTCAGTCGGCTGCCGGCCAAGTATCTGAATCGGTTGTCCGACTTGCTGTTTATCTTGTGCCGGGCGGCCAACCCAGACGGCGACGTGCTCTGGCAACCGGGCGGCGGACAACCCGGACGGCACGAGAAGTAAACCCCTAACTCAGGTACTGCGGCGGCGCGCACGTGGCGAGGGACGCGATTCCAGCCACGACTGGAAGGCGGTGAATGCGCCTCGGTCCAGCGCGATTTCATAGCCCGCCCTACGCTCCTGCGTCGTGTCGCGCAGTTCCAACACGATGATCTCTTCAGTCATGATGTCAAACTCGTCACCGCGTGGTGAACGCCGCGAAACGATCTCCACCCCGCGCCTGTTGAGCTGTCGATCCGGCCACAACCGAAGGCTGGACAATCGGAAGAAGGCGGCGTCCCCACCCCGGTAGCGGATCACGCCGTGGCGCCAACCATGACCTCCGACTGCGGGGATGTCGCGCATGATCGCCGCAGTCCCGCCCTGGCGTAGCTTCCACAAGCGATAACTCAACGCGGCGACGGCGATTCCCAACACAGCGACGAGCGCGACCATGGCAATCATGAGCGCGCTCATCGCGGCGGCCCGCTAGTCGAGCGCGCCGACAGCGCGCAGTCTGGCCCGCCCCCTGGCGGCGATGCGGGGATCGTCGGATTCTGAATCCTCTTTGGCCGCGGCCTCGTCGATCTCCGATTCGAATTCCGCGGACTCGGCGAGGATGCTGACCGACTCTTCGGTCACCGACAGAAAGCCGCCGTCCACCGCGATGCGCAGGTCCTTCTCGCCTTCACGCTCGACGCGAACCATCGCATCGTCGACCAACTGCGCCACCAAAGGGATATGCCTTGGCAGAATGCCGATCTCGCCAACGGTGGTGCGGGTGAAGATGAACGTCGCCTCACCCGACCAGATCTTCCGGTCGACGGCAACGATCTCCACGTTCATCTCGGCCATCTCACACTTGCCCTTTTCCGCTCAAACGCATCACAGCTTGGCGCCGAAGCTTTCAGCCTTCTTGGCCAGGTCGTCGAGGCCGCCGATCAGGAAGAAGGCCTGCTCGGGTACATGGTCAAAATCACCTTTTGTGAGCTTGTCGAATGCCTCGATGGTTTCCTTCACCGGCACGGTGGAACCCGGCTGACCAGTGAACTGTTCGGCGGCCATCATGTTCTGCGAGAGGAACCGCTCGATGCGGCGCGCGCGGTTGACCTGTTGCTTGTCTTCTTCGGACAGCTCGTCGATACCCAGAATTGCGATGATGTCTTGAAGGTCCTTGTAGCGCTGCAGGATCCGAATCACCTCCTGCGCCACCCGGTAGTGCTCGTCGCCGACCACCGCGGGGTCCAGGATGGTGGAGCTGGACGCCAACGGGTCCACTGCTGGGAAGATGCCCTTGGAGAACACCGACCGGCTCAGCTCGGTGGTGGCGTCCAGGTGAGCGAACGTCGTCGCAGGCGCCGGGTCGGTGTAGTCGTCGGCGGGCACGTACACGGCTTGCATCGAGGTGATGGACTTACCACGTGTCGAGGTGATCCGCTCCTGGAGCTCACCCATTTCGTCGGCCAGCGTGGGCTGATACCCCACCGCCGAGGGCATCCGGCCGAGCAGCGTAGACACCTCGGAACCGGCCTGGGTGAACCGGAAGATGTTGTCGATGAACAACAGCACGTCCTGGCCCTGCTCGTCGCGGAAGTACTCGGCCATCGTCAACGCCGACAACGCCACCCGCATACGGGTGCCGGGCGGCTCGTCCATCTGACCGAACACCAGCGCGGTGTCCTTGAGCACGTCGGCTTCGCCAAGCTCGACCCACAGGTCGTTGCCCTCGCGGGTGCGCTCGCCCACACCGGCGAACACCGAAGTACCGCCGAAGTTTCGGGCGATGCGGTTGATCATCTCCTGGATCAGCACCGTCTTGCCCACGCCCGCACCGCCGAACAGCGCGATCTTGCCACCACGCACGTAGGGCGTCAGCAAGTCGACGACCTTCAGACCGGTCTCGAGCATCTCGGTGCGCGGTTCCAGCTCGTCGAACGGCGGCGGCTTGCGGTGAATGGCCCAGTGATCGAAGTCTTTTCCGTAACCGGGCTCGTCCAGGCAGTCGCCCAGGGCGTTGAACACGTGGCCCTTGACACCGTCGCCGACCGGCACCGAAATCCAGTCTCCGGTGTCGATCACCTCGACGCCACGCACCAGCCCGTCGGTCGGTTGCAGCGAGATGGTGCGGACCAGGCTGTCGCCGAGGTGCTGCGCGACTTCCAGCGTCAGCGTCTTCGCGAGCGCCTCGAACGTGACGTCGGCGTGCAGAGCGTTGAACAGGTCGGGTACCGAGCCGCGCGGAAACTCGACGTCGACAACGGGCCCGGTGATCCGCACCACGCGGCCATTGGTGTCGGCGCCGTTGGAGTTCTTCGACTTCTGAGTGGTAGCAGCCATATCTTCTTCGCTTCCTGATGGGACTTATTTAGCGGCATCGGCGAGCGCGTTTGCGCCACCGACGATTTCGCTGATTTCCTGGGTGATTTGGGCTTGGCGTTCACGGTTGGCCTCAAGAGTGAGGGCCTTGATGAGATCGTCCGCGTTGTCGCTCGCAGACTTCATTGCCCGTTGGCGCGATGCCAGTTCTGATGCCGCGGACTCGAGCAGCGCCGCGTACACGCGGGTGGTCAGGTAGCGCGGCAACAGCGACTCGAACAACGTCGTTGCATCCGGCTCGAATGAATACAACGTGTACGGGCCGGTGTCTTCGACGTACTCCACAACCATCGGAGCGATGCGGTGCGCCTCCGCCGACTGCGACATCATCGATTTGAACTCGGTATAGACGATGTGCAGCTCGTCGACTCCTGCGGGCCCGTCCTGCTCACCGTTCTCCTCGGCGCCGGCCATGAAGGCCTTCACCAGTGTCCCAGCCACCTTCGCGGCATCCTCGTAGCTGGGCCGCTCCGAGAAGCCCGTCCACGACTCACTGATGTCCCAGTTCCGGAATGTGTAGTAGCCCAGTGCTTTACGACCGACGGTGTAGAGCACCGGCGTTTTGCCGCTTTCGCGCAGCAGCGAGAAAAGTTCCTCGGCTCGGCGGAAGGCGCTGGAGTTGTACGCGCCACAAAGGCCGCGGTCAGACGAGACCACAAGCACACCGGCTCGTTTCGGTTCGGGGCGCTCGACCAATAACGGATGGTCCAAAGCGGCCTCGTTGGCCAGGGTAGTGAGCATGCGGGTGATCTCGGTGGCGTAAGGCCGAGCCGCCTGCAGCCGGGCCTGCGCCTTGCCGATACGCGAGGTCGCGATCATTTCCTGTGCCTTGGTGATCTTCTTGATCGACCCGGCGGAGCGGATCCGACCCCGCAGTTCGCGAAGTGTGGCAGCCATCCTCGATTACTTCTTCTTCTGCTCCGGCGGCGCTGGCTTGTGAACCTGCACCGCTTCTTTGGCCAATTTCTCTTCGTCAAGGGCTTCCACATGCTCGTCGGGCACCACCGAGCCGCCGCCGGTGGCCGCAAAGCCCTTCTTGAACTCCTTGATCGCCTCGGTCAGCTTGTTTTCCGTCTCCTCGCTGAGCTTCTGAGATTCCCGGATCTCGGACAGGATGCTTTCTTCGGAGGCCCGAACATGGTCGAGGAACTCGGTCTCGAACCGCCGCACGTCTTCGACCGGAACCGAATCCAGGTGACCACCGGTACCGAGGAAGATCGCAACCACCTGCTCCTCAACCGGCACCGGCTGGTTCTGCGGCTGCTTCAGCAGTTCCACGAGTCGAGCGCCACGTTCCAATTGTGCTTTCGACGTGGCGTCCAAGTCCGAGGCAAAAGCCGCGAACGACTCCAATTCGCGGTACTGCGACAGATCCAGCCGCAACGATCCGGCGACTTCCTTCATCGCCTTGATCTGTGCCGCACCACCCACGCGGGATACCGAAACACCCACGTTGATGGCCGGCCGCACGCCCTGGTTGAACAGGTCGGACTCCAGGAAGCACTGCCCGTCGGTGATCGAGATGACGTTGGTCGGAATATAAGCCGAGATGTCGTTGGCTTTGGTCTCGATGACCGGCAGACCCGTCAGCGAGCCGCCACCGAGATCGTCGGACAGCTTGGCGCAGCGCTCCAACAGCCGCGAATGCAGGTAGAACACGTCGCCTGGGTAGGCTTCGCGGCCCGGCGGGCGGCGCAGCAGCAGCGAGATCGCGCGATACGCCTCGGCCTGCTTGCTCAGGTCGTCGAACACGATCAACACATGCTTGCCCTCATACATCCAATGCTGAGCGATTGCCGAACCGGTATACGGCGCAAGCCATTTGAACCCGGCAGAGTCGGAAGCGGGCGCGGCGACGATGGTCGTGTAGTCCATCGCGCCACCCTCTTCCAGCGTGTGGTGCACGGAGGCGATCGTGGTGCCCTTTTGCCCGATAGCTACGTAGACACACCGCACCTGCTTTTTCTCATCACCGGTCTCCCAGTTCTGCCGCTGGTTGAGGATGGTGTCGACGCAGACGGCGGTCTTGCCGGTCTTGCGGTCGCCGATGATCAGCTGCCGCTGTCCACGGCCGATCGGCGTCATCGCGTCGATGGCCTTGATCCCGGTCTGCAGTGGCTCTTTGACGCCCTGGCGCTGCACCACTGACGGAGCCTGAATTTCCAGCGCCCTGCGGTCGGCGGCTTCGATGTCGCCGCGGCCATCGATCGGGTGGCCGAGAGGGTCGACTACGCGGCCGAGGAAACCATCACCGACCGGCACCGAAAGCACTTCGCCGGTTCGCTTGACCTGCTGGCCCTCTGCAAGGGTCTCATAGTCGCCCAGGATCACCGCGCCGATGCTGTGCTCGTCGAGGTTGAGCGCCACGCCCAAGACCCCGCCGGGGAATTCGAGGAGTTCTTGGGTCATCACCGACGGCAAGCCCTCGACGTGCGCAATACCGTCGCCGGTGTCGATGACCGTTCCGACCTCCTCCCGGGCGGTGTCGGAGGTAAAGGAGCTAACGTATTCTTCGATTGCGCCCTGAATGTCTTCAGCGGAGATTGTCAACTCTGCCATGGCTTTTCGTTCTTCCTGCTTGTTGATTGACTACGTGGTGTTTCAGTCTGGCAACTGGGTTTGGGCAGCGGCGAGACGAGACGAAAGCGTTCCGTCGATGATCTCGTCGCCGACCGAGATTGCGAGCCCGCCGAGCAGCTCGGGGTCGATTTGCATCTGCACTGTCACCGGATGGCCGTAGACCCGGCTCAGCACTTGGCTCAGGCGCTCTTGCTGGGTGTCGCTGAGTTCGGTTGCCGCGCTGACGTGCGCGACGACCTCACCACGTCGAGCCACCGCGACTTCGGCCAGCGTAAGTACCGCCTCCTCGGCGGGTTGGCCTCGCAGCAACTCGACTGTCTTGGAAAGCAGGTCAGCCGCGATCGGATTGACCGTGGTGCTTCCGCTTTCCAGAACGTTGCGCAGCAACTGAACCCGGCTGTCGGCCGGAGCTTCGTAGTCACCGAGCAAGATAGACAGGCGTGGCTGGGCATCAAGAATCCGGCTGAACCAGAACAGTTGTTCTTCTACCTCGTCTAGCGAGCCGGCATGTTCGGCGCGCGCCAACAATGCGTTCCGCGATACCAGCTCGACCGCGTCGATCAAATCGTTGTTGGCTGACCAGCGCTGCGAGACAGCCGTCTTGAGGATGTCGAGCGCGGGCTCTCCGACTTTGTCGGACACCAGCCGTTCGAGCAGCCGGACTCTGGGCGCGGCGTCCTCGGCCGGCAGGGTCAGATAGCGGGTGACGACGGTCTCGCGATCCAGCAGTGCGGCAACGGATGTCAGTTCGTCGGCGAGGGTGGCCAGGCCGGGGTCGTCGAGGCCTTTGGCTACCTCACCGAACCGCTTCGTCACGCTGTCCAGCGCCAGTCGGCTGGCCGAACGCATGTTTTCTGCGATGGGGTATTGGATGTCCGCCTCGGAGGGCGCCATCGCGTCGAGGTCATCGAGAAAGCGGTCGACCGTTGCTGACTGCTGCGCCGAGTCGGCAACGTAGCCACGCACCAATTCGCTTGCCCGCCGTACGGATTCGGCACCGAAATCCTGGCGTAGTTGCCGAACCAACTGTGCTCGCAGCAGCTCGACCTGCTTGGCGCCCTGCACTTTGACGCGCTCGACCTCGGCGTCGGCGTGAGTCCGCAGCTGTTGGGCAATGCGTTCCGCGTCCGCACGGGCCTCTTCGGTAATCCGCTCGGCTTCCGCCTTGGCGTCTTCGAGCGCTTTGTCGTGGGCTTGGCTGGCTTCCGCAAGCCGATCGGCGGCAGCCGCCGCGTCGTCCAATTGTTGACGGACGGTGTTCTGCCGATCGACCATCATTTTGCGCACCGGCGGGACGACGTAACGCCATACCAGCAACAGGATGACGCCGAACCCGACCAGCTGCCCGATGAATGTCGACATCTTCGCTACCGACCTGACCCGCTGGCTGAGACTGAGGTCGTGATCTCGACGCCGAGGATACGGCTGGCCAACGTCGTGGAGATACCGTCCACGCGAGCGCGCAGATCTGCCGCCACCGCATCTCCCTCCCGCTTGAGTTGGTCGGCCGCTTCCTGCAATGTCGCCGAAACCTGTTCTTCAGCGCGCGAACGCATTTCGTCGAGAACCTTACGGCCCTCCGCCCGAGCATCGTCACGGGCCGCCGATGCCTTGACGCGAGCCTGCGACATCGCCTTCTCGTAGTCTTCCCGGGCGGCGGAGATCTGCTCGGCCGACTTTTTGTTGTCGGCCTGCGTCTTGGTGACCATGTTCTCGCGCTCGTTGAGCACCCTCATGATCGGCGGCACCACGAAGGTGCCGATCACGCCGAGCACGATCAAGAAGATGAGCAGCACAACGAAGAAGGTGCCGTTGGGAAGCAGGAAGTTTCCCTCAGCCTGGCTGGCGGCAGCCAGGACTACGGCGCTCATGTCACCCATCTCGACTATCTACTTGACCGGGGTGGCGAAGACGAACAACGCCATGAAGGCCAGGTTGATGAAGTAGGCGGCCTCGACCAAACCCACGGTGATGAAGAACGGAACGAACAACCGACCCTGCGCCTCGGGCTGCCGGGCGATACCGGCGATCAGCGCGTTACCGGCGATACCGTCACCGATACCGGCGCCGATGGCACCACCGGCCATGATCAGTCCACCGCCGATGAGGGCGCCGGCCGCGATTGTGGGGTTCATTGCTTATCCTCCTTGATATTTGGTAAGAATCTGCGGTCGTGATGCGGAAGCCGGGGTCTGGGGCCGTCCTAATGCGTCTTCCCCTTCCAGCTCCATCGATTGACTGAAGTACAAGACGGTCAGCAGCGCGAAGATGAACGCCTGGATCGCGCCCACGAATAGGTCGAATGCCTTCCAGATCGCGTTCGGCGCCCACATGATGTAAGGCGGGAAAAGCGCGATCAGCGCGACCAGGATGCCGCCGGCGAAGATGTTGCCGAAAAGTCGGAGCGACAACGAGATCGGCTTGGCGAGTTCTTCAACGACGTTGATCGGCGAGAAGATCACCCCAACGGCTTTCGGCAGGGTGTTCCACACGTGCCCCTTGAGGATCTTGGCGGGGTACCCGACGGGCCCGCTGCGCCAGATGCCAGCCAGGTGGTAGCAGAGGAACACGAACAGCGCCAACGCCAACACATAGTTGATGTCTGACGCCGGCGGGGCGAACAACTCTTTCGGAGCCCCGCCCGAGGGGTCGGTGTACTGCACCGGCAGCACCGACAGCCAGTTCGAGATCAGGATGTACACGAACAGGGTGACGGCCAGCGGCAACACGAATGGCGCGATTTTCATCCCGATCGCGGATTCGATCTGATTGCGCATCTGGATGGTGATCGCCTCGAAGAACAACTGGACACCGCCAGGCACGCCGGTGGAGGTGACCTTGGACCGCAAGAAGAATGCCAGCGCGATGACGATGACTGCGGCGAGGGCAGCGGACGCCACGGTGTCGACGTTGACGGTCAGACCGAACCACTGCGCGGTCTCGTGGTGACCGACCTCGATGGCGCCCTCAGCCAGGAGCATCTCACTCATCGCTGTTGCCATTCCCTTCCAATCCCTTGGCCGCATCGCCGTCCCAGCCACCGTCGGCGGCCCCGGTGCGCAGCTTCTTCCAGACCGGCAGCGCGGTTGACATCACCAGCAGAACCTGGAACAGC
Organism: uncultured Actinomycetota bacterium; assembly: GCA_963850645.1. Taxonomy (GTDB): domain Bacteria; phylum Actinomycetota; class Actinomycetes; order Mycobacteriales; family Mycobacteriaceae; genus Mycobacterium. The sequence continues at coordinate 23,732 of CAWKME010000010.1, read as the reverse complement.
GCAAGACCGAATAGCACACCCAGGCCGGCGGGTCGGAAAACGAATGCGACGGCCAGGCCGATCACGGTGATGATCATCAGCCTGCTCGCCGAGTTCATCGCCATCTTCTTTTTCAGCGGATGCGCTTCGGCGGTGATCGCCGCGACCGAGCGCTGGACACCGATGGCGTTGAGCAAACCCAACAGGAGCCCCACGCCGAAGAACACGCCGACCATCGGATGGCCCAGCGCACCAGCGGCGGCGACCGCGACCGCAGTCAGTACAAGCGAGATAACGAGGAGACGAATTGGCCGGAACGCAACCGAGGGAAACACCAACGGCGCGTCCTGCGCTGGTGTTGTCACTTCTGCACCTCAGTCCTCGCTAGGGGGGAGTTGCCTGGTTGATCGTTGCGTGGCCCGTTGAGCGTATCGGAGGGCATTCACCGCACTCGCATCACCCAAGGGACAACTCCCCTTTGTCGGTCGTACGTCCGACCGATCGGATGTGAATCCGATGGCCGGTGGCCGGCAACCCGCGAGGTTAATTCGGGTTCTACCAGCACCTTACCACATCGCAGACGACCCTACTACTCCTCGTCGTAGACGTCGTCGCGGCGTCGGAGCAGCGGGATCAACGTGGCAATGGCCGCGATCGCGATCGCGCCCAGCATCACCGCCGCGGTATCGCGCGGATCGAAGAAGATCGTGCTCGCCATGCCGAAAGCGACTATGCCCACCCACAAATAGATGATCAGCACCACGCGGCGATGCGAATGACCGATCTGCAGCAGACGATGATGCAGGTGCATTTTGTCGGGGCTGGAGAAGTGCACACCTGCGCGGGTCCGCCGAATCACCGCCAGCAGCATGTCCAGCATCGGCATGAACATGACCGCCACGACCAACAGGAACGGCGACAGCAGAGCAAACACATCGCGGGCGCCGTAGGCGTTCTGCGAGATCGGTCCCGCGGCCGTCGTCGACGCGGCCGCCAACATCAGGCCGATCAGCATCGACCCGGAATCCCCCATGAAGATCTTGGCCGGGTGGAAGTTGTGCGGCAGGAAACCCAGGCAGGCTCCGGCCAGCACCACCGAGATGACCGCCGGCGGGTAGAACAGCACGTCACCGCCGTGGTCGCGCAGCAGGCCGACGGAGAACATGCAGATCGCCAACGCGGTGATGAGGCCCAGGCCGGCGGCCAGCCCGTCGAGACCGTCGACGAAGTTCATCGCGTTGACGATCGACACGGTCAGCGCCAGCGTGAGCAGGATCGACGAGGCCTGGTCCAGCACGATGGTGCCGACGCCGCCCAGCGGGATGTAGAGGACGCTCCAGGCCACGCCCATGGTCACCAGCACGCTGGCCGCGGTGATCTGACCGGCGAACTTCGTCAGCGCGTCCAGACCCCAGCGGTCGTCGATCAGGCCGATGCCCATGATCACCGCGCCTGCCACCAGCACCGCCGGCATACCCGAGGAGTAGACGAAACCGCGTGTGAGAGCGGGCAGCTGAGATGCCAGAAAGACCGCCGCGACGACGCCGAGATACATCGCCAGACCGCCCATCCGCGGCGTCGGCGTCACGTGCACATCGCGTTCGCGTGGATAGGCCACCGCGCCGAACCGGGTCGCCAGCAGGCGCACCGGTCCGGTCGCGAAGTAGGTGATGATCGCGGCCGTCAGCCCGACGAGCGCCAATTCGCGCAACGGGACACCGGCGCCACGGTCAGACAGCGCGAGCACGCCGGCGGCCAGCTCGTGGGTACCCCTAACCACCCCGAGACCGTACTGCACCACGACTGTATTCAATTGCGCGGCGCGATCAGCCGGTCAAACTCGCAGCGTCCAGACCGAGCACCGCGGCGATATTCTCCGCGCTGACCGGTCCGGGTCGCAGAATGCGGGGCTCGGGCCCGGTTAAGTCCAGGATGGTCGAGGCGGCCTGCTGCGCGGACGGACCGGCGTCGAGATAGACGTCGACGAGGTCACCGAGCTGCCTGCGAGCGTCGTCGGCGTCGACGGCCGGCGGACTGCCGGAGACGTTGGCGCTGGATACCGCCATCGGCCCGACCTCACGCAGCAATTCGATGGCCACCGGGTGCAGCGGCATCCGCAGCATCACCGTGCCGCGGGCATCGCCGAGATCCCACTGCAGCGACGGCGCTTGCCGGACCACCAAGCTCAACGCGCCCGGCCAGAACGCGCGAATCAGGTCACGCATTGCCTGCGACACCATGAGAGCAAGACCGTCGATCGTGTGCCAAGAGCCGACCAGCACCGGCACCGGCATATCGCGTCCGCGGCCCTTGGCCGACAGCAGCGCGGCCACCGCAGAGCTGTCGAAGGCGTCGGCGCCGATGCCGTAAACCGTGTCTGTCGGGAGCACCACCAGCCGACCGTTTTTGACGGCTCCGGCCGCCGACGTGATTCCGCGGGAACGCTGTTCGGGGTCGGCGCAGTCGAAGACGTCAGTCACGAGTCGGCCTCTTCTGCGGGCCGTTACGAACCGGGGCCGTCCGTTCAAATCCGTCCGAGCCAAAATCTCGTCGAAAAGACCTGTCCCGCTGATCAGTTCGGAGGTCAGCGACGACGTGGTGTCGTCGTGCTCGACGGCGAAGAAGCCGCCCGGACACAGCCAGCGGCCCGCGAGCCGGACAATCGCGTTGATTACCGTCATCCCGTCCGGTCCCCCGAACACTGCGTGTGGCGGATCATATTGGGAGACTTCAGGTTCGACTGCGGCGTCATCGGGCACGTAGGGCGGGTTGGCCACGACGAGGTCGACTTGCCCGTCGAGCTCGGCGAGCAAGCCGGGGTCGGTGGCATCGGCGCGTACCAATTCGACCTCGGTTCCTACCGAGTTGCTGCGGGCATACTCGAGGGCCGCATCTGAGTCATCGATGCCGATTACGCGTGCCGCCGGCCAGTGTTGCAACAGTGCGAGCGCCAGCGCACCCGAACCGGTGCAAAGGTCGACGATGACCGGAGCCTTCGGAAGACATTGCGCGGTAGCCCATTCCAACATGGCTTCAGTCTCCGGGCGAGGAATGAAAACGCCCGGACCGACGGACAGCGTCAACGGCCCGAATGCGGCTGTGCCGGTGATGTGCTGCAGCGGTACCCGCCGCGATCGCGCCGCGATCGCGGCGCTGGTAGCGATCGAAGAACGTGTCGTCAGGCGACTTGATCAGCGGCAGTCGCCCACGCTGGATGCCTGCCAGGTGCGCGGCCAACTCCTCGGCGTCGTAACGCGGCGAGCTGACCCCGGCGTCTGCGAGCAGCGTCGTGGCTGAGTCGATCGCGCAGCGCAGTCGAGTCGTCATGCCTGCTGCAGCCGTGACTGCCTGTCGGCGACGCTCAGAGCGTCGAATAATGCGTCCAGGTCGCCGTCGAGAACCTGATCGAGATTGTGTGCCTTGAAACCGATGCGGTGGTCGGTAACGCGGTTCTCCGGGAAGTTGTAGGTGCGGATGCGTTCGCTGCGGTCCACGGTGCGGATCTGGCTGGCGCGGTCCGCCGACGCGTCGGCCAGCGCCTGCTCTTCGGCCATTGCCTGTAACCGAGCGGCAAGCACCTGCAAGGCTCGGGTCTTGTTCTGCAGCTGCGACCGCTCGTTCTGGCAGGTGACGACAATCCCGGTGGGCAGGTGGGTGATTCGCACCGCCGAGTCGGTGGTGTTGACGCCCTGACCACCCTTGCCGGACGACCGGTAGACGTCGATGCGCAGGTCGGACTCGTCGATCTGCACTTCACCGACTTCTTCGGGTTCCGGATAGACCAGCACGCCGGCCGCCGAAGTATGCACGCGGCCTTGGGATTCGGTGACCGGCACTCGCTGCACTCGGTGGACACCGCCCTCGAATTTCATTCGCGACCACACGCCGTCGGCCGTATCGCCTTTGCTGGCGATCGCGAGCGTCGCATCCTTGTAACCACCCAAATCCGATGTGGTTTCGTCCAGAACCGTCACCGTCCAGCCGTGTCGCTCGGCATAGCGGATGTACATCCGGGCCAGGTCCGCGGCGAAGAGGGCCGATTCTTCGCCACCCTCACCGGATTTGACCTCGAGCACGATGTCGTCGGCGATCGTGGGGATCGCGGGGTGCCAGCATGTCGGTGAGCTGAGTATCCAGCTCGGCAGCACGTGATTCCAGTTCGGCGACTTCATCGACGAACGATGCATCGTCGGCGGCCAGCTCACGCGCGGCCTCCAGGTCTCCCCGCACCGACTCGAGCTTGCGGTGGGTGGCGACGATCGGCGCCAGTTGCGCAAACCGGCGGCCGACTTTGCGCGCATTGGCGGCATTGCTGTGCAGTTCGGGATCGGCCAGCTGACGTTCGAGCTCGGCGTGCTCGGCCAGCAGCGCGTCGATCGCCTGCACGCCCTGCGTCATGCTTTTCCTTCCGATCCTTCCGAATCCATCCCAAACCGAGCCTTCGAAGCGAGCCGACCCAATCCGCTGTCACGTTATCCGAACGCAAAACGACGCCCGGCCTGTGCGGTTTCCGCAACAGTTCGGGCGTCGCTGCAACTACTTGTCGGCTTTTTGGGCCTCTCCAGCCTCTTTCTCGGCGCCGGCCTTGCGCTTGCCGTAGCGCTTCTCGAAACGAGCGACCCGGCCACCGCTGTCCAGAATCTTCTGCTTGCCGGTGTAGAACGGGTGGCACTGCGAGCAGACCTCGACCACGATGTGGCCGCTTTCCTTGGTGCTGCGGGTGGTGAAGGTGTTGCCGCATCCGCAGAGCACGGTGGTCTCGCCGTAGGCGGGATGAATACCAGATTTCATGATGTCCTCTTCAATCGTCGGTCGCCGGGTCGCCCCATGGGTTATGATCGGACGTGAACCGGAACCTGAACTTCGGCTGTCGATTATGCCAGCTCAGCCGCTCTCCCCCTAAACGCGCGCAGACACCTGCGCATTCCCCGCGCTAACCGGGGCTGACCTGGTAATTCGGCCCGGCCTTGGCCGACCGGTCGACCACCGTGTAGCTGGTGTCGCGCCCGATCCGGGTCCACAGCACGCCACCTTCCGGAGCAGCGCCCCGGGCGCTCAGTTCGCGCTTGAGGATTTTGTTGGTCGCGGTGGACGGCAGGCTGTCGGTGATCCACACGTGGCGCGGCCACGCCTTGGGCGACAGGTCGGGCTGGCCGGCCAGAAACTCGCCGAACTCCCCGGGCGTCAACTCCGCGTCGTCGGCCAGCACCAACGCCGCCATCACCTGGTCACCCACCTGCTCATCGGGCACCGCGTAGACCGCGACCTGGCTGACCGCCGGCAGTCGTTGCAGGATGCGCTCGATGGGCGCCGTCGTCATGTTTTCGCCGTCGACCCGCAGCCAGTCCCCGCTGCGCCCGGCGAAGTAGATCCAGCCGTCGGCGTCGCGATAGGCCAGATCGCCCGACCAGAACATGCCGTGACGCAGTCGCGCGTCGGTGGCGTCCTGGTCGTTGTAGTAGCCGGCGAACAGGCCGGCGCCGGTGGTGTTGACCAGCTCGCCGATCGCTTCGTCGGGGTTGGTCAGCGCGCCGTCGTCGTCGAATTGGGCCACCGGGCATTCGGCGAGCGTGTCGGGGTTGTAGATGCTCGACGCCGGGAAAGCCCTGGCCCAGTGAGCCCGGCGGGCAGCCGTCTTCGCGGGTGATGATGATCGCGCCTTCGGTGGAGCCGAAGCCGTCCCAGACCGTGCAATCGAAGCGGCGGCTGAACTCGGCGATGTCGCGGTCGCTTGCCTCGTTGCCGAATGCGACCCGCAGCGGGTTGTCCGCGATCGTCGGGCAGCTCGGGGGTGGCCAGCACGTAGGCCAACGGCTTGCCGACGTAGTTCATATAGGTCGCGCCGTAGCGGCGCAGATCGGCCAGCAAACCGGACGCCGAGAACGTCGCGGGCACCATCGCCGCACCGGAGCCGACCGCCACGCTCCAGCCGGCCAGCAGCGCGTTGGAGTGAAACAGCGGCATCGACAGGTAGCAGACGCCGGAGGAGTCGACGTCGAACCGCTCGATCAGGTTGGCGCCGGCGAAGATCACGGTCAGATGGGTGACCCGGACCGCCTTCGGCTCGCCGCTGGTGCCCGAGGTGAAGATCATCATCAGGGTGTCGGTGGGCTCGACTTCGCGATGTGGCAGCAGCGGCCCGGCCGCTGCCAGCAAACCGGCCCACTCGTCGCCGGCGACGTCGACGACGCGGACTCCGGGCAGATCCAGCCCGTCGAGCAACGCGTCGGTGCGCAGGGTCGGTGAGCAATATCTGGCAGTCGGCCCGCAGGATGTCTTTGGCCAGCGCCGCACCGCGACGGGTGTCGTTGACACCGCACAACACGTATCCGCCGAGCGCTGCGGCCGCCATCGCGGTCAGCATCTCCGGGGTGTTGCCCAGCAGCGCACCGACGTGCAGGGGGCGCCCCGGATCGGCGATACCGATCAATGCGGCGGCCTGCGCCGAGGCGTCCGCCAGGTGCTCGCGCCAACTCCATACCCGGTCGCCGAATTTCACCGCCGGACTGGCGTCGTCGACGCGGGTGCGCAGCAGTTGCTGAATAGTCTCCGCCACAGGCTCACACTTTCCCGTCGGTCCCACAGGGCACGTTACCGGCGCAGCGTCAGCTACCTAAGCGGAAGGGCGATGTTCGTCGACCGCGGCGATGTGCTAACCGGGTCAGTCGTTGTCCATGCCCGGTGTCGTCTTGGACACCTGGACCAAGAACTCGTAGTTGGTCTTGGTCTTCCGCAGCTGCGACATCAGCAGGTCGATGGCCTGGTGGGAATCCAGCCCCGACAGCACCCGACGCAGCTTGTGCACGATGCCGAATTCGTCTGGCGACAACAGCAATTCGTCCTTGCGGGTACCCGACGGGTTGACGTCGACGGCGGGGAACACCCGGCGCTCGGAGATCTTGCGGTCGAGCTTGAGCTCGGCGTTACCGGTGCCCTTGAACTCCTCGAAGATCACTGTGTCACCGGTGGATCCGGTTTCGACCATCGCCGTGGCGATGATCGTCAACGAGCCGCCTTCCTCGATATTTCGGGCGGCGCCGAGGAATCGCTTCGGCGGGTACAGGGCGGTGGAGTCGACACCACCGGACAGGATGCGGCCCGATGCCGGCGACGCGTTGTTGTAGGCGCGGCCCAGTCGGGTGATCGAGTCGAGCAGCACGACGACGTCCTTGCCCTGCTCGACCAGGCGCTTGGCGCGCTCGATCGCCAGCTCGGCGACCGCCGTGTGGTCCGTCGGCGGGCGGTCGAACGTCGAGGCGATGACCTCGCCCTTGACCGAACGCGTCATGTCGGTGACCTCTTCAGGGCGCTCGTCGACGAGCACGACCATGAGATGGCATTCCGGGTTGTTCTTGGTGATCGCGTTGGCGATGTCCTGCAGGATCGTCGTCTTACCGGCCTTGGGTGGCGACACGATCAGTGCGCGCTGGCCCTTGCCGATCGGCATGATCAGGTCGATGACCCGCGTGGTCAGCCGGTCGGGGGTGGTCTCCAGACGCAGCCGCTGATTGGGGTACAACGGCGTCAGCTTGGAAAAGTCGGGACGCTTCTTGGCGTCTTCGACCGGCCCACCGTTGACGGTGTCCAAGCGCACCAACGGGTTGAACTTCTGCCGCTGGTTGGGTTGTTCGCCGTCCTTGGGCACCCGCACCGCGCCGGTCACCGCGTCGCCGCGGCGTAAGCCGTTCTTGCGCACCATGTTCATCGACACGTACACGTCGTGCGGACCGGCCAAATAACCGGAAGTGCGCACGAACGCGTAGTTGTCGAGCACGTCGAGGATGCCGGCGACCGGCTGGACGACGTCGTCTTCGCGCAGTTCGGTGTCACCGCCGCCGTCACCCGACCGCTCACCGCGACGCCTGCGTTCCCGGAATCGGCGCCCTCGGCGGCCGCCGCGCCCGTCAGCCGTCGTCGTCTTGCTGGTTCGAGCCACCGCGGTTCTGTTGTCCGCCTGAGCCTTGCTGATCGCCGCCTTTGTCGGAGTCCTTCTCGGACTCACGCTCCTCGGACCTGGCGTCCTGTTGGCCGCGGTCACGAGCGGGCTTGTCAGCGGATTGATCGGTCCTTTCGTCCCGGTTGCGCCGCTCGGTCTGCTCGCCTGACGATCCCCCTTCGCTGGAGTCAGCGCGGGTGGCCTCGTCGGCGGTCGCCTCGGTGTGGTTGGCCGGAGCCTCGATGCCGTGGTTGTGTGATTCGCTGCCGGCAGCCGCCGTTGGCAGGTGCACCGTTGGCGTGTCCCTGGCGGCTTTCCCGAATCGCAGCGATGAGTTCGTTCTTACGCATCCCAGATGTGCCCTTGACGCCGGCCCGATTGGCCAACGCGCGCAGTTCGGGCAGCACCATGGTGGACAGCGAACCGTCCGACCCGCTGGTGTTGGCGTCCGTCGCCGACCCGGATGCGTCGTAGTCGGCGGAAGAGTCTGTTGTCACGGAGTTGGACAGCCTGTGATTTTCGGTGCTGTCGTCAGCCGCAACGAGGTCCGTATCGGTCACGGATTTCCTTTCTTCCCTGGCCGATCCAATCAAGCCAGGGGTTCGTTGCACTCAGCCAAATCGCCGAGTGCTATCAACAATCGACTCTGCAACGGTGATCGCCAGGATTGGCGGTTCAAAATGGCGAACCATCGTCCACGAGAAGAATTTGATGTTCGTCCTAGTGTTAACGCAGATGCAGACGCTGCGATTGCTGGACGCCGTCGAGGATAACCTGCTTCGATGCCGGAAGCAAGAAGCCCCTCCGCCGTGGCGGTGGACGTTAGCTGCGGGCTGCCACTCCAGAACTCCACCGGACCCCGTCGCCGGCGCCCATCTCGCTGACCGCAAACCCGTTTGCGGCGCCGTACTCCAGAGCCTCTGCAGGTAACTCGGAGGCTGTGGTGAGCGCGATCACCGCCGGACCGGCACCGGAAAGCACAGCTGGTACGTTGCAACGCCGCAACAGCCGAAGGTATTCCGCCGACGCCGGCATCGCGGGTGCGCGCTGCGGCTGATGCAGCACGTCCTCGGTAGCGGCCATCAGCAGGTCGGGCCGCTCGGTGAGCGCCACCACCAGCAGCGCGGCGCGGCTGACATTGAAGCGGGCCTCGTCGTGGCTGACCTGCGCGGGGAGCAGCACCCGCGCCTCCGCGGTCGATGACCGCTGCTCGGGAATCGCCGGGAACAGCCGGATGTCGGGATGTAACCGCAGCGGCACCGCCGAGTAGCCTGGGCGGATCGCCGCTGCGGTCGGTCCACGACACCACCGCGCCGCCCAACACCGCCGCCGCGGCGTTGTCGGGATGCCCTTCGAATTCCGACGACAGCTGAATCAACTGGGCCTGGCTCAAGGGAGTCGAACCCGCTTGTGCGACAAGTCCATTGACTGCCGCAAGGCCGCCGACCGCCGCCGCGGCCGACGAGCCGAGACCCCGCGAGTGTGGGATGGTGTTGCGGCACCGCACTTTCAAGCCCGGCGCGCTGACGCCGGCCGCCTGCAGCCCGCGCTCGACGGCCCGAACCACCAAATGGCCCGAGCCGAGCGCCAGCTCCCCGGCGCCCTCGCCGTCGACTTCGACGACCAGACCGGAATCGGTTGTCTCGACGATGATTTCGTCGTAAAGGCTCAACGCCAGTCCGATACTGTCGAAGCCCGGGCCGAGGTTGGCGCTGGACGCCGCGACGACCGAGCTGGCCAGCAGCCCGGAAGGCAGCATCTGGGTGCTCACGCCGGATGAGCGGCGACCCGCTTCACCCGGCTGCGCCGCGCTTGCGATCGCCACTAGACGAGCCCCAGCTTCGCGACAACGGCGACTGGGTCGACGGGAACCGGCGAGACGCTGGGCATGTCCCGCAGTGCCGTGTCGGGATCCTTGAGGCCATTGCCGGTCACGGTGCACACCACGGTCGATCCTCGGGTCACCCAGCCGTCCTCGACGGCTTTGAGAAGACCGGCGATGCTGGCCGCCGACGCCGGTTCCACGAAGACGCCTTCGGTGGCGGCCACCAGGTGATATGCGGCCAGGATCTCGTCGTCGGTGGCGGCCAGGAATCGCCCCTTGGACTGCTGCTGCGCCTCGACGGCCGGCGCCCACGACGCCGGCGAGCCGATGCGGATCGCGGTGGCGATGGTCTCGGGGTGGCTCACCGGTTGGCCGAACACCAACGGCGCTGCTCCGGCCGCCTGGGTGCCCAGCATGCGCGGCAGCTTGTCGATCACTCCATCGCGGTGATACTCGGTGTAGCCCTTCCAGTACGCGGTGATGTTGCCGGCGTTGCCGACCGGCAGAGCGTGCACGTCCGGCGCGTCGCCGAGCGCGTCGACGATCTCGAACGCCGCCGTCTTCTGGCCCTCGATGCGCACCGGGTTGACCGAGTTGACCAAGGAGATGGTCGGAAAGTCGGCGACGATCTTGCGGGCGAGTTCCAGGCAGTCGTCGAAGTTGCCGTCGATCTGGATGACCTTGGCGCCATGCATCACGGCCTGCGCCAGCTTGCCCATCGCGATCTTGCCCTGCGGGATCAGTACCGCGCAGGTGATGCCGGCGCGGGCCGCGTAGGCCGCCGCCGACGCCGAGGTGTTCCCCGTCGACGCACACAGCACCGCTTGCTGACCGCGGGCCACCGCGTCAGTGACGGCCATCGTCATGCCGCGGTCCTTGAACGAGCCGGTGGGATTGAGGCCCTCGACCTTGAGATGCACCGTGCATCCGGTCTTCGCGGACAGCCTGGTCGCCGGTATCAGCGGGGTGCCACCCTCGAGCAGCGTGACGGGAGCCCAGTCGTCGCCGACCGGCAGCCGGTCCCGGTAGGCCGCGATCACACCCGGCCACGGCTGGTGGACGCCGGTCTTGGCGGCGCTTGCCGAACTCATTCGCTGGTTCCTTCCAGCCGCAGGACGCTGGCCACACCCTCGACCACGTCGAGATCGGCCAGCGCGTCGACGGTTTCGGACAGTGCGGCGTCGGTGGCGGTGTGGGTGACCACCACGATGCGGGCCCCTACCCGTTGTCCGCCCTCGCCGACAACACCTTCCTGGCGAACTTCGGCGATGCTGACTTCGCGCTTGGCGAATTCTGCTGCGACCGAGGACAATACGCCCGGTTTGTCCGCGACATTCATGCTCACGTAGTAGCGGGTGCAGATGAAACCCATTGGCGCGATCTGCAGTTGCGCGTACTTCGACTCTTTCGGCCCGCGGCTGCCCAGCACCCGGTTGCGAGCCGCCATCACCAGAGTCGCCGGTCACAGCCGATGCGGTCGGCGCTCCGCCGGCGCCCTGACCGTAGAACATCAGCCGGCCGGCGGCCTCGGCCTCGACCACCACCGCATTGAACGCGCCGTTGACCGTGGCGAGCGGATGCGACAACGGTACCAGCGCAGGATAAACCCGAGCCGAAACTCGCTGCTGCCCATCGTCGGTCGTGATTCGCTCGCAGATCGACAGCAGTTTGATCGTGCAGCCCAGTGCTCGCGCGGACACGAAGTCATCTGGGGTGATCTTCGTGATGCCCTCGCGGTAGACGTCGTCGGCGGTCACCCGGGTGTGGAACGCGATGGACGCCAGAATCGCGGCTTTCGCCGCGGCGTCATAGCCTTCCACGTCCGCGGTGGGATCGGCTTCGGCGTAGCCGAGCGCGCTCGCGTCGGCCAGCGCGCTGCTCGTAGTCGGCGCCGGTGCTGTCCATCTCGGAGAGGATGTAGTTGGTGGTGCCGTTGACGATCCCGGCCACCCGCTGCACGGTGTCGCCGGCCAGCGACTGGGTCAGCGGCCGGATCACCGGGATAGCACCGGCCACGGCAGCCTCGAAATACAAGTCGACATTGGCGCTTTCGGCTGCCTGCGCAAGCTCCCCGGTCGAAACCGATAGCAGGGCCTTATTCGCCGTCACCACGGATTTCCCGTGCTCCAGCGCCGACAGGATCGCCTTGCGGGACGGTTCGACCGGCCCCATCACCTCGATGACGATGTCGACGTCCTCGCGGGAAACCAGTTCCTCGATGTTGTCGGTGAGCAGGTCGATCGGCACACCCCGGTCTGCGGCCACTCGGCGGACGCCGACACCGCGCAGCACCAACGGCGCGCCGATCCGGGCAGCGAGATCCTCAGCACTGTCCTCGATGATGCGGACAACTTCACTGCCCACATTGCCCAGTCCCAATACCGCTACGCCCACCGGCTTTTCATCACCATTCATGTGCGCCACTCCTCCTCATCGCTGCGCTCTGCATCGTCGTCGGCGCGGTTCACGGCTCACCGCACCTCCAGACTCAGAAGATCGTCGACGGTCTCCCTGCGCAGAATCAACCGGACCTTTGCGTCGCGCACAGCCACCACCGCGGGGCGGCCAATCAGGTTATAGCGACTCGACAGCGAGTAGCAGTAGGCGCCGGTGGCTGCCACCGCGACCAGGTCGCCGGGCGCTATATCATCCGGCACCCAGCTATCCCGGACGACGATATCGCCGCTCTCGCAATGCTTTCCGACGACGCGAGAAAGGGTCGCGGGCGCGTCGGTGGCCCTGGAAACCAGTCGCACGTCGTATTCCGCGCCATACAGCGAAGTGCGAATGTTGTCGCTCATCCCGCCGTCCACGCTGACGTAGCGGCGATGCGCTGACGCGCTCACCCCGACATCTTTGACGGTGCCGACCTCGTAGAGCGTGACGGTCCCCGGCCCGGCGATGGCACGACCGGGCTCGACGACCAGCTGGGGAACCGGCAAACCCACCGCCGCGGATTCGTTGCGCACGATGGCTCCGAGCTTGTCAGCGAGTTCGCGCACCGGCGGTGGATCGTCGTTCGGTAGATACGAGATCCCCAGGCCGCCGCCGAGATCGACGGTGGAAATCTGCGCGGTCTTGTCGATCCCGAACTCGGCCACGATGTCGCGCAGCAGGCCGATCACCCGATGCGCGGCAATTTCGAAGCCGGCGACGTCGAAGATCTGCGACCCGATGTGACTGTGCAAACCCACCAATCGGAGGTGATCGGTCGCGAATACCCGGCGCACCGCCGTCATCGCCGCGCCGTTAGCCAGCGACAGCCCGAACTTCTGGTCTTCGTGGGCGGTGGAAATGAATTCGTGGGTGTGAGCTTCCACGCCGACGGTGACGCGGACCAGCACATCCTGGACGACACCGGCCTCACCGGCGATGTCATCCAGGCGCTCGATCTCGGTCATCGAGTCCACCACCACATGACCGACGCCGGCCTTGACCGCCGCGGTCAGCTCTGCCACTGATTTGTTGTTGCCGTGCAGCGCAATCCGCTCGGTCGGAAAGTTCGCGTTCAGCGCGACCGCCAACTCGCCGCCGGTGCAGACATCGAGCGAGAGGCCCTCCTCGTCGATCCACCGCGCTATTTCGCTGCACAGGAACGCCTTGCCCGCATAGTGCACGTTGGCCCCGCCGCCGAATGCCGCAGCGATCTCCCGGCACCGCGCCCGGAAGTCATCTTCGTCGACGACGAAAAGCGGCGTGCCGTATTCCTGCGCCAGCCGGTTCAGCGGGACACCGGCAATGCTGACCACGCCGTCGTCACCGCGGACTGCGTTGCGCGGCCAGACATTCGGTGCCAGTTCCAGCAATTCCTCCGCCGTCGCCGGTCGCGGCGGAACGCCGGAGTGATGGAACTCTTCGGCGTGCCGCGGGCCGGCGGGATGGGCGCTCACATCCGCTCCGGAGCGCGAACACCCAGGATGGCCAACCCGTTGGCGATAACCTGGCGGGTCGCCTGGCACAGCGCCAACCGCGCGGTGTGCAACTGGTTGGGCGCTTCGTCGCCCTGCGGCAATACCCGGCACGAGTCGTAGAACCGGTGGTAGTCGCCGGCGAGGTCTTCCAGGTAGCGGCACACCCGGTGCGGTTCCCGCAGGGACGCCGCAGTTTTCAGCACCCGCGGGAACTCACCGAGATTACGGACCAGCGCGCCCTCCTTGTCGTGGGTGAGGAGCTCGAGATGGCCGGTGTCGGCGATCAGGCCGAGTTCGGCGGCGTTACGAGCCAGCGCGGAGAGCCGGGCGTGCGCGTATTGCACGTAATAGACCGGGTTTTCGTTGGACGCCGACGACCACAGCGCCAGATCGATGTCGATGGGAGTGTCCACCGACGAGCGAATCAGGCTGTAGCGCGCGGCATCCACGCCGATCGCCTCGACCAGGTCATCGAGCGTGATCACGGTGCCGGCGCGCTTGCTCATCTTGACCGGCTGCCCGTCGCGGACCAGATTGACCATCTGGCCGATGAGCACCTCCACGGTGGCCGGGTCGTCGCCGAACGCGGCGGCGGCGGCCTTGAGCCGGGAGATGTAGCCGTGGTGGTCGGCGCCGAGCATGTAGATGCACAGGTCGAAGCCGCGTTGCCGCTTGTCCAGGTAGTAGGCGAGGTCACCGGCGATGTAGGCGGGCTTGCCGTCGCTCTTGATCACGACGCGGTCCTTGTCGTCACCAAAAGCGCTGGTGCGCAACCAGGTTGCGCCGTCCTTCTCGTAGATGTTGCCGTTCTCGCGAAGCCGGGCGATCGCCTGCTCGACACGACCGCTGGTGTGCATCGACTCTTCGTGGGTGTAGACGTCGAAGTCGGTGCCGAACTCGTGCAGCGATTCCTTGATGTGCGCGAACATCAAGTCGACGCCGATGCGCCGGAACGTCTCGTGCTGCTCGGCGTCGGGCTGGCTCAGCGCATCGGGCGCCTGCTTCAGGATTTGCGCGGCGATGTCGGCGATGTAGCTGCCGGCGTAGCCGTCTTCCGGCGCGGGTTCGCCTTTGGCCGCAGCGATCAGCGAGTTGGCGAACCGGTCGATTTGGGCACCGTGGTCGTTGAAGTAGTACTCGCGTACCACGTCGGCGCCCTGCGTCGTCAGCAACCGGCCCAACGCGTCGCCGACCGCGGCCCAGCGGGTGCCGCCGATGTGGATGGGCCCGGTCGGGTTGGCTGAGACGAACTCCAGGTTGATCTTGTGTGCGGCCTGGTCTTCGGAGTTGCCGTAGGTGTGGCCGGCGTCGATGACGTTGTTGATGATCACGCCCTGCGCCGACGCGTCCAGGCGCAGGTTGATGAAGCCGGGCCCGGCCACCTCGGCCGAGGCGATGCCGTCGGCCTCGGTCAGCGCCTCGGCGAGCCATCCGGCCAGCTCACGGGGATTGACGCCGACCTTTTTGCCGAGCTGCAGCGCCAGGTTGCTGGCGTAATCGCCGTGCTCGGGGTTGCGCGGCCGCTCGACGGTGACCACCGGCGGCAGCGCGGCGGTGTCGAGCGCATGCTCGGTCAGCACCGCGGTCGCGGTGGCCTTGAGCAGCTCGGCCAGGTCGGCGGGGTTCACGCAGGCCATCCTATTGGCTGAGGTGCCTCAGCGCCTCGAATCCATTCCGGTGGCTCAGCCGGCCGCGGTGATGCGTTAGTCTGTCGTGGCCCGTTGGCGCAGCATTTCTCGCGTGCGCCCCCGTAGCTCAGGGGATAGAGCGTCTGCCTCCGGAGCAGAAGGCCGCAGGTTCGAATCCTGCCGGGGGCACCAGTATTCCCGCACTTCAAAGCTATTTTTAGATCACTCGCGGCAATGGTCGTGCCATCCACGTGCCATCCCGCTGTCGGCTTAGTGCGCCGCGGGGGTACCGTCACGGCTTACAGCCAGGACCGCAATCACAGTCTCGACGGGCTGTGTAGCCACACCAGATGCAATCAGCTCCGACGCAAGGTCTGGATCGACTTGCGCCGCTTCGGTTTGCGCTGAATCCTGCACTGTATGTGCGGGGCCAGGCTGTATCGAGCCAAAGGTCGCTGCCCTTCCACTGACCGCTGAAGATGGTATGACGTGCGCTTTTGCACTCTGTATCGCAGGTTGACGCGGCCGTTTAGCTCGGTTCTTGTAGGGGAGCGGACTATGGCATCGACGATTTGCGGTAGCGCTCGGCGATCTCCAAGGTCCCTGCGTTTTTGGTAGGTCTAGCCACAGGCCGCGTGGTTTGCCACAGCTTCTCGCGCAAAAGGCGCTCGGCGTCTCGCCGTTCCTGTTCCTCGGTCCGCTTCTTGGCAGATTTGAGATGGGGCGAACTTCCTGCGGATCTGCTCAAGCGTCAGGATGCGCCACAGGCCGCCGCACTCGCAGTCCCACCGCTCCGGATTCTCCTTCGTCGGCGCGGGATGCGGGTGGTGGCCCATTATCCGGTGGCGCTCGGCCCAGGCCCCTAGTGTCATTGACCGCAACTCCCGAAAAATCGGGCCTCCGTGAAGGGAGGCGCTCTTGCCCGGCACCGGTTGGTATCGGCCGCTTCGTCATCCGAGCCACCCGCGAGCGTGGGGTTGGCGTGCCGTCCTGTCGGAGCTTGGCGACGGCAACTCGTGAAGCAACGTCAGTGTACGGCGGACTACTGACCAGCAATGCGGCAATATGGATGACTGGGTCCAATCCCAGTGCCGCGATGGGTGACTGATTCAATCCCAGTACCGCGCACCAGCTCCACTGCACGTCAAGGCACGTTTTCGCACCGGTCAGCGGGCCGCGTGCACACAACTAGCACAACGCCCCCTGAGTGTGTATAACTTCGGCGGAAAACCGGCGAAGTTATTGGCGCTTATCAGCCGCAGCCATTGCGCCCGCGCCAACGTTGTGCGCTACCAGCAGGAATGCAGCTCGTCGGCGCAACGTAGCCCGCACATAGTTCTCAACCCGCCTAACCGTTCCGGGTGTCGGCCAACCGCTCCAGCGCGGCGCGCTCGTCTGCCTCCCAGGGGTAAATTTCGGCAATGAGAGGGCTGCCGCGCTTCAAGCGGCCGAAGGGCAGGGTCCCCGGCCCCTGGGTGGTGATGACGTTTAAGCTGCGCCTGAAAGCCCTGACCGTGGGCCGAAAACACCGCCGCAATGGCCGCCGAGGCCTCATCCGCAGCCGCGTCCAGCACCCCCGTCGTCGGCCCCACGGCCGCCGCGTGGGGTTCGCTTAGTGAGGAGCCAAGGTTCTGCAAATCCGTCACTGCTCGCCGGTTCGACTAAGGGACTTTGGTCCCTTTCTGCTCCTACGAAGCACAAAGCAAACGCACAGGCAATAGAGTCAGAACCCTTCGTTTCCACTCTTGGCGTCGATGGGAGGCCATAGTGTCGTTTGTCGTGGCGGTGTTCTTGGAGACGCGGTATGCGCTGGACGGGGACTTGCGCGTCAATTATCAATCATGGTCGGCACGGTGACAGGACGGCGGCTAAAGCCGCAACAGCGACGCGAACAGCTGCTCGACATTGGAGCCGCGATGTTCGCGGAAAAGCCTTATGAAGATGTGTGGCTTGAGAACATCGCCACCCGCGCGGGTGTGTCGAGAGCGACGCTGTACCACTACTTCCCGAGCAAGCGAGATTTATACGTAGCGATATTCAAGCGCGCTAGTACCCGGTTGCTGGCGCGCGCCAATCTTGATCCGCAGCTACCGCTCGCAGAACAGTTTGCCACTGGACTCGAGGCCTACATCCAATATTTTGCCGACCATCCCTTTGAGGCAGTCGCGATGAACCGCGGCGCATTGTCGGATGACCCGGCGATCGAGGCGATCATCACCGGAGAGCTAAACGTCGTGGGCCAACGCCTGATCGATAAACTCGTCGCGGAGGGCCGGCGGCGCGATGTCACCGAGATCGCGGTAGAGGGCTGGTTGGCGTTCGTTCGCGCAGCCTGCGTGAAATGGGTTCAGTCGCAACAAATCTCGCAAGAAGACCTCACCGAAATGTGTCTACGCGCATTCGACTGCGCTCTCGGGCACCCCAACAAGTCGCTGGCGTCGCCGAATGTACGAAATATCCGATCGAGGTTCATCACTCTTTCTCCTATAAGGGTGAACCTACAACGAGGGCGCAGGCCAGCTGGACTGCCATCAGCCTGATCCTTAACGAACCGCCCTACTTAGTTCTGTGGCACGAGAGAGGACGAACTTTTCTGATGTAAAGGCGGATATTCGGTTGGTTCTCACTCCGCGAAAAGCGCAGTCCTCTCTCTCGTAGGCAACCGTAGATCAATACTGCGTTGTGTCAAGTCATGCGTTCTCAGCGTTACACCGTTCCGGACTTGGAATCGGCTTAGTAACTGAACGAATCGGTGACGACCTGTTCGGCCGCAACATCGCGATAGCCGCCCGCGTGCCGGCCGAGGCCGCTCGCGGCGACATCCTGGTGAGCGAGTCGGTGCACGACGCCGTCGGTGACGACTTCGCGTTCGGAGCGGTCCGGAAGTCGAGATGAAAGGATTCAGCGGCACCCACCGCGTCTACCCCGTCGAGGTGGCGGGCCACAGGCGGAGACGCGCCTCATCAATTTCAAGTGTCGACTCCTGCTCTGGAAGCGGTCAGGGGAAACGAATCGTGTTTCCCGACTCCAGCCGCTCCACGCGGCCGTGGCATTCGATTTCGATCGGCGGCACGTCGCGTGGGTCCGCGCTGACCTCCGCGCCCTTCCCACTCACCCTCAGGTACAGGCGGTGGCCGCGGTAGTGCATCGGGAAGCCCAGCGCTGGAGCGTTTCCGGGCCAGTTCGGGGACAAGATGATGCGATCTTGACGGGTTTCCAGGCCGGTGAAGCACCGCTGGACGAGGTCGACGCTGCCGGCCATCGCCGCGAGGTGGATGCCTTCGGAGGTGGTGCCGCCCTGGATGTCGGCGATGTCCGAGTTGAGCACCTGCTGGAAAAACTCGATCGCGTGCTCGCGGTTGGCCCGGGCCAGCACCCAAGTATGCACGACAGCACTTAGCGTCGATCCGTGTGAGGTTCGGTCGATGTAGTAATCGACCATCTTCGGGATCTGTCTGTGGCTGAAGTGGTAGTCGAGCCGGTCGAGCAGCTCGCGCAGTTCATCGGATGACAGCAGGTAGAGCAGCATCAGCGCGTCGGCCTGTTTGGAGGCCTTGTAGCGGGTGACGTCGTCCTCCTCGGCCTCGAGGATGCGGTCGAGGCGCTGGATGTTGCCGTACCGCTCGCGGTAGGCGTCCCAATCCAGTTCGGCCAGTTGCTCATAGCCTTCGAACTGGCTGATTACACCGTCGTGGAATGAAACGAACATGCGTCGGCTGACGTGATCCCACTGGGAGAGTTCCTTGTCCGTCAGGTCGAGCTTCTCACGCAGGTCCAGCCGATTCGGCAGCGGCATCAATTTCAGCGCGTCCATGGCACGCAGGATCACCCAGACTGCCATCACGTTGGTGTATGCGTTGTTGTTCACACCCTGGTACGGCCGATCCGGGTAGCCGCAGTGGAATTCGTCGGGCCCTATGACACCGTTGATGGTGTAGCGATCTCGCTCGGGTTCGTAGGTGACTCTGCTCACCCAGAATCGCGCTATTTCCGCGAGCATTTCGGCCCCGTAGTCGATCAAGAAAGCCAAATCCCCGGTGACCTGGTAGAACTTCCACGCGTTGTACGCAACGGCGATGCCGATGTGATGGGCAAGATGGCTGGGATCCGTCCGCCACCGCCCGGATCGCGGATTAAGATGCAGCTCTGGGCTTTCCTCGCGGCCGTCGGTGCCGGACTGCCATGGGTACATCGCGCCGCGATACCCGGCCAGCTTTGCGGCTCGGCGGGCCTCCGGAAGGCGCCGGTAACGATACCGAAGCAGCGACCGGGTGACCGTCGGAAGCCGCAGGTTGAGCACCGGGAAGATGAACAGCTCGTCCCAGAAGACGTGGCCGCGATACGCCTCACCGTGCAACCCCCGGGCCGGCACCCCGACATCGAGCTCCTCGGAGTTGTAGGACACCGTCTGCAACAGGTGCAGCAAATGCAGCCGCAGGACGCGCATTTCGTGGGCTTGGCTATCGGCGTCGATGGCCAGCCGCTGCCACAGATGGGCCCAGCTGAGCATGTGCCCGCGACGTATCTCTTCGAATCGGCCCTGGCACCCCAGCCTGCGCTCGGCCCCCTCGGCAGCTTTGGACGTGGCAACATCACGGCCGGTGACCAGGGTGACGACCTTCTCGACGCTCAGCGACCGACCCGCGCGGAGCTCGGTGAAAATGTCGTGACCGATTTCGAATTCGTTGTCGACCAGTCGGTACGTCGCCGGTTCAGGGGTGTCGCCGTGCCACAGGCTGGTTCGCGCGGCCAGTGCGACCGGGATCTGCGACTGCGTCGTCTCAACGGTCATAATCACCGAATTCTCGGACAATGCACGCTTTTCCAGCCCTTGCAGGTGATTGCTGGCCAAATCGCGGTACCGCTCCACCAAGCTGTTGCGGACGTTGCCGTCGAGCATTGAGCGAATCTCAATCGGTCCCGACCAGTCCTCAGCGACGATCGTCGTCTCGAGGGCGGCCACGTGGGCCTGGTTCATCGCCACCAATCGGTTCTGCGTCACCGAGGTGATACGGCCGGCATCGTCTCGGAAGCGCAACTCGCGGCTGAGCACCGCGCCGCGAAGATCGAAAGTCTGGCGATAAGACAACAACGTGACCTCGTCGACATCGAACCAGTCGCCGCCGTCGATGCGGAATGTCAACGGAAGCCAGTTGGGCAGGTTCACCAGACTCTCGTGCTGCGTCCGGGTGCCGCCGACGAGGTCATCGAGGCGGTTGTACACGCCCGCGGCATAGGTGCCCGGATAGTGAACCTGGCCCGCCTTCGATTCCGGTGCGGCGCCCCGAGTGGCGAAGTAGCCGTTGCCGACCGTGCACAACGCCTCGCGCAATTTCTCGTTGTGCGGGTCATAGCCCTCGAACGCGAACGTCCATGTCCCGTCGTAGCTTTGCTTCTCGTATGCCAGCCAGTTCCCGCCGCGGCGGAGGAACGTGGCTACTTCGCGGGGGTCTCGCAGGGTGAACTGAGCGGCCGTGGGGCGCTCGCCGTCCTCGTCGTTTCGCACGACGATCCCCATGCCGGTGTATCGGATGGCATCGAAGGCGTCTTCGTCGGTGAGGTCATCGCCGATGTAGATCGGTACCACACGGCCCGATTGGTGGATGTGGTCGCTGATCCAATGCAGCGCGTCGCCTTTGTCCCAGTCGACGTTCGGCCGCAGCTCGACGACCTTGCGGCCGTTGGTTACTCGAAGCCCATGCCGCCGTCCACGTCGGCGCGCGGCCGCCACGACCTCGGCAACGCGCTCGGCCGCGACGTTGCGGTAGTGGATGGCGACGGCAAACCGCTTGTGCTCCACACGCGCTCCGGGGATCGGCTCGACGTCGTTGCGCAGTTCCGCGGCTGCGGTCTCCAAGGCGGGTATCGCGGCGGCTGCCGCATCGTTCTGGTGGTACGTGCCGTCGGGTCCGATGAGCTCAAAGCCGTGGCCGCCGGCGTACCAGATCCCAGGCAGGCCGACCCGGTGGCGGATGTCCGCCAGATCCCGGCCGCTCACTATCGCCACCGGGCACAGCGCCGCCAAGCGCTCCAAGGCTTTGGCCGCGCCGTCGACAAGCGTGGCCGCGTCCGGGTCCGAGACGATCTCCGAAAGCGTCCCGTCGTAGTCGAGACAGACGAACGGCTCCCGGCCAGCGACAACGCCCACCAGCTGACCGTAGGAGCTCAAGGCGTCTAGAAGCTGCGCCACGGGTCTGTCACCCTTGCGGATCTCGACGTGGGAAAGATCATCGACCACGACGTCGGCACCGCATGCCAGCAGCTCATCGGTACGGCCGCTGCGGTCCACACCGACGACGACTGAAAAGCCGCCTTTGTGGCCCGCGTCAACCGCCGCCTCGGTGTCCACGACGAGGACGGACCGGTTCGGATTCGCGGCGAGTCTGCGCGTTATTTCGGAGAAGGCGGCGGGTTCGGGCTTGCCCGCAAGCGCGAGCTCCCCGGCGATCACAGCGTCGACACGCACGGCGAACAGGTTCTCGATGTCCGCGGCGCGCAGTACACGCTGACAGTTGTGACTCGGCGAGTAGATGGCCGTCGCAATTCCGGCGTCCTGGAGTTCGCGCAGCAGATCGACCGTCGACTCCAACGCGGGCAGCGCCTCGTCCAGCAGGTCGAGGAACAGGTTCTGCATGCGGTTGCCGAGCCCGTATATCGTCTCCTCGAAGGTGTCCGCCTGCTCGCCGCGAGGCAACGAGATGCGCCGCGAGGCGAGGAAGTCGGCGACTCCGTCGAGGTGCGGCTTGTTATGGACGTGCCTGCGGTAGTCGTCATCGGCGAATGGAGAGTGGTCCTCGTTCTCGTTCGCCGGCCTTCGGGCCAGATAGTCGTCGAACGTTGTCTTCCAGGCCGCGGCGTCGATCGCCGCGGTGTCGGCGACGAAACCGTCGAGGTGGAAGATCACCGCGTCGTGGTAGCGCGGGTCAATCGTCACGGGCTTCATACCCACGTTCCTCGCTCAAACGGACTGATGAACCGCACCTGCGCTCGTATTCTGCTCGCAGTCGAACGATGCCAGCAACTCGCGGGAGGCTGATGGCGAACCAGCATGCCGTGGGGGTCACTCATGTTGGTTCCGGGCTGTCAAAACGAGAGCGGCACCGTCGCCCGACGAGATGGCGTGCGGCGTGAGTCGCTTGGCGGTGTGGTGGCGCCAACCCGACCACTACGACTGGCTCACGGGCTATCTGGCGTCGCGGGATTTGCACACGTTCGTCCGTTTGTCCGTCGCTGCCATAACCGCCACGTTCAGTGCGATCACACTGGCCATGACGTGGAGTCCCGCTGGTCCCGACCGCGCGGTGACCTACATAGCAGTGCTGCTGTCAGTGGCGTGGTGCATGGCGCTGGCTTTACTGTGGGCGCGCCGGTGGCCGACGCGACGGCAATCGATCTGTTATGCCGTTACGGTCGTTGCCTGCATTGCCGTTGTCTGCCTGAGTTACTCGAACGCGTTATTCGGCCTGATCGCTTGTATGGCGTTTGCCGCGCTGGCTGGATATGTCGCCTTCTTCCATAGGGCTACTCTTTTGCTCCTGACCCTGGCCATCGCCGCAGCCACGACACTGGCCTTGGCGATCAAGCTGTCCGCCAGTAGCGGCGACGTTGTTGGAGCCGCCTGCGTCTTTGTGGGAATTACTGTCGTAATGGTCGCTGTGCCGTTCGTCTGCCATACGCTGGTGCATTTCCTCGGTGTCGACGTGATGGACTCCGATATCGACCCGCTGTGCGGAGTGCTCAATCGGCGCGGGTTTTATCGTTCGGCCGGTCATCTGGTGGCCGCGCATACCCTTGCCGCCGACCGGTGTCTGGCCGTGACGATGGTCGATCTGGACCACTTCAAGAACGTCAATGACACATACGGCCACGCGTTAGGCGACAGGGCACTGATCGCGGTCGGCAAAATCCTTCGTGACCACAGCGGCGACAGCGCGGTCGTCGCGCGGGTGGGGGGCGAGGAATTCTGCATCGCCGATATCGCCAGCGATGATCAGATCAACGGGTGGGCCGAAGCTGTACGAAACGCCGTCGCGGCCATGCCGTTCGGCATCACGGCCAGCGTGGGAGTCGCCCGCCTTCCTCTGAAGTCCGTCTCAGTCCTCGGCTGCGAGACGATCGACGACCTGATCGCCGTCGCCGATGCCGCAATGTATGACGCGAAACGCTCCGGCGGCAACCAGATCCGGGAGGTTACCGCGACGTAGCATCGAGAGGCGGCCGGAACATGCGGTCCGTTGAACCGCGTGTAGGGAGCCCCGAACGGAAGCACGCCCGTGTTCGTCGTGAGCACCGCCGCCAGATTCGAAAGCTCACCTTCGATGACCTGTCGGGCGATACCCACACTCGACGCCGCGGCGCTCACCGCCGAGCGCACCAGTGCGATGGGGCTGGGCAAGTGCCGGGCTGCTCTGGCAGTGCCATCGGGCGATTCCTTCGGCCCTGAGGCATAGAAC
>CAWKME010000009.1:0-148303 GCA_963850645.1 uncultured Actinomycetota bacterium | reverse complement strand
TGCTATGGGGTTGGCCGCGAGCGAGCTTTCGGCGGCATCGACGAGTTCGGGGTCGACACCGTCTAACATGCGGCGGAAGACGTCGCGCGCCGCGGTGCGCAGTATCGCGATGATCACCACGGTGATCATCAGGCCGACGATCGGGTCGGCCAGCGGGAAACCGAGCGCCACCCCGCCGGCGCTGAACAGCACGCTCAGTGAGGTGAATCCGTCTGTGCGGGCGTGCAATCCGTCGGCCACCAGGGCGGCTGAGCCGATTCGACGTCCGACCCGGATGCGGTAGACGGCCACCAGCTCGTTGCCGATGAACCCCATCAGAGCCGCGGCGGCGACCCAGCCGAGATGGTCGATGGGCATCGGGTGGATCAGACGCATGACGGCTTCATAACCGGCGATGATCGCTGACAAAGTGATCATCGCGAGCACGAACAGCCCGGCGAGGTCTTCGACGCGGCCCAGTCCGTAGGTGTAGCGGCGACTGGGCGCACGGGTGCCCAGTGAGAAGGCGATCCACAGCGGGATCGCCGTCAGGGCGTCGGAGAAGTTGTGGATGGTGTCGGCGGCCAGCGCGACCGACCCGGAGATGACGACAATCGCGACTTGCACCAATGCGGTGATGCCCAGGGCCACCAGGCTGATCTTGACCGCTCGGATACCGCTTGCGCTGGACTCCAGGACGCTGTCGAAGCTGTCTGCGGCGTCGTGACTATGCGGGGCGAAGATCTGTTTGATCGTGGCCCTCAACCCGCGCGGATGGTCGTGAGCGTGGTCGTGGGTGTGGGAATGATGATGTCCATGCATATGGCCGTGATCTGCATCTTTGCTCCCGAGCAGCCCGGGTACTGGTCGGTTACCTGCGTGCATACGTAGGTAGTAGATCAGCTACCACATCCTGTTGGGTGAACTTTCTCTACGTGCATTACGTGTGTGGGTTACTCAACGGTGTGCAACCGAATACGGAGGCTGGCGTGAATGCTGCGACTTTTCGCTGGCGAGCGATCCTGGCGGCCGGGCTGACAGTGGTGGGACTCGCCGCGGCGGCGTTCCTCGTCCGATATCCCGTGATGCCGCCCGCGAACGGGACGTCGCCGAGCGCAATTCCGGCACCTGTGGTCGACGAACCGGCGACGGGACGCCCCAAGACTGAGACCGCGGTCCTGGCCGGTGGCTGCTTCTGGGGTGTGCAAGGCGTTTACCAGCACGTCAAAGGGGTGAACGCGGCCGAGTCCGGGTACGCGGGAGGCGACGCGGCGACAGCTAATTACGAGGCAGTCACCACCGAGACCACCGGGCACGCCGAGACGGTGCGCATCACCTATGACCCGAGTCAGGTTACCTACGGCCAGCTGTTGCAGATCTTCTTCGCTGTCGTGCAGGATCCGACCGAACTCAACCGTCAGGGACCCGATGTGGGCCCTTCGTACCGTTCGGTGATCTTTGCTCAGGACGGGACGCAACGGAACATTGCGGATGCCTACATCGCCCAGCTGAACCAGGCGGGCGCCTTCCCCGCGCCGATCGTCACTGCCGTGTCGCCGGCAGCCCCGTTCTTCCCTGCGGAGGCCTACCACCAGGACTTCTTCGACCTGAATCCGAACAACCCGTACATCGTCCAAAACGACTTGCCCAAGTTGGACGCGCTCAGGTCGACGTTCCCGGACCTATATCGCGCCTAGCCGGCGCTGCTGCTCGCGACAACAGGCCCGTACGGCGCGCCTACTTGTCATCGAACACATGTTCGCTACTGTGGTCATTGTTCGACGGTCAGATGCTGGTCAGGCCACTTGTCAGACCCTGCCTCTAGCGTCACGGCCAACTGACCGATACCGGTCGAGCAGAACACCGACTACACCGAGAGGTAGCACCATGACGCAAGCCCCTGACCGCGAGAAGGCCCTCGAACTGGCGATGGCCCAGATCGAGAAGAACTACGGCAAAGGTTCGGTGATGCGCCTCGGCGACGAGGTGCGCCAGCCGATCTCGGTCATCCCGACCGGGTCGATCGCACTGGACGTCGCCCTGGGCATCGGCGGCCTGCCGCGTGGCCGCGTCGTGGAGATCTACGGCCCGGAATCCTCGGGTAAGACCACCGTCGCACTGCACGCGGTGGCCAACGCCCAGGCCGCCGGCGGCATCGCGGCGTTCATCGACGCCGAGCACGCGCTGGACCCCGACTACGCCAACAAGCTGGGCGTCGACACCGATTCGCTGCTGGTCAGCCAGCCCGACACCGGTGAGCAGGCGCTGGAGATCGCCGACATGCTGATCCGCTCCGGCGCGATGGACATCCTGGTCATCGACTCGGTGGCCGCGCTGGTGCCGCGGGCAGAGATCGAGGGCGAGATGGGCGACAGCCATGTCGGACTGCAGGCCCGGCTGATGAGCCAGGCGCTGCGGAAAATGACTGGCGCGCTGAACAATTCGGGCACCACGGCGATCTTCATCAACCAGCTGCGCGAGAAGATCGGCGTGATGTTCGGCTCGCCCGAAACGACCACGGGCGGCAAGGCTTTGAAGTTCTACGCCTCCGTACGCCTGGACGTGCGCCGCATCGAGACGCTCAAGGACGGCACCGACGCGGTCGGTAACCGCACCCGCGTCAAGGTCGTCAAGAACAAGGTGTCGCCGCCGTTCAAGCAGGCCGAGTTCGACATCCTCTACGGCAAGGGCATCAGCAAGGAAGGCTCGCTGATCGACATGGGCGTGGATCAGGGCTTCATCCGCAAGTCCGGCTCCTGGTTCACCTACGAGGGCGAGCAGCTGGGTCAGGGCAAGGAGAACGCCCGCAACTTCTTGATGGAGAACGCCGACGTGGCCAACGAGATCGAGAAGAAGATCAAGGAAAAGCTCGGTATCGGCGCGGTGGTGACCGATGGCTTGACCGATGACAGCGTCTTGCCCGCCCCCGTCGATTTCTGAGCCGTCACGCGAGGAGCTGGCGCGGGCGTTGTGCCTGCGCCTGCTCACCGCGCGGGCACGCACCCGCGCCGAGCTGGCCGGGCAGCTGGCCAAGCGCGGTTATCCCGACGACGTCAGCGTCCGGGTACTGGACCGGCTGGCTGACGTCGGGCTGGTCGACGACGCCGACTTCGCCGAACAGTGGGTGCACTCCCGCCGGGCGAACGCGGGAAAAGGCAAGCGCGCGTTGGCCGCTGAGCTGCACACCAAGGGCGTCGACAACGACGTGATCACCTCGGTGCTCGGCGGCATCAACTCCGCTGCCGAGCGCGGCCGCGCCGAGCAGCTGGTGCGCGCCAAGCTGCGGCGGGAAGCCCTGGGTGACGACGATGACGCCCGGGTGAGCCGGCGGCTGGTGGCGATGCTGGCGCGCCGCGGGTTCGGCCAGACCATGGCCTACGACGTAGTCAGCGCCGAGCTGGCCGCCGAACGGGAGCGCAGGCGCGTCTAGCCGCGAGGCGAATCCGCCGTACCATGGCCCCGTGACTTCGACGGTGTTTCCCGGCGCGGCAAGCGGAGCGGCTCCGCCGCGGGAGTACCCGTCGTCGCACCGCACCTACGAGGTCCGCACCTACGGATGCCAGATGAACGTCCACGACTCCGAGCGGTTGGCGGGCCTGCTGGAAGCCGCCGGCTACCGGCGCGCTGCAGGACGGCGCCGACGCCGACGTCGTGGTCTTCAACACCTGCGCGGTGCGAGAGAACGCCGACAACAAGCTCTACGGCAACCTCAGCCACCTGGCACCGCGTAAGCGCAGCGAACCCGACATGCAGATCGCGGTGGGCGGCTGCCTGGCCCAGAAAGACAAAGACGCGGTACTGCGCAAGGCGCCGTGGGTCGACGTCGTGTTCGGCACCCACAACATCGGATCGTTGCCTGCGCTGCTCGACCGGGCCCGTCACAACAAGGTCGCCCAGGTAGAGATCGCCGAGGCATTGCAGGAGTTCCCGTCGGCACTGCCCGCTGCCCGCGAATCTGCCTACGCCGCTTGGGTTTCCATCTCGGTCGGCTGCAACAACAGCTGCACGTTCTGCATCGTGCCGTCGTTGCGGGGCAAGGAGGTCGACCGCAGCCCGGGCGACATCCTGGCCGAGGTGCGGTCGCTGGTGGACGGACGGCGTGCTGGAAGTCACCCTGCTGGGCCAGAACGTCAACGCCTACGGGGTCTCGTTCGCCGACCCGCGGTTACCGCGCAATCGCGGCGCCTTCGCCGAACTGCTGACCGAATGCGGACGCATCGACGGACTGGAGCGGGTGCGGTTCACCTCGCCGCATCCGGCCGAGTTCACCGACGACGTCATCGACGCGATGGCGCAGACACCGAACGTCTGCCCCGCCCTGCACATGCCGCTGCAATCCGGGTCCGACCGGATGTTGCGCGCGATGCGGCGGTCGTATCGGGCCGAGCGTTATCTGGGCATCATCGACCGGGTGCGGGCGGCCATGCCGCACGCTGCCATCACCACCGACCTGATCGTCGGCTTCCCCGGTGAGACCGAGGAGGACTTCGCCGCGACGTTGGACGTCGTTCGCGAGCCCGGTTCTCCGGCGCGTTCACCTTCCAGTACTCCAAGCGGCCCGGCACCCCGGCCGCCGAATTGGACGGTCAGCTTCCCAAAGCCGTTGTCCAGGAACGTTATGAGCGACTGGTGGCGCTGCAAGAGCAGATCGCGCTGGAGGAGAACCGCAACCAGATCGGACGCACCGTTGAGTTGCTGGTCGCCACCGGTGAAGGTCGCAAGGACAGCCGCACCGCCCGGATGAGCGGACGCGCGCGAGACGGTCGGCTGGTGCATTTCACGCCCGGCAGTCAGCAGGTGCGCCCCGGCGACATCGTGACGACGATCGATCACCGACGCCGCGCCACATCACCTGATCGCCGACGGCGACGTCATTACCCACCGTCGCACTCGTGCCGGTGATGCTTACGCGTGCGGGCAACGCCCCAGCGGTGTCGGACTTGGCATGCCGGGCGTCGGTCAACCGGCTAAGGCGGCGGGACCATTGGGGTGCACCCGATGAGCGAGAAGATTCGACGACTTCCGGGCTGACATCGAGGCGGCGGAACAGCGCATCGCTCGCGAAATCGAACCGGGCGCAAGAGCTTTGGTTGTTGCCATCTTGGTGTTCATACTGCTTGCGTCGTTCATCTTGCCGCATACCGGTAACGTCCGCGGCTGGGATGTGCTGTTTTCCACCCACGGTTCGGGTGCGGCCGCGGTGGCGCTGCCATCTCGGGTATTCGGTTGGCTGGCACTGGTTTTCGGCGTCGGCTTCTCGATGTTGGCGTTGTTGACCCGGCGCTGGGCGTTGGCCTGGGTGGCCTTGGCGGGCTCGGCGCTGGCCAGCGCCGCCGGGTTACTGGCGATCTGGTCACGGCAGACGGTGGCGGCGGGTCATCCGGGGCCCGGTGTAGGTCTGGTGGTGGCCTGGGTCACCGTCATCTTGCTGACGTTTCACTGGGCGCGGGTGGTGTGGTCGCGCACGATCGTGCAGCTTGCCGCCGAGGAGCAACGCCGCCGCGCCGCCGCGCTCCAGCAGTCCCGATCGCTGCTGGAAACGCTCGACGACTCCGAGCAGAACCCTCCCGAATAACTGCTCGCGGCCCTAGGACTTGCGGGTCAGCGCATCCGCGGCGGCGTCAGCCCACTGCCGCCACTGCTCGGCGTTGGCCTTGGCCTCCTCGGCTTCCTTGCCACGCCCTGCCGCTTCGGCCTTCTCGGCCTGGCGTTCGAACTGCTCGGCACGCGCCCGGAACTGCTCGGCGCGGGCCTGAGCCTGAGGGTCCGACCAGTCCGATTCGCCCGCGTCACGCACCTTCTTCTCGACTGCGCGCAGCCGCCGCTCAAGCTCGGCCGACCGTTCCCGCGGCACCTTGCCGACCGCCTCCCACTTCTCGACGATCGACCGCAGCGCCGACCGGGCAGCCTCGTGATTACTCGTGTCGAGCTTTTCCGCCTCGGCCAACAGCGCCTCCTTGGAAGTGGTGTTGGCCTGCAACTCGGCATCCCGATCGGCGGTCGCGGCGTTACGCGCCTTGAAGAAAGTGTCCTGGGCGCCCTTGAAGCGGCGCCACAGCGCGTCGTCGACATCGCGGGCCGCGCGTCCGGCGGCCTTCCACTCGGTGAGCAGCTTGCGGAACTCGGCGCTGGTCGCACCCCAGTCGGTCGAATCGACAAGCTCTTCGGCCTGCACACACAGCTGTTCCTTGACCTCGCGGGCACCCGCCCGCTCGCGGTCCAATTCCGCGAAATGAGAGCCGCGTCGCCGGTTGAACGTTTCCCGCGCAGCCGAGTAGCGCTTCCACAGCGCGTCGTCGGTCTTACGGTCCAAACCGCTGATCGTCTTCCATTCGTCGAGGATCGCGCGCAACCGATCGCCGGCGGCTTTCCACTGCGTCGAGGTGTTGGCCAGCTCCTCGGCTTCGGCGGCCAGCGCCTCCTTGCGGGCGGTTTGAACCGCGCGTTGCTCGTCGCGGCGGGAGCGATCGGCGGCGGCGACGGCTTCGGCCCGCTCACTAATGCCGCCAAGTCGTGCGGCGAGCGCATCGACGTCCCCGAGCACATTCGCCGTCGGCAACGTCTCGGCCAGCGCGGCCGCGGTGGCTTTGATCTTGCGCGCGTCGCCCGTGCCGGAAACCAAACGCTCCTCCATCAGCGCGACCTCGGTGCTCACGTCGTCGAATCGACGGCCGAAATGGGCGAACGCGGCTTCGGCGTCGCCGGCCTGCCAGGACCCGATGACCCGCTGGCCTGCCGCGCTGATCAGCCACACCGTTCCGTCGGGGTCGACGCGTCCGAATCGGTGTGGATCGTTGGCCAGCGGCCCGGGCACTGGGTGAGGGTGGGGACGAGGGGTGGGTTTGGGCCCGGGCCGCGGTCCCGGCCTCGGCGTGGGCCTCGGTTCCCGAGATTCACTGTGTGGCGCTTCAGGCGTCATGAGCTTCCGTCACCTACCCTTCGCGCGGTTGTTGGCCGCGCACCTGCCGCGCATTGCGGCGCCGTCACCTGCACTCGCCGGGAGTCACCAGGTACTCCCGTCTGGATCTTCTCAGTATTGAAGCAGCTTGTCGGTCGGTGCGTTCCGAGTTGGCGTTGCGGCCGCCGAGGCGCCCGATTTTTCGCCGTGAGTCCGGGCCGTGGCGTTAGCTGGAATTACCCCTCGTTCATGAAACAATTTCCAACTCGGCGTGTATGCATCGCGGCGTTTCGGCCGGGCCTGGACGAGGGGGGATCGCCATGGCGAAGGTCGATATCGCGGCGATGCTCGCGTTAGTCGCGGCGTTGATATCCGGGGTCGGAGATGTGATCCGTCAGCGCTCTGCGCAGGAGATCACCGGCGAACGAGTCGGTCACTTGGAGCTGTTCCGCTTGTCGTTACGCGACATCCGTTGGTGGTGGGGCGGCCTGGCGGCGGCCGCCAGCTTCGGGCTGCAGGCCATCGCGCTGGTGCTGGGATCGGTGGTGCTGGTCCAGGCGCTGCAGGTGACGGCGCTGCTGTTCGCGTTGCCGACCAACGCGCGTCTGACGCGCCACCCGGTGACCCGCCGGGAGTGGCTGTGGGCGGTGTTGTTGGCCGCGGCGGTAGCGGTGTTCATTGCCGTCGGCGACCCGGCGGCCGGCCACCAGCGCGGCTCGCTGAAGATCTGGATCGTCGTGGCTGTCGTGATGGGACCGGCATTGGTGCTGTGTGTCCTCGGCGCCCGGATCTGGTCGGGAGCGGTCGCCGCGGTGCTGCTGGCGGTGGTGTCGGCGTCGTCCTGGGCGCTGTTCGCGGTGCTGACCAAGGGCGTCATGGACGTGGTCCCCGACGGCACGGGTGCGTTGCCGCGAGCGCCCGAGCTGTATGCCTGGATACTTGCGGCGTTGGTCGGGACGGTGTTTCAGCAGTCGGCGTTCCGGGCCAGCACGCTGACCGCCTCGCTACCGGCGATGACCGTCGCCGAGCCGGTGGTGGCCTCGGTGCTGGGCGTCGCTGTGCTCGGGGAGACGTTGGACACGCCCGGTCCTCAGATGTTTGTGCTGGTGGTGGCGGTCATCGCGGTGGTTGTCGCGACGACGGCCCTGGCCCGCGGCGAGGCGGCCACCATGGCCGCTGACGGCGTCAGTCAGACGCCATTCCTCGACCGGGACATGGAGCCCGCTGCTTCTGCCATGAGCGCCGCAGGCCGGCCGCGCCATAGGCTGTTCGTGGAAACTGTTGGTGAATAGTCGGTGTGGGTAATCGATTGGGAACTGGCCGTCGGCGAGGAGATCGGGCATGTCGAAAGCGGATCTTGCGGCGTTGATCGCGCTGTGCGCCGCGCTGGCGTCCGCGATCGGCGACGTGGTCCGCCAGCGGTCGGCCCAGGAGGTCACCGATAGGCAGGTCGGCCACCTCGAGCTTTTCCGGTTGTCGTTGCGCGACGCCCGGTGGTGGCTGGGCGGCGTCGGCGCCGTGGCCAACTACAGCCTGCAGGCCGCCGCGCTGGCGTTGGGCTCGGTGATGTTGGTGACGGCGCTGCAGGTGACCTCGCTGCTGTTCGCGTTGCCGATTTATGCGCGGCTGGCTCATCACCGGGTGACCCGGTGGGAGTGGTTGTGGGCGGTGCTGCTGGCGGCCGCGCTGGCGGTGCTGGTCAGCGTCGGCGACCCGGGTGGCGGCCACTCGCGGGGTTCGCTGCAGACCTGGGTGGCGGTGGCCGTCGTGATGGGTCCGATCATGGTGTTCTGCGTGCTGGGCGCGCGGATCTGGTCGGGTGGTCCGGCCGCCCCGGTGCTGCTGGCAGTGGTGGCGGGCTCGTCGCTGGCGCTGTTCGCGGTGCTGACCAAAGGCGCCGTCGGGGCGGTTTCCGGCGGCTTCGGGGCATTGCTGCGGGCGCCCGAGGCCTACGCTCTGATACCGGCCGCGCTGGCGGGGATGATCTTTCAGCAATCGTCGTTTCGTGCCGGAGCGCTGACCGCCTCGCTGCCGACGGTGACGGTGGCCAAGCCGATGGTCGCCTCGCTGCTCGGGGTTCTCGTGCTCGGCGAGACGCTGCGCGCCGCCGGGCCCGAAGTGTTCGCGCTGATCGCTGCCGCGGTCTTGGTGATCGTCTCGACCGTTGCCTTGGCCCGCGGCGAGGCGGCCAGCATCGCCGCCGGTGCCGGACGTGACGTGATCGTCACCGAAAAGGTTCCCGCCATAGGGTTAGCTGCGGCGGATAAGGCTGCGGATCAGCGCTGAATTCGCTGCTTGCTGCGGTGCGGCACGCCGAGCTGCTCGCTGCTCAACTCAGTAGCGTGTGCATGAAACAGTTGGTCCGGAGTCGATGAGGAGGTGTACATGACGAGTGGAAATGTCGCCATCCTCCTCGCCCTGGGCGCCGCGCTGGTTTCGGCGATCGGCTCGGTCATCCGTCAGCGTTCCGCACACGAAATCGTCGACAAACCGGTCGGCGCCTGGGAGCTGTTCCGCCTGTCATTGCGCGACACCCGATGGTGGCTGGGCGGTGCGGCCGCGGTGGGCAATTACGCTCTGCAGGCCGCGGCGCTGAGCCTGGGGTCGGTGATGTTGGTGACCGCGCTGCAAGTGACGGTGTTGCTGTTCGCGTTGCCGATCAACGCCCGGATCACCCATCACCGGGTAACCGCATGGGAATGGTTCTGGGCGGTGGCGCTGGCCGGCGCGGTGGCGGTCATCATCGGGGTCGGCAATCCGACGTCGGACCAGCAGCGCGCCTCGTTGGAAACCTGGGTCGTGGTGACCTTGGTGATGGGCCCGGCACTGGTGCTGTGCGTGCTGGGCGCTCGGATCTGGTCGGGCGCCGTCGCCGCGGTGCTGCTGGCGGTGGTGGCGGGCTCGTCGCTGGCGCTGTTCGCGGTGCTGACCAAAGGTGCCGTCGAGTCGGCCCACGGCGGCTTGGGGGCTCTGCTGCGCGCGCCCGAACTGTATGCGCTACTCGCCGTTGCGCTGGCCGGAATGGTGTTTCAACAGGCGTCTTTTCGCGCCGGTGCGCTCACGGCGTCATTGCCGACGATGACGCTGGCCAAACCGGTGGTGGGATGGATCTTGGGAATCGCCGTGCTCTCTGAGGACCTGCACGTCGACGGCGTGGAGATTGTTGTCCTGGTGGTGGCGGTGATCGTGATGATCGTGTCGACTGTGGCGCTGGCCAGGGGCGAGGCCGCCGACATGGAGGCGTTCGGCAAGGGACGGTCGAAAGCCACTGCGCAATCCCTGGCGCCGTCGGAACGTTAGTTTAGTGGCGTGTTGAGCGCCATCGCGATCATCCCGTCCGCGCCGGTGCTGGTACCCGAACTCGCCGGAGCCGCGGCCGACGAGGTGGCTGAGCTGCGGGCGGCCATGGTCGCCGCTGTCGCCGCGCTGCCGCCGCGCTGGGTGGTCGTCGGGGTGGGCGCCGCGGACGCCGTCGTCGGCCCGGAAAGCGTCGGGACCTTTGCGGGTTTCGGCGCCGACCTGTTGGTGCGGCTCTCGCCGCACGCGGGCGGTCGGCCGGTCGAGCTGCCGCTCTGCGCTTTGATCGCCGGGTGGATGCGGGATCAGGCTCAGCCGGACGCTCGCGCCGAGGTCCGTGCCTACGCCGTGAACCACGACGCCGCGGCCGCGCTGGCCCTCGGCAGGCAACTGCGCAGCGAGATAGAGCAATTGGCCGAGCCGACGGGTGTGTTGGTCGTCGCCGACGGTGCCAATACCCTGACCCCGGCCGCCCCGGGCGGCTATCAGCCCGCCGACGCCGATGTTCAGCTTGTCCTGGATGACGCGCTGGGCTGCGGCGACCTGGCCGCGCTGACCCGGCTGCCCGAGCAGGTCGTGGGGCGGGTGGCGTTCGGTGTGCTGGCGGGCCTGGCGGAGCCGGCGCCCCGATCGGCCAAGGAGCTGTACCGGGCGGCGCCCTACGGCGTCGGGTACTTCGCCGGCGTCTGGCAGCCGTGAGGCCGCTGGCGATCGTCGGCCCGACCGGCACCGGCAAGTCGCAGCTGGCGGCTGAAGGTCGCCGAGCAGCTCGGCGGAGAAATCGTGAACGCCGACGCGATGCAGTTCTACCGCGGAATGGACATCGGCACCGCGAAACTGCCTGTCGCGCAACGCCGCGGCATCCCGCATCATCAGCTCGACGTCCTGGACGTCACCGAGACCGCGACCGTCGCCCGCTATCAGAGCGCCGCCGCCGCCGACATCGAGGCGATCGCGGCCCGGGGGAGGGTGCCGATCCTGGTCGGCGGGTCGATGCTCTACATCCAGTCGCTGCTCGACGACTGGTCGTTCCCGACGACCGACCCGGCGGTGCGGGCGAACTGGGAGCAGCGGCTTGCCGAGGTCGGGGCGGACCGGCTTGCACGCCGAACTGGCCGGTCGCGATCCCGCCGCCGCGGCGTCGATCCTGCCGACCGACGGCCGGCGCATCGTGCGCGCGCTGGAGGTGGTGGAACTCACCGGTCAACCGTTCGCCGCGTCGGCGCCCGTCATCGGCACACCGCGCTGGGACACGGTGATCATCGGATTAGATTGTGACACTGAGCTTCTCGACGAACGACTGGCCCGGCGGACCGAGATGATGTTCGATGACGGCCTGGTCGACGAGGTGGCCGCGCTGCTCGACTGCGGGCTGCGCGACGGCGTCACCGCCGTCACGTGCGCTGGGCTACGCGCAGGTGCTCGCCGACCTCGACGCCGGCGGTCGACGGCGACGCTGCCCGGGAGCCGACGTTCATCGGCACCCGCCGCTACGTGCGGCGGCAGCGGTCGTGGTTTCGCCGCGACCACCGGATCCATTGGCTGGATGCGAGCGCGCCCGACAATGCGCGAGGCCGCGCTGCGCGTGCTGGCGGCACGTATCCTGAGCAGGTGATCTTCGCCAAAGGCCACGGCACGCAGAACGACTTCGTGGTGCTGCCCGATCTGGACGCCGAAGCTGGACCTGACGCCGGCCGCGGTGGCCGCGTTGTGTGATCGCCGCCGTGGGCTCGGTGCCGACGGCGTGCTGCGGGTCACCACCGCGGAGGCCGCGCTGGCCGCGGGCGTGCTCGACCGGCTTGCCCGACGGCGTCGCCGCCGACGACTGGTACATGGACTACCGCAACGCCGACGGGTCGATCGCGCAGATGTGCGGCAACGGCGCGCGGGTGTTCGCCCATTACCTGCGGGCCAGCGGTTTGGAATCCCGGGACGAGTTCGTCGTCGGGTCACTGGCCGGCCCGCGACCCGTCGTCCTGCATCGCGTCGACGCGACCAACGCCGAGGTCAGCGTCGACATGGGCAAGGCCAACACGTTGGGCAGCCGGGACAGGCCGTAGCCGTCGGTGGCCGCAGCTTCAGCGGGCTGGCGGTCGACGTCGGCAACCCGCACCTGGCCTGTGTCGACCCTGAGTTGACGGTCGAGGCGCTGGCGGCGCTCGACGTCGCCGCCCCGGTGACGTTCGACACGGCCCAGTTCCCCGACGGGGTCAACGTCGAGGTCCTCACCGCGCCGGCCGACGGCGCGGTCACGATGCGGGTGCACGAACGCGGCGTCGGCGAAACCCGTTCCTGCGGAACCGGAACTGTCGCCGCCGCGGTGGCTGCACTGGCCCACGCGGGTGCGGCCATCGGCTCGCTGACCGTGCGGATGCCGGGCGGCGAAGTCGTCGTCACATCACCGAGGCCACCAGCTACCTGCGCGGGCCGTCGGTGCTGGTGGCCCGAGGCGAACTCGAGCCGTGGAATGGTGGCAGGCCGCGCAGCGTTAATTCGGGTGCATGTCGTCGTATCGGCGTGCACCATCGATAATTGCCTATGACGTATCCAGACTTTCCTGACCCGGCTGCCGCCCAGCCGGGTGAACTTGCGCTTGACGACCGTGCGGCGCTGCGCCGCGTCGCCGGGCTGTCCACCGAACTCGCCGACGTCTCCGAGGTCGAATACCGGCAACTGCGCCTCGAGCGGGTCGTGCTCGTCGGCGTGTGGACCGAAGGCAGCGCCGCCGACGCCGACGCCAGCCTCGCCGAATTGGCTGCGCTCGCCGAGACCGCCGGCTCGCAGGTGCTCGAAGGGCATGATCCAGCGTCGCGACAAGCCGGATGCCTCGACCTACATCGGCTCGGGCAAGGCGCAGGAGTTGCGCGAGGTGGTGCTGGCGACCGGTGCCGACACCGTCATCTGCGACGGCGAACTGTCCCCGGCTCAGCTGATCGCGCTGGAGAAGGCCGTCAAGGTCAAAGTCGTTGACCGCACCGCGTTGATCCTCGACATCTTTGCCCAGCACGCCACCAGCCGGGAAGGCAAGGCTCAGGTTGCGCTGGCGCAGATGGAGTACATGCTGCCGCGGTTGCGCGGCTGGGGTGAGTCGATGTCGCGGCAGGCCGGCGGTCGCGCCGGCGGTAGCGGCGGCGGGGTGGGTCTGCGTGGCCCCGGTGAGACCAAGATCGAGACCGATCGGCGCCGCATCCGCGAGCGGATGTCCAAGCTGCGCCGCGACATCAAAGCGATGAAGCAGGTCCGCGACACCCAGCGCAGCCGACGGCTGAACAGCGATCTGCCGTCCATCGCGATCGTCGGCTACACCAACGCCGGCAAGTCCAGCCTGCTCAATGCGCTCACCGGCGCCGGCGTGCTGGTGCAGGACGCGCTGTTCGCCACCCTGGAACCCACTACTCGCCGTGGCGAATTCGACGACGGCCGGCCATTCGTGATCAGCGACACCGTCGGTTTCGTGCGGCATCTGCCCACCCAGTTGGTCGAGGCTTTCCGTTCCACGCTCGAAGAGGTCGTTGACGCCGACCTGCTGGTGCATGTCGTCGACGGCTCCGACGTCAACCCGCTGGCCCAGATCAGCGCGGTGCGTCAAGTGATCTCCGAAGTGATCGCCGACCATCAGGGCGCCCGGCCCCGGAGTTGTTGGTGGTCAACAAGATCGACGCCGCAACCGATTTGGGGCTGGCCAAGCTGCGCCGTGCGTTGCCAGGCGCGATGTTCGTCTCGGCGCGGACCGGGGAGGGCATCGACGCGCTGCGCCGGAAGATGGCCGAGCTGGCTCAGCCCACGGACACCGCCGTTGACGTCGTAATCCCTTACGACCGTGGCGATCTGGTCTCCCGCGTGCACGCCGACGGCCGGGTTCAACAGACCGAGCACATCAGCGACGGCACTCGGATCAAGGCGCGGGTGCCGATGGCGCTGGCTGCCGCCCTGCGCCAGTTCGCGGCGACCTGACACGGCCTCAGACAGCGGAAACGCCGGAACCTGCAGGTTCCGGCGCTTCTGCCTTGGCGGTGTTTAGAGGAGACCGGTCAGGCCGCCGAGAATGCTGCTCAGGTCACCGCTGAGATTACTCAGGTCGTCGAAGCTGCTGCCCAGGTCGGTGAGGACAGTGCTCAGGTCGCCGAGGCCGCTCGTGTCCGTCGCGAGCGAAGTCAGGTAGCCCTCAAAGTCGCCAACCGCGAAGCTGTAGTCCGCATTAGCGATCGACATCAGGTCCGTGTCGAAGCTCGACGTACCCACGGCGCCAGTGAGGTCGGCGAGGGTTACGTCGGCGCTGCCGGGGATCGGCGGCCCAGGATTGTCGACGAGGTCGGCAAGTATTGCCGTCTGCGACGCGCTCTCGCTGACGCCCAACGCTTGGTTCAGCTGGTATTCCGTGTACAGGGTGTCGATGAACAGTCCCTCGAACGCCCTGCTTTCGGCGCCGTTGAAGTCGCCGCTGTAGATCGGGCTTGCACCGGTGGCGTCCAGGAGGCTCGTGGCTTCGGAGGCACCCACCGAGGAGGCTAATGAGTTGTACAGCTCCGCTTCTGCTCCGGAGGGCCCCAAAACGTCGTTGAAAAACGTGGTGTCGAAGGTGGTCTCGGGCCCGAGGATCGCGGTGTCATCCACCAGCGCAACGTCGCGATGCACCGTCGGCACTCCCTGTTGCGCCAGCGGCGTCGCCTGGTGTGGCCATGCGACGAGCCCAATGGCGGCCAGCCCGGCTGCGGCGACGATCGATCGAGTAGTTGCAGCTTTCATGGTTTTGCTCTCCCGGCTCTCACACGGTGTACGGCGGTTGTATACGCGAGGAGCAACGTCGACCCCCGAATCCGCGTGCTCGGCCGACATGCTGCGGTGCACTGGCCAACGGACCCCGCCCCTTGAAACTAAATGTCTCAGGCTGCCTTAAGTTATCGCTTGAGTAAGTGCCGGTGAAGCAAATAGATAAAAGTTCCGACGTATCGAACGATCCGTCCGGAATTCCGCATTCACGATCGGTTAATCAGGTGTTATGCCATTCGATAGTCGGACGGAAAACCCATATAACCCTTAATTGAGCGTTCAGAATTCTGACGTTCTGTTAGGGCGAGTCTCAGTCGGCCAAGTCGTAGACGTCTTCGGCGGGTGTCGCCAACACCCGGTGCGCAAGCTCCTTCTTGAGCTGGTCGAGGTGGGTCTCTTCGGCCGGACTGCGATCGGATTTGCTTGCCAGGTCGATGAATTCAGCGGTGACGAAGCCCTTGCGCAGCAACAGCGTCGCCGCGCGGCCCGCTATGGAGATTTGGAAGACGAAACTCTGCAGCAGTCGCCCGCGGTCGGGTCGTGCCAGGGCCAGGTCAACCGTGTAGCGGCCGTCGGTCACCGCCCGGGTGACTGCCTCGAAGCCGTCGCGTGCACCCGGCCCCTGGAAGGCGGTGCGGATGACGATCGAGCGCCGCTGCGGCGGTTGGTTCGGCGATAACGCCGCGAATGCCCGCTGCATCACCTTGAAGGCATTCGCCACACCGGCCGGCGAGTACGGCCCGGCGTAACACAGCATGTCGGTGTAGGAAAACTCGAGCACCTGCCCGCGTTCCTGCACCAAGATCGTCTCGTCCACGTCGCTGACTGTAGGCCCTGGCCGGCATCTCGGGGCGCCCAACCATCCGGTTGGTAGTTGGTATATCTTGGGCGGCATAGTCCCCACCCCGCCGGAGGTCATCCATGGGTAGCGCCGTCATGTATCAGCGCACGTTGTTCGAACCCGAGCATGAATTGTTCCGCGAGTCCTACCGGGCGTTCCTGGACCGTCACGTGGCGCCTTACCACGACGAATGGGAAAAGGCGAAGATCGTCGATCGCGGAGTGTGGTTGGAGGCCGGCAAACAGGGCTTCCTGGGCATGGCGGTGCCCGAGCAGTATGGCGGCGGCGGCGACCCTGACTTCCGCTACAACACGATCATCACCGAGGAGACCACCGCAGGCCGCTACAGCGGCATCGGGTTCGGGCTGCACAACGATGTGGTCGGCGCCCTATCTGCTGCGATTGGCCAACGAGGAGCAAAGGGAGCGTTGGCTGCCGAAGTTCTGTACCGGCGAGATGATCACCGCGATCGCGATGACCGAACCGGGCACTGGCAGCGACTTGCAGGGCATTAAAACTCGTGCGGTCAAGCAGGGCGACCACTACGTGCTCAACGGTTCAAAGACGTTCATCACCAACGGCATTAACGCCGACCTGGTGATCGTGGTGGCCCAGACCGATCCGGACAAAGGCGCGCAAGGCTTTTCGCTGTTGGCCGTCGAACGTGGCATGGAGGGGTTCGAGCGCGGCCGGCACTTGGACAAGATCGGCTTGGACGCTCAGGACACCGCTGAGCTGTCGTTCACCGACGTCAAGGTTCCCGCGGAGAATCTGCTCGGTGAAGAGGGCCTGGGTTTCATCTACCTGATGCAAAACCTGCCACAGGAACGGATTTCGATCGCAATCATGGCCGCCACCGCAATGGAGACCGTGCTGGAGCAGACCCTGCAATACACCAAGGAACGCAAGGCTTTTGGCAGGTCGATCGGCAGTTTCCAGAACAGCCGATTCCTACTGGCCGAATTAGCGACCGAGGCCACGGCGGTCCGCATGATGGTCGACGAGTTCATCCGCCTGCACCTCGACGAGAAGCTGACCGCCGAGCAGGCCGCGATGGCCAAGTGGTACTCGACCGAAAAGCAGGTGCACCTGATCGATCGCTGCCTGCAGTTACACGGCGGCTACGGCTACATGCGCGAATACCCGATTGCTCGAGCGTATCTCGACGCCCGGGTGCAGACGATCTACGGCGGCACCACCGAAATCATGAAGGAAATCATCGGTCGCAGCCTCGGCGTCTAGCCGAGGCCACCGTTCGTAGTCTCGCGTCTAGCGTGCGTCGTGAGCCTGATGGGCTTGTCCGAGCAACTCCATCAGCTCGGCTTCCTTGCGGATCTTCGCCCGGTATTCCGCTGGCAGCGCGGCGATCTCGTCTTCTTCGGTAAGCAGCCGTGTGAACAGCTCTTCCCGCTCGTTGGCGTCGGTCGCGTAGTTCAGGTTGAGGTACTCCGTCGCGTGCCGGCGAGCGCCGGCGACGGCGTGCTGTGCTCGTCCGCGTGGTGACAGCAATGACGCCAACGTCGTGATGAGCAGGACGACGATGATCACCGTCAACGACAATGTCGTGCTCAGTTGAGCTACCGGCACTGGGTTGCCCCGGTTGATGACGGGAACGTTGTTGTCGTGCAAGGCTTGCAGCATCAGGTTCACGCTGATGAAAGCCAAGATCACCGCGAGACCGTAGGGCAGGTACACCAGCCGGTCGAGCAGACCATCGATCAGGAAGTACAGCTGCCGGAGGCCCAACAACGACAACGCGGTGGCCGCGAAGATCAGGTAGACGTTCTGAGACAGCCCGAAAAGCGCTGGGATCGAATCGAATGCGAATACTACGTCCGCCCCGCCCACGGCGATCATGACCAGCAGCATCGGCGTCATCACTCGACGGCCGTGCTCGACAGTGAACAACCGGTCGCCGTCATAGCCCTCCGCGGTGCGCACCACCCGTCGGGCGGCGCGGATCAGCACCGTATCCGTGCGGGGGCTCTTCGATCCCGAGGATCTTGCGAGGTTGACTGCCATGATCAGCAGGACGATCCCGAATAGGTAGAACGCCCAGTCGAAGATCGTGATCAGCGCGGCTCCGACAAAGATCAATCCGGTGCGCGCGGTGAGCGCCAACAGGATGCCGAATAAGAGCACTTTTTGCTGGGCAATCCGTGGCACGGCGAAGCCGCTCACGATGAATAAAAAGACGAACAGATTGTCGATCGAGAGGGCTTCGTTGCTCACGTAACAGGCGAAATATTGGACGCCCATGGATATTCCGCCCAAAAGCCAGACTCCAACCCCGAACAAGATCGCAATTGCGAGGTAGATGGCCGACCACACCGCCGCCTCCCGCAATGTCGGCGTGTGGGCGCGGCGGACACTGAGCAGATAGTCAGCCAAGACGAGCCCGGCGATCACGGCAACGATCACAGACCAGACCGGTCCGGAAGCACCCATATCCGCTCCGTTTCCGTGTGCCACGTTGCCGCGGGACCGACCCGGGCATCCGGCACGGTAACGCAAAAATAGAACTGTGGAGTGCGACACCCAGCACCGTTGTGGACAGCATTTCGACGTCGACGAGATATCTATTCCGTAGGGTCTTCGATATGACTCCGCAAACGTCGTCGGCTCGACCGCAGTTGTGCCGGCTCGCCGAGCGGTCGAAATTGGCCACAGACTGCGGCCAGGAGGTGTGATGGCAGGGCAGCAACGTCGATCGGGCGCGGCCGTCGGGCATGCGGCGCGTGGTCTGGTGGCACTCGCGGCAGCCCTGGGGCTGTGCACGGCTTTGTGGGCGCCCATCGCGGCGGCATCCCCGCTGGGCGAGGCCGACGATGCGATCACCGCGGCGTGGAAGGCCGCCGGCGGCGACCACTCCGACCTCGGCGCCAAGCAGGGCGAGTGCTACGCCGCCGGTACCGGATTCGCCCAGGACTTCGTACACGGCAAGATGTTCTTCACCCCTGCCACCGGCGCCAAATCGATGTCGGGCGCCGTCCTGGACAAATACGAAGCCCTCGGCGGCCCGGCCGCCAGCGATCTGGGGTTCCCGACTATCAACGAAGTGCCGGGGCTGGCAGGACCCGACAGCCGGGTCAGCACCTTTTCGGCCAGCGACAAGCCGGTGATCTTCTGGACCCCCGACCACGGCGCGTTCGTCGTGCGCGGGGCGATCAATGCCGCATGGGACAAACTGGGCAGCTCGGGCGGCGCGCTCGGCGTCCCGGTCGGCGACGAAACCTACGACGGGGAAGCCGCCACCCAGGCGTTCAGCGCCGGCCGGGTGTCTTGGAACCGGCTGACCAAAGCGTTCACCACCGACCCGCCCAATCTGGCGAGCCAGCTCACCGACCTGCAAGTACCCATCGATCCGACTGCGGCCATCAACATGGCGTGGCGCGCAGCCGGGGGCCCTGGTGGCCCGCTGGGGGCCAAACAAGGCGATCAGTATCCCGGTGGGCGGCGACGGGCTGGCCCAGAACTTCGCCGGCGGCAAGATCTTCTTCAGCCCGGCCACCGGCGCCAACGCCGTCGAGAGCGACATTCTGGCGAAATACGAGTCGCTGGGCGGCCCGGGCGGCAGAC
Source organism: uncultured Actinomycetota bacterium (assembly GCA_963850645.1). Classification (GTDB taxonomy): domain Bacteria; phylum Actinomycetota; class Actinomycetes; order Mycobacteriales; family Mycobacteriaceae; genus Mycobacterium. The sequence continues at coordinate 128,939 of CAWKME010000009.1, read as the reverse complement.
CTCGGCTTCCCGATCGCCAACGAGGCCGACGGCGGTCGCAAGCCGGCCAGCCGAGTGAGCGCGTTCGCCGCTACCGACAAACCGGTGATCTTCTGGACGCCCGACCACGGCGCGTTTGTGGTCCGCGGTGCCATCAAGGCCGCGTGGGACAAACTCGGCGGCGCGACCGGCAAACTTGGCCCGCCGCTGGGCGAGCAGACGGCGAACAAAGACGTGGTCACCCAGAAGTTCGCCTCGGTCAAATCTCCTGGAATCAGGCGAAGAACACGTTCAGCACCCAGCCGGCGAACCTGGCGTCGGCACTGTCCGGCCTGCAGGTTCCGGGGGAGAAGATGCCGGCCGGTTCGGCGTCGACCGGCGGCGCGCTCAGCACGCTGAACTGGCGTCGATTGTGGTTACCGGTCGGGGTCGTGGCACTGGTGCTGCTGACCGGGGTTGCCGCGCTGGTCGCATTGAGAAGCCGTCTGCGCCGCGCAACTGGTCGTAAGGCCGAGGCCGTCCAACCTCGCGGCGGTGACGAGGCCGGCTACGACGCCGTCAGCGAGTCTGTTCCCCAGTGGTCGCCGGATGCCGATAGCGAGCTCGCGTCGGCGAGCTTGTCCGAGGGCTATCGGGTGCCGGTGCGTCCGCGCACAGTGCGTCTTCCCGGCCAGTCGGTCAGCGACTGGATGCCACCAGGGCGTGCCGACTTGGTCGACGAGCCGTCGTCCGGCGAAATCGAAAGTCCCGCTGAGTTTTCCGAGTTGGACGAAGATTTGGACGAGAACTTAGACGAGCACTTGGATGAGCACCTAGACGAACATTTGGATGAGCACTTCGACGAACACTTCGACGAAGATCCCGACGCGGTGGACACGGCTCCGACACGGATCCCAACACCGGGCGAAGTCCGAAGCGGGCGACATGCAGCAGCAGACGCGCGAAGGAGACACCACTCACTTCGCTGCGGTGACGTCAATTGCGCCCGGTCAGTTGGCGATTCATCTTCCGATGGACGACCCGTACCAGGTGCCCGACGGATACCCGGTCAAGGCCAACGCCAGCTTTGGCGTCTATTACATGCCTGACAGCGAACTGTACGAGGACACGCTCGCCGAAATCTGGTTCGCCACCGAAGAAATCGCGCAAGCCAACGGGTTCACCAAGGCCGACTAGCCGACCGCGTCGCCACGAGTTAGATCTTGCGGATCACCGTGACGACTTTGCCGAGCACGGCGGCGTCGTTGCCCGGAATGGGGTCGAACGCCGGGTTGTGTGGCATCAGCCAAACCTGGCCGCCGGTGCGCTTGAAGGTCTTGACGGTGGCCTCGCCGTCGATCATCGCCGCCACGATGTCGCCGTTGTCGGCCACGTTCTGCTGACGGACCACGACCCAGTCGCCGTCGCAGATCGCGGCGTCGACCATCGAGTCACCGACCACCTTGAGCAGGAACAGCGCGCCCTCGCCGACGAGTTCGCGCGGCAGTGGGAAGACGTCTTCGACGGCTTCCTCGGCCAGGATCGGCCCGCCGGCCGCGATCCGTCCCAAAACGGGAACGAAAGTGGGTTCTGGCAGTGCGTCCGAGCCCGACGACGTCGGTGAGAACCGGCGGCCTCGCGGCGTCGTCGGCGACCGCGAACATCGACCGCGCGTGGGCGGTTGGGGTCGCGGCGCAGATAGCCCTTGCGCTCCAGCGTGCGCAGTTGGTGGGCCACCGAGGATGTCGACGTCAGACCGACCGCATCGCCGATTTCCCGGATGCTCGGCGGGATATCCGCGACTGGTGACCGACGCGCGGATGACGTCCAGGATCGTGCGCTGCCGCGGTGTGAGCGCTGAATCCGCAGATCGCGCAGCTGCGGTCAGGGGCGCCGTCCGGTGTATCGCTGTCGCTCATACGGACGAATGTAGCCGCATCCGGTTCCGATATCAAACATGTGTTCGAGGCGTGTCGCGTTGTTGCCCCTGTTGCGCCTGCGAAAGTTGTCGGTGGGGTGCCTTATCGTCTGCTGCGTGTGCAACAGTTCGATCACATGTTCGGAATTCGAACACATTATCGATTATGCCTTCGAACAAGTGATCGACACTAGCCGAGTGGAGGAACGCACATGATGCCCATCGAGACGATCTCGCCGAGCGCGCCGATCCGCTGCCGGCCGGTCCAGGTGCGTCCGGCCGGCCGCCGTGGCCGGCCCGGCGCCCGGGGTCCACAGCCGTCCAGACCGGTCGCTGCGCCCCCGCGCTACCGGGGCACCGGGGTGTTGATGTCGACGGCGCCGCACCGGCCACGTCCGATCACGCCGGCGACCACGGTGGCGCTGGCCCTGCTTGCGGCGCTGATCACCGTGTGGCTCGGGCTGGTGGCGCACTTCGGTGGCATGCTGCGCGGCGGCACCGAGCAGGCGGCGGCCCAGATGCCCGACCGGCTCGCCGTGGTGCGGGTCGAGCCGGGGGAGACGCTGCAGCATCTGGCGGCCCGCGTCGCACCCGATGCGCCGACCGGTCAGGTCGCCGCGCGCATCCGCGAGCTCAACGAACTCGACTCCGCGGCGGTGACCGCCGGTCAGACGCTGATCGCGCCGGTGGGCTGACGGCCCCGCCGTGCACCGCCGTGACGGCCGTGGATACCACGTGCGACCTCCGACGACGCTAGGCCCGCGGGGAGTCGCGCAGGTACGCTCGGGATGGTTTCAGACATCCCGTTGTCGGCGCGGCGAAGGAGCGGTCATGCACTGTCCGTTCTGCCGCCATCCCGATTCCCGGGTGGTCGACTCCCGGGAGACCGACGAGGGTCAGGCCATTCGACGCCGCAGGTCGTGCCCGGAGTGCGGACGGCGATTCACCACCGTGGAGACCGCGGTGCTAGCGGTTGTCAAGCGCAGCGGTGTCACCGAACCCTTCAGCCGCGAGAAGGTGATCAGCGGTGTGCGGCGGGCCTGCCAGGGCCGCCAGGTCGACGACGACGCGCTGAACCTGCTGGCCCAGCAGGTCGAAGACGCGGTACGGGCCAGCGGGTCACCGGAGGTCCCCAGTCACGAGGTTGGGCTTGCGATCCTCGGTCCGCTGCGAGAACTCGACGAGGTGGCCTATCTGCGATTCGCCTCGGTGTACCGGTCCTTTTCGTCTGCAGACGATTTCGAGCGCGAGATCCAGGCGCTGCGCGCCCACCGCAAGGTGCCCGCTCCCGGTTGACCGGGTCCGTCCGCAGTTTTTTGAAACCTGTCCGTAGGTAGTGTCGGGACATGGCCCGAGATCTGCGAACCCAGGTCTGCGTTGCCGGTGGCGGTCCTGCGGGCTTGGTTCATGCGCTGTTGCTGGCCCGCGCCGGCATCCAAGTTGTTGTCTTGGAGAAACACAATGACTTCCTGCGCGACTTCCGCGGCGACACCGTGCATCCGACCACCCTGCGGATCATGGACGAGTTGGGCTTCATCGACGAGTTTCTGCGTCTGCCGCACACCAAGGTCACGCGCGTTGCCTTCGACACCGACGGCCAGCTTCGAACGTTCGGCAACTTCAGCGCGCTTAAACGGCTTGGTTTCAAACAGCCCTACATCGCGCTGATGCCACAGTGGGACTTCCTGGACTTTCTTGCCGAAAAGGCTTCTGCCTATCCGGAATTCACCTTGATTCGCAACGCCGAGGTCACGGATTTGATCATCGAGGGCGATCGAGTCGTCGGGGTGCACACGCCGGAAATGCAGGTGCATGCCGATCTGGTGGTGGCGGCCGACGGCCGCAAGTCCGCGGTGCGGGCCGCGGCGGGTCTGGACACTCGCTGCGGCCGCACTCCCCGATGGATGTCTTGTGGTTCCGGCTCAAATGGTGTCCCGGCGATCCTCAAGAACTCTTCGCGGTGATCCGTAAGGGCCTGGTGATGGTCATGATCTACCGGGGCGACTACTGGCAGATCGCCTATCCCGATGCCCAAGGGGGACGACGTTCGGGAGGGCTCACTTGAGGCTTTCAAAGAGCGCCTGGTCGCCGTTCGGCCACAGCTGCGTGAACAGCGTCGACGACTTGCGCTCCTGGGACGACACCAGCCATCTCGACGTGCGGGTGGACCGGCTCAAGACTTGGTGGCGCACCGGTCTGCTGTGCATCGGCGATGCCGCGCATGCCATGTCACCGGTCGGTGGGGTCGGCATCAATCTCGCGGTTGCCGATGCGGTGGCCGCAGCCAACATCCTCTACGGCCCGCTGCGCGAAGGCCGGTTGACCGATGCCGACCTCGCCAAGGTGCAGCGCCGGCGCGAGCTACCCGCCCGGATCATTCAGGCCGGTCAGGTGTTCATCCAAAACAGGGCAATCCAACCTCATTTGACCGGTGACCTGTCGCCGATCCGTATCCCGAAGTTCGTCGGCCGCGGTCCGCTGCAGTTCATCCCGCCGATTTTCGTCGGTCGGGGCTTCCGTCCGGAGCATGTACGCACGCCGGACGTCTGGCCCGCACCACGCCGGACTAGGCTGACGTGATGCCGCCTGACCTGCACCCCGACCTGCAAGCGCTCGCTCCGCTGCTCGGTACATGGCAGGGTCGCGGGTCCGGGGAATACCCGACCATCGAGCCGTTCGACTACCTCGAGGAAGTCGCGTTTTCCCATGTGGGCAAGCCGTTTTTGGTGTACGGGCAGAAAACCAAGGCCGCAACGGACGGCAAGCCGTTGCATGCCGAGACGGGATATCTTCGCGTACCGCGACCCGGTCACGTCGAACTGGTGCTGGCACACCCGAGCGGCATCACCGAAATCGAGGTGGGCACATACACCGCCGACGGCACGACGATCGAGCTCGACATGGCCACCACGCAGATCGGTCTGACACCAACCGCCAAAGAAGTGACCGCCCTTGGTCGGCGCTTCCGGGTCGACGGCGACGAGCTCTCGTATTCGCTGCAGATGGGCGCGGTCGGACAACCGCTGCAACATCACCTCGCCGCGGTGTTGCACCGCAAGGACTGAACGCCGCAGCGCGAAAGTGAGGAGCGACACGTGGACGTCGAAAACGCAGTCTACCCAACGGTTCCCGCGTCGAAGCACTGATGGCGGACGACTCGGACATCCCGTTGTGATGCTCAACCTGCTCAAGTTCCGGGCGAAGGCGGTCTATCCCGACGGGCGCCCAGCTGACCTGACCGGTCGCCAAGCCTACGACCTCTACGGCGCAGCGATGCAGAACGTCATCAAACGAGCGGCGGGCAGGTGCTGTTCGGCGGCGATATCGCGTCGCTGGTGATCGGCGATGTCGACGATATCTGGGACACCTGCATGCTGGTCGAATACCCTTCGCCGCCGCATTTGCCGCGATAGTGACGTCCCGGAAGTGCGGAGATCGGCGTCCACCGCGCCGCCGGGCTCGAGGGGCAGTTGCTGATCCGCTCGTCACACCATCGTCGACGACGCGACCGGCGACCTGAACCCAGCCTTCCGGGCTCCAGGTGGTCGATCACCGATCCCTTGCCCTGGGTGATGCGTCAAGTCGCGGCTGAGGTAGTCGGTCATCCGCACGGCGGCCGACCCCGTCGCTTCGTCTTCTGCCACACCGAGATTGGCGGCGAACATCCGGGAGCGCAATGCTCCTGTGCGGCTCGTCGATCCATGTCCACAGGTAGTGCGACACATCGTCGGGGAAGTCGGCGGGGTCGGCGGCTGCGAGTTCGTCGACTGATTGCGAGATCATGAATGGCGAACTCCGGCGCCCATTCCGAGCGGGCGCTGATGGCCGTGATGTCGTCGTCGTAGCTCACCTGCACAACCCCGGCCGGCACCTGCAGTGTGCGGATCGGTGTACCCCTGGCACGCAACCACCATGACGCCCCGACCGTCGGGTGCCCGGCAAACGGCAATTCGGTGAGCGGGGTGTAGATGCGAGCATGCGCAGTGGTGGATCCGGCGCTGGGCAAATCGACGAAAATCGTTTCGCTGTAGCCTAATTGAGTCGCCACGCGCTGATGCCACTCGGACGTCGACGGTGCTGGCGTCGACGACGCCCAGCGGATTGCCAAAATTCCCCGCCGAGTCGGTGAACACCCGCAACACCGTGACATCGAAGCCCATAAGCCGACCATACGGCGTCGTCTTTAAGAGCAGGTCAGGTGGCGCTGCGCTCGTCGGAGCCCATCGCCTTCAACACCGCGACGCGGGTGTCGACCGGTCCGGAGACGGTTTGAGCGCCGCCGCCGGTGCGGAGCAGCTCGCGCAGGGCGACCTGGTCGTATTCGGCGGGCTCGGTGGTATCGATGAAGCGCTGACGACCTCGATGAAACGGTCGGGATCGTCGTGGAACGGGAAATGCCCGGAGCGCTCGAAAATCTCCAATCGGGAACCCGGCATCGCGGCGTGCGCCATCCGGGCGTGGCTGACGGGGACCACCACATCGTCGGTGCCCCAAATGATTTGCACCGGAACGGATTCCGTCAAATAACATCGATCCAGCATGGTGACGCATCTGGCCGCGCCAATCCACCACCGCCCGCAGTGTCCGGGTGAACGCCGCGGAGGCCATCGGCTCCGGCAGGTCGGCCAGCACCCGCAGCACATCCGGCAGGTCGTGGCCCAGTGCGGTTGACCCGAACACCATGCCGGCCGCCCGCCCGACGAGCTGCAGGGCCGGCAGCACCAACGGCAGCCGCAGCAACGCCAGCGCCTCGCTGCCCATCGGCAACGCCGCCAGCCGCAACACGATGTTGACGTCCTTGGTGACGCCGCCGGCGCCGACCAGGACCAGCCGCTCGACCAGTTGCGGGAACTGGTAGGCGAACTGCATCGCCACCCCGCCACCGAGCGAGTGGCCGACGACGGTGGCCCGCTCGATGTCGAGGACGGAAAGCAGATCGCGCATCCCGTTGGCGTACGCCGCGATTGAGTAGTCCGCGCGTGGCTTGTCCGACTGCCCGTGGCCGAGCAGGTCGACGGCGATGACCGTGAACCGCTGCGCGAGCTTGGCTTGAACGGTCTCCCAGGTGGTGGAGTTGTCACCGATCCCGTGAATCAGCAGGATGACTGGACCCGAGCCGGCGATCCGGAACGCGCGCCGGTACCCGTGCACCGTCCGAAACTGCAGCGAAGGGACGACTTCCCGCACCGAGCGCAGATTGGGCTTCCGCTGAGTCATGTCGCCAACCTCGCTGTCGGGCCCGGGAGGGGCGCTCAGGTCGAATCGTCGTCGTCGAACTTCTTCTCGGCCTGCTGTGCGAGGAATCGCTCGAACTCTGCGCCGAGTTCGTCGCCGCTAGGCAGATCCTCATCCCGCGTCAGCAGCGACCTGTTCTCCTGAGCGGCAATGAAGGCATCGTACTGTCGCTCCAGCGCAGTCACCACTTGAGCGACCTCCGAGCTGGCCTCCACCTGCTCGTCGACCTTGGCCTGGATCTCGACCGCCGCCTCGTCCAGCGCCGTCAGCGGCAGCTGCAGCGACCCGGTCTTGGCGACCTGCTCCAGCAATGCCTGCGCGGCGGCCGGATAGTCCGTCTGCGCCAAGTAGTGCGGGACATGCACGGTGAAGCCGACCACCTCGTGGCCGTGCTGAGCCATCCGGTATTCCAGCAGGTTCGACGCGCTGCCGGGCACCTGGACCTCGGCGATCCACGGCGTGAAGTCGGCGATCAGCTCGCGGTTGTTGGAGTGCGCGGTCATCGTCACCGGCCGGGTGTGCGGAACGGCCATCGGGATGGTGCCCAGGCCGATGGTCTGCCGGACGCCCAGACGCTCGGCCAGCAACCGCACCGCGGTGATGAACCGCTCCCACTTCAAATCCGGCTCCATGCCGGCCAGCAGCAGAAACGGTGTTCCGACACTGTCGTGCATGGCGTAGAGGCTGAGCTCGGGATCGTCGTAGTGGGTGAAGTGATCGGTCTTGAACGTCATCAGCGGCCGCCGCGACCGGTAGTCGAGCAGCTCGTCGATCGCGAACGAGGCCACCAGTTCGGTGTCCAGCGTGTCCTTGAGGTGGCCGGCGGCCAGCCGGATCGCGTGACCGGCGTCGGAAAAGCCTTCCAAGGCGTGCACCAAAACCGGGCCACGGCCATCCGACGACGACAACTGCGGCGCCGGGAACTCGAGCTCGTACATGCCGTTCTGCTCGGGCTGGTAACGCTGCTCCCGTCTGTCGGGGGGCTGGTTGTGGCCCATCGCTGTTGCCTCCTCGCACGGCGCGGTCTACCGCACCGTGTCAGATAGTGTCTCTCAATTCGGCTGCCCGCGGATACCGGACCCGCCGCTGGATCGCCTCCCTATTTCGGGAAACGCGGCCGAAATCAGGCCGCATTCCATTGCGGATACCCGTTTCACGCAGGCGCCGAATTCGCTTTGGGGCTGCTCTGCGTCGCCGGCGCTGCGCCGATCGGGCATGATCGACAGCGATGCGCATTCTGGCGGCAGCGGTGGGGTCTATCGTCGGGCTGGCCTCGTTACTGGCGGCCTGCGGGCATCCGCCACCTGCTGCACCAGCCACCAGCAAACCCGAATCAGCCGGTCGCCGATGCCGCGAACCGGATCATCGCAGCACCGGTGGATCCAGATCCGCGGGTGGGCGCGATCTTCCTCGGCGGCAGCGACCTGCACGCCTGCACCGGCTCGGTGTTGCACTCGGCGGCAGGCAATCTGGTGCTGACCGCCGCGCATTGCCTGAGCGTCGGCGGCCCGGCGACCTTTGTGCCCGGTTTCGCCGGCAAAGCCGCGCCCGCCGACGTTTGGACGGTGGATGCGCTGTACCTGGATCCGCGGTGGGTAGCCACAAAGGATCCGCGGGCCGACTACGCGATCGCACGGGTCGGCCGCGCCGACGGCGGATCCGTCGAAGCACAGGTCGGTTCGGCGTTGTCGCTGGGTTCGGCACCGGCGCGAGGCAGCCGGGTCAACGTGGTCGCCTACCCTGCCGGCGTCGGCGGCAACCCCATCGGCTGTCAGGCCAGCACCGGAGTCGACGACGGCGGCTATCCGGAACTGCCGTGCGCGGGCCTGGTCGAAGGCACCAGCGGCGCACCCTGGATCAGCGGCTCGACCGTCACCGGGGTGATCGGCGGCCTGCACGGCGGCGGCTGCGCGGAGAATCTGTCCTACTCGTCACCGTTCGACCAGCACGTCATCGACCTTTTGGCACGCGCCGAGGCTCGGTGGCCCGGCTGACGTGCCGCCGGCTGCCTTCAGCGACGAGTGCTGAAGGTCTAGCTGAACTGACTGAGCGCGCGCACCTTGTTCATCACGTCCAGCGCCGCCACCTTGTAGGCCTCGGAGAACGTCGGGTAGTTGAACACCGCGTCGACCAGGTATTCGACCGTGCCTTCGCAGCCCATGACCGCCTGCCCGATGTGCACCATTTCGGTGGCGTTGCTGCCGAAGATGTGCACCCCGAGCAACTTCAGGTCCTCGGTGGAGACCAGCAGCTTGAGCATGCCGTAGGAGTCGCCGGCGATCTGGCCGCGGGCCAGTTCGCGGTAGCGGGCCACACCCACCTCGTAGGGCACTGATTCCTTGGTCAGGTCAACCTCGGTGGCGCCGACGTAGGAAATCTCCGGGATCGAGTAGATGCCGATCGGCTGTAGGGCGGTGAGGCCGTGCACCGGCTCGCCGAACGCGTGGCAGGCGGCCACCCGGCCCTGGTCCATCGAGGTCGAGGCCAGAGCGGGGAAGCCGATGACGTCGCCGACGGCGTAGATGTGGTCGACCTTGGTGCGGAAGTCCTCGTCGACGAAGATCCGGCCCCGGTTGTCTGCCTCCAGGCCCGCGTGTTCGAGGTCGAGGTGCTCGGTTTGCCCCTGGCGTCCCGCCGAGTACATCACCGTTTCGGCGGGGATCTTCTTGCCGCTGGCAAGACTGGTGACGGTGCCTTGCGCGCCGACCTGGACGGTGGTGACCTCTTCGCCGAACCGGAACGTGACCGCGAGATCGCGCAGGTGGAACCGCAACGCCTCGATGATCTCGGGATCGCAGAATTCCAGCATCGAGTCCCGCTTTTCGACGATGGTGACCTTGGTGCCCAGCGCGGCGAACATCGACGCGTACTCGACGCCGATCACTCCGGCGCCGACCACGACCATCGAAGCCGGGATTGATTTGAGGTCGAGGATGCCGTCGGAGTCGAGCACCCGCTGCTCGTCGAACTCCACTCCCTCGGGGCGCGCCGGTTTGGTGCCGGTGGCGATGATGATGTACTCGCCGCTGACCGTGGTGCGTTCGCCGCGGGAATGGTCTTCGACCAGCAGGGTGTGTTCGTCACGGAATCGGCCCTGCCCGGGAATCAGATCGACCCGGTTGCGCATGAGCTGGTTGCGCACCACGTCGGCTTGCTTGCCGATGACATGCTGGGTGCGCGACAGCAGGTCGGCCGGTGTGATCTTGTCCTTGACCCGATAGCTTGCGCCGTAGAGCTCGCGCTGGTTCATCCCGGTCAGGTACAGCACCGCCTCGCGCAACGTCTTCGACGGGATCGTGCCGGTGTTGACGCAAACCCCGCCCAGCATCTGCCGCTGCTCGACGACCGCGACCGATTTGCCCAGCTTGGCCGCGGCGATGGCGGCTTTCTGGCCGCCGGGACCTGACCCGACGACGACCATGTCGTATTCCAGCATCGAACCCATGAGGAAACATCTACGCCGGTTCTCGGCCCCGCGCACGCCGAGCAAGGCGACATACATGTGAACAATCCGTCACGCGTTGTCCCCAGCTACGAGTTTGTCCACAGCGCACGCGTGGCACCGTCCGCGCCGCCGGCGGGCTGACGGTGCTCATTGCCAGCGTGGGCGCCATGACCAAGCAGCGACCTGACTTTGAACTGAATCGCCCCGGCGCGGTGATCGCCGCGCTCCCGGCCGTGCTGGGCTTCGTGCCGGAGAAATCGCTGGTGCTGATATCGATCGACGACGGCGAACTGGGGGCGGTGATGCGGGTCGACCTCTCTGAGGCGCTCGCTGCCCGGATCGGGCCTCTCGCGGAGGTCGCCTCGGTCGCCGGCCCGGAGGCGGCCATCGTGGTCATCGTGGACGCCGACGGCGCCGGCTGCCCGATGTGCAACGAGGATTACCGCGACCTGTGCGCGACGCTCACCGAGGAGTTGTCGCAGCGCGACATCGCGGTGTGGGCCGCTCATGTGGTCGACCGGGTGGCCGCCGGAGGTCGCTGGCACTGCGTGGACGGCTGCGGGGCGGGCGGCGTCATCGATGACCCGTCCGCGTCACCGGTGGCGATGGCGGCGGTGCTGGACGGCCGTCGGCTGTACGCGCGGCGCGCTGACCTGCAGGCGGTCGTCGCGGTCGACGAGCGGGCCGGCAGCGCGGCGCTGGCCGGGCTGATCGTTGAACACGCCGCGTCGCGCGAGGCTGCCCACCGTGCGGATCCTGCAGCCTGCGTCCGCCGCGACGTCGAGAATGCGCTGGCCGCTGCGGCCCGGATTGGCGACGGACAACAGCTCTCCGATGCGGAGTTGGCGGGCCTGGCCTGCGCGCTGGCCGATGCGGAGGTGCGTGACACGCTGTACGCCCTGGCAGTCGGCCAGAGCGCGGGGGAGGCCGAGTCGTTGTGGGCGGTGCTGTCGCGCAGCCTGCCGACGCCGTGGCGGGTGGAGGCGCTGGTGCTGCTCGCGTTCAGTGCCTATGTCCGCGGCGACGGGCCGCTGGCCGGGGTGTCGCTGGAGGCCGCGCTGCGCTGCCAACCCGGACACCGGATGGCGGGCATGCTCGACACGGCCCTGCAATCGGGCCTGCGGCCCGAGCACATTCGCGAACTGGCCGGCACCGGATATCGGCTGGCCAAGCGGCTCGGTGTGCGGCTGCCGCCGCGGCGGGCGTTCGGCCGGCGAGCCGTCTGAACGGCGCCGGCGCTAGACCTTTTCGACCTTGACGGCGTGGGCCATCTCGTGGGGCAGGCTCACGTTCTCGTGACCGGGTATCACGATCGTCACGCCGCCGGCCGGGTTGGTCTCGACGGTCACCCGGGCGTTGGGAACGACGCCGGCGTCCTTGAGACGGGTGATCAGGTCGATATCGCCCTGGACGTGTTCGGTGAGCTGACGCACGACAACGGCGACGGGTGATCCGCCCGGCAACTCCGTCAACCGCACCAGATTGGGCTCGTCGTCGCCGAACCCGGGCCCGACACCCAAATCCAGCAGCCCCGGAATCGGGTTGCCGAACGGCGATGTCGTCGGGTTGTTGAGGACTTGCACTAGCCGGCGCTCGACGTCTTCGCTCATCACGTGCTCCCACCGGCAGGCCTCGGCGTGCACTTCTTCCCACGGCAGCCCGATGACGTCGACCAGCAGCCGCTCGGCGAGCCGGTGCTTGCGCATAACGGAGATGGCCAGTGCGCGGCCCTTGTCGGTCAGCTCGAGATGGCGGTCGCCGGCCACGTGCAGCAGCCCGTCGCGCTCCATCCGCGACACGGTCTGGCTGACCGTGGGTCCGCTCTGGTCAAGCCGCTCGGCGATCCGGGCACGCAGCGGAGTCACGCCCTCTTCCTCGAGGTCGTAAATGGTTCGCAGGTACATCTCGGTGGTATCAACCAGGTCGTTCATTCCGCACCCTCCATTGCCGCCGAGTCTACTTGTCCGGCTGCGCGAATGGTCTGCTAACACTCCAGCACGGCAGTATGCCCGCCGCTACCGCGACGGGCATACTGATCCGTGCTGATCTGGGTATGTCAGCTGGCGTAGGACCGCAATCGGTCGGCCCGCTCACCGTTGCGCAGCTTGGCCATAACCTCGCGCTCGATTTGGCGAACCCGCTCGCGGGACAGGCCGAACAGCTTGCCGATCTGGTCAAGCGTGCGGGGCTGTCCGTCGTCGAGCCCGAAGCGCAACCTGATCACCTGATGCTCGCGCTCATCGAGGGTGGCCAGCACCGTGCGGATGTCGGTGTGCAGCAGTTCGGCGATCACCGCGTTCTCCGCGGACATCGCTTCGGCGTCCTCGATGAAGTCACCCAGCGGCGCCTCTTCTTCGGAGCCGACCGGCATGTCGAGGCTTACCGGGTCGCGGCTGTGCTCGAGCAGGTCGTTGATCTTCTCGACCGGTATGCCCGACTCGGCAGCGAGCTCCTCGTCAGTGGCTTCACGGCCGAGGTTCTGGTGCATCTCGCGCTTGATGCGTGCCAGCTTGTTCACCTGCTCGACCAGATGTACCGGCAGCCGGATGGTGCGGCTCTGGTCGGCCATGCCCCTGGTGATCGCCTGCCGGATCCACCAGGTCGCGTAGGTCGAGAACTTGAATCCCTTTGCGTAGTCGAACTTTTCCATCGCCCGGATCAGGCCGAGGTTGCCTTCCTGGATGAGGTCCAGCAGCGGCATCCCGCGGCCCGTGTAGCGCTTCGCCAACGACACGACCAACCGCAGGTTGGCTTCCAGCAGGTGGCTTCGTGCTGCTTCGCCGTCGCGGACCACAGTCGCCAGTTCGCGTTTGCGGTTCTCGCCGAGGCGCTTGCGGGTGTCGAGCAAATGCTGCGCGTACAGGCCGGCCTCGATGCGCTTGGCGAGTTCGACTTCGTCCGCGGCGTTGAGCAACGCCGTTTTGCCGATCCCGTTCAGATACACGCGCACCAGGTCCGCGGCTGGGCTCTGAGCATCCAGATCGCTGTCAACCCGGCTTGTGGTGGCATTTGCCATGGGTGCCTCCTGATAGGCGTGAGCTGTCATGAGGTACAACGACCTACTTGGGAAAGGAGTTCCCACTCCGCGGTCGTCTCACACCCGTTGACGTGCGCGAATGTCGGCCCGTTCTGAGAATGTGCTGAGAACCCGGTGCAGCAGCGGGTTATTCGGAACCGTCAGCTTCCGTGTGCGGCGATTCCGGTTGCGGCGCTGGGGGAGTGTGGGGCTCGAGTGCCGGGCGTTCGGCGGTGGGGAACAGCGGGGTGCGCCGCGAGACCCCGTCGAAGCGCCGGGGTTCGTCAGCGCGCAGCGGCGGTCGGTCGTTGGCGATCAGCACCGCCATCCACGGCAACGGCACCGACGCGGCGATGATCAGAAGTGAGATCAGACCGTTGTGCCACATGCCATATGCGACGGCGGCCAGAATCAGCGCCGGGATCCGGAAGGCCATCAGCGTGAGATATTTCCGCACCCGCTGGCGGTGCTGCACCTCGTATGCCGGCGCCGCTGCCGTGATGAGGACCGGTCGGCCGTCGTCGTCGAAACCCAGCTCAGTGCCGCGCTTCATTTCTCCACTGTTCCACATTTCCGCGACCCCGTCGAAGGTGTTCCGGCACAATATGAGACATGGACACCCAGACGATCGAGCGCACCGAGAGCGACGAACGCGTCGACGACGGGACCGATAGCGATACCCCCAAATATTTCCACTACGTCAAAAAGGACAAGATCGCCGAGAGCGCCGTGATGGGCACGCACGTCGTGGCGCTGTGCGGTGAGGTATTTCCGGTGACCAAGGCGGCCAAACCGGGCTCACCGGTGTGCCCGGACTGCAAGCGGATCTACGAGACGCTCAAGAAGAGCTGACCCGATCGGCCCTGACGGACGGTGGGTGGTCCGCTGCGTCGTCGGCGCCGTCAGCCTTGGTGCGGGACAGCAACCAGCGCCGCAGTCGGTGGGCATGGGTGCGCGGGGCCGGCCACTCTTCCTGGATGGCCGCATTGAACTCCGCACCCAACATGATGGCGAAGCCCGCGAAAAAGGCGAACAGCAGAAACGCGATCGGTGTGGCCAGGGCGCCGTAGGTGTAACCGGTGCCGGTGATGTACCTGAGGTAGATGCGCAGGCCCAGCGTCGCGATCACGAATGCCACGCTGGCCAGTGCCGCACCGAAGATCAGCCGGTGCGACGGCAGCGGCTCGGGCAACGCAACGCGATACAGAACGACCACGGTGACGATCAGACCGGTGAGCAACGCCGGGTAGTAGCCGTAGGCCAGCACATCCTGTAGGCCGTCGGGTATGAGCTCGGCGATCTTGCGCGGGCCGCGCACCATCAGCGGGGCAGTGACGATCAAAAAGAGCAGCATCACCACGTACAACAGCAGCGCGAACAGCCGCTGGCGAACGGGATGGCGCAGCGGAGTCTGGTCGTGGGCCTCGACCACCGAGTCGACGAACGCCGAAATTGCCGAGGATCCCGCCCACAGTGAAATCAAAAAGCCCAGGGACACCACTTCACCGCGGGCGCCCCGGTCGATGTCGGCGATCGTCGGCTCGATGATTTCGTGGACCACGCTCGGGGAGAACACCTTGTTCGACATCGACACCAAGTAGTGCTCGATCACCGACATGGTGTCCGGGCCGAACAGCGGCGCCACGTAAGCGAGGCTGCCCAGCATTCCCAACAACAGCGGCGGCAGCGAGAGCGCCGACCAGAACGCGGCCTGCGCCGACTCCGAGAAGATCGAGTCGTCCCAGCTCTTTGAAAGTGCCCGCCGAGTGATGCGCCAGATGTGATGGCGCGAGGGCCTCACTACGCGCTCGCTCATGACCCGTTCAGGATTCCTGACGAATCGCGCGGCCGCCAGGATTGCAGGTGGCGAGTCGTCTGTTAAGAATCCAGCGGGATTGCGCTGACTTCAAGCACGGCTGACAACTCGACCAGCTTCGCCTCGTGCTCGTTGGCGTGATGCTGGCAGAAGAGAAGCTCCGCGCCAGAAGGCAGCTTGGCACGCACCCGGGCGGCAGCGCCGCATCGATCGCACCGATCAGCCCTGGTTAACTCGGGAGTGGTCAAAGTCGCGTTCATGGCTACTCCTTCTGGCCGTAATCCACTGTCTCAGATGTCAACGCGTTTGGCCGTCTTCACCACGCGTTTACCCGCTGTGTCGTTTCTCACGCCTGTGCGTTTGACGGCCCGGGCAGGATGGCGGTATGGGCCCCCGTCCGGCGGTGCTGGTACACCTGATCCCCTCCGACGAGTGGTCGTCCGCCAGCGCCCAGGGCGAGCTGCGACCGGAGTCACTGGGCAGTGCCGGATTCGTCCACCTGTCAACGCCTGAGCAGGTCCATCTGCCGGCCAACCGCCTTTACCGGGGGCGCGACGACCTGGTGTTGCTGCACATCGATCCGGCCCGTTTGGACGCACCCATTCGTTGGGAATCTGGAGTGCCAACGGATCCGGAGTCGATGCTGTTCCCACATCTGTACGGAGCACTGCCAGTTGGTGCTGTGATCAGCGTCACCAGCTATCGGCCAGGTGCTGACGGCGTCTTCCCGCCGATCGGCGAATCGGCTGCGCAGTAGGCGTCGGCTTCGATCTCCACCAATAACTCGGGCGCGATCAGCGCGGCGACCTCGACCATGGTGGCCGCGGGGCGGATGTCTGCGAAGACCTCGGAATGGACGGCGGCGACCTCACGCCAACGGGAAATGTCGGTTACATAGATGCGCGTGCGGACCACGTCGCTGAGCGTCGCTCCCGCCTGTTGGAGAGCTATCTCGATGCGGCGCAAAGCTTCGCGCGTCTGGGCGCCGACGTCATCGGCCGGTCCCGGGCCGGTTGTCCCGGCTACCGCGATGTGTGGGCCGATCCGGACCGCCCGGGAATAGCCGACGGTCGATTCGAAATCGGATCCGGACGAGACAAGGATGCGGTTGGCCGACATTCGGCCAAGCTAGGACAGCGGCATCGCCGTCGCAGCCGAATTTCCTCTAGCGCGGTGCCGTCACCCGATCTGGTAGGAGCCAGGTGACATGAAGAAGAAATGCCCGCTGCTCGAGTCGGTGCATTTGACCGACTCCGTGTCGGGTGTGCAACTGAAGGTCCCAGCGGTCTGCGTTTGCCCGTTGCCGACGACTGGCTCGCCCTGCACGTGAATGGTGTCGTTATGACAATCCATCGTCACGCCAGTGTGGTCCAAATTGAAGCGGTCCCCCCACTGGGAATGCTGGGCACATGGTGGTGGCGGCGTGGGGATGGTGTACGCGCGGTTGCTGATCTCACAGACGACGCCGCCGCTGCCCAGATTGCATGCGATGTTCTGCGACGAGTTGACAAATTGGGGGAACTGCGCCGGCGCCGGTGAGGGCGAAGGCGACGGTGCGGGGTTGGGCGGCCCACCGGCGTACGCGGTTGCGGGGAATCCAATCATCGCGATTGCCGATATCATCGACATCGCCTGAATCGCTGTCATTCTCATGGTATTGCTCGCATTCTGTTAGAACACTTGTCTTTTGGTATGGCATGGCTTGAATGGCGCCGGTGCCGCCGACAAGAGATTCATTGCGACGGGCAGCTTCTGCTGGTTCGACCGGACACCTCCGCCAGCCCCCGAGAACAGTGTCGGAGCCAGAAATGGCCCTGACCTTGCGCGTTGGATTATTCTCCCGCCGATCACCAAATGTTGGATGAATGCGACACATTCATCCAACTTGCCCAAAAGATCAGAATTCGGGCGCTACGCGCGTACGGTGTCGCCGTTCCATATGGGACGATTCGATGCCGTGGCCTCAAACCAGCTTCCGGCGCCGCCTCCGCAATGAGTTGGTTCAATCCCACTACGGCGCACCGGTGTTCACGCATACTGGGAGCATGAGGATAAGCGGGGCATTCCTGGCCGAGAAGACTTCAGCGTTCAACAACAAGCTCGACGTACAGGGCGGTGTGATAACCAACTACAAAGTCGGCCGCGACCGAGTAGCGAAGTTTGACATCGTGGTGTTGACGCAAGGCGACACCGGCGGTACAGATCGCCTGGTTGTCATCGAGATCTCGCCACCGGACGGTGGACAACCCCTGCATATGCACCGCGAGCTTCCTACCAACCTGACGACCGCGGACGCGGGCTTTGCCTGCTTCCAGTTCAACCTAACTCTGAATGTGAATGGTCGCTGGACCGTTGCCATGAAGGGCGCGGCGGGCGAAGTATCGCTTCCACTGAACGTGAGCGGACCCTCGCCGCGATAGACCCTAGACACCTCGCTGGTGCACGCCCGGTCTGAAGGCCGCTGAACAACGAAGAGCCCGGAAGGCTGGCTCAGCTGAGCGGCCTAGCCTCCAAAAGGCGGCGGCGTTTCCGAAGAGCTCAAACGCCCCGAATGGGGTGATGAGCAGATCGCTCATCCCCGAGTCCGCCCTGGCCGGCCGGGATATCGATCCACACTCATTCGCGAAGCCGAGTCCGTACTACCTGTGCCGCCCGGCGGTGCCCCTCACGACGAGGGGACCGAGGCACAAGCCCAGGTGAGAGTGGGTTTTAGTCCTCGAACTCAGTCCAGGTAGTCGCGCAGCACCTGCGAACGGCTGGGGTGGCGCAACTTCGACATCGTCTTCGACTCGATCTGGCGGATGCGTTCGCGGGTGACGCCGTAAACCTGGCCGATCTCGTCGAGGGTGCGGGGCTGGCCGTCGGTCAGGCCGAAGCGCAGCCGCACGACACCGGCCTCGCGCTCGGACAGCGTCTCCAGCACCGACTGCAGCTGGTCCTGCAGCAAAGTGAACGACACGGCGTCGACGGCCACCACCGCTTCGCTGTCCTCGATGAAGTCGCCGAGCTGGCTGTCACCCTCGTCGCCGATGGTCTGGTCCAGCGAGATCGGCTCGCGGGCGTACTGCTGGATCTCCAGCACCTTCTCCGGGGTGATGTCCATTTCCTTGGCCAGCTCCTCAGGCGTGGGCTCGCGGCCCAGATCCTGCAGCAGCTCGCGCTGAATACGGCCCAGCTTGTTGATCACCTCGACCATGTGCACCGGGATGCGGATGGTGCGGGCCTGGTCGGCCATCGCGCGGGTGATCGCCTGGCGGATCCACCAGGTGGCATAGGTGGAGAACTTGTAACCCTTGGTGTAGTCGAACTTTTCGACCGCGCGGATCAGGCCCAGGTTGCCTTCCTGGATCAGGTCGAGAAACGCCATGCCGCGGCCGGTGTAGCGCTTGGCGAGCGAAACCACGAGCCGCAGGTTGGCTTCCAGCAGATGGTTTTTCGCGCGGTCGCCGTCGCGGCAGATCCACGCCATGTCACGGCGCTGCGCGGCAGGCAGCTTCTCGCCGCGATCGGTCAGCTCGGCCATCAGTTGGGTGGCGTAGAGGCCGGCCTCGATCCGCTTGGCCAGCTCGACCTCTTCTTCGGCGTTGAGCAGCGCCACCTTGCCGATCTGCTTGAGGTAGGCGCGAACCGAGTCCGCCGATGCGGTGAGCTCGGCGTCCTTGCGGGCCTGCCGCAGCGCCTCGGACTCGTCCTCGTCCCAGACGAAATCGCCTGAAGCTTTGTCTTTTTCGCTCGGCTCGGCGATTTCCTCTTCGTCGGCTGCGTCGGCCGTCGGCGGCGGGGGCCGAGCTCACTTCGGCGTCTTCTTCGGTAGCGGGTGGGTCGTCGTCGGCGTCGGATGGATCATCCTCGAGGTCGTCGAGGCTCAGGTCTTCGGTCTCGAGGTCGATCTCCTCGACGGGTTCAGCCTCGATGTCCGGCTCGCCGTCGAGCTCGTCGATTTCCTCTGCGGCGTCAAGCTCATCTGCCACGACTTCGACGTCGTTGGGAGATTCGCCCGACGTTGCTTTCTTCGCGCGGCCGCGACCGGTCTCCGACTTGACGGCAGCACTCTTGGTCGCAGTGCGGGCCTTGGTTGCAGTGTCGGCACCGGCCTTGGCGGTTTTCGCCGGCGCTTTAGCGGCTCGCGTGACTGTCTTCGGCGCGGCCTTCGCGGCTGTCTTGCTGGCCCGTCTGGTGGTGGTGGAGCCATTGGCGGACTTGGCCGCCGATCCTTTTGCCCCGGCGGTGTCGGGGGTCTTGGCGGCGGTGCGCTTCACCGGCTCCTCGGTCGCCGGTCGTGCTTTGGTCGCTGCCACGTAAACCCCTTCGGTAGGACTCACTTCCGGTGCTCTGGGCATGCTCAACCGGAAAATATCGGCTATGTCAGATGTTGGCGTCGATTATCAGTGTGGATATTCGCCGCTCTCGTTCGGGCGGCTGCCGGTGACCATTGTAACGACAGCGCGGCAATACCCCGGCCAGAGCACGCAAATTCAGTGCGTCACGTCGCGAGTCGCCGCCATCGCCGCGCCGACGATTCCGGCGGTGTTCTGCAGGGCGGCGGCGACCACCGGAGTGCGGTTTTTCAGCAGCGGCACCCACTTGTCGGCCTTGCGGCTAATCCCGCCGCCGGCGATAAACAGCTCCGGCGCACATCGCGTTCTCGATAGCGACCAGTACCCTCGTGACCTGCTTCGCCCACTTTTTGTAGCTCCAGCCCCGCTTGTCCCGGACCGATGACGCGGCGCGGTGTTCGGCCTCTTTGCCGCCGACCTCGAGGTGGCCGAACTCGGTGTTGGGCAGCAATATCCCGTTGTGGATGACCGCCGACCCGATTCCGGTCCCGAACGTGAGCAGTACCACCACGCCGGTGGTGTCCTTGCCCGCTCCGTAGCGCTCTTCTGCCAGTCCTGCCGCGTCGGCGTCGTTGAGGACGACGATTTGCTGGCCGTTCAACTCCGCGCTGATGATGTCGCTGGCGTTGGCGCCGATCCACGATTTGTCGACGTTGGCCGCGGTGCGGACGATGCCGTGCGTGACGACACCGGGATAGGTGACCCCGAGCGGGCCGGCCCATCCGAATTCGTTGACGACGGCGGCGATCGTCTTCGCGACTGCCGACGGAGTGGCCGGCCGGGGCGTCAGCAGCTTGTACCGGTCGCCGATCAGTTGGCCGGTGTCCAAGTCGACGATGCCGCCCTTGATGCCGCTGCCACCGACGTCGATACCGAAACCTCTGCGCGGCGGCTGGCCCGACGCGTCGGCCCCGGACGAGGTGGTGGTCGAGTCGGGACCGGTCATCGAATCTCCTCGGCGAGACTGGGGTGTCGCCCACACCCTAGTGCGACGACGACGCGGGCCGGGACGGCGCGGGGGCGAGCCGGACAATTTGACCCTAGTGCGCGGGTGGGCTGTTGGCTGGCCCGTTTCGCGGCGCCTGCCGACCGCCCGCGGAGGTCCTACGGCGGCAACTGTGATGCGATGGACCGGTGAGCACGCTAAACAACCAACCGGCACACCTGCGCTCGGTAGCCGAAACGTTGGCCGGGGAAGCGGCCGCGTTCGTCCGCCGCCGCCGCAGCGAGGTGTTCGGCCCCGACGCGCGCGCCGAGGGCAACGATGCGGTGCGAACAAAGACGACCCCGACCGACCCGGTCACCATCGTCGACACCGAGACCGAACGGCTGCTGCGTGATCGGTTGGCGCAACTGCGATCCGGCGACCCGGTGCTGGGCGAGGAAATCGGCGGGCCCGCCGATTCGGCGGACCACGCCGCCGGCACCGTCACCTGGGTGCTGGACCCGATCGATGGCACGGTGAATTTCGTGTACGGGATCCCGGCCTACGCGGTGTCGGTGGCAGCGCAGGTCGACGGCGTGTCGGTGGCCGGCGCGGTCGCCGACGTCATAGGCGGTCGGGTGTACTCCGCCGCCGCCGGACTGGGGCACACCTCACCGACGAGCAGGGCACCCATCCCCTGCAGTGCACCGCCGTCGACGATTTGTCGATGGCGTTGGTGGGCACCGGCTTCGCCTACTCCAAGCGACGCCGCACGGCCCAGGCGGCACTGGTGGCGAAGATGCTGCCGGTGGTCCGCGATGTGCGTCGAATCGGTTCTGCCGCAATGGATTTGTGCATGGTCGCCGCAGGCGTGCTGGACGCCTATTACGAGCACGGGCTGCATGTCTGGGATAGTGCAGCCGGGGGGCTGATCGCGGCCGAGGCAGGCGCGCGGGTGGTGCTGCCGGAGCCGGGAGACCCGGACGCTACCTCCGCCCTGGTGGTCGCCGCGGCGCCCGGGATTGCCGACCAGTTGCTCGCGGCGCTGGAGCGATTCGACGGCCTGGCTCCGATTCCGGGCTGACGCTTCACTCGGTTCAGCGGCCCGGCGGTCAGCAGGTGCCCGCGTGGATCTTCGACAGCAGCGCCGGATCAGCCGGTTCGGCGCCCGGACGCAGGCCGGCGAGCACCGCGTCGATGTCGTCGCTGTGTGCCAGCGCGCTGAACTCGGTGCCCAAAACCAGGTCAACGGAATCGTCGGTGCGGTCGTCGCGGTACAACTCGGTGCACGGGGCCACCAGCCACACCGCCGCGGCGCCGGCCTGGCCGGCATCGCCGAAACGGATCTGGCCCTGGCAGTTCAGCCGGGCGTGCGCGTAGAGCGGATCGTTGGCAGCGGTCGGCTGCGCGAAACCCAGGTCTTTCAGCGAACCGGCGATATCGGCGGCCTGACCGCCGCGCCCGCTGGCATTCAGCACGCGGATTTTGGCATCGGCCAGTCTGGCCGGTGCGACGTTGATCATCGTGCTGCGCGACACCGGTGTGCCCAGGTGCGGTTGCGCCGGATCGGCCTGCGGCGGCGGCGGGTTGCACGCCGCGGCCTCATGGACTTCGGCAGGGCGGGTCAGGGCGATTGTCCACACCACCGCGCTCGCCACCAGCATCACGATCAGCAGGGCGATCGCAGGCCGAGGATTGCGGCGACGAAAGGGTCGACCGTGCTTGTCGAAAGCGGTTCCCTGTGTGATTTGCGCGACCACGTACGCACTCTAAACGGGATGTTTAGCGCGAGGTAGCGGGGTCAAATCCCCAGTGTGACGTAAATCACACTTGAACACCCGGGTATAAGGGCACGAATCGTTTGGTGGATGCGTTCGACGCTGGTACAAAGCTTAGCTTGCGAGGTTACGAGGGGACATGATGATGGCTACCGATTACGACGCTCCACGGCGTACCGAAACCGACGACGTTTCCGAGGATTCCCTAGAGGAACTCAAAGCACGACGGAACGAAGCGGCGTCGGCGGTAGTCGACGTCGACGAGTCAGAATCCGCCGAGAATTTCGAGCTGCCCGGTGCCGATCTGTCCGGCGAAGAGCTGTCAGTCCGCGTGATTCCCAAGCAGGCCGACGAGTTCACCTGCTCGAGCTGCTTTCTGGTGCAACACCGCAGTCGGCTGGCCAGCGAGAAAAACGGCGTGATGATCTGTACCGACTGCGCGGCTTGATCGGTCAGCTGCGCAATGCCGACAGCACCCGCTCCGGGTGACGGCAACTCACCAGCCAGTACGGCGTCGGGTCGTCGACGTCGTTCAAAACGACCAGCACCATGGGGCCCACCCAGCCCCGGTGCACCACGTAGGCCGCGGGGTCGAGTTGACGGCCCAGGGCCGCGGATTTGGCTGACCGGGGGATGTCTGCGGATCGGGCGATCACGGTGACGGGCAGATGCGCCTCGCCGGCCCACAATTCGACTCCGCTCGTCGCCGGCGGTGACCCGGATTTCGATGCGGCCCAGCCATAGCAGTGTCGCGGCGGCCACCGCGAACAACAAAGCGAACGGCAGCCAGCGCGGGAATACTCGGCACGCCCTGGTTGACTTCCAGGGCGATCACCGCGGCCAGCGCGAAACCCAGTGGCCACCACCACCATGGCACCCATAACCGTTCGCGATACCGCACGCTTTGCGGCGCGACTGCGCGTACCTGACACTCGGTCAAGGGTAATCTGTGGCCCCGTGTCGACCAGTCTGGCGGTTGTTCGCCTCGACCCGGGGCTTCCGCTGCCCACCCGAGCCCACGACGGTGATGCCGGCGTCGATCTCTACAGCGCCGAAGACGTCGAGCTCGCGCCTGGACATCGTGCGTTGGTGGGAACCGGGATCGCGGTCGCCATTCCGTTCGGAATGGTCGGGTTGGTGCACCCGCGGTCTGGATTAGCTGCGCGGGCAGGGCTTTCGATCGTCAACAGCCCGGGCACCATCGATGCCGGCTACCGCGGTGAGATCAAGGTGTCCCTGATCAACCTCGACCCCGCGACGCCGATCGTCGTGCATCGCGGCGACCGGATAGCCCAGTTGTTGGTACAGCGGGTCGAGTTGGTCGAACTGGTCGAGGTGTCGTCGTTCGACGAGGCCGGGCTGGCCGATACTTCCCGTGGCGACGGGGGCCACGGCTCCTCCGGCGGACACGCGAGTTTGTGACCGCGCCGACGACGACGATGCACAGCGACGAAGCGAAGCGATGAGAAGGGGCGGCGCTTGTAATGGCTTTCGGTAGACACAGATCCAAAGACGAGCCGGCCGACGAGTCGGGAGTCACGGAGGTCGCTGAGGTACCAGCCGCACCCGCGGAACCGGAGAGGCCGGTCGAGAACACGGTGGCCGACGACGTGGAGGGCCCGTTCGACATCGAAGATTTCGACGACGCGGCCGCCGCCGAGGCGGGCCGACTCGATCTCGGTTCGGTGTTGCTGCCGATGCCCGCGTCGGCCCAGCTGCAAGTCGAGCTGACCGAGACCGGCGTCCCTAGCGCGGTATGGGTGGTGACTCCCAACGGTCGCTTCACCGTCGCCGCCTACGCGGCGCCCAAGACCGGCGGTTTGTGGCGTGAGGTGGCCGGCTGAGCTGGCCGACTCGCTGCGCAAGGACGGCGCCTCGGTGAGCATCCAGGATGGTCGCTGGGGCCGGGAGGTGGTCGGCACCGCGACCGGCGTGGTGCGGTTCATCGGGGTCGACGGCTACCGCTGGATGATCCGCTGCGTGGTGAACAGCTCGGCCGAGAGCATCGATGCGTTGACCGAAGAAGCTCGAGAAGCGTTGGTGGACACCGTGGTTCGTCGCGGCGATACTCCGTTACCGGTCCGGACGCCGTTGCCGGTGCAGCTGCCCGAGCCGATGGCGTCGCAGCTGCGTGATGCTGCGGCCGCGCAGGGCGCGTCGGGGGAACAGGTGGTCGCGCCGCCGGACCCTGATGTCGGGGGGGACATCGGGGGGACGTTGCGGGAGAAGGCGCACCGACGGACTCGCCGACGCCGACCGCGCGCCGCAGTGCCTCCGGATCGGCGATGCAGCAGCTGCGCAGCACCACCGGCGGCTAGCTCGGCGACGATGCGGGGCTGAAGGCCCCGAGAAAGACCCGGGCAGTCAGGTGCCGACGGTTTCCAGCGCTGCCAAACAGGCGGCACCGAGTGCGGCGGGATCGGCGCCGATCTGATCCAGCGTCACGCGTGCGCAATGCTGCGTGCGGCGCGGCGGCCGCCCATTCCATCCCGATTTCGAGGGGATGAATCGGGTCGTCAGCGGCGGCGACGACGCCCATCGGCGTGGCGAGCTGCTGCAGTTGCGTGCGGGTCGGGGCCACGTAGGTCGCCGCTTCTTCCATGGCGTCGGGCAGATACGGCCACTGGCCGCGCCATGACCGGGTCAGCTCATCGGCCAGCCACGGCGGGCTGGACGCCCGCATCTGCGTCGTCGTTGCGGCCAGACCGTCGTGGCGCAGCTGCTGCGCCGAGTGCCGTCGCCGCGACGGCGGCGGGAGCATTGTCGGGCGGTCCGGTCCAGGCCGGCAGCGCGGCCAACACGGCGACTGCGCGGTCGGGATGCTGTAGCGCCCAGGCAACGGCCACCGCGGCGCCGATCGAAACACCGCCGACGGCGATCGGGCCTCGGCGCGCGGCGTCGTCCAAGGCGGTCAGGTAGCTGTCGATCAAGTGATTCGGCTGCGGCCGCGGTGCCAGGAGCAGCGCGCCGACATCGCGCAGCGGCTCTGAGAATGCTCGGGTGATGTAGTCGTCGTCGGACCCTGTTCCCGGCAGCATGACGGTCGTCACCCCGCCCAGGTCGATAGTCATACGTAGATACTGCCTGGGTGCCGGCGGGTATTCGCGAACGGTACTGCGGAGCGTCGTTGGTGGTCGGGAACTAACCGGTCTACGGTGTCCGTTGGCGTGGGAGGATCAGCTTCCACCCGTGGAAGATGAACTACAGGACGCTCAGGAGAGGCCATGGCGGCGGGAAAGTTATCTGCGCCGGCTGACTCGTCGGTTGACGGAGCACCCCGAGCAGCGTGACGCCGAGAAGTTGTCCGACGAGGCGGTCAATACCGGCGCGCAGCGCGCCATCGACTGTGAGCGAGGCCAGGAGGTCACGATGGTCGGAACGCTGCGCAGCGTGGAAACGCAACGCCAAGGGTTGCGCCGACGGGGTTCGCGCCGAGCTGTTCGACGGCACCGACACCGTGACGCTGGTGTGGTTGGGGCAGCGGCGGATTCCCGGAATCGACTCGGGCCGCACGCTGCGGGTGCAGGGCCGGCTCGGCAAGCTGGAGAACGGCAGCAAGGCGATCTACAACCCGCACTACGAAATTCAGCGGTGAAGCGCCTAGTGAACGATGCGACAGAACGCCGGCGACATGACTGCGGCCGTCGAGAGCGACGCCGGGTCGGTAACTGCCGACCGCACGCCGGCCGAGCGGGTGATGGCGCAGCTGGGCGGTGTGCCGGGGATGATCTACTCCTCGCTGCCGGTGCTGGTCTTCGTCGGCACCTCGAGGCTGCTGGGCTTGTCCGCGGCGGTCGGCGCTGCCCTCGGCATCGCCACGCTGATCCTGCTCTGGCGGCTGATCCGGCGCGACTCGGTGCAGCCGGCGGTGTCGGGACTCATCGGCGTCGCTGTCTGCGCGCTGATCGCCTACATGCTGGGGGAGTCCAAAGGCTATTTCCTGCTGGGCATCTGGACGTCGCTGTTGTGGGCGGCGGTATTCGCGGTGTCCATCCTGATCCGGCGGCCGGTTGTCGGCTACATCTGGAGCTGGCTGGACGGGCACGATCGGGCCTGGCGCGACGTGCGCCGCGCGGTCTACGCCTTCGATATCGCCACGCTCACCTGGGTGCTGGTCTTCGGCGCCCGCTTCGTGGTGCAGCACTTGCTCTATCGACTCCGACCACACGGGCTGGCTCGTGGTGGCACGGATCGCGATGGGCTGGCCGCTGACCGCCGTGGCGGCGCTGGTGACCTTACCTGGCGATCAGGGTGGCGCAGCGCGCGCTGGAGACGACGCGACCGTCACTGCAGCGGCAGCAACAGCTGACGCAACTCCTCCTCCGCCTCGGTGACGGCCACGAACAGCAGCTCGTCGCCACCTTCCAGCGGCTCGTCGTCCTGCGGCACGATGACCCGTGGCCCCGCGCAGGATCGTCACCAGCGCGGCGTCGCGCGGCAGCTGCAACTTGCGCACCGGCTTGCCGCCCCACGGTGTGTCGTCGGGCAGCGTGATCTCGACCAGGTTGGCCTGACCGCTTCGGAACTCCATCAGCCGCACCAGGTCTCCGACCGCGACGGCCTCCTCGATCAACGAGCCAGCATCCGCGGGGTGGACACCGCCACGTCCACGCCCCAGGCATCGGTGAACAGCCATTCGTTGCGGGGATCGTTGACCCGGGCCACCACCCGAGGCACCGCGAACTCGGTCTTGGCCAGCAAGCTGAGCACCACGTTCGCCTTGTCGTCGCCGGTGGCGGCCACCACGACGTCGAACTCCTCCAGGCGTATCGACTGCAGCACGCTCATTTCGCAGGCGTCGCCGAGCCGCCAGTGCGCGGCCTTGATGGCGTCGACGTCGATGTGCTCGGGGTTGCGGTCGATCAGCGATACGTCGTGACCGTTTTCCAGCAGTTCGCGGGCGACCGAGCGGCCGACCGCGCCGGCTCCGGCAATCAGCTACTTTCATCTGCGCCGCTCCTCAATCCGCGCTGCGCGGGGATCTTCGTCGTCGTCGCGCTTCATCTGCGCCGCTCTCCCCCGCAAGCGGGTGGTACCCCCACAAACCCGACTTCGTCGGCTTCTTCGTCGTCGGCGCGCTTCATGAGTCAAGGTCCTCGCCGGGCGGCAGCGCCGCGATGGCCAATGCCTCTGCCACGCGGCCGGATATGGCGGCGATGTAGACCTGATCGCCGGCCTGGATGATCGTCTTCGGCTCCGGCAGTATGCCGGTGCCGAATCGGATCAAGAACGCCACCCGAGCGCCGGTGGCCGTTTCCAGATCGGTGGCCCGGTGACCCACCCAGTCCTCGTGCAGCGCGACCTCGGCGACGGCGACGGTCCCAGTCGGGTCCCGCCACTTGGTGGTTTCGGTATCCCGGGTGAGAGCGTTGAGCAGCCGATCGGTCGTCCACGGCACGGTGGCAATCGTGGGAATGCCGAGCCGTTCGTAAACCTCCGCACGTTTGGCGTCGTAGATCCGCGCGACGACCCGCGGCACCCGAAAGATCTCCCGCGCCAGCCGGGCGGAAATGATGTTGGAGTTGTCGCCGGACGACACCGCGGCGAACGCATCGGCTTCTTCGATACCGGCCTTGAGCAGCACGTCCCGGTCGAATCCCTGGCCGAGAACGCGCTCACCGGTGAAGTCGGGGCTGAGCCGGCTGAAGGCTTTGCTGTCGCTGTCGATGACGGCGACGTCGTGGCCGAGCCGAGACAACCCGTCGGCCACCGACGACCCCACCCGGCCGCATCCCATCACAACCACTCGCACTTGCGGGTCCTCTCGGGACGATGGCCAGCCGGTATGGGCCAGACCATTAGTCGTCTATAGAACCGTACCGGCAGTCCCGGATGGGCTTACTCTTGGCTCTCGTGTCCAAACTTTCGACCGCGGCGCGCCGGCTGGTTTTGGGCCGGCCATTTCGCAGCGATCGGCTGAGCCACACACTGCTGCCCAAGCGGATCGCCTTGCCGGTGTTCGCTTCCGATGCGTTGTCCTCGGTGGCGTACGCCCCCGAGGAGGTCTTTCTGATGCTCTCGGTGGCCGGGCTGGCGGCGTATTCGTTGACACCGTGGATCGGCCTGGCGGTGGCGGCGGTGATGCTGGTCGTGGTGGCCAGCTACCGGCAGAACGTGCATGCCTACCCTTCCGGCGGCGGCGATTACGAAGTGGTCACCACCAACCTGGGTGCCAACGCCGGTCTCACAGTCGCGAGCGCTCTGATGGTGGATTACGTTCTCACAGTGGCGGTTTCGACAGCATCAGCGATGTCGAACATCGGATCTGCGGTCCCGTTCGTGGAGAACCACAAGGTGCTGTTCTGCGTGAGCGCGATACTGCTGGTGATGGCGATGAACCTGCGTGGTGTGCGCGAGTCGGGGGTGGCCTTCGCCATCCCGACCTATGCCTTCATCGTCGGCGTCGGCATCATGCTCGGCTGGGGGTTGTTCCGGATTTACGCACTGGGCGAACCGCTTCGGGCCGAATCCGCCGGCTTCGTCATGCACGCCGAGCGCAGCGAGATCGCCGGCTTTGCGATGGTGTTCCTGGTCGCGCGGTCGTTCTCGTCGGGCTGCGCGGCGCTCACCGGTGTGGAGGCGATCAGCAACGGAGTGCCGGCGTTTCGAAAGCCCAAGTCGCGCAACGCGGCGACGACACTGCTCCTGCTGGGCACGATCTCGGTCGGCCTGTTGATGGGCATCATCCTGCTGGCGGAGAAGACCGGGGTCCAGATTGTCGACGATCCCGCCACGCAGCTGAGCGGTATCCCGCCCGAATATCAACAGAAGACCCTTGTCGCGCAGATTGCCCAAGCGGTGTTCGGCAGCTTCCACATCGGGTTCCTGCTGATCGCGGCGGTTACCGCGCTCATCCTGGTGTTGGCGGCCAACACGGCGTTCAACGGCTTCCCGGTACTGGGCTCCGTGCTCGCGCAGCACAGTTACCTTCCGCGCCAACTACATACCCGCGGTGATCGGCTGGCCTTCTCCAACGGCATCGTGTTCCTGGCGGTGGCCGCCCTCGCGGCGATCATCGCGTTCCGCGCGCAGGTCACCGCGTTGATTCAGCTCTACATCGTCGGTGTGTTCATATCGTTCACGCTGAGCCAGATCGGCATGGTCCGACACTGGACTCGGCTGCTGCGCAATGAGACCGATCCCGCGGTCCGGGGCACGATGTGGCGTTCCCGGGTGGTCAACACGATCGGATTCGTTGCCACCGGCACAGTGCTGTTCGTCGTGACGATCACCAAGTTCCTTGCCGGCGCCTGGATCGCGGTTGTCGCGATGGTTTTACTCTTCGTCCTGATGAAGATGATCCGCAAGCATTACGACACTGTCAGCCACGAATTGGAGCAGCAGAGCGCCGAACACACCGAGGTCGTCTTGCCCAGCCGCAACCACGCCGTGGTGCTGGTGTCGAAGCTGCATCTGCCGACGCTGCGGGCGCTGGCCTACGCGCGCGCGACGCGGCCCGATGTGCTGGAGGCCATCACGGTGAGCGTCGACGACGCCGAAACCCGGGAGCTGGTCCGCGGATGGGAAGACGCCGATATCAACGTGCCGCTGAAGGTCATCGCTTCGCCGTACCGCGAAATCACCCGCCCGATACTGGATTACGTGAAACGAGTGAGCAAGGAATCACCGCGCAGCGTGGTGACGGTCTTCCTTCCTGAGTACGTCGTGGGCCACTGGTGGGAGCATCTGCTGCACAATCAAAGCGCGCTGCGGCTGAAGGGCCGGTTGCTGTTCATGCCGGGGGTGATGGTGACGTCGGTTCCCTGGCAACTTAATTCGTCGGAGCGACTCAAGGCCATGCACCCGCACGCGGCTCCCGGCGATGCCCGTCGGGGGATCTTCGATTGACCACCGAATCCGCCACGGGGCCTGCTCTGGCTGAGCTCGACCTTGACCGTCGGCGCACCGGCCAACGGGGGCAGCTGCGTGGCCCGTCACGACGGCCGGGTGGTGTTCGTCCGCTATGCGCTGCCCGGAGAGCGGGTGCGGGTGCGGGTCACCGCGGATCGGGGCTCTTATTGGCACGCCGAGGCCGTCGAGGTGGTCGAGCCGTCAGACGACCGTAGGACGTCGCTGTGCCCGATCGCCGGGGTAGACGGTGCAGGTTGCTGCGATCTGGCGTTCGTCGAGCCAGCCGCAGCGCGTGCGCTCAAAGCCGAGGTCGTTTCCAATCAGCTTGCCCGCCTTGGTGATTACCAGTGGCGCGGAACAGCCGAGGCACTGACGCCAGGCGGCCAGACCGGTTGGCGAACCCGGGTCCGGCTCGACATCGGCGCTGACGGCCGCGCCGGATTTCATCGCTACCGCAGCGACGAGCTTGTCACCGATCTCAACTGCGGCCAGCTGCCGGCCGGAATGACGGACGGTCTGGCTCGTCATCGAATGGCCGCCCGGCGCGCACCTGCACGTCGTCATCGACGACGACGGTCAGCGGCATGTGGTGCGCACGGCGCGCCAAGGCCGACGAACCTCGACCGAAGTGGTCGAGGGCGATTTCCAGGGTGTGCAGCGCGCAGGTCGGCACAGTTGGCAGGTCCCGGTGACGGCCTTCTGGCAGGCGCACCGCGACGCGGCACGGACCTACAGCGAGTTGGTCAGCGACTGGGCCCAGCCGGGCCCGGGCATGACCGCCTGGGATCTCTACGGCGGCGTCGGGGTTTTCGCCGCGGTGCTGGGCGATGCGGTCGGGGAGTCCGGCCAGGTGATGAGCGTCGACAGCTCACGGGCGGCCTCGCGGGCGGCGCGCGCCACCCTGGCCGAGCTCGCGCAGGTGAGCGTGATCACCGATTCGGTGCGGCGGGCGCTGACCGCACAACGCGCGCGGCGCGGATGTGGCCGTGCTGGATCCGCCGCGGGCCGGCGCCGGACGCGAGGTGATCGACTTGCTGGCCGCGGCCGAGGTCCCGCGGGTGGTGCATATCGGTTGCGAGGCAGCGTCGTTCGCCCGCGACATCGGTCTGTATCGGCAGCACGGCTATGCGGTCGACAAGATTTCGGTGTTCGACTCGTTCCCGCTGACCCATCACATCGAGTGCGTCGCGCTGTTGACGCGCTGACGGTTACGCGAGAACGAAATACCGCAGCCACAAGTAGACCGCGCACAGCGCGGTGGAGATCGTGGTGACCACGATGCCCTTGCGGGTGAATTCCGCCAAAGGAGATGGGGTGGCCGGATCGCATGGCGATGCCGAGCATGACGATGTTGGCGCTGGATCCGACGGCGGTCAGGTTGCCGCCCAAGTCGCCGCCCAGCGCCAGCGACCACCACAGCACGTGGTGGTGGTGCGGGCCGGTGATTGTCGAGGCCAGGTGGCTGACGATCGGCGTCATCGTGGCCACGTAGGGGACGTTGTCGATGAAACCGGACACCAGTGTCGAAATAACCAGGATCAGCATGGTCGTCACCAAGACGTTGCCGCCGGTGAAGTCGGCCGCCAGCTCGCCCAGAATCTTGATGACGCCCGGTTTTGAACAGGCCGCCGACCATGATGAACAGGCCGACCATGAACAGCAGGGTGTCCCATTCAACGTTGGACAGGTACTCGGACTGTTCCAACCGTGAGGTCAGGATGAGAGACGCCGGCGCCCAGCAACGCGACCAGGGACGGGGCCAGGTGGATGGCCGGGGAGACGATGAACCCGGTCAATACCAGCACCATGACGACGCCACATCTGATGAGCAGCCGACGATCTCGGATGGCGTCACTCTCTTGCAGCGACGTGACGGCAGCGACTTTTTCGGGACTGACGGCCGAAAGGCCGCGGAATAACAAGGGCGTCACGGCGAGTAGGACCAGCATCACAATGACGACGATCGGGGCCATGTTCGACCAGGAAGGCGTTGAACGACAGGGACTTGCGGGCGCCGATGATGATGTTCGGCGGGTCGCCGACCAGTGTCGCCGCGCCTCCGACGTTGGAGGCGAACACCTCGGCCATCAACAGCGGTACCGGGTTGACGTCCAGCGCATCGCAGACCAGCAAGGTGACCGGCGCGATCAGCAACACCGAGACGACGTTGGGCAGGATGGCCGAGGCGAACGCCATCACCACCATCAGCAGCATCATGATGCGCAATGGCGAGCCGTTGGCGCGCTTGACGGCCCAGATCGCGACGTATTCGAACACACCGGTCTGGCGCAGGATGCTGACGATCATCATCATCCCGAGCATCAAAAAGATGACGTCCCAGTCGATTCCGTTGTCCTCGGAGTAGAAGACGTCGGGGGAGTCCATCACCGGCAGACAGACCATGAGCCCGGCACCCACCAGGGCGACCGTGGTCTTGTTGAACCGCTCGCTGATGATGAAGGCGTAGGCGACCAAGAACACCGTGATCGCGTAATACATCGTCGGCGTCATTGCCCGAAACGCCCGATCAGTGTTTCAGTGCTACGGGCGGCAGGCGGACTGCATCCAGACGGGGGAGTCGATGTTCATGACCGGGAACTCCTCGACGATCTCCTCGGCACGCAGGCAGCCTACAATAAATTCCTCTGACGTTCCTGTGGGGCAGGCGCATCGCCTTCGCCCGGAAATCCTCGCGCAGTTGCTTTTTGGGGCGCTCCGGTTGACAGCTGGCTGAGGCTTAGGTGAAGGCGAAGTAAACGAGTACCGATCACTCTTTGAGTGCTGCGGCCAACAGGCGTGATGCGGTGATCACGCCGTGCAACTTGTTGTCTTTGACGACGGCGACCAGCGGACTTCGCAGGCGCGCCATGACCTCGGCCACCTCGATGATGGTGTCGTCGGCGTCGGCCACCGGAATGTGCTGGCGTTGCTTGGGCAGCATGTCGCGGATGGTCTTGCCGCTCAGCTTCTCTGCGGCATGGTCGGCCATCGATTCGGTCAACACGCGGCCAGCCCGGGATCGTCTTGCACATAGCCGGGCACGATGAATCGGACGACCTGGGAGGCCGGCAGCACGGCGTACGGCGTTTCGGACGTATCGGTGACGACCACGATCCCGTTCAGCCGGTGCTCGGCGAGCAGGCGGACCGCATCAAGCGCATTTGAGTCGATATTGACGACTGGGAACTTCTCGTCGAGATCCTCTGCCCGCACACAGACACAATACTTCCGCCGAGAAGTTCCGGTGATCGGGATCGCCGTCGGGTTTTCGACGACTTCGGACGATCGGTTGCAAACCCCGCCCGGCCGGTGGCGCGCGCTAGCTGAAGACGAAGTAGCGCAGCCACAGATATGCGACGGAAATGACGAACGAGACCGCGGTCACCACCGCCCCCCGTCGGGTGAAGCCCCAGAAAGACACCGGACTGCCGGCGCGTTCCGCGATTCCGACGACGACGATATTGGCGCTGGCCCCGACGGCGGTGAGGTTGCCCCCGAGCACGGTGCCCAGTATCAGGGCCCACCACAGCACACCGGAGTTGGCGTGGCCGTGAATGGACGAGACGAACTCGGCGACGATCGGTGTCATCGTGGCGGCATAAGGAACGTTGTTGACAAAGCCGCTGAACAGGAACGACACGCCGAGGATCAGCATCGTCGTCAGCCATTCATTGCCGTCGGTCGCGTGGCTGGCCGCATGGGCCAAGTTATTGATGACGCCGGTCCGCACCAGGGCCCCGACCATGATGAACAGTCCCGCGAAGAACAGCAGCGTCTCCCACTCGACGCTGGACAGGTAGAACTCACGGTCCAGGCCGGAGACGATGATCAGGATGCCGGCGCCGGTCATCGCCACCAGTGACGGCTCCATGTGGATGACATGGTGCGCGACGAACCCGGCGAACACCGCGAGCAGGACGATCCCGCATTGGATCAGCAGCTTGCGGTCACGGATCGCTTCGCTTTCGTCCAGCGACATGACATCGGCGACCCGCTCGGGATCGACGGTGAAAGCGCCGGGAAACAGCCGGGGCAGCAGCAGCAGCAGGACGGCGAGCACGATGATCACCGCCGGCCCCATGTTGGCCAGGAACGAAATGAAGCTCAGGTGGGCTCCGGTGCCGATGATGATCGTGGTCGGGTCACCGACCAGGGTCGCCGCGCCACCGATGTTGGCGGCGAACGCCTCGACGATCAGAAATGGCACTGCGCTGACCGCCAGCCGGTCGCACACCAGCAGGGTGACCGGTGCGATCAACAAGACCGTGGTCACGTTGTCCAGAAAAGCCGATCCGACCGCGGTGACCAGCACCAGCAGGATCATGATCCGCAGCGGAGAGCCCTTGGCGCGTTTGGCCGCCCAGATCGCGATGTATTCGAATACGCCGGTCTGGCGCACCACGCTGACGATGATCATCATGCCGAGGAGCAGAAAGATGACGTCCCAGTCGATCCCGGTGTCCCGTGAGTAGAAGACCTCATCGGAATTGATCACCGGCAAGAAGAACACGGCCACCGCGCCGGCCAGCGCCACCATGGTCTTGTTGAAACGCTCGGTGGTGATCAATGCGTAGGCGACCACGAATACCGTCGGACGCGTAGATGGCGTGAACGAGGTTCATCGGCTGTCCTGCGGTCGGGCGCGCGCCTGGCTGGGCATGTGCGGCGGAGCGGCGCTCAAGATTTGAGCGCCGCGGCCAGCAGGCGTGATGCGGTGATCACGCCGTGCAACTTTCCGTCCTTGGTGACCGCGATCAGCGGACTTCGCAGCCGGGCCATCTCTGCGGCCACCTTGGTGATGGTGGCACGCGCATCGACCGAGGGAATGTCGCGCACGTAGTCGGGCAGCACGTCGCCGACCGTCTTGCCCGCCAAATTCTGCACGGCCTGGTCGGCGTGTCGGTTCGCCGAGGACGCCGGCCAGTGCCAGATCGTCCTGCACGTAGCGCGGCAGGATGAATCGCAGTATCGCGAACGCCGGGAGCACCGCGTACGGCTTCCCGGAGGTGTCGGTGACCAGGAGTCCGGGCAGATTGTGCTCGGCGATCTTGCGTGCGGCGTCGACTGCGTCGGAATCGATGGGCACGATGGGGAACTTCTCTTCGAGATCCTCTGCCCGCACACGGACACAATACTTCCGCGAGAAGCTCCGGTGATCGCGGATCGGCGTCGGGTTTTTGCGGCGAGTGGTGCGGGCTAGCTGAAGGCGAAGTAGCGCACCCACAGATAACCGACGGAAAGTGCGAACGAGACCGCGGTCACTACCGCCCCTCGTCGGGTGAAGTCCCAGAAGGAGACGGGATGGCCGGCGCGTTGCGCGATCCCGACCGCGACGATGTTCGCGCTGGCTCCCACGGCGGTGAGGTTGCCGCCGAGGACGGTGCCCAACAGCAAGGCCCACCACAGCACACCGGAGCCGGCGTGTGCGGGGATAGATGCGGCCATGTGTCCGACGACCGGTGTCATCGTGGCGGCATACGGAACGTTGTTGATAAAGCTGCCCACTGTGAAGGACACGGTGAGGATCAGCATCGTCGCCGTCCAGGCATCGCCGCGGGTGAGGTGGCTGGCCTGTATCGGCCAAGTTGCTTGATCGACGCCGGTCCGCACCAGGGCCCCGACCATGATGAACAGTCCCGCGAAGAACAGCAGCGATTCCCACTCGACGCTGGACAGGTAGAACTCCCGGCTCCAGGCCGGACATCGCGACCAGGATGCCGGCGCCGGCCATCGCCACCAGCGACGGCTCCGTGTGGATCTGCTTGATGCGTGACGAATCCGGCGAACACCGCAACCAAGATGATGCCGCATTGGATCAGCAGCCGGGAATTACGGATCGCTTCCCGCTCGTTCAGCGCCATGACGTCGGCGAGCTCGCTCGGGATCGACGGTGAAGGAGCCCGGAAACAGCCGGGGCAGCAGTGCCACCAAGACGGCGAGGACGAGGAGCACCGCCGGCGCCATGTTGGCCGTGAATGAAATAAAGCTCAGGTGGGCTCCGGTGCCGATGATGATGCTGGTCGGGTCGCCGACCAGCGTTGCCGCGCCGGCGATGTTGGCGGTGAGGGCCTCGACGATCGAGAAAAGGCGCCGGACTGATCGCCAGCCGGTCGCACACCAACAGCGTGACCGGTGCGATCAACAGCACCGTGGTCACGTTGTCCAGAACTGCCGTTCCGAGCGCAGTGACAAGGATCAGCAGGATCATGATCCGCAGCGGGGAGCCCTTGGCGCGCTTGGCCGACCAGATCGCCAAGTATTCGAACAAGCCGGTCTGGCGAACGACGCTGACGATGACCATCATCCCGAGAAGCAGAAACAGGACGTCCCAGTTGACCCCGGTGCCGCGGGAGTAAAAGACTTCGTCGGAATTGATCACCGGCAGCAAGAACATGGCCATCGCGCCGCCCAGCGCCACGAATGTCTGGTTGAAACGCTCGGTGGCGATCAGCACGTAGGCGACCACGAACACCGTGGTCGCGTAAATGGCATGGAAGACGCTCATCGGCTGACCTGCCGTCGAGCACGCTTGTCCTAGGCGCCCGCTAAGGCGCGGTCGCGTCGACCGTGCAAGATCCATCGTGCACTCCCGAATCAGTCCCTGAATAGTCAGGAAGACCCGAATAGCACGAAATAAAACGCCGACCAGCTTCCCGGCTCACCGGGGCATAATTTAGCAGGCCTACTGGATGGTGCTGTGCGTCTCATTCAATGTTCAGGTTCGCTATTGCCGCGGCATCTCCGCAGGTCGGCGCTCTGGGCTCGGCGCTCGTGCGTACACTGGCGAGATGCTTGAACAGATCCGTGGGCCCGCCGATCTGCAGCACCTTTCCCAGGCGGACCTGCGCGATCTGGCCGAGGAGATCCGCGAGTTTCTCATCCACAAGGTCGCCGCCACCGGAGGGCATCTGGGGCCCAACCTCGGCGTCGTCGAGCTGACGCTGGCACTGCACCGGGTGTTCGACTCGCCGCACGACCCGATCATCTTCGACACCGGCCACCAGGCCTACGTGCACAAGATGCTGACCGGCCGCGCCGCGGACTTCGAGACGCTGCGCAAAAAGGGTGGCCTGTCGGGTTATCCGTCGCGGGCCGAGAGCGAACACGACTGGGTCGAGTCGAGCCACGCCAGTGCGGCGCTGTCCTACGCCGACGGGCTGGCCAAGGCGTTCGAGCTGACCGGGCACCGCAACCGGCACGTGGTGGCGGTCGTCGGCGACGGCGCGCTCACCGGCGGCATGTGCTGGGAGGCGCTGAACAACATCGCCGGCGGCGCACCGGCCGGTGGTCATCGTCGTCAACGACAACGGCCGCAGCTATGCGCCCGACCTTCGGCGGTTTGGCCAACCACCTGGCCGCGCTGCGGCTGCAGCCCGGCTACGAGCACTTCCTGGAGCGCGGCCGCAGCGCGGTGCGCGGCATGCCGGTCTTCGGCGAGTTGGCTTACCAGTTCATGCACAGCGTCAAAGCCGGTGTGAAGGACGCGCTTTCGCCGCAGCTGCTGTTCACCGACCTCGGCCTGAAGTACGTCGGGCCGGTCGACGGCCACGACGAGCATGCCGTCGAGACCGCGCTGCGCAGCGCCCGCGGATTCCACGGTCCGGTGCTGGTGCACGTCGTCACCCGCAAGGGCATGGGCTACGGCCCGGCCGAGGCCGACGAGGCCGAGCAGATGCACTCCTGCGGGGTGATCGACCCGGCGACCGGGCTGGCCACCAAGGTCCCGGGGCCGAGCTGGACGGCGACGTTCTCCGAATCGCTGATCGAATATGCGACCAGACGCCGCGACATCGTCGCGATCACCGCGGCCATGCCCGGGCCCGACCGGGCTGACGGCATTCGGCGAGCGCTTCCCGGATCGGTTGTTCGACGTCGGCATCGCCGAGCAGCACGCGATGACGTCGGCGGCCGGGCTGGCGATGGGCGGAATGCACCCGGTGGTGGCGATCTATTCGACCTTCCTCAACCGCGCGTTCGACCAGATCATGATGGACGTCGCGCTGCACAAGCTGCCGGTCACCATGGTGCTCGACCGGGCCGGGGTCACCGGCCCCGACGGCGCCAGCCACAACGGCATGTGGGATCTGTCGATCCTGGGCATCGTCCCCGGCATGCGGGTGGCCGCGCCCAGCGACGGCGCCCGACTGCGTGAGGAACTCGGCGAGGCGCTCGACATCGACGACGGCCCCACCGCGATCAGATTCCCGAAAGGCGATGTCGGCGAGGATATTCCGGCGCTTCAGCGGCGCGTCCGGAGTGGACGTGCTCGCGGTGCCGGCCGACGGGCTGACCGCCGACGTGCTGCTGGTGGCGGTCGGGGCGTTCGCATCGATGGCGCTGGCGGTGGCCGAGCGGCTGCGCAACCAGGGCATCGGGGTGACGGTGATCGACCCGCGCTGGGTGCTGCCGGTTTCCGATGTGGTGGCCGAATTGGCGTCCGCGCACAAGCTGGTCGTCACCATGGAAGACAACGGCGTCAACGGCGGTGTCGGTTCGGCGGTGTCAGCGGCGTTGCGGCGCGCCGAGATCGACGTGCCGTGCCGC
The DNA here is from genome assembly GCA_963850645.1 of uncultured Actinomycetota bacterium. Taxonomy (GTDB): domain Bacteria; phylum Actinomycetota; class Actinomycetes; order Mycobacteriales; family Mycobacteriaceae; genus Mycobacterium. Next base: position 90,116 of record CAWKME010000009.1, on the reverse strand, counting down.
GATGTCGGGCTGCCGCAACAGTTCTTCGATCACGCGTCGCGCGGCGAGGTGCTCGCCGAGGCCGGTCTGACCGACCAGGACGTGGCCCGCCGGATCACCGGCTGGGTTGCGGCGCTGTCCGGCAACGGCGTCGAGTCCGGAGCGGAGATCAGCGAACACCTCGACTAGGTCTGCTCCGGCACGTTGAGTCAACGCCGCCGCCAGCACCGGGACCACCAGTTCGCGCTGCCAGGCGCGGGCCCGCCGGCGGCCAGGAACTCGTCGATCGCGCGTGCGGATGCCGGGTCGGCGGCGTCCTGCCAGTCCCAGCACAGCCGGCGCACCAGCTCGGGGGAGACCAGGTTCTCGGTCGGCACCGAGACCCGCTGCGGACAGCTCGCGCAGCGCGGCGCGGGCCGCATCCAGCCGCGCTGCGGCCTCCGGCCTGCGTTTGGCCCAGCGCGCCGGCGCGCGGTGGCCCGTTGGGCGGCTCGGCCTCCTCCGGCGGGACCAGGGTTTTCCCGCGCGGACTTCCAGGGCCGCCAACCATGTGGCGGCGCTGCGGCGCTGTCTGCGACCGCCGAATATCGGCAGGGCGATCAGATCGTCGAGGGTCTTCGGGTCGGCGGTGGCGGCGTCGATGATCGCCGAGTCGGGCAGGATGCGCCCCGGGGCGATGTCGCGGCGTTGGGCGATTTCGTCTCGCACCGTCCACAATTCGCGTACCGCGGCCAGGCCGCGCTGGTTGCGCACCCGGTGGATGCCGGAGGTGCGCCGCCAGCGGTCTCGGCGGGTCGGTGGCGGGGCCTCGGCCCACGCGTCCGCAGATAGTCGAATTCCTCTGCGGCCCAAGCGGTTTTGCCCTGCTCGGCGAGCACGGCCGCGATCGCGTCGCGCAGTTCGATGAGCACTTCGACGTCGAGGGCCGCGTAGTTCAGCCACGCGGACGGCAGTGGACGTTTGGACCAGTCCGCCGCGCCGTGGCCCTTGGCCAGCCCCAGACCGAGCAGCCGCTGCGCCATGGCCGCCAGGTTGACCCGGTCGAAGCCGGCCAGCCGCCCGGCCAGCTCGGTGTCGTACAGCGCCGGCGGCCGCATGCCGACCTCGGCCAGGCACGGCAGGTCCTGATCGGCTGCGTGCAGGATCCACTCGTCCTCGGCGAGCACGTCGGCGACCGGCCGCAGCACGGTCAGCGGGTCGCCGCCGTGGCTGACCGGATCGATGAGCACGGTGCCGGCGCCGGCCCGCCGGATCTGAATCAGGTAGGCGCGGTTGGAGTAACGGAATCCCGAGGCACGCTCGGCGTCCACCGCGAACGGGCCGTGCCCACCGGCCAGCAGCTCTGCGGCCGCCGCGATCTCGCGGGCGATGTCGAGAGGTCGGGCACACCGTCGGCAGGTGCAAGCAGCGGCGTTACGTCTGGTTCCGCGCTTTCGGCGGCTCTTCGGTCGCAGCCTCGGCCATCTCAGACGCGGGACCGGGTGCCCAAATCCGTCACCCCGACCGGTGGCAGCCCCGCGGCATGCTCGAGCACCTCGCAGAACGCCTCGACGTGTGTACCGATGTCCGGGGTGATCGCCGTCCAGGACGCCCGCAGCTCCAGCTGGTGGGCGCGCGGCGGTCCGGAGATGTCGCCGTAGCGCACCGAGCTGGTGGCGGTGACCGTGCCGCCGAGCGCGGTGACATGCTCGGCGCGCGTTTCCAGCGCTTCGACCAGCCAGCTCCACGCCACCTCCGGCAGCAGCGGGTCGACGGCCTCGCTGGAGTCCAGGTCGGCCTGGATATAGGCGACCAGCCGCATGGTGCCGTCCCAGGCGTCGGCGCCCTCCGGGTCGTAGAGCAGGATCAGCCGGCCGAACGCGTCACCGTCGGACTGCTCCGGGCACGAGGTCGAGTTCGGGGCGTTTGACCTCGGCGCCCAGCGCGTAGCTGTACGGCGCGAGACGCTGCGGCGGCCGGATGGGGCCCAGCTCGATCTCCGAGCGCACGCTGGGCGCCGCTCATCGCCGCGACCGCCTCGCGGAACGGGACCGGTTCGGCTGAGCGTCACGAGCGCCGCTCCTCCTCATCGCACCGCCCTGCGTCGTTGCAGGCCGAAGTCACGTGCGCCGCTTCTCCTCATCGCTTCGCTTTGCATCGTCGGCGGCGCGCGTCATGACCTCTGACGCTAGACCTATCCGCAGACACGCGGAAAAAGGCGCGCCGGTTCAGCCCGGCCGGCTGAGCGGCGACGCCGCGTCAGTCGGCGGAGAAACGCGCTGGTCGCTTCTCGCGGTGAGCGGCCAGACCCTCCCGGACATCAGGTCCATCGAATCCAAGAAACTCCAGGGCAAGCGCGGTTTCGAAGGCCGGTGCGAACATCCGGTACCAGTGGTTGAGGCTGTGTTTGGTGAACCGGATCGCCGATTGCGCGCCTTGCGCCAGATCGCCCGCGATGCGGGTCGCGGTGCCGAGCACTTCGTCGTCGTCCACGCAGATGGAAACCAGCCCGATCCGCTCCGCCTCCTCGCCGGACAGCGGCTCGCAGGTCAGCAGGTAGTACTTGGCCTTGGCCATGCCGACCAGCAGCGGCCAACAGATCGCCGCGTGATCACCCGCGGCCACGCCCAGCTTGGTGTGGCCGTCGATGATCTTGGCGGTCCGCCCGGCCACCGAAACGTCGGCGAGCAGCGCCACGACCAGGCCCGCGCCGACCGCCGCGCCGTGGATCGCGGAGATCACCGGCTTGTCGAAGTTGACCATGTTGAGTACCAGATCGCGGGCCTCGCGCATGATGCGCAGCCGGTCGTTGAACTCGCCCATCGTCTCGTCGATCAGGTCGAAGCTGCCGCCAGAGGAGAACGCTTTGCCCTCGCCGCGGACCAGAACGGCCCGCACGTCGGGGTCGCGGCCGATCGCGGGCCAGATGTCGGCGAGATCGCGGTGCATCTGCGGGCCGACCGAGTTGAGCCCTGGCGCGTCGAGAACCAGGTGCAGGACGCCTTCTTGACCAGGTTGGTCGGCGCGTTCGATTCGCAAGCTCGGAAACTCGTCGTAGCTGACTTTTGAGTGACGTACTGGCATGCACGACGACGTTACGCAGGTCCGCGGCAGGGCTGGTCGAGAGTCCCTGGCGGACCGGGTCGAGCCGCTGGTCGTGGCAGCATTGGACGTGATGAGTACGCGTCGCACGCTTCCCGAATCGCCGTATCTGGCCGCGGCCACCGGCCGCAAACCGCACCGGGTGCCGGTGTGGTTCATGCGACAGGCCGGCCGATCGCTGCCGGAATACCGGGCGTTGCGGGCACAACACAGCATGATGGCGGCCTGCTTCGACGCCGAACTGATCGCCGAGATCACCCTGCAGCCGATACGCCGTCACGACGTCGACGCCGCGATCTTGTTCTCCGATATCGTGGTCCCGCTGCGCGGCGCCGGTGTCGACCTGGACATCGTGCCTGACGTCGGACCTGTCATCGCGGCGCCGGTGCGCACCGCCGCCGATGTCGATGCATTGAAACCGCTTGAACCGCAAGGCGTTCAGCCGGTTTCCGATGCGGTCTCGCTGCTCGTGCAGGCGCTGGGCGATGTTCCGCTGATCGGGTTTGCCGGTGCACCGTTCACGCTGGCGTCCTATCTGGTCGAGGGCGGTCCGAGCCGCCATCACGCCCGCACCAAGGCGATGATGCTGGCCGAACCGAGCTGCTGGCATGCGCTGATGGAAAAGCTGACCGACCTCACCATCGAGTTCCTCCGAGTCCAACTCGACGCCGGGGTGGATGCGATTCAGGTGTTCGACTCGTGGGCGGGCGCGCTGTCGCTGGCCGACTACCGCCGATATGTGCTGCCGCACAGCGCGCGGGTTTTCGGCGCGCTCGCCGACCGCGGTGTTGCGATGACGCATTTCGGGGTCGGCACCGCCGAACTGCTGGGCGCCATGTCGGAGGCGGGCGCGACGGTCATCGGCGTCGATTGGCGCACCTCGCTGGCCGATGCCACCACCCGGATCGAAACCGGGACGGCATTGCAGGGCAACCTCGATCCGGCGGTGCTGCTGGCCGGCTGGCCGGCGGTGGAGCAGGCCGCCCGCGCGGTGGTCGACGACGGGCGCCGCGCCGTGGACGCCGGCGCGGCGGGGCACATTTTCAACCTCGGCCACGGGGTGCTGCCGGAAACCGATCCCGGTGTCCTCACCGAGCTGGTGTCGCTGGTGCACACGTTATGACGAGGTTCGGTGACGATGCGGGCCTGGAGGGCCCGGTGAGGAGCCGGCCAATAAGGCGGGTCGTATTGTGTTGTCGGCGGCGGAATTTCGGGCCTGACAGCGGCCTACCGGTTACGCGCGGCCCTCGGTGACGAGGCGGACATCACGCTGTTCGACCCGGCCGACCGGCTCGGCGGGGTGCTGCGCACCGAGCAGGTCGGCGGGGTTCCCATGGACGTCGGCGCCGAGGCGTTCGTGGTGCGCCGCCCCGAGATGCCGGCGCTGCTCGACGAACTGGGCCTGGCGAACCGGCAAGTCGGCACCACCGGGGCGCGCCCGCTGATCTACAGCCAGGATCGGCTGCATCCGCTACCGACCGGCCACGCTCAACGGCATTCCGTCGTCCGCGGAGTCGATGGCCGGGCTGGTGAACGACGCCACCCTCGCGCGTATCGCTGCCGAGCCGACTCGACCGTTTCACTGGCAGCCCGGCGGCGATCCCGCCGTGGCCGACCTGGTGGCAGACCGGTTCGGCGAGCAAGTGGTGGCCCGGTCGGTGGATCCGATGCTGGGCGGGGTGTACGCGGGATCGGCGGCGACCATCGGACTGCGCTCGGCGGCTCCCACCCTGGCTGCCGCCCTGGACGACGGCGCCGCCAACCTGACCGACGGCGGTCCGCCAGGCGCTGATGAGCGTCACCGCGGGCCCGGTATTCGGCGCGGTGGGCGGCGGTTACACGGTGCTGGTCGACGAGCTGGTTCGTCGCAGCCGGCTCAACTGGGTACAGGCGGCGGTGGACGGTATCGAGGCCGCCGAAGGCCCTGCGCGCGGCTGGACGCTGCGCGACGACGACCGGCGCCCAGTGGCGCGCCGACGCGGTGATCCTGGCCGTCCCGGCTGCGCGCCTGGTCGGGCTCGTCGAGGCCATCGCGCCGCGCACCGCCGCGGCGGCGAGCCGCATCGCCAGCGCCTCCTCGGCGGTGGTGGCGCTGGCCGTGCCCCGCGGCATCCGGTTCCCGCAGAATTCCGGCGTGCTGGTGGCCACCGGAGAACGGTTGCACGCCAAGGCCATTACGCTGTCGTCGCGAAAGTGGGGACGGCGTACCGACGTGGAGCTGCTGCGACTTTCGTTCGGGCGCTTCGGCGAAGAGCTGGCCCGCCGCGCGTCCGACGACGAGCTGCTGGCCTGGGCGATACAGGACCTGGACACCGTTTTCGGGCTGACCGTCGACCCGGTGGACGTCCGCGTGCAGCGCTGGCCGGACGCGATGCCGCAATACGGCCCCGGCCATCGCGATCTGGTCGCCGAACTGCGCGCAGGCCTGCCGTCGACGCTGGCGGTGGCGGGCAGCTATCTCGACGGGATCGGGGTGCCGGCGTGCATCGCCGCGGCCGGCCGAGCGGCCACCGGCGCGATCCAGGCGGTCGAAGCCACCGTGGCACGATAGATCTCATGGCCCGCTTGGACTACGACGCGCTCAACGCCACCGTTCGCTACCTGATGTTCTCGGTGTTCTCGGTGCGGCCTGGGTCACTCGGCGACGAACGGGAGGCCGTCATCGACGAGACCGCCACCTTCCTCAAGCAGCGGGAAGAGCGTGGCGTTGTGGTGCGCGGTCTCTACGACGTCGCCGGCTTGCGGGCAGACGCCGATTTCATGATCTGGACGCACGCCGAAACCGTGGAAGCGCTGCAGGCGACCTACGAGGATTTCCGGCGTACCACCACGCTGGGCCGAGCGTGCACACCGGTGTGGAGCAGTGTGGCGTTGCACCGGCCCGCAGAGTTCAACAAGAGCCACATCCCGGCGTTTCTGGCCGGCGAGGAGCCGGGCGCCTACATCTGCGTTTACCCGTTCGTACGGTCCTACGAGTGGTATCTGCTGCCCGACGAGGAGCGCCGGCGCATGCTCGCTGAACACGGCATGGCGGCTCGCGACTACAAGGATGTCCGGGCGAATACCGTGCCCGCGTTCGCGCTCGGCGACTACGAGTGGATCCTGGCGTTCGAGGCTCCGGAACTGCACCGCATCGTCGACCTGATGCGCGAGCTGCGGGCCACCGACGCCCGGCGGCACACCCGTGCGGAGACGCCGTTTTTCACCGGGCCGCGGGTGCCGGTCGAGCAACTGATCGCCGCGCTGCCCTAACGCGCAAGTGGGCGGGGCAATGGCTGCTCGGTGTGCTGCGCGGCGAGTTCATCGACCGTTGCCCCATCGACAAGGCGGTCCAGCGCGGCGACCATCGTGGCGCATTGGCAAGCGGGGTGGTCGGTCGGACAGTTCAATGCGTGGGTAAGAAAACTTTGCGCCGCCCGCGCATGTGCGATCACGTTGTCCAGCTCGGCAATTTGCTCACGAACACTCTGACGCCACTGCGGGCCGGGAGCGTCGAGAACAGCCGCAGCGGTCTCGAGCGGGAGTCCGAGCCGGTGGGCGATCTTGACGAACGCCAGCCGACGCAACTCCTCCGATCCGTACATGCGCCGCCCGGCCTGCCTTACCGGCGGACGCACCAGACCGCGTTCGTCGTGGTACCGCAGCGCCGACGTGCTGAGCCCGAGCCGAGCCGCAGCCTGGCCGATCGGAATTAGATCCATGGGAGTCATTTGACTTCAAGCCGACCTGAACCTGCAAGGTGGTGGGAAGACGACAAAACAGAAGGACAGCCATGGACATCTCGCCGGCCAACCCGGTCAACCATCATGCCAATCATCGTGGATTTGCCGGGCCGATGGGTCTTTTCGCCGCGCTCACCATGCTGGTTGTGGGCCGTGGTCGCGCCCGCTTCGTGGCCGACCTGGCCTCGTTGTCGAGTTCGGACCAGGTTGTAGACATCGGTTGCGGCCCAGGCAGTTCCGTCAGAGCAGCCGCCCGCCGCGGCGCATGCGTCATCGGAGTGGATCCGGCGCCGGTGATGCTCCGCGTGGCCCAGCTTGTGACCCGCGACCGACCAAGCATTAGGTGGCTGCAGGGCAGCGCGGAAAACTTGCCGCTGCCGGAGCATTCAGCGACAGTTGTGTGGTCGGTTGCGACCGTGCACCACTGGGCGGATGTCGCCGCGGGACTCGCCGAAATCCGCCGAGTCCTCTCCCCGGGCGGGCGATTCTTCGCGATCGAGCGCCGCGTGCGACCCGGTGCCACCGGGCTTGCGAGCCACGGATGGACTGACCAACAGGCGGCGTCGTTCGCGGCCTGCTGTCGTACGGCAGGACTCGACGATGTGCGCACCGAAACGCTGAACCGCGGCCGACGTGTCGTCCAGGTGGTGAAAGCCATTCGTCGCTGAGCGTTGCAGCGCAACAGATAACGATATATCGTCGACATGTCGCCAAGTAGGAGTGAGGAGACAGATGAACCAACCAGCTCAGGCCGACCCCAGCCGCTTTGAGGAGATGTACCGCGACCAGCGGGTCTTGCACGGTTTGCCGGCCGCCACACCGTGGGACATCGGCGGTCCGCAGCCTGTCGTACGGCAGCTTGTTGCGTTGGGCGCGATCAAAGGCGAAGTTCTCGACCCAGGCACCGGTCCGGGCCACCACGCCATCTACTACGCGGCAAACGGTTACTCGGCTACCGGCATCGACGCGTCGCCGAGCGGGCTGGAGCGGGCCAGGGAGAATGCGCGGAGAGCCGGCGTGTCGGTGAACTTCCAGCTGGCCGACGCGACGAAGCTAGACGGTCTGGAGAACCGCTTCGACACGGTCGTCGACAGCGCCTTCTATCACACCCTTTCCACCGAGCCGGAGATGCAGCGGTCGTATGCGCGGGCGTTGCACCGGGCAACCAAGCCCGGAGCACGGCTCTACATGTTTGAATTCGGCACCGGCAATATCAACGGCTTCCAGATGCCACGATCGTTGTCCGAGGATGACTTTCGGCAGGTGTTTCCCGAGGCTGGCTGGGAGATCACGTATTTGGGGCCGACCACGTATCTGATCAACATGAGCGTGGAAACCCTTGAACAGATGATCGCGCGCAACCCCGACATGGCCGACCAGGTCAAGCCGCTCGTCGAGCGATTCCGGATTATTGAACCGTGGCTCACCAACGGTCGGGCGCACGCGCCGTTCTGGGCAATGCACGCCACCCGACTGGACTAGGTGCCCGCGAGACTTAAACGGTTGCGCCGCCGCCCGGCGTGTCGTCGCAACTGTTTAAGTGTCGGCGCTCAGGAGTCGGCCGGCACCAAGCGCAGGCAGATCGAGTTGATGCAGTAACGCTGATCGGTCGGAGTCGGATAGCCCTCGCCGGCGAACACGTGGCCCAGATGGCTGTGGCAGTTGGCGCACAGCACCTCGGTGCGGACGGCGCCCATCGAGTGATCGGGGCGCAGAATGACCGCGTCGGAGTCGGCGGGGTCGAAGAATGACGGCCAGCCGCAATGGGATTCGAATTTCTCGGAGCTGCGGAACAGTTCGGCGCCGCACGCCCGGCACTGGTACACGCCGTCGGTCTTGGTGTCGGTGTACTCACCGGTGAACGGGCGCTCGGTGCCGGCCCGTCGCAGCACGGCGAACTCCTCGGGGGTCAGCTTTTGGCGCCACTCGTCGTCGGTCAGTTGCACGCGGCGGAGAGCTCATAGGCCCACGCTAGCGCGCTCGCGCACGGGCGTCAGCCATGCCGGGTCGATCCCGTTGTCCAGCCGGTTCTCGGCCTTGGCGTCCAGGTAGCGGAAATAGAGCACGCTGAACACCACGATCAGCAGCAGCGACCAGCCGTAGGTGATCTTCAGGTACTCCAGCGGCCGGCCGATGTACATCCAGTTGAACAGCAGCCAGCGGTCCATCGTCAGGAACCCGTAGATGCCCAGCCACGCCGGCCAGTTGCGAATCACCGAATTGGGCAGCACGACCGTCATCAGGAACGGGAACAGCATCATCGAGTAGTAGCCCTGCGCCACGACAGCACCAGCCACGACCACAGCAACAGCACGCCCGACGATGTGGTGAACCAGAACAGCGGATCGCGAGTGCGGTAGTAGCGGTACAGCAGCCACAAGCTGCCAATCGCTAGCAGCGTGAACAGGATTCGCAACAGCAGGATCAGCCAGGTCGGCAGCCCGAAGTACACGCCGTTGCCTTCGATCGAGCTGTTGAAGTAGTCACGGACGCCCAGGATGTAGGGCAGCGTGCGGGTGAAGAAATCCATCGGGTGGACGACCAGCGGCAGCGCGGCCAGGTTGAACGCCGCCGGCACTACGATGGCAGCCAGCACTGCGCGCCACTGGCGGTTCAGCAGCGGCAACAGCAGCAGTGGTGCGAGCACGGGTTTGACCACCAGCGCCAGGCCGATCGCGATGCCGGCCCACCATTGATGTCGGATCCTGTTCGATTCGGGGCCGTTGAGCAGCCACCGTAAGAACAACACCTCCAACAGCAGGATGCACGCCATTGATATTAGTGAAAACCAGTGTGTTGGTGACGGATTCGGTACAGAACATGGCCAGAAGTAACGCCGGCGCCGCGACCGAAGTCAGGGTGAAGTTGAACATCCGCAGCAGCACGTACCCAGCCAGGACGATGGCGGCGCTATTGATGGCGATGAACAAATACCGCGACTCCGCGAACGGCAGATAGCCGAAGGGCGCCATGATCAGCGTGCCGCCGGGCGGATATAGGTAGTGCGGGTCGACGTAGTCGAAATGCTCGTTGTAGATGTCCCAGCCGTGCCGGAAGTTCAGCACCGCACGGTAGACCGGCTTGAAATCGTCGGTGATGTTGCCGTTGGTGGTCACCACGATGGTGCGGTGGATGACCGCGAGGATGGCCACCGGCCACAGCACCGAACGCAGCACGGCCGCAGTGCTCGGTGCGGCGGTATGCGGACCGAATGTGGCCTGCGTCCAATCGCGCAGACCGCCACGAAGGGAGTCAACTGCCGTCACGAGCGCACCGTACACGGGCGATCGCCGCAGCGGTCAGGCGGGACAGTAGGTGTCGGTGGCCGGCAACTTGCCGCTGTCGAGGTAGCCGATCAGCGGGGGGACCGCGCACGACGAATAGATGCTGGCGCCGTGGCCGATCCCTTGCCACATCACCCGCTTGCTGGCTGCGGTGGCGTTGATGATGGTCGCGGCGGTGGCCGAGACGCCTTCGGACCCGACGATCGGGTCGCTCTGCACGCCCATCAGAAGCACGTTGACTTTGAGGACCTTGGGCGGCTGCGGCGGCGGCGCGCTCGGCCACGAGACGCATTTGACCAGATTGAGTGCGCCGACGGTGCCGAACTGCGGGTAGAGCTTGCCCCACGCGACCACCAGTTCCCGTGATCCGGTCGGGCGTGGGGCGGTTGAGTGCGTCACTGCACGAGTTGACGAACTGCCCGTCGGTGCCGGTGATGCCCTCCGCCCGGTTGATCAGGCTGGTCAGCAAGTTGGTGTCACCGGAGCGGGCGTTGGCGAGCGCGGTGGCCAAGTCGTTGGTGGTGCCGACGCGGTCACCGGTCGGGTAGCCCAGCGCGGTGTTGATGGCGTTGGCGAGGGAGGCGACTGACGCACCCGCCGGGCCGTGGCCGGCGCGAGCGTCGGCCAGCAGCGAGGTCGACGGCGGCTTTGGGGTCGGGTCCCAGCGGCGCAGTTCACCGCGGCGCACTGGGCGGCGAACGCGTCCAGCGCCGCCTGCTGGCCTTTGACCTGCTGCTCGGCGGCGGCTTCGGCGCCCACTCCCAACGCGATCGGGGAGTCGAGGACCAGCCTGGCGACCTGGTCGGGATGCGAGCTTGCGTAGGACAGCGCCACCTGGGCGCCGTTGCCGATGCCGATCAGCGCCAGCGCGGGCACGTCCCAGGTACTGCGCAGCCGCTCGATGTCGGTGGCGGCGTGGTTGTCGTCGTAGGCGGAGTCGCCGGGCGCGATGGTGTCGGTGCAGCTGGTGGTGGCGTTCTGCACGATGTCCGCGAGGTTGGCGACCGGGTCGTTGCCGGCCTCGAACTGCGCCTGGTCGCGGATCTCCTGGCGGTCGAATTGGTCGAGGCAGTCGACCGGGCTCGACAAGCCCATGCCGCGACGGTCGATGGCGACGATGGGGTGGCTGCGCAGCACGTCGGCGCCGGCGCGCGCCAGCCACACCGGCAGTTGCAGCGACGAGGGCAGGTCCGAGCCGGTGGTGAAGACCAGCGGGCCGGCGTCGTGCGGCGTCTGCACCGAGCGGGCCCGCACCACACCGATGCTCAGCGTCCCGGCCGCACCGTTCACCGGGTCGAGGTCGGCGTCGTAGCTGGCGCAATCCAACTTGACACCGGGTGCCGGCGGGACCGCGGCGTCGCCGAATTCCTTCGTCGTGCAGTCCCGCCACGGCAAGTCGTTCTTGGGTACGGCGATCGGCGGCGGGCCGTTGGCCGGCTTCGCCGTCGTCGCCTGTCCTTGCGGGCGCGCGCCCGCATTGGTGGCGAAGCGCGGGTTGGCGGCCAACCCAGGCGCGCAGCCGGCCAGCAACCCAGACACCACGATCAACGACGTGGCGATTGCGGCGTGCCGGCTCATGCCGACCACAGTAGCCATTGCCCGACTTCTCCTCGGGCCGAACCGGCCCGCATCGTCTCGGGCGAGCCATTCCCGCGCCTTACTCAGGCTTGGCGTAGCGCGTGTACAGGTAGCCGTCGTCGTCGGTGAGGATGTGCGCGCAGCGCATCCCGGTCAGCACCTGCCCCGGGCCAGCGGCGATGCGGCCGGCCTGACCGCCGACCAGGCTCGGCGCGATCGTCAGGCACAGCTCGTCGAGCAGGTCGCGCGCGACGAACGAGCCGAACAGCGTCGGGCCGCCCTCGGTCAGCACCCGGTATTGGCCGCGATCGGCCAACACCGCCAGCAGAGCGGCTTGGTCGATCAGAGTCGGGTCGCCGGCCGAGCAGTCGACGACCTCGGCGAGGTCGGCGAGTGCGCGCCGCGTCTGGTCGATGGCGGCAGTACAGGTCAACACCAAGGGCGGTACCTCAGTTCGGGTGAACACCGGCATATCCCGGTCCACCCGGCCTGATCCGGTGACGATCGCCAGCTGCGGGACCTCGCGCTGCCCGCACGCTTGACGCCGTTGGCGCTGAGCGACGCTCGGACGCGCGCCCGAGTAGCCCTCGGCTCGCACCGTGCCCGCGCCGACCAGGATCACGTCGGCGAGTTCCCGTAGCAGGCTGAACACCGCCCGATCGCCGGCCCCGCCCAGCCGACCGCTCATCCCGCCGACCGTCGCGGCGCCGTCGAGGCTGGCGATGAAGTTCGCGCGAAGCCAGACCCGGTTCAGCTCCGCGGGATAGCCGTACAGCTCGGGCAGTTCGGCGCCGTCGAGGTCGCGGACCGAGCCGAGCAGCTGCAGCGGCACCCCGCCAGGCTGATCGGATCCAAGGTCAGGCATGCGCATGATTGCAACACGTCGTTAAGGTGCCTGCATGCCCGGCCCCGTAGCTCATCTGGTCGATCGGCGTTGACCGCAGCCGTCAATGCTCAAGCCGCACCATGACGTAGTCGTTCTCGGTGTGAGTGCCCAGTTGAAATGTTCTGGTGCCGTTGACGGTAAAGCCGCACTTCTCGTAAAACCGTTGTGCGCGTTGGTTTTCCTGATTGACACCGAGCCACACGCACTCGGCGCCCCAGTCGGTGGCCGCGACGAGCGCGGCATCCATCAACACGGTCGCTACGCCCGAGCCGTGATGATGCCGGCAGCACATACATCTTCGACAATTCCGCCGCCGGTCGAGCGGGCACCGCCCGCTGCACGTCGGGATCGTCGCCGACGCCGCGATCAGCATGGCGTAACCGACAATTCGATCGTCGTGGCTGGCGGTGAGGATCAGTCGTTGCGGATCGGCCAGATACTCGGCGAACCGTACGTCGGACAGGTTGGCGTCGACGAACGACGCGACGTTCGCGGGCGTGACCGATGGGGGACACGCCAGCGAAAAGGTGCGTGCGGCGACCCCGGCCAATTCGGCGATGTCGACGGAATCCGCCGTGGCGGTGTGCACCGCCATGCCGAGGCTATAGGTTCCACTGCGCCAGGTGATAACCCGTCTTCTTGTCCAGCAGCACGACGTTGGAGACCGGGTCGCGGTACGCCTCCCAGTACACGCCGCCGCGAACGATCGAACCCGCCGGCGCATTCGCCAGCGCGGCATCCAGCGCGTCGGGTGCATCGGAGTTGCGAGACTTGTAGGCGTCGCCGAACGGGGTGACCCCGTCGAAGGTGAAGTCGGTGAGCATCTGATAGGGGTTCGGCACCCGGACCGCATGGATCGCCACGTCGGCGCGCATCACCGCGCTGTTCGGGAAGCTCTTGACCGGAATGCCCACGCGGTTGTAGCCGAACCCCGGCGGCGGGTCGACCGGTTGGACGCTGGTGACCGTGACGTCGGCGATCATCTTTCCGGTGTCGACCCGCAGGGTGTCACCGAGATGGCCGATCGGCGAGTCACCGGCTGATGCGCGCGGGACCCCGATCAGGGTGGCGGCGAAGACGGTGGCCAAGACGATCAGGCAGCGGCGCATCTTTTCTCCTCCGGGCCGGCCTCGCTGACCCTCGCATGATTCCACACCGCGACGCCTGTGGTCAGTCCTTCTGCCGGGGCACCAAAGATTCCAGCACGGCGGTCAGATCGGCCTCGACGCGGTGCTTGTCAACGCCGGCCTGGTGCAGCGGACCGCTGCCGTCCTCCAGTTCGAGCAGCGCAAGCAACAGATGCTCGGTGCCGATGTAGTTGTGGCCCAAGCGAAGTGCTTCACGCAAAGTCAGTTCGAGCGCTTTGCGGGCCGGACCGCTGAACGGGACCAGCTGTGCTGGGCTCTCGGATTGCTCAGTGGCCGATGGCAGCGTGATCGCTGCGCGAACGGCTTCGGGGTCTACCTGCTGCGCGGTCAGCAGCTTGGTGGCCAGCGCGTCGGCGTCGGTCAGCAGGCCCAGCAGCAGATGGTCGGGGGTGATCTCGCCGTTGTGAGCCTGCTGCGCGACGTTTTGAGCGGCGACGACGACGTTGCGGGCCCGCGGGGTGAAGCGTTCGAACCCTTGGCTGGGGTCGATGGTGGTTGCCTCGGCCCGCAGCACGAACCGCTTCTGTGCCGCTTGCTTGGTGACGCCCATGCTCTTGCCGATGTCGGTCCAGGAGGCCCCGGAGCGGCGGGCCTGATCAACGAAGTGGCCGATGAGGTGGTCGGCGACCTCGCCGAGGTGCTCGGCCGCCAACACCGCGTCGCTGAGATGGTCCAGCGCGTCGGTGTGCACGTGCTTGATCGCGTTGATCAGCTCGTCGAGTCGGACGTTTACGGTGATCGGTGCGGGCCCGGAGGCGGGGTCTGTCATACCGTCAACGTTAGGTTGACGCCCGAATTTCGTCAACTTCGAGTTGACGAATTGAAGTGTGAGCGCTGCTCACATTTCAATCAGGCCTTCGGGTAGCCGCGACGCACGGTCCGATCCAGGATGCCCAGGCTGGCCCGTAATGCGAGTTCGGAAATCACCGGAAATATGCCGGCCTCGCGCCAGTGTTCGTCGATCTGGGACCAGTCGTAGAACGACGTGACCAGCGTGCCTTCGCCGCTTTCATCGGGTTCGAGGCGATAGCCGTACACGTGGCCGATCTGCGGGCGGATCTGACCCAAGACTGTCCACGAGATCAGCTGGTCGGGCTCGAATTCGCGAATGGTGACGGTGACGTCGTACTTGCCGAATTGCGGAAAGTCGTTGAGAGCTTCGCGGTCCATATGGACGACAAAGCTGTCACCGGCGGCGGCGACGGGCTCACCGTCGGCGTCCTGCAGCATTCCGGATGAGTCGATGGCGACGTGACCCTGCGGGTCGCAGAGGACGGCGAAGATGTCGGCTGGCGGAGCGGCGATCGTGCGTTGGACTTCGATTCTTTCGGCCATTTGTCCGATCTTGGCAGCATTCCCGGACCCGTGGAGCCGATACGACAACGGCGCGAACTTGAGCCATGATGATCCGATGAAACGCGTCCTGGTGCTGCTCGGCATCGCCGCCGCACTGGGTTTCGCCGCGCCGGCGCACGCCGACCCGGGCAACGCTGATCCGAACCTTGATGCGCGTTTTCTCGATGCGCTCGACCCAGGCGGGTCTCACCGTCATAAGCCGGTCGGGCGCTGTCAGGGACGCCAAGGCGGCATGCGGGATGATGGAGCAGGGGCAGCCGGAACTCGACGTCATCCAGCACGTGTCCAGGCAGAATCCGGGCTTGGATACGACCAAGGCGGCAAAGTTCACCGCGCTGGCGGCCAGCGCCTACTGCCCGCAATATCTGCAACGCGCCAGCGATGGCGGCGGTAGTAATCGGCCACCGCCGGACTGAGTCGGAGTCTCCGGCGCCCGGCGCGGGTCACGGCCGGGCAGTGGTTTCCCGTCCCGCACGGCCGGTTTCGCAGTGGCGCCGACGTGCCATGATGGACGGATGAAACGTCTCCTGGTGCTGTTCGGCGTCGCCGCAGCACTGGGCCTGCCCGTACCGGCGCAGGCCGACCCGGGCAGTGCTGACCCGGGCGTCGATGCGAGTTTCCTGGACGCGCTGACAAAGGCAGGCATCACCTTCAACAACGGAGCCGGCGCCGTCAACGCCGGCAAAACCGCGTGCGGGCTGATGGACCAGGGCCAAGCGGAACTCGACGTCATCCAGCACGTGACCGAACAGAACCCGGGAATCAGCACCATCAACGCCGCGAAGTTCACCGCTATCGCGGCCAGCGCCTACTGTCCGCAATATCTGCAGCGCGTCAGCGACAATGGCGACAGCACCGAGCCGCCACCGAACCGAGTGGGCATATCGGGCGGCCGGCGCGAGTAGTGTCGTTGCCGCACAATCCCTTACAGCGACGGCAGGATGCTGGCCATGCTGTTACCGATGACCCAGGGATGTGGATCTTGCGCAGACCTAGGGTTCCGCACAGTTATTCATCTGCGTAAATGAGACGTTTGAACGTCGTCTTCATTCGCGTTACGCGCCGTACACGGGACGGCCGACCCTGTGCCGGATATCGGTGAGCCACAGCGGAAATCGAACCGAAGCGGTGGACCGTCGTGCGAGACTCCACAGATGGCATTCACGGTCGTAGTCAGCACCGGCTATCTGGTCGACTACGACGATGACGATTCGTATGCAGTAAATGAGCACGGCGTGCTCACCGTCACCATCGCGAACCCGAGGTTCATTACGCAGATTTTCTCTCCAGGCGGCTGGCTGGAGGTAGTGGAAACGAGCCAGGGCATCGATGCAGGCGCAACGCGCACAGTCATCGGCAACAAGGCGCGCTCCTGATTTCAGGTTCCATCGCACATCATCCGTGCGGGTCGAACGCCTAGTAGCAGTTCGGATAGGCCAGCATCGCCGATGACGTGAGTTGC
Organism: uncultured Actinomycetota bacterium; assembly: GCA_963850645.1. GTDB lineage: Bacteria > Actinomycetota > Actinomycetes > Mycobacteriales > Mycobacteriaceae > Mycobacterium. Next base: position 73,620 of record CAWKME010000009.1, on the reverse strand, counting down.
AGCGTGTCCAACATGCTCGCGCCCATCCGTTCCTGCATCTGTTGATTCATCTGGTCCGTCGATTCACCCTGCTGTAGTAGCCGGCATGCTTCGTGGGCATTGCTGATCACCAGCGCTGGGTTGATGATCGTGTAGCCCAGCGATCGCAGGTTGTTCAGCAGCCATTGATCGTGGATGTCTTCGAACACTGGCATCGGCAGCGGTTTCGGCGCAGGAGGCGGGGACGGAACCTCTGTTTCTACGGGTGGAGACGCGTCGATCGTGACCGTCGGTGTCGGCACCGCCGTGGTCGTCGGCGCAGGTGCAGGCGCGGCCATTGGAACCGGCACAGGACGGCGTCGCGGCGCAGCCGCCGGCGTTGCGGCGGGTGACGCTCGATGACTACCGGTGGCCGCGACGGCAGCAGTCGTCGGTTTGTCGCCTGCAACTGCCCAACCAACCGCCCAGATGGCGCCTGCGATGACCGCGGCGCAGAGCGCGAGCAGCCCGGCGCGCAGCCAGGTGCTGGGCCACGTGTACGGCTCTGCGGGCGTGCCGGATTCGTCCTCGAGGGACCATGCCTCGTGAGTAACCGAGGACGGCCCGGGATCCGTGGACACCAGGCCGGTCTCAGCCGCCGCAGTTGTCGGTTCGGTCATGCGCGAATGTTCGCAGCCGGGTCCGACAAGCCGACGTCGGCGGGCCGATCTCTAGCTCAGAAATCCGACCTGAACTGCACAAACCGTGGTGCGCGGTACTGGGATGAGCTACTCGCTTCACCTGATCATCTTGACGGCCGTGATCTGGATCTTGCGATCACGGGCAGCCGAGTGCGCGGCCGAGCAACAATGCACCTCACGCGAGAGTGCGCGATGAGTACGACCATCAACCGGTGACCATCGAAACCCGTTGCTTCGCAACACGATTGGGGGGTTGGGTAGAAATCCCTCCGAGCGACCCCCCTGGCGACCGTTCCGGTAGTTTCCGTGGCGAAGCGAGTTTTGCAAAATCATGGCCCCGGCAAGCCCTGCAAAAGGGCTCTTGCCACCTTGCCGCCCAGCAACGATGGAGGCGCGCCCCACCGGGGACGGCATCCAGCTTTACAGGGGCGGCTGGATATCGACGAGGAAGTTGCCGCCGGTAGCGGCGGTCGAGCTGAGGGCGTCGCCGAAGACGGCGCCGAGGTCGAAATTGCCCCCGTCGCCAGCGACGGCGAGGCTGCCCGCGGTGCCAGACGGGTCGAAGACCGCGGCGACGTCATTGCTGCCCGTGATGTCGCCTCCGAGCCAGCCGGCGAAGGCTCCGTGTCGAGACTTGGGCCGGGCCCCCAGTAGAAGGCGAAGTCGCCGTTGCCGGCAAGGGAGCTGCTGTCGCCGCCTCCGGCCTCGGCGAAGCTGCTCACGCCGCTGGAGATGGAGGTGTCGAGGTTGCCGTTGCCGGAGACGGCCAAGCTGTCGGTGCCGAAGGCCATGGCGGTGTCGGATGTTCCGGCGCCAGCCAAGCCGGTGCCGGCTTGGGCGAAGCTGTCGTTGCCGAACGCGATGGCGAAGTCGCCGGTGCCCGTTTCGGCTTCCGCGGCGCCCGACTGAAACAGCGAGAACCCGTCGAACGAGATGGACAGGTCGAGCCCTGGGATGTCGGCGGCGGGGAGGGGCAGGTCCGGGACCACCGGAACCGGGTCGACCGGCATTGTCGGTGCGGCGGCGGCGGTCGCGGCCGTCCCGATGCCGATGCCCAGTCCGACGGCCAGAATGGAGAGCCGTCCGATAGCTTTAGCGTGGTTCATTGGAGTTCCTTTCCCCGCTCTGAGCAGGGCCGTATCGGGTGATCGAGTGCGTACCATCGATAAGTTATCAGGGTGCTCTCAGCTTTTGAACAGTTGATTATTAGTTATTACTTAGCATCTGTCAAGTTTTGCAGCCCCAACAATCGATTGTGCCAACTGCCTTAATGATTCAATCGTAAAATTGTTAACCTTCAGAATAGTTAATTGCCGAAACAGTATTCCGATTCTCGGCCAACATCCCGGTAGGCGGCAGACAACTCACCGAAAAACGGCGGTCGGGGCAGCCTATTGCTGCCTATATCGATCTGGTTGAACGCCCGAGGATGGCGTGGAGCTTGTTCGGCCCGTTCCCGAGAGGGAGCGGGGTCGGCGTCCTTCGCCGCAATCGTTGGGCTGAGGCCTAACAGCTAACTGTTCCTCCATACCCCTGCCCTCATTGACAGGGCGGAGGAAAGCCCGTGGTGTTAGACATGGCACGCGACCGGTCGCAATGAAGGTTTGACTAATGCCTTTTCTCAACGTTGCGACGTGGACCGGGGGTAAGTAAGTCCCTATGCCAGCGACCAGGCCCCCGGTCCACCTAAACGTCCGCAAACGGGGTTTTTGCCTTTTCTTGCGTTTGCGGGTCACGGGCCGGGGGGCGGGTTTTGAAGCCATGGCCCGTCCCTCGGCTCTCACAGTCTTCTCCCGTTTGTTTCAGAGAAAGCGCCGAGGCGGTTCGGGTGGTTCGGGTTCCGCGCCCGGGAGCCGCGGCCGTTTGAAGAAGCACGCCGCCGTAAAGGGTTTGGTCTGGTCCACCGTGAAGTTGACCATCTCCCATCGTTGTTCCCCTAAGGCGTTCGCTTTGCGCATCATTTCATTCAGGGCGTCGTCGCCCGTCGAATAGAACCACTTGTATTCCCACTGCGGCCCGTCAGCCTCGTTCATCTCGCCACCCTAGGGCAGACACGGGGAAGATCGCGGCTGCTAACTGGCTGAAACTTGCCGCTGCGCGCCCGGATTAGCTCCCTGGGCTGCTGCGCGGCAACCGGCGCGGGACTCCTCCCTCTTTGCCCGCGCCCGGGGGGTCGGGTGGTTTCGGTGACTTCCACCGGCCCTCACCACAACTGTCCCGCGCAAATCCATTATTTGGTCTGGTTCACTGTGCGGGGCTTGTCGGCCGCTGTTTTTGGGTGGCCCAACGCCAGGACCGGGTTCGGACTGAACGCCAATTAGCATCGCCGTACTCCGCTGCGCCCGGTGCTGGCACCAACACTTAGCCGTATAGCTCTTTCAGCCGCTCGTTGGCGTACTCAATGGCCGAGTCGACCTTTTCGAACAGATTGGGCTCGTCATCCGGCCAGCAATAAACGGTCATCTTGCTTCCGTCATGCAACCCGGGGATCGACGTTTGACCGGTAAACCGGGAGTTGAAAGACCCAAGCCAGTCGACACCGTATGCGCCAGCAGGAATCGGCGTGGTTCGGACTGTGTACTCGTTCTGCTGCCGCGCCGAACCGGTAGACGGACCGCGTTTCAAAACAGGCTCCCCGTCGCGTGAAACGGGCTTAATTTCCCCGGCCATGGCCTTACCCCTATCTGTCGAGTGCTGGGCAATATGCCCGTAATGCATCGTGGACAGCTTCCGTCCCGTACCGAATTGCACTGTGTCTCATGTTGTCACCGCTTTGGGAAACGGCCTGCTCGGTGGTCGTCGTCGGCTCCGTCGTGCTGTGCCCGAGCTGCGCCGCCACCGTCGCCGGCCATGACGCGGCGATGCCTGGGTGCAGACAGCGCCAGACCGTCTTCGAGCACGGCGGCCAAGCGTGCACCATCGGAGTCGCCAGAGAAACCCTCCGGGCAGCCGACGAGATCACCAACACCAACACCAACACCAACCCGAAAGGCACACAATGAACACCATGACCGATCCAATCCCGCTGTCCCACCTCACCCTTGAGGGCTTCGGCCAAACCGTGAACGGTGCCCCTACCATCGACAGCCTGGCCGCCCAGCTCGCCGCACGCGGCATCGAGATCGTGACTGACGACATCGGCCGCCGCACTATTAGTAGAGCGGACGCTCGGACGCTTTTCGCCGAGCGTGCCCAGCTTGCCGAAGCTGCGCAGCGGCGCAACGAGGCGTGGCAACGCGATATGCGGGCAGCAGCGCTCGGCATCCACGGCGGCCTGGCGGCCCGCCGTGAACGGCAACTCGCGCTCCGTCGTGAGCACCCCGAGCTCAGCGCGTATGCGGTTGCGGCCCTTGACAGCGGGGGCGCCGACCGCGAACTCGACGCCGCCGGCCGCCGCACCCAAGAGCTCCTCGAAGCTAGCCGCCGCGGGCTGGTCGGATTCGGACACAGATTTACGCCCCGGAAAGGCTGAACGACTATGGAACACATCGCTATTCATGCTCCACGGCCGCGAGCCGCCGCGCCGCCCGACTCGCTCAGTGCACAAGCAGGGTCTGCTCTGGCCCGAGCCCGATACCGCGCTCAGGCGGCCATCGGCGACCTCGACCAACGGCTCTGCGCCGCGGATGCAGCGGGCCGCGCCGGCACCTGGGCGCCAGGTGCAGCGAACACCTGGGACGACTTCCGATTGCTCGGCGCCGCCGAAGAGGCCGTGGCCAGGCACCAGCGCAAGCGGCAGCGCCGATGAGCTCAGCCGTGCGCACCGGTATCACCAGCCTTGCGGACGCTCTGGCTAACGCCTCGGTGGTGCTGGCCGCCGCAATTATTTGCGCTGGCGCGGCAGGCGCCGACCCAAGCCAGCAGGATCAGTTTGTGGCGCTGCTCGAACAAGAACAGATTCCCCCCATCGATAACGTGCCTGGTCTCATCGCCCGAGCCCATCAAATTTGTGGCGAACTCGATGGAGGCACCCCGGTCGAGACCGTGGTAAACGACGAGATGAACTTTGCGTTTGGGGACAATCCGGCTTTACACCTACGTCCCGATCGCGTTAGAAGAACCGCGATCAGATTCATAACCGCATCAGTGGACGTCTACTGCCCAAGCCATCAAGGCGAGCTTCCGCCATATGCGTAAGTTACTGTGCCCGTTGGTGATTAGTACGCAGGACAGGACTGGTGGGCCCGCGTTTTTGGTCTGCACCTCGGAGCCCGGAACGCTCGCTCCTGGTCCACACACCGCGATTTTTGCGCGGGAAACGCGGGAAAAGTTGTTGATGTCCAACGTATTTGGTGCGAGCAACTTAGTTGCGCCGCAACATGATTGGAGGCTCACGGATGGGAACGCGACGCACTGCTCGCGATAAGGGCGAGCAGGTCAAGGCACCGCCGCGACGGCTGGCGGCGGTCGTTGACCACCCAAGGCGCCGCACCCGGCATTTCCGGACGTTGAAGTCCACGCTGCGCCACAGCGAGCGGGACATGCTCGCGGTGTTGCGCCGCAAACTGGCCGCGGAAATCGACGCCGGCAACGTGCGGTCGGCGGCTATGGCGGCGCTGATCCGGCAATTCCGCGATGTGGACGCGAAGATTCGGGCGATTGACGCGGCGGCCGCGGCCGCGGTGGCCGACGAACCCGACGTCTAGGTCCCTGGTCTTGCGGGGTGACCAACAATCCAACATGGGTCGGCTTGGACGATATGAAGCCGCGTCACACACCACGGATGACCGGGAATCGCCGATGAAAGTGTGGAAGCGTTCGCGTTATGGATGACACCTGGACGAACCGCGATCTCCCGGTCCTGAAGGCGGTGGTGGAGATCTACGAGGCGACCGGCAGATCGGTGATCAAGCCTGGCGAGATCGCGGCGAAGGCGGGCTTCGATCAGGAGACGACCGAGCGTGCAATCCGCGCGCTGTACAGGCAGCCGTATTTTGAGCCGGGCACCAGCTCCTACGGCGGCCGCTATTTTGCCGTAGGCGAGCCGACTGGAGAGGCGCTGCGTCTGGCCGGTCAATGGCCCACGCCCGAGAACTTGCTTGAACGGCTCATCGTCGCGTTGGAAGCCGCCGGCGACGACGAAACCGTTACGGAGCCAGAGCGGAGCAAGCTCAAGCAGATCGCGCTCGGGTTGCGCGGTGCTGCTTACCAGCGCGGTGCTGCTTACCAGGTGGCCATCGGCGCGCTCAGTGGTGCCGGCGGACACATGCTGAGCGGCTAATTTCGCAACAGACAACGAAGATTTGAGGTAAATAATCATGGCTATTCAGTTCTGGACAGACGGCGGTGACGACGACTGCCGTTAAACTATTCCAACCCTCCGGGGATGCGCCGATTCAGCATGCGCTGGTGTATTCCAGCGCCGCCGCGTATATCGGCGGCTCGAGTGTGACGACGTCGACCGGGTTTCCGATTCCGGCGACAACTGTTGTGCAAATTCCGCTGACCGGGGCTGAGACGGGCTTTGCGGAGGCCGTCTATGCGATCACCGGGTCGAGCGCCACGGTCAGCTACTTCTTGGTGAGCTGACGAAGTGACTTCCGCGCCGGTGTCGTTTTCACTTTCGTCCGCCGGCGCGGAACCCTTTCCCCGCCCGCTGCCCAGGTTTTCTCTTGGCGGGGAAATGCCCTGGGCGCGCGGGGGAATGGCAGCGGTTCCGAGGCCGCTGCCGGGGTTGGCCTGGCGGTTCCCGCCTCCCCACTTCGGGGATCGCCGGCCAACCCATCCAAATGCTGGGGCCGGGCGATTCCGCCCCTCGTCGCCCGGCCTCACCCGAAACCACAGGGAGAGTTGGACGTGGTCGCGAGGACGACCAGCACCGGATTCGCGAAGTGCCGGCGACCACGCCGGTCTATATCCCGGTGACGGGCGCCGAGGAACTCGAGCTGTACGGCATCGTCAGCAGTGGAACGGCGACGGTGAGTTACATCTTCCCGTCGTAACCGAAATCTCCTGCGCACCAGCGTGTTTCCCTTCACGATTCCACGCTCGGCGCGCGGGACAGCGGCCGGGACGGGCGGCTGCCGTGTTCCCCTGTAACGCGGGAAGGTCAGCCTCCCGTCCCGGTTCCCGCCAAAAGTGACCGGCCCCAGCCCTTCCTCCAAGGGGCTCCGATCCCTTTCCTCCAAGGGACTGGGGCCGGCTGACTCACCCACCCCGGTCAGGTCTCCAGCGCGGCGGCGATCTTCCGAAGCAGTTGGGTGAGAGTTAGTGAGTCCTCATCTGGCTTCTGGGTTTCGACGCGGTCCGCTAGGTCTCAGCCTCTCCGGTGTCTGAAACGCGGAGCCACGCAGTCTGACTCAGGGCTCATTAAACCGCTGCCACTGCGTTGTCACCAGAGTGGGCAGCCCAAACGTCTAAGTTGTTGGACGGCAAGCGATGATCCACTCGTCGAGCAGCTCATCGGCCACGTCGATGCGCGGCGCCCGGCGCGCCTCGGCGGCTGTCCGACGTAGAGCCGCGATCAGCCGAAGTTCAGAGGCGATGACGTCAGGGCCTCGCATGCGGTCAGCATGTGCGCCCGGTAGGCGCAGCGCAATTCACCCCAGTTGCTCAGTCCGACAGAAACGTCAACACCTGTTTTCTTCGTTGCTAGCGTGACGTCCGACAACCCCGAGCGCGAGGAAGACACGCATGGCCAAGTTCGAGATCAGCAAGGACCGCGCCGGTAAGTTCCGTTTCCACCTGAAGGCCCCGAACGGTGAGATTATCGCTGCCAGCCAGGGATACGAGACGAAGGCGAGCGCCGAGAAGGGGATTGAGGCGATCAAGACGCACGCGCCCGGTGCCACGGTGGAGGACCACTCCGGGTAGCTTCGCGGAAACCGCAATTCGGCTAGCTCGACGCGTACTGGACCATCGGCTCGGAATCCACATGGCCGCTCGGTGAGATGATGTTCAGCACGTTGGGCCGCACCTGATACTGCGTTCCGTCGGTTGGGTTGGTGACGTCGAACCCGCTGGATGTGCGGACTGCGTTAGCGAGTTCGATACTGGCGCCGTCGCGTAAGCGAACGCCCCGATAGTAATAACTTCCAGGTCCGGTTTCGCAGACCACCCCTAAGGAATTGGTGGTCCGGGCCATCAGTGCGGCGGGACTTCCTGGTTCACAGCGAGCGTAGGACTCCACAAAACCCTGCTCATCGGTTCCCGGCAACCTTGTGCTCAACGCTGGTGATGTTTGAGGCCCTGGAGACGAAGGGCTTTGCGGCGCTGCTGAGTTCGACGATTCCCCGAGGTCGCTGTCCAGAATCCCCTCTGACCTGGCGCGTTGCGTCCTCAGGCGCTGACCGGATCATCGTCTCGTTGACCGCCCGTTGCCACGCCGAGGCCACGCGCCAAATGTGTCCTGTCCGCGCGGTCGCCGCGGCTTCGCAGTGTCCGCAGCCGCATTCCCGGCGGGTGAGCAAGAAAAGCGGCCACAGCCGGCGCCGCTGCGGGCCAGCTCTGCGCGCGCGGTCTAGGTGGCGCCTTTTTTAGCAGGGTGCCATGGAATCCTAAGCGCCGTAAGGACTCGCGAGATCAGGTTGACGGCGCGGTAGCCGATCACCGCGGCGATGATCAGGGCCACCGTGGGATCGAGCCAGTACCAGTCGCCGGTAATCATGATGACCGCGCCACTGGCGGCGAGGCCGGCGGCAGCCGCCGCGTTGGTGGCAGTATTGAGCGACACAGCCCTGAGGTTCAGGTCCTCCCCGCTATCACGGGCGTTGCGCTCTGCCCCCACGATGACCGTGCAGAGCAGCATGACTACCGCGGCGACCGTGCTGACAATCAGCACGGGTGCGCCGCGTACCTCGGCGGTGCCCGATGCTAGTCGCCGGATCGCGGCCGCGACGACGCCGATGTTGAGGGCCAGCAGCGATCCGGCGTTGACCAATGCCGCAATGTGGGTCGGGTTTGGGTGTCTGCTCAGGTGATCGCTGACCGCTCGATGCGAGAGTCGGATGGCGAATAACGACACGCCGATCGCGGCGCCGTCGCCGAGGTAGTCGACCCCGGCAGCCAACAACCCCAGCGAGTGCGCGGCTAGCCCAACGATCACCAGGGCCACGATGAGCAGCAGGTCGAGCAGCAACACCAGCGTCAGCCGCCGATCCTTTGACATCTTGTTGATGATAGAACCAGCGACGCAAAAGCCCCGGCCCTGGTTCACCGACCGCATAACAGCGATGTATGGGGTGACGAGGCCGAGACCTCTACTGTCGTTCCCATGGCGGCGCTAGCTGATTTCTTGGCCGGATTGGACCTCGACCCAGTCCGGCGGGGCAAGCAGTTCGAGCGCATCTGCAAATGGTGGCTAAGCAACGACCCGACTTACACAGGGCTGCTGCGCCACGTCTGGCTCTGGAAGGAGTGGAAGGACCGCTGGTCCAATGGCGACCAGCTATCACCAGTTGGGCACACTGGCACACGAGCGGGGTGACTATGCCGAGGCCGAGCGGCTATACCGCGGGTCCCTGACCATCTTCGAGGAGTTGGGGAACCGGGCCGGCATGGCGGGCAGCCGGAGCGCTCTGGGTAGGCTGGCAGCCACGGCAGGTCAACCGGCCCAAGCAATAAGCTCTCATATCCGTGCACTGGCTCTGCGTGTCGAATTTGAACTCCCCGAAGCGGAGAGAAGTATTGCGGCACTCGCGGAACTACGCGAGCAATGTGGTCGGGCGGAATTCCAAGCCGAAGCGGCGAAAACCCTCAGTCCAAATGAAACAGCCGGACTCGATGAATTACTTGATCGGTACCAACGGCCTGACACATAGTGCATCCGCCGCGTTGAGAGGTCGCCACGATCGATTGGGTATTGGACACGCTGTAGGCCGACACGCCCGCGGCGGGGCGGTGGGCCACTTTCGTCGGAAAGTGCACCGGTGCCGTAGGGCCCCTGCGATCATCGCAACAGTCTCAATGAACCCTTTGACATGGCGCTGGCGGACCACCGTGCTGCGGACGGCAGGGCGGGCAGTGATTCGGTAATGGCCGAGTCGGTGAGTTCTGCTATTTCGTCATCCAGGTGGTCCCTGGACTCTGGCGGACCCCGCCGCCCGAACATCCGCCGGGATCGCGGTTCGAGCGATACCGGTTAAGCTGCCCGCGCCCAGTGGCGGGTCATCGTCCGGTCGCCACACCCGCACCTTTGGAGAGTTACACAAGGGTGTAGGAGCCGCACATTTCTCGGTATGAACGGTCCGCTCGTCGGCTCCGCGCGACCTAAGACCAAGCCCATCCAATCACTACGGTTGGGCGGGTTTGCAGCCATTTGGCCTCAACCGTAGGCGAAGCCCAGCCCCTTCCAACCTATTTTGGGTTCAACAGCCGGGGCGGGACCGCCCAAGTCTTGTACTGCGGGCAGTAGACCTCAATGGCGGCCATGGCGAACTTCCGAGACGTTTCGATATTCGCCTGGCTGGGATTAACCCAACCGCCGGCTTGGATGCCCGCGACCACCCGGTCGAACAGCTCGCCATGGCCGAGGTCCTGACAAACCTGGTGGCCGTCCCCGATCAGTGCGGCGGCATCCGCTTCAGGCGTAATGCCGATTTGGCGCAGCACCTCGAGAAACTGCTGGTCAGGCGCGGGAGGCAGCGGCGGCTCGGTGCTCGGTGACGGTGGTTCGGCGGTGGAGGCAGGCATACCCCGCTCCCCGTACAGCGTCATCCCGAACCAAGCTATGGCACTGGCCGTCCCCAGCACCAGGGCGATGGCGACACACCACAGGAGAGCGCTGCGTGATCGGGATGGCCGGAAGGGCGCGACGTCGAGCGCGTCGTCCTCGAACGACCAAGCGCTGATGGCCTCGGTCTCCTCCGAGGGCGCTGCGGGCGCCGTCTTCTCAGTCGGGACGCCATCCGCGTCCATGAACTGAGAGTTTAGTTCGATCAATGCTCGCCGTCATTCCCGGTCGCCGCTCCTCGGAGAGCGCCAACAAGGAGTGTAGGACTAGCACATTTCTTGGTTTGGAGCGGGCGCCGCACGTCGCGGCGGTCACGTGGAGCGCTGGTGCAGCCGGCGTTGATGCCTGGCTACACCGCGTAGGCTCGCCTGCCGCTGCGGCGGGGCGAGTGGGCGCTACCCCAGACGCGCGGCGGGTGAGAGTGGGCCCCGCAGCGCATCCTTCTCCAACTCCGCATCGGCCAACAGCCGCTTGAGGGTGGCATTCTCGCGTGCGAGGTCCTTGAGCTTCTTGGCGTCCTCAGCCTTCAACCCGCCGAACTGGTTACGCCACCGGTGATACGTAGCCTCCGCGACACCCAGCTCACGGCACACCGCCGCGGTATCCTTGCCCTCGGCCAACAGCCGATCAGCCGCCATCAGCTTGCGCACAACCTGCTCAGGACTGTGCCGCTTCCTCGTCGCCATGATTTGTCGAGCCTTCCCGCCCACGCGTGGGCCGCAAGACTCTCATAGGCCCCTGATCAACCGATCGGGGTCAGGCCAGGTCATCTCATGAACAAGGATGTATTCCAGGCAAATCCGGGTGTTTCTTGGCGAGTCTTTGTCGTTCGGCTTGCCGTTGTCACCCATTAGCCGAAGCATCTTTACCGGCTCTTCGTAATGAAGCGTGGTAGCGGCTGGTCGACACGGTTGACTGGCTGAGCCCGGAAACGGGCCTGGGGCGTCATGATTCGCGGTGTTAGAGGACACGAATAGGAAGGCCGGCCCCAGGTGAACAACAACAGTAGTGCCACGGTGATGCTTGGGCTCGAAGGCATGGCCGTGCTGGCGGTGTCCGAACGCGGCGGTGAGCTGGAGTACGCCATCGAGACCGCCGCGACGGCCGGCTGGTGCCCGGTGTGCGGAGCGGTTGCACAGTTGCATGATCGCCGCCCGACGTGGGTTCGGGATTTGCCGGCCGGGGATCGTCCGGTGGGTCAAGCGCATCTGGCGGTGCGTGCATCGGCAGTGTGAGCAGCAGACCTGGACCGAAACTTTCACCCAGCGAATCGTCAGCGCTGTTGGTATCCGGGCACCTCGATTTCGACCGGGGCCGATCTCGGTAAGCACCGTGTTCGACCGCGTGCTGAAGGTGCGCTTAAGGGGACGAAAGGCCCTATCCGGAGGACCACGCGGGGTGGAGCATGGATTCGTCACGGGACTCCTTAGGTCAGGGAATTTCGGAACATGTCGGCTTTCCAAGCGGAACGGGGGAAAGGCCGTGGCTGAGGCTGGTTTATTCATAGGTTGGGGAGACATGGTGGACGGGCGCGAGAAGCGCGCCCTCGAACTCTTCAACAAGTCGATGCACTACTGGAGACGTCTTCAGGATGAGGGGCGGATCGACCGCTTTGACGTGGCAGTTCTTCCGCAAAACGACAGAGACCTTCGCGGCTTCATTCTGCTGCGGGGCACGGTGGAGCAGATCAACCTGCTTGGCGATGACGAGGAGTTTGGGCGGCTATTCAGCGATGTGCAGGTTGTCGTCGACCGGGTCGGGGTCATCGACGCCTTTGTTGACGAGGCACTCGCGCGAACAATGCATCAATACCAGGATGTGGGTCGAATCGGAGAACTGAGCTGACCGCGACCCCGCGCGGAAGCGCGGCGCGCCCAGCGGTTCGACCTGCGGACGCCAAAACTCGGAGCCAAAAGCCTTAGGCAAAAGCCTTAGGCGAATACCGTCGCAGAAAGGAACCCGGTGACGCGTGGAAGGCTTCGGGAATTCCGGAGTATCACGCTGCCTGCATCGGGGAACTAAGCAACCTCGTCGGTCAAGTACCGATACGCGGTGGCGCGACTGACTCCGAGATACCGGCCCCGGTTCCTTTCCATCATCCATCAGGGCCGCCGGGGCCGGTTCCACGACTTATCCTCGCGGCGTATACAGGAAGTTATGAAGGGGCAAAAGACGACCGGGCTGGTCGAGCTTTGGACCAAAACGAAAGGCGAGCTTGAATCCCGCGTCTTCCAGGACGAAGACCAGTTTGTGCTGGTCATCCGAAGGATCCAGCCGGGACAGCCGAAGCAATACGTCTTCTGGCACCCGTACCCGAATCTCGAGGCGGCGAAAGCCCAAGTTCCTAGCTAGCCCGACGGCGGTCGAGCCGCCCCCGACGAGAGCAGGGGCGGCCCGATCAACTATTTAGATGCGGACTGGTCCGGTCTGGTTCTGTCGGTGGTGATCACTAAGTTCGTCGGTCGAGTAGTCCCATCTAGTAATTATTCGGGCAAATGCTGGGGCCGGGCGATTCCGCCCCTCGTCGCCCGGCTCCGCCAAAACCACAGGGAGAGTTGAACAATGGCTTCCGACGATGACGACACGATCTATTCGACATAATTCCGAGGCTCGACGAATCGGGAAGCCGAAGAAGGCCACCGGGAGACTGCGCGACTGCGAGCGTCGCGTCAGCGCAACGCGTCCGGGCACAGTTCGTGCTGAGCGGCTTCGACAGCTGCCGGACCCCATGTGACGCGCTCGATGGGGCTGGTGCCCGCTAACGGGTCGGCGCCGGCATGAAGGTTGGTGCATATCCCGTGGCCGAGTATGACAAATTGTGCCGGACTCATCGGCCATGCTGTCGTGGACTGTCCGTGAGCCGCTAGGTAATTGAGGAAGCTTTGGTCGTCGGCGCGCGCCGGCGACGCGGTGGCAATGAGTGCGGCTGTGCACGCGGCTGCTGCGGGGATGATGGCGATTCGCATGGCAGTCCTCTTCGGCAAGTTACTGTTTGACGCCGCTGTGGCCGTGGCAGGTGTCATCGTCGGACCCCGTCCTCGCGGTCCTGGGCGTGCTCCTGGGCCGCCTCTCTGGTGGGGAATGTCCCGTGCTCCTGCATGTCGTGCGAGGTCAACGGCTGCACGCCCAGCCACCAGGTGGGGTCGCCGACCGTGCTGATGTTGACGATGATCCAGGTGCCGTGGTCGCCTACGGCGCTCCAGGCCCCTCCGGCGTGGAGTATCCATTCGAGCCGCATCAGATGGCCGACTGCAGCTTGGGCCGGGCAGCGAGGATCCAAAGTTCTAAGGTCATGGTTCGTCAGATGTTGCGTGTCCCGTTTGGCCCCTGACAACGCATCAGGGCAAACTCACAGCGAGGCGTCTAGTAATTACCTTTGTACCAACGACGGGGAGACTGGAGGAATGACCTTGCTCGCGGACATCAACGAAAAAAGAACCGGGGCCTAGGACCCCGGTTCTTCTTGTGTCCCAACCACCTAGAACAACGACAGCAGGTTGGCCACGAAGTTGCTGCTGCCGCTAGTGGCCTCGGCACTTAACGTCGGCAGGATGTCGACCAGGTCGTTGGCGCCGAGTCTGCACGGACGCACCGCCATCGACGGGCGGAGGCGTCGGCGCGGGTGCGGCGGCCACCGGTGGCGCCGCGATGAGAACGGCAGCCACCACGGCCACGAGGAGCCTATTTATCGCGCAGCCCCAACTCGCGTTTGAATGCCCACACGTGCCCACCACATACCGGGTACACGATGCCGCCGACATGTATCACGTACAACGCAGGCGTGGAGCAATGGCCGGTGCTGCGCCGCAGCCCTTGGCACGACGTACCGGGATATGCGTCGGTAATCAGGAACGCGGCCGGCCGGCTCATGGCCGCCTACCCTCGCCATCGCGGGCAATGAGCGCGAGAACCGGTGCGGCGGCTGCGTTTACCCTTTGATCCGCGGCACCGAAAACCGTCACGAGGGCGACGACTTCCGGAGTGGTCAACTGGGCCACGTTCACTCGACGCATTAGCGACAGCAGCTCGTCGACGGCCCGCAAGCGCGCAAAGGCTAGGGCTGCGTCGAGGTCGTCGGCGCTCATGCGTCGTCACCCGCCGCACGGCGCGCTAGCTCAAGTGCTAGCTCCATCCAGTCGTCGTCGGTGAATCGTTCGCCGCGGTCCGCTGCGGTAACTTGCCACGATACGAGGGTTTCGACTGCATCGAGGTAGCCGAGCCCTTCGACGGTATTGCGATAGTCCGCGACGAGCTGATCGGCGATAGTCACCGGATCGGGAACCCAATTTCTCCGCCGTATTCCGCTCATCGCTGCCCCGCTTGCGTCCTAGCTAGTTGGACAAATACCCCGGCGGCGGCTGCCTTGCCGTCGTCGGGGCCTCCGCAGGTTGCGGAAGCCTGGTGCGGTACACACGTAATTCCGAGCATTGGCGTTCAGGGACACAGCAGGTCTATCGCCGCGATGACCGCGTCATCGCCTGCCTCCGCCCACTCAAGTGCTTCGCTCATGGCTGCCATGTCTCAGTGTCGATCACACGCTGTAAGTCATCGGTCGTGAGCTCCTCGACGGACTTGCCGATTAGAGCTTCGGCGTCAGCGACCGTGCTCTCGCCAAACCATGCGACGATCTCGTCGCGGTTCATGGTGCTACCTCCATTTTTTCTGTTGGTGAGGTGTCGCGGGCGGGTGCGACAACGTGCGGCCACACCGGCCACGCGAGCGGTTCCAGCCGTCGCCGGGGGCCTTTGGTTGTGGGTTAGCAATAAGGGTGCCGCAGAGAAACCGTTGCGGCCTATCTCCTTGGTGGATGACGCAGCAAGCTCACAGCAGCACGTCTAGTAATTACCGTTGTACCAATGGCGTGGTTCCTCCTGGGTGTTCGTCACCCGGGAGGTCTATTGCATGTTTATTGCACGAGGGCAATCTAGTCCAGCTATACGCACCGCTTGAACAGCACAAACTGTAGTGCGCGGTACTGGGATTGAACCAGCGACCTCTTCCGTGTCAGGGAAGCGCTCTCCCGCTGAGCTAACCGCGCCCGGTCAAAGAATTGGAGGTGGAGACGGGAATCGAACCCGTGTGCACGGCTTTGCAGGCCGTTGCCTCACCACTCGGCCACTCCACCGCAGGGATTGATGCCACTTGCACCTTCGAGCGGACGACGGGATTCGAACCCGCGACCCTCACCTTGGCAAGGTGATGCGCTACCAACTGCGCTACGTCCGCGCGCAACGGACGAGATCGTCGCCCGGTGCGAAGCACGACGATAGTCCAAACGAACGGGCCCGCACAAATTTTTCGTAAAGTCCCGCGCGCCGCGATCCCCGGCCCACGCAGCGCATTCTGCAGAGACGCCCGCGCGTGCTAACCTTCGACGTCGTTCGGCCTCGACGCCGGTCCCGTGGCTCAGTGGGAGAGCGTCCGCTTCACACGCGGAAGGTCGCTGGTTCGATCCCAGCCGGGACCACACCTCTGACCCGCATGAACACGGTGTCATACGGGGCGTCAGCTCCATGCTGGTTCGCGAGATAGCCCGTCGTGCTTCGATGTCCGACCAGGATCGGGACCTGGACAACGTGATCAACGAGCTGCTTTTTCGGCTGGAGGATCACAAATATCGCTGGGAGCTCTATGGATTCGGGCTTGCCGACGCCGCAGAGCGTGTCCGGGTGCGCACCATCGTCGATCTCCGGCAGCTGGCAGTGCACAACGGTGGGCCAGCCGTGCTTGATCCGCTCCGTCAGGCGCTCTTTACGGCTTACCCCGACGGATCGACCCCCGCGGGGCTTCGCCCGGCGGCCCGTCATAGTACGAATCGCGGTGGTCCCTCCCCCGGTAGTGGCCCACGTCTGCTCGGTGGTGTGGTTGCTGTCAAGGCTGGCCTGTGGCCGACCGCGTAGCGGCGTGGCCTTGACAGCAACCACACACCGTTAAGCAAAATGATGGCCCGGGGTGGGCTAAACCGCCCCGTCCAAAGACAGGAAGCCCCCAACCAGAACACAGCCAGCCGCAAGCCTGCGCGAGGATTATTGGAGTCTAGTTTCTACCCCTACCCGCGACAGTCAGCATTTGCACCATGTTTAGCCTCGCTGCACCTGGATACGCCGATCCAGCTCCTCCTGTCGACGATGGCGCATCAGTTGTGCCAACCCCGGTCAAGCCGCCACGGCCGGCAATGTGGTGTGCACTTGCTCGAATAACGGCGAATCGGGCTGAGGCTAATGCGTGACGTGAAAACCGATAATCCCGGATTCGACATGGAAAGCGCATCCCAGGTCGCTGCAATTGCAGCGAAATGTTATTGCCCCAACAACTCTCCAGGAGCTGACGCAGACGACGGCGTTACCGCCATGGCTGACCGGTTCGCCCACGCCCGGCCGCTGCCTCGTGCGCCGTCGCAGGCTGGCCCGCATGCTAGTGACCACTGACGAACAACGAAGCCGAAATGATTGAGAAAGTCCTGGTCAGTGCCTCTTTGGCTGCCATTGCCGTAGGGCTGGCGGCACCAGCCGGCGCCAGCCCTGTACAGAAACAGCTCTCAGTTCCGGGCTTCTTGGCCGCCGTGCAGGCGGCAGGCGTCGTCGGAGTGGAACCGGCGATATTGGAAAACGGTTACACCGTGTGCTGGGAGCTTTGGGACCGCCACTACACCGATCAGCAGGCGGCTGCAAGGATGCAGAAGAGCTATCCGACGCTGACCCCCGACCAAACGGCACATTTCGTTACTGCTGCGTATGAGAACCTGTGCCCCGTGCCCGGTCCTCCCGGTGCGTATGACTGGTGGGTTTACGGTACCGGCGGTGCTGGGGGTGGTGGTCCTGCCGCCGGCGGCGGATGATCGCGAATCCGCTGGCACCAGCTAATCACTGCAAAATGCAGAACGGGAAGCAGTGGAAGGTGGTTTCAGTCTGATCGGGGCGGGCGGCATCTTGACAGATCAAGGCAATACGAACCGGTTTAAACTTGATATCGCATGACATGGCAAGGCAAGGAGAAGAGGCCATGGCGACGCATAGGCGCTGTCGCCGATTTGTGGGCACAGCGTTGGTAGGTGTTTCCCTCCTGATCGCCGAGATCGTCTGGGCCAGCCCGGCGCAGGCTGACCAGACCTCCTATCTCAACGACCTACACAACGACGGGATTTACGCCGTCGAGGGCGGTGACGGGAGCTGATAAGGGTGGGTTTAGAGCTATGCGACGAAATATGGTACGGCGTATTATCCCGCAGTCAGCTAATTGCCGCATTGTTGCAAAACTCCGACACCAGGCTCGGTACTAAAGGACTCACTCCCCAGCAGGCCAGCGATGTTGTTAAGTACGCTGAAGCCGATCTGTGCCCAAATTACTAGCGATCCTTGGTCGCTAGAACGTTGAGAGTTGTCTTGAGTTTTCAGACTGTGTTCGGCGGGTATCGGGCCTGGTCGATGGTTTCGGTGATGTGAATGTCTATGGTACGTAATGCCTTTCGTAATGGCGGTGGTGCCGGGGCGTGGTCTGCGGCAAGCAGCGGGCCCAGCAACCGGTCATGGAGTTTGGTGTAGAAGATCGCAAAGCGCAGCCCGTCCCCGGTGAGCCGGTACAGGTTGCGGCCGGGACTCGGGTGATCAGCGCGTTGATCCGCAGAAAAACCGCCACATGGATCGTTGATCTGACCGGCGGCCGGGTCGCCGAAGTGACCTACCGACGATATCCGCGTCACCGATGGCGGCGCGCTTGTCATCTCGCGGACGTCGGGGCCACCCCGGCGCCGTTCGTCCCGGCGATGATTATCGCTCGAGGGCATAAGCGGGATGTAACATGCCGTGTGATTAGGCACAAAAGTCTCATCAAGCCGAGGTGCGCCAGCACCGACCATTTGGTCGTTTGCGGCGGTCAACGGATCGCGAATTCAACCTGAACATGCGACCGCCGGTCGGATCGAGATCCCCAGATGGGTCGTCAGTCTCGACGAGGGCCGCGTGAGTGTCGAAGCGGCCCATCTGCTTCTCGGTAAACAGGTACTGGCTGTGTCTGTTGCGGCCGATGAAATTGGGTGCGCCCAACGCCCAGTGCGGCGAACGCTACGGTGTAGGCCACGCCTTTACGCCATTGGGAACGACCTATTGGCCCTTGGGCTTTCAGCGCGGCAGCGGAACGACAGATCATTGGCATGGCCGCCGATGCGGTCGACGGGTCAGGACGTGCTCAGGGTGCTTTGGCGTACCGGCGGACTAAGTCGTCTTCGCCGAACGTGCTCGTGTGCTCCGAGCCGTTTTTGTCGCGGCAGAAGAATGTCCATCTCCGCGGAGCTCGTTGGGGCGCGCTGATCAGCTTGACCGTATAGCGCAGATCGGTGGGTTGCAGCGTGCCGATGACGTCACCGACCCGGACCAGCGATGCATGAATCTGGGGTGCGTCGCACCAGTTCTGTATGGCCACGTCACCCGTCCTCACCGTGTTTCTTTCACCCTACCCCCCGTGATCCCGAAGGCGCCGTCGGCACTCTTGCGCCGCGCGCCGACACTGGTCAGCTAACCAGCCGCCATGGCGTTGTCGCCGAAACGACGTCGGTGGCGTAGCGTCGGGCGTGAGCTGTTTCGTTGTCAGGAACGGTCCACCGTGACTTGCTCCGGTGATTCCCACGGGCAATGTGATTCCTCCGTCTGCCCCGCGCTTGCGGCGCAGACGACGCCAAGCGTGAAGGAACCGCCTGTGGATCACGCGGAACTAACTAAGACGCGGAAACTGTGCACCCCGATAGCGGCTCTCGCTCGCAGCAGGCGCGCCAGAGTGACGGCTGGGTTTGCACAGTGCCGACGGCGGCGCCTCTGATGATTTATCCGGTCGGCAGCCGACGCCAAGCGAATCCCATCCGGCTATCAGTGGCTAGTGAACTCGGCCGCGACATCGACGGCGCGTGGTGGCCACGCGCAGACCGCATCACCAACGAATTACCCGAGCTGGTCGCGGTCCTGACTCCCTTGCTCGGAGACATCTCCTCCATCAACGTCAACTGGGAACCGCTCCAACGACCGCCCGACTTCAACTGGCCGGGATGGGAACACAAACGCCAGCATGTGATGACGCTGAGCGGCACGCATGGTTGCGTCAACCTGCTGATCATCGCTTACTCGACCCACAGCGCGCTGGCCCTGATGGTGATGCGCTGTGCCGCCAACCTACCCATTGACGCCGCTGACCGCACCAAGACCGCATTTCTCACCGCGGGCTCGATCCTTCGGGCCGCACAACAGCAACGCACGTCCGACTGTCTCTAATACCGACGGGCAGTTGTGTAACGCGCGTAGCGCCGATCGGATATCCGGTGAGGTGAACTGTCCAACAACGGTTCTCGAACCTACCCCACCGGATGAAGTCCGCCGCTATATCGTGACAGGGAGTTGAGGAACTCTTTCGGAACTCGCCCTGAAAAACTCCGACGGAAGGGATGCCGACCATGCCAGACGAGAAGCGGGGGCAGGCCGCCCTGTTCGACGCCTTGACGACCAAGGGCACGGCTTATTCCGTGGAAGAGCGCCGCAGGTATGGTCTGCTCGGACTGCTGCCGACCGCGGTGAAGACCCTGGAAGAGCAGGCCGCGCATTGTTGGCACGAATTCTCCACTCGCCGTGACGATCTCGACAAGCACATCTATCTCCGCGCGCTACAGGACCGTAACGAGACCCTGTTCTACCGCGTGCTGCACGACCACATCCCCGAAACGCTGCCGATCGTGTATACCCCCACGGTCGGTGAGGCCTGCCAACGCTTCGGCGAGATCTACCGGCGGCCAAGAGGATTGTTCGTTTCCTATCCCGACCGCGACCGTCTTGACGAGGTGCTGCGCAATCGGCCGCAACGCGATGTCGACGTGATCGTGGTGACTGATGGGCAACGGATCCTCGGCTTGGGCGACCAGGGCATCGGCGGGATGGGCATTCCGATCGGCAAGCTGTCGCTGTACACGCTCATCGGTGGCATCGATCCCGCTCGCACTCTTCCCATCGTGCTCGATGTCGGCACCGACAGCGCCGAACTCCTCGAAGACCCGCTTTACCTCGGATGGCGCCACCGACGCATCCACGACGACGAGTACTACGCGTTCATTGACCAGTTCGTCACCACCGTGCGCGAACAACTGCCCGATGTGCTGCTGCAGTGGGAGGACTTTGCCACGGTGCATGCGCAGCCGATCTTGGCGCGCTACCGCGACAAGCTGCTTACCTTCAACGACGACATTCAGGGCACCGCTGCCGTCACCCTCGGTGCGCTGCACGGTGCCGCCAAAGTGGCGGGCCGCCCGCTGTCGCAGCAGCAGGTCGTCATGCTCGGCGCAGGCTCGGCCGGCATCGGTGTCCTGGACATGATCCGACGGGAGATGGTCAACGAGGGGCTGTCGGAACAGGCTGCCCGCGAACGCATCTGGGTCGTCGATGTGGTCGGCCTGCTTACCGACGATCGCACCGACCTTTCGGCGGGGCAGCGTGATTTCGCGCAGCCCTCCGACCGAGTAGCTGATTGGGGGCTGTCGGGGCCGGCCCAGCTTGCCGATGTCGTACACCGCGTCGACGTGGGCGTCCTGTTGGGGCTGTCCACCGCGGCCGGCGCCTTCACCGAGAGCATCGTCCGCGAGATGGCCGGCAAAACCGAGCGGCCCATCATCTTCCCGCTGTCGAATCCGACAAGTCGCGCGGAGGCGCACCCCGCCGAATTGGACCGCTGGACCGACGGGCGTGCGTTGATCGCGACGGGGTCACCGTTCGCTCCGCTGCAGCGTAACGGAGTGGAACGTCCAGTGGCTCAATGCAATAACGTCTACATCTTCCCCGCGATGGGGCTTGCCGTGACGGCGGCTCAGGCAACTCGAGTCACCGACGAGATGATGCGCGTTGCCGCGGCGACCCTGGGTGATGCGTCGCCCGCCCTCGCAGACCCCGACCAGCCGTTGCTGCCGGCGTGGTCGGACGTACCCGATGTCGCGGTGCGGATTGCCCACGCCGTCGCCGTCCAGGCCGTTGCGGACGGCGTCGCCCCGAAACGCAGCGGTGAGCAACTCGCCGAACGGATCGCAGAGGTGCGATGGACCCCGGCCTATCGTCCGGTGCCCGCCTGAGCGCGTCCGGCTAACGCTCAGCCGGAGCAACCGGTCATAGACGTGCTAGTCAAGGGTTACTGCAACAGCAGTGTCGCGGAGCGTAAGGTCGCGATCGCAGGGGAGGCCTTGAGAGTGGCATTCAGGATGAGATGGCACCGGATCTACCCTCAGGCGCGCACTTAATCGACAAACCGTGAATGTTTGAGAGCGACGAGACGAAGGAGTCCAGTGGCAAAGTGCGGGATCTTGGTCGGCATAGCAGCCGCGGCCACTGTGGTTGCGGGCATGGCCGGCTGTTCGAGCAACAAGTCCAATACAAGCTCACCCACCAGCTCACCGGCCACTGCCGGTAACCAGGTAATCATCGACGGCCAGAATCAGAACGTCACTGGTCAGGTCGCCTGCACTCCGGCTGGTAGCAACGTCAACATCGGTATCGGCGATCCGTCGAACGGGATCGGCGCGGTGGTTAGCACTGCTGATCCGCCGGTCGTGCAAGCGGTCGGACTGGGAAACCTCACCGGCGTCACGCTGGGCTATTCGGCCGGCGCACCGGGTCAGGGCACAGTCCAGGCCACGAAGACCGGGAACTCCTACACCATCAAGGGCACTGCGACAGGGGTCAATACGGCCAACTCAGACCAGCAGCTGACCAAAACATTCGAGATGGACGTGACGTGCCCCTGACGCAGCGTTCTTACGACGCAGCTCAGCGTGGTGCGCAGAAGGGGCTAACAGGTATGTACGTGAAGCGCGTGGCAGGTGCGGCGATCGCCGCAGGCATCGGCATTTCTGCATTCACGGTAGGCGTCGACTCTGCCAATGCCGCGCCGTCGAAGCCGGCTCCAACTTGGCATTGGCCCTTCGCTGACGCACCGGGGCCCGGCGGGCCTGGTGGTCCTGGGCCTGGTCCGGGACCTGGTGGTCCTGGGCCTGGCGGGCCGGGCGGACCTGGTGGACCGGGACCTGGACCGGGTCCGGGCGGACCCGGCGGACCTGGCGGTCCTGCACCCGGTGGACCTGGTGGACATCAGGGGCCGGGTGGACCCGCTGGACCCGGTGGTCCTGGCGGTCAAGGGCCGGGCGGCCCGGGCGGGCCTGGTGGTCCTGCGCCCGGCGGGCCTGGTGGTCCGGGCGGTCCTGGGCCAGGCGGGCCTGGTGGTCCGGGCGCTCCGGGACCGGGTGGGCCCGGTGGACCCGGCGGGCTTAACGGACATCAAGGGCCTGGCGGTCCGGGAGGGCCCGGTGGACCTGGCGGTCCCGGCGCACCTGGACCTGGCGGACCGGGTGGGCCCGGAGGACCAGGGCATGGGCCGGGTGGGCCCGGCGGCCCGGGCGGTCCTGGACCCGGCGGACCGGGTGGGCCTGGTGGACCCGGCGGACCGGGTGGGCCTGGAGGGCCAGGCGGACCTGGCGGTCCGGGTGGACCGCCACCGCCGCCGTACACGCCCAGAGGTTCTTACGACCGGGGTGGCCCACAGATGGGTGGCCCGAGGGATGCGCCGCACGGCTTCAGCGCACCCGACCACGGTGCGCCGCCGCCGCCCCCACAACGCGGATTCGGTTGGAATGGCGGGCCTCCGCCCGGAGCGCCGCCGCCTTTCTGGGATGGACCACCGCCCCCGGGCGGCTGGAACGGACCACCGCCTCCCGGTGGTTGGAACAGCCCATGGAATGGTCCGGCGCGCGATATGGCAATCGCGCAGCGTGATTTCGGGCCGTTCAATTACAACGGGTACAACGCGATCCCGATCTTCAACCCGGTCTTCGGTGGATGGGGATTCTGGCTGTTCGGTGTCTGGATCCCGCTGTACTGACACAAGTTAAACTCGCACGGCCTCCGGATTTGCAACAGCAAGTCCGGAGGCCGTGCGGAGTTCGCCCAGATGCCCTTAACGCCTAGACATCCCAGCGTCAGAAAAGGATGCGTGTAGCGCGATTCCGGTGCAAGATGTGCGGCGTGGCTATCTACCAGGGCAGGGCGCTCGCAGACATCAATCTCAATGGCATCCCGTTGGCGGAGGCGCTCGAAGCATTCATCAGCCGACGTGATCCAAGCCTAGAGAACGTCCAGCTCAGGCGCGCGACTCCAACAGGTGACATCGAAACGAGGGTGCAGCCCAATAAGCGGTGGTACGAGGTCATCTTCGAAACGGACGACAACCCCGAAGATGACGAAGACGATGACGATGACACCTTTGAGGCACGTAAAAAAGCAAAGGCGAAGGCCAAGGCAGAGGCAAAGAAAGCGGTAAAGGTATGGCCGCCACGTAATCCGCCAGTTATTCCGCCAGCTGATCAGTGACGCCAGCCGGTCGTGGTCTTCGATGAAGCAGAGCAGCGGACCGAAAGGGATGACGTCATGACCGGAGTGCGTGATCGGGTGGTGGACCGAGCTCGTGGGATGCGCGACCTGGTCCGGGCCGAGGCTGCGGAATCTGAGCGTTTGCGCACGCTCTCGGCACCGATCGTCGACGAGATGTGGGCCAGCGGGCTGATGTCCGCGTTCAATCCGAAGGCGGCAGGCGGCGTCGAACCGTCGTTCCACGAGATGATCGAGACGTGGATCGAAATGGCTTGGCAAGACGGCTCTTTCGGCTGGATTGGCATCGCCAACCTACCCTCGACGTTCGCCGCGGCGACCTATTTGCCCGATGAGGGTTTCGCCGAGATTTTCACCCGCAACGACAACCACATCACCATCGGCGGTCAGTACTTTCCCAACGGGCAGGGGGCAGTCGTCGACGGCGGCTACCGGTTGAGCGGTGCGTGGAGTTTCGGCTCCGGCACCGGGCACTCGGCCTATATCGGCGCCGGCTTCTTCCCGATGGACAACGGTGAGATGCGTTGGGTCAGCGAGGGCATTCCTGACATGCGGGTCGCATTCCTGCCCCGCGAGGAGGTCACCTTCACCGACGGTTGGTATGTCCAGGGCCTCAAAGGCACCGGCTCCTACGACTACAACGTCGCCGACGTCTTCGTTCCGGAGTACCGGACTATGCCGCTGTTCACCCGTGAGCCTTTGCGGGGAACATCGGCGGCCAGCCGGATGGGCCTGATGCCGATCACCGCCGCCGGTCACGCCGCGTTTGCACTGGGGGTCGCCAAGAGCATGCTCGACGATGTCGAGGAACTTGCGGCCACCAAAGTGCGAATGAGCGACATGGCGACGCTGGCCAGCCGTCCCGACGTTCCAAAAGGGGCTGGCCCACCATGTCGCCGCCTGGCGGGCAGCTCGTCTGCTGGTGATCGACGCCTTCGCCGCGGCCGAGGCGGCGGTCGACACGGGCAACGACCTGACACCAAGTTTGCGAGCCGACATGCGGGTGGCTGCGGTCTATGCCACCGACACCGCGCGGGAATGCGCGGAGTGGGCGCATCTGGCGGCCGGGACCACGGCGATCCGCGAGGGCAGTCGACTCGAGCGCGCGTTCCGTGACATCTATACCGGCACCCAGCACGCGTTCATCAGCGAGAAGGTGGCAATGGACGTCGCGCAGATCTGGCTCGGCATCATCGACGACCAATTCGGACTCTGACTGCGCAGCAATCGAATTCGAGAGGGGCAGCCATGGTGAGCGCTGATCGCGCCCGTTCCCGCACGTTCGTCGTCACCGGTGCGGCCTCGGGCATCGGGCTGGCCACCGCGCGGCGCCTGCTGGCCGAGGGTGGCAGCGTGGTCGGCGCCGACGTGGCCGCCCCACCCGACCTCGGCCCTGACTTTCGGTTCGTGACCGCCGACGTGACCGACGAAGCCGCGATCGCCGCTGTGTTCGCGGCGGTGCCCGGCCGACTCGACGGTGTGGTCCATGCCGCGGGCGTTGCCGGCGGCGGCCCGGTCCATCTGCTGGACCGCACCGAATGGGAACGGGTGATCGCGATTAACCTCACCGGCACGTTTCTGGTCGCCAAGGCGGCCCTGGCCAGAATGATCGACCAGCCGCGCATCGACGGCGAGCGCGGTTCCATCGTGACGCTGGCCAGCATCGAGGGTCTGGAAGGCACCGCGGGCGGCAGCGCCTACAACGCCTCCAAGGGCGGCGTCGTCTTACTCACCAAGAACATTGCGCTTGACTACGGCCCGAGCGGTATCCGGGCAAACGCCATCTGCCCGGGCTTCATCGAAACGCCGATGACCGGAAGCGTTTTCGGCTTGCCGGGAATGGAGGGTCCGAAAGCCTCGGTCACCGAGGAGCACGCGCTGCAACGAATGGGCCGGCCTGATGAGATCGCCGCCACGGCGGCTTTTCTGTTATCGCCCGACGCGTCCTTCATCAGCGGCCAGGCCATCGCCGTCGACGGTGGCTACACGGCCGGCCGTGATCACGGGGTGGTCAAGCTCTTCGGCCTTCCCCGGTAATTAGTCGAATTCGACTGTCTCAGAATCGGAATCCCCGACCCGGGAAGTTGAAGTGCGGGAGTCCGGGCATCATCGGACCGGGCATGCGGGGCATCATCGGACCGGGCATCCCGGGGAATCGGGGTCCCTCGGGGCCGGGCATTCCGGGGAATCGGGGTCCCTCGGGGCCGGGCATTCCCGGGAACTGGGGTCCTTGGGGGAACCCCGGGCCTCCGGGGAACCGGGGCGCCTCGGGGCCGGGCATTCCGGGGAATCGGGGTCCCTCGGGGCCGGGCATTCCCGGGAACTGGGGTCCTTGGGGGAACCCCGGGCCTCCGGGGAACCGCGGACCTTCAGGGGCGGGGAAATTCATTGGCGGCTGCGGAATCTGCCCGCGGAACGGCGGCACTGGCGCACGCACCTCCGGGACCGGCTCGCGCAACAGTGGCATGTTCGGGCCCTGCGGCAGCAGCCGGGGAACCCCCAGATTCACGCGGGGCTGACCGAACGGAACGTGGACTGGCGGCGCCGGAATCCCCGCGTGCAGCGGCACCGGGACGGGCACCGGCACGGGTGCGACGGGAATCGGGACGGGCACTGGCGCGCGTGGTGCAATCGGCGCGGGGGCGGGCAGGTGCAGCGGTGCCGGTGCCGCGTGAACGGCTAGTGGGTGCGGCGCCGGAACAAGCGGCGCCGGTTGGGGTGCCGCCTGGGCCGGCGCGATGAGAGCTTGGCCGGGAACAGGCCGCAACGCGACCGCGGGACGGATACCCAGCGCCAGCGCAATCTCCAGCGCCAACGCAGCGCTGACAACGACGACCGCCAATGCGCTGCCGACCAACATCAGCGGCCGACGCCGCTGGCTTTCGTCGAAATCATCCTCGGTGTCGGCCTCAGCGATGTGTACGGCGCCGGTTTGGGCGTCGGCGTCCTGGTCGGGCGCAGCGCTGTAGGCAAGATCCTCCCCGCGCAGCGTTGCACCGCCGTGGTAAACAGGCACTTCGAGGTAACCGGGTGAAACCGCGTACGGGTCGACCTCACCGGTGCCGGGATCTTGCGCGTAGGCCAACGCGGCGGTGGAGGATGCGAACAGCGGTGCGCCGGCCGATGCCAGCGCCGCGCCGCGGGCCAGCGCCATGTCCGGCTCCTCGGGGGCACTGACCGGAAGGTATGACGCGGCCTCCAGCGCCGGCTTGAGCGGCGCGATATCCACGTCGCAGCCCACGATGAACAGACCCTCCGCATAGGTTTGCGAGGGGTCGAGTCCGGCGATCATCGCCGCCAGCTCGGGCATCGGGTTTGCGCCACGCAGGGGACGGCGACGCACATCGGTGATCGAACCGTCGGTGGAGTCGACGACAGCCAACGTAGCGGTGTCCGGTTCGACGAACAGCATCGCAATGTGCCGGTAACCGATTGCGTTACCTACGGTTTGGGCCAATGCGGCGGCAGCCAAAAACGCCGACACCAGCATCACGTTCTCGACCTTGCGGGCGGCCAGCGCGGTGGCTAGGGCGGCGGCATCGCCGGGATCGGTCCACGTCACACCGGTCGACGTCAGTTGATGGCCGCCTTGGCCGGCACTCTCACGGGTGCCGAGGATGGCGGCGATCACCTGGTCGGGTGCGCTCAGCGTTGCCGGGTCATTGGTATTGCCGACGCCGAACCTGTCCTCGTCAACGGTGACGCCGTCAGCGTTTTCCCCTTCGACCAGCACCATGCGGATCGTTGCGGGGGCCATCGATACCCCGAGGACGATGTCCAATATGCCTCCAATTCCGGCGCCGACGAGCCGTGGTGGTGCCGGATTTTGGCCAGGGGAGTGCGCGGCGGGCCAGCGTCCGGCATTTGGAGTTATTTCGTCCCGGCAGCCCGTGGCGTTACAAGTCGCCGCGCACGTGTCACCGGTTTGGTGGACTCGGCGCTCGGGTAGCCGAAATGCGACGCAAATGTTTGCCGGACCTTTTGCAGCGACGATGGATCGGGCGCAATGCCATCATTGGGAAAAGGTTGATCGCGAGGGGTTTCCATGAGCCCGACAACGGCACCCGGAGCGCAGCAGTTCCTGCCCGAGGAGCTCGACCTGGATTCGTTGGCGGCTGCGGCGAGCCGCTGTCGCGGTTGCGGGCTGTACGAGAACGCGTTGCAAACCGTCTTCGGCCACGGCCTACCCGACGCGCCGATCATGCTGGTGGGTGAGCAACCTGGGGACCGCGAAGATGTCGAGGGGCTGCCGTTCGTCGGCCCGGCCGGGCGGCTTCTTGCCCGTGCGCTCGGCGACGCGGGCATCGATCCGGAGCTGACTTATCAGACCAACGCCGTCAAGCACTTCAAATTCACCCGCAAGGACGGCAAACGCCGAATACACCAGAAGCCGAACCGGACCGAAGTCGTCGCCTGCCGGCCCTGGCTCATCGCCGAGATCGAGGCGCTGGAGCCGCAACTGATCGTCCTGCTGGGTGCGACGGCCGCTCAGTCGTTGCTGGGCAACGCCTTTCGAGTCTCCGCGCATCGCGGTGAGTTTTTACACCTGCCGCCGGCAGCCCAGGTGCGGGTTGATCCGGAGCCGAAGCTGGCAGCCACAGTTCATCCGTCGGCCGTGCTGCGCGACCGCGTCAACCGCGAAGAGGCGTACGAGCTGTTCGTCGAGGACTTGCGCAGTGCGCGTAGCGGTCTCCGGCGATAGCCGTTCTCCGGCCGATGGGGCATGTCGCAGGCTTACCAGTCGGCTGGGTCGTACACCGAGAGCGCCGCGTCCACGCTTTCATCAACCGGCAGTAGCTCGCTCAGGCCGCACGCGGCGACGATCCGGCCAACAATCGCCTGATTGCCCACCAGCCGCACCTGGACGCCACGCTCGCGGCAGCGCTCCGCTTCCTCGGCCAGCGCGGCATAGGCGCAGCACCCCATGAAGTCGAGCCCGCTGGTGTCGACCACAAGCGGTCCCGGCGGGCCTGCGGCAGCGGCGGCCTCGCTGAGCAGGCGTCGCCACGTGGCTTCGTTGGAGGCGTCCAGTTCACCTCCGGCGCTGACGATCACAGCCAGCCCGCTCCGCTCGGTGGTCATCCGGAGCGTGCTTCTGGCCTGTGCCAGCTCGGCAATCAGGCGACTGCTGAGCATGACGTGATTACACGATGGTTCTGCGATGGCAAAGGTACCCATGTGGTCCTCCTAATCGGCGGACGCTGCGCGTCGCGATATGGATGCCCGCCCTGCATAGCTGAAGACCGACGTCGATTAGCAGATTTCAAATTTATAACAGAAGACGCATCGGTCTGTCCATCGAACGCTGTTTAAGAATACGGTGAGGCCGGCACTGAACCGCAGCCGTGATACGAGCTGTTTAGCGAACTTTCCACTGGGCCATCTGAGGGTTCGTCCTGCGTGGTGCAAGTGCCGTCGACGTCGACAAGTTCAGCCGATGCTGTCGTCAAAACTGACTACCACCAACATATTTCAGTTCAGTATGACGGTGCCACGGTGACATTGATAACCGTGATATACCGGCTCGTTTATGCGTCCACACGATTTTTTGGCAACGGCTGATTACCAAGCTGTTGCCTGGTGTTTGCACCAAAAGTTTTTGCTGATATGGAAAAAGTGGCGAAATATGTTCAAAGGCACGCCGGGGTCGCTCCGATGAGCACGGGATATCCCGCCAATTCAGGCAGTGGTGCGGCCGGTTTCGCTGGAGTCCTCGGACCCGAGTTCGGTGATTGCGCGGGACACCCGCTCGCGCAGCACGACCGCGGCGACCACCCCGCACACCACCGCAACGACCAAGGCAATCCATGAGAAGCGGGTCAGCCAGCGTTCGGCGGCCACACCGGCGTAATAGACCAGCGCAGTCGTGCCGCCCGCCCAGCACACCGCGCCCGACACGTTGGCGACCAGAAACCTCGCGTAGCGCATCTTGAGCGCCCCGGCCAGCGGCCCGGCGAATATCCGCAGCAGCGCGATGAAACGGCCCAAGAAGACCGCCCGCGCGCCCCAGCGGTCGAACAGCCGCTCGGCGAACATCACATGGCCGGGTCCGAAATGGTTGGGGAACCGCCGACCCAGCCGGTCGAACAGCGGCAGCCCGAGCCGACGGCCGATGGCGTAGCCGGTGGAGTCGCCGACCACTGCCCCGATCACTGCGGCAGCGCCGACGCCGATCGGGTTGACCGCCAGTTCGTGCCGCGACGACAGTAATGCGGCGCTGACAAGCACGATCTCACCCGGCAGCGGGATGCCCAGGCTTTCGAGTCCGACGACCACGCCGACCACGATGTACACCGTCAGTGGGGGGATCGACTGCAACAGGGTTTCCACCGTCATGGGATAAGAATGCCCGACCCCTGTGCAGGGTGTTGCCGTGACTGGCGTTAGGTTCGGCGCGTCGATCCGGCAAGTCAGGCAGTGCGGGACATGACCTGCTCGTGGCGTTTTGGCGCCCACTTGGTCATGTTGACCCTGCCTTCGGTGTCGCACGCCACCAGGACAAGAGCCGCGCGCGGAACGGCGATGAGCCCGTAGTCGCAGGTCTCCTGTTCGCCGGTCATCACCCAGGCCAGCACACCGTCCGCCGGTACCGAGAAATCGCGAAGTCGCATAGCTGGAGACTCGCCTGCCGGCGCGACACCGACCGCGTCGGCGTTGCATTTGGCAACGGCGGCAGACGCCATTCGAGATCACATCGTGAGTATTGAGGTCCTTGTTGTAGACATCGGCCGACTCGGCGTAAACCGCTGACGTCCCGAAGTTGTAGGCCAACTCGGCATGGTCGGACGGGCCCGCGGGTCGCAGCGGGGAATCCTTGAAAAACAGTGCCGCCGCACATTCCGGTGGGCGCACGCTGGTGAAAAACGCGTCGCCAACTTCAGTCGGCGTCGCCGGTCCGAGCGGAGTTTGCGCGCCCTCGGGCAGCAACAGGTCTCGCGCCGCGATCGGCCCATGCGCGGGGTTTGTCGCCGAACCGGACGGGTTCGGCGGATGGCCGCCCGCTGCCGCCGGCTGTCCTGTTACCGAGGTTGTGCAGGCGGCCAGCAGCGCTGCGACGCCAAGCAATGTCGCAGCCTTCCCGGCCGTGCGCCGCCGGATCATGAGTTGATGAGGCCTCCTGTTCGTACCGTATCGCAGGTACCTTTTCTGTCATGCAGAAAAAGGCGGGGCGGACGGTCGACGCGTCGGGCGCCGATTCACTCGCGCCGCAGTACCCGATCGAGTCGGTCGACAAGGCATTGAAGCTGCTGCTGTTGTTGGGGGAGCGGCCCGAGATCCGGTTGAGCGAGGCCGCAAGGTATCTGGGTGTCGCGTCCTCGACCGCGCACCGGCTGCTGGCGATGCTGGCCTACCGCGGGTTCGTCCGCCAGGACCCGGTATCCAAGGCGTACCGGCCCGGTCCGGCGTTGACCGGTGTGGCGTTTGCGATCTTCGGCCGCATCGACATAGCCGGAACCGTCATGCCGATCATGCGCAGCCTGAGCGAACGCTTGCGCGAGACGGTGCATGTCGGGATGCTCGACGGCGCCACAGTCCGTTTCGTCGCAGCCGTGGAGGGCCCCGCCGCGGTGCGGGTGGCGTCCCGGCTGGGCCGCACCATGCCGGCGCATTGCACGTCGACGGGCAAGGCCATGCTGGCCCAGTTGCCGCAAGCCGAATTGCGTCAGCTGCTGCCCGACGAGAGCTTGGAGCGCATCACCGATCGGTCGATCGGCAGCCGCGCCAAACTGGAAGCCGAGCTTTCCCGGGTACGTGAACAGGGGTATGCGGTCAACCGCGAGGAGAGTGAGGAGGGCGTCGCGTCGGTGGCGGTGCCGATCCCTTCCCAGGCGCCGGGGCTTCGGCTGGCGCTCAACGTCGCGGCCCCGCAGCACCGGCTCAGCCGATCGCAGTATGCGTCGGTCGCAGCGACACTTATTGAGGCGGCCAAGGAGATCGGCGATCAGCTCGGCTGATCAAGCCGTGCGACTTCGCTGCGCCAGGCCGCGTCGGTGGTGAAACCGGGGCCTAAATCCGGAAGTTCCTGCCAGTCCGCATCGTCGATGTCGCGCAGGGTGCCGCCGGCTGCGCGAATGTGTAGTGACATCCGGGCCAGCGCGTCGACGCTGATCGCTTGCAGCACGGCCTGTTGAATGGTGGCCGCTGCGCTGGTGATGCCGTGGCCGCGGCAGATCACCACCGGCGCCTTGCCCATCGCGGCCACCATTTCCTTGCCCAGCCTGGTGTCTCGGATCAGCACTGCGCGTTCATAAACCGGCACACCGCCGCGCGCGAGCCAGGCTCCGGGAATGTCGAAGGCCCCGTAGATCGGCCGGAGCGTGATGCCGGCGAGATCGGCGGCGACAACGGCGGGCGGGTGCAGATGCGCCACCGCCCGGTGCTGCGGATCGGCCAACATCGTCTCGATGTGAATGGGAAGTTCGTTGGGGACCCGATACCCGTCCAATTCTCCGGGAGTGCCTGCGCTGCCGTCGAATCCGATGAGGCGGATATCGGCGGGCCGGGTGAACGCGACACCGGTGTCGGTGTCGCTGCGGCATCGGAGCAGCAGCCGTTCGTCGTCCACCCGCAGACTCAGATGACCCAGCATACCGTCGACCAGCCCGCGAGCAGCCGCGACCCGGCACGCCTGTGCCACCAACACGCGCAGTTCGTCGAGGGTCATTGCCTGGCTCCGAGCCCGAATCCGCCGTCGGGATGGATGGTTTCGCCGGTGATGCCGCGCGAGCGGTCCGAAGCCAAGAACACGAAACTCCACGCGTGATCTTCGGCGGAGAGTGCAACGTTCAGCGGTGTGCGGGCGGCCAGGTCGCGCGCGCGGTTAGGAGTGTCGTCGAGGCGGGTGCTGTGCTGCCCGAAAGCGCTCAGGCCGCGCAGGTCGGTGTTCAGGGTGCCGCCCGGAGCGACGCCGTTGACCCGTATCTGCGGCGCCAACTCGTGGGCCAGCGCGGCAACCAGGCCGCGAACTGCGAACTTCGACGACACATACAGCACGCCGCCGCGACCGGGATAAAACGACGATGCTGACTCGGCCAGCACGATCGACGAACCGGTTCCGGCTTGTAGCGCAGGCATCGCGGCTTTGACCGATTGCAGATGGCTGAGCACGTTGGTCCGAAACATTTCGTCGAATGCGGTGGGCAGCTCGTCGGCCTCGGTGTCACCGATTCCCTTGTAGAAGTCGAAGATTCCGACGCAGTTGACCAGCGTATCGAGGCCGTCGAAGGCGTCGACCGCGGTGGCGACCGCCAGATCGTTGGCGGCGCGGGTGGTCGCGTCGCCTTCGACCACCGGCACCTTCTTCAGCTTGCGTCGGAGTGCGTCACATTTGTCTGGGTCTATTTCGAGCACAGCGACTTTGGCGCCCTCAGTACGAAATGCGTCGACGACCGCCCTGCCGATGCCCGATCCGCCTCCGACGACGAGGGCGCGCTTGCCGTCCAGCCAGCTGGTCACGGTCGGCTGCCGTCGTCCGGTAGCAGCGGGCCGGCGGAGTCACCGACCATCGCGGCCAGCGTGCGGGCGTTCTGCCGCGTCAACGCCTCGACCTCCAGGGCGTCCAGGCTGATCCACCGACCGGTTTTAGGCGCGTGGATCAGCAGTCGTGACCCGTTTCGGGTATCAACGCGGCGCACTACGACTTCGGCGAATTCATTTGCCACCGTGAGTGGTTCGCCCACCGCGCCGTCGAGCAACCCCGGTAGTGCGTCGCTCATAAGAACACCGCCAGGTTCTGCATTCTCAACACCGACTCGTCGACCATGATCGTGCGGCGGGCAAGTTTCAGCTCGTCACCGCAGCGCCGCAACACGTCGTGGCGTCCGCACGACACCAGGGCGGCCTCATTGACGTCGCCACGGCTGCGGAACAGCAGTTCGGCGGATTCCACGACGAGATGTTCATCATCCGCACAGGCGAACGTGCGGACGTTGGTGATGTAGTGGCGCATCCGTGACGGCGGGTCCTCGGTCCAGGCATGCTCGGTGTTAAATCGCGCGACCCGCCGGCTCAGCGAGTACTTGTCTTCGTCGAAGTGCGCCATTCCCGGGGAGGTGTCGAACCCGGCGCCCAGGGCAGTGGTGACGCGGACCGGCATGAGGTAACGGATGTCGTCGGTGAGGGTACCCAGCCACGTCTGGTATTGCTGCGCATCGAGCAGATAGGCTTCGTCGACCAAGAACTGATGCGCTTGCAGGTGCCGATCGTCGTTGAACGGCAACGGCTTTCCTACTGGCTTGCCGACCTGCGCGGTGGTCATGTCGTCGCCATCTCCAAATGGTCGGCCCACAGCCGCAGCAGCGCGCGCTGATTGTTCTCGTTGTAGCCGACCTGGGCGTATCCCGGCCCGTGAAACGCTGCCGATGGCAGGCGATCGACGACCGGCCGGTCGTCGCAAAGCAATCCCATCCGGCTGTTCAGCAGCAGCCGTCGCGCCATCGAGCCACCCGCGGTGTTGGTCAACGACACCCAGTTCTCCACATCGTCCTGCTCGAACATGCCCGTCGATCCGAAGCACATCAGATAGGCCTTGTAGGAGTTCACTTTGTACTCCGGCGGCGCCGCGGCGTCCACTGCGAACCACGAACACACCTCGGTCTCGTTCTCGCTGATCGGCTGCCACTGCCGGATTGATATGAACGGCAAAACCCCCTCGCTGTCAGCGCCGTCGAGAACCTTGGGCCAGTTGTGCACGAAACTGAGGTTCGGGAAACACGATGCGGCCGAAATCATGAACCCGTCTTCGCCGACCAGTTGCTGTTGCTGTGGCGTCCAGACGCGTTTGATCCGGTCGATCATCTCGTCGGGGTAACCGACGTAGCGCATGCGTTCTTCGAAGCTGCCCGGCGGGAGCTTGTAGGTGGTTCCGCCCCCACACTGTGCCCAGTAGGTGGCTCCGTCCTTGCGCTTTTGCGCTTTCGGCTCGCGGAAGAGGCCGATCTCGACGATCGACGCATGGGTGTGCGGGGTGTGGTACATGTCGCCGGCAAAGTTCTCGGCGCCGATCTTCCAGTTGGCCTTGATCCGCCAGCGCTGCGGTCCGCGAACCTCGAGCCCGCCGCTGCTGTGTCGGGTGTAAAAGTCGAGATAGAACCGGAAGTCGCCGAGGAAGTCTTCCAGTGGTTGCGCGTCTGCGGTCCATGCTGACGAATATCAAGCCGTTATATGTTGCGAGATTCGGCGCGGGAACGAGACTTTGGCTATCGCGGGGAAACCCGTCGTCGCCGCCGTAGGCCTCTCGATGGAACGGCAGCCCGGTCAGCCGGCCGTCGTTGCGGTAGGTCCAGCCGTGGTAGGGGCACCGGAAGTTGGAGGCGTTGCCCATCTCCGCGCGGCACAGCTGCATCCCGCGGTGCAGGCACATATTAAACAAGGCCCGCACAGTGCCCTTCGCGTCGCGGGTGATGATGAAGGAGTCGTCGAGCACCCGGCGCACCACGTAGTCGCCCTCGTGCGGTATCTCGGATTCGTGCGCGACGAACAGCCAGGCCCGGCTGAAAAGGCGCTCCTTTTCCAGCTGGAAGAGCTCTTTGTCGTTGTAGATGTGCGCAGGGATCATTCCGCGCCGGACGTTACCGAGAACGTCATCGAGGGCGCTGTGATGATCGGCCATCACGACCTCCAAGCTCCCTGGCCATCTGTAGCACAGAAGGCAATTCTGTATCAAAGAATGCCGCAGGGCCACGGCGTGGTCAACTCCCGCGCCGGTACAGCCGAAATCCGCTCAGCGGCGACCGATTCCGGCCATCATCAGCGGAGTCTGCAACCGCCTGTCTTCGTTGAACGCGGCGGTTGCCGCATCGGCGTCCTCCCGCGGCAGCAAGCCGGCGTCGACCACGGCGTCGCGCAGGCTCTCAAAGGACAACCTGAAGAAGTCGAACCCGGGGGAGCGGGAGTCGATGATCAGGGCCCGGCCCTCGCCGCGTACGTCGGTCAGCCCGGCGGCGGCCATGTCGGCGACGACGCGGCGGCCGTACCGCGGCTCGAACCCGGCTTGCTGCATGAACGTGATGACGGCGTCGGCCACCCGATCGAAGCGCGAAGCGTCCTCGAAGCCGAAACCGGTCCAGTCGTAGTCTTCGATGACCATCCAGCCGCCGGGGCGCAGCGCGGCCGCGAGGCGGTCGAGGATTCGTCGGCGCTCGGTCAGATGCTCGAGCACCAAGCGGGCATGCACCAAGTCGAACTGGCGCTCCGGCAGCTCGTCGGTCCGGATGTCGACCCGCCGAACCTCGACCGCGTCGCCGGCGAGAGGCTCGACGAAACGGGTGTCGATGTCGATCGCCAGCACCGCGGCGCCGCGACCGGCCATCCACTCGACCAGCGAGCCGCCGCCGGCGCCAACTTCCAGGCATCGCCAGCCCGCACCGATACCCAGCCCGTCGAGCAGCCGCTGGCTTCCGGGATCCCACAAACTTTCGATGCCGGCCAGGCGCGCCCGCTCTTCGGAGAATCCCTGGTCATAGATGTAGTCACGCGGCATGGCATCAGACTATGGCGGACAGGCAGCGGAAATCCCGCGAAGACGGTTGAGGGTAGCCGTTTCTCGCGTAGCGTCTGTCTCGATGAAGGCTGCAGCAGAGTCGGCCCGCGTTGTATCCCAACGCGCGATCACCGCGGAGATCGCCCGCATCGCGGCCGACTACCAGGGGAAAGATGAGCCGCAGCCGCTGCTGGACTACCCGCCGTACCGCAGTAGTCGGCTGCGGCATCCGAAGTCTGCATTCGTCTGCATCGACCCGGACGAGGTCGAACGCTGGGCGCCGTGCTTCGGGCGCCGGGATGTCGACCCCCTCGACGCCGACCTCACCGCCGGCCACCGCGGCGAGCCCATCGGGGAGCGCATCATCGTGACCGGGCGGCTGCTCGACGCGACAGGTAAGCCGGTGGCGGGTCAGCTCGTCGAGATCTGGCAAGCCAACGCGGCCGGTCGCTACAACCACCACGGCGACCAGCACCCGGCACCGATCGATCCGAACTTCACCGGGGTGGGCCGTTGCCTGACCGAGCCCGACGGGACGTATCGCTTTCTGACCATCAAGCCGGGCCCCTACCCGTGGCGGAATCACCGAAATGCCTGGCGTCCGGCGCACATTCACTTCTCGGTCTTCGGGACCGCCTTCACCCAGCGTCTGGTCACCCAGATGTACTTCCCGGGTGACCCGCTGTTCGGCTTGGACCCCATCTACCAGTCGATCGTGGACCCCGCAGCACGGCGGCGGCTGGTCGCCACCTACGACCATGACCTGACTCAGCCCGAGTACGCGACCGGGTACCGATGGGACATCGTGCTGGCCGGCAGCCGGCGAACGTGGACCGAACCAAACAGTGACCATGGTTGAATTAGCCTGCACCCCAGGCCAAACGGTCGGGCCGTATTTGCACCTCGGATTGCCCTATCCCGGCGACAACCAGTTGGTCGACGACGCGCACGCCGGTGCCATCCGGTTGTACGGCACGGTTTACGACGGTGCCGGTGATCCCGTGCCGGACGCCTTGGTGGAAATTTCGCAGCCCGGTCCCGACGGCCGCATGGTCCGGCGGGAGGGGTCGCTGCGGCGCGATGATGCGGCGTTCACCGGCTGGGGCCGATGCGCAACCGACGCCGCCGGCCACTACAGCTTCAGCACCCTGACGCCCGGCGCACCGGCCGGACGCTCGGCGTTTTTCGCGATCGTCGTCTTTGCGCGCGGACTGTTGAACCGGGTGTTCACCCGCGCCTACCTGCCGGATTGCCGACCCGGACACCGATCGGCTGTTGGGCGCCCTCGACGCGGCCAGGCGACAAACCCTGATGTGCGCCGCCGAAAACGGCGGATACCGCTTCGACATTCGCTTCCAAGGGGCCAACGAGACCGTGTTTCTGGCCTACCCCGGTGATTCGGCATGACGAATCTGTTGTGGCCGGGAGACCAGCGTGCCGGGGAGTTGATGTCCGACGCGACGCTGTTGGCATCGATGGTCGCGGTGGAATCGGCCTGGTTGGACGCGCTGGTCGCCGCGGGTCTGGCGCCGGATCAGTGCGCCGGCGCTGCCCTCACCGGTTTGGTTGATGACGGCGACTGCGAGCTACTCGCGGCCGAATCGGAGGACGGTGGCAACCCCGCCATTCCGTTGGTGGCGCTGCTTCGTGACCGGGCCGGCGCACAGGTCGGCCGGTGGATCCACCGCGGGCTTACCAGTCAAGATGTGATCGACACCGGCTTGATGCTGGCGACTCGCGCCGTCGTCGACGAGTTGATGTTGCAACTGGCCGAACAGATCTGCGCGCTAGCGGTGCTCGCGGCAACCCACCGCGGCACCCGGATGGTGGCCCGCACCCTGAGCTCAGCACGCGGTGCCCACCACGTTCGGAGTCAAAGCGGCGACGTGGTGCAACGGTGTCGTCGACGCATATCAACAACTCGGCGCGCTGAGCCTCCCGGTGCAAATCGGCGGCGCAGGCGGAACACTAGCCGCCACAACGGAGTTGGCTGCTCTGGCCGGTCATCCGAATCCTGTGGCTACCTCGGTCGAGCTGGTGCAAAGCACCGCAGCAACTTTGGGTTTGGAGTTCAGGTCACCGTGGCACACCAACCGCGCGCCGATAACCGCGATCGCCGATGCGTTGATCGGATGCACCGACGCGTGGGGCCGCATCGCGTCGGACGTCGTGACACTGGTCCGGCCGGAGATCGCTGAACTCAGCGAACCAGCGGCCGGCGATCGTGGCGGATCATCGAGCATGCCGCAGAAACGCAACCCGGTGTTGTCCATCCTGATTCGCCGCGCAGCGATTTCGGCGCCGTCGCTGGGCGCGACATTGCACAGCGCCGCCGCGCTGGCCAACGACGAACGTCCTGACGGTTCGTGGCACGCCGAGTGGGAGACGCTACGCATCCTTGCCCGGCGAACCGTTGTCGCCGGCTCCCAGTGCAGTGAACTGCTGACCGGCCTGCAGGTCCATCCGGCGCGGATGGCCGCGAACCTCGACAACGCCGACGTGCTGAGCGAGCAACGGTCCATCGCCGAGCTGGCCGGGAAAGCCCCGTCCGGCAACTATTTCGGTGCAGTCGACGCTCTGATCGACGAGAGCGTGGATCGTGCCAAGCGAATCGTGAAGGAACACCCGTGAGTGCCCCCCGAATTCGCGTCTCGCATCTGGGCGGGTCGCCGAATCTGCCGCCGCTGGTGGTCGGCCCGTCGTTGGGCACCTCCGTCGCGGCGTTATGGTCTGGGGTGGCGCGGCGTCTGGCGGACATCTATCACGTCATCGGCTGGGACTTGCCCGGTCACGGCGCCAGCCCGCGGCCCGGGGGCGCCTTCACCGTCGACGACCTTGCTGCCAGTGTCATCAAAGTCGTCGAAGGCAAGATCGGCCGGCGGCCATTCACCTATGCGGGCGTGTCAGTGGCCGGCGCCGTCGGGCTTCAGCTACTGCTCGGGCATCCCGAGCGGATCGTGTCGGCGGCGTTGATCTGCACGGCGGCGCGCATCGGCGACCCCGACGACTGGCAGTCCCGGGCCAAAGTGGTTCGCAGCGCGGGTACGGGTGAAGTCGTGGCACTGTCGATTCGCCGCTGGTTCGCCCCCGGCTTCTTCGAGCGCGATCCCGCGTCAGCCCGGGTGCTGCTGGACGCGCTGCGCCGGGTCGACGACGACGGCTATGCCCGCACCTGTGAGGCGCTGGCCGAGTTCGACGCCCGTCACCGTCTCGGCGAAATCGACACCCCGATCGTCGCGGTCGCGGGCGCCAATGACATTGCCACGCCGCCGGATTCGTTGCGGTACATCGCCAGCAACGTGACCCGCGGGCGGTTCGTCGAGGTGGCACAGGCCGCCCATCTCGCGCCGGCTGAGCAGCCCGACCGAATCGCCGACGTGTTGGCGAAGCTGAGGAGACTGGGAGCCAGATGAGCCGCTATGACCGAGGCATGGCCGTGCGACGGGAAGTTCTCGGCGACAGCTACGTCGAGCAGGCAGCTGCGCAGACCACCGACCTGACCCGGGACTTCCAGACACTCGTCACCGAATTCGCCTGGGGCACAATCTGGACGCGTCCCGGCCTGGACCGTCGGAGCCGTTCGATGATCACGCTCACGGCATTGATCGCTCGTGGCCGGGACGAGGAGCTTGCGCTGCACATTCGCGCCGCCCTGCGCAACGGGTTATCGCGCGATGAGATCCAAGAAGTGCTGCTGCAGACCGCTGTCTATTGCGGTGTGCCGGACGCCAACGCCGCATTCCGCATCGCTCAACACGTCTTCGAAGAGACTGAATCGCAACATGATTCAGTGTGACGCCGAAAACCGATAGTCGGTCGAACGTCGATGGGGGCGGCCGCCGCCCGAATTGTTACAATCCACTTTGTGAAAACCGGAGTCGAGACGGCTTTATCGCGAAACAGTGCTGGTAGCTAGCCT
The DNA here is from genome assembly GCA_963850645.1 of uncultured Actinomycetota bacterium. Lineage (GTDB taxonomy): Bacteria > Actinomycetota > Actinomycetes > Mycobacteriales > Mycobacteriaceae > Mycobacterium. The sequence goes on along the minus strand of CAWKME010000009.1, from coordinate 33,494 downwards.
TCCCAAAGCAGCAGAATGTCCGGGAGAATGAGCGACATCGCCAGGTCAGCAAAGCAATCCCTCGGTCGTCGCGGCGACGTACTGAAGGTATTGAGGGCGGCGAATGCTCCGACGAGCATCGTCGCCATCGCCGACATGCTCGACGTGCACCCCAACACCGTTCGCTTCCACCTCGACACGTTGGTCAGTACGGGCCGGGTGGAGCAGGTCGCGCCGGACCGCAACGGGCCGGGCCGGCCGGCGCTGATGTTCCGGGCGACTCGGCGAATGGATCCCAGCGGCCCGCGGCGCTATCGGCTACTAGCCGAGATCCTTGCCATCGGCCTCGCCAGCAATCGGGACGCGTACGCCAGGGCACTGGCCGCCGGTCGCGCGTGGGGTCTGCAGCTGAAACCGCCGCCTCGGACCACCGCCGGGGTACTCGACGCAGAGGAATCGATCGAGCACCTCGTCGGATTGCTCGACGACCTCGGCTTTGCCCCTGAGCGTCGCGGAGACGAGCAGGTGGGGCTACGGCACTGCCCGTTTTTGGAATTGGCGGAAAGCCAGAAAGCCATCGTCTGTCCGATCCACTTGGGGCTCATGCAGGGAGCGCTGGAAACCTGGGCGGCACCGGTGACGGTCGATCGGCTGGACGCGTTCGTCGAGCCAGATCTGTGTCTGGTGCAACTCACCCGGCAAGTGGCGGAGGCGTGAGTCTTGCGCGCGCGATAGCAGTCGCGGTTGTCTTCGTCTGGCTCGGCATGGTGTTGGCTATCTCGTTTCTCGAAGCACCGCTGAAGTTCCGCGCTCCAAACGTCACACTGCCGATCGGCCTCGGCATCGGGCGTTTGGTCTTTCGCGCGCTGAACACCGTCGAGGTGGTGCTGGCGATCGTCATCCTGGTAGCCACGGTGGCAAGCCCGCCGTCAGCCGGCGCGGCAGCGGCGTTGACAGTCGCGTTCGCCGCGTTGGCCTTGCAGATCGGGGCGGTGCGGCCACGGCTGACTCGCCGTTCGGATCAGGTGCTCGCCGGCTTAGATGCGCCGCGGTCACGGGGCCATTACGTCTACATCGGCCTCGAGGTGATCAAGGCGCTGGCATTGACGGCGGGTGGCATTCTTCTACTATCCAGCTGAAAGACTTCCAGACGGCCGACCTCCAACCAAAGGACGCATTGATGGAATCGATCTCGCTGACCAGCATGGCCGCCGAAAAGCTCGCCGAGGCGCGGCAGGCACACAGTGGACGGGCCGCACACACGATCGCATGGTGGGCACGAACCACGAACTGCGGCAGACCGTGCTCGCCCTGCTTGCCGGGCATGAGCTGTCCGAACACGACAGCCCCGGACAGGCATCGCTGCAGGTGCTGCAGGGACATGTGCATCTCACCGCCGGTGACGACGCGTGGGAGGGCAAGACCGGCGACTACGTCGTGATCCCGCCGCAACGGCACTCCCTACAGGCAGTCGACGACTCGGTGGTCATGCTGACCGTCTTCAAGAGCCTCCCCTCGGCTTAATCAGATGCTGTCGACGCCGTGGTCCCGGAGCATCGGCCTGCGGGTGCCAATCCTCAACGCCCCCATGGGCGGTGTTGCCGGCGGGCGACTCGCCGCCGCGGTGACCGCCGCCGGTGGACTGGGCATGGTGGGCATGGGCACTGCCGGGTCGACATCGTCGCTGCACGCCGAATTACCGCATGTGCGTGAGACGTTCGGAATTGGCTTGGTGGACTGGGTGGTCCGCAAGGAGCCGGAGTTGTTCGATGCCGCGCTGGCCGCGCAGCCGGTGCTTGTTTCGGTCAGTTTCGGAACCGACCTGTCCTGGGTCGATCGCGTCCACGCCGCCGGGATCGCTGCCGCCACACAGGTTTACAACAGCGCCGAGGCCCAGCGGGCGCAAGATGCCGGTATTGACCTCCTGGTGGCCCGCGGTTCTGAGGGTGGTGGCCACGGGGATGCGACGATCGGCACACTCCCACTGCTGGATGCGGTGTTGGACGTCGTGTCGGTGCCGGTGCTGGCGGCCGGAGGAATCGCCTCTCCGCGAAGCCTCGCAGCCGTGCTGGCCGCCGGCGCCAGCGGCGCGTGGTTGGGCACCGTCCTGTCGGCCTGTCCCGGAGGCGCTGACCACCGATGCTTCCCGTCGCGCATTGGTCGCGGCCCGCGAAACCGACACCGCCAGCACCCGGGTGTTCGACATCGTTCGTGGACTGCCGTGGTCGGAGCGGTTCCCGTCGCGCGTGCTGCGCAACGACTTCGTCGCGCGCTGGAGCGGTCACGAGGACGCGCTGGCCGACGACGCCGACGCCCTCGACGAACTGGCCGTCGCGATCGCCGCCGACGACCGTCGAACCGCCCCGGTGGATGCGGGCCAGGGCGTAGGGATGGTCACCGGCGTCGCGCCGGTGGACCAGGTCATCGAGCGGCTTTGCGCGGGCGCGGAAAAACTGCTCGCGGCCTGGGGTTAGCGTTTTGTGCGCCGAGACTTAAGCCACTGCGAACCGCATCGGCGTGTCGTCGCAGCGGTTTAAGTGTCGCGGTAGCCCCGCGCGGCGAGCGCTTGGCAAACCCGCCTGATCACATCCACGGGCCTGTCCTCGGCGATCACCCGAATGATGATCCATCCCATGGCTTCCAACGCACGCAGACGCTTCTGGTCTCGGACGTACTGGCGGCGATCGGTGCGGTGTTGGTCGCCGTCATACTCGACAGCCACCTTGTAATTGATCCAGCCCATATCCAATATGCCGATGAGTCGCCAACTTTCGTGCACTGGTATCTGAGTGGTAGGTCTAGGAAGCCCGGCGTCCATCAGCAATAGCCGCAGCCAGGTCTCCCTCGGTGATGCGGATCCGCCGTCGACGAGCGGCAACGCCACCCGGAGCCGCCGCAGTCCACGTGCGCCCGGATATCGCTTGGCGAGTAAAAGTACATCCTCGACCGAATACGGAGTCGCTCGCATGAGCGCGTCTAGCCGTGCGACCGCCTTGCCGCGGGGCAATAGCCGCCCTAGGTCGTACGCAGTGCGTGCGGGCGTGGTGACCGGTAGTCGGGTGGCGTAGGTGATCTCGTCAGTGTCGAGCCGTTGGTTCCTGGTGATGACACCGGCCGGGGGATGCGGGTTACGCCAGATCAACTCGATCGGCTCGTCGTCGTCGATCCATCTCGCGCCGTGCAATGCCGCCGCAGCCAGCCCGGCCAAGACACCGCGCCGACCCGACCACAGCCATGCGGCTTCTGAACGCTGCCGAAGCGACGGCAAGTGAGTAGCCCGCGAGGTATACGTCGGGATAGATCGACCTAAACCTCGACCGGAGCTGATACGGACTTAACTTGCCCTGCACCACGGCTTCGCTGCCGATGAAAACATCGCTCATGCAGGAACGGAGTCACGCTCAAGCGATACGGTTCCCCAAACTTAAGCCAGTGCGAACCGCATGTCGGCGTGTCGTCGCAACGGTTTAAGTGTCGCGGACCTGCGGACCGCGGCGGCCTGGCGTCACACCGCGTGGACGTAGCGTTTGGCGATCACGCGCTGAGCCAGCGAGGTGAACGGACCGCCGGCTTTGCTCCACCAGGTCGCCGGCCGGGAGAACGCCGAGACTTCGGCGTAGACCGCGGCGGTGACCGGGTCGTGGCGCACCACGAACCGTTCTTCGCCGGACTCGGGGTGACCGGGCAGCGTGCCGTAGGCGAATCCCCGCACGTTGGGCTCGTCGATGACGTACACCACCCGGCAGGGGGCTTTCAGGAACGCCATCTTGACCAGCGACCACCGCGCCGACCTCGACCACGTCGCTGCTGGCCTCGACGCGCAACCCGGCGCCGCGTTGCATACCCCAATGCATGACCGCGTCAGCGGCCTCCTCGAAACGCTGGTGACCCGCGCCGACCTGGGAGACAAAGCCGAGGTGGCGGTACCCCGGCGGCGGAGGGCCGGCAGTCGCACCGACTTCGGGATAGGTCAGCGGCATGTTGACTGAGCGTGTACATATCCACCGGCCAGCTTGCCACCGGTGGCCGGTTTTTGCGGTCGTACGGTCGGAGAAGTGACCACCCATACCGCGGCCCGCTCAAGCATCCGGAACGTTCACTCTCGGCGGTGATCTCACCATCAACCGCCTCGGCTATGGCGCAATGCGGCTGACCGGCAAGGGGGTTTGGGGCCCACCCGCCGACCGAGACGAAGCGGTTCGGGTGCTGCGGCGCGCGGTCGAACTCGGCGTCAACTTCATCGACACCGCCGACTCATACGGCCCCTACTTCGCCGAAGAGATCATCCGCGAAGCGCTGCATCCCTACGACGGGCTGGTCATCGCGACCAAGGCGGGATTGCTGCGCACCGGGCCCGACGTGTGGATCCCGCTGGGCTTCCCCGCCTACCTGCGCCAAGAAACCGAGCTCAGCCTGCGACGGCTCGGCGTCGACACCATCGACCTCTTTCAGCTGCACCGCATCGACGACAAGTTCCCGCTGGAAGACCAGATCGGCGAGCTGGTCAAGCTGCAGGAGGAAGGCAAGATCCGCCACATCGGTCTGTCGGAGGTCAACGTCGACCAGCTGCACGCCGCACAAAAGATCACCCAGATCGTGTCGGTGCAGAACCTGTACAACCTGACCACCCGCACCGCCGAGCCGCTTCTGGACGAGGCGACCAGCCAGGGGATCGGCTTCATTCCATGGTTCCCGCTGGCCGCCGGGCCCGCTGGCGGCGCCGGACGGTCCGCTGGCCCAGCTCGGCACCGAGCACGGCAATGCGACGCCCTCGCAGCTGGCGTTGGCCTGGCTGCTGAAACGCTCACCGGTCATCCTGCCGATTCCCGGGACGTCGAGTGTCGCGCATCTTGGAGGAAAACGTCGCCGCCGCCGAGATCGAGCTCAGCGACGACGAGTTCGCGAAGCTGAGCGCGCTCGGGCAGCAGAACAACTAGCCCGACGACGCGCGCACGCCGCCACCCAATACGGTGTTCGGGTGGCCGGCGAACACGCGAGACATCCGGGCGGCGGATTCAACCCACCCGAACCGACGACCAGAGGTGGGCCCGACTACGGCCGGTTCATCGAGGCGGTGCGTGCGCTGCAGGATCACGCCCGGGCTGTCGACGCGCCCGACGCGGTGATCAGCGAGGCGGCCGACCTGATCGAGAAAGTGTCCGACCTGCTCAGCCCGTTCGACGCCGACGAGTGGACGACGCCGTCGGGCCGGCGGATGGACCTGCCGAACCGCGGCAACATCTTGCCGGTCCCGATGAAGGTGCGCAGGACCGGTAAGACGCCGGCCGGATCCAGGGTTGGGCCCGTTTCCGCCGGTTCCATCTGGGCCGCAACGGGGCCGTGCATGGCGGCGCGCTCGGGCTGCTGTTCGACTCGGTTTTGGGTATGACGTCGGGGGTGATCACCGGCGGCCCCCGCCAGCGCACCGCATACCTGCACATCAACTACCGCCAGATCGTCCCGATCGAAAAAGAGCTGCAGATCGACGCGGGAGTCGACCGGGTGGAGGGCCGCAAGATCTTCGTGTCGGGCCGGCTGAGCGACGGCGACACGGTGCTGACCGACGCCGAGGCGTTGTTCGTGCTACTCAAACCCGGCCAGCCTTAAGGCACTGCACCGTCGGCTTAGGGGCATCGGGGCCACCCCCGATAGCATGGTCGGGTCCGTTTGAACACCCGAAAGCCATGGAGACCGCGTCGATGACCGCCCCCGCAGGCCCCGCCCCAGCAGCGCCGATCCGGGTGCCTGCCGGGACGACCGCGGCCGCCGCGGTGCGCGACGCGGGCCTGCCGGGCCGCGGCGCACCCGACGCGGTCGTGGTGGTGCACGACGCCGACGGCAAGCTGCGCGACCTGAGCTGGGTTCCCGACGCACGACGTCGAGGTCATCCCGGTGGCGGCCGACACCGACGACGGGCGCAGCGTCATCCGGCACTCGGCCGCGCACGTGTTGGCCCAGGCCGTCCAGGACCTGTTCCCGCACGCCAAGCTCGGCATCGGGCCGCCGATCACCGACGGCTTCTACTACGACTTCGACGTGCGCCGACCCGTTCACGCCCGAAGACCTGGACGAAGCTGGAAAAGCGGATGCGCCAGATCGTCAAGGACGGGCAGCTGTTCGACCGGCGCGTCTACGAGTCCAAGGATCAGGCCCGCGAAGAGCTGGCCAACGAGCCCTACAAGCTCGAACTCGTCGACGACAAGTCCGGCGACCCCGACGTCATGGAGGTCGGCGGCGACGAGCTCACCGCCTACGACAACCTCAATCCCCGCACCCGCGAACGGGTTTGGGGCGACCTGTGCCGCGGACCGCACATCCCGACCACCAAGCACATCCCGGCGTTCAAGCTGACCCGCAGCTCGGCCGCCTACTGGCGCGGCGACCAGAACAACGCCAGCCTGCAACGCATCTACGGCACCGCGTGGGAGTCGCAGGAGGCGCTCGACCGCCATCTGCGAGCTTGCTCGAGGAAGCCCAGCGCCGCGACCACCGCAAGCTCGGCGTCGAGCTCGACCTGTTCAGCTTTCCCGACGAAATCGGTTCGGGCCTAGCGGTTTTCCACCCCAAGGGCGGCATCGTGCGCACGCGAGCTGGAGGACTACTCGCGGCGCAAGCACATCGAGGCCGGCTACGAGTTCGTCAACACCCCGCACATCACCAAGGAGCAGCTCTACATCACCTCGGGCCACCTGGAGTGGTACGCCGAGGGCATGTTCCCGCCGATGCACATCGACGCGGAGTACAACGAAGACGGCACGGTGCGCAAGCCCGGGCAGGACTACTACCTCAAGCCGATGAACTGCCCGATGCACCACCTGATCTACCGGTCGCGCGGCCGGTCCTACCGCGAACTTCCGTTGCGGCTCTTCGAGTTCGGCACCGTCTACCGCTACGAGAAGTCCGGCGTGGTGCACGGCCTGACCCGGGTGCGCGGGCATGACGCAGGACGACGCGCACATCTACTGCACCCGCGAGCAGATGCGCGACGAGCTGGCCTCGCTGCTGCGCTTCGTGCTCGACCTGCTCGGCCGACTACGGCCTCAACGACTTCTACCTGGAGCTGTCCACCAAGGACCCGGAGAAGTACGTCGGCTCCGACGAGGTGTGGGAGGAGGCCACCGAGACGTCTGCGCGAGGTCGCCGAGGCCGTCGGGCCTGCACCTGGTGCCCGACCCGGGCGGCGCGGCGTTCTACGGCCCGAAGATCTCGGTGCAGGTCAACGACGCGCTGGGCCGCAGCTGGCAGATGTCGACCATCCAGCTCGACTTCAACATGCCGGAGCGGTTCGACCTGGAATACACCGCCGCCGACGGCATCCGGCAGCGCCCGGTGCTGATCCACCGCGCGCTGTTCGGGTCGATCGAGCGGTTCTTCGGCATCCTGACCGAGCACTACGCGGGGGCGTTCCCGGCCTGGCTGGCGCCGGTGCAGGTGGTCGGCATCCCGGTCGCCGACGAGCACGTCGACTACCTGGAAGACGTTGCCGCGCAGCTGAAGTCGCGCGGGGTGCGGGTCGAGGTCGATGCCAGCGACGACCGGATGGCCAAGAAGATCGTCAACCACACCAACCAGAAGGTGCCGTTCATGCTGCTCGCGGGAGACCGCGACGTGGAGGCCGGCGCGGTGAGCTTCCGGTTCGGCGACCGCACCCAGATCAACGGCGTGCCGCGGGACGAAGGCGGTCGCCGCCATCGTGCAGTGGATCGCCGACCGCGAGAACTGCCGCTCCCACTGCCGAATTGGTCAAGGTGAGCAGCCGTGGCTGACGACGACTCGATCATCGACCGGGGCGTCGGTGAAGCCGACCACCTGCAGCGGTTGTGGACGCCCTACCGGATGAGCTACCTCGCCGAGGCGCCGCTGAAGCAGGACATCAGCGAGCCGTGCCCAGCCGTTCACCGACATCCCGCAACTGCCCGACGAGGACGGTCTGGTGGTCGCCCGCGGCGAACTCGTCTACGCGGTGCTCAACCTCTACCCGTACAACCCGGGCCATTTGATGGTGGTGCCGTATCGGCGGGTATCCGAGCTCGAGGATCTCACCGACAAGGAGACCGCCGAGCTGATGGCGTTCACCCAGAAGGCGATTCGCGTCATCAAGAATGTGTCGCGGCCGCACGGGTTCAACGTCGGCCTGAACCTGGGGGCATCGGCGGGCGGATCGCTGGCCGAACATCTGCACGTGCATGTGGTGCCGCGGTGGGGCGGCGACGCCAACTTCATCACGATCATCGGCGACTCCAAGGTCATCCCGCAATTGCTGCGCGACACCCGTCGGCTGCTGGCCACCGAATGGGAAAAGCAATCGTGAGCAAGCTGCTGTCGCGTGAGGGCGTCGCGCGGGTCACCGCGACCGGTGGCTCGGGCGTTCCTGCATGCCGGCTTCACCGCGGACAGCGTGACGATCATCGCCACCGCTGCCGCGGTGCTGGCGGCGTTGACGCTGTTTCCGACCGGCCGGTTGTTCGCCGGCACGTTGGTGATCTCGTTCTTCGTGATGTTCGACCTGGTCGACGGGGCGATGGCGCGAGAAAGCGGCGGCGGCACCCGGTTCGGCGCCGTGCTGGACGCCACCTGCGACCGCATCAGCGACGGTGCGGTGTTCTGCGGGCTGGCGTGGTGGGCGGCGTTCGGCCTGCACAGCCGGTCGCTGGTGGTGGCCACGTTGATCTGCCTGGTCACCTCGCAGGTGATCTCCTACATCAAGGCCCGCGCCGAAGCCAGCGGGCTGCGCGGTGACGGCGGTTTCATCGAGCGGCCGGAACGGTTGATCATCGTGCTCGGTCGGGGCGGGACTGTCGGACCTGCCGGTGTTCCCGTTGCCGTGGGCGCTGCACGTGGCGATGTGGCTGTTGGCCGCAGCCAGCCTGATCACCTGTGCTCAGCGGCTGCACACCGTGCGGCATTCGCCCGGCGCGGCCGAGCCGATGCCCCCGGCCGGCGGGCAGGGCGACATTGAGCCGGGAAAGACCGAGCCGTGATCTCGGTCCCGTCGGGGCTGAAATTGCCTGGCGTCCGCGGTCTTTCGCTGGGCGGCCGGATGGCCGACTGGGGTTATGCGGCCGGCTGGATGATGGTGCGCGCCATGCCGGAATTCGCCGCGCGCAACGCCTTCGACGCCGGAGCGCTGTACGCGTCGCGCGGCGGGGGACCGGACCAACTGCGCAAGAACCTGGCGCGGGTCATCGGCGTATCCACCGAACGAGGTGCCGAGCAGCCTGATGCGGGCGTCGCTGGCGTCCTATGCCCGCTACTGGCGGGAGGCGTTCCGGTTGCCGACGATGGATCTACCACGCGCTCGGCGAACAGCTCGCCAAAACGGTTGTGCGGCGACGAGCATCTCGACGCGGCGCTGGCGTCGGGCCGCGGCGCCGTCATGGCGCTGCCGCACAGCGGCAACTGGGATATGGCCGGGGTGTGGCTGGCCCAGACCTACGGCAAGTTCACCACCGTCGCCGAGCGACTCAAACCCGAGTCGCTGTACCGGCGGTTCATCGACTACCGGGAGAGCCTGGGCTTCGAGGTGATCCCGCTGTCCGGCGGCGAGCAGCCCCCCTTCGAGCTGCTCAGCGAACGGCTGCGGGACAACAAATCGTGTGCCTGATGGCCGAGCGGGACCTCACCCGCACCGGGGTTCAGGTCGACTTCTTCGGCGAACCGACCCGGATGCCGGCCGGACCGGCGAAGCTGGCGATCGCAACCGGCGCGGCGCTGCTGCCGGTGCATTGCTGGTTCGACGGCGACGACAGCTCGGTTGTCGAGTTCAACCCGCCGCTGGACTGCACCAGCGGCGACGTCGGCGTCATCACCCAGGCGCTGGCCGACGTCTTCGCCCGCAACATCGCCGAGCATCCCGCCGACTGGCACATGCTGCAGCCGCAGTGGCTGGCGGATCTGTCCGAGGAGCGCCGGGCCCGATTGGCGGGGCCCTGATGCGAATCGGCATGGTGTGTCCGTACTCGTTCGACGTCCCGGGCGGGGTGCAGTCACATGTATTGCAACTCGCCGAGGTGATGCGCGCCCGCGGCCATGATCGTCAGCGTGCTGGCCCCGTCGTCGCCGCACGTGTCACTCCCGGACTACGTCGTCTCCGCGGGCAGAGCCGTCCCGATTCCCTACAACGGTTCGGTGGCCCGGCTGCAGTTCAGCCCGGCCGCGCACGGCAAGGTCAGGCGCTGGCTGGCCGAAGGCGACTTCGACGTGCTGCATCTGCATGAGCCGAATGCGCCGAGCCTGTCGATGTGGGCGCTGCGGGTGGCCGAGGGGCCGATCGTGGCGACCTTTCACACCTCGACCACCAAATCGCTGACGCTGGCGGTCTTTCAGGGCGTGCTGCGGCCCTGGCACGAGAAGATCGTCGGCCGCATCGCGGTGTCGGACTTGGCCAGGCGCTGGCAGATGGAAGCGCTGGGCTCGGATGCGGTCGAGATTCCCAACGGGGTCGACGTGGCCTCGTTCGCCTCGGCGCCGTTGCTCGACGGGTATCCGCGGCCCGGCAAGACGGTGCTGTTTCTGGGCCGCTACGACGAGCCGCGCAAGGGCATGGCCGTGCTGATCGACGCGCTGCCCGGCCTGGTCGAGCACTTTCCCGGTATCCAGATGCTGATCGTGGGCCGCGGTGACGAAGACGAATTGCGCAGCAAAGCAGGCGGATTGGCGGGCCACCTGCGATTCCTGGGCCAGGTGGACGACGCCGCCAAGGCATCGGCACTGCGCAGCGCCGACGTCTACTGCGCGCCGCAACACCGGCGGGGAGAGCTTCGGCATCGTGCTGGTCGAGGCGATGGCCGCCGGTACTCCGGTGGTGGCCAGCGACCTCCACGCGTTCCGGCGGGTGCTGCGCGATGGCGATGCGGGCCGACTGGTTCCGGTCGAAGACGGCGCTGCGCTGGCCGCGGCTCTGGTCGCGGTGTTGGAGAACGACGGGTTGGCCGAACGCTACATCGCGGCCGGCGCCGATGCGGTGCGCCGTTACGACTGGTCGGTGGTGGCCGACCAGATCATGCGGGTCTACGAGACGGTCGCCGCGTCCGGCGCCAAGGTGCAGGTGGCGAGTTGATGGCACCGACGATCCTGCTGGTCATCGCGCTGGCCGTGCTGTTGGCGGTGCTCGTCGCGTTCGGCGCCTGGGGGTATCAGACAGCCAATCGGCTGGACCGGCTGCACGTGCGTTACGACCTGTCCTGGCAGGCCCTCGACGGCGCGCTGGCCCGGCGCGCGGTGGTGGCCCGCGCCGTCGCCACAAACGCCTTCGGCGATGCGGCTGACGCCAAGCGGCTAGTCGCGTTGGCCGACGCCGCGGAGCGCGCGGACCGCCCGGCCCGCGAGGCATGCGAAAACGAGCTGTCGGCGGCGCTGGCGATGGTGGATCCGGTGTTGTTGCCGGCGGGGCTGATCGCCGAGCTGGCCGACGCCGAGGCGCGGGTACTGCTGGCCCGGCGCTTCCACAATGACGCGGTCCGGGACACCCTGGCGCTGCGCGAGCGGCCCATGGTCCGGCTGCTGCGCCTGGGTGGAACAGCTGCGCTGCCAAGCTATTTCGAGATCGCCGAGCGATCGCAGGCGCTGCGCCACGGGGATCCCTCCGCGGCAGACCGGCGCACCTCGGCACGGGTGGTGTTGCTCGACGAATCCGGCGCGGTGTTGCTGCTGTGCGGCTCTGACCCGTCCGCGCCCGTCGGCACAGCGCCGCGGTGGTGGTTCACCGTAGGGGGTCAGGTCGGCGCCGGTGAGTCGTTGGCTCAGGCCGCCGCCCGTGAGTTGACCGAGGAGACCGGCCTGCGTGTCGACGCCGCCGACATGATCGGCCCGATCTGGCGGCGGGACGCGGTGTTCGACTTCAACGGCGCGACCATCGACAGCGAGGAGTTCTTCTTCGTCTACCGGACCCGACGGTTCGAGCCGTCCGCCGCCGGTCGGACCGAGTTGGAAAGCCGCTACATCCACTACCACCGCTGGTGTGACACAGCCGACATCGCCGAATTGGCTGCGACCGGTGAGACGGTGTATCCGCTGCAGCTGTCCGAACTGCTCGCCGAGGCGATCGCGCTGGCCGGCGCGCCCGATCAGGTCCGCCAGCTGCAGTCCATCCGCTAACGCTCAGTCGCGGAACGGCCTCGAGGGCATAGGTATCGCATCAGGTCATGCAAATTCGCATGATAGCATGCGTGCATGCCCAAGACGGTTCAGATTCGTGACATCGACGACGACGTGTACGCGGGACTGTTGCGACGCGCCGGCGAAGAGGGGATCACGGTGCCGGAGTTGCTGCGCCGGGAGGCGGCGCGACTAGCAGCGCGACCGTCGATCACACAATGGCTGGCTCGAACCGGTCGCCGGCACAGTGAGGTGTCCACCGCTGAAGTGCTGGATACGTTGGACGAGTGGCGCGGTGAGTGGCCCGATGCTGGTCGTTGATGCGTCATGCCTGTTTGAGGTGGTCGCGGATACCCCCCGGTCACGTTCCATCGCGGACCGCCTTGCCGCCGATCCGGATCAGGCGGCGCCGCACATCATCGACGTCGAGGTCATCGGAGTGATCCGCGAGCAGCACCTGCGCGGGCGACTGGACCGGACGGCCGCCGGCCAAGCGGTAGCTGATCTGCGGGACTGGCCGGGCGAACGGTACAGCCACCGCTGGTTTTTGGATCGCGTGTGGGAACTACGCCACTCGGTCCGCGGCTGGGATGCGTTCTATGTTGCGCTGGCGGAGGCCCTCGACGCGACGCTATTGACGCTCGACGAGCGTCTCGGGCGAGCGCACGGCCCGACCTGTCGGATAGACGTGCTCTAGGCGAAAAGCAAACGGCGGCCATCGAGGTCCTCCTCGACGCCGCCATCCGCTGAGGCGCGAAATACCGTTTGGCGCTCACCACTAGAATTGGTTGACACCAGCTAAAAGGAGAGCACCAGTGGATACCGCCGCTTCGCCGAACGGCGCGACCGGTCGCGGGCAGACGGGAACCGCGCGGGTCAAGCGCGGGATGGCCGAGATGCTCAAGGGCGGCGTCATCATGGACGTCGTCACGCCGGACCAGGCCCGCATCGCCGAAGGCGCCGGCGCCGTCGCGGTGATGGCGCTGGAGCGGGTGCCCGCCGATATCCGCGCCCAGGGCGGCGTCTCGCGGATGAGCGACCCGGACATGATCGAGGGCATCAAGGAGGCGGTCACCATCCCGGTGATGGCCAAGGCCCGCATCGGACACTTCGTCGAGGCGCAGATCCTGCAGAGCCTGGGTGTCGACTACATCGACGAATCCGAGGTGCTCACTCCGGCGGACTACACCCATCACATCGACAAGTGGAAGTTCACCGTGCCGTTCGTCTGCGGCGCGACCAATCTGGGTGAGGCGCTGCGGCGCATCAACGAGGGCGCGGCGATGATTCGTTCCAAGGGCGAAGCCGGCACCGGTGACGTTTCCAACGCGACCACACACATGCGCGCCATCGGCGGTGAGATCCGTCGGCTGGGTTCGCTGTCTGACGACGAGTTATACGTTGCGGCAAAGGAATTGGCCGCACCCTACGATCTCGTCGTCGAGGTCGCGCGGGCCGGCAAGCTGCCGGTCACGCTTGTTCACCGCCGGCGGCATCGCCACCCCGGCCGATGCCGCGATGATGATGCAGCTCGGCGCCGAGGGGGTATTCGTCGGCTCGGGAATCTTCAAGTCCGGGGACCCGGCGCAGCGCGCCGCGGCGATCGTCAAGGCCACCACCTTCTACGACGACCCCGATGTGCTGGCCAGGGTCTCGCGCGGGCTCGGCGAGCCGATGGTCGGCATCAACGTGGAGGAGATCGCGGCGCCGCATCGCCTGGCCGAACGCGGCTGGTAAGAACATTCCGTGTCGATCGAAAAGATCCTCGATCTCGAGCAACTCGAGGTCAACATCTACCGCGGTAGCGTGTTCAGCCCGGAATCGGGCAACTTTCAGCGCACCTTCGGTGGTCAGGTGGCAGGCCAATCGCTGGTGTCCGCGGTGCGCACGGTCGATCCGGCATTTCCTGGTGCACTCGCTGCACGGTTACTTCATCCGACCCGGAGATGCCGCGGCGCCAACCGTTTTTCATCGTCGAGCGGCTGCGCGACGGCGGATCGTTTTGCACGCGGCGGGTCAACGCCATCCAGCACGGCCAAACGATCTTCTCCATGTCGGCGTCATTTCAGACCGATCAGGAGGGCATCCATCACCAGGACGTGATGCCCTCAGCGCCGCCGCCGGACGATCTGCCGGGGCTGAAGTCGATGAAGGTGTTCGACGACGCCGGGTTCAAGCAGTTCGGCGAGTGGGACATCCGCATCGTGCCGCGAGACCAACTGCAGTTGCTACCCGGCAAGGCGTCCCAGCAGCAGGTGTGGTTCCGGCACCGCGATCCGCTGCCCGACGACCCGGTGCTGCACATCTGCGCGCTGGCCTACATGAGCGACCTCACCCTGCTGGGATCGGCCCAGGTGACTCATTTGGATGAGCGTTCGCATCTGCAGGTGGCGTCACTGGACCATGCGATGTGGTTCATGCGGGTGTTCCGGGCCGACGAGTGGCTGCTCTACGACCAGTCGTCGCCGTCGGCGTGCGGGGGACGCGCACTGTGTCAGGGCAAGATCTTCAACCAGTACGGCGAGATGGTCGCCGCCGTCATGCAGGAGGGGCTGACCCGCTTCTCGCGCGGATATCGACCGGCTGAACAGTGAGCGGGGTCCGCATCGGCGTGCTGGCGCTGCAGGGGGACACACGAGAACACCTGGCGGCGCTACGCGACTCGGGAGTTTTGCCGGTGCCCGTCCGGCGTCGTGACGAACTCGACGCCGTCGACGCGCTGGTCATCCCGGGCGGCGAGTCCACCACGATGAGTCATCTGCTGCGCCAGCTTGACCTGCTGGAGCCGCTGCGCGAGCGGCTGGCCGACGGGTTCCCGGCCTATGGCGCGTGCGCCGGCATGATCCTGTTGGCCAGCGAGATCTTGGACGCCGGCGCGAGCGGGCGGGAGGCTCTGCCGTTGTCTGCAATCGATATAACGGTGCGGCGCAACGCGTTTGGACGCCAGGTCGACTCATTCGAAGGCGACGTCGAATTCGACGGCTTCGACGAGCCGGTGCACGGGGTGTTCATCCGCGCGCCGTGGGTGGAGCGGGTCGGCGACGGTGTGCAGGTACTCGCCCGCGCCGCCGGACACGCCGTCGCGGTGCGGCAAGGCCGGGTGCTGGCGACGGCGTTTCACCCGGAGTTGACCGGCGACCGTCGGATTCACCGGTTGTTCGTCGACATCGTCAGCGGTCGGGCCTAGCGCGGGTCAGCCGGCGGCGGGCAGCACCCATCGGATGCCGCCGACCAGTGCGCGTCCGACCGTGCGCACCACGGTGAGTTCGACCGGTGGGAGATACGGCAGCAGCAGGGGGATGCGCGCCCATGCGGGCAGCATCGCCACCGCGGTGGCAACCCGCCGACGAACATCGAAGCGTCGGCGTGCACCCGGCGGATCGGACGGTCTTCGGCAAACCACCGCGGCCCGGGCGTGTGATGGATGCGAGTACGTTCGGCCGGGCCGTCGGGGCCGGCGATCATTTCGAACAGGCTGCTGCCCAACGCGTCCCTGACTGCCTGCAGCGAGATTTGCGGAGTTACCGTTTCCACGCTAGTGCAGCGTTTGAAGTGAGCCGTTCCGGTGTAAAAGATAGCCACCATTCCGGCTCAGAAAGGTCAACGATGAAGCGAACTGTAGCCGCGGCCGTCGCGATCGCCGCGCTGTTGCTCAGCGGTTGCTCTGCCTCACAGATCATCAACACCGGTGGCGACACCAAATGCAAGGACTTCACGTCGCAGGACGAGAAGAAGCAAGACAGCGAGGTCAGCAAGATGCTCAAGGACAAGAGCGGCGCTGAGCCCAGCAACCTGGAAGTCACGGCAACGCGTCTGTCGGCGGCGACTTACTGCCAAACGGTCGGCAAACCTGACAGCAAGATCTCTGAGGCACCGCACGGCTGACCATGGGCAGCTCCGCCGCCAAGTTCGACAAGCCCGTCCATACCTGGCGCGATATACCCGGCTGGTTTCAGTGGCGTCGCCATCAAGAGGAAGCCGCAGCGCATTTTCCCGACGGCAGCTGGTTCGTCGAGGTGGGTTGCTACCTCGGGCGCAGCATCTGCTCGTTGGGTGAGGTGGTACGGGAGGCTGGTCTCGACGTCAGAGTCATCGGGGTCGACACCGGTCGGGGGAGCGGGCCGGAAGGCTGCCGCGACACCGACGCGCACGGCCCCGCCGTCGCCCACGGCGGTGGAACGTTCGCGGGGCTACTGCACCGCAACATCATCGGCTGCGGGTTGTCCGACACGATTCAACTGCTGATCAGCGACTCTGTCGGCGCCGCTGCCTTCTTTGCTGACGACTCGCTGGCCTGGGTGCACATCGACGCACGTCACGACTATGCGAGCGTTATCGCCGACATCGGGGCATGGGCGCCCAAGGTGCGGCCCGGAGGCTGGTTGTCCGGCGACGACTACCACGCCGAATGGTGGCCCGGAGTGGTCGCGTGCGGTTACCGACACCTTGCCCGACGCGGGCCCGTGGTGGTCGAGCCAATGGCGGTGGGTCAAACCTGCGCTAGCTGCCACTTCTGTTACTCCAGTCACTCTAGTCAGCGGCAGGTCGGCCGGTTGTCGTTTGCCCGCCTCTGAGCGAATTCGCGCCGGCGAGCGATCCTTTTCGCTCGGAGGCGGGCACATTGGGTACTCCCGGAACTTTTGTGACTCGTGTGGAATCTGAGGCGGCTGCACAACGGCCGGATAATTGGTGTCCGCCGTCAACGTAGACTCGTCAGGCGAACTTGAGAGCGACAGAAGAGGTAGTGAACCGATGAGCGGCCATTCCAAGTGGGCCACCACCAAGCACCAGAAGGCCGTCAAAGATGCGCGCCGAGGCAAAGAATTCGCCCGGCTGATCAAGAACATCGAGGTGGCCGCGCGTACTGGTGGCGGCGATCCGGCAGGTAACCCCACGCTCTACGACGCGATCCAGAAGGCGAAGAAGAGTTCGGTGCCCAACGAGAACATCGAACGGGCGCGTAAGCGCGGCGCCGGTGAGGAAGCCGGCGGCGCTGACTACCAAACCATTACCTACGAGGGCTACGGACCGAACGGGGTGGCGGTGTTGGTCGAGTGCCTGACTGACAACCGCAACCGCGCGGCCAGCGAGGTCCGGGTGGCGATGACCCGCAACGGCGGCACGATGGCCGACCCGGGGTCAGTGGCGTATCTGTTCTCCCGCAAGGGCGTGGTGACCCTGGAGAAGAATGGCCTGACCGAGGATGACGTGCTGACCGCCGTCCTGGAGGCCGGCGCCGAGGACGTCAACGACCTGGGCGACACCTTCGAGGTGATCGCCGAGCCAGGCGACCTGGTGGCGGTGCGAACCGCGTTGCAGGACGCCGGAATCGACTACGAGTCGGCCGAAGCCGGCTTCCAGCCGTCGGTCAGTGTGCCAGTCGACCTCGACGCGGCCCGCAAGGTGTTCAAGCTCGTCGACGCGCTGGAGGACAGCGATGACGTGCAGAACGTCTACACCAATGTCGACCTGTCCGATGAGGTGCTCGCCGCGCTCGACGACGAGTAGCTGCAGAGCACCCGCTTATGGTGTCCCGTTAACGCCAGGCGAGCCGGGAGGTGTGCCGGTACCGCCCGAGCCACCATGGCCGCCGGTGGCAGTACCCGGACCGGCGACGGCGTCACCACCGTTGCCGCCATTCCCGCCTGCACCGGCAGTGCCAGCCCCGCCATTCCCGCCCGCACCGGCGGTGGCGTTTCCGGTGCCTTCGTCGATCACAGGACCGCCTTCGCCGCCGTTGCCGCCCGTTGTGCCGGAGCCGCCAGCCCCGCCGTACCCGCCGGTGGCGGTACCCGTCGATTCGCTGTTCCCCAACACATACGCGGAGCCGCCGAAGCCGCCGTAACCGCCGGGACCAGTGGTGCCACCGCTGCCGCCGGCCGCGCCGTCAGCGCCGATGGCGTTTCCGGTTCCGTAGTTGACCGCGCCACCGGCACCGCCCCCGTCGCCGCCGCCTGCGGGACCGCTGCCGCCCACCCCGCCGTTACCGCCGATGGCGTCTCCGGCGCCGTAGTTGTGCGCATAGCCGCCGTAACCGCCGGCGCCGCCGAAGCCGAGGGTGGAATCGCCGCCGGCGCCGCCGGCGCCGCCGGCCGCGGTGGCGGTGGATTCGCTGTTGTCGATAACCGCACCGCCGCCGTTGGCGCCATTCCCGGCGTTGCCGTCAACTGCGTTGCCGCCGCTACCACCGATGCCGCCGGTGACGCTTCCAGTTCCGGTGGTGGAGATATCTCCGCCCTTGCCGCCGTCGCCGCCGTCGCCGGTCAGCGAACCGCCTGCACCACCGTTGCCGCCGTCCCCGCCGTCGGCTCCATCCCCGCCGTTACCGCCGTTCCCGCTAAGCCCAGCAGCCCCGCCGGCGCCGCCCTGGCCGTCGGAATCGGTGGCGCCGTTGCCGCCGTCGCCGAACCACAACCCGCCGGGCTGACCGTCGGCCTGAGCCAACGTTTCATCCGGTATCCCGTTGGCGCCGTTGCCGATATTAGTCGTAGCCGTGGCGCATGTCCTCGACGACCCGCGGATGTTCCAGGGTCGACGGCTCGAGCGGGCGCGGCCGCACGTCGTCGGCGAATACGGTGGCGGCGTCGAGCACCGACTGGTTGAGAAAGCGCAGCGGCGGCGCGTTGGGCGGCATCGTGGGTCGCGGCGCTACGTCATTGCGACGTGCGAGGGCAAATCCCCAGTCGCCGAAGGTCGGGACGTACACGTGGTAGGGCGTGACCGCGTAACCGGCGGCCTCGATCGTGGAAACCGTGCGCCAGAACGCGATTGGGGTCGAATACGGGCTGCCCGCTTGCACCACCATCAGCGCGCCGGGTGCCAGCGCGCGCGAAACCAGCGTGTAGAACTCGGTTGAATACAGCCGGCCCAGCACCGGCGTGTCCGGGTCGGGGAGGTCGACGATCACCGCGTCGAAGGACCCCGAGTGCAGGCCGCGCAGCCAGGTCATCGCGTCGTCGGTGACGATGTGGACGCGCGGATTGTCCAGCGAGCCGTTGTTGGCGGAACGCATTGTGGTGCGGGCTAATTCGATGACAACCGGATCGAGCTCCACCTGCACGATTTTCTCGATGCCAGGCTGGCGCAACAGTTCTCGCGCGGCCAGGCCGTCGCCGCCGCCCAGCACCAGCACCGAGTGCGCTCCCGCGCCGAGCGCGGGATAGACCAGGCTTTCGGTGTAGCGGTACTCGTCGCGGGTGGAGAACTGCAAACCGCCGTCAAGGTAGAGGCGCATGTCGTTGCCGCGGCGGGTCACCACGATCTCCTGATAGGCCGAATGGCGGTAGGCGATGATCGGGTCGGCGTAGAGCCGCTGGCGGCTGGTCGTCTCGATGGCTTCGGCACGCACCAGCAGCGTGGCCAGCAGCGCCAGCGCTGCGGCCAGCGCGCACAGCGCCGTGATCAGCTGCCGGACGCTGACCACTTGTCGGAGCAGGAAAATCGAGACGATCGCCGCGGCGGCCAGGTTGATGATGCCGGTGGCGGCGGCGCCGCGGATCATGCCCAGATGCGGCAGCAGCACGAACGGCCAGACCAGCCCGCCGATCAGCGCGCCCAGGTAGTCGGCGGCGGTGAGATTGGCCAACGTCCGGCCGGTGTCGGTAGGGCCGGTGGTGCGGCCGCGCTGCAGCAGTGTCATCAACAGCGGAACCTCGGCGCCGACCAGGCCGCCGATCAGGCGGTGCCCACCGCGAGCACGATCAACGATCCGCCGATGAACGAGAACATCACGTACAGCGCCGCCGCGGACAATCCGCCGATGATGCCCAGCAGCGCTTCGACGGCGATGAAGGTGATCGCTGCCCGCGCCAGCAGCGGCTTGACCAGTAGGGCGCCCGCGCCCAGCGCGGCGATGTAGCCGGCGACGATCAGCGACGTGGCGACGATGCCGCCGCCGTTGAGGCTCGCCGACAAGTGTCAGCAGCGCAAGTTCGTAGATGATGCCGCACGCCGCGCACGCCGCGACCGCGGCCAGCAGCACCGCCCGCCAGCGCCCGGAGGACTCCGCAAACGACGTCATGACAGCGCGGCGGCGGTCACCCCTCCCACGGCCAGCAGCATCACCGCCGTGGCGAACGCCGCCGGATGCAACTTCGGCTCGTCGACATGCTCGTGGAAGTTGCCCGGTATGACTAAGTGCAGTGTCAGCAACGCGATCCCTTGCAGCACAACGCCGATGAGCCCGTACACCGCGACGCCCACCAGCCCCTGGCCCAGCTGGCTATAGCTGTTGGCGATAGCGCTGATGATGACGGTGGCCAGCGCGATGTACATCGCGCAGGCCAGCATGACGGCGTTGGGGCGGCGATCGACGAACACCATCTGGCGCAGTTTCCCCGGGGTCAGCACGTCGACCATGATGAAGCCGAGGATCAGGACGGCCATGCCGACCACGAAGTACAAGACGGTGGCGGTCACGCCTCTGAGAACCGGGTTGAGGTCGATGGTTCCCAACTCGAGCGCCAGGTACATCATTATCTCCTTTGTGTAGTTGTCATTTGGTCCCGCCCGGGCCGCCGGAGCTGCCGCCGGCGCCGCCCGAGGGAGCCCCCGGGTAGAACCCGGGACCGAGAAAGATGAACGCGCCGTGGCTGTATCCGGCGGCCAAGTCCTCGACTCGGACGCTGCACGGGTGTGGGCCGTCGGGGCCGACCGACACGATGGCGTCGTCGTAGCGGAGGTACTGGGTGCCCGCGCTGGAGGCGCGCGCCGCCGGGCTCTGATAGCCGACCAGGGTGTCGGCCACCTTTGCGGGCGATCCCTCGCACAGATATCGCGTCCCGCTCGCGTCATGGGAGTATTCGCGGTAATGGGAGGCAATATACGTGCGAATATCTTTGTGCTGCAGTGTTATTCCGAAGAACAGGCTGCTAAATGATGCGACGGCCAGTACGGCGGCGATCACGAACAAGCGGTTGCGGCTCATGGGCGCCACCGGCTGGTGGTGTAGACGATGGTGCCGCCGGACGCGGCCGGGTACAGGTGCCAGGTCTGCCAGCGCCAGCCGGCGCCGTCGGGCTCGGCGGCAAGTGCGGTCAGCGCCGCGTCGTCGCCGGGGAAAGATCCGCCGAGCCAACCGGTTTCACGCGCGCAACGTTCGCGCAGGCGCTGTGCGAGTCGGCGGAAAGTGGGCTCGTCGTGGATGTCGGTGCGGGATTCGAGGCGGTAGCCGGGCGCGTGGGTGTGCTCGGGCAGCTCGCCGCTGAGGTTGCACGAGACTTGTTCGGAGAATACGCCTTTGGCGTGCTCGACGGTGATGACGTGGGATGCGCCCAGGACGCCGAGCACGAGCGCGCCGCCGTCGGGATGCTGCAGTCGGTAGGCGGCCAGCGGGGGTGAGGTGGGCGCGTTGAGTGCCAGTCCAAGACCTGCGCCGCTGACATCGGCCGGTGATACGGCCAGCTGGTGAAGTGGCACCCTTGTGGTCCTAGGCGCTGGCCGGCGGCGCAGGGTAGACGGTGAGCTCGCCGGTCAGCACAGACTTGCCGGTGGAAACCTCCCACGGCATATCCGGTGCCCAGCGTTCGAAGGAGAGCAGCGCGGTCTCGTCGGCATTGGCGTAGTCGACGAAGTCCATGTCGCCGCCTGCCGGCAGACCGGTCGTGCCCTCGGTGGTGTATCCGGCATGACCGCGCTCGGCCTCCCGATAGGTCACCCCGTCGACCTCGTGCTCGCCGCCGGGCTGCAGCTGAAGATCTTTGCGGCTGACCCACATCGCGAGCTTGAGCCGGCCGTCGTCGTCTTCGACGCTGAACCAGATCGGCTGCTCACCGCCTTCCAGCAGGTGTTCCCACCACACGAACGGGCCCTCGCGGTAGGTGACCGAGCCGCGGACCACGTAGTCGATGCCGCCGTGACTGACGATTGCCCCGGGACCGAGCTGCCGCGGCCCGAATTGCGGCGCCGCTGCGGTGAATGCGAGTGGATCCTGGCGGGCGCCGCGGGGTTCTTTGGGACGGCGCAGCGCTATCGACGAAAACGACGATGGCTGCGCCGAACAGCATGGCGGCGAGCACCAGCAGCACTGTTCCCACCGCACACCCTTCCGTACGCCCCGACCGCGCGGATCAACGGTGCGGTAAAGGTAACAGCCTTTTGCCAGGTTGAGGCACGTACGGCGCGGCAGTCTTGTATGCACAGTGCCATGCATGTATACATGCATCGTGGCCACCAAGACGATATCGATCGATCTCGAGGCGTATGAGCGTCTGCGTTCCGCTCGCCGTTCGCCGAACGAATCGTTCTCTCAGGTCATCAAGCGCGCGCACTGGCGCAACGAAGTTCCCACGGCAGCAGCGCTTCTTGAGGCGCTCGCCGAGTTGCCGACGGTGGGTGACGACGTTCTCTTGCGCCTCGATGAGGCACAGCACGCTGACACACCACCCGAGGACCCGTGGCGCCCAGGGTGAGCGTCGATACGACGTTTCTCATCGATCTGCAACGGGAACGATCGGCGGGTGATGACGACGGCGTCGCGCACCGATTCCTCAAGCGTGCACCGGAGGCCGAGTTGTTTCTTTCAACGATCGCGCTGGGCGAGTTCGCTGAAGGCTTCGAGAGCGCCGAGCACCCAGTCGTCACGGCGATGCGCGAGGGACACATCCTCGTTCCGGTGGATGATCAGATCGCGTTGGTCTACGCAAAGGTGGTACGGCAGCTTCGTCGTCGCGGCGAACTGATTGGCGCCAACGACCTTTGGATCGGTTGCACAAGCCTGCGATTGGGCATCCCGGTTATCACCGCCAACCTCGCTGATTTCCGGCGTATCGACGGGCTCGGCATCGTGCAGTACCGTTGACGCCTTTCGAATTGGTTAAATACGCACGTACCGCCCCACCTGCCGGGTTAGGTCGTGTAAATAGAGTCTGGTGGATGATCCGCCGCTGCAATCGATCGATCCGTCGACGTTGCGCGGAGCGATGGCCCGGCGGTTGTACCGCCGATCGGTGGTCACCGGGCAGATAACTTTGCCGGCCGTTCCGGAGATGATCGAGGAGTACGTCAGCATGTGCGACACCGTCTTTGCCGGTGTGGGCGTTGAGTTTTCCGCCGACCAACTTGATCGTCTCAAGACGGTGCTGGAAGGCCAGTTGACCGAGGCCTACGCGGCCTCGCCGCGGTCGAACATCGTCATCTCGTACGACTCTCCGGTCGGCACGATGTTGAATTACACCGTCAAAGCCGAATGGTCGACGGTCGAGGCCGCTTACGAGAACTGGGTTACCACTCGCCAACCACCCCTGTTCGGCACCGAGCCGGACGCGCGGGTGTGGACGCTGGCCGCCGAAACCGCCGATCCCAGTAGCCATCCCGTGCTCGACGTCGGCGCTGGAACCGGGCGCAACACCCTCGCCTTGGCGCGACGCGGCCATCCGGTAGACGTAGTCGAGATGACCCCGAAGTTCGCCGACATCATTCGTGCGGAGGCCCAGCGGGAAGCGCTGGATGTCCGCGTTATCCAGCGCGACGTCTTCGCGAGCATGGATGACCTGCGCTGGGACTATCGGCTGATCGTGCTCTCCGAGGTGGTGTCCGACTTCCGCACCACGCAGCAGCTGCGCGGCGTGTTCGAACTCGCCGACCGTTGCCTGGCCCCCGGCGGAAGGCTGGTGTTCAACGCCTTCCTGGCGCGCCATGGCTATACGCCCGACGATGCCGCGCTGGAACTCGGGCAGCAGGTCCACACCACGATCTTCACCCGCGATGAGCTGACAAATGCAGCGGCCCTGTTGCCGCTCGAGCTCGTCGCCGACGACTCCGTCTACGAGTACGAGAAAACCCACCTGCCCGACGGCGCTTGGCCGCCCACGAGCTGGTACGCCGAGTGGGTCAGTGGCCTCGACGTGTTCGACGTCGAGCGTCAGGCGTGCCCGATCGAGATGCGCTGGCTGGTCTACCAGAAGGTCGGCAGCGGGTAGTCGCAGCCGATCTCAACCGCGGCCTGGTTAGCCGGGTTGGCCAGGTTGGCCGGGTTTGCCGGGTTGGCCCGGTAGCCCTGGTTGGCCGCCGGGGCCGGGTGCCCCGCCGGCACCGCCCGCGCCGCCGGCGCCGGGTGCCCCGCCCGCTCCGGGCACCCCGCCGTTGCCGCCGTGGCCACCGTTGCCGCCGTGGCTCCACCTTGGCCCGCCTTGACGCCGCCGGCTCCACCTTGGCCGCCGTTGCCGCCACCACCGCCGGGGGGATCGAAGTGGGCTGGGGCGCTGACGGTGTTGACCACAGGGTTGACCAAGTCGGCGCTAGCGGCGGGTGCGGTGGCCAGCGGGGTCACCGCCGCAGTCAGAAACATACCGGCGGCCGCACCCAATCCGGCCACACGGCGGCGAGATGTCCACCTACTCATGCGCACAACTTGTCGATCTGGGTGAGTTCGTTGTTGAGGGTGGTACGCAGGGGATCCTGAACATCAGCGGGCGCCTGGATCAGGTAGTTGATGCCCAGCTGTTCCACCGTGTTGGCCAGGGAAGTGGCGGCGTTGGCGAGATCCGCCGGTGCTGCGGTGTTTGCGGCGAGTTGTTCCCGCAGGTAGGTGCCGCCTCCAATCAGGGCTAAACGTGCATTGGCGGCAATCGCGAGTTGGAGGTCCGGGTTTGGGCTTTCCAGGTGGGTATTGATGACCACCGCTTTTTTGGTGGCCGCGTAGGCCGAGCAAACGTTGGCTTTCGCGTTGCCGCCTTGCTGGGCTACCGACGCAGCGTTGTGTTCCGGCCGGAAATACGCAAGGCCGGCAAGGACGACGGCGATCGTGGCAAGTGCCAGCGCCGCGTATATGGGCCACCGCGACGGCTCCGACCAGCGCGTGGCGGGCACCGGTTTCTTGGGGGAGGAGTCTTCCTTAACGGAGGATTGCTTGGGGGTTTCCGCTTGGGCGGATTTGGTGACAGGCGTATCAGACATTGGCCGAGAATATCGCGCAACGTTGACGTTGGTAGGGCATTGCCGAAATGCCCTCGGCCGCATCGGGTCTGCCGCAGGTTATCTCCCGCAGCTGCTGTGTAAGAGGCTTGTGCAACGGTGCTCGGCAGTTACGCGGGCCGCATACGCGCCGCCGGCGACCAACGAGTCCATCCAGTCGATTGCTGGCTGGCTGGGGCCGCCATCGACGATTGTGTGAGGAATCGTCGAAATGCGTTCTGCTAGAGGCGATATCGGGAACGCTCTCGCGGCATCGGGATGCGTTCCGGCGAGCCGGCTACTTTTCTTAGCTTCGCGTCAACGCGGTTGCTAACGCGGGGAGGGGCGCTGAATTCATAGTTTCGTCGGGAATGTTCGCCGTCTCGTAGCCCCCCGCCAGGCGTATTGACTGCTCGCAGCTGAGCGCTGGGTCGAACAGCAGAGAGGCCCGCTGAAAGCGGGCCTCTCCGTGTGTTGGTTCCTTACTCCCGGGCACGTAGGACGCCGGGTGCTCCGTCACCTCCGATGCCGGGTGCGCCGCGGGCCCCGCCGAGGCCGGCGCGGATCTCGGCCTGCTTTGCTGGCCAAGGTGTCGGGTTCGGGTTGGCTGCCGGAGCTTGGGCCGTCGGCGGTGCCGGGTTCGCCGGCGCTTGGGCCGCCTTGGGTCCCGAGCAGGGGCGCTAACTTGCCGGGGGTGCCGGCACCGTTAGCCCCGCCGTTACCGCCGACGCCGCCGTCTGAGCCGTTACCGCCGTTGCCGATAGTGCCGACGCCGCCGTTGCCGATGGTGCCGACGGTGCCATTCACGCTGTTGGCGTAGATAGCGCCGTCGGAGAAGTTGCCACCGCCGTTGCCGCCGTTGCCGCCGTAGCCGCCGGGGCGCCGTTGCCGACCGCCCTCGCGGCCGCCGGCCGTGCCGGCCCCGGACCGTTGCCGCCGATGCCGCCGGGCCCGCCGTTGCCACCGGCTCCTCCGATGCCCGCGGCCCGCGCCGTTACCGCCGTCACCGCCCGTGCCGCCTGGCCCGCCATACCCGCCGTAGCCGCCGTTACCTGCGTTGCCGCCGTACCGCGCTGGCCGTAGCCGCTGGCCGCCCGCCGTTGCCGCCGGTGCCGCCGACCCCGCCGGCGCCGCTCCCGCGCCGCAGCCGCCGGCGCCGCCGTAGCCGCCCCTCCCGCCGTTGCCCCCGTTACCGCCGTTGCCGCCGGCCCCGCCGACGCCCGCGCCTTAGCCTTCCCGGACCGATTCTTCTTCGAAGAGTGCCGACCAGCCATGACCTTGCTCCTTCATTGGGCACAAGTTAAACGTCTCAGGCACTGTTAAGGTACCGCTTAATTAACATTCGAAGAATATAAACACGAAATTACTCCAAGAAAATTTCTAGGGAATCCCACTAGCCGGTATTAGTGCAGCTCAGATGTCCTTGTGCCGGTAGCTGGCCATCGCTGGAAACCCAGCGCCAGTTCGACCGGGTCATTAATGCAGCAGTATTGTTTTTCTCAGGTAAGGCAGCGGAAAACCTCAGCCTCACGCTACGAAGGAGCATCTAGCTCGGTTGGCCGGCGGCGATCAGGCGCAGCAGCAGCTTGGAGTGTGACGCGCCGGGCTGTCGGTTAGCGGCGACGCCTAGCGCGCACTACCCCCCGGCGTCTTGGTTTCGCGGCACGCGGGCCGCATGCGGTCATCGCTTTAGCGTTGCGAGTCCGAGTTCAGCGCCATCGCCAGGAAATCGAGGCGCCACAGCGCCTGGAACAGCTTGCGGGCGAATTTCTCGACGTCGGTCAGGCTGCCCCGCTGACGAGGCCTCGCCGTGCACCGACGCGGCAATCTCTCGAATCGTGCGATGGCCATCGACCTGTTGCACGAACGGCAACTGGGCCGAGTTCAGTGTCGCTCGCCAGTCCGACCGGAAAATCTCGTTGCCGGACAGACCGCACCGCATCCGCATCAACGGAACGTAATCCAGGCAGTCCTGCGTCGAAAAGTCAATCGCATACGACTCTTTCGGCCGCTCCGGACGACACGCCAGAAAGAAGTGGCAGGCGTTCTGCCGTGTTGAGACGCTCGATCGCCGACCACAGCGCCGGCTCCGGAAGCGCGTTTATCGCCGGATAGAGCGTGTTGGGCCGCGCGAACAGATCGTGCGGATAATACGGCGCCTTGTTGAACCATCCCTGGAAGACGAGTCCGGCCGTGGTGACCAGCTCGATGCAGTCATCGACGGTGTAACTGCGCTCGCGGCCGTGCAGGAAGGTGTCCACCAGCACGGCATCGGACTCCATATTCCGCGCCATCTTGAGATAGGGCTGCACCAGATGATCGGCCGAGAGCAACGAAAGCGTCTCGCGCACCATCGCGATCGACGACTCGTTCTGTCCCAACCCCAAGTCACGGAAGAACTGCTGCAGCAACTCGAGCCCGACGCGGCCGTACTTCGCGTACAACATGATGCCCATGGCGCCATCGGGTCGCAGACAACTCGCCACCGCATTCATCCCCACCTGCGGATCGGCCATGTGATGCAGCACACCGGTCGACACGATCAGGTCGAAGTCCAGGCCCAGCGAGGGCAGCTCCTCGATTGGCAGCAGGTGCAACTCCAGGTTGAACAGCCCGTGCTTGTCTTTGAGGTACTGCTGATGATCCAGCGACGGCTGGCTGATATCGACCGCCACCACTTTGGCATCCGGGTTCATGAACGCGAAAACCGACGCCTGGTTGGTGCCGCAGCCCGCGATCAAGATGTCAAGATCGGGCTTGTATTCCCGGTCCGGCCACAAAACCCGGTGCGCGTGGCTGGGGTCGAACCACTCCCAGTTGTTGGCCAGCCATACTTCGAGGTCCTCTATCGGTTGCGGGTACCTGTACCGCTCGTACTGGCGAGTGACCACATCGGCACGCGGATTGTCGTTCACTTCTGCACTGGCTCCTTCACAATGAACCGTTGATCGAGGATCGCGGAACGCTTGTTAGTTGAAGGCGTCCCAGACCCACGCAGCGTGTTTTCCCCCTCCCACGGAGAGATTATCGGTCACCGCCCGCTCGGCCCGCAGGCGATTCGGCAACCGCGCTCCGTGGTTGTTCACGCTCTGCCCGCGGCTACTCGAAGGAGCCGCTCGTGGTCTGGAACCACTGACTACCCGCTATTGCGAGATCGACCGGCGGCGGT
Source organism: uncultured Actinomycetota bacterium (assembly GCA_963850645.1). Classification (GTDB taxonomy): domain Bacteria; phylum Actinomycetota; class Actinomycetes; order Mycobacteriales; family Mycobacteriaceae; genus Mycobacterium. The sequence continues at coordinate 5,359 of CAWKME010000009.1, read as the reverse complement.
TCTTGACCGTGCGGCTGTTGTTTTCACCAGCCCGATCATCTGCAACGACCGGTGCTAGACCATCATCGAACTCGACGCGCCACCATTGCCTGGATGTCGAACGCGCCGAATCCCCCTTGCTGGCAAGGCGATCCACCGCGACGCCGACGGCAGGCACTTCATGTCGGTTGTGCCGAATCAGAACTTAGCCGAGGCGGCGGGCAGTGAGCGGTCGTACCTCGGCGATGCGAGCATAGTCGCCGTCGACGTGCACCACGCCGAGCCCATGATGGACGGCTGTTTCGGCGATCAGCAGTCGGGGATCGGTGTGCGGTGCCACATTCCGTGATGATGAGCGAGATCACGCTGCAGCACAAGCGCCCGTTCCAGCAGGGCCGGCGGAGCCGCGACGGTAGCAAAGCTAGCGTGCAGCTCGGTCTTCAGTTGATCGTAGATCGCGGGCCGAGCGGGCGGAGTAAAGCTGCTCCAGCTCACCAATCGGGCAGACAAAGAGCTGGCCGGCGAGTTCAGCGAGCTGGGCGCCGATCACGGGATCGGCGCTGCGGGCGGCGGCGCTCTTGTCGAGGATCCAACCGGCTACCGCCACATCTCCTCCGACGCCAGCACGTCCACGTCGACGTGCGAGGCGAGACGGTCTAGGTATTGACGCTGTTTGGCCGCCCGCTCGTCGTGTGCGTGCTCTCCTTCGGCGGCGGCGCGCCGGAGTGCCTCCTCGACGGTGGCACGGGTGCGTCGCGCAGCCTAACGCGCGTTTCGCCCGCGTGAGGAGCTCCTCGTCGATCTCAATCGTCGTCCGCTTCGGCATGCATACAGCATACAACTTTGATACGTACACATCCGCGGCAGATAAGTTACGTGGCCGGTTCCAAAGCTGTGCTGACCGATCTGTTCGACGGCGGCATCGCAGATGCGGGCAGTGGCGGTCATATCCGTTGAATCCGTGATCGGTAGACCAGCGCCGTCCTCGGCCCCGCGACATCACGACCGTTCCCCCGAAGGTCGATAGAGACCTCACACGACCTGCAGCCCCTCGGGAATCTTCTGCGGGTCGCGCCAGAAGGCGTCGTTGACAAAACGGTTGAACAGGTCCGGCGGCAGCAAGCGTCGCGCGCGGCTCGGCCTTGACCGTGCCGCGCACGGTGTGCAGCCCCGGAGTACCGGCACGTTCGTCGAACTCGGTGACGTCGTAATCGACGTGGTCGAAGTCGTGCTCGAAAGCCGGCTCGCCGATAAAGGCGTAGATGGCGTGCATTGTCTTGGCCGGGTCGGTGGTCAGCGTTTCGTACTGGACCAGCAGCAGGCGGTCCCTTTGCGCGCCGTAGCACGCCTGTTTGAGCGCGTCGTAGGGAGCGCCGACCATGCCATTCTGGACCCGCCACACCGTTGGCGCGGGTATAGACCGTGCCGCCGGCGCTGTAGTTGAAGATCGACGACGGGCTAAAGACGTTGCGCTGAACCAACCGCTCGATGCTGTCGATCACCCACGGCATTTCGCGCACGCAGGCAATCACTTTCGCATCGGGAAACAGCCTGGCAATCGCCGGCATCCACGCGCACCAGAAGCGGTTGGTGTCAAAGATCACCTCGGCGGGGCAATCGGCATAGTAGTTGTCGAACAACCCACGCAGGATGCGCTGGCGCTTGGCGTCATCGATGAATACCGAATACTCGTTGCGCGCGCTCATCTCGCTCAGCAGGGCACCGAACAGGCCGGCCAGCGGACCCGACATACCGGCCTCGAAACGCGGGTTTTGTCGCAGCAACGCGGCCAGCAGCGTCGAGCCGGAACGCGGCAGGCCCGAGATGAAGTGGATGGCTGTCATGGGCGCTCCCCTTCCAGCTCGGTGGCGTTGTGGAATCGAGCCCGGTGATGTCGGCACATAGTAGCTGGCCGCAGATCGTGAGCGCTGGCAATCGTCCGGGTGAGATAGTCGCGCGACGGCTATCGGGGTTGGGCACCGCAAGTCCGTACCGGATCCACACAAAAGAGAGACCCGCCGAAGCGGGCCTCTCCTTTGCATTGCCTCCTTAGAGTGCTGTCGGCTAGCCGGGTGCGCCGATGCCAATCGCTGTCGGTGCGGTGCCGCCAGCGCCGCCGTCGCCGCCGGGTGCGGCGAAGCCGGTGGTGCCGGGGGTGCCGGGGGTGCCGGCACCGGGGCCGCCGGTGGTGCCCAGCGGAGGCGCGGTGGTGCCTGCGACGCCGGCGCCGTCGGCCCCGCCGTTGCCGCTGACTCCGCCGTTGGCGCCGTTGCCGCCGTTGCCGCTGGTACCGTGCCGATGGTGCGGACCGCCGTTGCCGCCGGTGCCGCCGGCCGACCGCCCGGAGCCGCCGTTGCCGCCGCCGCCGGCGGTGCCGGCGTGCCGGTGCCGCCGGTGCCAGCGGCCGCCGCCGGCCGCCGCCGGTACCGCCGTTGCCGCCGACGCCCGCCGGTCCCGCCGTTGCCGCCGTTACCGCCGATGCCGCCGTGCCGCTGGTGCCGCCGTCGCCGCCGTGGCCGCCAGCCTCGGTGGCCCCGCCGTTACCGCCGGCGCCGCCGGTGCCGCCGTTGCCGCCGCCGCCGACACGCTCGCTGGCCGCCGCCGCCGTTGCCGCCGTTGCCGCCGGCGCCGCCGGTGGCGCCGTTGCCGCCGACCGCCGCCTGCGCCGCCGTTGCCGCCGGACCCGGGCGCCGTCGCCGCCGGTGCCGCCTGCGCCGGCAGTGCCGCCGCGCCGCCGTTGCCGCCGTGGCCGCCGGTTGCCGCCGTTGCCGCCGGTGTTGCCGGCCGGTCCGCCGGTGCCGCCGTTGCCGCCGGCGGCCGTGGCCGCCGGGTTGCCGCCGGCACCGCCGGCGCCGCCGTTGCCGGACCCGGTGGCGGAGCCGCCGCCGCCGCCGTTCGCCGCCGTTGCCGCGCGGTGCCGCCGGTGCCGCCGGCCCCGCCGTTGCCGCCGGTGTCGCGCCGGAGCTCGCGCCGCCGTTGCCGCCGAGGCCGCCGGCGCCGCCGTTGCCGCCGACGCCGCCGTTGCCGCCGGCGCCGCCGTTGCCGCTGGAGGCGAGGGCGTCGCCGCCGACGTTGCCGGTGCCGCCGGCGCCGCCGTTGCCGCCGGTGCCGCCGTTGCCGCCGGTGCCGGTGCCGGTGGCCGGTGCCGCCGCCGCCCGCGGTGCCGCCGTTGCCGCCGGCCGCGCCGTTGCCGGCCGCGCCGCCGTTGGAGCCGATGGCCGCCGGCGCCGCCGTCGCCGCCGCCGCCGCCGGTGCCGCCGGTGCCGCCGTTGCCCGCGACGCCGTTCACGCTGGCCCCGCCGGTGCCGCCGCTGGCCCGCCGTTGCCGCCGACCCCACCGTTGCCGCCGGTGCCGCCCGGGCCGGTGCCGTTGTCGACGCCGTGGCCGCTGGTCCCGCCGTTGCCGCCGGTGCCGCCGTTGCCGCCGAGGCCGCCGGTGCCGGCGTTGCCGCCGAGGCCGCCGTAGCCCGTGCCGGTGGCGGCGCCGCCGTTGGCGCCGATGCCGCCTTGGCCGCCGGCCCCGCCGTCGCCGGCGTTGCCGCCGGCGCCGGTACCGGCGCCGAAGCCGCCGCTACCGCCGGCGCCGCCGGCGCCGCCGGTGCCGCCGTTACCGCCGCTGCCGCCGACCTGGTTGACGGTGCCATGGACTGATGCGCGTTGGAGCCGGCCCCGCCGTTGCCGCCGGCCGCGCCGACGCCCGCCGTCCCGCCGTTACCGCCGGTGCCGGCCGTCGCCGTTGGTCGCGATGGCGTCACCGCCGGACCCGGCGGTGCCGCCGGCACCGCCGGTGCCGCCGTTGCCGCCGTTGAGCCGGTGGACGTTGGCCGCCGTTGCCGGTGGCCTGGAGCCGGCCGCCGCCGTTGCCGGCCGCCCCGCCGTTGCCGCGCGTTGCCGCCGTCGCCGGCGTTGCCGCCGGGTTGCCGCTGTTACCGCCGGTGCCGCCGCCACCGCCGGTGCCGCCGGTGCCGCCGTTGCCGCCGTTGAGTTACCGGTGACGGCGCTCGAGCCCGCGCCGCCGTCGCCGCCGTTGCCGCCGGCGCCGCCGTCGCCGCCCATGGCCGCCGTTGCCGGTGCCAGTGCCGCCGTTGCCGCCGTTGCCGCCGGTGCCGCCGGTGCCGCCGTTGACGCCATTGCCGGCGTTCGTGGTGACTCGGTGCCGCCGGTCCCGACGCGTTGCCGCCGGTGCCGCCGTTGCCGCCGGTGCCGCCGGTGCCGTTGTGCCGGCCAGCGCCGCCGGTGCCGCCGGTGCCGCCAGCGGCGCCGACCACCGCCGGCCGTCGCCGGCGCTGCCGCCGTTGCCGCCGTCGCCGCCGTTACCGCCGGTGCCGCGTTGCCGCCGGTCGGGTTCCAGCCGTCACCGCCGTTACCGCCGTTGCCGCCGGTGCCGGCGTTGCCGCCGTTACCGCCGTTACCGTCGGCACCCGCAGTGCCGGTGCCGTTGTTGGCCGCCGGCGCCGATGCCGCCGGTGCCGCCGTTACCGCCGCTGCCGCCGTTGCCGCCGTTACCGCCGAGCCGCCGGTGCGGCGCAGCGGACGTCCGCCGCTGCCGGTCGCCGCCGTTGCCGCCGGTGCCGCCGGTGCCGCCGGTGCCGCCGTTGCCGCCGTTACCGCCGGCGCCGCCGTTGCCGCTGTTCGAGCCGCCCAGCGCCGCCGTTACCGCCGGTGCCGCCGTTGCCGCCGGTGCCGCCGTTGCCGCCGTCGGTGCCGTCGCCGCCGTTGCCGGCGCCGGTGCCGCCGTTGGCGCCGGCGTTGCCGCTGGGCGCCGTCGCCGCCGTTGCCGCCGACGCCGCCGTTGCCGTCGGTGCCCGCCGTTACCGCCGTCACCGCCGAGCCCGCCGTTGCCGTCGCTGGCGCCGACGGTGAAGTCGCCGGCCGCGCCGTTGCCGCCGTTACCGCCGTTGCCGCCGGCCGGGTTCAGGCTGCCGCTGCCGCCGGTGCCGCCCGTGGTGCCGCCGGTGCCGCCGGTGCCCGCGGCCCGCACCGGCCCCGCCGGAGCCGGCCGCCGTGCCCGGGTCACCGCCGGTGCCGCCGTTGCCGCCGGCCGCCGTTGACGCCGTTGGCGCCGTTGCGCCCCAGCACCCATGGCGCCGTTGCCGCCGTTGCCGCCGGCGCCGGCGTTGCCGCCGGTCCCGCCGTCGCCGCCGTTGCCGTTGGCGCCGCTGGTGCCGAACGGCCACCCTTGGTGGCGTCACCGCCGGCGCCGCCCTGGCCGCCGTTGGCGCCGTTGCCGCCGTTGCCGCCGTTGCCGCCGGCGCCGTCGTTGACCCCGGCCACCCCGTTGGCACCGGTCGTGCCGGCCGCGCCGGCGCCGCCGACACCACCTTCACCGCCGTTGCCGCCGGAGCCGCCGTTGCCGAAGAAGTTCAGCGAGCCCAGAGTG
>CAWKME010000008.1:0-122874 GCA_963850645.1 uncultured Actinomycetota bacterium | reverse complement strand
ATTTTGCTCTCTGGGGTTTCACGCGTTGACGGAGCACACATCAGGCCGGGTCACAGCACGAGAACGGGTTCTTCTGGCGCTCAGGTGCCGACGGCACGTTGCGGTTCCAAGAGTGCGCCCACTGCGCGGCGCTGATCCATCCGCCGCAGCCGGTATGCCGGTACTGCCGCGGGCACCGTCGGGGTGCGCGCGGTCTCCGGGTCGCCACGCTCATCGGGTTCACCGTCAACCACCGGTTCAGCCTGCCCGGGCTGCCCGCGCCCTATGTCGTGGCCCAGGTGGCGATCGAGGACGACCCCAGGGTGCGGCTCACGACCAACACCGTGGATGCGACCCCGGGCAGCTCGAGCTGGGCATGCGCATGGAGGTCGTGTTCGAGCAGGCCGGGGACGCGTGGCTGCCGCTGTTCCGGCCCACGGCGGGGCAGGGCGAGCTCGCTCCGCTGCCGGCCGACGAGACCGAGCCGGACCGATCCGGCGCAACGTGCGCCCGATGCCCACGGCGGAGAAGTTCGAGGACAAGGTGGCGATCACCGGCATCGGCATGTCCGAGATCGGGCGCCGGCTGATGGTCGCGCCGCTGTCGCTGACCGTTCAGGCGTGCGAGCGCGCGATCGCTGACGCCGGCCTGGCCGCGGCCGACATCGACGGCCTGTCCACCTATCCGGGTGCCGGGCTGGCAGGCCCGTTCGGCGAAGGCGGGGTGACCGCGCTGGAAGCCGCGCTCGGATTCCGGCCGACCTGGCACAACGGCGGCCTGGAGACGTTCGGCCCGGGTGGCTCGATAATCGCGGCAATGCTGGCGGTCGCGGGTGGTCTCGCCCGGCATGTGCTGTGCTTCCGGACCCTATGGGAGGCCACCCACGGCGAGCTGGTGCGCCGCGGCGCTATCAGCCCGCCTGCCGCCGGGCCGCTGGCCGGGTGGATGGCGCCCTTCGGGGCGACGTCGGCGGCGCACACCCTGGCCCAGAACGCACAGCGGCACTTCCACCGCTACGGCACCACCCGCGAGACGCTGGGCTGGATCGCGCTGAACCAGCGGGCGAACGCCAGCCGCAACCCGACGGCGATCTACCGCGACCCGCTGACCATGGACGACTACCTGACCGCCCGGATGATCACCACGCCGTTCGGGCTGTACGACTGCGATGTGCCGTGCGACGGCTCGATCGCGGTCATCGTCTCGGCGGTGGAGACCGCGCGGGACCTGGCCAAGCCGCCCGTCCTCGTCGAGGCGGTCGGAACCCAGATCGTCGAACGGATCGATGGGACCAGAGCACGCTGACGCACGAGCCACAGGTCCTCGGCCAGGCCGCCCACCTGTGGTCACGCACCTGGATGCGACCCGCCGACGTGGACGTGGCCCAGTTGTATGACGGCTACACGTTCAATTGCCTGTCCTGGATCGAGGCCCTGGGCTTCTGCGGCATCGGCGAGGCCAGCGAATTCCTGGACGGCGGGAAGAACATCGCCAGGGACGGCGCGCTGCCGCTGAACACCCACGGCGGCCAGCTCTCCACGGCCGCACGCACGGCATGGGGGTGCACGAGGCGATCGTCCAGTTGCGCGGAGAGGGCGGCCAGCGGCAGGTGCCGGACGCCCGGGTCGCGGTGGTGAGCACCGGCGGCCTTACCCCCAGCGGGGTCCTGCTGCTGCGGGCGGAAACGTGACCGCAACGACCGTGCAGCCGCGGAGTCGTCATCGTCGACGGCGTGCCGACGCCCTCCGCGCTGGATCCCCGAGGCGGCGGATCCACGGGCGGTCATCGTGGCCATCTTCACGGCGGCGGCACCACCTCAGTCTATTTCGACTGTCCGGGCCACCCTATCGCTTTCCTGCGACCGGTGCCGCGCACGGTTCACCGTGGTGGCGCTCTATCGCCCGGCTACGGCAGCTCGGCTCCCTATCCGGAAGCGGTGGCTCGCCCCGAGCAGCGGGTGCAGCTCGCTTACGCGGCGGTCGATCGTATTCTCGGCGAACGGCCGCGCGGCGCCGGCGTGTTCGTGTTGGGCCATTCCGGCGGATGCGAATTGACGATGCGGATGGCCGCGAACGAACGCGGTGGCGATCTGCTGGGTATCGAACTGGCGGGCACCGGGTGGCATTACCATCCGGCGGCCCGCGAAATGCTCAAGGCGGCAACCCGTGAACGGCGTCCGTCAGGTCTGCGTCAATTGTTATGGGAACCAACGGAACTGTATCCGCCCGAAGTGCTCGGCGGGGCGACGGTTTATCCCGGGGCTCCACCCTACGAGGATCTGATGGCGTCCAACTGGGCCCGCGAGGACTTTCCCTCGCTTGCACCCGCGGTGCGCGTCCCGGTGCGCTTCAGCATCGCCGAGCACGAGAGAGTCTGGCAGACCGACACTTCCGCGATGACCGAGATCGCCGCGATGTTCTCCGGCGCGCCCGCGTTTCGAGGTCCATCACCAACCCGGGGCCGGACACAACATCAGTCTCGGCCACACCGCCGCCGATTACCACGCAACGGTTTTGGAATTCGCCGAGGGATGCGTCACTGCGCGGGAAAGTCCTGATTTGGAGGCCGGTTGATGCACGTCGGATTCATTGGCTTGGGCAGTCAGGGCGGCCCGATGGCGAGACGGATCGTCGAAGCAGGCTTTCCGACGACGCTGTGGGCCCGCAGACCGGCGTCACTCGAACCGTTCGCCGACACCGCGGCCAAGGTCGCGGGGACACCGGCGGAACTCGCGGCCAGTAGCGACCTCGTCTGCCTCTGCGTGGTAGGCGACTCCGACGTCGAGGAGATCACCGGCGGCGACAACGGAGTGCTGGCCGGACTCAAGCCGGGCGGCATCATCGCCATCCACAGCACCGTGCATCCCAAGACATGCCGCGAGCTGGCGAAGAGGGCTGGCGTGCAAGGTGTCTCGGTTATCGATGCGCCGGTCAGCGGTGGCGCTCCAGCGGTGGCGGAACGCCGTCTGCTGGTGATGGTCGGCGGTGACGCCGACGTGGTCGAACGCTGCCGCCCGGTGTTCGAGACCTACGCCAACTCGGTCACACACCTGGGCGATCTGGGCTCTGGACAGACCACCAAGCTGTTGAACAACCTGCTGTTCACCGCCAACCTGGGAACGGCAGCCAGCACGTTGGCAATTGGCGAGGCTCTTGGCGTCCTACCGGACCGGCTCACTGAAGTCATCTCACGCGGCAGCGGAAACAGCTTCGCGCTCAACGCTCTTGGTGGTGACACCGATGGTTTGGATCGGATTGCCGGACTCGCCGGCACGCTGCTGCAGAAGGACGTCCGCCTGGTCGCCGACCTCGCCGATGCCGCCGCCGTTCCCGGCGGCGCCGTGCTCGACACGGCTGACGCCACCCTGAATCTGATGGAACATTCACGGTGAGAATCGGATTCATCGGCGCGGGACGAATGGGACGTCCCATGCTGATCCGTCTCGTCGAGGCCGGCCACGACGTCGTGGCTCTGGGTCGTTCAGCCGAGAAACGCGCCACCGTAGTCCAATTGGGCGCCAGCGCGGTCGCCGACACGGCTGAGGTGACGGAGAACGCGGCCGCGGTGGTGGTATGCGTGTTCACCGACGAGCAGGTGCGGCAGGTCTGCCTCGACAGTGGCCTGCTTGCGACGATGTCGCCGGGCTCCGCCCTGGTGGTGCACACCACCGGAAGTCCCCGCACGGTCGAGACCATCGCCGAGCACGCGGCACCGCACTGCGTCGACGTCGTCGACGCACCGGTCAGCGGCGGACCACACAACGCTGCGGCCGGTGCCCTGACGCTGTTCGTCGGTGGCGCCGAACAAGCGGTGGCGCGGGTACGCCCCGTGTTGAGCTGCTATGGCGATCCGGTGTTGCACGTCGGCCCGCTGGGGGCGGGGCAGAAGGTGAAGCTGATCAACAATGCGCTGTTCGCAGCGCACATCGGATTGCTCTCCGGCGCGGTCGAGTTGGGCACGCGTCTCGGCGTGCCGGAATCGACGCTGCTTACCGCGCTTCCGCATGGCAGTGCGGCGAGTCGCGTGCTGGACATCGTCGCCGCGGCCGGGGCTGTCGCGTCCTTCGTTGACAGGGCTGGCGAATTCGTCGGCAAGGACATCGCGGTGGTCAGGAGTATCGCCGGCGAGCTGGGCAGCGACCTGGGCGTGCTCGACGACGTCATCGACACGGCCATCAGGGTGTGAGATGAGGCCTTTTCGACACGAGACTAACCGTCTACCGTTAACGTTACAGTCAAGCGTTCCGTCGTAAAGGTGCCGGGCTGCTCACTCGGCGCCGAGGAGGGTGCAATGACCAAGCCAAAGGTCGTCTTCGATCCGTTCTCGGAGGAGTACTTCAACAACCCGTTCGACATTTATCGACGGATGCGTGAGGACGCCCCGCTCTACTACGACGAGAAAGAGGACTTCTACGCGCTGACCCGCCACGAAGACGTGGCCGGCGCGCTCAAGGACTACGAGACTTTCTCATCAAGCCGTGGTTGCGACCTGGCAATGGTGCGCAAGGGATTATCGCCCGAGCAGAGGTCGATCATCTTCATGGATCCACCGGAGCACCGCCACATGCGCAGCCTGCTCAATAAGGCGTTCACCCCGCGGGCTGTTCAATCGCAGCATGACACTGTCTTGGAAGTCGTTCAGAAGTACCTAAGTAAGGCTGATCCCGACCGCTTCGACGTCGTGCAGGACTTCTCCGGGCCGTTCCCGGTCGAAGTCATCACCACCATGGCCGGCGTGCCCGAGGAATACCGTCAGCAGGTACGGCACTGGATCGACACCAGCCTGCACCGCGAACCGGGGCAGATGGAGATCACCGAAGCCGGTATGCAGGCCAACATCGACACCGCGATGTACTACTACAAGTTGGTGCAAGAGCGCCGCGAGGCTCCGCAAGACGACATGATCAGCCGGCTGATCGCGGCCGAGATTCCCAGCGATGACGGCAGCGTGCGCCGTCTCGACGACATCGAGATCTGCGGTTTTGCCACGCTGTTGGGCGGCGCGGGCGCGGAGACCGTCACCAAGTTGATCGGCAGCGCCGCGGTGCTGTTCGCCCGCAATCCGGACCAGTGGCAGAAGCTGGTTGAAGACCGCAGCAAAATCCCGGGTGCCGTCGAAGAATTACTGCGCTACGAAGGACCGGTGCAATACAACGTCCGGTGGACCTTGAAAGAGGCACACATCGCCGGTGGCACGATTCCCGCCGGCAAGCCGGTGTTCCTGATGAAAGCCGCGGCGAACCGAGACCCCGACGCCTTCACCGACGCGGAGACATTCGATATCGAGCGTGACCAGACCGAGGCGCAGCATCTCGGTCTGGGGTACGGGATTCACAGTTGCCTCGGCGCGGCGTTGGCCCGGATGGAAAGCAGGATCGCGCTGGAGAAGCTGCTCGACTTCATGCCTCGCTACGAGGTGAATTGGGAGGGCTGTAAACGGGTCACCATGCAGAATGTCGCGGGCTGGCTGAACGTACCGGTGAAGGTATTGCGCTGAGAGGGCTTGGATGAGCAAGAAGATCAAAGTCGACTGGGGGCTGTGCGAAAGCACCTCCGGGTGATGCCCATGCACACCCCGTTGCTTTCGCACAGACCCCAGTCGACTTCGATCTTCTTCGTCATCCAAGCCCCCTCAGCGCAATACCTTCACCGGTACGTTCAGCCAGCCCGCGACATTCTGCATGGTGACCCGTTTACAGCCCTCCCAATCCACTTCGTAGCGAGGCATGAAGTCGAGCAGCTTCTCCAGCGCGATCCTGCTTTCCATCCGGGCCAACGCCGCGCCCAGGCAACTGTGAATCCCGTACCCCAGACCGAGGTGCTGCGCCTCGGTCTGGTCGCGCTCGATGTCGAATGTGTCCGCGTCGGTGAAGGCATCGGGGTCTCGGTTCGCCGCGGCCTTCATCAAGAACACCGGCTTGCCGGCGGGAATCGTGCCACCGCTGGTGTGTGCCTCTTTCAAGGTCCAGCGGACGTTGTACTGCACCGGTCCTTCGTAGCGCAACAATTCTTCGACGGCACCCGGGATCTTGCTGCGGTCTTCTTCCAGCTTCTCCCACTGGTCTGGGTTGCGGGCGAACAGCACCGCCGCGCTGCCGATCAACTTGGTGACGGTCTCCGCGCCCGCGCCGCCCAGCAGCGTCGCAAAACCGCAGATTTCGATGTCGTCGAGCCGGCGCAGCTGCCGTCATCGCCGGGAATCTCGGCGGCGATCAGCCTGCTGATCATGTCGTCCTGCGGGTTTTCGCGCCGTTCCTGCACCAGCCCGAAGTAATACATCGCGGTGTCGATGTTGGCCTGCATGCCGGCTTCGCTGATTTCGATCTGTCCCGGTTCGCGGTGCAGGCTGGTGTCGATCCAGTGCCGCACCTGTTGGCGGTATTCCTCCGGCACTCCGGCCATCGGGGTGATGACTTCGACCGGGAACGGCCCGGAGAAGTCCTGCACGACGTCGAACTCGTCGGGATCGGCCGCGCTCAGGTACTTGTCGATCGACCTCGACGACTGTCTCGTGCTGCGATTGAACGGCCCGCGGGGTGAACGCCTTATTGAGCAGGCTGCGCATGTGGCGGTGCTCCGGCGGATCCATGAAAATGATCGACTTCTGCTCGGGCGGATATGCCCTTGCGCACCATCGCCAGGTCGCAGCCACGGCTCGAGGAGTAGGTCTCGAAGTCCTTGAGCGCGCCGGCCACGTCTTCGTGGCGGGTCAGCGCGTAGAAGTCCTCTTTCTCGTCGTAGTAGAGCGGGGCGTCCTCACGCATTCGTCGATAGATGTCGAACGGGTTGGTGAAGTACTCCTCGGAGAACGGATCGAAGACGACCTTTGGCTTGGTCATTGCACCCTCCTCGGCGCCGAGTGAGCGGCCCGACACCTTTACGACGGAATGCTTGACTGTAACGCTAACGGTAGACGGTTCAGTCGCGGGCCGAAAAGACCTCATCTCGCACCCTGCATGGCCGCGTCGATGACGTCGTCGAGCACGCCGAGGTCGCTGCCCAGTTCGGCGGCGATGCTCCTGACCACGGCAATGTCTTTGCCGACGAATTCGCCGGCGGTTTCGATGAAGGACGCGACAGACCCGCCCGCGGCGACGATGTCCAGCACGCGACTCGCCGCGCTGCCATGCGGAAGCGCGGTGAGCAGCGCCGATTCCGGCACGCCGAGCCGCGCGCCCAACTCGACGGCGCCGGAGAGCAACCCGATGTGCGCCGCGAACAGCGCATTGTTGACCAGCTTCACCTTCTGCCCCGCCCCCAGCGGGCCGACGTGCAAGACCGGATCGCCGTAGCAGCTCAACACCGGGCGGACTCGGGCCACCGCGTGGTCGGCGCCACCGACGAACAGCGTCAGTGCACCGGCCGCGGCGTTGTGCGGGCCGCCGCTGACCGGTGCGTCGACCACCTCGACGCCGTGCGGCGCCGCGCGCTCGGCGATGGTCTCGACGGTGCGGGGACTTCCCGTGGTGTGCACCACCAGAGCCGAGCCCGGCGGCATCGCCGCGAGCAGGCCGTCGGTCCAGGCAGACCTGCCGCACCTGTTCGTCGGTGAACACGCAGACCACCACCGCGTCCGCCTGCGCGCTCACCTCGGCCATCTCGGCGACCGCGCTGGCGCCCAATTGGGCGATGGCGGAGCGCTTCTCGGCGGATCGACCCAGCGCCGCGACGTCGTGGCCGGCCTCGACCAGACGGGCCACCATGGGACGTCCCATCCGTCCGGCGCCGATGAATCCGATTCTCACCGTGGGTGTTCCATCAGAGACAGCGTGGCGTCGGCCGCGTCCAGCACAGCCCCGCCGGAAACGGCGGCGGCATCGGTGAGGTCGGCGACCAAGCGGACGTCCTTTTGCAGCAGTGTCCCGGCCAGTCCGGCAAGCCGCTCCAAACCACCGGTGTCACCGCCAAGAACGTTGAGCGCGAAGCTGTTCCCGCTGCCGCGGGAGATGACCTCGGTGAGCCGGTCCGGCAGGACGCCGAGCGCCTCGCCGAGCGCCAACGTGCTGGCCGCCGTTCCCAGGTTGGCGGTGAACAGCAGGTTGTTCAACAGCTTGGTGGTTTGTCCGGAGCCCAGATCGCCCAGGTGCACGATCGGGTCGGCGTAGGTCTCGAACACCGGGCGGCAGCGTTCGACCACGTCGGCGTCACCGCCGACCATCACCAGCAGACGGCGTTCCGCCACCGCCGGAGCGCCACCGCTCACCGGCGCATCGATAACCGAGACACCTTGCACGCCAGCCTTCTTCGCCAGCTCGCGGCATGTCTTGGGGTGCACGGTGCTGTGGATGGCGATCACGCCGCCCGGCTTGAGTCCGGCCAGCACTCCGTTCTCGCCGCCGGTGATCTCCTCGACGTCGGCGTCGCCGACGACGCAGAGGCAGACGAGATCGCTACTGGCCGCGAGTTCCGCCGGTGATCCCCGCGACCTTGGCCGCGGTGTCGGCGAACGGTTCGAGTGAGGCCGGTCTGCGCGCCCACAGCGTCGTCGGAAAGCCTGCTTCGACGATCCGTCCCGCCATCGGGCCGCCCTGGCTGCCCAAGCCAATGAATCCGACGTGCATCAACCGGCCTCCAAATCAGGACTTTCGCCGCGCGTGAGTGCACGCATTCCTCGGCGAATTCGAAAGAACCGTCGCGTGGTAATCCGCGGCGGTGTGGCCGAGGCTGATGTTGTGTCCGGCCCCGGGTTGGTGATGGACCTCGAACCGCGGCGCGCCGGAGAACATCGCCGCGATCTCGGCCATCGCGGAAGTGTCGGTCTGCCAGACCTTCTCGTGCTCGGCGATGCTGAAGTGCACCGGGACGCGCACCGCGGGTGCAAGCGCCGGAAAGTCCTGGCGGGCCCAGTTGGACACCATCAGGTCCTCGTAGGGTGGAGCGCCCGGGATAAACCGTTGCCCCGCCGAGCACTTCGGGCGGATACAGTTCCGTTGGATGCCATAACAGTTCGACGCAGACCTGACGGGCGGTGTTCCCGGGTTGCCGCCTTGAGCATTTCGCGGGCCGCCGGGTGGTAATGCCGGCCGGTGCCCGCCAGTTCGATACCCAGCAGATCGCCACCGCGTTCGTTCGGCGGCCATCCGCATCGCCAATTCGCATCCGCCGGAATGGCCCATCAAGAACACGCCGGCGCCGCGCGGCCGTTCGCCGAGAATGCGATCGACCGCCGCGTAAGCAAGCTGCACCCGCTGCTCGGGGCGGGCCACCGCTTCCGGATAGGGAGCCGAGCTGCCGTAGCCGGGGCGGTCGAGCGCCACCACGGTGAATCCGTGCGCGGCGCCTGCTCGCAGCAAGGACGATTCGGGGTGGCCCGGACAGTCGAAATAGATTGAGGTGGTGCCGCCGCCGTGAATGGCCACGATGACCGCCCGCGGATCCGGCGCCTCGGCGACCAGCGCGGACATCGGCACGCCGTCGACGATGACGACCCGCGGCTGCAGGCACGTCATGTGTCGGACCGCAGCAGCAGCACGCCGCTGGGCGTCAGGCCGCCGCTGCTGACCACGCCGACGCGGGCGTCGGCGACCTGCCGCTGACCGGCTTCGCCGCGCAGCTGGGTGATCGGCTTCGTGCAGCAGACCCATGCCGTGGGTTCGGCCGTGCGACAGCTGACCGCCGTGCGTGTTCAGCGGCAGCTGGCCGTCGCGGGCGATGTTCTTGCCGCCGTCCAGAAATTCCTTGGCCTCACCGATCCGGCAGAACCCCAGCGCCTCGATCCAGGACAGGCAGTTCATCGTGAACCCGTCGTACAGCTCGGCGACGTCGACGTCCTCCGGCCGCAGCGAGGTGCGCGACCACAGGTGCGCGGATTGGCCCGAGCACCTGCGGCTCGTGGGTCAATGTGCTTTGGTCCCAGTCGATTCGCTCGATGATCTGGGTGCCGACCGCCTCGACCAACACCGGCGGCTTGGCCATGTCGCGGGCGGCGTCGACAGCCGAGACGATCACCGCGACCGCCCCGTCGCAGGGCACGTCACAGTCGTAGAGCCCGAACGGCGTGGTGATGGGGCGCGCGTTCAGGTAGTCGTCCATCGTCATCGGAGACCGGTAGACCGCCGACGGGTTGAGTTCGGCGTTGGCGCGCTGGTTCAACGCGATCCAGCCCAGTGTCTCTTTCGTCGTCCCGTAGCGATGGAAGTGGCGCTGCGCGTTCTGCGCCAACGTGTGAGCCGCCGAGGTGGCGCCGAACGGCATCAGCCAGTCGGCTCGGCGGCCCATCGACGGGACGATCTTGCCCTGCTTCATCTGCTCGTTGAAGGTGGCTTCCCACAGCGTCCGGAAGCACAGCACGTGACGGGCCAGCCCGCCGGCGATCGCGAGCATCGCGGCGATCACCGAGCCACCCGGGCCGAAGGTTTCGATGCCGCCGTTGTGCCATGTCGGCCGGATGCCCAGCGCGGCCTCCAGCGCGGTGACTCCGCCTTCGCCGAACCCGCCGAGGTTGCCCCCGCCGGGATAGGTTGACAGGCCGTCGATGTCGTCGAATGTCAGGCCGGCGTCGGCGATCGCGGCCTCGCACGCCGCGACCGTCAGCGACAGCGGCGGCACCATCAGCCGCCGCCCGATCTCCGACATGCCGATCCCGGTGAGCGCCACCTTGTCTTCGAATTTCTCCGGCGTGAGCATCGGGCGGACGTATTCGCCGAAGCGCTCCGGGGCGATTTCGTCGATCGGCAGCGCGGCGGGCTCGGCGTCTTCGACTGGGCCGGAACAACGGCAGCCAGACGTCCTCGTCCTGCTCGAAGACGACCTCGACTTGCTGACCGAGCTGCAGTTGCTCGGGGTCGCAGTCAATGATGTTGGTGGTCAGCCGAACTCGCGGATCTTCGGCGATCGCGACCTGGGCGACGACGTACGGCGCGGGTAAGCCGGGCAGGCTGAACCGGTGATTGACGGTGAATCCGGCCAGGGTCGCCCGACCCGACACCGCCCGCACCCCCAGGTGGTGCGAGCGGCAGTACCGGCACACCGGCGCGGGTGGATGGATGAGCGCGGAGCAGTCGGCGCATTCCTGCAGCCGCAGCTTGCCGTCGGCACCTGAGGTCCAGAAGAATTCGTTCTCGTCGGTGACCAGCGGCAGCGGGCGTCCGGTGTTCTCCGTCAACGCGTGAAACCCCACTCCGCTTCGTTGGCTTCGGTTTTGAGGTGCGCGGCGGGATCTTCGTCGCCGCTCGGCGCCGGATGGGCGTCGTCCGGTCTGCGCTCACCCAGCTCCGTGATGGCGTGCACCGGGCAGTCCATCAGTGCCCGCATCACCGCGTCGCGGTCCTGCTCGGCGACGGCGCCGTCCCCGATCAGCGACGCGTATCCCCAGTCGTCGAGAGAGAAGTAGCCGGGCGCGTGCTTGGCGCAGACGCCGAAGCCGTCGCAGACGGTGCGGTCGAGACGGATTTTCATGCCTGCGCTCACCGCCTCCACCTCGTAGGGACGGTCGGCGCGGAACGCGCCGAGTTGGCATGTCTGGCAAGCATTGTCGAGATGGCTGCTGTACCTCGTCGGGGAACTGATCGAGCAGGCTCGCCGCGATGTTGGTCGCGGCGTCCAGCGTCGCGCATGCGCCGCGACCGCGCAGCACCACCGACCAGCGGCGCAGCCGGGCCACGATCCTCGTCGGTGGCGGCGCCGTCGCGCAATGCCCCGGCGACGGCGGCCATCGCCGCGGTCCCGTTGAAGCAGGAGCCGCATTGCCCGGCGTTTTCGCGGTCGAAGTAGGCCAGCACCGATGCGGCCACCGCGACCGGGCAGTCGTCGGTGATCACCGAGATCGCACCGCAGCCCAGCCCGCTGCCGAGCCCGCGGAATGTCTCGTGATCCAGCGTGGCATCGAGCACGGTGCGGTTGAGCAGGCCGGCGAAGTAGCCGCCCATCAGCGCGCCCCGCACCCGGTCGGTGGAAACACCGTGCAGGGCAAGCAGTTCGGTGAACGGCAGACCGTGCGGAATCTCGTAGAGGCCGGGCGGTCGGCCGGCGCCGGTGATGGTCACCAGGAAGCGTGCCCGGCGACTGCGGCGTGCCCTGCGAGCGGAACGCGGCCGAACCGTGGTGCTGCAGGTAGGGCAGGTTGGCCAGCGTCTCGACATTGCTCACCAGGGTGGGCCGTCCGCCGACGCCCTCCTCGAACGGGCCGCGGCGGCTTGTCCGTCGGCTTGACCGGGCCGCCGTTGAGCGCGCGGACGGCGGCCGTCTCCTCGCCGGCGATGTATCCGGGATCCACCATCCGCACGGCCACACGTGACGCCGCCGCAGCGTGTCGGCACCGATTTCGCCGAGCGCGGCTTCGACGCTGCGCGCCGACTCGGGGTCGGACACGTAGACGTAGGCGCGGTCGGCAGCCACGATCGCCGCCGCCAACCGCAGCCCGTCGAGAATCAGGTGCGGCCGGTTGCGCAGCAACCACCGGTCCTTGATCGAAGCCGGTTCTCCCTCTTCGCCGTTCGCGACGACGACGGTGCCGACGTTGCGGCGTCGTCCGTTATCGCGCACCGCGCGCAACTTCACCGCGAGCGGAAAGCCCGCGCCGCCGCGGCCGAGCAACCCGCTGCGCTCCGACCTCGCCGAGCAGCTCGTCGGCGACGGCGAGCGGCCGGTAGCCGCCGCGTTCGCGGTACGCGGCGTAGTCCTCGCGACCGCCTGCAGGCCGGGCTGGTCGCGCAGCAGCCGCGGCGTGCAGCCGGGAGAGGCGGCGATGGTGATGGTCGATGCGGCATGGCTGGTTCTCGCTCAGTCATTGCCTGGCTCTCGGCCTACCGCCTGCAGTTAGGCTTGCGCCCATGCGAACAGCGGTGGTGCGAGTCAATGTCGACCCGTCCGGCCTGCTCACATCGGCGCAGTTAGACCAGGGCATGAGCACGCTCCTCGCGTCTCGCCGGCGAAGCCGGCGCCGACGTGGTGCAAGCAACGCTGGCGGCGATGCCGACGGCGCGCCGCGAGGTGGAGCTGCTCATCTGGGCAGCGATGCCGATGCGGCTCAAGCGAGACGCGGATTGGACTTGTGCGCCAAAGCTTTCGGCACAACGCCGGTCGCCGGCGTGGTCACCTACGTCAGCAGGGGAACCGACGACGACGCCCACGGCGTGCTGGCCGGATTCGGGCTGACCGGCAGATCAGACGGTCGCCCGGCGACGACGGGTTCGACGTCGTCTATGTGACGCTGCAGCAGGCGGACCTCGACCGCATTCCGGAGAGCCGGATCCATACGGCCCTCGAGGCGTCGCTGAACTGTGAGGTGCACATCCGCACCGAGTGACGGCACGCGCGCGATCATTGCCCGAGGAACTCGAGGATCGGGGGTGCGGCCTGCACCCAGGTGTCGAACATGTTGAAGTGCTTGACCTTGCCCGCCGCGCGTTCCTCGGAGGCGCGCTCCCACGCATCCTCCGGCCAGGGCGGGTCGATCAACTTCGATCCCTTGATCAAGCAGCTGACTTCCAGCGACGTCCGCTTGGGATGGTCCATGTCGTTCTCGCCGCCACGAATGATCAAGGTGGGGACCTGTATGCGGTCGAACATCTCATCCTCGACGCCGGGAATCGTCTGTCCCGGCTTGGACACGAATGCGTTGAGCCAGCGCAGCATGACCTTGAGAAACTCGTCCTTGTCGAAGTCTACGAACCGCTGCTTATTCGTCGGGTTTTCCTCGATGCGCTCGCGCCATTCCTGCACCTTCATCACGCCGTCCATGCCGGTGCCCCGCACCGCGAGAATGCTTGGGACGATGTAGAAGGAACCCAGTACGAACGTGCCGTAGATGCCGCCGACGATGTTCCACACCACGAGCTTCTCGACGAGTTCGGGATAGAGCATTGTCGTCAGCATGGAATCCCTTGCGCCGCCGGACCCACCCGCAAGGATGCACCGGTCGAAGCCAAGCCCGGTCACCATCTTGTACAGGGTTTCGGCGCGCATATGCGATTCGCTCTGGCCGTAGAACTGCACATCGGAGCCGCCGCAGTTGGGCCGGTCCCATAGCAGCACCCGGTACCCGCCGTCGACCAAGGCTTCGGCAAGCGGACGCAGCCCGGGGATCTCTTTGCTGAACCGACCACCCGGCGTCAGTGCGATGAGATCGCCTGACTTACCGAGCATTTCGTAAACGACGTTCCCACCGTTGATTTCGATGGAAGCCACGGGCTTTCTCCTCTAGCTTCAGGCCATCACCAGGACGTCGTCGCCGACGATTCGGACCGGGTAGGTGCGGATGCTCCACTCCGGCTTGACCGCAGTCGTTCCGGTCGCGAGCTCGAAACCCCATTGGTGCCAAGGGCAGTAGATGAACTCCAGGTCGCGCACCATCACAGCGTCACCGGCGGTGGTCTCGTCGACGATGGTCCGCCCGCGGGCACGGCCGGAGCACAACGGTCCGCCCTGATGCGGGCAGTAGTTTGCGATGGCGTAGAAGGTGCCGTTGACGTTGTAGACGCCGACACCGTGGCGCCCGATGGGCACCAATTTGTGCTTACCAGGCGGAATCTCGTCCACTGTTGCGACGACGTGCTCGCGGCCCTGCGCCAACCGGGGCCGCTTGGAATCCTGCGACAACTCAGAACACCCGCACTTGGCCTTCGAGCACCGGAACGGTTTCCGGCAGATGGTAAGTCGCGATGCCGTTCTTGAACATCACCGCCTCACGGGCGGCTTTGGGAAGATGCTTGATCAGCCAGCGCGGGTCGTCGAAGGTCCAGTGCGGGTAATCCGAGGAGTACAGCAGGATCTTGTCGCACTCCATCCACTCCAGCGCGCGGGTCAGCTCGGTCTTGTCTTCCGGGTAGTCCAGCGGCTGCGTAGTGAATTTGATGTGCTCTTTGACGTACTCACTCGGCTTGCGTTTGATGGCCGTCCGCGACTTGCGGGCCTCGTAGATCGCATCCATCCGCCACATCAGCGGCAGGATCCAGGTGAACGCGTGCTCGACGAACACGATCCGCAGCGTGGGGAATCGATCGAAGACGCCGTCGAAAATCAGGCTCATCACCTGGTTGGCGGCCAGCAGTGAGTAGGTGACCATCATGTCGTGGTTATAGCTGGGGAATCCGACCGGCGGCATCGGCAGCATCTCAAAGTTGCTGCGCGACAGGTGGCAGCTCACGGTGATGTCGTGCTTGGTCGCGGCAGCCCAAATCGGGTCGTACATCGGGTGGCCCCATGAGGGGCGCGGCTCGGCCTTGATCAGGATCTGCGCCATGTAGGGGTGCCCGGCCCACTTCTCGATCTCCCGGACAGCGCCCTGGGGATCCTCGATGGCCAGGCATATCGAGCCGCGCCAACGCTGGTGCCAGTTGTTGTGACTGTCCAACCAGTGGTGAGCCTGCCATTCGTTGAGCGCAACGGCCATGGCGTTGTGAGCCTCAGGCAGCCGCGGTGTGCGGCCGGCGGGCTCGAGGATCGCGATGTCCGACCCAGCCTCCATGATGAGCTGCCGGAAGGCCATATCCGGGTCGCTGCCGGGGAATTCACCGTCCGGCGGGAAGGTGTCCACCCGCATGGCGTAGGCGTGCGCGTAGTCCGGGGCGTCGTAGTAGATGAGCTCACCGACCTTGTGGTCGAGGAAGAACTTGCTACGCCACGGCTCGGGGATGTACGGCAGCAGCTCCCCGCGCTTAGGCACCGGATGGACGTCGGAGTCGACGCACCGAACGGCGATGCGCTCGGCGGGAGGAATCCGTTCATGAGTCTGGGTATGTGTCAGCGTCATCGTGGTCTCCCTTGATTACCTCTACTGTGCAGCCACACCGGCCGGAATGTCTATGCCGTAAAGATCCGCGGCGTTGCGCCAGCACACTTTCTCGCGCTGTTCGGCGGTGAGCGCGCTCGGTACTGCGGCCACTTCGGCGTTCTGCCAGTGCGGATAGCTGGAGCCGAACATGACCATGTCGTCTTTGCCGGTGAAGCCGAACCACTCGCCGGCGAACTCCGCTTCACCGGGGCCGTCGAGGCGGCCTTGGATGAAGTAGACGTGACCCGGCAGGTAGTCGCTGGGGATCCGCGGCGCCCACGGGGTCTGTTCGAGGTGCGGGCGCCCGAAAGTGTCCATCCGCCAGATGAACGGGGTGAGGAAGTCCGCGGCGCCGTCGGCCCACACGAATTTCAGCGTGGGGAAGCGCTCGAACACGCCTTCGGCGATCATGTTCATCAGGTGGTAGATGTAGTTGAGCGCCATGAAGCCCAGGTACTGCTCGTAGGTCAGCGTGTGGCCCGACGGCGTCGGGGAAAATCCGATGCCCTCCCCGGTTTCGATGTGCACCGCCACCGGCAGGCCGGCCTGCGCGGCCGCCTCCCATAGCGGCCAGAACTGCGGTTTGCCGTAAAGCTCGCGCGATTGCAACGGGATGCCGATCTGGACGACGCGCGGGTGCGTACGCCATTTCTCGATCTCGCGCAGGGCGCCCGAGATGTCGTCGGGGTTGACACGGATGGTGCCGCGGAAGCGGTCGCCTAATTCACTGTGTTCCAGCCAGCGCGACACCATCATGTCGTTGTGCGCCGCATGTAGTGCGCTGCCCAGGTGCCGGTCCGGCATGATGCCGCGGCTCATCGGGTGCAGCACGGCGACATCGACGCCGCGCCGCGAGAACAGCTCATTAGCAACGAATTCCGGGTTCGACCCGGGGTAGCCGATGTCACGTCCGCCGGTGTCGTTGGCGTACTCGCCACCCGGTGTTCCGTACCAGTCGGATTCGTAGTCAGGAAAACCCCGGCTCTTGAACGGCTCGCGCAAGAAGGAACGCAAGTCCTTGTTGGACGGAAAGAAGATGTGCACGCTCGCATCGATAACGGGCGTCCGGCTTCCGTCCGGGTGCTCTATCACCTAAACCACCCTTCGCGGCACCGACGACTGCGTCGGGCCTGCTGGCCATATTCTAGGCAATCTAACATTCCGATTCATCGCCAATCAACGGGGTTTCCGGTAAGCATTTCGATTAATCATCGCACCTGGTAGGAGTCGCAATTGCGGGTAGGGTGTGTAAGTGCAGTTCTTCTTTAGCGATAATATCATTCTCCCACCCGACCGCAGGTGTCGATCGGTATTTCAGCGCAGGTGCGATGGCTACCCGTAAGACGGGATACGTCACCCCGGTCGACTGCTCGGACACCGCCCAGAGCCAGCGCTGCAGCTGTTCGTCATGCGACCGGGCGGACTGCACGAGCTGCGGGTGGCCGCGTTGCTCGGCGAGTCCGCCCGGGCCGTAGTACTGACCGCCGCGGACCTGTGGGTCGGAGGCCGCTCGCAGCGTCGGCATCGCGGCGGCCGCCGCGCTTACCGAGGCCAGTGAGGTCAGGTCGAGTTGTTGCAGCGCGACCTTGGCGTGCGGACTTGCCGCGGTTATCCGGGCTGCTGCCTGCGTGCCCTTGTCGACGTCGCGTACGGCCAGTACCACGGTGGCACCGTGGCGGGCGAGCACCGCGGCGGTTTCATAGCCGATGCCGGTGCTGGCCCCGGTGATGACCGCGACACGGTCGGCCTGATCCGGCACGTCGGCCGCCGTCCATTTCATGGCTGAGCCTGGCCCACGATGACGCCGGCGGCTTGTTCGATCGGTTTGATCGCGGCAGTGAAATCGGAATCGGGACCCTGCTCGCGCATCGCGAGTTCCCACAGCCGGCCGACGGCCTCGGCGACTTCGACGGATACACCGAGCGCTTTGGCTTCGTCGAGATACAGCCCGACATCCTTGACCATCAACCCGGTGGCGAAACCGTAGTCGAACGTGCGGGGAAGGATCGCGCGCGGAAACTTGTCGCGGCTCGCGCTCGTCCCGCCGGAGCCCGCATTGAGCACATCGATCATCACGCCGGCGTCCAAGCCGGACTTGACACCCATCACGACGACTTCCGATGTCGCGACCAAGACGGTAGCCGCCAAGATGTTGTTGGCGAGCTTCATTGTCTGCGCAGCGCCGGGCTTTTCGCCGATATAGAAGGGCTTGCCGATGGTCTCGAGCACCGGCTTCACGATCTCGAACTCGCTACGAGGGCCGGAGACCATCACGGCGAGCGTGCCTTTCTGGGCTCCGCCGACACCGCCGCTGACCGGGCTGTCGATCGCAACGATATTCCGTTGCGCCAGCTGGTCGTGGATTCGTACCGCCGTTCGGCTGCCGACCGTTGAGAGGTCTAGATAGCGCTTGACCCGCGAGCCTTCGATCACGCCGCCGGCGCCGGTTGCGACGCTGAGCGCGGAATCCAGTGAGGGCAGGCTGGCCAGCACTGTTTCCGCCGAGTCGGCGACCTCTTTGGCCGACGGCGCCGCTCGTGCGCCGAGCGCGACGGCGCGGTCGAGTGCTTCCAGCCGGGTGTCGAACGCGACGACGTGATGATCGGCGGCAAGAAGCCGCTTCGCCATGGGAAATCCCATGTTGCCCAAGCCAATAAATCCGATGTCCACGTCCGTCTGCCTAGTTCTGGTCGAGTTCGCTGAACGCGTCTCGGGCGATGCGAAAGCTGTCGACCGCCGCCGGCACACCGGCGTAGACCGCGACCTGCAGGAAGATTTCGCGAATCTCGTCGCGAGTAACGCCGTTCGTCAGCGCCGCTTTGATGTGGGTGCGCAATTCATGTGGTCGATTCAGGGCCGCAATCATCGCCAAATTGAGCATGCTGCGGGTCTTGAGCGCCAGCCCGTCGCGCCCCCACACCGCACCCCAGCAGTACTCGGTAACAAGGTCCTGCAGGGGCTTGGTGAAGTCATCCGCGTCCGTCAGGGCCTTATTGACATACGCCTCGCCCAAGACAGCGGAACGTATTTCAAGCCCCTTGTCGTAAGTCGGTCGGTCCAATCGAATGCTCCTTCACACGAGAGTTGTATCAAGATTCTCGCGCAGCACGGCGTCAAAATGCTTTCTCGCTGGAATCCGGCAGCGCGCCTGATCCGGCCGACGTAAAGTCGGATTCAATGACACTGCCGGGCCTGGTCCTTATTCATGGCGGAGCGCACGCTGCCGACTGCTGGGATCTCACAATCGCTGAATTAGCCTGCCAGGAACCGAAACTACGTGTCCTGGCAGTAGACCTGCCCGGGCGCGGACGCAATCCCGCAAACCTGGCGACCATTACGCTCGCGGCTTGGGCGGACGCAGTGGTCGCCGACGTGGAAGAGGCCGGGTTCGACGATGTTGTCGTCGTCGGGCATTCGATGGCGGGGCTCACCGTTCCGGGTGTGGTGGCCAGGCTCGGTCCGACCCGGGTGCGCGAGCTGATCTTGGCGGCGGCGTTCGTTCCGCCCCAGGGATCGACAGTGGTGGAGGTGCTTCGGGGTCCCCTCGCCCCGTTGGCGCGCCTGGGGGTTCGCATCGGCAAGTCCTTCGCAATGCCAACTGTCGCGGCAAGGTTCGCCTTCTGCAATGGAATGTCACGAGATCAACGCAGATTCACGTCGGCGCGCATTTACACAGAGTCGACACGTGTGATCGCCGAGGCTGTCGATCGCCGCGATCTGCCCCAAGAGGTACCCCGGACGTGGATCATGACCACGCGGGACCGTGCTCTGTCGGTTCGGCAGCAACGCGCTTGTATCGAAGCGCTCAACGGCGTCGACACGTTGATCTGCATCGACACCTGCCACGACCTGATGGTCAGCGAACCGAGGCGGCTGGCCGGCATGCTGATCGAGCGATGTCGGTTCCACGCTTCGCGTCGAGGCGTCTCACAGCTAGCTACCGGCGAGATTGTTACTGTGCTAATTAGAGAATAGTATTCTCACAGCACGTTAACTGATCTAAGGAGCTGGCCGGAATGCTGTTGGAATTCGACGCCGATCAGCGGCTTTGGCAGGAAACGGTGCGCGATGCCGTCGGCAAGCAGTGCCCACCGGCCCTGGTGCGCGGCGTCGCCGAAGACGGCGTGGACCCGACCCCGGTCTGGAAGTCCTATGTGGAGCACGGCTGGACCGAGATGAACGATCCGGAGACCGCCGTCGAGTTGGCCATCGTGCTGGAAGAGCTGGGCCGCGCCACCGATCCCACTCCGTTCCTGGCGACGATGAGCCAGTTCGCGCCGTTGGCGGCCGATCGGTTCGACCCGCAGGCATCCGGAACCGCCGTCTACACCGGGGTGACGGCGCACCGGGACGGCGACGGGTGGGTGTTGGACGGCACGGCCAAGCATGTGCTGGACGGCGACCGCGCCGAGTGGCTGGCGGTGGTGACCGATGCCGCGGTGTTCATCGTCAGCGCTGACGAGGTGGCCGGGCAGGTATCCAGGCGACGCAGTTCGGTGTTCGACCCGGTTCTGCACGTCGCCGATGTGACGTTCAGCGGAGTCCGGTTGCCCGATACCGCGCGGGTCAGCGTCGACGTCGAGCGGGCGCGGCATATCGCGCTGATGGGCATGGCGATGACGATGGTCGGTGCCTGCCAACGCATTCTGGATCTGGTTCTCGACCACGTGCGCAGCCGCCACCAATTCGGCGTGCCGATCGGCTCGTTCCAGGCGGTGCAGCACAAGGCCGCCGACATGCACGTCGCGGTCGAGCGGGCCCGGGCACTGGCGTACTTCTCAGCGTTGACGATTGCCGGCGACGACCCGCGTCGGCGGCTGGCGGCCGCCATGGCGAAAGCGGCTGCGGGCGAATGCCAGTCGCTGGTTTTTCGGCACGGCCTGCAGCTGTTCGGCGCGATGGGCTTCACATGGGAGAACGACCTGCAATTCGCGCTGAAGCGGGCCAAGGCCGGCGAGCTCCTGCTCGGCGGGGCCGCCGAGCACCGGGCGATGATCACCGAGGAGTACCGTGCAGCTCAGCTTTGATCCCGATGTCGAGGCGTTCCGCGCAGAGTTCGTCGCGTTCCTCGACGAGCACGTGCCCGCTGCTGCCGCTGAGGCGTTGGAGCGGCCGAAGTCGGTGTCGCACATGCCGGCCTGGGCGCGCCGCTGGCAGCGGCTGCTGTTCGACAACGGCTGGCTGCTGCCCACCCAGCCGCCGGAGTTCGGCGGCCGCAACGCCACGGTGCTGCAGCAGTACGTCTATCTGGAGGAGCTGTGCCGGCGGCGGATCTACCACAGCTTCAACCCGCAGGGCGTGAATATCATTGCGGCGTCGCTGATTTCGTTCGGCATCTGACGAGCAGAAGCAGCGATGGGCGGTGCCGATCCTGCGGGCCGAGATCACCGCGTCGCTGGGGATGAGTGAGCCCAGCGCGGGTTCGGATCTGGCGTCGCTGCGCACCAAGGCGGCTCGGGACGGCGACCACTTCGTGGTCAACGGCCAGAAGGTGTGGACGTCGGGCGCGCACGACGCGGATGTGCTGCTGACCTTCGTGCGCACCGACCCAGATGCGCCCAAGCACAAGGGGATCAGCGTGCTGCTGATCCCGACCGATACCCCGGGCGTGGTGCGTCGGCCGTTCCCGTCCATCTGCGGGCAGGACGACCTGGACTTCAACGAGGTGTTCTTCACCGACGTGCGGGTGCCGGCCGAGAACCTGGTCGGCCCGCTCAACCAGGGCTGGCGGGTGGCCAACGGATCGCTGGGCCACGAACGCACGATGATGTGGCTGGGTTTCGCCGATCGGCTGGACAACGTCCTCGACCGACTTTCATCCCGCCAACGCACTCGAACGTGACCAGTACGCCACCACGCTGATGGACTACCAGGCACTCCGGCTGCTCGGGTCGGTGGCGCTGGCCCGTGCCGCCCGCGGGGAGGAGGACGTGCCCGCGCTGTCGGTGCTCAAGCTGCTCGGCTCCGAAGCCGAACGGCAAGCCTGCGAAAACGCCTTGCACGCAGCGGGATCCGACGGCTTGGCGCACCCCGCGCTGACCGGGCGGTACGAGCCGATGAACCTCGACCACTACTTCGGCAGCTGGTTCGAGCGCTACGCCCGCAGCTTCTCCGGCACGATCGCCGGCGGCACCTCCGAGATCCAGCGCAACATCATCGCGCAGCGAGTGCTCGGATTGCCCACCGGCTGAACGAACACCGCAGTGCTGACGCTCGGCGCCGATGCTCAGTCGATGACGGCGGCTTCCTTGCGTTCGGTGATGGGCCTGGCCAGTTCCTGCTCGTCGCAGATTCGCTGCAGCTTCTCCAGGGTCTCGTCGAGACCCGCGCCAAGCCGCGCGGCCGGGGGTGAACGTGGCGGGCAGGTTTCGCATGCCCTGGATGACGCCGATCGTTTCGTAGTGCACGGTGCCTTCGGGGTCGCACTGGTAGTCGGGCATCCGGTCGAGCACCGCGGTCAGCATGGACTTGAACACCGTGCGCGCCACGTTCGAGCCGATGCAGCGGTGCACGCCGAGGCCGAAGCTGAAGTGCCGGTTGCCTTTACGGTCCATGATGATGTTGTTCGGGTCATGGAAAACCGACGGATCGCGGTTGGCCATCGCCCAGGAGATCCACAGCCGCTCGCCCTCTTTGAAGTGAGTGCCTTCGATTTCGACGTCGTCGGAGAAGGTCCGCCCGTCGCCGGGTGCCGGCGTGAAGAAGCGCAGGAATTCCTCGGTGGCGGAGTCGAGCAGAGTGGCACGCTCGCGGCTGAGCCGTTCGCGTTCGTCGGGATGCTGCGAAAGCCATTCCATCGAGTGGGCGGTCAGGGCGGTGGTGGTGTCGAATCCACCGCCGATGACCAGTCCGAGGTTGCCCATGATCTCGAGGTCGGGTGCGGGCTCGCCGTCGATCCGCATCTGGATGAGCCCGTTGACGATTCCCGGTCGCGGGTTCTCCCGGATCTCGATCATGTTGTTGAGCAGATCCAGGCCCATCTGCCGATGCATGGCGACAATACGGTCGATGTCCGGGGAGTGCTCCGGGGTGTACACCGAGGCGTGGACCGGCTCGCTGTAGATTGCCCAGTTCTTCAGCGGGATGCCCAGCATCGCCAGCGTCAGTACTGCCGGCACGATGTTGGCGAGATCGTCGACGAAGTCGATGCGGCCTTCCTCGATCTTCTCGTCGAGGCACGCGCGGGTCACGTCGTCGATGAAAGGCGCCCAACGCTTGACCGCGGCCGGCGACAGGTAGGGGTTGAGCACGTTGCGGTAGATGCGGTGCTCAGGGTCGTCCATCTCCAGGATGCCGCCGCGCACCCCGCTGGCCCGCTTGGCCTTGGGGATCGAAATACCTTGGTAGCCACGACGTTCGCCATTGATGTCGTGGTCGTTGGAGACGACAGGGCAGCGGGCGAGCTCGAACACCGCCTGGCTGCCGCCGGCCACCCAGTGGCCGTCGTAGGTGTCGGTCCAGGCGACCGGGCACTTTTCGTGCATCTCTTCGGTGATCTTCTCGAACTGGCCCCGGTATTCCGGAGTGTGCCGGTCGAAGTGATACCGGTTTTTCTTGCGATCGCTGTCGCTCACGATGTCATCGACGCTCATGTGGTCTCCGTAATAAGAATGGCTTGCTCTGGGCAGGAGTGAGCGGCTTCCCGGACGGCGTCCTCCTGTTCGGGCGGAACGTCTTCCGAGACTGCCGACGAATGACCTTCGATCTCGTCAAGCACAAAAGAATCCGGCGCGATCATCGAGCACAGCGTGTGCCCCTGGCAGCGATCCGAATCAACGCGAACTTTCACAACTTTCCCTTACGTGCGGTAGTCGTACCACTTGAGGTATCCGCCCGCGTCGACGCGCAGCTGCATACCTGTCACATACCTGGCCTCGTCCGAGGCCAGCCACAGCACGGCGTTGCTGATGTCCTCCGGTTCGACGTAAGGAATCTTCATCGCCTGCTGGACACCGAAAACCGGCTCGGCGTCGGCGCGAGTCGGATTTTCGAGATCCGGGCGGAACGAACGGTACATCGGCTCGCTCTGCAACATGTCGGTGTTCGTGTTCGTCGGATGCACGACGTTGGCGCGAATCCCGAAGACCGAAAGCTCGGTGGCCAGGTCGTGCACATAACTCGACAGAGCACGCTTGGAGTGGACGTAAGCCATCCCGCCCGGGTCTTTGCCGGGGCTGTCTTTCTTGGCGGTGTCCATCAGTGCGGCGGTGGAGCCGGTGGCGATGATCGACGCGCCCTCCCGAAGATGAGGCAGCGCAACCTGAATCGCGTTGATCGTCCCGATCAGGTTGGTGTTGATCACGTCGCACCAGGCCTGCAGCGGCGGCTGGCCTTTCATGCCGGCGACGCCGGCCGCCGTCACCACGATGTCAAGCTTGCCGAATTCGGCCAGGCCGGTGTCCAAAGCGGTACCCAGTTCTGCGGCGGCCCGGACGTCGGCCTGCGCGATCACCACTTTCTGGCCGGTCTTCTCGACGAGTCGGGCGGTCTCGTCGAGGTCCTCCGGTGTGGCCATCGGGTATCCGATGGTGTCGATGTCGCGGCACAGGTCCACCGCGATGATGTCGGCGCCTTCCTCGGCCAACCGCACGGCGTGACAGCGGCCCTGCCCGCGCGCGGCACCCGTGACGAATGCGACCTTTCCTGCTACCCGGCCCTAGCGCGTCCCAACAGTTCGTCCTCTCAGGTGTTTCGGCCGCCGTTGACGCCGAGTATCTGGCCGGTGATGTAGCCGGCTTCCTCGGAAACCAGAAAGGCGCAGGCCGCGGCGATGTCTTCCGGCTTGCCCATCCGGCGCACCGGCGTTGCGGCGATGGTCTTTTCGATGTCGCCGAGATGGCCGTGTTCCTCGGCGTTGCGCAGCATCGGGGTGTCGATGAAACCCGGCGGCACCGCGTTGACCGTGATGCCGCTCGGCCCGTACTCCAGCGCCAGCGACTTGGTCAGCCCGTTGACCGCGGATTTGGCCGCCACGTAGTGCGACATGTACGGAGCGCCGGAATGGGTGCTCGACGAGGAGATGTTGACGATGCGTCCCCAACCGGCCTCCAGCATGTCGGGCAGCACCGCCTGGATCATGTGGAAGACCCCGTTGAGGTTGACGTCGATCAGCCGCTGCCAATCCTCGAACTCGATCTGGTGCGAAGCGCTTGAACCCGTCCAGCCCGGCCGCGTTGACCAAAACGGTGACCGGGCCCAGTTGCTCGCGGACGCGCGGCAGTGCGGCGTCGATCTGCGCACGGTCGGTCACGTCGGCGGTGAAGGCGAATTGCGTCTCGGACGGCTTGAGGTCGATGGTCGCGACTTGGTAGCCGTCTCGGCGCAGCCGCTCGGCGACGGCCAACCCGATGCCGGAACCGCCGCCGGTGACGACAGCCGTTGTCATGTGGGCACCTCGGCAGAGAGGGTCTCAGGCACAAAGAATCTCCCTTCCAATTATGAGAACCTTACTCTCACATTCCAGTTGCTCGCAAGGCGGCCCAAAAATCCCATTTTTCCTGCGAAGACACTGGGAATTCGGGGTGCCCGAACCCCTTGTGAGCATGGCAGTCTCGTTTCTTGGGTTTGGTTGAATTCCCGTTCGCGGAATGTAAGATTCGCCCGGGATGAGAATGAAATTATCCATGCGAGGAGCTTTTCGCCGTGCCTGTTCCGGGAGTCGTCTGATGGGGCCGCTGGAAGGCATCCGCGTCCTCGAGGTCGCCATGTACGGGTTCGTCCCGTCGGCGGGCGCGGTGCTGGCCGAATGGGGCGCCGACGTGGTCAAGGTCGAGCACGCGGTGACCGGTGACCCGCAGCGCGGTTTGCGGCAGACCGGCCTATTGCGCGTCGAGGGCGATCCCAACCCGAACATCGAGCATGCCAACCGGCTCAAGCGCAGCCTCGGCCTGGACATGTCGGTGCCGGAGGGCAAAGAAGTGCTCTACGAGTTGGCTCGCCGCTCGGACGTTTTCCTGACCAGCTTCCTGCCCGGACACCGCAAGAAGTTCGGCATCGACGTCGACGACATCCGCGCTGTCAACCCCGACATCATCTACGCCCGCGGCAGCGCGCTGGGCCCGCGCGGCGCGGAGTCCGAAAAGGGTGGCTACGACATGACCGCGTTCTGGTGTCGGGCCGGAACCGCTGCGACCATCACCCCGCCCGGAACCGAGGGCATGGTCGGGCCGCCCGGACCCGCCTACGGCGACACCATCTCCGGCACCAATCTCGCCGGCGGGATCGCGGCGGCCTTGCTCAAACGGGAACGCACCGGTGAACCGTCGATCGTCGACGTCTCGCTGCTGGGCAGCGGGCTCTGGTCGCTCGGACACACGGTGGCGCTGACGGTGCATCTGGGTCAGCGGATGGAGGCGTTCCCGCCCGGTGTGCACGGCTCGCCGATCAATCCGCTGGTGGGGCTCTATGCGACAGTCCGACGGCCGCTACATCTCCTTCGTGATGATGCAAGCCAGCAAGTTCTGGGCCGATGTGTGCCACCACATCGACCAACCCGAACTGGCAGACGACCCGCGGTTCGACACCGACGAAAAGATCGCCGCCAACACCGCGGAGGCGGTGCAAATTCTCAGCAAGGCGATCGCCACCCGCAGCCTCGCGGAATGGAGTGAACGCTTCGCGACGCTGGCCGGGCCGTGGGCACCGGTGCAGGACACCTTGCAGGCGGCCAACGACGCTCAGGTCCGGGCCAACGAATATGTCGTGCAGGCAGGCGAACTCGAGCTGGTCGCCAACCCGGTGCAATTCGACGTGGCCGCACCCGAGTCCGGACCGGCTCCCGGGTTCGCCGAGCAGACCGACGAAATCTTGATGGAGCTCGGACTCGACTGGGACCGCATCATCGAGCTCAAAACTATCGGTGCCGTCACTTAATTCGGAGGTCCCTCGGTTGTCAATTTTCACTCCCGCCGCACGCGGCATGAGTCATAATCGCCGGACGCTTCAAGAAGTGGGGATTGTTTCGCCCGCGTTGTCGGGTGCGCCGACTCACGCGAACGAGAGGGAGGCACTGGCGTGAGGATGGTGGGCAGCGATGGCGATTAAGGGAGCGGAGCGCTGGTCCTCGGGCATCAGCTTGCCGAGTGGTCTTTCCGGTGCAATGCAGGCCATCGGCGGGCTGTTCGCGATGGGTGCCGACGCGATCAGGTTCGCTTTCCGCAGACCGTTTCAGGCGCGCGAGTTCTTGGAACAGTCCTGGTTCATCGCGCGCGTTTCGTTGGCTCCGACGTTGTTGGTGGCCATCCCGTTCACGGTTCTGGTCAGCTTCATCCTCAACATCCTGCTGCGCGAATTGGGCGCTGCGGATCTCAGCGGTGCCGGTGCGGCGTTCGGCGCGGTCACCCAGGTCGGCCCGCTGGTGACGGTGTTGATCGTGGCCGGCGCCGGTGCGACGGCGATGTGTGCCGACCTGGGCTCGCGCACCATCCGCGAGGAGATCGACGCGATGGAGGTGCTGGGCATCAACCCGGTGCAGCGGTTGGTGACGCCCCGGATGCTCGCGGCCGGGTCTGGTCGCACTGTTGCTCAACAGCCTGGTCGTCATCATCGGGATCGTCGGCGGCTACGTGTTCTCGGTGTTCGTGCAGGACGTCAACCCCGGCGCGTTCGCCGCGGGCATCACGCTGCTGACCGGTGTGCCCGAGGTGATCATCTCCTGCGTCAAGGCGGCGCTGTTCGGCGTCGATCGCCGGCCTGGTGGCGTGTTACCGGGGACTGACTGTCTCCGGCGGGGGAGCCAAGGCGGTGGGCAACGCCGTCAACGAAACCGTGGTGTACGCGTTCATGGCGCTCTTCGTCGTCAACGTGGTCGTCACCGCGATCGGCATCCGATTCACGGCGAAGTGATGGGAGCGCATGCCGTGACGCTGACGAAGACGCTGAGAGCCACCTACCCGCGGGCGTTCCGGGTGCTCGGCTCATGGCGCAGGCCGGTCGGCGTTCTCGGCTCGATCGGCGACCACACCGTGTTCTACGGCAGGGCGATTGCCGGCATCCCTTTCGCGATCACCCGCTACGGGCGGGAGATCATCCGCCTCGTCGCCGAAATCAGCATGGGCGCAGGGACATTGGCGATGATCGGCGGCACGGTCGTGATCGTCGGATTCCTGACGCTGGCCGCCGGTGGCACGCTGGCGGTGCAAGGGTACAGCTCGCTGGGCAATATCGGCATCGAAGCGCTGACCGGATTCCTGGCGGCATTCATCAACGTCCGCATCGCGGCGCCGGTAGTCGCCGGGATCGGCTTGGCGGCGACCTTCGGTGCCGGCGTGACCGCACAGTTGGGCGCGATGCGGATCAGCGAAGAGATCGATGCGTTGGAAGCCATGGCGATTCGGCCGATCTCGTATCTGGTCAGCACCAGGATCGTGGCCGGAATGCTCGCGATCACACCGCTGTACAGCATCGCCGTCATCTTGTCGTTTCTGGCCAGCCAATTCACCACTGTCGTGCTGTTCGGCCAGTCGGGCGGCCTCTACAACCACTACTTCGACACGTTCCTGAACCCGATCGACTTGCTGTGGTCCTTTTTGCAGGCCGTCCTGATGGCGCTCGCCGTTCTTCTGTTGCACACCTATTACGGGTATTTCGCCTCGGGTGGACCGGAGGGCGTCGGCGTCGCAACGGGCAATGCGGTTCGTACGTCGCTGATCGTGGTGATCTCGGTGACGCTGCTGGTTTCGCTGTCCATCTACGGCTCCAACGGAAACTTCAACCTCTCGGGATAGGAAAAGGATTCGATGCAACACGCTGGGATACGCGCACTGACGGGTCTGGCGACCGTGGCCGTAATAGCCGCGATCGTCGCCGTCGCCGTGGGCCTATTCCGGGGCAGCTTCACCGAAACCGTGCCGGTGACTGTGACTTCGTCGCGGGCCGGCCTGGTGATGAACCCGGACGCGAAAGTGGAAATGCGCGGCGTGACGGTCGGCAGGGTCGCCTCGATCGAGTCGCTGCCGAACGGTCAAGCCAAGCTTCACCTGGCGATGCAACCCGCGGAAATGCGCCTAATCCCATCCAACGTGCGCGTCGACATCACAGCGCCAACGGTGTTCGGCGCCAAATTCGTCCAGCTACTACCGCCGGAGCAGCCATCAGGGCAGCCCCTGCACGCCGGCCAGGAACTCGACAGCGAACATGTCACGGTCGAGGCCAACACGATTTTCCAGCGACTCGTCGTCGGTGCTTCGACCGGATCGATCCGGCGAAACTCAATGAGACTTTCGGCGCATTGGCGCAGGGCGCTGAGCGGCCGGGGCCAAAAGATCGGTCAGGCGTTCAGCGATCTGGATTCGTTTCTGGCCAAGTATGATCCGAGCCTTCCCGCGCTGAGCCACGACATCGCGCTGACACCCGTCGTGGCCAATGCCTACGCGGACGCGGCGCCGGATCTGGTGAAGACCGTGAAAAACTCAGTGACGATCAGCAAGTCGATTGTCGACGAGCAACGCAACCTCGACGCACTGCTGATCAGCGCGATCGGGTTGGCGGACATCGGTAACGACGTGCTGTCCACCAACCGCAACGCACTGACGACCGACCTGCACCTGCTGGTGCCGACCACCGATCTGACCAACGAGTACAACAAGGCGCTGGAGTGCGCTTTGGGCGGTTTGGCGACGGCGTCGGCGGCGCTGCCGTTCAAAGAACCGGGTGTCTATGTGTCGGCCGGTTTGACGCTGGGTGCCGAACGTTTCCGGTATCCGACGAACCTGCCCAAGGTTGCGGCGACGGGCGGGCCACGCTGCTTCGACCTTCCGGGCCATGCCTTCAATACGGCGGCCCCGTTTCTGGTCACCGATGACGGTGCCAACCCGGCTGAGTACGGAAACCAGCAGGTGCTGATCAACTCCGATGTGCTCAAACAGCTGTTGTACGGACCGATCGTCGGTCCGCCGCGCAACGTCGCACAGATCGGGCAGCCGGGATGAGCCGGTCAATGCGCGGGACGTTGTTCAAGTTCGGCACTTTCGCCGTTGTGATGGCGGTGCTGACCGCGTTTCTCTTCTTCATCTTCGGCCAGTACCGCACGGGAGCGACGACTGGGTATTCGGCGGTGTTCAACGATGCTTCGCGGCTGAAGGTCGGACAGTCGGTCCGCGTCGCCGGCATCCGGGTGGGCACCGTCAACGGTGTCTCGCTGCAGCCCGACAAAAAGGTCGTGGTGAAGTTCGATGCCGACAACAACGTCGTGCTCACCGACGGCACCAGGGCGGCGGTGCGCTACCTCAACCTGGTCGGTGACCGCTATCTCGAGCTGGTCGACGGTCCCGGGTCGACCAAGCGACTGCCCCGCGGGGGGCAGATTCCGGTGGACCACACTGCGCCGGCGCTTGACCTCGATCTGTTGCTCGGCGGGCTGAAACCCCTTGTGCAAGGGCTGAATGCACAAGATGTCAATTCGCTTTCGGCAGCGCTGTTAAAAGTCTTCCAGGGCGAGGGCGGAACAATCGACTCGCTGTTCTCCAAGACGACGTCGTTCTCGAATGCTCTGGCCGACAACGACCAAACGGTTCAGCAGCTGATCGACAACCTGAACACGGTGGTGGCCACCCTCGCCAAGGACGGCCCCAACTTCTCCGGCGCAATCGATCGTCTCGAGCGGCTGCTGACCGGGCTAGCGCAAGATCGTGACCCGATTGGTGCGGCTATCGACTCGTTGAGCAAGGGAACCGCTTCGTTGGCAGATCTGCTGAGCAACGCCCGGCGGCCGCTGGCGGGCACGGTGGACCAGCTGAGCAGGCTGGCGCCGCTGCTGGATGAGGACAAGGACCGGATCGACGTTGCGCTTGCAGAAGGCGCCGATCAACTACCGCAAACTGGTCCGACTCGGCACCATGGGCGCCACCATCCCGTACTACCTCTGCGGGGCGTGGCTGCGGGGTACCGATCTTCAGGGCAAGACCGTCGTGGCCCCGTGGTTCAGATCAGATGCCGGAAGGTGCACGGAACCCTGATGTTGAGATATCGCGGAGCTGGCCTGATCAAGGCGGGATTCATCGGCGCTGTCCTGATAGTGCTGGTGATCCTGGTTGGCCTGTCGCCGGACCGGTTGGTGGCGTTGGCCACGTCGGTCAAGTACCAGGCGCTGTTTTCCGAAGCCGGCGGCCTTGCTCCGGGCAACCCGGTGACGGTGTCCGGAATCAAGGTCGGCTCCATCACGGACATCGGTCTGCGCAACGGCGATGCTCTGGTCACGTTCACGATGAAGGGCAACGTGCCACTCGGGGCCGACACCACCGCGCACATCAGGACCGGCACGCTGTTGGGTGAACGCGTGCTGACCTTGGAGTCGGCCGGCAACGGCATGATGCATTCGATGGACGTCATCCCGGTATCGCGCACCGGCTCGCCGTATTCGTTGACGGAGGCGGTCAGCGATCTGACGACCAATACCGCCGGGACGAACACCCAAATGCTCAATCAGTCACTCGATACGCTGACGGCGACGCTCAACCAGATCGCCCCGCAGCTGGGTCCGACGTTTGATGCGGTATCCCGGTTGTCCCGAACCCTCAACGGCCGCAACACGAACCTGGCCGAGCTGTTCAAGAGCGCCAGCGATGTCACCGGGATCCTGTCCGAACGCAGCCAACAGGTCAACAGGCTGATCCTCAACTCCGACGATCTGCTCCAAGTTCTGGCGACGCGCCGCCAGGAGATCGTCGAACTGCTGGCCGCCACGTCGACGGTGGCTCAGCAGTTGTCCGGATTGGTGCACGACAACGAAGCCAAGTTGGCCCCGACGCTGGAGAAGCTGAATTCGGTCAACGCGGTCCTGCAGAAGAACCGCGACAACATCGCCAAGGCACTGCCCGCCCTCGCGAAATACCAGATCACGGTGGGCGAGGCCGTCTCCAACGGGTTCTACTATTCAGCGTTCGTCCCGAACCTGACCATCTTCCAGCTCTGGCAGCCGTTCCTCGATTACCTGTGGGGATTCCGCACCTTCGACACAGCTCGCGGCCCCGGCTTCCCGTCGCCGGTACCGCGGGCGTTGATCCCCTACCCGTACAACGGGGCTCCGCCGTGCCCTGGCTGCACGTTGGGCGGACGAATCGGAGGCGAACAATGATCCCGCGCAACAAGCTGGCGGCCGCGGGAGCGGTCGTCCTGGTCGGCCTCCTTGTCGCCGGGGCGGCATGGATCGTGCGTGACGTGTTCTTCGCTCCGAAGCGAATCACCGCCTACTTCACCACTGCCACCGCGATCTACCCCGGCGACGAGGTGCGGGTCTCCGGCGTCAAGGTCGGCACGATCAAGTCCATCCAACCCGACGGCACCCAGGCGAAGATGACCTTGAACGTCGACCGCGACGTGCCCATTCCGGCGGATGCCAAAGCGGTGATCGTTGCGCAGAATCTGGTGGCCGCCCGCTACGTCCAACTCACCCCCGCCTACCGAACCAGCGGCCCGGTGATGGCCGACGGCGCCGTGATACCGGTTGACCGCACCGCGACTCCCGTCGAGTGGGACGAAGTCAAGACCCAATTGATGCGGCTGGCAACGGATTTGGGTCCCAACAGCAAGGTCTCGACGCCCTCGGTCGCGCGGTTCATCGACAGCGCCGCCAACGCGCTTCAGGGCAACGGCGACAAGCTACGCGAGGCCCTGGCCCAGCTGTCCGGGGTTGGGCGGGTCCTCGCCAACGGCAGCGGCAACATCGTCGACATCATCAAGAATTTGCAGACCTTCGTCACCGCGCTGCGCGACAGCAACACCCAGATCGTGCAGTTCAACAACCGGCTGGCCACGTTGACCAGCGTGGTCAACGACAGCAGGTCTGACCTGGACGCGGCGCTGACCAATCTGTCCACGGCGGTGGGGGAGGTGCAGCGATTCATCGCGGGCACCCGCGACCAGACCAGTGAGCAGATCGCCAGACTTGGCCGACGTCACCCAGACCCTCGTCGACAAGCACATGGCGCTGGAGAACGTTCTGCACGCCGCTCCGAACTCGCTCGCCAACTTCTACAGCGACTACAACCCCAACACCGGAAGCATCGTCGGGGGGTTCGGCCTGATGAACTTCGCCAATCCCGTCGAGTCGGGGTTGCTGCTTCCGCTGCCCGTGCCAGGCTGCGGTGTGACCGCCGCCATCGAGAACATCACGGCGACCGAAACCGGCAAGCTGTGCTCGCTGTTCCTCGGCCCCGGGTTGCGGGTGCTCAACTTCAACGGCTCGCCGATCCCGATCAACCCGTTCCTGCAGCCGGCACCCGATCCGTCAGTCGTCGTCTACAGCGAGCCGCGGCTGGCGCCGGGCGGCGAGGGGGTTAAACCCACCACGCCGGACATCCCGCCGGCCATCTCGGCGTACACCGGTGTGCCGGGCGATCCGATTCCGAATGGCCCGTCCCCGTCGGTACCGTTTGGCCGGATACCGGGAGCGGCGATGCCGGAGCCGCCGCCGCCGACCGCAACCCCACCGCCACCCCCGCCGGCGCCGAGCGTGCCGGGCATGCTGCTGCCAGCGGAAGCCCCGCACTCATGACCACCCGGGTTGCGATTCGGCGAGTGGCGGCCATCGGTTGCTGCGTGCTAGTGACGTCGACGGGATGCGCGTTCCATGGCCTGAATTCACTGCCTTTGCCCGGCGCACCGGGACGGGGACCGGGATCCGACACCTACCATGTCGAGGTCGCGAACGTCGGTACGTTGGAGTCGAATTCGCCGGTGATGATCGATGACGTCACAGTCGGCAGTGTCGGCCCGATGACGGTGAAGGGCTGGCACGCCGACGTGGAGATCTCAGTAAAGCGCGATGTCGTCATCCCGGCCAACGCGGTGGCCAGCGTCGGGCAGACCAGCCTGCTGGGGTCGATGCATCTGGAGCTCAACCCACCGCTGGGCCAACCGGCGAGCGGGCGGCTGGTACCGGGCGCCACCATCCCGATGAACCGATCGTCGACCTATCCCTCGACGGAGCAAACGTTGTCGTCACTGGCGGTGCTCGTCAACGGCGGAGGACTGGGGCAGATCGGCGAGATCATCCATAACTTCAACGCCGCGTTGTCCGGGCGTGAAGGCGCTGTTCGTGACTTGCTCAATCGCCTGGACAAGTTCGTGGGCATGTTCGACCAACAGCGCGACAACATCGTGGCGTCCATCCAGGCGCTGAACCGCCTGGCCGCCGCGTTCGCCGATCAGCGCGACGTCCTCACCCAGGCGCTGCGCAAAATACCGCCCGCGTTGGAGGTGCTGATCAAAGAGCGCCCGCGGTTGACGACCGCGCTGGACAAACTGCGCGTGTTCAGCGATACCGCCAACGGTCTGGTCAACGACACCCAGGCTGACTTGGTGAGAAATCTGAAAAACTTGGAGCCGACGATCCGTGCGCTCGCCAACGTCGGACCCAACCTCGACTCGACGATCGAATACGCGACGCACTTTCCGTTCCCGCAGAACCTCATCGACCGCGCTGTCCGAGGCGACTTCTTCAACCTGTTCTTCGATCTGGACATCACGATCCCCAAGCTCAAGAAGGGCATCTTCCTGGGCACGCACTGGGGCCAGCTCAAGGAGGAGGAGGTTGCGGCGCCAGGCGACCCGTGGTGGTTGAACTACACACTCGATCCGCTGCATGCCGGCGTGAATGCGCCTCCGCTGCCACCCGGTGCTCTGCCACCGGGTCCGCCGCCGCCACCCGCCGCTCCGCCACCCGGGCCTCAGCCCAATCTTCAGTTCAGCGCACCGCTCCCGGGGCCCGCTGCTCCACCGCCCGGGCCACTTCCGGGACCGGCCGCGCCGCCGCCGGGGTTCGGCCCGTTGCCGGGTCCCGCAGCCGGCTGACCGAATGTTGCCCCGCTACCAGCGATTCCGCCTGCGGGAGGCGGTGGATAAAATGCTGTCGCGCTTCGTCCGGATTCAGCTGGCGATCTTCGCGATCGTCGGGATCATCGGCGTGATCGCGATGGTCCTGTTCTACATCCAGGCGCCGACCCTGCTCGGTATCGGTCGGATGACCGTCACCCTCGAGCTGCCGGCCACCGGCGGTCTGTACCGGTTCTCCAACGTGACTTACCGCGGAGTGCAGGTCGGCAAGGTCACCGCAGTGAACCTGGCGGCCAACGGCGCGAAAGCGACGCTGTCCCTGGGCACCTCGCCCAAGATCCCGGCGAACCTGGAAGCCGACGTACGCAGCGTCTCCGCCGTCGGCGAGCAGTACGTGGACCTGCGGCCGCGAACCGACTCGGGGCCTTACCTGCGTGACGGTTCGGTTATCGCCATGCACGACACTACGATTCCGCAAGCGGTCGGGCCCATGCTCGATCAGGTCAGTTCCTTGATCAACAGCATCCCGAAGAACAAAATCAGCCAACTGCTCGACGAGTCTTTCCAAGCGTTGAACGGGGAAGGCTACGACCTCGGATCGCTATCCGACTCGGCATCGCGAATCTCCGCCGACTCCAACGACGTCGCCGACCGCACCCGTACCCTCACCGAAGACGTTGGGCCGCTGCTGAACTCGCAGGCACAGACCGCCGATTCCGTTCGGACGTGGGCGCACAGCCTGGCCGGGATTTCGGATGTGCTGGTGACCGACGATTCCCGGTTCCGCACCCTGCTGCAAGACGGCCCCGAGGCCGCGAACGAAACATCCCGGCTTCTCGAACAGGTCAAACCGACGCTGCCGGTCCTGCTTGCCAACCTGACCACCATCGGCCAGATCGGCGTGACGTATCACCCCTCGCTGGAGCAACTGCTAGTGCTGCTCCCACCGATCGTCGGTGCATTCCTGACATCCAGCGGCAACAACCACCCGAACGGCTTACCGGTCGGCGACTTCGCACTCACCGTTGAGGATCCGCCGATTTGTACCGTGGGCTTCATCCCGCAAAGCCAATGGCGATCTCCAGCGGACACAACCGTCGTCGACACACCGGATGGGTTGTATTGCAAACTGCCGCAGGATTCGCCGATCGCGGTCCGCGGCGCCCGTAACTATCCGTGCATGGGACACCCCGGAAAGCGGGCGCCCACCGTCGAAATCTGCAATAGCGACAAGCCGTACATGCCGCTCGCGATGCGGCAACACACGCTGGGCCCGGCACCGCTGGATCCCAACCTGCTCTCGCAGGGCATCCCGCCCGACGACCGGGCCACCGCCGACAAGAGAATCTTCGGCCCGATCGAGGGAACTCCGCTGCCGCTGGGAGCCGTCCCTCGTGGGACACCCGCCGGGCCGCGGGGACAAAATCGCCCTCCGGGCACGCTGGGCGCAGCCGTACCGCCGGTGCCGTCGTCGGGGACCATGTCGACACAGTCGGCGGACTTTCCACCCATCGCGCCACTCGACATCCCAGGCACGGGCGACGTTACGCCGGCGCCAGCCGTTGCCCCGCCGCCCGCCGGTCCGCCAGCGCCCGCCGCGCCGCCACCTGCGCCGGTACCGTCAGCGCCCGGCAACGTCAACGGAAATGGGGCGCACACTGCCCCAAGCTCATTCGGCGGGAAGGCTGCAAAGCCGGTGCCGTCGGTCGCGACTGCCGACTACGACCCGACTACCGGACGCTACATTGCGCCGGACGGAAAGTTGTACCAGCAGTCGGATTTGGTGACGTCGAAAGCGCCCAAGACATGGCAGAACATGCTTCCCAGCTGAGGCGGGTCAGCTCAGCTTGTCCATCCTGAACGGTATCTCGATCTCGAGCCACTTGTTCTGTCCACAGGCGCCGCTGGGGCCGATGGTCTTGTCCTTGCCGGTCAGTAGTGGCGACCCGAGTAGCGGTTGACCGGTATTGGGATCGATCGCGTAGAACCAGTAGGTTTGTTTCCCCGTGTACGCGAGGCCATCTTGGCACCGCTCCCAGTTCGGCACGTCGTGTCTGACATACCAGACCAAGCCGTCAGTCATCTTGATCGGCGCTGTCCAGCCCTGGTCGCTGGTGACGGTGCCGGTGCAGTCTTCCATGGTGGTGCAGGTGGTGTTGATCGTCCACTTCGCAGTGACTTCCTGCTCCTGGTTGTACTGCTGGTTGATCTTCGCCCAACCGCCGATCGACGTGGCCTGGTAGGTCCCGTTGATCGCGATGTCCGCCGGAGTTTTCGCTCGGGCCGGCGGCGCCGGCGATCCCAGCCCAACAGCACCAAATACGCTGGATGACACCAGCATTGCGGTGGCGATAGTTCTCATTGAACGCATCGCGTGCTCCTTGACGCGTATGGACCCGACTGAAGACTATTCGGATTTTCGGTAACGGTAGCGGCGTTCTCGACAGATGAGAATAACACCGGCGCCAGTGACTCGTTGCCGGTTCGGACGAAGCCGGATTGTTCGGCTCATGCCACCGGGTCCAGCTTCGAAATCAGCCAGGAGCCGTCGACCTTCGCCAGCGTCACGCGGACGGCGCTCGGGGTCATCAGCGGATCTTTCCTGTCCGGGCTCGTGGTGGTCTCGTTGATGAATGCCAGCACGACCGCCGAATCTGGATGCAACTGGGCTACGGCCGCTCGAATAACCGTGGCCTTCTGTGTCAGGTGCTTCTGCCGCACCGTCGGCGCGACGATGTCCTGACTGAATTTGTTGTAGTAGGCGAGGAATTCCCCGGTGAGGTGTGATTTGGCGTTGGCGAAGTCTCGGTCCAGGTTGTCCGAGGAGTACGACAGCGCCGCCACGGCGCCGTCTGAAGCCGCCCGGATCGCTTGCTGGGCCGCGGTGTTGTCGAGCTGGCGATCGGGACGGTACTGAAAGAAGAACATCCCGGTAGCAAGCCCGACCGCGGCAATGACTAACGCGGTCACAAGTATTGGACGCCAATTCGCCAGACTCCGGCCGGCGATGCGCCGGATCTCAACCGTTCCGGTTGCACGCGCCTCGCCGGGCGGTTCGGCCACGCTGCTCTCAATCGGTGCTTCGGTGCCCTCGAGCGCTGTTTCCGTGGCGTCGCGCGATGCCTCTTCCTCAGTCGTCACTGGACGAAATCGACTTTCGACATTTTCAGCTGACCGCCGTCCCGATTGAGATTCACGCTGAGTCGCCAGAACGCCGGTGGCCGCTTCGATTTGTCGGGATTGGTGGTGTCGGATTTGGCGACCACCAGCACGACCGCCGAATCATCGGTCGCCGATTCCACGGCGACATCCTGCACCGTCGCCTTGGTGGTGACCTTGGCGTCCCGGGCATCTTTGACCAGAAACGTCGAGGTCACTCGGTATTGGCTCTGGAGCGCGCCGGTCATGTCGTCAATGGCACGCTGGACGTTCTCTTCAGCATGGTCGGGGTCGATCGACAT
The DNA here is from genome assembly GCA_963850645.1 of uncultured Actinomycetota bacterium. GTDB lineage: Bacteria > Actinomycetota > Actinomycetes > Mycobacteriales > Mycobacteriaceae > Mycobacterium. Next base: position 84,952 of record CAWKME010000008.1, on the reverse strand, counting down.
CATCAATTCGACCCCGTGCCGGGCCGCGGCAGCGGACTCGACGGCGCGCTTAGTCTCGCGCACGAGGGTGAAGTGGTGCCACGTCATGAGAGCGATCGCCACCAGCGAGGCGACGACGAGCACGGCCGCGACGCCGACTCCGACCATTTTCTGCCCGGGACGGCGCACCCGCGGCAGCCGCCATCGCCTTGACCTTTCCGGGGCAGCCTCGGTCTCGTCGGCGGCATCTTCGACGGCTGTGGTGTCGGAGTGGTCGCTGGAACCGGCTTCGGCTTGCCGGCGCAATTCGGCCGCGCGGGCACGGGCCGCCTCGGCGCGCGCCTCCGCCCGAGCGAGCTCTTGTTCTGCTTCCGCCAGCGAAGCTGGAGCTTCGGTAGTCGATGGGTTGGCGTCGGAGTCCGTCACTGGCCCCGGGCTATCGCCGGCGCGACCGCGCCGCGACCTACTGCTAACAACCAACCGCGCACGGAGAATCACATTATCACTCCAAAGTTGCTGGCCTGACGGGCTATGGAGATGAGCGACGACCCGCCCGCCGCTTGCCGCACGCGATCTTCTCCGAAGAGGAGAATTTTCTTATCGCCTATGCAAAACTGTCTCGGTGCGTTTCATCGTGGCGTTGGCTGCCGCGCTGATCGGAGTCGGCGTGTTGATGCCGCCGACCGCTGCCGCCGGTCCCACTGTGTGCGACTACCCAGCCTGTACGCCGGGCATCGCTCCCAACATGGTTCTCGGCGCGCCGTGCGACAACACCACCTATTACGTATTCGGTGTCTCAGGCGGTTATGTGCCCGCCACACAACCCGGACGGCTGATGTTCTGCGGCTCGCCCCGCAGATATCAGCCCAGGTGGTTCCGCTCACCACCGATGGCCGGAATCAAAGAAGAAAACGCCGACTGCACGCCGTTTTTGAACTACGTGGCGCAGGCGCCCGACGGTCTGTTCCTGGTTTGCATAGGGCAGCAGGGTCATACCTTCTGGACGCGCGCCGACACGTAGAAGTTATTGCCTGACAAACGCATTGCGCGGGATTGTCAACGGCAAGTCCACTGAACTCAGCAGTCCGGGTTCTGCGGCGACGACGTACGGCACAGCGTTGAGAACTCGCATTGCGGTGGCGACCATCGCGCCGGCGCCCGAGGTCATTCCGCCGACTCCGGCCCGGCGCGGATCTTTGAGAGTCGCCGCCAGCGTGCATTCGATGTCCGGATCACCGCTGATTGCAACCCGGTAGGACAGGTCGCCGATGCCGGTGGGCCAATCCGGTGCGACGTCGTGTGCCAGTCGGGTGACGTGTTCGATGACGATGGCCTCACGGCCGTCCACCACGCCGATCGCCTGCATCCGTATTGCGCCACATGTGCCCGCCTCCACGGTGCCCATCGCGACGTTCAACGTCCGGTTCGTCATTGCGCGATCGAATGTCTCGCGGACTTCTTGGACTTCCACCCCGAGCGCATCGGCGATCAACCGGATCTGCCCCTGCCATTCGCCGGCGATCGCGCCGGGAAAACTGATCCACGGTTGATAGTCGGGGGGCCGACCGAAGCCCAACGCGTCGCTCATGATGTCGGGAACTCCGTAGTCGTCATACAACCCGATCTCGAACGCGTGAATCTCTTCGATCGATGACGACTGGGTTGACAGCACCAGCGGTAAGTAGTCGGCGGCGAAGCCCGGCTCGATTCCGGATGCATACAGTGACGCGTGGCCTTGCTTGGCCGCGGCCACGAGTTGATCGCGCCACTCCGCGGGTTCGTAGGCGTGCGGATTGACCAGTCGCGTGGTGCTTGTCGTGACGACATTGATTCCGGCCTCGAGGAGCTTGACGTAGTCCGGGATGGCCAGCGCGTCGCGCTCGGGACCGCTGGCAGCGTAGAGGACGCAGTCGGGTTTCAGGCCGATCAGCGCATCCGCGTCATTGGTGGCGGTCAACCCGATCGGCTCGCCGTTGGCGAGCTCGCCGGCGTCCTTTCCGACCTTCTCGTCCGAGTGCACCCACACGCCGACGAGCTCGATGTCGGGCCGGCGCTGGATGGTGTGGATGGCGATCGACCCGATACCGCCCGTCGCCCACACCACCACGCGTAATGGACTGTGTGCCATTTTGATCCTCTCTCAGAAGGTGTTTCGGCTATCTGATCTTTGGTCCCAACTGGGCAAAGGTCTTGCGAACAAATATTAGGTTGGTAAGGTGCCCAGACACGGCGGCCCCATACCGCCGGACGACACGAGAACACCGCGGGAGACGGGACCGATGTTCACGCTCAGGTTCGATATGCGAGCGCCCGAATGGGCCGCCCCGGCCACCGACCTCTATGCCGCGGCCATCGACATGTGCGCTTGGGCGGAGACCCGCGGTGCGATCATCGCCATCCTGTCCGAGCACCACGGCGCCGAGGACGGCCATCTGCCGACGCCCCTGATCCTGGCCTCGGCGATCGCCGCCAGGACCAAGCAGTTGGGGATTCTGCTTGCGGCGGTGCCGATTCCGTTGTGGGATCCGGTCCGGTTGGCGGAAGAAATGACCGTGTTGGATCTCATCAGCAGGGGCCGCGTGTCGTATGTGTTCGGGGTCGGCCATCGCAACGAGGAATACCAGCACTTCGGATTGGACATGGCGACGCGTGGCCGGGTGGCCGACGAGATGCTGGCTGTGCTCGGCCGTCTGGTGCGCGGCGAACCTGTCGAGTATCGGGGCCGCCGGGTTCACGTCACCCCGCCCTGCGGGTCGGCGGACGGGCCGCTGATGATGATCGCCGGCGGTAGCAAAGCGGCCGCGAGGCGCGCTGCCACTCACGGCCTCGGGTTCATCTCGCAGACCGAGTCCGCGGGTCTGAGGGAGTACTACGAATCGCAGTGCCGGGCCGCGGGACATGAGCCCGGCCTTGTCCAGTTTCCGGTACCGGGCGCTCCGACAACGGTTTTCGTTGCCGACGATGTCGACGAGGCATGGGAGGTGCTCGGTCCGCATCTGCTGCACGACGCAGTAACGGCGGCATCGTACCGCCCGCACGACGACTCGGTGGCCAGCATCACCCGCGCCGACAACGTGACGGCTCTCCGGGAGGCGCAGGGCCCCTACCGGGTATTCAGGCCCGACGAGGCAACCGACTACATCCGCAGCGGGCGACCGCTGCCGCTGCATCCGCTGTGCGGTGGCATCCCGCCCGATGTGGCCTGGCGATACTTGGAACTTGCCGGCGCTGCCAGCGCTCGGGCGCAATCCGAATGAAGGAGAACGCTTATGTCCGCTTTGCCCGGTCCTGCCCGCGTAATTGTGTGGTCCACGGGAGGGGTCGGCGTGGCGGCCATCGATGCGATCAGACGTCGATCGGACCTGAAACTGGTTGGCGTATGGGTACATTCGCCTGAAAAAGTGGGAAGCGACGCCGGCGAGTTGGCCGGTGGCGAGCCGATCGGTGTGACGGCCACCAACGACGCCGATGCGCTGATCGCGCTGGCGCCCGATTGCGTGGTCTATGCCGCGAGCGGTCCCGAGCGTGATGCGGCCGCGGTGCGCGACTACCTGCGGTTGCTGGAGGCCGGCATCAACGTCGTCTCTACCTCGTCGACAAGCCTGGTCTACCCGCCGTCTTACTTCGCCCCGGATTGGCGACAGCAACTCGAAGAAGCCGCCACAGCAGGCCAGGCGTCGTTCTATGGATCGGGCATCTTCCCCGGTTTCGCATCCGACGAACTTGCGCTGCTGATGACGACCCAGTCGAAGAACATTCGCAGCATCACGGCGAGCGAGGTTGCGCTGAACGACCACTACCCAGTCGCCGACGTGATGATGGACGGACTTGGCTTCGGTCGACCACTGGACTTCGAACCGATGATGAAGACACCGGGCTTCATCGAGATGGTCTGGAAGGCACCGATATACCTGATGGCAGCGGGCCACGGCGTCGAGGTGGAGGAGATGCGGAGTTCCTTCGATCGGCAATTGTCCGAACGTGACATCGAGGTGGCGTTCGGCACCATCGCGGCGGGCACCTGCGGCGCGGTGCGGACCCGCGCAGCAGGCGTGGTCAACGGCCGCGAAGCCATCGTGATCGAGCACATCATTCGGATGGCGCGGGACGTCGCACCCGACTGGCCGCACTCGGAGTCCGACGCGACCTACCGCGTCGACATCGTCGGCGATCCCGACATCCACTGTGAGATGACGCTCGGCGAAGCCGAAGGTCACGGCGCGGGGCGTGCCGCTATGACGTCCACGGCCATGCGTGTCGTCAACGCGATCCCGTACGTCATCGATGCGGCGCCCGGGCTGCTGAGCTCGCTGGATATCCCAATGACTCTGCCGCGTCACGCTTTTGACTGAGCGATTCAAGGGAGTGTCTACTTAGGCTGGTTCGGCACGCCCGGGAATAACTGGCCCGTCGGCTCCGCGGTCACCCAACCGCCGAGCTTTGTCACGAGGTGGGGCGCGAAAACCGCACTGTACAGCAGATTTCCGATCAAGATGATGGCGACGACGGACAGCATCGATGATCCAAGACCAGTCTTTGACCGCTTATCGGCCCACATCTCGATGACATTTCGTCCTTGCGCATCGGTGCGGCCCAGAAGATAGGTGAAGACCATCATCTGGATGGCCATCGCCAGCGAGTCGTAGAGCGGGTACTGGTGAATCGTTCCCTCGCGTATCGCAAGCCCGGGGATCACCCGGCCGTAATAGAAGACGCCGAGCTTCGCGCCCAGGAATCCGTTGAAGAACAGCGCCCAGCAGAAGCCGACGACGAGACTGACAATTAACAGCGTTTGGGGCCTGCGCCATCCGAACTTTGCGCTCACCCATCGTCCCAGCGCCGTGCCGGTTACGGCGGGAAGCACGAAGTAGGAGATGTAGCCGACCGGTACAAACAAGGGCAATCCACCCCACGTCATGTTCAGCGGCCACCACGACGGCATGCGGGGAATCGCCGGTGGGAACTGCGCATACATCGCCCAGTCGTAGGGCGCTTCGATCCACGAGAACGAGATCGCCGAGATACAGAGCAGCAGCAGGGGATGCAGCCGGCCCTTGCGAACGCTCAGATAAACGCCGAAGGCCGTAAAAGCGATGCCTCCGACGAGCGCGAAGTCACTGGCCGCCTGCATCACCGGTGTCATCTGGGCACTCATCGGTCAGGCCCATGACTCGGACGTGCCTCCGGATCGAAGCGCAGCACCAGCCCGAAGATCAGAATGATCAGCCCGAACAGCGTGCCAAGCATGATCACGGCGCCCATGTCCGCACCCCTTTCGATACGCACTCGACGTATAGGATAGTGCATACTATCCTAAAGTCCATGCCCCAACGATCTGCTTCCAAGCAGAGCACTGCAGCAGTGCCGATGCGCCGTCCCCGTGGCGAGCCGCGCCGATTGTTGCTGGACGCCGCCCGAACCCTGTTCGCCCGGCAGGACTATCGCAGCACCACGACACGTGAAATCGCCGCGGCCGCCGGCGTTACCGAACATCAGTTGTTCCGCAACTTCGGTTCCAAGGCGGCGCTGTTCCGCGAGGCCCTCGTCCTGCCGTTCACCAGCTTTGTCGACGAATTCGGGCGGACCTGGCAGTCGGTCATCCCGGAGGAGACCGACGAGCAGGAGCTGACCCGGCTTTTCGTCGGACAGCTCTACGACGTGTTCGTCAAACATCAAGGTCTGCTGTTGACGCTGATGGCATCGGATGCTCTGAGCGAGGAGGAACTGGCTGACACCGGCATTGCCGACGTCAGGCGGGCGCTGCGGGTCCTGGGCCGAATCAGCGCCGAGGGCATGAACTTACGCGGGCTGCGGTCGGACCATCCTGACCTGCCGGCGCACTCAACGGTCGCGATGATCGCCGGCATGGCTGCGTTGCGGTCCACCTACTTCGGCACCAAGCCGCCGTCGAGGGAGGTGATCGTTGAGGAACTCATCCAGGCGATCTTGCACGGCTTCCTGCATCGGAACGACTGAAGGGACGGACGTTGACAGACACCAAAGCGGTCGAGTTGTATTACGACCCATACGATTCCGACATCGATGACAACCCTTACCCGGTGTGGAAGCGGATGCGCGAAGAAGCGCCGCTGTACTACAACGAAAAGTACAACTTCTATGCGCTGAGTCGATACGAGGACGTGGCGCGCGAACTGCCGAACTGGCAGACTTACCGATCCGGCCGCGGCACCACCGCTGACATCCTCTTCAACAACATCGAGGTGCCGCCGGGCATCCTGCTTTTCGAGGATCCTCCGCTGCACGATCTGCACCGCCGCCTGCTGTCCCGGGTCTTCACGCCCCGGCGCATGCTCGCGGTGGAGTCGCTGGTGCGCGAATTCTGCACCCGGGAGCTGGATCCGCTGATCGGCGCCGGCGGTTTCGATTTCATCGCGGATCTCGGGGCGATGATGCCGATGCGGACCATCGGCTACCTCCTGGGCATTCCCGAAGAGCATCAAGCGAGTATCCGAGATCGCAACGGCGCCTTCATCGACATCGCCAAGGGCCGCGAGCCCGGCGAAGTCAGTCAAAAGATATTCGAAGAGACGATCGTGATGTTCGCCGAGTTCATCGAATGGCGGGCCGAGCATCCCTCCGATGACCTGATGACCGAGCTGCTGCCGGCCGAGATCGACGAACCCGACGGGACGCGTCGGCCGCTGTCGCGCACCGAGGTGCTGTCCTACACCGCGATGATCGCCGGTGCCGGGAACGAAACCACCGCCCGGCTCATCGGTTTCATGGGCCAATTGCTGTCGGATCACCCGGATCAACGGCGCGAGCTCGTCGCCGACGCCGTCCCTGATCCCCGGCGCGGTCGAGGAGTCACTGCGCTACGAGCCCCCATCGCCGGTGCAGGCCCGCTACGTCGCCCAGGACGCCGAGCATTACGGCCGCGTCGTACCGGAAGGATCGTTCATGTTGCTGCTCAACGCTTCCGCCAACCGAGACGAACATCAGTTCCCCGATCCGGACCGCTTCGACATCCACCGCCAGGGCAGCCATCTCAGCTTCGGCCAGGGCCTGCACTTCTGCCTCGGCTCGGCGCTGGCCCGGATGGAAGCCCGGGTGGCTTTCGAAGAGGTCCTCAAGCGCTGGCCGGACTGGGAGGTCGACTACGACAACGCCGAACGGGCGCACACCGCGAGCGTGCGCGGCTGGGCGCGCTTACCCGTCGTCACCGGATAGCGCTCCGCTACCCGGTAGACGCCAGCGCGGTCCGGGTTGTGAACGTCAGGTGCAACTCGGACAGCCCGCGCAAGATATACGTCGGCTCGTAGTTGTAGCGACGTTCGCCAACCGGTCCGTGTTTGGTTTCGCTGATGCCGATTTCGGACATCCGGTCCAAAATGCGTTCGATCGAGACCCGGCCCTCGACGCGGGCCAGCGGTGCACCGGGGCAGGAGTGCACGCCGCGGGCGAATGCCATGTGTTCGCGGACGTTCTTGCGGTCAATCTGAAACTCGTGTGGATTGTCGAATCGGCGCGGATCGCGGTTGGCGGCACCGGGCAACACCATCACGATGGTGCCGGCGGGGATGTCGACGCCGCCGACGGTGGCCGCCCTGCGGGCCAGCCGGGAGTCACTTTTGACCGGGCTCTCCATCCGCAGCGATTCCTCGATGAATCCGGGAATCAGGCTGCGGTCGTTACGCAGCTTCTGCTGGACGTCGGGTCGGTCGCCGAGCGCCTGCAGCGCCGCGGACAGCAGCTTGGCGGTGGTTTCCTGTCCGGCGGCGAACAGGAATGTTGCCGAACGGCTCACCTCGATGACCTCGGGCGTGGATCCGTCCGGATACTTCGCCGTCGCCAACGAGGTCAGCACGTCGTCGCGGGGCGAGCTGCGCCGGTCCTCGATGTAGGAGCAGAACTTGTCGTCGAGCCACTGCAGCGGGTTGATACCGACCGACTCGTGATCCAGCGCGCCCACCCGCGCGCCGGGACGGTCGGCACCCAGCACCGTCCGGAACTGCTTGTGATCTTCCTCGGGGACACCGAGCAGGTCGGCAATCACCAAAGTCGCGAAAGGCTTTGAATATTCGGCGATGAACTCGCACTCGCCGGTGTCGAGGAACTCCTCGAGCTGGCGGTCGGCCAGCTGCCACATGAATTCCTCGTTCTCCTTCAGCCGGCTGGGGGTCAGCAACCGGCTCAGGATCGAGCGTGCGCGGGTGTGGTCGGGTGGGTCCATGGTGACCATGTGCTCGAACATCGGGAACTGACTGCGGTGCGCGTCGATCTGGGCGCTGAGGTCGTCCCCCTCGGGCTCGAACGGCAGCGGCGGGAACGGACCTCCGAGCGCGACGCAGTTGGAAAACGTGTCGGGGTCCTTATAGACCGCGTTGGCCTCGTCCCAGCCGGTGATCGCAACGACGTTGTGGTGCGGCAGCCGCAGTACCGGGTTTTGGCTGCGCAGGTAGTCGAAGTAGGGGTGCGGATCTGGAACCAGGGTGGGGTCGGTGAAAAAGTCGATGGAACCGAACGTTGAATCAAGGCTTGCCATGGTGTCACGCGCCTCCCGATGCTGATTTACCCGTGGTGAGGGCGGCAGGCCACTGCGAGCCGTTGTGCCGCCCGGATCTGAGATCGCAAAAGTGCGGTAATTGCTGAGCACCTGCTTAGCATGGCGCTAATGTCGTGGTCAAGGTCACGGCCTCGCCCGACGCTACGATCGCCCATGTCGAGCAGGTAGCGAGCAGGAGTTGGGAGCCAAGTCATGACGTCGGCGCGCAGAATCGGGGCACCCGACGCCAAGAACCGCGGCGTGCTGCTCGACGCCGCCGAACAGCTGATGCTCGAAGAGGGTTATGCCGCAGTCACTTCCCGTCGTGTCGCGGAGAAGGCGGCGCTGAAGCCGCAGCTCGTCCACTACTACTTCCGCACCATGGACGATCTGTTCCTCGCCGCGTTCCGCCGCCGCGCTGAAGAAGGCCTTCAGGCGCAGGCGCAGGTACTGCAATCGCCGCAACCGCTGTGGGCGCTGTGGCGGTTCAGCACCGATCCGGCCGCCACCGCGATCACGATGGAGTTCATCGCGCTGGCCAACCACCGCAAAGCGCTCAAAGCCGAAATTGCCTACTACGCGGAGCGTTTCCGCGAAGAACAACAAAAGGCGCTGTCGACGGTTCTGCAGCGCTACGGTGCCGAAGCCGCTCAGGTGCCCCCGCTGGTGTGGTCGGTGCTGATGACCAGTGTTTCCCGAGTCTTGGTGATCGAGCAGGCCCTCGGCATGTCCGCCGGGCATGCCGAGACCGTCGAGTTCGTCGAGCGCTACCTCCAGCGGCTGGAGGGCGACCCCGAAACCTAACCGGCTCACCAGAGACGTATCGAACAGAGCACGCCCTTGGCGCCGTCCTTGGACACGACGACTTTCCCGTCGACGATGAGAGCGCAGTGAAACTGCGGCGTGCCCGGTTCGGAACCGGTGCTGACCGAAACCATCGCGTACTGGTCGGGTTGCGACAACATCACCGTAGGCGAGACCCAGGGGTGGCCCGGCGCGATGTCGGCCTGGACATTGGGCGTGAACTGGTACGGGTTGTGGCTGTAGTCGGAGAAGACCGGAGGCTGCTGATCCAGGTAATAGATGTCGGCGTAAATCGGACTGGCCGCCGTGATGACGTACGTGACCGGATGCATGACCGGGTCATCCGCCCGGGACGGCACCGCGAAGCCGACAGCCGCCAGCGCCATTGCCAACGTGCCCAGCAGAGACTTACCGACTGCTTTCATGTCGTACCTCCTACTTTGGCGCTGCGGTTCATGATCCGATCCGCGGCTTGCCAGTGCGCGTCGCGAACCCAAAGCCGCGCAAACGCCGTCACCGCTTCCTCGGGTGAGACCCCGTCGATGACCCGCTTGATCTCGCCGGCGGGACGCGCCGAAAGTGCCCGGGCCACCCGCCGCCAGTCCTCCTCGAAGGTCGACCGCGGCAACACCAGGTCGATCAGTCCGACCCGCTCGGCGTGAACCGCGTCGAGCACGACGCCGGTTCCGGCGAACAGCAGTGCCCGGCTCTTGCCGACCAGTGCGGCCAGCCGCTCGGCGCCGCCCCAGGCCGGCATGATCTCGAGCGAGACCTGGTTGAACCCGATCTTGATGTCGTCGGCGGCCAACCGGATGTCGGCGGCGACCGCCACCTCGGCGCCGCCGCCGAGAGCGTGACCGTTGAGCGCGGCGATCACGGGTGCCGGAAAGCTCGCCAGCCGGTCGCAGATCGATCGCATCCGCCGGGCCATCGCCGCGGCGTCTTCTTCGGTGCGGATCGCCGCGAGCTCTTTGAGGTCCCCGCCGGACACGAACGCGCGGTCGCCGGAGCCGGTGATGGCAAGAGCGCTGGCGCCTTCGGCCGCATCGAGCGCCTTCTCCAACTGGTCCATGGTGTCCAGGGAGATGGCGTTGCGCGCGTGCGGACGGTTGATGGTCAGCACCGCAAGCCCGCGGGCGAACTCGTCGAACTCCACGTCCACCATGCGCCGCTTCCCATCGCGCGATATTGGCATTCTCCTCAGCGGAGAATAGCATCGCCCATTGACTCGAAGGCCTTTTCGTGACCCTAACGTTTGCCGGTCGGAGCGTTGAAGCCAATGCGCGAAATGGTGCGCGAGGGCATTGCGGTAACCTCGGATGAGAATAGTATTCTCACAAATTGCGAAGGAGGATTCCATGGGCCAGTTGTCGCATCGGGAAGACGTCCCGTTCCCGATCTTTGACGCGGATAACCATCTCTACGAGCCGCCGGAAGCGCTGACCAAGTTCCTGCCCAAGGAGTACAAGGACTTCGTCCAGTACGTGCAGATCAATGGGCGCACCAAGATCGCGATCCGCGGCCATATCAGCAACTACATTCCCAACCCGACCTTCGAGGTCGTCGCCCGGCCGGGTGCCTGGGAGGAGTACTTCAAGTACGGCAACCCGGACGGCAAAACCAAGCGCGAGCTGTTCGGTGAGCCGATGCGCGCGATCCCGGCGTTCTTCGAGCCCGGCCCGCGCCTGGAGAAGATGAACGAGCTGGGCCTGGACCGCACCCTGATGTTCCCGACGCTGGCCAGCCTGCTCGAGGAGCGGCTGCGCGACGACCCGGTCGCCATCCATGTCCTGATCCATGCGCTGAACCAGTGGCTCGATGAGGTCTGGGGCTTCAACTACCAGAACCGCATCTTCACCACCCCGGTCATCACCCTGCCGATCGTCGAGAAGGCGATCGAGGAGCTGGAGTGGGCGGTCAAGCGCGGCGCGCGTTGCATCCTGGTCCGCCCGGCTCCGGTCCCCGGCTTCCGCGGCCCCCGGTCGTTCGCGCTGCCCGAGTTCGACCCGTTCTGGGAGCGGGTCGTCGAGCACGACCTGCTGGTCGGCATGCACTCCAGCGACAGCGGCTACTCCCGGTACACCTCCGAGTGGGACGGTGCCGACCAGGAGATGCTGCCGTTCCAAACCAATGCGATGGGCATCCTCAACGAGTGGCGGCCGATCCAGGACTCGGTGGGCTCGTGGGTGATCCACGGCGCGCTCTACCGCCACCCCAAGCTGAAGGTCGCGATCGTCGAGGCCGGTTCGAAGTGGATGACCCCGTTGCTCGACGGCCTGGCGGAGGTCTTCCGGAAGGCCCCGGAAGCTTTCCCGAGCGACCCAGTCGAGATGGTCAAGAACCGAATCCACGTCAGCCCGTTCTTCGAGGACGGCATCGACGATCTGGTCAACCTCGTCGGTGTGGATCAGGTGTTGTACGGCTCGGACTGGCCGCACCCGGAAGGGCTGGCGGAGCCGACGTTCTACGTCAACGCGCTGTCGCACCTAGCCGTCGACGACCAGGCAAAGATCATGGGCGGCAACCTGGCTCGGCTCGTCACCGTGTGACAGCCCCCCACGCCGTGGCAGACCATCCCCGAGATGGTCGTGAGCGCGGCGGACCGCTTCGGCGACGCGGAAGCGATTGTCGACGGTCCGCTGCGCTTGACTTTTCGCGAGGTTGTCGATCGGATACGTTGCGCCGCAGGTGCGTTCGCGGACCTGGGTGTCGGTAAAGGTGATCGGGTCGCCATCTGGGCGCCCAACTCGGCGGAATGGATCATCGCGGCGTTCGGGCTGCTGACTGCCGGTGGCGTGCTGGTGCCGGTCAACACCCGGTTCAAAACCGAGGAAGCCGGCGACATCATCGCCCGCAGCGGGGCGAAGGCCGTCCTGGTGCAGAAGGGATTTCTGGACCAGGACTACACCGCGCCCGCGGGGATACCGGTCATCGACCTGAAGTCCGACTTCCTTTCCAGCGGTTCCCCGTTCGAGCGGGCGGTCAGCGGCACCGACATCTCGGACATCATCTTCACCTCGGGCACGACCGGCCGCCCGAAGGGCGCGATGATGAACCATCGCCAAACGCTGCGTATGTACGAGGAGTGGGCCACGCTCGCCGATCTGCGCGAGGGTGACCGCTATCTGCAGATCAACCCGTACTTCCACACGTTCGGTTTGAAAGCGGGCCTCATCACCTCCTTCCTGCGTGGCGCGACGATGCTGCCGGTCGCGGTATTCGAGGTCGATACGGTGGTGGATCTCATTGAACGCGAACGCATCACGATGCTGCCCGGCCCGCCGACGCTGTACCACTCGTTGCTGGCAGTTCGCGACAAGACCAGGCTGTCGACTTTGCGGGCAGGGGTGACCGGCGCCGCCGACATCCCCGTCGAACTGGTTCGTCGCATCCACGGCGAATTGCCGTTCCAGACGCTGATGACCGGCTATGGGCTCACCGAGGCGGGCAACGTCACCTTGTCGCGACCTGGCGACTCGTTCGAGGATGTCGCCACCACCGCGGGCCTGCCGTGCGAGGACGTGGAGGTGCGCATCGCCGACGACGGCGAGGTGCTGGTTCGCGGTTACGGCGTCATGCAGGGTTACCTGGACGACCCGGCGGCCACCGCGCAGGCTATCGACGACGACGGCTGGCTGCACACCGGAGACTTGGGGAACTTCGACAAATCCGGTCGGCTGCGGATCGATGGGCGTAAAAAGGACATGTTCATCGTCGGCGGGTTCAACGCCTACCCGGCTGAGATCGAGGGCTTCATGTTGGAACATCCCGCGGTTGCTCAGGTCGCGGTGATCGGTGTGCCCGATCAACGGCTCGGCCAGGTGGGCAAGGCATTCGTGGTGCCCGCTGAAAGTGCCAAAGGCGCAGTGTCCGAGCAGGATTTGATCGCGTGGTGCCGCGACCGGATGGCCGGCTTCAAAGCACCGCGCTACGTCGAGTTTCTCGACGGATTGCCGCTGAACGCGACCGGCAAGGTGATGAAGGACCAACTTCGGTGAGCGCCGCTATGCCCCGCTCACATTCGATGGTGATCTCGTCGGACTATCGCGTGCCCGACCCGGATCGGGTGTGGCCGCTGCTGCAGCGCCGTAAAAAAGAGCTCGCCGGCATCGGCGCGCAGAGCGTGCTGGTCTACACCTCGACCCATGACTACGGCCGCGTGCTGGTGAACGATCGTCGTGCGCAGCCGCGAGCCGATCAGGGAATTGCTGCGGTCGCGGGTGTTCTTCGACTGGTTCGATGCGGTTGGCGTAGAGGACATTCCGGCGGTCTTCGCCGGCGAGATCATCGAAAAGTTCGAACCGTCGCCGCCATCCAAGCCGGAAGCTCCGGGTGTCGTCTTGGCCGCCGTTGCCTCGGTCGACGACGTGTCCGTGTTGCTCGCGGAAGTACGCGCCGGGCTGAGCCGATTCAGCGCGGCAGGTGTGCGAAAAACGTGGATTTTCCAGGCCTTCGACGACGGGCACGAGGTGATGATCCTGCAGGAGCTCGACGACGAAGACCGGGCACGGCGCTGGATCGAACACCCCGACATCGCTGCCCCGTGGATCGCCGGAGCCGGAGTGGGCGCCTATCCGCCGGTGTTCGTCGGCAAGTTCTTCGACATGATGCGGATCGACGGGTGAACGGACCACTCGGTGTTCGTCTGCCTGTGTAACGGCATCACCAGCCAGGTGGTGGCCGACGCCATCGCCAACGGGGCGTCGACGACCAATCAGATCGCCGCGGAATGCGGGGCCGGCGCTGACTGCGGCCGCTGCCGGCGCACGCTGCGCTCGCTGCTAGGCGTTCATCGGCGCGGGCTGCCATCCGGCGAAGTGGGCTGAGCCAGTTCGTTCAACAGGTCGGGGACGTCCAGCCGCGGCACGATCGCCTCGATCAGCACCATCCGGTCGCGGTTCTGCGCGGCCGCGATAAAGGCGTCGTCCAGCTCGCCGTAGGTTTGCGCCCGAAACGTCAGGTGATTGGTCACGCCGAGCGCGTTGGGAATGTCGGCCCAACTCCAACTGACAATGTCGTTGTAGGGCTCGTCTTTTCCGTGAATCATCCGCTCGACGGTGTAGCCGTCGTTGTTGACCACCACGATGACCGGCGACAGTCCTTCCCGCGAGAAGGCGCCAAGCTCCTGGACGGTCAGCTGGGCGGCGCCGTCGCCGATCAGCAGCACCGGTCGGCGATCCCGATGCGCCAGCCCCGCGCCGAGTGTGGCGGGCAGCGTGTATCCGATCGAACCCCATAACGGTTGGCCGATGAAAGTCACGCCGCGGGGAAGACGGTGAGTCGGCCATGCCGTAGAACGAGGTGCCCTGATCCGCCAGCACCACATTGCCGGGTGTGAGCGCGTCGCAGAACCTGTCCCACAACACTTTTTGGCTGAGTGGCTCGTCGCGGCCGGGGAGTTCCACCGGCACGTCGTCGGACGTCGATGCGACCGGCGGGGAGGTGATTCCACGGCTCAGCAGAATCGAGGTCAGCGCCTCGAGCGCGGCCTCCATCTCCAGCGGCGCGAACACCCGATTGCCGACCGTGCTCTGCTGGACTCCGACGTCGATGGTCCTGGCCGGATCGATGCGCTGGCTGAAAAAGCCGCTGACCATGTCGGTGAACACGACTCCGGCAGTCACCAGCACCGGCGCCTCTTCGATCGCCCGGCGCACCGGTTCGGCGCTGGCCGCCCCGGCATAGATACCCAGGAAAGTCGGCGCGCTCTCGTCGACCAGGCTCTTGCCCCACATCAGCGTGGCGTGCGGGACCACGTCGGCGGCCAGCAGCGCCTCGAGCTTGTCGACGGCATTCATGCGATGGACCAAGAGATCGGCCAGCACGGTCAACTGCTGGTCGGCGATGAGTTCGGTTGCGGCTTCGATGAACAGCGCAAGCGCCCGTGGGCTGGTACCGCCGGTATAGCGCGGCAACGGTGCGGTCGGCCGCTCGGTTTCGAAGCGCGCCACGTCGGTGGGCAACAGCAGATACCCGGGCCGCCGCTGCTCTCGTACCTCGCTGAGCACCCGGTCGATTTCCCTGGTGGCCGTTGCCGGCATGAGATTGGCTTGGGCACAGGTGATTTCCCGGCTAATCCGGAAAAAGTGCTCGAAATCGCCGTCGCCGAGTGAATGATGCAGAGCCCGGCGGGTGCCTTGCGCGTCTTTCGATGGCCCTCCGACGATGTGCACCACCGGCACGTGCTCGGCGTAACTGCCCGCGATCGCGTTGGCTGCGGAAAGCTCACCGACTCCGAATGTGGTTACCACAGCTGACATTCCGCGTAGACGGCCGTATCCATCGGCCGCATAGCCGGCGTTGAGTTCGTTGGCGTTGCCGACCCACCGGAGGTCGGGATGGGCGACGATGTGATCGAGGAATTCGAGGTTGTAGTCGCCGGGGACTCCGAAGACTTCGGAAACGCCGAGTTCTGCGAGGCGGTCGAGCAGGTAGTCACCGACGGTGTAGGCGTATCGCGGTCACGACGATGACGGTACGCGTCTACGGTCGAAAACGCCCTCCACGCGGCGCTGCCTCGCTATCGTCGCGGACCATGGCAATCAACGAGACCCGCGACATCGTCATCGAGGCAACCCCGGAGGAGATCCTCGACGTCATCGGCGACTTTGACTCGGTCACCGAGTGGTCGGAACCGCATCAGAGCGCTGAAGTGCTGGAGAGGGATAAGGACGGACGACCCAGCAAAGTGAAGATGAAGGTGAAGGCGGCGGGTATCACCGACGAACAGGTGGTTGCCTACACCTGGAGCGACAACAAGGTCAGCTGGACGCTGGTCAGCTCCGGTCAGCAGCGGTCGCAGGATGCTTCCTACACGTTGACGCCCGATGGCGACAAAACGAAGGTCAGGTTCGAAATCAGCGTCGACCCGGTGGTGCCGCTACCCGGCTTTGTCCTGAAGCGCGCGGTCAAAGGAACGATCGACACGGGTACCAAGGGCTTGCGCGACCGGGTGCTGAAAGTGAAGAAGGGTCGACGCTTGACCGGGCCGCTGGCGGGCGTGCGGGTCATCGAACTCGGCGGCATCGGGCCGGGTCCGCACGCGGCGATGGTGCTCGCGGATTTGGGCGCCGATGTGGTGCGGGTGCGCCGCCCCGGCGGGCTGACGATGCCGGCCGAGGACCGCGACCTGCTGCACCGCGGAAAGCGGATCGTCGACTTAGACGTCAAGACGCAGCCGCAGGCATTGTTGGATTTGGTCGCCAAGGCCGACGTACTGCTGGACTGCTTTCGGCCCGGCACCTGCGAACGGCTGGGCGTCGGCCCCGACGACTGCGCGGCGGTCAACCCGCGGCTGATCTTCGCGCGCATCACCGGTTGGGGACAGCAGGGCCCGCGCGCCAGTACGGCCGGCCACGACATCAACTACCTGTCGGCGACCGGGGCGCTGTCGGCGCTGGGCTACCGCGACCGGCCACCGATGCCGCCGCTGAATCTGGTGGCCGACTTCGGTGGCGGCTCGATGTTCGTGTTGCTGGGCATCGTGGCAGCGCTCTACGAGCGGGAGCGGTCGGGAGTCGGCCAGGTGGTGGACGCCGCGATGGTCGACGGCGTCAGCGTGCTCGCGCAGATGATGTGGACGATGAAGTCGACCGGCGCGCTGCGCGACGAGCGCGAAGCGTTTCTGCTTGACGGCGGCGCCCCGTTCTATCGCTGCTACGAAACCGCCGACGGTAAGTACATGGCCGTGGGCGCCATCGAGCCGCAGTTCTTCGCCGAACTGCTGGCCGGGCTGGGGTTGTCGGCCGACGAGGTGCCGGGTCAGCTCGACATCGGTTCGTATCCACGGATGTTCGAGGTTTTCACCGCGCGGTTCGCCACCAAGACCCGCGACGAGTGGGCGCAGATATTCGACGGCACCGATGCGTGTGTCACTCCGGTGTTGACGTGGACCGAGGCCGCCGCGGATCCACATCTGACCGCACGGGCGACGGTGATCAACGCCAACGGCGTCGACCAGGCCGCGCCGGCGCCGCGGTTCTCCCGCACGCCGGCCGGACCGGTCGGGCCGCCGCCGCCCGCGACCACGCCGCTGGACGAAATCGGCTGGTAATCCGCCCGTTAGCCGGTCCGGCTTGCTAGCTTGGACGTAGTGGCCGTACGAGCATCGCGAGAGATTCGTCATCGACGCGCCGCCGGAGGTGATCCTGGAGGCGCTGGCCGACGTCGGGTCGTTGTCGTCATGGTCGCCGATACACAAACGGATCGAGGTTCTCGACTGGTACGCCGACGGTCGGCCGCACCACGTCAAGGCCACCGTCAAGATTTTCGGGCTCGTCGACAACGAAATCCTGGAGTATCACTGGGGTCCCAACTGGGTGGTCTGGGACGCCGACAACACCTTCCAGCAGCGCGGGCAGCACGTGGAGTACAACCTGCAACGGGTGGGCGTCGATAAGACCCGGGTGCGTTTCGACATCACCGTCGAACCGTCGGGGCCGGTGCCCGCCTTCGTCGTCAAGCGGGCCAGCAAAATCGTGTTGGACGCCGCGACCAAAGGACTGCGCGAGCAAGTCATGGGGCTCATAGCTTCCGATCAGCCGAAGTAAACCGCTCGCGTGGAAATGATCGCGTCGAGCGAAACGATGGCCCGCAGGCCGCCGCCGCTGGCACGGTAGGGACGTGCGCGGGTGTGGCTGAGAGGCTAGGAGACTGCTGAATTAGTGGTATTTGGGGCGGGGTGCCTTGAGCCGCGTGGCGGCGTTGTTGAAGTCAGACCCTGGGGTCGACACGAAGGTCACCCCGCCGTGTCGAGCGTGGCATCGAGTGTGTCGGGATGCAAGGGCCTGTGGCGGGTGGTTTAGGCGATGGCCCAGGTGGTTCCGGTGTGGTTTAGGCCCATCGTGATGAGTCGGCGCAAGTTCAAAGCGGCGACTCGGTGGTGCAGCCAGTGGTCGTTCTTGCTGACACCGCGGTAGGGGACTTTGCGGTTGTTGCGGGTCAGCCATGCAATGGCACGTTCGACCATGGGTCGGTGCCGTCGGTATTCGGTCTGCCAGGCGGGGTCACGTGCCAGGGTGCGGGCGCTACGTAGGTGGTGTTCGTAGGTGCTGATGGTCAGCTTGCGTCCATGTTTGGCGGTGGTGCATTGCGCCGCCAAAGGGCAGGAGCGGCAGTATCTTTCAAAGCAGACACCGCCACTAGGTCGGATCGGCAGGGTATGAGCCGCAGGGCAGGTCACGGTGCGGGCGGTGAAGTCGATGGTGAAATCGTCGCTGGTGAAGCCGCCGGGAACCGGGGCGCGCAGTGGTGTCGGCTTGATTACTGCGACGTGTCCGGCGGCGGCCAACGCTGCGCGTGCTGCGCCGGTGCCGTAGGCCGAATCGCCGAGCACCCGTACCGGGGCCAGTTCGCTGGCCAGCAGAGTCAGCCCGACGACGGCTTCGTGGTTGTCGGGGCCGTTGGCCTTGGCCAACGCACAGTCGGTGATGATCCCGGTGTCGGGTTCGACGGCGATGTGAGCCTTGAAGCCGTCCTGGCGACGATGCACGGTCTTGTGCGCGTGACGGGCTTCGGGATCCACCGTGGAGATCACCCGATCTGGGACCACCTTCTGGGCGATGCGCCAGCGCCCGTCGGTGCCATCGGAGCCCTCGACGGGTTCGACGTCTTGGCCGGCGATTAGTGCCAACAACGCGACCGCTTCGGCGGCACGGGCACCGAGTGGTTGTTCAGGCAGATGCCCCAACACCTGGTGGGCGTCGTTGACCAGCGCATCGACCAACTGCTCGCGGGCCACGGCATCATTCCAGGCGATCGCGGGTTTACCCGGGTCGCCATAGTCATGGGCACTGCAGTGGACCGCCATGATCTCGGCTGCGCCGGGGACCTCGCGGCCAACCCGGCGGATCGCGCCGATGAGCTGGGTGACGGTGTCCTGGGTGGCCACCGCGTCGTCGAGGACCGTGGAATCCAGGGCGCGCCGCGTCCTGCCTGTCAGCACTCCCGTAGCGGCTACTACCGCCTTGACCGCGTCGAAGATCCGGTTCGGGGCATCCGAGACCGCCAGTCGGCGCCGCCAATAGGTCAACGTCGTGGAATGAAACGCGGTCGCACTCACCGGCAGACCACAGGCCGCCTTCCAGCGCAGATCAAACGTGACTGCATCAACGGTCTCGTTATCGGACAAGCCATGCAATGCCTGCAGCGTGATCACGCTGGCCATCACCTCGGCAGGCACACTCGGACGGCCCCGCCGCGATGGAAACAGATCGGCGAACATCTCCTCAGGGAACAACTCCCGGCGATGGGCCGCTAGAAACGCAAAAACACTGCCGCCCTTTAGGAGATGACCCGCGACCGACTCCGCATCCAACAACTCACGCTGATCATCAGATCGACCCTGCACCCCAAAATCATCCCGAACAACACCACTCAACAGCCCGACCGCCACGCGAAATAATTCAGCAGTCTCCTAGGCAGCGGCCTGCAAAGCCGTATACACGGGTTCGAATCCCGTCACTCGCTCCAGGAACTCTGCACTGCAAGTCGGTCCGCGAACGCGGCTGCGTTGCTAACTTGCTAGTAGTGGCCGTGCAAGCATCGCGAGAGATTGTCATCGACGCGCCGCCGGAGGTGATTCTGGAGGCGCTGGCCGATGTCGGCTCGGTGCCGTCCTGGTCCTCGGTACACAAACGGGCCGAAGTCATCGACAGCTATCCCGACGGTCGCCCGCACCATGTGAAGGTCACGGTCCGGGTGGTCGGCATCGTCGACACCGAAGTTCTCGAATACCACTGGGGCCCGGACTGGCTGGTGTGGGATGCCGACAAGACCCTGCAGCAGCATGCCCAGCACGTCGAGTACACGCTGCAGCGTGAGACCGAAGACACGACGCGGGTGCGTTTCGAGATCACCCTCGAGCCGTCGGCGCCGATCCCGGAGTTCCTGGTCAACCGGGCCCGCAAGAAGGTCCTCTATGCCGCGACCGAGGGACTGCGGCGGCGGGTCATGGCTGCTATCGGTTCAGATCGCTCGATCCCCCAGTGATGCCAGCCGGCGGATCGCCTCGTCGAGCGTGTCCTCGCGCTTGCAGAAGGTGAACCGCACCAAGTGATTCCACTCCTGGTAGTCGGGGGCAGCGGGATCACAGAACGCCGTCATCGGGATCGCGGCGACCCCGACCCGTTCCGGTAGCGCGGCGCAGAACGCCGTGCTGTCGTCGTAACCCAACGGACGAGGATCTGCGCACAGGAAGTAGGTGCCCGCGCTGTCGTGCACCCGGAAGCCAACCTCGGTCAACCCCCGTGCCAGCCGGTCGCGCCTGTCCTGCAACGAAGCCCGCAGCGCGGCCACCCAGGTCTCCTCGGTGTTCAGTGCGTAGGCCACCGCCGGCTGAAACGGCGCCCCGCCGACGTAACTCAGATACTGTTTGGCCGCCCGCACGCCGAGAATGAGTTCGGCTGGCCCGCAAGCCCATCCGATCTTCCAGCCGGTGCAGTTGAACATCTTCGCCGCGCTCGAAATCGTGACCGTGCGCTCGGCCATCCCGTCGAAACCGGCCAGCGGCAGGTGCCGGCGGCCGTCGTAGACCAGATGCTCGTAGACCTCGTCGGTGATGACCAGCAAGTCGGCGGCCACCGCGACCTCCGCGATGACCGCCAACTCAACCGCGCTGAGCACCATTCCGGTGGGGTTGTGCGGCGAGTTCACCATCAACGCTCTGGTGCGCGGTGTCACGGCACGGCGCAGCGCATCGGTGTCGAGCGCAAAGCCGCGACCGTCGGGCACCAGCGGCACGACCACCCTCTCGGCGCTGGCCATCGCCACCACCGGCGAGTAGGAGTCGTAGAACGGCTGGATCAAGATCACCTCGGAGCCGGGCTCGACCAGGCCGAGCACTGCCGACGCGATGGCCTCGGTGGCCCCGACCGTCACCAGCACTTCGGTGTCCGGGTCGTAGTCGACGCCGAAGTGCCTCTTGCGTTGGGCGGCGACGGCCTCGCGCAGCGTCGCGACACCGATTCCGGGCGGGTACTGGTTGACGCCCTCGGCGATGGCGTCCTGGGCGGCCTTGAGCATCGCCGGCGGCCCGTCTTCGTCGGGGAAGCCCTGCCCGAGATTCACCGCGCCGACCCGGGCGGCCAGCGCCGACATCTCGGCGAACACCGTGGTCGCATAGGGCTGCAATCGCGACACCGTCATGGCCGTCGAGCCTACGGCCCGGTACCCCCTGGCCCGAGCGTGCGGCCAGCCGCACCCTCGGTGTCGAGAGTGCGGCCAGCCGCACTGTGGGCGTCAAATCCGGCCCAACCAACAGGTTGATCGGCCGCTTTGTTAGGGTGGCCGACAGAGGACTAGCGTCCCAAGGACGGATCCGAAAATCCCGGTTGAACCAGTGGAAAGAGGAATCACCCATGTCCGAAGAAGCCTTCATCTACGAGGCCATCCGCACGCCGCGCGGCAAGCAGCGCAACGGGTCGCTTGAACGAGGTCAAGCCGCTGAACCTGGTGGTCGGACTGGTCGACGAACTGCGCAGGCGCTTCCCCGACCTCGACGAGACCCTGATCAGCGACATGATCCTCGGCGTGGTCTCACCGGTCGGCGACCAGGGCGGCGACATCGCCCGCACCGCGGTGCTGGCGGCCGGGCTGCCCGAGACCACCGGCGGTGTCCAGCTCAACCGGTTCTGCGCCTCGGGCCTGGAAGCCGTCAACACCGCCGCGCAGAAGGTGCGCTCCGGCTGGGACGACCTGGTGCTGGCCGGCGGTGTCGAGTCGATGAGCCGCGTCCCGATGGGCTCCGACGGCGGCGCCTGGGCGACCGACCCCGAGACCAACTACCAGATCGGCTTCGTGCCGCAGGGCATCGGCGCCGACCTGATCGCCACCATCGAGGGCTTCTCCCGCGACGACGTCGACGCCTACGCGCTGCGCAGCCAGCAGAAGGCCGCCGAAGCCTGGTCGGGTGGCTACTTCGCGAAGTCGGTCGTGCCGGTGCGCGACCAGAACGGCCTGCTCATCCTCGACCACGACGAGCACATGCGGCCCGACACCACGCTGGAAGGCCTGGGCAAGCTGAAGACCGCGTTCGACGGCATCGGTGAGATGGGCGGCTTCGACGACGTGGCGCTGACGAAGTACCACGCCGTCGAGAAGATCAACCACGTCCACACCGGCGGCAACAGCTCCGGCATCGTCGACGGCGCCGCGCTGGTGCTGGTCGGCTCCGAATCCGCGGGCAAGTCGCAGGGCCTGACCCCGCGGGCCCGCATCGTGGCCACCGCCACCAGCGGCGCGGACCCGGTCATCATGCTCACCGGCCCGACGCCGGCCACCCGCAAGGTGCTCGACCGCGCGGGCATGACGATCGACGACATCGACCTGTTCGAGCTGAACGAGGCGTTCGCGTCGGTGGTGCTGAAGTTCCAGAAGGACCTCAACATCCCGGACGAGAAGCTCAACGTCAACGGCGGCGCCATCGCGATGGGCCACCCGCTGGGCGCCACCGGCGCCATGATCACCGGCACCATGGTCGACGAGCTCGAGCGCCGCAACGCGCGACGCGCGCTGGTCACGCTGTGCATCGGCGGCGGCATGGGTGTCGCCACCATCATCGAGAGGGTTTAAGCGACCATGGCCGAGAACACCATTCAGTGGGACAAGGACGCCGACGGCATCGTCACCCTGACGCTGGACGACCCGACCGGGTCGGCCAACGTGATGAACGAGCATTACGCCGAGTCGATGCATAAAGCGGTCGAACGCCTTGTCGCGGAGAAGGATTCGATCACCGGCGTGGTCATCACCAGCGCGAAGAAGACCTTCTTCGCCGGCGGTGATCTCAAGGGCATGATCAAACTCGGCCCGGAGAACGCCGGCGAGGCTTTCGACACCGTCGAGGCGGTCAAGCGTGACTTGCGCGCCCTGGAGACGCTGGGCAAGCCGGTGGTCGCCGCCATCAACGGCGCCGCCCTCGGCGGCGGCCTGGAGATCGCGCTGGCGTGTCACCACCGCATCGCCGCCGACGTCAAGGGCCTGGTCGTCGGTCTGCCCGAGGTGACGTTGGGCCTGCTGCCCGGCGGCGGCGGCGTGACCCGCACCGTGCGGATGTTCGGCATCCAGAACGCGTTCATGAACATCCTGTCGCAGGGCACCCGTTTCAAGCCGGACAAGGCCAAGGAGACCGGGCTCGTCGACGAGCTGGTCGGCTCGGTCGAGGAGCTGGTGCCCGCCGCCAAGGCGTGGATCAAGGCCAACCCCGACTCGCACACCCAGCCGTGGGATGCCAAGGGCTACAAGATGCCTGGCGGCACCCCGTCCAGCCCCGCGCTGGCCGGCGTCCTGCCGTCGTTCCCGGCGCTGCTGAAAAAGCAACTCAAGGGTGCGCCGATGCCGGCGCCGCGGGCCATCCTGGATGCGGCCGTCGAGGGCGCGCAGGTGGACTTCGATACGGCCAGCCGCATCGAGAGCCGCTACTTCACTTCTCTGGTCACCGGCCAGGTCGCCAAGAACATGATCCAGGCGTTCTTCTTCGACCTGCAGCACATCAACGGCGGCGGCTCGCGTCCGGAAGGCATCGAGCCGGTCAAGATCAACAAGATCGGTGTGCTCGGCGCGGGCATGATGGGCGCCGGCATTGCCTACGTGTCGGCCAAAGCCGGATTCGACGTCGTGCTCAAGGACGTCAGCATCGAGGCCGCGCAGAAGGGTAAGGGCTACTCGGAAAAGCTTGAGGCCAAGGCACTTCAACGTGGCAAGACCACCGAGGAGAAGAGCAAGGCGCTGCTGGACCGCATCACGCCGAGCGCCGACCCCGCCGACTTCAAGGGCGTCGACTTCGTGATCGAGGCGGTGTTCGAGAACCAGGACCTCAAGCACAAGGTGTTCCAGGAGATCGAGGACGTCGTCGAACCCAACGCGCTGCTCGGGTCCAACACCTCCACGCTGCCGATCACCGGTCTGGCGACCGGTGTGAAGCGGCAGGAGGACTTCATTGGGATCCACTTCTTCTCGCCGGTCGACAAGATGCCGCTGGTCGAAATCATCAAGGGCGAGAAGACTTCTGATGAGGCGCTGGCCCGCGTATTCGACTACACGCTGGCCATCGGCAAGACGCCGATCGTGGTCAACGACAGCCGCGGCTTCTTCACCAGCCGGGTCATCGGCACCTTCGTGAACGAGGCGCTGGCGATGCTGGGTGAGGGTGTGGAGCCCGCCAGCATCGAGCACGCCGGTTCGCAGGCCGGCTACCCGGCGCCGCCGCTGCAGCTTTCCGACGAGCTCAACCTGGAGCTGATGCACAAGATCGCGGTCGCCACCCGCAAGGGCGTCGAAGACGCGGGCGGCAAATACGAGCCGCACCCGGCAGAGGCCGTCGTCGAGAAGATGATCGAGATCGGCCGGCCCAGCCGGCTGAAGGGTGCCGGCTTCTACGAGTACGTCGACGGCAAGCGCACCGGCTTGTGGCCGGGCCTGCGCGAGACCTTCAAATCGGGTTCGTCGGAGCCGCCGCTGCAGGACATGATCGACCGGATGCTGTTCGCCGAGGCGCTGGAAACCCAGAAGTGCCTTGACGAAAACGTGCTGACGTCCACCGCCGACGCCAACATCGGGTCGATCATGGGCATCGGGTTCCCGCCGTGGACCGGTGGCAGCGCGCAGTACATCGTCGGCTACTCCGGTGCGCACGGCACGGGTAAGGAGGCCTTCGTGGCGCGGGCCCGCGAGCTGGCCGCCAAGTACGGCGACCGCTTCCTGCCGCCGGACTCGCTGACCTAGTTCTGCTCGAGCTGTCGTAAAAGCCCCGAATCACCAAGAATTCGGGGCTTTTGCGTTTCCTGGCGTTGGAACTAGCGCGGCGCCGCACCGAGACTTAAACCACTGCGTAGGTACGCGGCGCGTCTTCGCAGCCGTTTAAGTGTCGTGGCGCTGAAAGAGGTAGTACCGCGTCGGGGATTTCTCGGCGCGGTCCAACTCGCGTTCTTCGCCGGCGGACACCAACGTCCAGCCGGCGGCGAACCGCCGTTCCATCTCGGCGCGGTCGATGCCCCGCACGCCGAATCGTCCGCCGGGCACGATCGCGACGATCAGCAGCCGCGCGCCGGGTGCCGCGACGGCGCCGATTTCCTGGACGTAGGTGTCGCGATCGTCATCGTTCATGTTGTGCAGGCAGCCGTTGTCGACGATCAGCCCCACGGGGCCGGTGATTCCGGCTTGACGCAGGTGCCGGACGTCGGCGTGCACGAAGTCGACGTTGGCGTTCGCGGCGCGGGCCTTGGCGCGCGCTTTTTCCAGCGCCTGCGGCGTGAAGTCAACTCCGGTGACGTGCCAGCCGTGTTGGGTCAGGTAGATCGACGCATCTCCGGTGCCGCATCCGACGTCGATTGCGGTGCCCGCCGGCAGTGCAGGTGATCCGTTGCCTTCAACCAGATTTCGCAGGCTCTGCGCCAGCGGGTGGTTATCCCACGGCGTGAACCCGAGCCGATAGAACAGCCGGAACAGAGTTTGCTTCGAACCTAAAAGGTCACGCTTCATGTTGGCTATGTTGCCAAACCACGGAGTAATCGGGCACTTGCATCGAGTCGTACATCCGGACACCTTTGGTGTTCAGCTTCGCCACCGCCGTGGTGAGCGACGCGGGTAGCAGCGAGACCAGCTGGAGCCCCCGGCTCAACGCCCACACCGCGGCCCGGGAGCCGGGGATGATGGTCTTGGCGGCTCCGCGTGCGAAGGCCCTGCTGCGACTTACGCTTTCGGCCATCTGGCGCTCGTAGGCGGCGAACGCACGCTCGTGATCTCCGCCGGCTTGGGCCAGCTCGCCGGCCAGCACGTAGGCGCCGATCACGGCGAGGCTGGTGCTGCCGCCCACCGCGGGGCCGGGGCAGTAGCCGGCGTCGCCGACGAGCGTGACTCGCCCGCGTGAGAAGCTGTCGAGCTGCAGTTGACTGATCGCGTCGAAGTAGAACGCCGGCGTCTGGTCGAGTTCCACCAGCCAGCGGTCCACTTGTGGGTGCATACCGGCAAATGCGTTACGCAGTAATTCCTTCTGCCGCAGAGCATCTCGATAGTCGTACTCGAGTTCGGTCTTGCTGCGGAACATGAACACGATGCGCGCGTCGTCCAGGTGATCCGCGGTGTACACCGCCGCCAAGCGGCCGACACCGATGTGACCGAGCATCTCGTTGTGGCGTGCCATGGTTTTCGGGGCCGATACCACTGCCAGGTACCCGCCGATGAACTGGGTCAGCCCCGCCTCGTCGCCGAAAATCAGGCGCCGGACGTTGGAGTGCAGTCCGTCGGCGCCGACCACAACGTCGAACCTGCGTGGCGACGCGTGCTCAAACTCCACCTCGCCGTCGGGGGAGATGGCCGTGATCGAGTCGCCGAACAGATACTCCACCTCGTCGCGGCCGGCGTCGTAGTAGACCTCGCTGAGATCGTCGCGCATGATCTCGACGTGCTGGTCGGAGGCGGCGCCGGTGAGCTTGGTGAGATCGACGCGTGTCGGTCGCCGTCGACCCTCGCGGTGCATCGTCAGCGTGTCGGTTCCGGTGGCGAGCGTCTCGATGCGGGGCAGCACGCCCATCTTGGCCGAGATCGCCATCGACGGGCGGAACAGATCGACGGCGTGGCCGCCGGTTTTGCGTAGCGTCGGCGCGCGCTCGACCACGGTGACGTCGACGCCGGACCGGGTCAGCCAGTACGCCAGCACCGGCCCGGCGATGCTCGCACCCGAAATCAGAACTCGCATGCCGACCTCCGATTTACTTAACGATCAGTAAGCTTAACATGCGCCCTTACCTATCGGTAAGTCAGATAAACTCGCGACGTGAGCAGGCCCCGCTCGGACACCCGCGAGCGCATCCAAGACGTCGCCCGTGAACTGTTCAAGCAGCAAGGGATGCAGCGCACCAGCTTGCAGGACATCGCCGACAAGCTCGGAGTCACCAAGCCGGCGCTGTACTACCACTTCACTTCTCGGGAGGATCTGGTCCGCAGCATCGTGCAGCCGTTGATCGACGAAGGGGAGCGGTTCATCGCCACGCACGAAGCCAAACGCGATGCGACCCCACGTGAATTGCTGGAGGGGTACTTCGACTTTCATTTCGAGCACCGCGGGGATCTGGTGTTGATCGTGACGGAGTTGACCACACTCGCCGATCTCGGCTTGATCGACCAACTGCTCACCTGGCGCGACCGGTTGGGGAAGCTGGTTTTCGGCCGACGCCCCACGCTGGCGCAGTCGACACGCGCGGTGATCGCCTTCGGCGGCCTACAGGACTGCTGTCTGCAATTCCCGGACACCCCCTACGACGCATTGCGGCGGGCGACGGTCGAAGGAGCGTTGGCCGCCCTCGGCATGGAACCGGGCGGGCCCTAGAGTCGCAGACATGCGATTCGGACTGTTCATTCCGCAGGGTTGGCGGCTGGATCTCGTCGGGATTGACCCGGCTGAGCACTGGTCGGTGATGCGTGAGCTGGCCGTTCGTGCCGACGACGGCGCGTGGGACTCGTTGTGGGTCTACGACCATTTCCATACCGTGCCGATGCCGACCGGCGAAGCCACCCACGAGGCATGGTCGCTGATGTCGGCTTACGCGGCGACCACGTCACGCATCAAGCTGGGCCAGATGTGCACGGCGATGAGTTACCGCAATCCGGTGTACCTGGCCAAAGTCGCGGCCACCGCCGACATCATCTCGGGCGGCCGCGTTCAGATGGGTATCGGCGGCGGCTGGTACGAACACGAATGGCGCGCTTACGGTTACGGGTTTCCGTCGGCGGCGGTTCGGTTGGCCCGATTGGACGAAGGCGTACAGATCATGCGCGACGCCTGGCGTGAGGGCAAGGTCAGCTTCGACGGGCAAGCACTACCAGGTCGACGGCGCGATCGTGGCCCCGAAGCCCCTGCAGGACAGCGGAATTCCGCTGTGGATCGCCGGCGGAGGCGAGAAGGTGACGTTGCGCATCGCCGCGAAATACGCGCAGTTCACCAACTTCACGCCCGAGCCCGCCGGGTTTGCGCACAAGTCCGAAGTTCTGGCCGGACACTGCCGTGACGTGGGCACCGACTTCGACGCGATCGTGCGCTCGGTCAACGTCAACGCCGTCATCGGCACCTCGGAGGCCGACGTCAAAGACCGGCTGCGGCGCGTCCGCGACCGACTGGTCGGCTACATTCCGGAATCCGCGGCCGACGCGATGATCGGCGGCACCACCGGACCCGAGTCGGCAACCGGTACCGCGGAACAGGTGATCGAGAGGCTGCGAAAGCTGCACGGTCTGGGCTGCGAGTACGTGATCTGTTATTTCCCGGAGGCCGCCTACGACCGCTCCAGCATCGAGCGGTTCGAACAGGAAGTGATTCCGGCGCTGAGCTAAAGGTCGGTGGTCGTGTACCTCGTCTTGACCGGCGGCGCGGCCAGCAGCGGGGGCAGCTGCGTCAACTTGCCTTCGCCGGCGCGAAAGGCGCGGTAGGCCTCGTCGTGCTCGACGGTGTCCCAGAGTTCGTAGATGATCCAGTGCGCTTCGTCGTCTTCGTCGACGAGCACGTCGGTTTGCAGATTCCCGTCGAATGCCCGGGTGTCCTGCAGCGCGCGGCCCATGAGTTCGCGCCCCGCGGCGACCTCGTCGGGCTTGAATCGGAGTTCGAGTATCACCGTGACCGCCATAGTCGCCAACCTAATGCAGGCCCGTCGTGCGCCTGCTATGAGAATGGGATTTCCACTTTTTGGAAGGCTGTTATACGGTTCAGTGAGCAATATTCTGGTCGCTGGACGGATGATCGCTGGAGGATCGCTCGATGCAGAAAGCTCTTGCCCCCGACATCTCCACCTGGCCCGACGACAGCCCGCAGCTGATCGGCAGTCGATGCGGCGACTGCGGCGCCACCACCTTCCCGGTGCAGCAGCGGTGCCCGCGCTGCAGCGGCGGCGAGATGAGCGAGTTGCTGTTGCCGCGCAGCGGAACTCTGGTGGCATGGACCACCCAGGGTTTCCCGCCCGGAGCTCCCTACGCCGGCCCCACCGGTGACGATTTCGTGCCGTTCGGCGTCGGTCTGGTCCAGCTCGGTGACGTGATCCGAGTCGAGGGCCGGCTGACCGAAAACGACCCGGCCAAGCTCAAGTTCGGCCAGCAGGTCGAGCTCACCATGGTGCCGTTCACCACCGACGCGGACGGCAACGAGATCGTCACGTTCGCGTTCCAGCCGGTTTAGTGGCGATCGCGAGCCCGGCGGAGCCGGGTGAAGCGGATCGCCACCATCTACGAAGAGGAGCCCGAGATGAGTAACGATGTGGCCATCATTGGCGTGGGCCTGCATCCGTTCGGCAGGTTCGACAAGACCGCGATGCAGATGGGCGCCGAGGCCATCCAATCCGCGTTGACCGACGCCGGTGTGGACTGGAAGGACATCCAGTTCGGGTTCGGCGGCAGCCACGAGGTGTCCAACCCCGACGCGGTTACCCGCCTGGTCGGGCTGACCGGCATCACCTTCACCAACGTCTTCAACGCCTGTGCCACCGCGGCCAGCGCCATTCAGCAGACCGCCGACACCATCCGATTGGGCAAGTACGACATCGGCATCGCCATCGGCTTGGACAAGCACCCCCGCGGCGCCTTCACCGACGACCCCGCCAAGCTGGCGCTGCCGCAGTGGTATGCGGAGAACGGGCAGTTCGTCACCACCAAGTTCTTCGGAATGAAGGCCAACAAGTACCTGCACGACCACAACATCTCCCAGGCCACCCTGGCCAAGGTAGCCGCCAAGAACTTCCGCAACGGCGCACTGAACCCGAATGCGTTCCGCCGCAAGCCAATTCCCGAGGACCAGATCCTCAACTCGCCGGTGCTGAACTACCCGCTGACGCAGTACATGTTCTGCGCCCCCGACGAGGGCGCGGCGGCGGTGGTCATGTGCCGCGCCGACATGGCGCACAAGTACACCGACAAGCCCGTGTATGTGCGCGCGTGCGAGATCCGCACCCGCCGGTACGGCGCCTACGAGGTGCACGCCACCTTCGCTCCGCTGGACGAGGACGTCTCGCCGACGGTGTATGCGTCCAAGGCGGCCTACGAGGCCGCGGGCATCGGGCCCGAGGACGTCGACGTCGCCCAACTGCAGGACACCGACGCCGGCAATGAGGTCATCCATATGGCCGAGACGGGTCTGTGCGCCGACGGCGAGCAGGAGAAGCTGATCGCCGACGGCGCCACCGAGATCCACGGCTCGATGCCGGTCAACACCGACGGCGGGCTGATCGCCAACGGCGAGCCGATCGGCGCATCGGGGCTGCGGCAGATGCACGAGCTGGTGCGCCAGCTGCGCGGCGAGGCGGGCGAGCGTCAGGTGCCCGGCAACCCGCGCGTCGGCCTGGCGCAGGTGTACGGCGCGCCCGGTCACCGCGTCGGCGACGATCCTGTCGCTCTAGATCGCCGGGCCCAGCAGGTCGTCGGCGTCGCGGATGACGTAGCCGTAGCCCTGCTCGGCCAGAAACCGTTGCCGGTGCGCGGCGTACTCGGCATCTTGGCTGTCGCGGGCCACCACCGAATAGAACACCGCCCCGCCGCCGTCGGCCTTGGGCCGCAGCAACCGGCCCAGCCGCTGCGCCTCCTCCTGCCGTGAGCCGAACGTTCCCGAAACCTGCACCGCCACTGCGGCTTCCGGCAGGTCGATGGAGAAGTTGGCCACCTTGGACACCACCAGGGTGGTCACCTCACCGCGGCGGAAGGCGTCGAACAGCGCCTCGCGCTCGGCGGTCTTGGTCGACCCCTGGATCACCGGGGCGTCCAGCACGGCTCCGAGCTCGTCGAGCTGATCCAGGTAGGCGCCGATCACCAGCGTCGGCTCGCCGGGGTGGCGGCTCAGGATCGACTTGACCACCGCGATTTTCGAATGCGCCGTCGAGCAGAGCCGATAGCGCTCCTCGGGTTCGGCGGTGGCGTACGTCATCCGCTCGCTGTCGGTCAGCGTGACCCGGACCTCGATGCACTCCGCCGGCGCGATCCAGCCCTGCGCCTCGATGTCTTTCCACGGCGCGTCATAGCGTTTCGGGCCGATCAGCGAGAACACGTCGCCCTCGCGGCCGTCCTCGCGGATCAGCGTCGCCGTCAACCCCAGCCGCCGCCGAGACTGCAGATCGGCGGTCATCCGGAACACCGGCGCCGGCAGCAGGTGCACCTCGTCGTAGATGATCAACCCCCAGTCGCGGCTGTCGAACAGCTCCAGGTGGCGGTACTCGCCCTTGGTGCGACGGGTGATGACTTGATAGGTGGCGATGGTGACCGGCCGGATTTCCTTGCGCTCCCCGGAGTATTCGCCGATCTCCTCTTCGGTCAGTGAGGTGCGGGCGATCAGTTCGCGTTTCCACTGGCGGCCGGCGACGGTGTTGGTGACCAGAATCAGCGTCGTCGCACCGGCTTTCGCCATGGCCGCCGCGCCGACAAGCGTCTTGCCCGCCCCGCACGGCAGGACCACCACGCCCGATCCGCCCGCCCAGAACGAGTCGGCGGCCATCTCCTGGTAGTCGCGCAGATGCCAGCCGTCCTGCTGCAAGCTGATCGGATGTGCCTCGCCGTCGACGTATCCGGCCAGATCGTCAGCGGGCCAGCCGATCTTGAGCAGCATCTGTTTGACCCGGCCCCGCTCACTGGGGTGCACGACGACGGTGTCGTCGTCGATCCGCGCGCCCAGCATCGGCGCGATCTTCTTGTGGCGCAACACTTCCTCGAGCACGGCGCGGTCCAGGCTGACCAGCGTCAGGCCGTGGGCCGGGTTCTTGACCAACTGCAGCCGCCCGTAGCGGGCCATCGTGTCGACGATGTCGACCAGCAGCGGCTGCGGGACGGCATAGCGGGAGTAGCTGACCAGCGCGTCGACCACCTGCTCGGCGTCATGGCCCGCGGCGCGCGCATTCCACAACGCCAGCGGGGTGATCGCGATAGGTGTGCACGTGCTCGGGTGCGCGCTCCAGCTCGGCGAACGGCGCGATCGCCGCGCGCGCCGCACCGGCCAGCTCATGGTCAACCTCGAGCAGCACCGTCTTGTCGGACTGCACGATCAACGGCCCGTCAGTCATTCATTGCCGCTCGTCCTACATCACTTCGGCTCTCGCATCGCTCGTCCGGCGCGCTGGAACTCCACTATCGTCGTCGTCCGACACCACCGAGGTGATGCGGTGGATGGCGAACTCACGTGCGCGGCCGGAGGCCGAATCGAACGCCACCAGCTGGCCGCCGGCCACCGTGATCGGCGACACCACCCGCTGGGTGGCCACGCCGGCGGCGTCGACGTAGCCGATCACCACGGTGTCCTGCCGCTGGGCGGCGCGCTGCAGCAGCGACATGGCCACCGCCGGGTCAATCCGGACACTGCCGAACGGCGCGGTGGTCACCTTGCGGAGCACCGCGACGACCGCGCTCAGGCTTTCGCCGCTCGGGCGCGGCATCGGCCGGTGCGGCCGACGCCGCTGCGGCGCGGGTACCCGGGCGCCGCGGGCCCGGATGTCGACGATGGTGCCGGTGGAGTCCTCGGCGGCCGGAGCGAAACCGGCGTCCTGCAAGGCCGCGAGCACTTCGTTGATCGGCGCCTGGGATATCGCCACCGTCGGCGCCAGCACACGCAGGCCCAGCGCGTGGCCTCGGCGCGAGGCCACCGCCTGGGCGAGCAGCGCCGGATCTTCGCATCGCACGAACGATGCGGCCATCCCGATCCGCAGTTGCCCGTGCCGGCGTGCGACGTCGTCGATCAGGTAGGTAAGCCCTTGTGGCACAGGTGTTTTAGAGTGCTTGTCGAACAGCGAGTGCAATGCGTCGGCGGTTTTGCCGATATCCAGGGCATGCCGGATGGACTGTTCGCTGACGCGGTACACCATCGCCGTCCCCGCAGACTCGACGGTGGCCACCGCCGCCAGCTCCTCGGCGAGATGACGTTCCAGCGGCCCGGGAACCACGACGGTCAGGTCGGCCTGCACCAGGAAGTGGTCGATCGGCGCGGGCAAGACACGTGCCATCGCGTCGACGACGTCGGCACTCGCCGTCGTTCGAGCCGTCGTCAAGCAACGCGCGGCCGGGCGTGCTGATCGCTCCGCGGCCCACCAGGCCGACCAGGTGTGCCTCCTCCAGCAGGTCCGCCACCGGCGCCGGCTGTAGCCGCTTGGTCCAGCGCGGCCGCCGCCAGATCAGCGCCGCCGACGCGGTGTTCTTGTCCACTCCCGCGCCGGGCGGCAGCTCGGCCAGCATGCCCAGCAGCAGCCGGCGGTCCAGCGGAGCCGCCGTCGAGTACAGCGAATCCGACAGCGCGGCATAGGGTTTGGCGTCAGGTCCGCGGGTCCCGATCAACGCCGGACGGGCCGGCAGATCAAGCCAGGTACTGGCCAGCAGATACCAGCGGTCGGCGGGGGACGCCTCGGCGAACCGGTCGGCGGCCACCGTCGGCGCCCAGTAGGGCGCCTCACCGTCGGCCGGTTGCGGGTCAGGTAGGCCGCTGGCGATCAGGCCCGCCGCGGCGGCCAGCTCGAGGATCAAACCCAGCCGCGCCTCGTCGATGCCGGTCACTTTCGCCAGCCGCCTGACCTCGCGCACCCCTAAGCCGCCGCTGCGCAGCTCGGAAATCGGTGCAGCGCCGAGTGTTTCGAGCAGCACGTCGAGTTCGCGCAGCAGGTCGATGGCTGCGCCGGCGGCCGCGGCGTCGGCGTCGGCGGAGGTGGTGGTCGCGACCACCGGATCCGGCGCGGCCAGCTGCACCGGGCCGGGCTCCTCGCCGCGCAGCACCTGCCCGACGTGGCGCGGCAGGATCACCGTGTCGGCGTCGATGCGCCGCAGCAGTCCCATCGCAAGCAGTTGTGGCACCGGGCGATCCGCGGGAGCCCCGGGTGCGGCGTCGCGGGTGCGCCCCAGCGGCGACCCTTCCAGCAGCCTGTCCAGCAGTTCGCGTTGTGGGTCGTCGAGGCCGTCGATCAGCTCGGCAATCTGCTCGCGCGCTCTGCGAGGCGTCTTCCAGGGTCACTTGTCCCGGGTGCCAGGGCAGCCCGGCACCGGCGTCGGGGCCGCCCGTAGCTCGGTGTCACCCCAGACCAGGGCGCGTTCTTTGAGGTCGTCGAGCGGCGTCGAGCACGTCGGATTCGGGCGCGCGACCGTCGAGTCAGCGCGAGCAACTTGGCGATCGGACACCGGCTCGGTGTCGGCGTGCAGAACCAGCAGTGCATCGATCACCGCGAGCCGCAGGAAGTCCAGTTCGTCGCTGGCGGCCTTGAGCGACTGTCGGGCCTGGGCGCGGGCGGCAAGGGCCGCGATGCTGCCCGGCGGTGGCTGGGCAAGGTCGGGCCTGCAGCTCCAGCAGACGGATCAGCCGCTCGTCGGGCAAGTCGGCCAGCCAGGACCCCAGCGGGATGCCCGGGGTGTGTTCGGTCATTGCTGACCAGCGTAAAGCAGCCGTGGCTGTGTGCCTTCCGCAGGCGACGAGCTGATGTGGATGGGAGAGCCGAGCCGTCAAGGCTGTGCAAGACCTGTCAGAATAGGACCCGTGGCTGACAACGCTGACAATGAAGGCGCCGAAGACCCAAAGACCCGCTACGTCGACAAGGGCTGGCCGACAACCAACCCGGACGACCATGCGGTGAGCGAACTGGCAACCGATCGAGTCGGCGCGCTGTCCCCCTACGGCGACCTCGTCTTCCCGCTGCCTGCCGACGAGCTGCCGTACGTACATCCCGTCACCGAGGTCAACCGCTAGGCGTCGACCGTTGCTGCGCGCCGTCTAGGCGAGTGAGGACAGCGCCGGGTTACCGCTCACGCTCTGCGACTGGATGGCTTTGAGCAGGTCTTTGACGTAGCTCGGGTCCATGTTCTGCGGCGGTGCGACGGGCAGCCCTTTTGAGGTGTCGGGCAGGTTCGCCGGATCGAGCAGGGGCGCGAGCTGCGCGGGCACCTGAAAATCGTGTATCGCGGAGCCCGCCGCGGCCGGATCGGTCGGCAATCCCGGAACTGTCGGCAGGCCGGGGGCCGGGTCGTCGGCGAAGGTCCAATGCGCCACGGTCGTGGCTTGGTGGACGTCCATCTGCTCATCCGCGGCTGGGGCCGGCGGTGCCGGGTCAGCGGGCGGAGGCGGCGCGTCTGCCGGCGGTAGAGCGTCGAAGGCGGCCTGCTCGACAGGTGCGGGCGGGGCCGGCGGTGCGGGGTCGGCGGGCGGAGGCGGGGCGTCGGCCGGTGGGGGTGCGTCGAAGGCGGCCTGCTCGACAGGTGCGGGCGGGGCCGGTGGTGGAGGCGGTTCCGGCGGTGCGGGGTCGGCGGGCGGAGGCGGGGCGTCGGCCGGTGGGGGTGCGTCGAAGGCGGCCTGCTCGACAGGTGCGGGCGGGGCCGGTGGTGGAGGCGGTTCCGGCGGTGCGGGGTCGGCGGGCGGAGGCGGGGCGTCGGCCGGTGGGGGTGCGTCGAAGGCGGCCTGCTCGACAGGTGCGGGCGGGGCCGGCGGTGCGGGGTCGGCGGGCGGAGGCGGGGCGTCGGCCGGTGGGGGTGCGTCGAAGGCGGCCGGCTCGACAGGTGCGGGCGGGGCCGGCGGTGCGGGGTCGGCGGGCGGAGGCGGGGCGTCGGCCGGTGGGGGTGCGTCGAAGGCGGCCTGCTCGACAGGTGCGGGCGGGGCCGGTGCGGGGCAGGCGGCGCGTCGGCCGGTGGGGGAGCGTCGAAGGCGGCCGGCTCGGCTGGTGGCGGCGGGGGCGGCGGTGCTTCCGGTGCCGGTGCGGGCGCGTCGGCGACGACATTGCGCGGCGTCGCGGCCCCGAGTCCGTGGCCGCACACCGGCCAGGCGCCGCGGCCCTGGGTGGCCAGCACTCGCTCGGCGACGGCGATCTGCTGTTCGCGGGTGGCCTGGTTCGCCGAACCGGCGAACTCGCCGCCACCGTGGGCGGCCCAGGTGCCCTGCGAGAACTGCAGCCCGCCGTGGTAGCCGTTTCCGGTGTTGATGGCCCAGTTGCCGCCGGACTCGCATCCAGCGACAGCGTCCCATTGCTCGTCGGTAGCCGCGGACGCGTGGCCCGCCAGTGCGATGCCACCGCCACCGATCACAGCACCGGTGAATGCAAGTTTGGCGACGCTGATGTTCGAAGTGGTGGGCTTACGATGCCGTCCGCTCATACGCCGAAGACGTCCTCTCTTGATGCGCCTACGAGGTCAGCTGTCGGGTTCGGGCGGAAGAGGTCGCCCGGCCTCGCCGAATCCCACAGAAACGGCGACGGCTTCACCCCAAGGAGCCGCGGACGGCTCCGGTCCGATCTCGGCGGACCAGTGGGTCCCCCGTCTCCATCCACAGGTTGCGTGGTCCCGCCTATCGGATGGAGCTCGGCGCTATAGGCGAGAAGGCCCGCCGCTCAAAAACATTCGGCAAACCCGCGGACGACGGTAGCGGGTGATCGCGGAAGAGTCATTTTTTAGCGTTTCCGGCGTTTCGTTTTCCGCCGGTGTGGAAAACACCAGGAGGGTTCGTTGTTTGCGCAGGTCACAGAACTCCGACATCGAGCCGTTGCCGGGCTGTGATCAATTCGTTATGTGACCGAACTCACAGCGATTTAACAGCCGAGGGCTGGCTCACAGTTGATCTTGAGGCTGGAGTGACTCGATCCGGAAACGAGCGCGCAGGCCCGGTCAGCGGTACAGCGGCAGCGATCCGGCTTGGTGTGCCTGATCGACCGGAACGATTTCCTTGCCCAACGGCACCAGGGACACCGGGATCAGTTTGAGATTGGCCAGCGCCAACGGAATGCCGATGATTGTCAGCGCCATCGCCACCGCGCTCACCAGGTGCCCGATCGCGAGCCAGACCCCGCACAACACCAGCCAGATGATGTTCCCGATCAGCGCGCCGGTGCCGGCACCGGGCTTGTCGATGATGGTCCGGCCGAACGGCCACAGCGCATAGGATGCGATGCGCAATGCGGCGAATCCGAAGGGGATGGTGACGATGAGCAGGAAGCAGACGAGCGCGGCCAGCAGATAGCCGAGGGCCAACCAAAGGCCGCCGAAAATCAACCAGATGACGTTCAGGATCAGGCGCATTGTCTCCTCCAGCGGTAGTGCCAGCGTACCGGGAAACAGGGTGCTCGGCCGGCAGCCTTCCGAGTAGGATCGGTCGTCATCGCGTCCTGCGCAGGCGGGACGCGCGCTCTTTGTTGCGTGTTGCCCATACCTAGTTATCAGTGTTATCCGTCAGACAAGCAGGTGAGACCGGTGCCGACTGGCAAGGTGAAGTGGTACGACGCCGCGAAGGGATTCGGCTTCTTATCCCAGGAGGACGGCGAGGACGTCTATGTCCGCTCCTCGGCGTTGCCCGAGGGCGTCGAAGGCCTCAAGGCGGGGCAACGCGTTGAATTTGGCGTTGCCTCTGGACGCCGTGGACCGCAGGCATTGAGTCTCAAGCTGGTCGACCCGCCGCCCACCCTGACCAAGCCCCCGCCGCGAGGGCCCAGCCGAACACAAGCACAGCCCGGACGAGCTGCACGGCATGGTCGAAGACATGATCACCTTGCTGGAGAGCACCGTGCAGCCCGAACTGCGCAAGGGCCGCTACCCCGACCGCAAGACCGCTCGCAGGGTCTCCGAAGTGGTCAAAGCCGTGGCCCGCGAACTCGACGCCTAGCTCGGCCTGCCTGACCCGCCCAGTGTCTGCGGCGGCGGTTGTGCGCTCATTGCGCAAACGCGTGTACCAGCGACCTTCCCGGGGAACAATGGTCACCGAAGCTCCACAGGAGTCGCTTCGAGTGAGGGAAGTCCGATGGCACAGCAAGCACAGGTCAGCGAGGAGCAAGCGAGAGCCGTAGCTGAGGAATCTCGCGAAAGCGGTTGGGATAAGCCATCCTTGGCCAAGGAACTTTTCCTCGGCCGATTTCCCCTTGAGCTCATTCACCCGTTTCCCAGGCCCTCCGGCGAAGAGGCCGCTCGCACCGAGAAGTTCTTGGCCCAACTGCGGGACTTTCTCGACACGATCGACGGCAGCGTCATCGAGCGGGACGCGCAGATTCCCGACGAATACGTCAAGGGCCTGGCCGAACTGGGTTGTTTCGGGATGAAGATCCCGTCGGAATACGGCGGCCTGAATATGTCGCAAGTCGCCTACAACCGGGCATTGATGATGGTGTCGAGCGTGCATGCCAGCCTTGGGGCGCTGCTGTCCGCTCATCAATCGATCGGAGTGCCGGAGCCGCTCAAGCTGGCTGGGACCGACGAGCAGAAGCGGAAGTTCCTGCCGCGGTGCGCCGCCGGGGCGGTATCGGCGTTTCTGCTCACCGAACCCGACGTGGGCTCCGACCCGGCTCGGCTGGCCTCTACGGCGACGCCGGTCGACGACGGAGCGGCTTACGAACTCGACGGCGTGAAGTTGTGGACCACCAACGGCGTCGTCGCCGACCTGCTGGTGGTGATGGCCACCGTGCCCAAAAGCGACGGGCATCGCGGTGGCATCAGCGCGTTCGTCGTCGAAGCCAATTCACCCGGCATCACCGTCGAGCGGCGCAACAAGTTCATGGGATTGCGCGGGATCGAAAACGGTCTCACCAGGCTGCATCGCGTCCGGGTGCCGGCCGAGAACCTGATCGGCCGGGAAGGTGACGGCCTGAAGATCGCGCTGACCACGCTGAACGCCGGACGGCTCGCGATACCCGCGATGGCAGCCGGCTCCGCCAAGTGGTCGCTGAAAATCGCGCGGGAGTGGTCGGGCGAACGGGTGCAGTGGGGAAAACCCGTCGGCGAACACGGGGCCGTCGCAGAAAAGATTTCGTTCATCGCCGCGACCAGCTATGCGCTCGAATCGGTGTTGGAGCTTGTCCGGTCAGATGGCCGACGAGGGCCGCAACGATATCCGGATCGAGGCGGCGCTGGCCAAGCTGTGGTCCAGCGAGATGGCCTGCGTGATCGGCGACGAGCTGTTGCAGATCCGCGGCGGCCGCGGCTATGAGACCGCCGAGTCGCTCGCCGCGCGCGGAGAGCGGGCGGTGCCGGTCGAGCAGGTGGTGCGCGACCTGAGGATCAACCGCATCTTCGAAGGATCCAGCGAGATCATGCGGCTGCTGATCGCCCGCGAGGCGGTCGACGCCCACCTGAGCGCCGCCGGCGACCTGGCGAATCCGAAAGCCGATGTGCGGCAGAAGGCCAAGGCGGCGGTTGGCGCGAGTGGGTTCTACGCAAAGTGGTTGCCGCAATTGGTGTTCGGCGAGGGGCAACGGCCGACGGCGTATCGCGAGTTCGGCAACTTGGCAACACATCTGCGATTCGTCGAGCGCTCCGCGCGCAAGCTGGCCCGCAACACCTTCTACGGGATGGCGCGTTGGCAAGCCGCGATGGAGCAAAAGCAGGGATTCCTCGGCCGGGTGGTGGACATCGGCGCCGAACTGTTCGCGATGTCGGCGTCGTGCGTTCGGGCCGAGGCTCAGCGAGTTGCCGATCCGGCCCAGGGCGAGCAGTCCTACGAGTTGGCCGACGCGTTCTGTCAGCAGGCCACCCTGCGGGTCGAGGCGCTGTTCAACGCGTTGTGGGACAACACCGACAGCACCGACGCCGCGCTGGCGCGCAATGTGCTGAAAGGTCGCTACACCTGGCTCGAAGACGGGATCATCGACCAGTCCGAGGGCACCGGACCGTGGATCGCGCACTGGGAAGCCGGTGCGTCCACCGAGACCGATTTGGCTCGACGGTTCTGTCACTTTCGCCGAGTCCTGACGGAGGCGACCATGGCGTTCGTACGTCGCTGAGGCCGGCGAGTTCACCCGCGACACCAACTACATCGCGACCCGTATCACCGCAGACGGTCGCGACGGCTACCCGGTGGAGCCGGGCCGGTATCGACTGATCGTCGCTCGCGCCTGTCCTTGGGCCAACCGCGCGATCATTGTCCGACGGCTGTTGGGCCTGGAAAGCGTTATCTCCATTGGATTTTGCGGCCCGACCCACGACCAGCGCAGTTGGACTTTCGACCTCGACCCGGGTGGCGTCGACCCGGTGTTGCAGATCCCCCGGCTGCAGGACGCGTATTTCAAACGCTTTCCCGACTATCCGAAAGGCATCACCGTCCCGGCTATCGTCGATGTGCCGACGGGCGCTGTGGTCACCAATGACTTCGCGCAGATGACGTTGGACTTGTCGACGGAATGGACTGCCTATCAACGCGATGGCGCTCCGCAACTCTACCCTGAGCCGCTGCGCGGCGAGATCGACGAGCGTCAACAAATGGGTCTACACCGAAATCAACAACGGTGTCTACCGGTGCGGCTTCGCCGGCTCGCAGCAGGCGTACGAGGCGGCCTACGACCGGTTGTTCACGGCATTGGACTGGGTCAGCGATCGACTGGAAAAGCAACGATTTCTGGTGGGCGAGACGATCACCGAAGCCGATGTCCGGTTGTTCACCACCTTGGCCCGCTTCGACCCGGTGTACCACGGGCACTTCAAGTGCAATCGAAGCAAACTCTCCGAGATGCCGGTGCTGTGGGCCTACGCGCGCGACCTATTCCAGACGCCAGGTTTCGGCGACACCGTCGACTTCGTCCAGATCAAGCAGCACTACTACATCGTGCACGCCGACATCAACCCGACCCGCATCGTGCCCAAGGGACCCGAGCTGGCCAACTGGCTGACGCCGCATGGCCGGGAAGCATTGGGCGGCAAGCCTTTCGGCGAGGGCACACCGCCCGGGCCGCCGCTCGAAGGCGAACGGGTGCCCGCCGGCCACGGCGCGTAGTCGCTAGGCCCACACGGTCCGCACCGACCACTCCGCATGGGGCA
The DNA here is from genome assembly GCA_963850645.1 of uncultured Actinomycetota bacterium. Classification (GTDB taxonomy): domain Bacteria; phylum Actinomycetota; class Actinomycetes; order Mycobacteriales; family Mycobacteriaceae; genus Mycobacterium. The sequence continues at coordinate 43,962 of CAWKME010000008.1, read as the reverse complement.
CACCGTGAATTCGGCCGGCCCGGTCGACGACGACAGTCATCAGTTGCACGGCGATGCCGGTCAGGCGCCCGCGCTTCGGATCGATGGTGGGGATGGTGACCGCCAGTCGGCTGCCTGGCCGGTAGAAGGTCGTCACGGGGTTGACCGCATCCGCGTAAACGCGCAACAGCCACCACGGTGCGCGGCCGATCGCCGGGGACACCGAAAGTTGCAGCGGGTTTCGCGCATTGACCCGAAGCTCACCCTGCGCGTGCGGGGTCTGGCAGTCGCCGAGGTCGAGCACTTTGCAGTACCGGTAGGGACCCACCCGGGTGAGCTGACCGTCGGAATACGCGCTGATCTCGGGATGTAGCGGAACCCGCCCGCGGGAAAGCGCCCAGGCGCCGACTCCCGCTGCCGCGCATGCCAACACCACAGCTGCGCACAGCGCGGCGATGCCGGACCTTGCCGTTGGCTTCACTCCCACGAGACCGCCGCGGTGTCGTGGCCGCTGGGCCGCCTTCCTGCTCGACCATCACCGGCCGGTTTCCGCCGAGGCCGGGGATCAGCGAGTCGCCGTGGAAGCTGACCACCGTCTGCGCCAAACCCAGAATCAGCACCGCCGCAACGACACTGAAGCCGATCCACCAATCGGTGTAGAGCAACACGCCCAGCGCGCCGCCGAGGACCCAGGCCAACTGCAGCGTCGACTCCGAGCGGCCGAACGCCGACGCGCGTGATTCCTCGGGCAAGTCGTCCTGCAACGACGCGTCCAGTGCCGCCTTGGCGATCGCGCTCGACCCGGACGTGATCAGGGTCGCGATCGCGGCGGCCAGCAGATTGCCGGCCACCGCCGCCGCCACCGCCGCCGCGGTCACCGCCACCGCGCAGCGCACGACCAGCACCGAAGGCCTGCCCAGCCGCAGCCGTGCGCTGGTGAAGTTGCCGGCGAAATTACCGGTGGCCGCCGCGGCGCCGATCAAACCAAGCATGCCGAGCTGCACCCAGCCACTGGCGTCCCGCGCTTTGGCGACGAAGGCCGGATACAAGAACAAAAACCCGACCATGACTTTGATGGTCGAGTTGCCCCACAGCGAAGTAATGATGTTGCGGCCCAACGGCTGTCGAAGAGCCCCGCTGAACTCCTCGGACCAGCTTTTGCCCGGCTGGCGGCCGCGGTAGCTCAACGTGGTGGGAACCTCACCCTCCGTCACCTCGACCCAGCGCGGAATTCGCATGGACAGCAAGGCGCCGGCAACCGTGACCGCAATGATGACGAATAGCGCACCGGGCCAATGGAACAAGCGGGTGCAGACATACTCGATTCCGCTGGCGATGCCGCCGCCGAGGATGGTGCCGCCCAGCAGTCCGAACATGGTCAGCCGGGAATTGACTCGCACCAGATCGATCGTCGGCGGCATCACCCGGGGTGTCACCGCGCTGCGCAATACGCTGAACGACTTCGACAGCACCATCATTGCCAGCGCGCACGGATACAACACCCACGACGGGAAGCTGCCGGTGGCGCCGTCGTAGTTGCTGATCAGCAACACCGCCAAACCCGTGCGCAGCGCGAACGAGGCCGCCAGCGCGACCCGTCGGCCGTGCTGAAGCCGGTCCAGCGCCGGACCGATCAGCGGCGCGACGACCGCGAACGGCGCGATCGTGATCAGTAGGTACAACGCGACCTTGTCCTTGCTCTCCCCGGTGGCCGCGGCGAAGAACAGGGTGTTGGCCAGTGCGACAGCCATCGCGGCGTCAGTCGCGAAATTGGCTACCACCGGCCAGGTCAGCGCCGTCAGCCCGGACTTGTCGGCGCCGTCGGCGGTGGCGGCTCGCTGCACCAACCCATACATCCGCGAACCCACCTCGCGGCTGCGCTGCGCGGCGGCCCGAGTTACGGTGACCCGCTCGCCGGCGGGACCGGCTCGCGGCGGCTCGCGGCGACGGTCCGGCTCGGGCTCGTGGTTCAGCGGCGGCAGATAGCGGTTGGCGCTGGGCATCGGCGGGGGGCGGCGCTGATGATCGCGCCGTTGATAATCCGGTTCATCCGCCGGGTAGTTGGCCATCCCGGGGTGCTCGGCCGCGGGTCCGCTGCGGGTGCGGCGGCCGGCAGACGCGCGGCCCCTATCCGGGTGATCGCGCCGCCGTCCAGCCATGCCCTCAATTCTCACAGATGCCGGCTGATGCGATGTGGAGGCAACCGGTGTGGCCGGACGCCACGGCTTTGCGGCAGAATTGCGGGCGTATGGAAACAGCGGACAACGTGACCCGACCGACTCCGGAGACCACGCAAGAGTGGTCGCCGGAGTTGGCGACCGTTCTCACCGGCGCCGTCGAGGCGGCGCGGGCGGCCATCGTCGAGTTCAGCGGCGCCGACACCGTGGGCGACTACCTCGGCGTCGGCTACGAAGATCCGACCAGCGCCACCCACCGATTCCTGGCCCATATGCCCGGCTATCAGGGATGGCAGTGGGCTGTGGTGGTGGCCGCTTATCTCGGGGCTGACCACGCAACGATCAGCGAGGTGGTGCTGGTACCGGGGCCGACGTCGCTGCTGGCGCCGGAATGGGTGCCGTGGGATCAGCGCATCCGGCCCGGCGACCTGAGCCCCGGCGACCTGCTGGCGCCGCTGCCGGACGATCCGCGGTTGGTGCCCGGTTACCTGGCCTCCGGTGACCCGCAAGTCGACGAGATCGCGCTCGAAGTCGGTTTAGGACGTCGCCGGGTGATGAGCGCCTGGGGCCGCTCCGAGGCGGCTCAACGCTGGCACGACAGCGACTACGGTCCGTCGGCGCAGATGGCGCAATCCACCAAACGCGTATGCCGCGACTGCGGCTTCTTCCTCCCGCTTGCGGGGTCGCTGGGCGCGATGTTCGGAGTGTGCGGCAACGAGTTGTCCGCCGACGGGCATGTCGTCGACTTCGAATACGGTTGCGGTGCGCATTCCGACACCCCGGCCCCCGCGGGCAGCGGATCGCCGATGTACGACCCGTACGACGACGGGGTGCTCGACGTCAGCGAGAAACCCGCCGAGCCCAGCTAGCTGCTTTCTGCCGCGGCTTTGATCTTGGCCAGCGAGGCGTTCATGCCGTCGATGAGTTCCCGCTCGAAGTTCGCGGTCCCGCCGAACAGCGCGTTCACCGTCATCGCCGACACCGCCTTCACCCCGTTCTCGGCGTGCCGGCTCTCGATCACCCGGGTGCCCTCGGCGATCGGCTGCAACTCGTAGCTCCAGACCGTGTTGTTGGCGTTGACCCGGAATGCCACCTTTTGGTCCGGGATCACCTCAAGCACCGTGCATGTCGTCGGCCAGAACAGATAGTTGCGGCGGTTCAAGTTGAGCGTTCGGGTCCCCTGGCGGAGCGGACCGAGTTGCCGCATCAATCGACACTGCGGGCTCCACTCGGGCATCCGGCGCAAATCGCTGACCAGCGACCAGACTTTCGAGACCGGTGCCTTGATATCGACCTGTGCTTGCAACAGCGGCGCTGCCATTGAATGCATACCTCCTAGCTCGGGGTCATCATTTCCGGTCGGGACGGGGTTGGTAATTCAACCCGGTCTGCGCGCCACGCGCGCCGCGGCGGGCTGCATCCCGCTGCCACAGGTAGATCGTGGTGCCCAGCACCCCAACCCCCAGCCCGGCCAGGGTCAGCGGGCGCCACGTCGCCAGGGCCGGTACGACGAACGCGGCCACGGCGGCAACCAGCCAGGCCACCGCGCCGACGGCGATGACCGGCCATACCTCCAGCAGTGCAGGAGGCAGCATCGGCGGTTCGGTGCTTTTGCCGGGCTCGACAGACATTGCGCTCACGATAGCCGAGGCCGGACTCGGTGATTCGTTGTTGACGATTGGCTGTTCTGTCGTAACCTTCGCGCTGTGATGAAGGGTGATAGCCGGTTGGCCAGCGACCTGTCGTTGGCGGTTATGCGGCTGTCCCGGCAGCTGCGGTTCCGTCGGCCGCAGTCTCCGGTGTCGTTGTCGCAGCTGTCGGCGCTGGCGACATTGGCCAACTTCGGCCCGATGACGCCGGGTGCGCTGGCCATCCGGGAACGGGTTCGTCCGCCATCCATGACGCGGGTCATCGCCTCGCTGGCCGATTTGGGTTTCGTGGACCGGGTTGCCCACCCCGACGACGGCCGGCAGGTCTTGGTCTCGGTCTCGCATGCCGGTACCGAATTGCTGGAGGCCGAACGCCGGGCCAGCCAGGAGTGGCTGGCGCAGCGGCTCGACACCCTGGGCGGCGCCGAACGGGATACGCTGCGCGAGGCGGCCGACCTGATCTTGGCGCTTGTCGACGAAAGCCCTTGACCCCGAACACGTTTGAACCCACCAGTGGCACCGATGGTGTGGTTGTCAGCGATATCACCGATCCCGACGACGCCCGGCTCGATTACTTTCGGGATCTGAACAGCATCGACCGAAGGCCCGACCTGCCGAGTGGGAAGGGGCTGGTGATTGCCGAGGGTGTATTGGTGGTGCAGCGCATGCTGGCCTCGCCGTTCGCGCCGTTGGCCTTCCTTGGCACCGATCGCAGACTCGCCGAACTCAAGGCGGATCTGGCCGGCTGCCCCGCGCCCTACTATCGGGTGTCGGCCGAGGTGATGGCCCAGGCGGTCGGCTTTCATCTCAACCGCGGGGTGCTGGCCGCCGCGCGTCGTGAACCCGAGCGCAGCCTCGCGCAGGTGGTCGACGGCGCTCGGACCGTCGCGGTGCTCGAGGGCGTCAACGACCACGAGAATCTGGGCGCCATCTTCCGCAATGCCGCGGGGCTCGACGTCGACGCGGTGGTGTTCGGCAGCGGGTGCGCCGATCCGCTGTACCGCCGCGCGGTCCGAGTCTCCATGGGTCACGCCCTGTTGGTACCGTATGCGCGGGCGACTAACTGGCCAGCCGATTTGAAGACGCTGCAGCAGAATGGTTTTCGGTTGCTGGCGATGACCCCCAGCCCCGATGCGGCCTCCTTGCCGGAGGCGATGGCGGCGGTGCGAGACGAGCGAGTCGCGGTACTGGTCGGCGCCGAGGGGCCGGGTCTGAGCCGGGCCGTGCATGCAGGCCAGCGATCTGCGGGTGCGCATCCCGATGTCACGCGGCACCGACTCGCTCAATGTCGCCACCGCGGCGGCGCGTGGCGTTCTACGAGCGGGGTCAGGCTAGGCTCGGCTCGTGACCGACGAATCCACGCCCGTGGGCAACGGGTTTGACGGTGGCCGGATTTGTCGCCGCGGTCACCGGGGTCGCCATTGTGGTGCTGAGTCTGGGGCTGATCCGGGTGCATCCGTTGTTGGCCGTCGGACTCAACGTCGTCGCGGCCGGCGGGTTGGCGCCGACGCTGTGGGGATGGCGGCACACGGCCGGTACTGCGTTGGTTGGTGCTGGGCGTCGGAGTGGGTGTGACTGCCGCCTGGCTGACCCTGCTCTCGATGCAGCTGTTCCGCTAGCGCTGCCCGCTGGAACGGACACCCAGCAGCACGTCTTCCCACGCCGGTACCGGTGGCTTGCCACGGCGGCTGCGCGTCGGCTCGCTCTTGGGTTCGACCGTCGGGCTTTCCACCGGCGCGGGTGCCGGCTCGTCGAAGTCGAGCTGGGCGACCGGGGCCACCGGCCGCAGCGGACGCTCGAAGCTCGGGTCGATCAGCTCGCTGGCTGCGTCATCGACGGCGGTGACCGTCCCGCCGTGAGCGCCCGGGCAGAAGCGGAAATGCGCGAGGTTGTCCGAACGACCCGCCTTCCAGCCCAGCTGGACCGTCCAGCGGCCATCCTCGTTGCGCCAGGCGTCCCAGTCCGTGCTGTCCGGGTTGAGGCCACGCGCCAGCAGCGACGCCGTGACGGTCTCCAACAGCGTCAGCACCGACGGGCCGTCGGCGAGAACCGGATGGGCGGCCGTTGCCAGCTCGGCGGCGCGCGAGCGTTCCAGCAGCACCGGGTGGGCGAATCGCTCAACCCGCTCGATATCCACCCCGGCGGCCGCAGCCACCTGCTCGACGGATGCGCCGGCGCGGATGCGGGCCTGAATTTCCTTGGGACGCAGCATGCTGGTGACCTCGATGTCGATATGGGTTTGACCCACCCGGGCCCCGTCGCCGCGCACCGCCGCCCTCAGCCGGTCGTCGACTCTGACTCTGAACTTGTCGCCGGGCTCCCCGTTGTCTTTAGTGCTCTCGCAGATGATGTGTTTGCCATCGACATCGAGTCCGACGATCGTGAGTTCCCGCATGGTGTCTCCTCGCAGGCCGCTCGCAGACCAGCGTGCCAGGCCCGTCAGCTGCGGACTCTAGTGCAGGCAGCGGCCGTTACCGTGCTGACACGCGGTAGCACCAGGGCTTATTGTGCTAGAGCCGCTCGACCACCCAGTCGATGCACTCGGTGAGCGCGCTGACGTCGTCAGGTTCGACAGCGGGGAACATCGCGACCCGCAACTGGTTGCGGCCGAGTTTGCGGTAGGGCTCGGTGTCGACGATGCCGTTGGCCCGCAGCACCTTGGCCACCGCTGCGGCGTCGACGTCATCGTTGAAGTCGATTGTCCCCACTACCTGCGAGCGCAGCCGCGGCTCGGCCACGAACGGCGTCGTGTAAGGCCGGTCCTGCGCCCAGCTGTACAGCCGCTGCGACGAGTCCGCGGTGCGCTTGACCGCCCACTCGAGGCCGCCGTTGCCCAGCAGCCAGTCGATCTGTTCGGCCAACAGCACCAGCGTGCCGATGGCCGGGGTGTTGTAGGTCTGGTTCTTCAGGCTGTTCTCCACCGCGATCGGCAGCGACAAGAAGTCCGGCACCCATCGCCCGGACTCGGCGATGGCCTCGATCCGGCTCAGCGCCGCCGGGCTCATGATCGCCAGCCACAGCCCGCCGTCGCTGGCGAAGTTCTTCTGCGGCGCGAAGTAGTAGGCGTCGGTGTCGGCGATGTCGACCGGGAGGCCGCCGGCGCCGGACGTGGCATCGATGACGATCAGCGCATCGCCGGAGCCGTTGGGCCGCGTCACCGGCACCGCGACCCCGGTCGAGGTCTCGTTGTGCGCCCATGCGATCACGTCGACCGACGGGTCGCTCTGTGGCTCGGGCGCGCTGCCGGGATCGGCTTTGATGATGATCGGCTCGCCGACGAACGGGTTCTTGGCAACCGCGGAGGCGAACTTCGAGCTGAACTCGCCATAGCTGAGGTGCAGTGACCGCTTGTCGATCAGCCCGAACGCCGCGGCATCCCAGAACGCCGTCGCGCCGCCGTTGCCCAATACCACCTCGTAGCCGTCGGGCACCGAGAAGAAGTCCCGCAACCCGTTGCGCACCCGGCCGACCAGATCTTTCACCGGCGCTTGCCGATGCGACGTGCCGAAAAGCGCGGCGGCGGTGGTGGTGAGCGCCGTCAGCTGCTCAGGTCGGACCTTCGACGGGCCGGAGCCGAAGCGGCCATCGGACGGTTTGATGTTGTCGGGAATCGTCAGCGCGTCAGCCATGATCACCAGGGTAGTGAGTCCGCCAGGTCAGCCGATCACGCGGTCAGGCGATGCTGGTCACAAGCGACCTGTTGTGATGCAAGTCACAGTGGACACATGTTCACGGATGGACCACAGTGGCTATTAAGGGTCTAGAAAGTTGCCGATACCTGCGGTACTGTCTTTGGACATAGCGCGTACAAATGTAAACCCGATCGGGAGGCTGGGAATGACCCAGGCTGGAACTGCTAAAAAGCAGGCTCGGACAAAGTTGGTGCGACGTTGGCGTCGCAACATGGATGTCCTGGACGACCCGAAGTACGTCGAGATGCTCACCACACTGTCCGAGGGGTCGGTGCGGCGCAATTTCAACCCGTACACCGACATCGACTGGAAGTCACCCGAGTTCGCGGTCATCGACAACGACCCGCGCTGGATACTGCCGAAGACCGACCCGCTGGGTCGCCACCCCTGGTATCAGGCGCAGTCCGAAGCGCGTCAGATCGAGATCGGCATGTGGCGCCAGGCCAACGTCGCCAAGGTCGGCCTGCACTTTGAGTCGATCCTGATCCGCGGGTTGATGGAGTACGCGTTCTGGGTGCCCAACGGCTCGCCGGAATACCGGTACTGCCTGCACGAAGCCGTCGAAGAGTGCAACCACACCATGATGTTCCAAGAGATGGTGAACCACATCGGCGCCGACGTGCCCGGCATGCCTCGGCTGCTGAAATGGATTCAGCCGTACATTCCGCTGGTCGCAGGGCCGCTGCCGATCCCGTTCTGGTTCGGCATCCTCGCCGGCGAAGAGCCCATCGACCACACCCAGAAGAACGTGCTGCGCGAGGGCGCCGACGGGAAAGTGCTGCACCCGATCATGGAACGGGTGATGGCCATCCACGTGGCCGAGGAGGCCCGCCATATCTCGTTCGCGCACGAGTACCTGCGTAAGCGGGTGCCGCACCTGCCGCGACGCAAGCGGTTCTGGCTTTCGCTATATGTGCCGCTGACCATGCGGATCCTGTGCTCGGCGATCGTGGTGCCGCCGAAGGCGTTCTGGCGGGAGTTCGACATCCCGCGCCAGGTCCGCAAAGAGGTATTCTTCCGTTGCCCGGAGTCGCGCCAAATGCTGCGTGACATGTTCGGCGACGTCCGGATGCTGTGCCACGACACGGGTCTGATGAACCCGCTCGCCAAGCTGATCTGGCGGATCTGCAAGATCAACGGCAAGCCGTCGCGGTACCGCAGCGAACCGCAGCGCCAGCACCTGGCCGCTGTGCCGGCTGCCTAGAAGACCGGTTTTCTATGCCGCACGTTATTACCCAGTCGTGCTGTAGCGACGGGTCCTGTGTTTACGCCTGCCCGGTGAACTGCATTCACCCGTCTCCGGACGAGCCGGGCTTTGCCACCGCCGAGATGCTCTACATCGATCCGGTGGCCTGCGTGGACTGCGGAGCCTGCGTGAGCGCCTGCCCGGTGGGCGCCATTGCGCCCGACTCCCGACTGACGCTCGAGCAGCAACCATTCATCGCGCTGAACGCCTTGTTCTACTACCCGGATCACGCGTCCCGGCCGGCCGACCAGAAGCTGCCGCCGACATCGAAGCTGGCGCCGGTGATCCCCGCCCCGGAGGTGCGCGGGCAGCATCAGGGGCCGCTGACCGTGGCGATCGTCGGTTCCGGGCCGGCCGCGATGTATGCCGCCGACGAACTGCTCACCCAACGCGGCGTGCGGGTCAACGTGTTCGAGAAGCTGCCCACCCCGTACGGCCTGGTTCGCGCCGGGGTGGCCCCGGACCACCAGACCACCAAACGGGTCACCGCGCTGTTCGACCGGATCGCCCGTCGCCGCGAATTCCGGTTCTTCCTCAACGTCGAAGTCGGCAAGCACCTGAGCCACGACGATCTGCTCGCCCACCACCATGCCGTCATCTACGCCGTCGGCGCGCCCAATGACCGGCGGCTGGACATCGACGGCATGGGCATGCCGGGTACCGGCACCGCCACCGAGCTGGTCGCCTGGATCAACGGCCACCCCGATTTCACCGAGCTGCCAGTCGATCTCAGCCACGAACGGGTCATCGTCGTCGGCAACGGCAACGTCGCTCTCGACGTGGCCCGGGTGCTCACCGCCGATCCCGATGAGCTGGCCCGCACCGACATCTCCGATCACGCTTTGCGGGCGCTGCGCGGCTCACGGGTGCAGGAGGTGGTGATCGCCGCCAGGCGTGGACCCGCGCACTCGGCGTTCACACTGCCCGAGCTGATCGGGCTGACCACGACGGCAGACGTCGTGCTCGACCCGGCCGACCACGAGCTGGTGCTGCGCGATCTGGCGAGCGTCTCGGACGCCGTGACGAAGCAGAAGCTGGAGATTCTTTGCAAGCTCGGCGACGCGTCCGGCCCGCCGCTGCGTCCGCGGATCCGGCTGGCCTATCAACTGACGCCCATCCGCGTCCTGGGCGAGCAGCGGGCCACCGGTATGGAGTTCTGCGTCACCGGCACCGACGAGGTGTGCCAGCTCGAGGCCGGTCTGGTGCTGACCTCGATCGGCTACCACGGCAAAGCAATTCGCGACTTGCCCTTCGACGACGTCGCCGGAGTTGTGCCGAACGACGACGGCCGGGTGATCGATCCGGACTCGGGTCGACCGGTGCCCGGCGCCTACGTCGCGGGGTGGATCAAACGTGGCCCGACGGGGTTCATCGGCACCAACAAGTCCTGCGCACTGCGAACGGTGCAGCGGTTGGTCGACGATTTCAACGCCGGACTGCTGTGCGATCCGATCAGCAAGCCGTCGGCGTTGGACAAGCTCGTCCGGGTGCGCCAGCCCGCCGTCGTTGACGCCGCCGGCTGGCGGGCCATCGATGCTGAAGAGGTGTCCCGAGGCAGCGCCGGCGATCGGCCGCGGGAGAAGTTCACGTCGGTCGCCGACATGCTCGCGGTCGCGGCCGCCGCGCCGGGCCCGCCGCTGCGGCGCCGACTGGCCGACCGGCTACGCCAAGCCGCCGACCTGGTCTAGCCGGGCTGCCGGCCGATGGCCGTGGTTTGACTCGAGCCGCAAAGCAATCTCATCACCGGCCACCGACACCGCTGCCGTCTAGATGTCAGCCCTTGACGACGTCGTCCCAGCCTTCGACGGATTCGGGGCTGCGCGGGTCCGGGCCGACGTAGATGGCCGACGGGCGGACCAACTTGCCGAGTCGCTTCTGTTCGAGGATGTGTGCGCACCACCCGGCGGTGCGGCCGCAGGTGAACATCGCCGGCATCATGTTCGGCGGTACCCGGGCGAAGTCCAGGATCACCGCGGCCCAGAACTCGACGTTGGTCTCGATCGCCCGGTCCGGACGCCGCTCCCGCAGCTCGGAGAGCGCGGCCTGCTCGACCGCCGCTGCGACTTCGTAGCGCGGTGCGCCCAGTCGCTTGGCGGTGGCTCGCAACACGCGTGCACGCGGATCTTCGGCGCGGTAGACGCGATGTCCGAAGCCCATCAGCTTCTCGTGGCGGTCCAGAATCCCCTTGACCAGAGCGCGCGCGTCACCGCTGCGCTCGACTTCTTCGAGCATCGGCAACACCCGAGCCGGTGCACCGCCGTGCAGCGGGCCGCTCATCGCCCCGATCGCGCCCGACAGCGCTGCCGCGACGTCGGCGCCGGTCGATGCGATCACCCGGGCGGTGAACGTCGAGGCGTTCATCCCGTGCTCAGCGGCCGAGACCCAGTACGCGTCGACGGCCTCAACATGCCTGGGATCCGGTTCGCCCTGCCATCTGGTCATGAAACGCGCTGTGACTGTTGAACATTCGTCGATAACGCGCTGAGGAACCGCTGGCTGGTAAATACCGCGGGCCGACTGGGCGACATAAGAGAGCGCCATCACCGACGCCCGGGCGAGCTGATCGCGGGCGGTGGCGTCGTCGATGTCGAGCAGCGGCTGATATCCCCAGATCGGCGCCAGCATCGCCAGGCCCGCCTGGACGTCGACCCGCACGTCGCCGCTGTGGATCGGCAGCGGGAACGGCTCGGCCGGCGGCAGCCCGTGACCGAATTTCCCGTCCACCAGCAAAGCCCAGGCGTCGCCGAAGGTGACCCGTCGGCTCACCAGGTCCTCGATGTCGACACCGCGATAACGCAGGGCGCCGCCGTCCTTGTCGGGCTCGGCGATCTCGGTGGTGAACGCGACCACACCCTCGAGGCCGGCGACGAAATTCTCCGGAATCTTGTCCGGGATGACAGTCATACCCGGATTCTCCCACGCCGTCGCGGGCTGCTCGCTACCGGTCGGTAACGAGCAAGTGGCCGCCCAGAGTAGCGTTGGCGCGATGGCAGAACCCGGCAACGAGCAACTGGCCGCGATGCGCGTGGAGTACGGCTCCGTCGAGAAGGACGGCAGCCCGGACCTCGACGTCGACTGGCTCGACGACGGTTGGCTTGCATTGTTGCGCAGATGGATTGGCGAAGCCGAGCGCGCCGGGATCGCCGAGCCCAACGCGATGGTGTTGGCGACCGTCGACGCGGGGAGACCGGTCAGCCGGTCGGTGCTGTGCAAGGGCGTCGACGAGGACGGAGTGACGTTTTTCACCAACTACGATTCGGCCAAAGGCGATGAACTCGCCGCCACGCCCTACGCCTCGGCGACCTTTCCCTGGTATTTACTGAACCGGCAGTTCCACATCCGTGGTCCGGTCACCAAGGTCGACCCGCAGGCCACCCAGGACTACTGGTCGAAGCGGCCACGCGGCTCGCAGCTGGGCGCCTGGGCGTCGCAGCAGTCCCGGCCGATCGCCTCCCGCGCGGCGCTGGTCGACCAGCTCGAGGAGGTGACGGCCCGCTTCGCCGACTCCGAGCAGATTCCGGTGCCGCCGAACTGGGGCGGGTACCGTATCGCGCCCGACGTCGTCGAGTTCTGGCAGGGCCGGGAAAACCGGCTGCACAACCGGATTCGTGTCACGGGTGGGCGTGTCGAGCGCCTGCAGCCCTAGCCCGACGACGATGCAGAGGCGCGCAGCGCGACGAGGAGAAGTCGGGCACTCGGTCTGAGGCGGATCGCCGGGTGGGGCCGCCGGCGCACCCGGACTGCGCCCCCGCGCAGGCGCGCCATCCGGATAACGACTACCTTCAGCTATACGCAACCTTGTAGGGCCAGCATCAGCCGAGACCGCAAAGGGGTTCCAGTGGCCGCAAACGACGACTCCGCCTCTCTGAAGTACCCGGGTGGTGAGTTGGATCTCGATATCGTCCACGCCACCGAGGGAGCCGACGGTATCGCGCTCGGCTCGCTGCTGGCCAAGAGCGGATACACGACGTTCGACAACGGCTTTGTCAACACTGCGTCGTGCAAGAGCTCGATCACCTACATCGACGGCGATGCCGGCATTCTGCGGTATCGCGGCTACCCGATCGAGCAGCTCGCGGAGAAGTCGACGTTCATCGAGGTCAGCTACCTGCTGATCTACGGCGAGCTGCCGACCAAGGAGCAGCTGGCCAAGTTCACCCGCCAGATCCAGCTGCACACGATGCTGCACGAGGACCTGAAGCGGTTCTTCGACGGCTTTCCGCGCAACGCTCACCCGATGCCGGTGCTGTCCAGCGCCGTCAACGCGCTGTCCGCGTACTACCCGGACTCGCTCGATCCGGGGGACACCGCTGAGGTCGAGCTGTCGACGATCCGGCTGCTGGCCAAGCTGCCCACCATCGCCGCCTACGCGTACAAGAAATCGGTCGGTCAGCCGTTCCTCTACCCGGACAACAAACTGACGCTGGTGGAGAACTTCCTGCGGATGACGTTCGGGCTGCCCGCCGAGCCTTACGACGTCGACCCCGAGGTCGTGCGGGCGCTCGACATGCTGCTCATCCTGCACGCCGACCACGAGCAGAACTGTTCGACGTCGACGGTGCGCCTGGTGGGCTCGTCTCAGGCCAACCTGTTCACCTCGATCTCCGGCGGCATCAACGCGCTGTGGGGCCCGCTGCACGGCGGCGCCAACCAGGCCGTGCTGGAAATGCTGGAGAAGATCCGCCAGAGCGACGACGACGTCAGCGACTTCGTCCGCAAGGTCAAGAACCGCGAAGAAGGCGTGAAGCTGATGGGCTTCGGCCACCGGGTCTACAAGAACTACGACCCGCGGGCTCGCATCGTCAAGGAACAGGCCGACAAGATCCTGGCCAAACTCGGCGGCGACGACGACCTGCTGAGCATCGCCAAGGAACTCGAAGAGGCGGCGCTGACCGACGACTACTTCATCGAGCGCAAGCTCTACCCCAACGTCGACTTCTACACCGGGCTGATCTACCGGGCGCTCGGATTCCCGACCCGGATGTTCACCGTGCTGTTCGCGCTGGGCCGGTTGCCGGGCTGGATCGCGCACTGGCGTGAGATGCACGACGAAGGCGACAGCAAGATCGGTCGTCCGCGCCAGATTTACACCGGCTACACCGAGCGCGACTACGCCACCATCGATTCCCGGTAGCTAATCGGCGGGTCTGCTCAGCTAAGGGCGAGCACGGCCATCGCGGCGTTGTGACCGCCGATGCCGGACACCGCTCCGCCGCGCCGAGCGCCCGAGCCGCACAGCAGGATTCGCTCGTGGGCGGTGGCCACGCCCCATTGCCGGGCCGGAGTGTCCAGTCGGTCGTCGTCGTCGCTGAACGGCCAGCGCAACGCGCCGTGGAAGATGTTGCCGCCCGTCATCCCCAGCGCGTATTCCAGGTCCAGGGTCGTCGTCGTCTCGATGCAGGGCAGGCCGTTCGCGTCACTGTGCACCACGTCCTGAATCGATTCGGCCAGAACGCAATTCAGTGACTTCAGCACCGAATCGGTCAGTTGGTCGCGGGAGGCGTTCAACGAATGGGGCGTGTGCAGGCCGAACACCGTCAAGGTCTGAGCGCCCGATGCGCGCAGCGCCGGTGACAGGATGGTCGGGTCGGTCAGCGAGTGGCAGTAGATCTCGCACGGCAGCGGATCGGGCAGCAGACCGGCGGCGGCTCGCGCATACGCCGCGTCCAACTGCGTCCAGGTTTCGTTGACGTGCAATGTTCCGCCGAACGCCTGCTCGGGCGTCACGTTGTCGTCGCGCAATCGCGGCAGCCGGCGCAGCACCATGTTCACCTTGACCTGAGCGCCATGAGCCGGAGTCGGTGATTGCTCTCCGAGCAAGGCCGCCAGCACCGCCGGTGTGACGCCGGCCAGCACGAACCGGCCCCGCGCCACGTGCTCGTCGTCGCGCTGGCGGTAGCGCACCTCGCCGTTCGGGTCGACACCGTAAACCTCTGCGCCGGTGATGATTTCGGCTCCACTGTCGGCCGCAGCGGCAGCCAGTGCCGCGCTCACCGAACCCATGCCCCCGACCGGGACGTGCCAATCCCCGACGCCGCCGCCGAGCAGGTGATAGAGGAAGCAGACGTTCTGCTGCAGCGACGGGTCGTCGAGCCGGGCGAAGGTGCCGATCAGCGCGTCGGTCGCCACCACCCCGCGCACCAGGTCGTTGCCGAACGCATCGGCGATCGCGTGGCCGATCGGCTGATCGACCATCGCCCGCCACGCCGCGGCCGCCTGCCGGTCGCCGTCGTCGACGACCTCTCGGCGGGCCTGTTCGCGGGAGCGCAACGGCTCCAGAAGTGTCGGCCAGAGCCGCTGGGTCACCAGTCGGCAGCGCCGGTAGAACTCGGCGAAGGCCCGCTCGTCATCGTGGGCGCCGATCGCGCCGAAGGTGGAATTCGGGCCGACCAGCAGGCCGGTGCGTCCCGCCGTGGCCGGATCGGGGGTGTACGACGAATACGGCCGCCGGGCCAACCGCACCGGCGCACCGAGGTCGTCGACGATGCGGGCCGGTAACAGGCTGACCAGGTAGGCATACCGCGACAGCCGGGCGTCGACACCGTCGAAGATCTGCGCCGACACCGCGGCGCCGCCGACGTGCTGCAGCCGCTCGAGTAGCCGCACTCGCAGGCCGGCTCGGGCCAGGTATGCGGCCGCAACCAGGCCGTTGTGCCCGCCGCCCACGATGACCACGTCGACGTCATCCCGGTCGGCAACCATCTGCTCAGCCCAGGTAGCCCTCGACTTCGCCGGCGGGGCGCACGGTGGCCTCGCTCGGGTCGCCGCCGGTTTCGCGCAGCGCGCGACGCTGCCGGAGCAGGTCCCAGCATTGGTCGAGTTCGATCTCGATGCGGCGCAGCCGGTCGTGCTCCTCCGATGCGCTGATATTGCCGTGCTGCAGCTGCGCCCGAAGTGCCTTCTCCTGCGCGACCAAGTCGTGGATACGCGTCAAGGCGGCGTTGTCTGGGTTGTGGGTCATTTTTCGGTCCTCTTCCACGACTCAAGTGTGCCGGACTAGGGTCGCATCGCGTGCCAAGCAAACCAGAGATCGAATTTCCGAACGGCCCAGCGCCCGCTCAACTCGTCATCGAAGACCTCGTGGTCGGAGAAGGACCCGAAGCCGTGCCGGGTGGCGTCGTCGAGGTGCACTACGTCGGCGTCGAGTACGACACCGGCGAAGAATTCGACAGCTCGTGGGGTCGCGGCGAGCCCATCGAATTCCCGTTGCGCGGCCTCATCCAGGGATGGCAGGACGGTATTCCCGGAATGAAGGTGGGTGGTCGGCGTCAGCTGGTGATCCCACCCGCGCAGGCCTATGGGCCGGCCGGCTCCGGGCATCAGCTATCCGGGAAGACGCTGATCTTCGTCATCGATCTGCTCAATACCCGATAAGGAGCAACCATGGCCGGGTCCGACGACGAACCCGAAGCCACGCAGTGGCGGCGAACTTCGAAGTTCTATGTGCGGGGTCCCGGCCTGCCGTGGCTGATCGGTCTGATTGTTATTCCGTTGTTGCTGGCGGTAATCGGCCACGGCGCACTGGGCCGGACCCGACCCGAGATGACCGGGCCGACCGGTGCGTTGCCGACGCTGAACGCACCCAAGCCATCCGGTGGCGCAGCGAACACACCGACGATCCCGCCGGTGTCACTGGCGCCGGTGTCAATCACCCGCAGCGGCAACGACATCAAGCTTTCCGGTGACATGCCCACCGTCGAGGCAAAGGAGTCGCTGCTGGCGGCGCTGAAGGGGGGCTTCGGGCCTGATATCAACATCATCGACAACGTGCGGATCAACCGGGATATCACGTCTCTCGACTTCTCCAATGCCGCAGCGGTTTTCAAGGCGGCGGCAGCGGTTCCCGATTTCGGCCTCGCGGTCAAAGGCGACACCATCACCCTGATCGGGACGACGAGTTCGGGAGGTCAGCAAGACGCCGTCGAGCAGGCTGCTGACGCGGCGTGGCCCAACCTGAACATCGTTGACACGATGGGCGTCGGGGGTCCCGTCACGGCGAGTGCACCCCCGGGCCCGGCACCGGTTCTTGGTCCGGGCGGTGGCTGCGCCCATCTGCGATCGGATGTCAAAGCCTCGGGCCCGATCACTTTTGCCGCCGACGGGTCGGCATTGTCGCCGGCCGCCGAACAGACCCTGGATCAGGTTGCCGACAAGCTGAAGGCCTGCCCGGGTGTGAACATCACCGTCAACGGCTACACCGACAACTCCGGTAACGACGCCATCAATAACTCCTTGAGCACCAACCGGGCCGACGCCGTCGCCGATTATCTGATCGCGCGAGGTGTCACGCACGATCACCTGACCGCGAAGGGTCTCGGTGCTGCCGACCCGATCGCTGACAACAGCACCCCTGACGGTCAGGCCAAGAATCGCCGCGTCGAAATCCTGGTCAACTAAGTCAGCGAAGGAGAATCCGGCATGGACTTGGTTATTCAATGGTTTTGGTATCTGGTGGCGTTCGCGCTCGGCTCGGCGGTTGCCCTGGTGATCGCCGGCGTATCGATCAGGCGCACCACCGAAGAGCAGGCTCTCGACGACATGCCGGGTTCACGCGAGATCGGAGCACAGTGATGGGCCAGGTGAACAACTGGCTGGCCGTGGTGGCCTTTTTGCTCGGGCTGTTGTTGACGTTCGCGCTCACGGTTCGGCGCGTCAAACGTGAAGTGCCGGTGGGGCCTTCGGCGGCGATTACCGCAGAGTCAAAGCAGGAGCCGGAGAACGGCGAAGCGAAGTAAGTCAGCTCGGACCGGGTAGACGCAGCACGAGACGCACTCCACCCAGCGGGCTGTTTTCCAACGACGCCGTGCCGCCGTGCAGCTGCGCCTGCTGGGCCACCAATGCCAGCCCCAGGCCGGAGCCTGAATGCGACGCGGTTGATCCGCGGGAGAAGCGCTCGAAGACCACTTGGCGCTCCTCTTCAGGCACGCCGCTGCCGTTGTCGTCGATAGCGATTTCCACGCCGGCCCGCGAGCTGACCGCGGACAGCTGAACGCGAGTGGCGCCACCGTGTTTGACGGCATTGGCAATCGCGTTGTCGACGGCAAGACGGAGGCCCGCCGGCAGCCCGACGATGATGCAGGTCGGCGACGGCACCAGCGAGACGTCGAGGTCGGGGTAGATCCGCATGGCGTCGTGCGCCGCGCGGTCGAGCAGTTCGGTGATGTCGACCGGCACGTGGTCCTCCGACGTCGACAGCTCGCCCTGGGCCAGCCGCTCCAGCGCGGACAACGTCGCCTCAATCCGGGATTGGGTTCGGATAACGTCGCTGAGCACTTCTTTGCGCTGCTCGTCCGGCAGGTCCAAAGTGGCCAGCACCTCGAGGTTGGTGCGCATCGCGGTCAGCGGAGTGCGCAGTTCATGCGAGGACACCGCCGCGAAATCGCGGGCCGAGGCGAGAGCCTCCTTGGTGCGGTTCTGCTCGTTCCAGATTCGTTGCAGCATGCCGCGCATGGCCTCGGCGATCTCGACGGCCTCGCTCGCGCCCCGCACCCGGACCTGTGGTCTCTCGTCGCCGGCGTCGATGGATCTGGTCTGTTGCGCCAACCGTTTGAACGGCCGCACCGCGAAAGTTGCCAGCAGCCAGGCGAACACGGCCGCGGCGGCGATCGAGAATCGCACAGATCAAGATCACCCGGCGGTGCAGATTATTGGTGTCGGCGATGGTGGCGTCGTAGGTCGCGCCTACCGCGACCAACATCGGGCGCGGTGCTGGAATGTTCACGGTGCGCACTCGGTAGCGCACCCCGTTGACATAGGTGTCGGCGTAGCCGGCAGGCAACTCCGGCAAGGTGACTTTCGAGTTGGACGTGACCTCTTCGCCACCACGGCGCACGGTGATGACCGCATCCTGGTCATTGGGGGACTTGGGGATTTCGCCAAAACCGCGGGGCAAAAACGGGATCGCGAAGCCGGCCGCCTCGTCCAGCCGGCGATCCAGCCGTTCCTTGCGGTCGTTGGTAATGCCCACCCAAACGACGACGCCGACGATCAGCACCGGAATGGCCGCGCCGATGACCGTCGCCACCACCACCCGGGCACGCAGCGACGGCGTGCGGGTCAAGATTCGCGACAAGAAGTTCATTAAGTTCATGCTCGATCCGCCTCACTGCATACGCAGTACGAATCCCACCCCACGGACAGTGTGCAGCAGCCGCGGGCCGCCCCCGGCTTCCAACTTACGGCGCAGGTATCCGATGAACACGTCGACGACGTTGGTGTCGGCGGCGAAGTCATAGCCCCAGACCAGTTCGAGCAACTGGGCACGCGACAGCACCGCGGTCTTGTGCTCGGCCAGCACTGCCAGCAGGTCGAACTCGCGCTTGGTCAGGTCGACGTCGACGCCGTTGACGCGGGCCCGCCGGCCGGGGATGTCCACTTCCAGCGGGCCGACCGTGATGGTCTCCGACGACGAGGTCGCGGTGGATCCGCGACGGCGCAGCAGCGCTCGCACCCGGGCCACCAACTCGGCCAGCACGAATGGCTTGACCAGGTAGTCGTCGGCGCCGGCCTCCAGCCCGGCCACCCGGTCGTCGACCGAGCTGCGGGCACTCAGCACACAGACCGGGACGTCGTTGTCCATCGCACGCAACGCGGTGACCACGCTGACGCCGTCCAGCACCGGCATGTTGATGTCGAGCACGATCGCATCGGGCCTGGTCTCGGTCGCGCTCCGCAATGCCTCGGCGCCGTCGACCGCGGTCGACACCTCGAAGCCCGACAGCCGCAATCCACGCTCCAATGAGGCCAGCACGTCGGAGTCGTCGTCGACAACCAAAACCCGCGGTGAGGTCACACCAGTGTCCATGCCGCCCATGATGCCTGATTGTTGCCCGTAGCTGTGGGAACACCTGCCCGAGCGACCCGGCGCGGCGGGCCATTGGCGAGACTTAATCCGCTGCGACCCACTCCGGCGCGTCGTCGCAACGGATTAAATGTCGCGGGGATCACGGCACGCCGATGTCGCGGTAGCGCCGCAACCGGGCCGCCATCCGGTCGGCATCGGGCACCCCGCGCAGCGCATGCAGCTCGGCGGCGATCGCCACCGACAACCGTGCGCAGAATTCCTTCGGCTCGTCGGCGGCGTCCGGGTGTTCGGGCACGACGACGTCGACGATGCCGGACGTCAACAAGTCAGCCGATCGGATGCCTTGTGCGGCAGACAGTTCGGCGGCATGCGCGGTATCCCGGAACACGATCGCGCTGGCGCCCTCGGGCGGCAGCGGCGCCAGCCAGCCGTGCAGCGCGGCCAGCACCCGGTCGGCCGGCACCATCGCCAGCGCCGGTCCGCCGCTGCCCTGACCGAGCAGCACCGACACCGTCGGGGTATCCAGCGTGACCAGCTCGGCCAGGCAGCGGGCGATCTCGCCGGCCAGCCCGCCCTCTTCGGCCTCAGCCGACAGCGCCGGGCCGGCGAGTGTCGATGACCAGCACCAGCGGTAGCCGCAGACCGGCGGCCAGCGTCATGCCGCGACGGGCCTCGCGCAGCGCGGCGGGCCCGATCGGCCCGCCTCCGTCCCGTCGGCGGAGCGCTGCTGACCGAGGACCACCGCGGGCTGACCGGCGAACCGGGCCAGCGCCAGCAGCGTGGTCGCCGCTTCGCCTTGCTCGGCCCCGGACAGCAGTACCTGGTCGGTGCAGCCGTGTCGCAGCAGCTGCCGCACCCCGGGCCGGTCCGGCCGTCGCGACGCGATCACCGAGTCCCAGGCCGGGACGTCGGGCAGCGGTTCGGGCGGCAGCGGATCCGGTGCCGGTCCCGCATCGTCGGCGATGCACTTTCAGCGCGCGGTCGAGGATGCCGCGCAGCTCCGCGAGCGGCACGACCGCGTCGATGACCCCGTGTCGCTGCAGGTTCTCGGCCGTCTGGATGCCAGCGGGGAACGGTTCGCCGTAGAGCTGCTCGTACACCCGCGGCCCCAGGAAACCGATCAGCGCGCCCGGCTGGGCGATGGTGACGTGGCCCAGCGAACCCCAGGACGCGAACACCCCGCCGGTGGTCGGGTGGCGCAGGTAGACCAGGTAGGGCAGGTGTGCCTGTTTGTGCAGTGTGACGGCCGCGGCGATCTTCACCATCTGCAGGAACGCGACGGTGCCCTCCTGCATCCGGGTGCCTCCGGAGCTCGGCGACGCCAGCAGCGGCAGCCGCTCGGCGGTGGCGCGTTGCACGGCGGCGGTGATCCGCTCGGCCGCCGCGACGCCGATCGAGCCGCCGAGGAATTCGAACTCGCAGACCACCACCGCCACCCGCCGCCCGAACACCCGGCCCTCGCCGGTCAGCACCGATTCGTCCCGGCCGCTGGCGGCCCGGGCGTCGGCAAGCTCGCGGGCGTACGACGCGTTCGTCGGCACCACGCAGCGGCGCGGTGTCCCAGCTGATGAAAGTCCCCTCGTCGAGCACCGCGTCGCGCAGTTCATCGGTCCCGATCCGGCTCACTCGGCTGAGGCTACCTATCAGGGATCTGGCCCTAGCCTTCGCGGCGACCGGTTAGGCGTCGAAAAGCGAAACGGGGTCCAGGATTACGCCGGTGTCCTCGACGTAGCGATCCCACAGCGCGAGAAGCTCGGCCAGCTTGTCCGGCCGCGAGGAGGCCAAGTCGTCGATCTCGCCTGGGTCGACCGAGAGGTCGTAAAGTTGCCAGGCGCCCGGGCCGTAGGGCTGGGGCAGGTAGAGCGCCTTCCAGTCGCCACGACGGATGGCGCGACGGCCGAATAACTCCCATCCGGTGTCGGTGTCGGCGTCGTGTACCGCCTCGGTGCGCGCCGGACAGATACGGCACCAGTGACCCGCCACGCATGGGTGCGACTTCGCGGCCCCGGTATTCGGTGCCGGGATGTGTGACTCCGGCGAGTTCCAGCACGGTCGGAGCGATGTCCATGACGGTGGTGAAGGCGGTGCCGATCTGGTGCCTGCCGGTCGAAGCCCGGCCAGGTGACGAACCCGACCACTCGGATGCCGCCCTCGGTGGTGAATGCCTTGTAGAGGCGTGATGGCGCCGTCGCGGCCTGCGCCCAGCGAGGCCCGTACCAGATGAATGTGTTGGGGGCGCCCAAGTTGTCGAGGCTGTGATCGCAACGCTGGTCGATCTGCGCCTTGATCAGGCCACCCAGAATCGGCATCGCCTCGACGATCGCCCCTTCTGCGCCGTTATCGGAAAGGAAGATCACGACCGTGTTGTCGAGCTCGCCGGTCTCGGTCAGGTAGTCGATGACCCGGCCGATGTTCTGATCCATCCGGTCCACCATGGCGGCGTAGACCTCCATGGTTCGGGCCGAGATCGCGCGTTCCTCATCCGTCATGTCGTCCCACTCTGGGGCGCCATCGGCGACGACGGGGTGCGCGGTGACGTCGGGCGAGCACAGGCCGAGCCGTTTGAGCGCGGCCAGCCGCTCCTCGCGCAACGCGTCCGGGCCGGCGGCGTAGCGGCCGCGATATTTCGCGATGGTTTCCTGCAGGCGCCTGCAGCGGCCAGTGCGGCGCCTGGAAAGGCAGATACGCGAAGAACGGTCTTTCGTCGTCCTCGGGGCGTTCGCGGAAGTAGCCGAGCAGGGTGTCGGTGTAGGAGTCCGACGAATAGAAGTCGTCGCCAACCGTGACGAACTGGTCATCTTCGGTATAGAGCGTGGGGCCGGGCAGCGAAGCGGTGGCCCGCGAACCGCCGTAATGGCTGGCGCCACCCGGCAGCAGCGCGAACGAACGTTCGAATCCGCGGGCCCACGGCGTCCTGTCGATCGTGTTGCCCAGATGCCATTTGCCCGACATCAGGGTCAGGTAGCCGGCGTCGCGGAGTAGCTCGGGCAACGCCACGACGCGGTCGTTGAGATAGCCCTCGTAGCCGGGCGCGCCCTTGAATCCGGGCGGCAAGACTTCGAGCATCGTGCCAATGCCGGCGATGTGGTGGTCGGTTCCGGTCAGCAGCATCGACCGAGTCGGTGAGCAGGCCGGTGCCGAATGAAAATCGGTGAACCGGATCCCGGCATAGGCCAGTCGGTCCAGGTTGGGGGTGTCGATCTCCCCGCCGAATGCGCCGATGTCGGAGAAGCCGAGATCGTCTGCCACTATCACCAAGAAGTTGGGCCGTTTCACGCTGAAGAATCCTGTCAGGTCTTTCGGTCGGTTGGAACGTTCGGGCTACCGCCGATTCAGCGGCACCCGGCGCAGTAACTAGGCTTGGCGCCATGATCGGTGTCTCCCGCGTCGAAGACGTCCTGACGATTGAGCTGCAGTGCCCCGAGCGGCGCAACGCGCTGAACTCCCAGCTCGTCGAGGAGCTGCGCGAAGCGGTGGAAAAGGCGGCCGGCGAGGACGTCCGCGTTATCGTGCTGACCGGGCAGGGCACCGTGTTCTGCGCCGGCGCCGACCTCAGCGGCGACGCGTTCGCCGCCGACTATCCCGACCGGCTCATCGAACTGCACAAGGCCATGGACGCGGCGCCGATCCCGATCATCGGTGCGATCAATGGGCCGGCTATCGGCGCCGGCCTGCAACTGGCCATGCAATGCGACCTGCGGGTCGTGGCGCCGGATGCTTTCTTCCAGTTTCCGACGTCGAAATATGGTCTGGCGCTGGATAACTGGAGTATCCACCGGCTCTCGACGCTGGTCGGGCATGGCCGTGCCCGGGCAATGTTGCTCTCCGCGGAGAAGCTGACCGCCGAGACTGCGCTGCAGACCGGAATGGCCAACCGGATCGGCACGGTTGCCGATGCGCAGGCTTGGGCCGCCGAGATCGCCGGCCTGGCGCCGCTGGCGCTGCAGCACGCCAAGCGGGTGCTGAACGACGACGGCTCCATCGAAGAGCCCTCGCCGGTCCAGAAAGAGCTTTTCGACAAGGCGTGGGCGAGTCAAGATGTGATCGAAGCTCAGGTGGCTCGGGTGGAGAAGCGGCCGCCGAAATTCCAGGGGGCCTGATCGAATGCTGCGTGGGGCGCTGCGACTGGCAGTGGGCACGGTTTCGCTCGCGACCGGGGGGTGGGTGCTGCGCGCGCTGCATGGAGCGCCGGCCGCGCTCGGGGCCCAACCGTCCGACATTCGTGCGGCGGCCGAGCGGTCACCGAATTTTCAGGACGGTGTGTTCGTCAACCTGGAACCGGCTTCCCAGTTCAACATCGACCGTGAGGAACAGCGCAACATCCTGTGGGAGGTCATCGGTGCCCGCGCCGCCACCCGGCCCGCGGCGCAAATCCCGTTGGTCACGCCGAACCCCAGAGCCTTCGAAGCCACGGCGGGCCAGATCGCGGTCAGCTGGTTCGGCCACTCCACGGCGCTGTTGGAGATCGACGGGTATCGCGTTCTCACCGACCCGGTCTGGAGTGATCGCTGCTCGCCCTCGGACGTCGTCGGCCCGGAGCGGATGCATCCGCCGCCGGTGCCGCTGGAAGCCCTGCCGGCCTTGGACGCGATCGTGATCAGCCACGACCACTACGACCACCTCGACATCGACACCGTCGTCGCGCTGGCTCGCAGCCAGTGGGCCCCGTTCGTCGTTCCGCTCGGAGTCGGTGCGCACCTGCGTGATTGGGGCATTCCCGACGACCGCATCATCGAACTCGACTGGAACGAACGCGCACAGGTCGACGAACTGACCCTGATCTGCACGCCGGCCCGGCACTTCTCGGGTCGCTTCCTGAACCGCAACTGCACGCTGTGGGCGTCGTGGGCGATCATCGGTCCGGCACACCGGGCGTACTTCGGCGGAGACACCGGCTACACCAAGAGCTTTGGCGACATCGGCGCCGACCACGGACCGTTCGACATCACGCTGATGCCGATCGGTGCCTACAGCCGGTCGTGGCCGGATATTCACATGAATCCCGAGGAGGCGGTCCAGGGGCACCTCGACATCAACGGCGGGCTTCTGGTTCCGATTCACTGGTGTACGTTCCGGCTGGCGCCACACCCGTGGGCCGAACCGATCGAGCGGCTGCTGGCCGCCGCCGACGAAGCCGACGTCCGGGTGGCCGTGCCAAAGCCGGGCGAGCGCATCGACCCCACCGCCACCAGCGAGTTGCATCCGTGGTGGAGATAGCGGCGAAGGACAACGAAAGGACGAACAATGGGGTTTCTGGACAAGGCCAAGGACCTGTTGGCGCAGAATGCCGACAAGGTCGACGCCGCGATCGACAAGGCGGGCGAGTTCGTCGACTCCAAGACCGAGGGTAAGTACAAAGACACCGTCAGCAAGGTGCAGGAAGCGGCGAAGAACGCCTTGAACGACGGCGAGAAGGGCGAGCAGCAGGGCTAACTCATGGCGAAGCTTTCCGGATCCATCGACGTACCCGTCCCGCCCGAAAAGGCTTGGGCGGAAGCGTCTAACCTGTCCCGCTACAAGGAGTGGCTGACCATCCACCGAGTGTGGCGGAGCAAGCTGCCCGAGCAGCTGGAGAAGGGCACCGTCATCGAGTCGATCGTCGAAGTCAAGGGCATGCCCAACCGAATCAGGTGGACGATCGTGCATTACAAGCCGCCGGAGGCGATGACGCTCAACGGTGACGGTGTCGGCGGCGTCAAAGTCAAGTTGATCGCGAAAGTTCGGCCCAAAGGCGATGACAGCGATGACTCGGTGGTCAGCTTTGACGTGCACCTCGGCGGCCCCGCACTGTTCGGACCCATCGGCATGATCGTCGCCGCCGCATTGCGCAGCGATATCCGGGAGTCCTTGAACAAGTTCGTCACGGTGTTCACGCCGGACTGAGGACAAGTCGACAGTATGACCCGCGTACGCCCAGGTTGGTTGGTTGCGCTGCTCGCCGTGACGGTCTCGGCGAGCGTGTGGCTGCCGTGGTTGACGACGGGCACGGGCGGCGGCGGCTGGGCCAGCGCCATCGGCGGCAGCATCGGCAGCCTGCACCTTCCGCGCGGCTTCGGGCCGGGTCAACTGATCCTGCTGCTGTCATCGACGCTGCTGGTAGCGGGCGCGATGGTCGGCAGAGGCTTGTCGGCGAGGGCGGCATCGGCTGCCGCGCTGGTGATCTCGCTACTCGTCGTCGCGCTGACGGTCTGGTACTACGACGTCAACGTGAAGCCGCCGGTGTCGGCGGCCTACGGGCTCTACGTCGGTGGCGCGGCTGCGGCTGCCGCGGTGCTGTGCTCGTTGTGGGCGTTGGTGTCGTCGCTGCGCGGCGGTCGGTCCCACTAGTCGATGCCGACCTGCGCACCCTTCAACGGCTGGGCGCACTGGTCGCAGGTCAGTTCTCCGGTGAACGGCTCGCCGCAGCCGAGATGGGTGATCAGCACCGCCGGCCCCTCCGGCGCGTGAAACCATTGCTGGCCGCATTGCAGCGCGGTGATGATCACCGGGAAGAACGCTCGCCCCTTCTCGGTGAGTTGATAACGGGCGCGTGGCTGCCCGGCGGCTCGCGACGCGGAAAGCACACCGTTGGCGCAGAACGTCTGCAGCCGGCCGGCCAGCAGGGTAGGCGGCGCCCCGAGCTGCGTTTGGAAATCGGTGAAGCGGCTGGTCCCCAGAAAGGCGCACACCAATAGGGCTGCTGCCCAACGGTTCCCGAATACGCTCATCGTCTCGGGGAACAGCCCCGGCTGATGGAGGCTGCCGTCGGCGCCCGCCCGGCGCCGAGTGACCGCCTCGGGCACCGAGCGCGGCCACGAGCCGCTCGGACCCCAGCGGGCGGTGACCTGTTTCTCGGTTACCACTTCGGCGCACGATCGACAGGTCAGCATCGGAGCGAAGTCGCTGTCGCACAACGTGTGACGCATCCCCGGGAGCCGGTGGACATGTTCGGGCACCCACCGTCGTTCCCACTCCCAGATCGACAACAGCACCGGCCAAAGGGCCCGTCCGCGTTGGCTGAGCAGATACTCGGCGCGAACGGGCCGGGTTCGGTACGTGGTGCGAACCAGCAGTCCGTCCTCGGGTCAGCGTTCGCAACCGGCTGGTGAGCACCGAGTTCGAGATCGGCAGCCTCTCCATGAACTCGCCGTAGCGGGTTGCCCCCAACAGTGCCTGCTGGATGATCAGCAGCGTCCACTCGTCGCCGAGCAGACCGAGGATTCGCCCCACGGCATTTGTGCCACCAGGACTCAGCGTTTTCGGCGTCGCCGGGTCGGAGGCCGACTGCCATCTACAGCCCGATCGCGCCGGCGGGGGAGTCGGAGGTCGTGCCAGCGGCGCAACTGCGCGCCTGGTGCCCACGTGGCGTGCGTGCCGCTGGAAATCCGTTCGGGCAGAGCAAGTTTGCATACCGGACCGTCACCGACCCGGGCGGCGTCGAAGACCAGGCAGTAGGAGGCGTCCGCATTCATGTCGGTGGTCAGCGTGACCAGATAGCCGTCGTCCTCGCCGGCAGCGCCCACGCGCGGCGCCATCGCGGCCTCACTTCCGTAGACGCCGTCGCCGAACGGGTAATGCTCTTCAGCTCCGGTGTGCAGGTCATGTTTGACCAGCCCGTCGAACAGGAACCAGCCCGGCTTGCCGGTGGCAGCGTAGGTGTAGCGATAGTTTCCCGCGGCGTAGTCGGGGTTGATCGTGCCGAATTCGGTGATCGATTCCGACAACTGCTCTTCCTTCACCGCGCCGGTGACCAGGTTGAACCGCCAGCGGTGCAGTCGGGCCTGCAGGCGGTCCAGCGCCAGGAAGCGAAAAAGCCTGTCCCACTTGTTCCGCCGTCGTCGAGGGGTTGGGGAGCGCCTTCGAAGAATCCGTCGAGCACGATCTCGTCGCCGTCTTCGTAGGCGTTGGTGAAATGAAGCACGAACGTCGGGTCGGCCTCGAACCAGCGGATGTCGGTGGTTGCGCCGCGACGAGGCAGCACCGCGAAGCGGGACGGGATGTCGGGATAGAACCGCGGCAGATGCACGTCGTGTTCGAGCAGCCTCGGGTCCCAGAACAGCGGGAAATCGTTGAGGATCACGTAGTTTTCGGTGAAGGCCATATCGTGCGGCAGCCGCGGCCCGGGTAACGGAATGTCGACGTAGTGGGCCAGCTCGTTGCTTCGTCGACGACGCCGTAGTGCATGTACGGGGCCTGCTTGCTGTAGTTGAAGAACAGCAGTTCGCCGGTTTTGCTGTCGACCTTCGGATGCGCCGAAACACCCCAGTCGACCGGGAAGTCTCCCGCCCAGGTCTCCTTGCCCAGGGTAGTGGCCGAATACGGGTCGACGCGATACAGGTCGCCGCACTGGTAGAAGCTGGTCAGCGCGATACCGCGGTGCACGATGACGTCGGTGCTCGACGCGTCCTTCATCCGGGTGCGTGCGCCCCAGCCCTCTTCGCGCTTGGCCAATTGCACCGGTTCGGCCAGCCCCGGCCACAGCGGCTCGACCGGCCTCGTTCTCGGCCAGGAAGCCATCGGTGCGGATAAAACGGTTGCGGTAGAAGGCTTTTCCGTCGCGGAAGCCGACGACGTGCAGCATGCCGTCGCCGTCGAACGGGTGATAGGTCTTCAACGCGGGGTGCAGCGGGTTCTCGGTGTTGCGCAGATAGACGCCGTCCAGGTCGGCGGGATTTCGCCCTCGACGGCGATCGAGGTCGTCGGCGTCCCACTCGGTGGTCTGCGGTCGCCACGGGCCGGTCCGGTACGGGTGGTCGTCGTCTTCGGGCAGCGTCGACAGGAATTTCCCGACGATCTCGACGTCCATGCACGCCTTGCGCTTGCGGTGACGACGAAACTGACCGTGGTGGCGGTGCTGCCGCCGAAGTTCAGTGTGCCAAAGGTTTTCGCGTCCTCGACCTGATAGTCGCCGGCCGTTCCGCTGACCTGCTTGGCCGCGTCGACGAGCATGCGGACCCCGGACGCGCCGACCGGGTGGCCGCCGCCGATCAGCCCGCCGCTGGGGTTGATCGGCAGCCGGCCGCCGATCTCGATCTCACCGTTTTCGATGGCCTTCCACGATTCACCCGGCCCGGTCAGCCCGATGTGGTCGATCGCCAGATACTCGCTGGGCGTGAAGCAGTCGTGCACTTCGATCCCGTCGACCTCGTCGAGCGTCGACCTGGGCGCGGCGCAACGCGTCGAGCACCGCCGCCCGCACATGCGGCATCACGTACGGATCGTCAGTCGCGCGGTCGAGTTTCTGCCGCAGGCCCAGCCCGACGGTGCGATGCCCCCAGCCCTCGATCCGGGCGATCGGGCGCGCCTCGGGATGATCGCGCAGATATCGATCGGTGACCAGCACGACGCCCGCCCCGCCGTCGGTCATCTGGCTGCAGTCGAACCGGCGGAGCCGGCCCTCGATACCCGGGTTGGTCGCGTCGTCGTCGCTGATCGGATCGGGCACCGTCCATTCGCGGGTCTGCGCGTTGGGGTTTCGGCGCGCGTTGGCGAAGTTGAGCTGCGCGATCGCGCGCAGATGAGTGTCGTCCAGGCCGTAGCGGCGGTCGTACTCGTCGGCGACTTCGGCGAACATCAAGGGCCACAGGAACTTCGCGTCGGCGCCTTCATGGCCGGTCCATGCCGCCGCGCCGAGATGACGGGCCGCGATGTCGCCGGGCACGGTCTTCTCCAGTTCGACGCCGACGACCAACGCGGTGTCGTAGTTGCCCGACCGCAGGTCGGCCATCGCCGCCAGCGTCGCCACGCTGCCGGACGCGCAAGCGGCTTCGTGCCGCGACGCCGGGGTGTCCCACAGGCCGTCGCAGACGGTGGCCGGCATCGCGCCGAGGTGGCCCTGTTCGGCGAACATCTCGCCGAAGGCGTTGGCGACGTGGACGACGCCGATGTCGGCGGCGTTCACTTTCGCCGCGGCCAGTGCGGCGTCGACGACCTCGCGGGTCAGGTCCGCGAAGTCGTGGCCCTCTTTGGTGAGGTTGCGGGCGAAGTCGCTTTGGTAGCCGCCGAGAATCCAGACGTCGGTGTCCATAGCCGCACGTTACTACAACTAAGAGAGTGACACTATCGTCCGGCTGGGCGGACATAGACGCTAATAAGTTGGATCTCTGGGGGAATGAAAGACGGTCCCGTCGGCTCTCGGCTGAACCGACGAGACCTGAGTGAACGCGCAGGTCGACCAACGAGCTCACCTTCTTACGCGCATTACCATCGGCAGCGATCGACAAACCTCTATGCCGGAAACGGCTATTCGGATCCCCGGGCCACGGCACGGGACGGATCCGAACTCCATTCCGACCACGATCCGGGAAACAGCGCCGGCGCTTGTCCCATCGTGGTGAGCGCCGCGAGCGTGATGGCGGCGGTGACACCCGAGCCGCAGTAGGCACCGACTCGACCGCCGTCGACAGGGTGCTCGATGCCGTGGTCGGAGAGCAGTTGGCTGAGCGCGCGCTCGGTGAGAAACGTGCCGTCGTCTGCGAGCAGCTGGCTGCTGGGAAGATTTTTCGCGCCGGGGATGTGACCGGCAACGGGGTCGACCGGCTCGACGTCACCGCGGAAGCGTTCGGGTGCCCGTGCGTCGAGCAGTGTCAGGTCGGCTGCGCCCACCTGCTGCGCCGTCAACGTCGGGAGCGCTCCCGCGTACAGGTCGTGATGCGACACCGTCGCATTGCCCGGTGGCGGCGTGACCGGTCCGGTGTCCAAGCTTTCCCCGGCTGATCGCCACGCCGACAGGCCGCCGTCAAGGATGCGCACGCCGGTCAGACCGGCTGCCGTCAGCACCCACCAGGCCCGCGCCGAGCCCGCCCGATTCCAGTCGTCGTAGACGACGGTGGGCACGCCGGCTCGGACGCCCCAGCGGCGTGCGGACTCCTCGACGCTGGACCCTGACGGCAGCGGGTGTCGTCCTCGCCCGGTGATCGTATGGTCGCTCAGTTCGTCCTCGAGGGACACGTAGACCGCGCCCGGTATGTGGCCTTGCAGATACGTCGCCCAGCCGTCGGGCTGTTCGAGTCGCCACCGCACGTCGAGGACTGTCACCGGGTCGCCCGCGCGAATGGCATCGGCCAACTCCGCAGCGGTGATCAGCACCTCGTCGCGTGCGTTCAATGGGTCGCCCTCCTCGCCATTTACGTCAATGGGATCGGCATTACCTGGAGTAGATGCCTATATTGTGGTCGGATCTTCGCCGGGCGAAGGAGTCTCCGACGGTCAACAACGGTAAGACGCCACCAAGGGACCCGCTCACGTCGGGTGAGCGCCGCGCCGCGCTGATAGTGATCGGCGTTGTGTTCGGTGTCGTCCTGGCGGGCGCGCTTGCCTGGGGGCTGACTGGCCACTCGTCGACCTATGACCGTTCCGGTGATGGCTGCGTCACGGTCTCGTTCCCGAGCAGCATGGGCGGCGGCCTCGAGCATGCCTGCGGCGTGGCCGCGCACGACTGGTGTCGCGCCGTCGACGGCCAGCGCGACGCGCACGCTGCGGCAGTCCAGGCCCAGTGCCGGGTCGCCGGAATTCGCCCCTGAGCGTGCTCGCGTGCAGGTAGGCATTAAAAACTCGCAAGCGGAAATTCAAAATTAACAATTGGTCATCTGGCAGCAACCGTGCGATGCAATAGTTTGACCGCTCGATGGCGCCGAAGCAGGACCTGATCGAGAGGGATGCCGAATGAACCCTTATCCCGACTGGCTCAGCTCCGGAGACAACGCCTGGCAGTTGGTGGCCGCGACTCTGGTCGGACTGATGAGCATCCCCGGTATTGCGGTGCTCTATGCGGGTCTGGTCCAGAAGAAGTGGGCGGTCAACACGATGTTGATGGCCTTCACCGGGTTCTCGCTGGTGCTGGTCGCGTGGGTGCTGTGGGAATTCAAAATGGGTTTCGGCGAGCCCCTGAAGCTCGGCCCAGGCATCCTGCAGTCCGCCATCGGCAAGCCGGCGTCCATCTTGGGTGCCGACAATCAGCATCAGGCGAGCATCCCGCTGCTCGACGCGGGCATGCCGAAGTTCCGGTTCTCCGAGACCACGCTGGCCTACTTCCAGTTCGTGTTCGCCGCCATCACCCCGCTGCTGTTCCTGGGCAGCGTGGTTGGCCGGATGAACTTCAAGGTGTGGCTGCTCTTCGTTCCGCTGTGGTCGACCTTTGCTTACGCCGTTAACGCGTTCCTGGTTTGGGGTGGTGGCTTTTGGGCACAGCCACACGCCGGCGCCGTTAAAGCGTGGACCACGGGGGCGCTGGACTTCTCCGGTGGATATGTCATTCACCTGGCGGCCGGTACGAGTGGCTTTGTCGCCGCCGCGGTGATCGGACCGCGGCTGGCCCGCGACCGTCAACACGCGGTGCCCAACAACCTGCCGTTGGCCGCGATTGGGGCCGGCATCCTGTGGCTGGGCTGGAACGGGTTCAACGGCGGTGACCCCTACTTCGCCGGCACCAATGCCTCGCTGGCGGTGCTCAACACCAACGTGACCACCGCGGTGGCGCTGTTGACCTGGGTGATCTGGGACATGTTCGCCAGTCGCGACCGCAAACCCACTTTCCTGGGTGCAATCAACGGCATGATCGCGGGGTTGGTGGCGATCACCCCGGCGGCCGGCTTCGTCAACACCTTTGGCGCCTTGATCATTGGTGTGGTGGCGTCCTCGCTGGTGTGGATGTCCTGGAACTGGCTTGGTCGCACCCGGCTTTTCCAGAAGGTCGACGATGCGCTCGGCGTCGTGCACACCCACGGTGTGGCCGGCCTGGCCGGTGGCCTATTGGTTGGCGTGCTGGCCGATCCGCACATTCTCTTCTATCAAGGCAACGGCAAGGATGTCGCCGACGTCACCGCCGCGGGATGGTTGTGGGGCCATCACCCCTTCCAGGTTCTGATTCAGCTGGGCGCGGCGCTCACCATCATCGTCTGGGATGCGTTGATCACGTTCGCGATTCTCCGATTCCTCGGCCTCTTCATGAAGCTGCGCGCCCCCGACGACGTCTTGGAGCTCGGCGACCTCGCGATCCACCAAGAAGAGGCGTACCCCGACGAAACCCTCTTCGCCGGTCGCGTAGGTCAGAAGAGCTGACGTTGAGATGAAGCTGGTCACTGCAGTCGTTAAGCCCTTCGTGATCGAAGAAGTCAAGGCCGCCGTCGCAGCGGCGGGAGTGCATGGCATGACCGTCAGCGAGGTGCAAGGCTACGGTCGGCAAAAGGGCCACACCGAGGTCTACCGCGGCGCCGAATACCAGGTCGACTTCATCCCCAGGATGAAGGTCGAGGTGGTGGTCGACGACGAATCCGCGGACCGCGTGGTCGAGGGCATCGTCAACGCCACCCGCACCGGCAAGATCGGTGACGGCAAGGTCTGGGTGACAGCGCTGCTGACAGTGGTGCGTGTGCGAACCGGCGAGCGCGACTCAGACGCGATCTAGAGCCCCTGCGCGCCGAATCCTGCTGTTACCGAAGCGATCTCCCGTAAAGCGTCTCTGAATTGCGAAAAACACGCTGGTGCCCCCGGCAGGATTCGAACCTGCGACACCGGCTTTTGCAGCAGACCATTTTTACGAGTTGCCGTTAGTTGCCGTTAGTTGCCGTTAGTTGCCGTTACGCGTTGCGCGGCAACAGGTTTAGGCGCTTGCACGTTATCGATGATTGCCGATAGTTCGCACTGATTCTCGGTCATAAACGGTGAATAAACGACGAGTCGGTTTGACTGGCTGGCATGACCACCGCCTGTCATTGCTGGCGCGCAATCGGGTTCCAGCCCCTCCAATCCGCGGGGATCTTCGGGTCCGTCTTCACCTGACACAGCCGCCGGTAATAGTCCTCGCCAGCCCGCAGAAACTGCGGACTCGCGTCCGGACTGTGCATCGCCTGCACGAGTGTGAAAGCGATGTCGTGGGCTTGGCGCGCGGATCGCGACGACGTCGGCACCAAACCATCAACCTGGCCTGGATGTCGATCCAGCGCATCTTTACGTTCATCACGCTGCACCGCTCGCGGCGGCCTCCAAGCTCGCCCCAACTTTCGGCGATCTCCTCGTCTGTCAGCCCCTGGTCATATCCGGCGATGACGGCGACGGTGGGCGGCGTCGCGCTGGTCCGCAGCAGGTCGATCAGCTCGTCCTGCCAGGCCTGCGACCCGAGGTAGTCGGTCATGGTTATTTTTACCGCGTACCGATGGCTCGCGATCGATTCCAGCACAGCGCCGTATCGGCCACGAGCAAGAGCCGGGGCCGCTCGCCTCGATGTGACGCCCGGCGCTGCGTTGGTCGATCTCACCGAGGAGTTAGTTCAGCGCAACACAGGTGCACGAATAATTACTAGATGGGACTACCCGACCGACGAACTTAGTGATCACCACCGACAGAACCAGACCGGACCAGTCCGCATCTAAATAGTTGATCGGGCCGCCCCTGCTCTCGTCGGGGGCGGCTCGACCGCCGTCGGGCTAGCTAGGAACTTGGGCTTTCGCCGCGTCGAGATTCGGGTACGGGTGCCAGAAGACGTATTGCTTCGGCTGTCCCGGCTGGATCCTTCGGATGACCAGCACAAACTGGTCTTCGTCCTGGAAGACGCGGGATTCAAGCTCGCCTTTCGTTTTGGTCCAAAGCTCGACCAGCCCGGTCGTCTTTTGCCCCTTCATAACTTCCTGTATACGCCGCGAGGACAAGACGTGGAACCGGCCCCGGCGGCCCTGATGGATGATGGAAAGGAACCGGGGCCGGTATCTCGGAGTCAGTCGCGCCACCGCGTATCGGTACTTGACCGACGAGGTTGCTTAGTTCCCCGATGCAGGCGGCGTGATACTCCGGAATTCCCGAAGCCTTCCACGCGTCACCGGGTTCCTTTCTGCGACGGTATTCGCCTAAGGCTTTTGCCTAAGGCTTTTGGCGTCCGCAGGTCGAACCGCTGGGCGCGCCGCGCTTCCGCGCGGGGTCGCGGTCAGCTCAGTTCTCCGATTCGACCCACATCCTGGTATTGATGCATTGTTCGCGCGAGTGCCTCGTCAACAAAGGCGTCGATGACCCCGACCCGGTCGACGACAACCTGCACATCGCTGAATAGCCGCCCAAACTCCTCGTCATCGCCAAGCAGGTTGATCTGCTCCACCGTGCCCCGCAGCAGAATGAAGCCGCGAAGGTCTCTGTCGTTTTGCGGAAGAACTGCCACGTCAAAGCGGTCGATCCGCCCCTCAGCCTGAAGACGTCTCCAGTAGTGCATCGACTTGTTGAAGAGTTCGAGGGCGCGCTTCTCGCGCCCGTCCACCATGTCTCCCCAACCTATAAATAAACCAGCCTCAGCCACGGCCTTTCCCCGTTCCGCTTGGAAAGCCGACATGTTCCGAAATTCCCTGACCTAAGGAGTCCCGTGACGAATCCATGCTCCACCCCGCGTGGTCCTCCGGATAGGGCCTTTCGTCCCCTTAAGCGCACCTTCAGCACGCGGTCGAACACGGTGCTTACCGAGATCGGCCCCGGTCGAAATCGAGGTGCCCGGATACCAACAGCGCTGACGATTCGCTGGATGAAAGTTTCGGTCCAGGTCTGCTGCTCACACTGCCGATGCACGCACCGCTAGATGCGCTTGACCCACCGGACGATCCCCGGCCGGCAAATCCCGAACCCACGTCGGGCGGCGATCATGCAACTGTGCAACCGCTCCGCACACCGGGCACCAGCCGGCCGTCGCGGCGGTCTCGATGGCGTACTCCAGCTCACCGCCGCGTTCGGACACCGCCAGCACGGCCATGCCTTCGAGCCCAAGCATCACCGTGGCACTACTGTTGTTGTTCACCTGGGGCCGGCCTTCCTATTCGTGTCCTCTAACACCGCGAATCATGAGGCCCCAGGCCCGTTTCCGGGCTCAGCCAGTCAACCGTGTCGACCAGCCGCTACCACGCTTCATTACGAAGAGCCGGTAAAGATGCTTCGGCTAATGGGTGACAACGGCAAGCCGAACGACAAAGACTCGCCAAGAAACACCCGGATTTGCCTGGAATACATCCTTGTTCATGAGATGACCTGGCCTGACCCCGATCGGTTGATCCGGGGCCTATGAGAGTCTTGCGGCCCACGACGTGGGCGGGAAGGCTCCGACAAAATCATGGCGACGAGGAAGCGGCACAGTCCTGAGCAGGTTGTGCGCAAGCTGATGGCGGCTGATCGGCTGTTGGCCGAGGGCAAGGATACCGCGGCGGTGTGCCGTGAGCTGGGTGTCGCGGAGGCCACGTATCACCGGTGGCGTAACCAGTTCGGCGGGTTGAAGGCTGAGGACGCCAAGAAGCTCAAGGACCTCGCACGCGAGAATGCCACCCTCAAGCGGCTGTTGGCCGATGCGGAGTTGGAGAAGGATGCGCTGCGGGGCCCACTCTCGCCCGCCGCGCGTCTGGGGTAGCGCCCACTCGCCCCGCCGCAGCGGCAGGCGAGCCTACGCGGTGTAGCCAGGCATCAACGCCGGCTGCACCAGCGCTCCACGGACCGCCGCGACGTGCGGCGCCCGCTCCAAACCAAGAAATGTGCTAGTCCTACACTCCTTGTTGGCGCTCTCCGAGGAGCGGCGACCGGGAATGACGGCGAGCATTGATCGAACTAAACTCTCAGTTCATGGACGCGGATGGCGTCCCGACTGAGAAGACGGCGCCCGCAGCGCCCTCGGAGGAGACCGAGGCCATCAGCGCTTGGTCGTTCGAGGACGACGCGCTCGACGTCGCGCCCTTCCGGCCATCCCGATCACGCAGCGCTCTCCTGTGGTGTGTCGCCATCGCCCTGGTGCTGGGGACGGCCAGTGCCATAGCTTGGTTCGGGATGACGCTGTACGGGGAGCGGGGTATGCCTGCCTCCACCGCCGAACCACCGTCACCGAGCACCGAGCCGCCGCTGCCTCCCACGCCTGACCAGCAGTTTCTCGAGGTGCTGCGCCAAATCGGCATTACGCCTGAAGCGGATGCCGCCGCACTGATCGGGGACGGCCACCAGGTTTGTCAGGAACTCGGCCATGGCGAGCTGTTCGACCGGGTGGTCGCGGGCATCCAAGCCGGCGGTTGGGTTAATCCCAGCCAGGCGAATATCGAAACGTCTCGGAAGTTCGCCATGGCCGCCATTGAGGTCTACTGCCCGCAGTACAAGACTTGGGCGGTCCCGCCCCGGCTGTTGAACCCAAAATAGGTTGGAAGGGGCTGGGCTTCGCCTACGGTTGAGGCCAAATGGCTGCAAACCCGCCCAACCGTAGTGCCTCAAAAATTGCTAAAGGGAACCACTCTCGGCCCAACGACCTCGGCCTCAGCCAGCCTCATCGCTGGCACGATGGGCGTCGGTCCGCTGCGGCTCTGCGGAATCGGGAGTCGCCTCTGCGGAATCGGGAGTCGCCTCTGCAGAATCGAGATTTCGCCTCTGCGAAGTGAGAGCGTTATTCCGATCTTGATTGCCGCCGAAAAATGGCCTCTGACGTGCCCCCGACAGTGTGTGGTTCCAGGACATACGCATAGCGTGTCTCAAGACATCCGAATAGGTGGTGGCGTGATTGTCAAGGCGTGTCGAAGGCGCGCTTGGTGATCACCGCGGTTGTCGTCGAGGGCCGCAGCCAATCCGAGGTTGCTCGGGCCTATGGGGTCTCGCAGTCCTGGATCTCGCGGCTGGTTGCGCGTTATCGGGCCGAGGGCGAGCCCGCCTTCACCCCACGCTCGCGGCGGCCACATACCAGCCCCACTCGGCTGCCGCAGACCACTATCGACCTGATCATCGAGCAACGCGAAAAACTGGCCAGCAAAGGCCTCGACCACGGCCCACACACCATCGCCTGGCACCTACAGCACCACCACGGCGTCACAGCCTCGGTCAACGCCATTCACCGCCATCTGCGCGCCGGCGGCTACATCGACCCGCAGCCACAAAAACGTCCCAAATCCTCCTACATCCGCTTTGCCGCCGAACAACCCAACGAGCGCTGGCAAGCCGACTTCACCCACTGGTGGCTCGCCGATGGCACTCACGTGGAGATCCTCGACTGGATCGATGACCACGCCCGCTACGCGCTCTCGGTCACCGCCCATCGGTGCGTCACCGGACCCATCGTGCTGGCCGAGTTCCGTAAAACAGTTGCAGCCCATGGTGTCCCAGCCTCGACACTGACTGACAACGGCATGGTGTTCACCACCCGGCTCGCCGGAGGCAAAGGCGGACGCAACGGCTTTGAAAACGAACTGCACCGCCTCGGGGTCACTCAAATCAACTCCACCCCCAACCACCCCACTACCTGCGGCAAGGTCGAGCGATTCCACCAAACCCTCAAAAAATGGCTCACCAGCCAACCCCGCGCCACCACCCTCGCCGAACTGCAGACCCAGCTCAACACCTTCGTCGAGGCCTACAACCACGATCGCCCACACCGCTCACTGCCCCATCAGGCCACCCCGGCAACCGCCTACACCGCCCGCCCCAAAGCCGACCCGGCAAACCGCGCCGACACCCACAACCGGGTCCGGCGCGACCGCATCGACCGAGCCGGCGTCATCACCCTGCGCGTCGCCGGACGCCTCCACCACATCGGCGTCGGCCGAACCTACACCGGCACCCGCGTACTCGTGCTGATCCAAGACCTCCAGATCCGCATCATCCACGCCGCCACCGGCGAACTACTCCGCGAGCTAACACTGAACCCCACCAAGGACTACCAACCCACCGGCGCACCAAAAGGCCCCAAACGGAAAAAGTTCCGAACCTAACGCAGGTTCGGAACTATTCCGATGTCTTGAGACATCACATAGTAGCCCCCGACAGGATTCGAACCTGCGACCACCGGGTTATAAGCTAACCAGTCGCTATCTTCCCGAAAGCGCCCGTCTCATACGTTCAGGTCAACGGCGTCCTGCCGTCCAGCCTGTTTCACCGCGTCGCGCTTGTTTGTACCGAATTCGCCACGTTCTGTTCCCAAACCCGTTCCCAACGCAGCAAACACAAGGTCTAAGAGCTGGGCGCACGTTTGCCTTCGCCACCCGCGCCGCGCGCCCAGTCCACTGCTAATCGGGATCGGATCGAGGATCACACGTGGCAGAGTCGGCAACGGCCTCGTCAGCGATCCACCTGGAAGATCGCATCGCCGAAGTGAGAGAGCAGACGCGCAACTGGCACGTCAACATCGTGCACGGCTGCCAGAGCAACCGCACCGGCCAAATCCTTCTCGAGCAGCGCCGCCGCGACTCGCAGGATCTCGTTCTCAGCGGCGACGTGCGGGTCGTCGCGGAAGTGCTTGTAAAAGGGCAATGTGAAAGCACTCAGTTCGGAAAGCGCGCCGCTGGCTTGCGCCACCTCCTCCACGAGGCCGTTGCGCACTCCGGCAGCCCGGGCGAGCTCGACCGCCTCCATCATCGCGGCCAAGCCCGCGTAGACGACGATGTTGTGTGACAGCTTCAGGGCTGCGCCGCTGCCGAGCCGGCCAGCCGCCACCACCTTCGACGCAAAACGGCGCAGCGTGGGCTCAAGCCGCGTCACCAACTCGCCATCGTCGCCCACCATCACCGACATCGTGCCCTCCTCGACACTGAACATGCCGCGACCGGCGACCGGGGTGTCGACGACATGCACACCCCGCACAGCGGCCGTCGCGGCGAGACTTTCGATAGTCGACGGCGACACCGTGGAGAGCACGGCGATGCAGGTGCCGGCCCGGGCGCCTTCAAGCGCCCCTTCTTCTCCGCGGACCGCGGCGATGCACTGGTCGTCGGTCTGCACGCAGACAAGCACAACGTCACACCGTTCGGCGAGCTCGGCGGAGGAGTCGGTCGCAATAGCGCCGACCGCAACGGCGCCTTCGACCGCTTCGCGCTTCACGTCGAACACCAGCGGCGCATCACCGGTTGCGATGAGCCGATGCGCGAGCGCGGTGCCGATCAAACCCAGCCCGATGACGCCGACGGATGTCATGCGCTCACCTCTGCCCTGCTGTTTCGCAACCGCTCGGCCATTTTGGTACGCGCTTCGACCGGCGCGCCGCACTCGTCGCAAGATTTCGCGTTCGCGCGCAAGTACGCGACCGCATCAGCGCGCTCTCCCACTGCTCTTCAAGTTCGGCGAGGCTCCGTTCGGTGAGCTCGATCACCTCACCGATGTTGGGCATCACGTCGGGGCTCGTCAGATAACTGAACCCAAGGCGGTCGGCGTATGAGCACACCATCACGGTTAGTGTCAGTCCGTCGTAGACCGTTCCGATCGGGTAGATCTCCTCGACATGCGCGCCGTTCCAATACATTTCGGTCACCGGACCCGGGACATTGGAGATCGGAACGTTGTACCCGGTGCGTACCTTCGGCGCGAACGGCACCTTCGGTAACAACACCGTGAGTGCAAGGGTCGGTACGAGCAGCAGTAGCGATGCGCCCGAGCCGCGGCCGGCCACCTGCTGCTTTCCTTCCGACATCGACCGATGGATCAGATCCAGCCGTTCGGAGGGGTGTTCGAGATCGGTGCCCAGCGGGCACAACCAGAGACCGAACTGGTTGCCGTGCCCGTTATCGGGCCCGTGCTCGTGACCGCGCACGGTGATCGGGCACAGCCTCACCAGCGACTGTTCGGGCAGTTCCCCGCGGTCGAGCAGCCAGCTGCGTAACACCCCTGCGATGACTGCGAGGACGACGTCGTTGCCGGTCACCGCGGCCTTGTCCTGAACAGCGCGGATGCGGCTTTTCGACCAGGTGCTGGCCCTGACCGTGCGCTCGTCGCCAATTCGACTGTTGAACGGGCTGTAGGGAGCTGCCACAGGCGCCATGGTCGTGTCTGTGGTCGAGCTGGCGACGACGTTGGATACCTCACCCGTGACTACTTTCTCGACCAGCGCGGCGCCCGAGGCGGCCCCTTCTACCAGCGATCGCAGCATCGTGAACGGGTTGGGTATGCGCCGGCCCGCCGACCTGGCCACCCCGGTCGGTTCGTGATGCTGGGCGCCGTAGAGCGGCATGGACCGGCGTGCCGGGTCGGTACTGAGGGCGTCGGCGATCATCTGTAAACCGGCGACGCCGTCCATGACGGCGTGATGAATCTTCACATAGAACGCGAAGCGGCCGCCGTCGAGACCGTCGATCACATGAAGCGTCCACATCGGGCGGGACAGGTCTAATCGCTCGGCATGCAGCTCGCCGACCAGTCGCCAGAAGCCGTCTTGGCCGGCGCCCGGCGGCAGTGTCGTGCGCTTGACGAATTGACTGATATCGAGGTTCTCAGCATCGCGCCAGACCCAGATTCCGCCGGTGTCCCGGCCACGATGCGGACACCGGCGAAGCCGCGGGTCGATCGGGTCCGTTGCGGAGAGCGCCTCCCGATACAGTTCGTCGACATACTCCGGACCGGCATCATCAGGGGGCGTCCGGGTCGCACAGCGGCGACGTGCTGCGGCTGGCTCATCGGCTCCGCGGTCACCATCGCCACATCCAACGACCATCCGCTACCTAGGAACGACTCCAATCTGGCGGATGTCGTCACGATAGGCCCGCCGAGCGGTGTTGTGGCGAAATCGGTCAGGCCTACTGGTAGCAACAGCGTCCGTGCCACGGCCGGCAACGAATGTGCCTTGCTATGCCACGTCGTTTGAGGTGATGGCGAGTCCCCGGCCAGCGTCGATCAGGTCCATTCGGCGTTCGGCGACAAGATTACTGGCGGGGAGATTGGCCGCCTTGGTCCCGGTCCCGGGGCCGCCACCCTCGACTCGTTGATCGTTGATACAGCCGGCACCGTGGTCGTGGCCACGACGTCAGCCTTCTCCGGACCGGCTGCCCAGGCTGGTACGGCAGTTGGGTCACGGCGACCTGCAGATGGTGCACACCGAAACGTGGAGCCGTGCCGGCGGCAATCAGGTGCGGGGACAGGTCGTCATCGCGGTGCCGGGAACACCGTTGTCCGCAACTGGTGGGGCGTTGCTGGCGCCGCTGGCTAACGGGTACCGGCTGCAGTACAGCGCGACGGTGAAGGTCAAAGTCCCGTTGGTCGGTGGACAGATCGAAAGCTTCATCAGCAGCCGACTCTCCGAAGGGATCATGGACATCCAGCGTTTCACCACCGCGTGGATCTGTGAAAACGGGCGACCGGCAAAGCTAAGACGGTTCGGGCGGTCTTTATGAAACGAACGGTGTTCATCACTGGCGCTGCCTCGGGGCTGGTGCCGTCACGCCCGGGGCCGCCTGGCACGGAATCCCATCACACTCGACGTCACCGATTGCGACAGCTATGCAGCCGCCGCGCAAATGATAACGTCAGCCGCGGACGGCTGGTCGGTCGTCAACTTTGCGGGTCTGCTGGACTTGGGCCCGTTGATGGAAGTGTCCGAGGAGCGGCTGCGACACGTTTTCGATGTGAATGTCATTTAAACACATGGGTTAACAACGCGATTTTTGACCTGGTGCGGGCCGGCGGCGGGCGAATCGTCAATATCAGCTCCGAGTCGGGCCGGTTCCCGAGCAGGCATCACCACCAGGCCGTATGCGATGACCAAGCACGCACTCGAGGCCTATTCGGATGCGCTGCGCCAGGAGTTGCTGTTCGTCGGCATTCCGGTCATCATCATCGAAGCCGATTCCCGAACGCCTTTCCGCTTCCGTCCCAGATCACCATTAAGCGATGGTCGCGTTCACCAGACGCACGAGTGCAAGGGAAGAGAAACATGCGCGGGACCCGAAGATCCTGGCGCGCGCCGTATATCGCGCGGTCACCAGCGGGCGGCCCGAGCCCCGATACCTGGTCAATGGAGGAATGCAGAGCAGAATTATGGACATTCTGCCAGGGACGGTGGCTGACTCGCTCGTCAAGCTGGGGGTGAACTTCGGTCGCGTCACCCCCGCAGTGCTTAAGTGTCATCAACCTGAGGTCGGCATCGGAATAGGAATGCAAGGCGTATGACAATCGACAACCCAGTGGTCGAAACGAATTATGGCCCGGTCCGCGGCACGGACGACGGCCGGGTCAGGGCATGGAAGGGCATTCGCTACGCCGCGGCACCATCGGCGACCTGCATTCCGGCGCCAGAACCGCCTGAGCGGTGGACCGAGGTCGCCGACGCCACCACCTTCGGGCCGGCCTACCCCAACCGCCCCTTCCGAACATCCCGCTCGACCTGGGCGCGCCGAAAGCGAAGACTGCCTGCGACTGAACATCTGGGCATCGTCGGACATCGAGCCCGGTGACGCGAAACCAGTGATGGTGTGGCTGCACGGTGGTGCCTACATCCTCGGGTCGAGCAGCCAGCCGCTCTACGACGGGCAGGCTGGTCGGCAGCGGCGACGTCGATCGTCGTGTCAATCAACCACCGGCTCGGGGCGCTGGGCTTTCTCGATCTTGCGTCGTTCAACGCCCCACGGCGACGTTTCATTCGAACGTCGGGCTGCGCGACGTGCTGGCCGCGCTGCACTGGGTGCGTAGCAACATCGCTGCGTTCGGCGGTAATCCCGAGCGTGTCACGCTGTTCGGTGAATCTGCCGGCGCCGGCATCATCACGACCCTGCTCGCCACGCCGGCGGCCAAGGGCCTGTTCGCCGGGGCGATCGCCCCGAGCTCACCGGCCACGTCGGTATACGACCGGGGCCGGGCTCGGCGCGTCGCGGGGTCCTCCTCGACAGCTTGGCGATTCGCCCTTGACGCCGAGCGGCTGCACCGTGTGCCGACCCGGCGATCCTCGCCGCGTCGAAGGAGGTGTTCGACGATGTGCCTGTGCGAAACCCGGGCACATTGGCGTTCGTCCCGATCGTCGACGGCGACCTGCTGAACGACTACCCAGTCAAGCTGGCGCGGAAGGGTCTTTCGCACCCGGTCCCTTTGATCATCGGCACCAACAAGCATGAGGCAGCGCTGTTCCGGTTGATGAGGTCACCGCTGATGCCGATCACCCCGCGCCGATCACGTCGATGTTCACCCAGATTGCCGCCGAACAGCCCGACCTGCAATTGCCCACCGAGGAGGAGATCGGATTCGCGTACTCACGAGTGCGGCGCAAAGCCAGGGGGTTGAGCGTTGCGACCGACGTCGGCTTTCGGATGCCGTCGGTGTGGCTGGCCGAGGGGCACAGCTCGGTGGCGCCAGTGTATTTGTACCGGTTCAACTCTCGACTCCGTTGCT
This sequence comes from uncultured Actinomycetota bacterium, assembly GCA_963850645.1. GTDB lineage: Bacteria > Actinomycetota > Actinomycetes > Mycobacteriales > Mycobacteriaceae > Mycobacterium. The sequence continues at coordinate 370 of CAWKME010000008.1, read as the reverse complement.
GAAGCTGCTCTTGGTCCGAGCGCAGCCCATGCCACCGAATTGCCTTACGTATGGGGCAATCTCGGAGAGGCCCCAAGGACCCCACGTTGAAACTTGGCGGCGCGAAAACACGCAAGGGCGATCTCGAAGAGGAGTGCGCACCCGGTGGATCAACTTCGCGACGCAAGCCAAGCCCACCGGGCCCGTCAGGCGAACCGGAATGGACGCCCTACCAGCAGACCGACCGTGCCTGCCTGATCATCGACAAGCGCGACACCATCGTTCACGACGTCGACGCACACATCCGAGCCGCGTGGGGCACCGAGGTGGTGGGTTTCCGTTAACCGACGATGATCGCTGCGGTCTTCAAGTAGCAACTGATCGGTCCCGT
>CAWKME010000007.1:0-74646 GCA_963850645.1 uncultured Actinomycetota bacterium | reverse complement strand
GTCGGCGGCGCACAGGAACGCCCGCTTCGCGCCGGCCTCGGCGGCGGCGCGTAATCCGCGTCCGGTCGCGAGCAGCGGACCCAGTCCACGCACCTCGTCGCGCACTACGCGTCGCCGGCAGTTCCGGCAGGCATTGTCCCGGCGCGGCGACGACGAAAACCGGCTGACACCGCTGCGCGACGACGCTGACCACCTGCTCGACCATCGTGATGGGCGCTCCGGAGCCATCTTTGGAGCCGAGGAGAGCAGCGGGAACCGGCATGGTGGCCTTATCCCGGCCCATCCGCAGCGACGCTCCGCCAGCCAACACCACACCGGCCAACGAAGCCGGCTCAGCCGCGGGCGTCATCTCAGTTCACAGTCCAGGTGTCGCGCCCGTGCAGCAGCGATTGCAACGCAGCGCGGTCGCGCCGGCCTGGACTCCTGCGCGGCGCGGACCTGTGCCCGGGCCGCGTCGTCGTAGGTTGGCCGATTGACCTGACGGAAGATGCCCATCACGGTGTGCTCGAGGTTCTGCTCCGATAGCCGCGAGAGCGCGAACGCGTAGGCGGAATCGGCGGCGTGCGCGTCGTGCACCACGATCTCGTCGACGCTGACGTCGGCGGTCTTGGCCACCTCGAGGCCGTATCCGGATCGCACCACGCAGTATTCGCCGTTGGCGCCGAAGACGACCGGCTCACCGTGACGGACGTTGATCACCCGCTCCTCGGCGCCCTCTTTGCGCAGCGCGTCGAACGAACCGTCGTTGAAGATCGGGCAGTCCTGCAGGATTTCGACCAGCGCGGACGCCGCGGTGCTGCGCCGCGGCGCGCAACACCTCGGACAGGCCCGTTGCGGTCGGAGTCCAGCGCGCGGCCGACGAAGCTCGCCTCGGCGCCCAGCGCCAGCGACACCGGGTTGAACGGCTGGTCCAGCGATCCCATCGGCGTCGACTTGGTGACCTTGCCGACTTCGGAGGTTGGTGAGTACTGGCCCTTGGTCAGCCCGTAGATCCGGTTGTTGAAAAGCAGGATGGTCAGGTTGACGTTGCGACGCAACGCGTGGATCAGGTGATTGCCGCCGATCGACAGCGCGTCCCCGTCGCCGGTGACCACCCACACCGACAGGTCCTCACGCGCCAGCGCCAGCCCGGTCGCGATCGCCGGCGCGCGGCCGTGGATCGAGTGCAGGCCGTAGGTTTCCAGGTAGTACGGGAACCGACTCGAGCAGCCGATGCCGCTGACGAAGACGATGTTCTCGCGACGCAGGCCCAGGTCGGGCAGGAAGTTGCGGATGGTGTTGAGGATGACGTAGTCACCGCAACCGGGGCACCAGCGGACCTCCTGGTCACTGGTGAAGTCCTTCGCCTTCTGCGGTTGGTCGGTGGTGGGCACGCCGTGGTGCTTGGACAGCACGTCCGGTCAGCCCGAGATCCGCGCCGATCAGGTCAGTCATGCAGTTCCCGCTCCCGCTCCTACCGTGGCCGCCGCCAGTCTCGCGACCATCGTCTTGTCTTGCTCGATCTCGGCCAGTGTCCCGCCTTGTGCGGCGCGGATGACGCGCCCCACCTCGTCGGCCAGGAACGAGACGCCCTGAACCTTGGTCACCGATTGCACGTCCACCAAGTACTTGCCACGCAGCAGCAGCGCCAGCTGACCCAAGTTCATCTCCGGTGCGACGACCTGCGGGTAACGCCGGAGCACCTCGCCCAGGTTGGCCGGGAACGGCCGGATGTACCGCAGATGTGCATGCGCGACCTTGATGCCGTTGCGCCGCGCACGCCGGCACGCTTCCCCGATCGGGCCGTAGGAACTGCCCCACCCGATGAGCAGCAGTTCGGCATCTCCCGTCGGGTCGTCGACTTCCAGGTCGGGAACGGAGATGCCGTCGATCTTGGCCTGGCGCAACCGCACCATCAGGTCGTGATTGGCCGGCTCGTAGGAGATGTCGCCCGAACCGTTCGCCGCTTCCAACCCGCCGATGCGATGTTCCAGCCCGGGAGTGCCCGGGACGGCGAATTGCCGTGCCAGGGTTTCCGGGTCGCGCGCATACGGCTGGAACGGCTCGTCCGGCTTGGCGAAGACGTGATTGATGGGCTCGATGGTGTCGACGTCCGGGATACGCCACGGCTCTGAGCCGTTCGCAATTGCGCCGTCCGACAAGATAATTACCGGGGTGTGGTACGAGATCGCGATGCGCACCGCCTCCACGGCAGTCTCAAAGCAGTCCGACGGCGACCGCGGCGCCAGCACCGCGACCGGCGACTCCCCGTTGCGGCCGTAGAGCGCCTGAAGCAGGTCAGCCTGCTCGGTCTTGGTCGGCAGACCGGTCGACGGCCCGCCTCGCTGCACGTCGATGACAAGCAACGGCAGCTCGGTCATCACGGCCAGTCCGAGCGCTTCGGACTTCAGCGACAAGCCGGGTCCCGACGTGCTGGTGACTCCGAGCGCGCCGCCGTACGCGGCGCCCAGCGCGGCGCAGATGCCGCCGATCTCGTCCTCGGCCTGGAAGGTGATCACGTTGAAGTTCTTGTGCTTGGACAGCTCGTGCAGGATGTCCGATGCCGGTGTGATCGGATAACTGCCGAGCACGACCGGAATGTCGGCAAGCTGGCCGGCGGCGACGAGGCCGTACGCCAACGCGGTGTTGCCCGAGATTTGCCGGTATTCGCCGGCGGGCAGCTTCGCCGGGGAGACCTCGTAGGTGACGGCGAAGGCCTCGGTGGTCTCGCCGTAATTCCACCCCGCCTTCAGAGCCAGCACGTTGGCCTCGGCGACGTCGGGCTTGCGGGCGAACTTCTCCTTGATGAATCGCTCGCTGGTTTCGATCGGTCGCCCGTACATCCACGACAACAAGCCCAGCGCGAACATGTTCTTGGCGCGCTGGCCGTCCTTCTTCGACGCGCCGATCACCTCGACGGCGCCCAGCGTCAGCGTGGTCATCGGGACGGCCTCGACCTTGTAGTCGGACAGCTCTCCGGTTTCCAGCGGGTTGTCCTGGTAGCCGACTTTGGCCAGGTTGCGCTTGGTGAACTCGTCGGAGTTGGCGATCACCAGCCCGCCGATCGGCAGGTCGGCGATGTTGGCCTTCAGCGCCGCCGGGTTCATCGCGACCAACACGTCGGGCCGGTCCCCGGCGGTGAGGATGTCGTAGTCGGCGATTTGGATCTGGAACGACGAGACGCCGGGCAGCGTGCCCTGCGGCGCGCGGATCTCGGCCGGATAGCTCGGTTGGGTCGCTAAGTCGTTACCGAAAAGCGCTGCCTCGGAAGTAAACCGGTCGCCGGTGAGCTGCATGCCATCGCCGGAGTCCCCGGCGAAACGGATGACGATCTTTCTAGTTTCTCCCGCTTTTGCGGTTCAGGCAGCGCCCCATAGGCTCGGTGTGAATCTGGGTGAGATTCTGACCTGGCTCCGTTTCCGTTCGGACCCACGTCCCCGCCTTCCATCGCTGTTCACCGCATGGGCACGTCGCAGCTACCGGTGCGTATCGTCGGAGTGAACCCCGGCCGGGTTTTATGTCACTGGCGGTACCGATTATTGCACTTCTCTTAGGTATTCAGTGACGCCGCTACCCACCACCACGTTACCGCCCCTTGACCATAATACGAGGTCAGACACACGCGATCGGCGAATGCGCGCGAGCAAAGTGTGGTATTCGTCACTTTTGCCGGCAGACGAAGTCTAAGAATCGAAGTTACGCGCCGGTAACATTTGCTAGCCTATCGCCTCACCCGCCCCTCCCCCATTTGGGGGAGGAGCCGCTGGCGATTTTTTCGCCCGAATCGCGGCGATTTGGCCCGGTTTCGGGCATGACAGCCGAGTAGAGCGCCAAGCCCGCACCGGCGAGCGCACCCAGCGAGGCGAACGCCACGTCGTAGCTGGCGACCACCACAATCCAGCCGGCGACGATGTTCGACAGCGCCGCGCCGACGCCCCACGCCGCGGTCACGGCACCCAGGCTGACGTTGAACCGTCCGGTCCCGTGGGTCAGGTCCTGCACGACGAGCGGGAACAGCGCGCCGAATATCCCGGCGCCGACGCCGTCCAAGACCTGCACGCCGACCAGCCAGTACGGGTTGTCGGACAGCGTGTAGAGGAAGCCGCGAGCCATCAAGACCGCGAAACCGACCAGAAAGATCGGCTTTCGTCCCCAACTGTCGGCCTTGGCCCCGGCAAGGTAGGCCATCGGCACCATCACGACCTGCGCGGCGACAATGCACGTCGCCATCAACGCGGTGCCGACGTCGGTGTTCTGCAGCGCCAGTACCTGTCCGACCAACGGCAGCATCGCGGCGTTGGCGAGGTGGAAGGTAACCATGGCCGCCGCGAAGATCAGCAATCTGCGGTTGTGCAGCAACACCGCGAACCCGGACGGGTGCGGGTGGGCCTCCCCGGCGGTGTGGTCCATACCGCGCGGCCACGTCATGGTCGATCGCGTCGCCCGGAATCCGCAGCGTCGCCAGCACACTCAGCGCGGCCATGGCGGCCAGCACCCAGAACACCACCGTCGGGCCGAAGTAGTACGCCAGGCCGGCGGTGATGGCGGCCGCCGTCGCATTGCCGGCATGGTTGAACGATTCGTTGCGTCCGACCCGTCGAGAGAATCGTCTGGTCCCGACGAGGCCCAACGTGATCGCGGCCAAAGCGGGCGCGAAGACCGAGCCGGCGACTCCGGTGAGGGCTTGCAGAATCGAGATCGCGACGAAGCGGGGAAATAGTGGCATGGCCAGCGCCCCGGCGGTGACCGTGACCGCGCCGGCGACTACCAGTGCCCGCTTGGCGGTCGTCCGGTCGACGAGCGCGCCCATGGGTGTCTGCGCGATGATCGCCGCGATGCCGCCGACCCCCATCACGAAGCCGATCGAAGCCTGGTCCCAGTGGTGGGTCAGCAGCAGATAGATCGAGAGGTACGGACCCAAACCGTCGCGAACGTCAGCCAAAAAGAAGTTCAGTAAATCCAGCGCGCGGCAGTCCGCGGCCCGAAACTGGCCCGGCGGCGTCGGCACTCAACGGTTACCGAACGGGGCCGGTGCTGCTAAGGCGCTCTTGTCGCGGCGCTCGGTGCGGGTCGGCTTGCGCGGCACGATCGTCGGCAGCACGTTGTCCTGCACGGTCTCCTTGGTCACCACGACCTTGGCGACGTCGTCGCGGCTGGGAATGTCATACATCACCGGCAGCAGGACTTCTTCCATGATCGCGCGCAGGCCACGGGCCCCGGTGCCGCGATGAATCGCCTGCTCGGCGATCGCTTCCAACGCATCCTGGGTGAATTCGAGCTCGACGTTGTCCATCTCGAACAGCCGGGTGTACTGCTTGACCAAGGCGTTCTTGGGCTGAGACAGGATTTTGACCAGAGAGTCCATGTCCAGGTTCGTCACCGATGCGACCACCGGCAGCCGGCCGATGAATTCGGGGATCAGCCCGTACTTGATCAGGTCTTCCGGCATTACCTCGGCGAAGTGGTCGGTGGTGTCGATCTCGGCCTTGGAGCGCACCTCGGCCCCGAAACCCAAACCGCGCTTGCCGACCCGGTCGGAGACGATCTTCTCCAGCCCGGCGAACGCACCGGCCACGATGAACAACACGTTGGTGGTGTCGATCTGGATGAACTCCTGGTGCGGGTGCTTGCGGCCGCCTTGCGGGGGCACCGACGCCTGGGTGCCCTCCAAGATCTTCAGCAGCGCCTGCTGTACGCCTTCCCCGGACACGTCGCGGGTGATCGACGGGTTCTCGCTCTTGCGGGCGATCTTGTCGACCTCGTCGATGTAGATGATGCCGGTCTCGGCGCGCTTGACGTCGTAGTCGGCGGCCTGGATCAGTTTGAGCAGAATGTTTTCCACGTCCTCACCGACGTAACCGGCTTCGGTCAGCGCGGTGGCGTCGGCGATGGCGAACGGCACGTTGAGCATCTTGGCCAGGGTCTGCGCCAGGTAGGTCTTGCCGCAACCGGTGGGACCGAGCATCAAGATGTTGGACTTGGTCAGCTCGACAGGCTCGCCCGACCGGGAGTCACGGCCCTTCTCGCCGGCCTGAATCCGCTTGTAGTGGTTGTAGACCGCGACGGCCAGCGTCCGCTTGGCGGTGTCTTGGCCGATGACGTAGCCCTCCAGGAAGTCGCGAATCTCGGCGGGCTTGGGCAGCTCGTCGAGTTTGACGTCGTCGGCGTCGGCGAGTTCCTCTTCGATGATCTCGTTGCACAGATCGATGCACTCATCGCAGATGTATACGCCGGGCCCCGCAATTAGCTTTTTGACCTGCTTCTGGCTCTTTCCGCAGAACGAGCACTTCAGGAGGTCACCGCCGTCTCCGATGCGCGCCATGGTGCTGGGGGCCTACTTCCTGTTAACCGTGTCGATCGTGCTATGCCGCGTGTATTTTCCCGACGCTACCCGCTTGCTCTATGGCGATGCGACTGTTAGAGCCGAATCGCGTCGGTGATATTCGTACTGTGTGCCTGAACATATCGCCTGAGGCGGCCCCACGCTTGCCGGAACGCGCCGCTGTGTCCCTGGCGTGTCGCGGCTGTTATGCGACTGAGAGGCGGACATGCTCGGCGGCCCTACATTAGGCGTGTGGGATTCGCCGTGCCCGAGGATACCGCGATAATCGCCGATGGTGGCCTGGCGACCGAACTCGAGGCGCGCGGTCATGATCTTTCCGACGGGTTGTGGTCGGCGCGTCTGCTGGTCGACGCCCCGCAGGAGATCACCGCGGTGCATACCGCTTTCTTCCGCGCCGGGGCGATGATCGCGACCACCGCCAGCTACCAGGCGTCGTTCGACGGCTTCGCCGCCAGCGGGATCAGCCGCGACGACACCGTCCAGTTGCTTCGGCGCAGCGTCGAACTCGCAAAGTATGCGCGCGACGAAGCCGGGCGCAGCGGGTCGCCCACCGAACAGCTCTGGGTGGCCGCCTCGGTGGGCCCGTACGGCGCCGCACTCGCCGACGGCTCGGAATACCGCGGACGTTACGGGCTGAGCGTTGCGCAGCTGCGCGACTGGCACCGGCCTCGGCTGGAGGTGTTGGCAGACGCCGGCGCCGACGTGCTGGCGCTGGAAACCATCCCCGACGTCGACGAGGCCGAGGCGCTGGTGGCCCTGGTGCAATCACTGGGTGTGCCGGCCTGGCTCAGCTACACCATCGACGGTGGGCGCACCCGCGCGGGTCAGCCGCTGGCTGACGCCTTCGCCGTGGCGGCCGGGGTGCCGGAAATCGTCGCGGTCGGGGTCAATTGCTGCGCACCCGAAGACGTGCTGCCGGCGATCGGGCCGGCCCGTGCAACCGGCAAACCGGTGATCGTGTATCCCAACAGCGGCGAGCGCTGGGATGGCGCTCGCCGCGCCTGGGTCGGCCCGTCGCGGTTCTCGCCGGAGTTAGCCGCGCAGTGGCTGGCAGCGGGTGCGCGGGTGATCGGCGGCTGCTGCCGGGTGCGGCCGGCCGACATCGCCGATCTTCGCCGAGCGTGCATCCAGGGCGGAAAAACAGCGGAACGCGCCGTGAGTGCACGTTCGGCGATAGGCCGACCGTTAGGCGGTCTGCGCCGAGAGCTTCCGGTACTCCAGCACGGTGTCGATGATCCCGTAGTCCTTGGCCTCTTCGGCGGTCAGGATCTTGTCCCGGTCGGTGTCCTTGCGGATCGTCGCGGCGTCCTTGCCGGTGTGGTGGGCCAGCGTGGTCTCCATCAGCGTGCGCATCCGCTCGATCTCGGCGGCCTGGATCTCCAGGTCGGAGAACTGGCCCTGGATCACCCCCGACAACGACGGCTGGTGGATCAGCACCCGCGCGTTGGGCAGCGCCATCCGCTTGCCGGGGGATCCGGCCGCCAACAAAACCGCCGCGGCCGACGCGGCCTGGCCCAGACACACCGTCTGGATGTCGGCGCGCACGTACTGCATCGTGTCGTAGATCGCCATCAGCGAGGTGAACCCGCCACCCGGCGAGTTGATGTACATGGTGATGTCGCGGTCGGGATCCAGGGATTCCAGCACCAGTAACTGCGCCATGATGTCGTTGGCCGACGCGTCGTCGACCTGGACGCCGAGGAAGATGATGCGTTCCTCGAACAGCTTGTTGTAGGGGTTGGACTCCTTGACGCCGAAGCTCGAATGCTCGATGAACGACGGCAGAATATAGCGCGCTTGGGGCTGGAGTTCGGGGTTCATATTGATGGGGCTCCGTTGGTCTCGGCGCGGGTGATGATGTGGTCGACGAACCCGTATTCCAGGGCTTCCGGGGCGGTGAACCAGCGGTCGCGATCCGAATCCGCCACGATGCGCTCGATCGGCTGGCCGGTGAATTCGGCGTTGAGCCGGAACATCTCTTGCTTGATGACGGCGAACTGCTCGGCCTGGATGGCGATGTCGGCAGCGCTACCGGTCACCCCGCCCAGCGGCTGGTGCATCAGGATGCGGGCGTGCGGCAGCGCGTAACGCTTGCCCTTTGTGCCGGCGGCCAGCAGGAACTGGCCCATCGACGCGGCCATCCCCATCCCGTAAGTGGCGATGTCGCATGGCGCCAGCACCATCGTGTCGTAGATCGCCATACCGGCGCTGATGGATCCGCCGGGGGAATTGATGTAGAGGTGGATGTCCTTGGTCGCGTCTTCGGCGGCGAGCAGCAAGATCTGCGCGCACAGCCGGTTGGCGATGTCGTCATCGACCTGCGACCCCAGGAAAATGATGCGCTCGGAGAGCAACCGCTCATAGACCGAGTCGACGAGGTTCAGACCCCCGGCGTTCGCCCGCATTTCAGTCGCACGGCTCACAGTGGCTTACCTGCTTTCTCCAGTTCCGTATTCACCGACACTAACCAACCGGGGCCGCCGCGCACTCCCCGAAGTCCCCGCGTTCGCTCACAGCGTCACTTCGTGTCGCCCGAGGGCTCCTCGGCGTCGTCGCCGACCTCCATAGTCTCCCCATCATCCCCGGCCTTGGCTTGGGAGCGCTTGCCGAAGAATTCCTCGGTGTCGATGGCGTTGCCGTCGGCGTCGGTGACGGTGGCCGCCTCGACCACCTCGGCGATGGTCAGCCCGCGCCGCACGTCGGCGAACATCGCCGGCAGCTGATTGTTCTGCTGCATGTAGGCGAGCAACTGCTGGGGCTCGATGCCGTACTGCTGCGACGTCAGCACCAGCCGTTCGGTGACGTCTTGCTGGCTGACCTGGATGTCGAGGTCGTCAGCCAGCGCGTCCAGCAGCAACTGGGTCTTGATGGCTTTCTCGGCGTTCGAGCGGGTCTCGGCGTCGAACTCTTCGCGCGACTTGCCCTGCTTTTCCAGCGCTTCGGCGAACTTGGCTTCGTCGTGATCGAGGCCGTGCAGCGCGTTGTGCAGAGTGTTGTCGACCTGGGCCTGCACGATCGCCTCCGGCAACGGCATGTCGACCTGCTCGAGCAAGGCGTCCAGCGTGGCGGTGCGGATCTCCTCCGCCTGGTGGACGCGCTTGACCCGGCGCACCTGGTCGGCCAGATTGGCGCGCAACTCATCGATCGTGTCGAATTCGCTTGCCAGTTGCGCGAATTCGTCATCGGGTTCGGGCAGCTCGCGTTCCTTGACCGAGCCGACGGTCACCGTGACCTCAGCTTCCTTCCCGGCGTGCGGCCCGGCTGCCATCGTCGTGGTGAAGCCCTTGCTCTCCCCGACTGACAGGCCGACGATCGCGTCGTCGAGACCGTCGACGAGCTGGCCCGAGCCGATCTCGTGGGAGAGCCCCTTCGTCGCCGCCTCGGGCACGTCTTCGCCGTCGATGACGGCCGACAGGTCGATCGAGACGAAGTCGCCGGTCGCGGCCGGGCGTTCAACTCCGGTCAGGGTGCCGAACCGGGCGCGCAACGACTGCAGTTCGGCGTCGACGTCCTCGTCGCTGACTTCGATCGGATCCACCGTGATCTTCAGCGCACTGAGGTCGGGCAGCGTGAACTCAGGTCGTACGTCCACCTCGGCGGTGAAAACCAGCTCCTGGCCATACTCCTTTTTGGTGACCTTGATGTCGGGCTGGCCCAGCGGCCGCACGTCGGATTCGGTCACGGCCTGGCCGTAGCGGCTGGGCAACGCTTCGTTGACGACCTGGTCGAGCATCGTCTCCCGGCCGACACGCGCCTCCAAAAGCTTGGCCGGCGCCTTGCCCGGACGGAAACCCGGTAACCGAACGGTCTTGGCCATTTCCTTGTAGGCCCGGTCGAAGTCGGGCTCCAGTTCTGTGAAAGGCACCTCAACGTTGATGCGAACCCGGGTGGGGCTCAACTGCTCGACGGTGCTCTTCACGGGTTTGCTCCTCGGTTGTACTGGCGGATCTTCTGATGTGTATGCCCTTGGCTGTGGCGTGCCAGTCGGGGTGACAGGATTTGAACCTGCGGCCTTCCGCTCCCAAAGCGGATGCGCTACCAAGCTGCGCTACACCCCGCGGTGACCTCGAAATCCTACGGCCAAGCCCCGCCGGGCCCGTAGCGGCCTCACAACGACATCACGTAATAGCATCATTTGGATTAGGTGTCGGCCGCCACGTACAGTCGCGCTCGACTAAATACACGCGGGCGTAGCTCAATGGTAGAGCCCTAGTCTTCCAAACTAGCTACGCGGGTTCGATTCCCGTCGCCCGCTCGAGTCGGGCACTCGACATACGGGCCGATTAGGCTGTGGAGGCCGAGCAAGCCGAGGGCAACTGTGCCCGGCGAGGCTGAGGAGGCCGACAATTCAGCACACTGGCACCACGGCCCACGTCGAAATCCATGGCTCGTGCGCGGCGCGCTTCGAGAAGGTACGCGACGCGTTCGAGCAGAACTTCGCGTCGGGCAAAGAGGTTGGTGCAGCGGTCGCGGCCTGGGTGGATGGCGAGCTGGTCGTGAACCTGTGGGCCGGTACCGCCGACGCCGCGGGTACCCGACCGTGGCAGGTGGACACGGTGGCCACCGTGCTGTCCGGCACGAAAGGCCTGACCAGCACGTGCGTGCATCAGCTCGTGGAGCGCGGTGAGCTGGATCTCGATGCGCCGGTAGCCCGTTACTGGCCTGAGTTCGGCCAGGCCGGCAAGGAGGCCATCACCATCGCCATGGTGATGAGTCACCGGTCGGGGGTGATCGGGCCCCGCGAGCGAATGCCGTGGCAACAGGTCACCGACTGGGATCTGGTTTGCGAACGACTGGCCGCCGCCGAACCGTGGTGGGAGCCGGGCACCGCGCAGGGCTACCACATGACCACCTACGGCTTCATTCTCGGCGAGGTGTTCCGCCGGGTGACCGGCGGCACGGTCGGTCAATACCTGCGCACCGAGATCGCTGAGCCGCTGGGCGCCGAGGTCCACGTCGGCTTGTCGCGGGCCGAACAGCGCCGCTGCGCCGATCTGGTGGAAAAGCCCCACATCCGCAAGATGCTGGCCGACGTCAACGCGCCCGGCTACCCCACCACGCTCGCTGAGCACCCCAAGGCCGGCCTGGCCGTGTCGATGGGATTCGCACCCGACGACGAAGTCGGCTCCAACGATCTCGAGTTGTGGCGGGAGGTCGAGTTCCCGGGCACCAACGGGCAAGTTTCGGCGCTGGGGTTGGCAACCTTCTACAACGCGCTGGCGCAAGAGCAGCTGCTCAGCCGCAAGCACATGGATCTGGTCCGGGTGTCGCAAGGCGGCTTGGCGACTGATCTGGTTCTCGGCCCCCGCGTTGCCGACCACGGGTGGGGTTTGGGCTACATGCTCAACCAGCGCCGCGTCAACGGGCCCAACCCGTGGATCTTCGGCCACGGCGGTTTGGGCGGCTCATTCGGTTTCGTCGACCTCGAGCACCGGATCGGTTACGCGTATGTGATGAACCGCTACGACGCCACCAAGGCCAACGCCGACCCACGCAGCGTCGCGCTCAGCGACGAGATCTACGCCGCGTTGGGGGTCAAGAAAAGCTGAGCCGACGGCTCACGCCTGCCCTGCCTCGCAACACCGCACCTGCCTAGCCGGAGAGCCGGCATTGGCAGGCGCGGTGATGATCAACGACGTTGCTGGTTGAAGATCAGGAGGGAGTCCTCACCAACCACGTCCCGGTGGCGGTGGAGGTCCCCAACCGGGATCCCAGAACTCCCCCGGGCACCACCGCGGAAACGGGCCTGGCCGGGCCTGAGCTTCGGCTGCGACGCCCAAACCGGCCAATCCCAAACCGGCGGCCACCAACGGGCTGCTGCGGTACAGCGTGCGACGACCCTCATCCCGCCCTCCGTCGTGGTTCGAATATATTTGTGCGTCAAGGCAATTGCTTGCCCTATACCCGAAATCGATTAATTACGAGCTGAATTCACAGTAGCGCAGCTTCGCTCCTTCGGCATCAGCTTCCCGAGTCGCTTCCGCCGGATGAGTCGCCGCCTCCGCCAGATGAATCGCTTCCGCCGGATGAGTCGCTGCCTCCGCCAGATGAATCGGTACCGGCGGATGGGCCCGTATCCGGTGCCGGTGCGCCCGCATCCGGTGCAGGCGAGCCGCCGTCGGGTCCGGGTCCGGCAGGTTGCGGTGCGGGTGCGCCGGGCTCGGAGACCCCCGGCGGGGGTGCGCCCGGTTCCGGCTCAGATCCCGGACCGCCCGGACCTCCGGGCCCCGGTCCGTCAGTCCCCGGTCCCGGCCCGCCTGGACTCCCCGGCTCGTGTCCGCCGGGCCCAGGCTCGCCGGGCCCAGGCCCGCCAGGACCACCCGGTCCGCCTGGCTCGTGTCCGCCATGCCCCCCGGGGCCGCCTGGTTCGTGTCCCCCGGGCCCACCGGGTCCAGGCCCACCCGGCCCGCCGGGTTCTCCAGGTTCGCCAGGTCCTCCCGGCCCGCCGGGGTTACTCGGCCCGCCGGGGCCTCCAGGTCCTGGCCCACCGGGGCTACCCGGTCCGCCGGGCGCGCCCGGTCCCGGCACGCCCGGGTTGTTGATGCTCGGCGGACGTTGGACGATGGTAGGTCCGTTGTTGATAATCGGCGGCGCTTGCCAGGCGCCGTGGCAGGCGTTCCAGTCCCAGTTATTGCCCCATGACGGGTCCCAGAAATCGCCTGGACACCAATTGATGTTGGGCCCAGGCTGCGCGTGAGCTTCGGCGGTGGCGCCCAGACCGGCCAACCCCAAACCGGCGGCCACCAACGCTGTCGCGGCAACAGTGCTTGCGATCTTGTTCATGGCGCTATGGATACCGGGACAACTTATGCGATCGCCCAGCAGACCCTTTCTCTCCGATGAGCAGTTGCGGGCAAAGCCGGTGGTCTTCATCGCGTCATGCTGCGGCAAGCTGCATCACGTCTGGCAGGTTGGGCACCAAAAGACGTTTCGGCCTTCCAGTTCGGCAGTGCGGATCGTCGTGCTGCACACCCGGCACGGGTCCCCAGCGCGCCGGTATACGTAAGTGCGCGGCCGGCCGGTGCGGTAAGACGGTGCGCCGTGGTCGTGTTCGGGGCGTACCACGACGATCTTGCCGCGCCGCAAACCGACTTTCATCAAGTCGACCAAGTCGGTCCACGCGGCGGCGAATTCGGCTTCGCCGATCATCCGGCCGGCGCGGTACGGGTCGATGCCGTGGCGGAACAACAGCTCGTTGCGGTAGACGTTGCCGACGCCGGCGATGATCGTCTGGTCCATCAATAGTGCACCGATCGGCCTGCGCGACTTGGTGATTCGCGCCCACGGCCATGCCGGGTCGGCGTCGCGGCGAATCGGGTCAGGCCCGAGTCGAGACACCACATCGTCGACTTGCGCGTCATCGATAAGCTCGCAGACCGTCGGGCCGCGCAAATCGGTGCCGTACTCGGCGCCGACCATCCGCATCCGTACCTGCCCGACCGGAGCCGGCATTGCAACATCGGGCGGCCGTTCCCATTCGGTGAACGTCCCATACAGACCGAGGTGCACATGCACGGTCGAGCCGCCCACATAGTGGTGGAACAGATGCTTGCCCCATGCGCTGGCGCGCCGCAGTACCTGGCCGTCGACAGCGCATGCCGACGCAGCGAATCGACCCTGTGGACTCGAAACCGCCACTGCCGCACCGGCATATCGACGCTGGTGCAGCCGGGCCAGTCGGTGCAGGGTATGCCCTTCGGGCACGGCGGCTAACCAGCATCGCCACCGGGCACCGGAGGTGCCTGGTGGGTGCGCTCGTACTCGTCGAGAATGTCGATACGCCGTTGGTGGCGTTCGGCTTTCGACCACGGCGTGGTCAGGAAAGCGTCGACGATGGCCAGCGCTTCGGGCACGGTGTGCATCCGCCCGCCGATACCGATCAGCTGAGCGTTGTTGTGTTGGCGGGCCAACGATGCGGTTTCGACGCTCCACCCCAGCGCACACCGGACGCCTGGCACCTTGTTCGCGGCGATCTGCTCGCCGTTGCCTGATCCGCCGAGCACGATGCCCAGGCTGCCCGGGTCGGCGACTGTGCGCGACGCGGCCGCGATACAGAACGCCGGGTAGTCGTCGTCGGGGTCATAGCTGTAGGCGCCGCAATCGATCGGCTCGTGCCCGGATTTCTTCAGGTGGTCGATGATCTGTTGTTTGAGCTCGAATCCGGCATGGTCAGAACCGAGGTAGACGCGCATGCCCGCAATCCTTACCTGCCGGTGCTCAACGGCGCAACGCGGCCCCGGGCGGCCGCTCGCCGCCCGACTGGTCTAGTCGAATTCGGGCTTCTCGGTGCGGGTCCGCTTGAGCTCCCAGAAGTGCGGGTAGGCCGCGAAGGTCACCGAGGCGTCCCACAGCTTGCCGGCCTCCTCGCCGCGCGGGATCTTGGACAGCACGGGGCCGAAGAACGCCACCCCGTTGACGTGGACGGTCGGTGTGCCGACGTCCTCGCCGACGGCGTCCATCCCGGCGTGATGGCTCTTGCGCAGGGCGTCGTCGTAGGCGTCGGTGTTGGCGGCCTCAGCCAACTCGGCCGGCAGACCCACCTCGGCGAGCGACTGCTTGATGACGTCGTCGAAATCTTTGTTGTCCTCGTTGTGGATGCGGGTCCCCATCGCGGTGTACAACGGCGCGAGCACCTCGGCACCGTGGGCCTGCTCGGCGGCAATCGCCACCCGGACCGGCCCGAAGGCCTTCGCCAACCGTTCCTTGTATTCCTCAGGTAGACCCTCGCGGTTCTCGTTGAGCACCGCCAGGCTCATCACCCGGAAATTGACCTCGATGTCGCGGACCTTCTCCACCTCCAGGATCCAGCGCGAGGTGATCCAGGCCCACGGGCACAGCGGATCGAACCAGAAATCGGCAACTGACTTCTCAGACATCAGGGTCCTTCCTCGACGGTCGACTAACCGTCCAGCACAACCCTAGCCGCGGCGCGCGTGTTCCCGTCGCGGGCACGGATTGACTGGCCACCGCGCGACCTGCATCGTCGCCGGGCCTAAGTTGGACACGTGGCACTACCGAATCTCACTCGTGACCAAGCCGTCGAACGCGCTGCGCTGATCACCGTCGACAGTTATCGGATCGACCTGGATCTCACCGACGGCAACGGCGGACCGGGCGACCGGGTTTTCCGGTCGATCACCACCGTGGAGTTCGCCGCGCTCTCGGGCGCCGACACCGTCATCGACATCGCCGCCGACAAAATTCACCGCGCCACCCTCAACGGCCACGAGCTCGACGTGTCCGGTTACGACGAGTCGATCGGTATCGCGCTGACCGGTCTGGCCGAGCACAACGTCGTCGTGGTCGACGCTGACTGCCGCTACTCGAACACCGGCGAGGGACTGCACCGATTCGTCGACCCGGTCGACAACGAGGTGTATCTGTACTCGCAATTCGAAACTGCCGACGCCAAGCGGATGTTCGCCTGCTTCGACCAGCCCGACCTCAAAGCGGTGTTCCACCTTTCGGTGACCGCACCGCAGCACTGGCAGGTCGTCTCCAACGGTGCCACGGCAAGCGTCGAGAGGGGCGTGCACACGTTCGCCACCACACCGCGGATGAGCACCTATCTGGTGGCGCTGATCGCCGGCCCGTATGCGCGTTGGGACGACAGCTACAGCGACGAGTACGGCGAGATTCCGCTGGGCATCTTCTGCCGGGCCACCCTTGCCGACTTCATGGACGCCGAGCGGCTGTTCACCCAGACCAAGCAGGGATTCGGCTTCTATCACAAGAACTTTGGCGTGCCGTACGCGTTCGGCAAGTACGACCAATTGTTCGTCCCGGAGTTCAACGCCGGCGCGATGGAGAACGCCGGCGCGGTGACGTTCCTGGAGGACTACGTCTTCCGCAGCAAGGTCACCCGCGCGTCCTATGAGCGTCGCGCCGAAACCGTGCTGCACGAGATGGCGCACATGTGGTTCGGCGACCTGGTCACCATGCGGTGGTGGGACGACCTGTGGCTCAACGAGTCCTTCGCCACCTTCGCCTCGGTGCTATGCCAAGCCGAGGCAACCGAATTCACCCAAGCGTGGACGACGTTCGCCAACGCCGAGAAGTCGTGGGCCTACCGCCAGGACCAACTGCCGTCGACGCATCCGGTGGCCGCCGACATCCCCGACCTGGCCGCCGTCGAGGTCAACTTCGACGGCATCACCTACGCCAAAGGCGCCAGCGTGCTCAAGCAACTGGTGGCCTATGTCGGCCTGGAGCACTTCCTGGCCGGTCTGCGCGACTACTTCCGCGCGCACGCGTTCGGCAACGCCACGTTCGACGATCTGCTGTCCGCGCTCGAAAAGGCCTCGGGCCGTGACTTGTCCGACTGGGGCCGGCAGTGGCTGAAGACGACCGGCCTGAACACGCTGCGCGCGGATTTCGACGTCGACGCCGACGGGCGGTTCACCCGGTTCGCCGTCGCGCAAAGTGGCGCCGCGCCCGGTGCCGGCGAGACACGTGTGCACCGGCTCGCGGTGGGGATTTACGACGACGATGGCAGCGGCAAGCTGGTACGGACCCACCGCGAAGAGCTCGACGTTAGCGGTGACAGCACAGAAGTGCCTGCGCTGGTTGGTGTTTCGCGCGGTCAATTGGTGCTGGTCAACGACGACGACTTGACCTACTGCTCGCTTCGCCTGGACCCGGAGTCGCTGCAGACCGCGCTGGACCGCATCGCCGACATCGCCGAGCCGCTGCCGCGCACGCTGGTGTGGTCGGCCGCCTGGGAGATGACCCGCGACGCTGAGCTGCGCGCCCGCGACTTCGTGTCGCTGGTCTCGGGCGGCGTTCATGCCGAGACGGAAGTCGGCGTGGCGCAGCGGCTGCTGTTGCAGGCGCAGACCGCACTGGGGTCGTACGCCGACCCCGACTGGGCCCGTTCCGACGGCTGGCCGGCATTCGCCGACCGGCTGCTGGAGCTGGCCCGCGGCGCACAGGCGGGCTCCGACTTTCAGCTGGCCTTCGTCAACGCGCTGTGCTCATCGGTGCTGTCGACCCGGCATGTCGTGGTACTGGCCGACCTGCTCGACCACAAACCCGCCGACCTGGGCCTGGCCGGCCTGTCGATCGACACGGATCTGCGTTGGCGCATCGTCACTGCGCTGGCCGCTGCCGGCGATGTCGACGCCGACGGTCCGGAAACGCCGTTCATCGATGCCGAGGTGCAGCGCGACCCGACGGCCGCCGGCAAGCGTCACGGCGCGCAGGCGGCAGCGGCGCGGCCGCAGCCGGCGGTCAAGGAAAGCGCGTGGACGACGGTGATCGAAGACGACGCGCTGGCCAACATCACGGCACGGTCGATCATCGGCGGCTTCGTCGAGCCCGGCCAGGCCGACCTGCTGAAGCCGTTTACCGAGCGCTACTTCGCCGCGATTCTCGGCGTGTGGAAACGGCGCTCGAGTGAGGTCGCCCAAACGGTGGTGGTCGGTCTGTACCCGTCCTGGGACATCAGCGACGACGCCATCGCCGCCGCCGACCGGTTTCTTGCCGATCCCGAGCTACCTCCGGCGCTGCGCCGACTGGTGCTCGAGGGCAGGGCCGGTATCGAGCGGTCGCTGCGGGCCCGTCGGTTCGACGGTGGCGGGGCGGCCTGAAAGGCCGCGACGGCGCTAGGCCGGTGAGATGCCGGCGCTGGTCACCCGAATCGCGCTGACCAGGCCGTCGATCAGCTCGCCGTCCTTGAACGCCGAGGCCGCCGCCGCGACACCAAGCGGTGCGGACGACTCGACGCCCCGGCCGCGGACCTCCGAGCCGTAAACCACCTCGATCGCGTGCTGGTCGGGTGAAACGGCGATCAGCACCGCGTTGTTCGGCGTCGGCACCTTGCCCAGGATTATCGCGGGCTCGCGCCGCGGTGTCGCTGCCCAGGTCGCCGATGTAGACCGCGAACCGTGCGCCCGCGGCCCGCGACCCGTAGGTCAGCGCGTCGTCGAGAGTGACCAGGTCGCTGATCGGGAACGGGTAGTGCACCGACAGCTCTCCGGGCTCGGTGACCCCGGAGATTCGCCCGCTGGTGGTGATCACCGAGCCAACGGGCAGCTCGGCAGCCTGGATGGTTGCGACCTCACCAACTTGCCACTGGCGCCACCTCCCACGCTGAGTTCCGACGTGCCGTGGCCGGAGTGCGCCCCGTGACCGAAAACCTCGTCGGTAGCCGCCCACAGGATCGGCAAATGCGTCCATGACTCGGACAACTTGTAGGTCGCCGGGTGCGGCCCCTTGCGCGACCAGATCAGCGCCACCAGCACCGCCACCAGCAACAACGGGATTCCCACGAAGAACAGGTGGATTTCCAACATGCTCACGACGCAAACCGTATCCCACCCGCGATCACTACACAGGGCGACACCTGGATTGCCCGCCTTCTCAGCCCGCCGCTACGCGGCGCGCATCGTCACCGGGCTAGGCCGCGCCTTCGCCGAGGTATCGCGCCCACGACGGGTCGAGTTCTTTGACCGTCGACAGCAACCGCCAGTGCTGGCCCTTCGGCGACGTCGGCGCCAACCGCAGCGACCAGCCAAGCTCGGTGAGCAATTTGTCACCTTTTCGGTGGTTGCAAGTCGAGCAGCACGCCACGCAGTTCTCCCACGAGTGGTCGCCGCCGCGGCTGCGGGGCACCACGTGGTCGACGGTGTCGGCCTTGGCCCCGCAGTAGGCGCAGCAGAAGCGGTCGCGGTGCATCAGTGCCGCCCGGGTCATCGGGACGCGAGCCCGGTAGGGCACGCGGACGTAGGACCGCAGCCGGATCACCGAAGGCAAGGCGATCGACCTGGTCGCCGAGTGGATGACGGGCCCGGAGGGATCGTCGTGCACCACGTCGGCTTTGCCGCAGATCAGCATGATGATCGCCCGCCGAACGGGCAACGCGGTCAGCGGCTCGTAGGTCGAGTTCAGCAGCAGCACACGCCGGCGATTCCAGACCGATCCGGTGTCATGCGAAACAGGCGAGTGGTCGACCCTGGGGACACCGGGAATCGACCGGGAACGCTGGGAACACTGTGCAGACATGCGCCGGTCGCGGGCCCGGTGAGGGCTGCCGCGACACCGGAACCCCGGTGGCGGCGTCCTTTGCGCTGCGCCATACGTCCTCCGCGAAACAGTCCACCACGATTCGCCGACGATCGCACGCCAAATTGGCTGGTGTTGGCTGGTCAATCCGGTGAACAGCCGGTGCCAAGTTCCGCGACGACGGGTGACACGCGCCCGGCGGTCGGTCCCGATGCCCCACAATGGAAGGCGATGGAACAAGTAGAGCAATCCTTTTACGACGCTGTCGGTGGCGCGGACACTTTTCACGCGATCGTTTCGCGCTTCTACCAGCTCGTCGCCGAGGACGAAATTCTGCGCCGGGTGTACCCGGAGGACGACCTGGCGGGCGCCGAGGAACGGCTGCGAATGTTCCTCGAGCAGTACTGGGGCGGTCCGCGAACATACTCCGACCAGCGCGGCCACCCCCGGTTGCGGATGCGGCATGCACCGTTTTCGATCGGCCCGTTCGAGCGCGACGCCTGGCTGCGGTGCATGCACACCGCCGTCGCATCCATTGACTCCGACACCCTCGACGACGCGCATCGCAAGGAGCTGCTCGAATACCTGGAGATGGCCGCGCACTCTCTGGTGAATTCCGCGTTCTGATGAGCCCCCAGCAACGTGAGCCGTGGTGGTCGCGCGCGGTGTTCTATCAGTTGTATCCGCGGTCATTCGCCGACAGCAACGGCGACGGCGTGGGTGACCTCGACGGCGTGGCGTCGCGGCTGGACTATCTGGTCCGGCTGGGCGTCGACGCGCTCTGGTTCAGCCCGATCATGGTGTCCCCGATGGCCGACCACGGTTACGACGTGGCCGATCCGCGGGACATCGATGCGTTGTTCGGCGACCTGGCCGCATTTGAGCGTTTGATCGCGGCAGCGCATGAGCGCGACATCAAGATCACCATGGATTTGGTGCCCAACCACACCAGCTCGCAGCATCCATGGTTTCAGGAGGCGCTGGCCGCCGAACCGGGCAGCGCCGCCCGGAACCGCTACATCTTCCGCGACGGGCGCGGACCCGACGGTGTGCAGCCGCCGAACAACTGGCAGTCCGTGTTCGGCGGGCCGTCCTGGACCCGGGTCATCGAGCCGGATGGAAATCCGGGCCAGTGGTATCTGCATCTCTTCGACGTCGAACAGCCGGACCTCAACTGGGACAACCCGGAGGTCTTCGACGATCTCGAGAAGACGTTGCGGTTCTGGCTGGAACGCGGCGTCGACGGCTTCCGCATCGACGTCGCGCACGGCATGGCCAAACCGCCGGGCCTTCCCGACACCGATGTCGAAATGCGGCCACGGATGCTCAGCGACGGCGATCCACGGTTCAATCACCCCAATGTGCACGCGATTCACCGCGACATTCGCACGGTCATGGACGACTATCCCCACGCGGTGACCATCGGAGAAGTCTGGGTTTTCGACAACGCCAGCTGGGCCGAGTACTTGCGGGCCGACGAGCTGCACCTGGGCTTCAACTTCCGCATGGTGCGAGCCGCATTCGACATCACCGACATCCATGATGCGATCGAGAACACCCTGGCCGCGGCAGCGATTGAAAACGCCACTCCCACATGGACGTTGGAAAATCATGATGTCGAGCGGGGACCCAGTCGCTACGGCGGGGGCGCCGTCGGACTCGATCGGGCGCGGGCGATGGCGATGGTGACGCTCGCCCTGCCCGGAGCGGTGTTCCTCTACAACGGGCAGGAGTTGGGGCTGCCCAATGTCGAGTTGCCCGACGAGGCGCTGCGGGATCCGACGTGGGAACGCTCCGGGCACGCCGTACGCGGCCGCGACGGGTGCCGCATTCCGATTCCGTGGCGCGGTGAGACTCCCCCGTTCGGGTTCTCCTCATCGCACGACACCTGGTTGCCTATGCCGCCCGAGTGGGCGGCGCTAACCGTCGAAAAGCAGCTCAACGACACCGACTCGACGCTGGCGTTCTTCCGCCGGGCGCTTGAATTACGCCGTAGCCGTGCGGAATTCGCTGGAAACCGGGTCGAGTGGCTGGCCGCACCGCGCGGTGCGCTGGTGTTCGCCCGCGGTGATCATGGGTTGCGTTGCGCGCTGAACACCGGCAAACGGGCGCTGCCGCTGCCGGATGGCGACCTCCTTCTGAGCAGCGCGCCGCTGGTTGACGGGAAGTTGCCGCCCAACGCCGCGGCGTGGCTGGTGTAGCCCGCCTGCCGGTGGCGCATCGCGACCCGCGTCTTTATACATAACCTATGGCCTACGCGTGGACGGTGATCGGAGCAGGACCTGCGGGGATCGCCGCGATGGGAAAACTCCTCGATCACGGGATAGCTGCCGACGACATCGCCTGGGTCGATCCAGCCTTCGCGGCGGGCGACCTCGGCGCGAAGTGGCGGTCGGTTTCGAGTAACACTCAGGCTGGTTTATTCCTCAGCTATCTGAACGGCTCGTCCGCGTTTCGATTCTCAGCGGGTCCTCCGATGCCGCTGCGGGAAGTGGACCCCGAAGAGACGTGTGCCCTCGCCCTGGTTGCTGATCCGTTGGTGTGGATCACCGAACAGCTGCGTGAACGGGTGCAGGCTTTTGAAACGACGGCAACCGCTCTCTTCTTGGAAAGCAGGCAGTGGAGAATTGAAACTGGCCAGCAGGCACTTGCCTCCAAGAACGTGATCTTGGCCGTTGGCGCGGTTCCCAAGAAGCTCTCCTATCCCCAGCTGAAGGAGATTCCGGTAGAAGTCGCCCTCGATCCCGAAAAGCTCGCGGAAGAACCCCTGCAAGATGCCACGGTCGCCGTGTTCGGATCATCGCACTCCTCGATGATCGCGTTGCCGCATCTGTTGCGTCACCCCGTCGACAAAGTGATCAACTTCTACCGCAGCCCGCTCAGATACGCAGTCCACCTTGATGATTGGATTCTGTTCGACGATTCCGGGCTCAAAGGCCGAGCTGCTGTCTGGGCTCGAGAGAACATTGACGGCGTCCACCCAGACCGTTTGGAGAGGTGCTGGATCTCCAGCGCGGATTTCGAAGAAAAGCTCGCCGAGTGCGACCGCGCCGTTTATACGGTCGGCTTCGAGCGCAGAACGCTGCCCGAGACGCCACAGTGGGGCCAACTCGATTACAACCCCAGCAACGGCATTCTGGCTCCCGGACTGTTCGGTGTCGGCATCGCGTTTCCCGCGCGCGCGACAGACCGCTACGGCTACGTCGAATACCGAGTGGGATTGAAAAAATTCATGGATCACCTTCATTCGGTTCTGCCTTTGTGGTTTCGGTATCCCGCATGACGTCAGCGCAGCACCAGTGCCGGGTCACCGCGACGCCGGTAGACCGAACCGAACCGTGCGTCGATGCGCAACCAGGCCGGCAGCGTGCGGACCCGAACGATCTCGTCGGCGTCGGCGGCCTCGGCTGACTGCGGCAGAAAACCCATTGCGGTCAAAGCGAATACACACCGCATCGGCACACCTACGCTGACATCTGCTGAGCTGACCCGGATCACCTCCTGGTCGAGCAGAGACACCGGCGGCCCCTGGGCGCTGCCGTGCTCTTTGGCCAGCTGGGCGCCGCGCTGCGCCAAATCCAGCATCAGGCGTGCCGGTACGTCGTCGAGGTGGGCGAAACCGGACTCCGGCGGCAACGCGCCCCGCCACGCGGAATCCATCGGGAAGCCCGGATCGACGAAGCCCAAGCTGTCTGCCGCAGCCAGTCCCCGCGCCAATTCATCTGCGCCGACGGACAAGTCGTTGGGCCGCAAAGTGCCGGCGACCACCCGGCTCGCCAGCACGTCGAAGCCGGTTGCCGCCCACGCCGTGACCAAGCCGCCCGAACGACCGCGCAGCCGGATGACCGCGGCGGGATCGAGCCGCGCGGCCCGCTCGACGAACACGGTCAAGTCCGCGCGTTGGGCAGTTACGGATTCTGGACCGAGCCACAGTCCCCGCTCGGCTATCGAAGCCACCGCTGCAGGTATTCCCGATGATGTGGCGAGAGGCGCACCAGCCGCTGCTCGTCAATGTGAAATGCGGCCAGTTGCGACTCGGCGATCACGGCGGGTCTCGACTCCGGGTCGACGCTGACCGACCGCACTTCGTAGCCGATCGTGAAATCGACCGCTCGCAGACGTTTGACCCACATGGTGACCTGCAGCGGCGAATCAGCCAGCCGCAGCTGGCCTTTGTACGACACCCGCACATCGGCGATCAGCAGACCGACGCTGGTGATGTCGGCAGCGAAAGCGGGAGAAAGAAACGGGACGCGGGCCTCTTCCAGAATCGTGACCATGGTCGCGTGGTTGACGTGCTGGTACATGTCGATGTCCGACCACCGGACTGGCACAGCCGCAACGAATCCCGGGGTCACCCCGACGATCCTCGCCCGCTGGTGCGCGTCATGCGGCGAATCTGCCGTGCCGCCACCGACAGTGTGGCCAAATCCTTTTGGCCGCTTTCGTAGATTTCGGTCAGCGTTCGGCGCGCGCGCTCCACCCGCGAGGCGCTGATGTGCTCCCACTCGGCGATCTTCTCCTCACCGCTTTCGTCCGGCTCACCGACGGCGAGCACGTCGAAACACAACGACCGCAGCGACGCGTAGATGTCGTCACGAATCGCCAAGCGCGCCAACGAGTGCCAACGATCGCGGCGCGGCAGTTCGGACACCGCGGTCAGCAGACCGTCGGTGCCCGAGCCGGTCCATCAGCGCGAAATAGGTGTCGGCGACCTCGGCGGGGTCGTGGTCCTCGATGTCGGCGATGTCGATGATGTCGAGCAGGCTGTACCGGTACAACCCGGCGGCGACCATGTAGGCCAGCTCTTCGGACGCGCCCTGCGCGACGAATTCAGCGGCTTCCTTCTCCACGATCGCTTTGTCGTCACCGCGCAGCCACTCCGACATCCGCGGGGTCAGCGTTTCCACTTTCTTTGCGAATCGGTTGATTTCGGCGCCGACCGCCAACGGCTGCGGACGGTAGTTGAGCAACCACCGTCCGGCACGGTCGATCAGCCGACGGGTATCCAAGGTCATCCGATCAGAAACCGCGATCGGCACGTCGGCCGCGCGAATGCTGTGCCACAGTTGCCCCACCCCGAAGATGGCGTCGGTCGCCACATAGGTGCGTACCGCATCCACCGGGCTCACCCCGATGTCCTGGGCGATCCGGTAGTCATAGCTGATGCCGGCGGTGTCGACCAGATCGTTGACCAGCATCGTGGTCACGATCTCGCGCCTGAGCTGGTGGGAGCGGATCGCCGGACCGAAACGATCGCGCAGCGGCGACGGGAAATATCGCGGCAATCGCTGGCGAACACTTCTTGATCCGGCAGATCGGTATTCAACAGTTCGTCTTTGAGCGTCAGCTTGACGTGCGCCATCAAGCGTCGCGAGTTCCGGCGACGTGAGCCCCAGGCCGGCCTCGAGCCGCCGCGCTATCTCCTTGTCCGACGGCAGCGCCTCGAGTTCGCGGTTGAGCCCCCGCTCGGTCACCAGGTATTTGATCTGGTCGGCATGCACAGGCAGCAGGCTGGGGGCATTGGCGCGGCTGGTGCCGATCAGGTCGTTCTGGTCGGCGTTGTCGGCGAGCACCAGCTCGGCGACCTCGTCGGTCATCGACTCGAGCAGCTGGGTGCGTTCACCCGGGTCGATCTTGCCCGCGGTGATCAGCGAGTCGATCAGGATCTTGATGTTGACCTCGTGGTCAGAGCAGTCCACGCCGGCCGAGTTGTCCATCGCATCGGTGTTGATCCGGCCGCCGCACAGGTCGAACTCGACCCGGCCACGCGCCGTCACACCGAGATTGCCGCCCTCGCCAACGACCTTGGCGCGCAACTGGTTCGCGTTGACCCGCACCGGGTCGTTGGCACGGTCGCCCACGTCGGCGTCGGATTCCGCTTCGGCCTTGATGTAGGTTCCGATGCCGCCGTTGAACAGCAGATCCACCGGCGCCCGCAGGATAGCGCGGATGAGATTGGGTGGGGCGATCTCGGTGACGTCGTCCTGGATGCCGAGGGCTGCACGAACCTGGTCGCTGATCGGAATCGTTTTGTGTTCGCCGGCTGTATACCCCGCCACCCTCGCTGATCAGTGACTTGTCGTAGTCGTCCCAGCTGGATCGGGGCAGGTCGAACATCCGCCGTCGTTCCTCCCAGGACGCAGCCGGATCGGGATCGGGGTCCAGGAAGATGTGGCGGTGGTCGAACGCGGCCAGCAGTCGAATGTGCTTGGACAGCAACATGCCATTGCCGAACACGTCACCGCTCATGTCGCCGATGCCGATCACGGTGAAGTCCTCGGTTTGAGTGTCGACCCCCATCTCCCGGAAGTGCCGTTTGACCGCTTCCCAGGCTCCCTTGGCGGTAATGCCCATCGCCTTGTGGTCGTAGCCGACCGATCCGCCGGACGCGAAGGCGTCACCCAGCCAGAAGCCATAGGACTTCGCGACGATCGTTGGCGATGTCGGAAAACGTTGCGGTGCCTTTGTCCGCGGCCACCACCAGATAGGCGTCGTCGTCATCGCGCCGCAGCACCCCGGCCGGCGTGCTGACCTTGCCGCTGATGTGGTCGACGTTGTCGGTGACGTCGAGCAACCCCGAGATGAACAGCTTGTAGCAGGCGATGCCTTCGTTTCGGGTGGCTTCCCGATCAGCGGCGGGGTCGCCGGTGGGCAGTGGCGGCCGCTTGACGACGAACCCGCCCTTGGCGCCGACCGGCACGATGACGGCGTTCTTCACCGCCTGAGCCTTGACCAGACCGAGGATTTCGGTGCGGAAATCGTCGCGACGGTCCGACCAACGCAGCCCCCCGCGGGCCACGTAACCGAATCGTAGATGCACACCTTCGACCCGCGGTGAGTACACGAAGATCTCGAACTTGGGTCGCGGCAGTGGAAGTTCGTCAACCAGCTGCGCATCCAACTTCAGCGACAACACATTTTGGCTGCGAGCCGAACCCTCGCGTGTCACAAAATAATTGGTGCGGAGGGTGGCCTGGATCAGCGAGGCGAATGCCCGCAGAACACGATCGGTGTCCAGGCTCACCAACGCGTCGATATCGGCGGCAACCGCCGCTGCGGCGGCTTGAGCATCGCGATTCTTCGACGAACCCGAAGGGGCTGGATCGAATAACGCCTCGAACAGCCTGACCAACGACCGTGCGGTAGCAGGATTTTCGTTCAGCACCGATTCGATGTGAGATTGACTGTAAGGAAAACTCACCTGGCGTAGATATTTCGCGTAGCTGCGGAGTAGCACGACCTGTTGCCAGGTCAGCTCAGCGCGCATCACCAGCTCGTTGAACCGGTCGATCTCGACGCGGCCTTCCCAGATCGCTGTGACCGCGTCGGCGAAACGTTTCGCGGTCGCTTCCCGCTCCGGACCCGCCGCCGCCAGCGTGATGGTCGGTTGCGGGGTGATCTTGAACTGGTAGATCCACACCGGCAGTCCGTCGGGCCGGGTGACGGTGAACGGTCGCTCCTCGAGCACTACCACGCCCATGGATTGCAGCATCGGCAGCAATTGACTCAACGAGGCTGTCCGGCCGCCCAGGTACCAGGTCAGCCGGGCGGTGTCGTCATAGTTGTGGTCGGAGAGCACCAGCTTGACCGAATCATCAGTCAGCTCTCCGATGATGGCGATGTCGCTGATCGCATCGGTCGCGGTGACGGCCTGTTTGTACGCCTCGGAGAACGCCGCTGCGTAGTGCTCCGCCTCCAGCGGCCCGACGGCGCCGGCGGAGCTGTCGGTCGCCTCGCTGATCAGCCGGTCGGACCAGGTGCGCGCGGCTTCGGTCAGCAGCGCTTGGATACGGACTCGGTTGGCCTCGGACGTGTCGACCTGCGTCGCGCCGTCGGGTCGCAGCCTGACCATGAAATGCAGTAGCGCCCAGGGTGATTCGGTGACCCGAGCGGTGAACTCGAGGCTGGTGCCACCGAACTCCTGAACCAGGATGTCTTCGATCTGCAAGCGCACGGCCGTGGTGTAGCGGTCGCGGGGCAGGTACACCAAGCACGAGACGAAGTACTCGAGGCGATCAGCGCGCAAGAACAGCAATGCCCGGCGTCCGGACCCGAGATCCACCACGGCTTTGGCCATCGCCAACAGTTGCTCGGCGGTGAGCGCGAAAAGCTCTGAGCGCGGCATGGTTTGGATGACGTCGAGTAGCAGCTGCCCCGGATGGCCGGCGTCGAGGTCGGCTAATGCGAGCGCCTCGCGGACGCGGCGCGAAATTATCGGGATCTCCAGAACGTCCGCGTTGATCGCAGCGACCGTGAAGAGCCCGATGAGGCGGTGTTCGAAGACGTTCCCGTCGGCGTTCTCGCGGACCGCGACGACGTACGGGTAGGCGCCGAACCGCAAATAGCTGGCGACGTCTGTCTGCGCCAAGGCCAGTAGCTCGGTGTCGTCGGTCAGCCGAGGACGCGTGCCCTTGCGACGGCGCAGCACACCGAGGCTGCTGGTCGCGTCATCGCCTGACACGCGTCCGTCGCGCACGGGGCAGCGTTGATAGCCCAACAGCGTGAAATGCCCGTCGACCAGCCAGCGCAACAGCGTGGCCACATCGCCGCTGTCCGGCCCCGGGTAGCGGCCGTTCGCGTTGGTGTCCACGTCGTTGGCCAGGTCGTTGAGTATGGCCGATCATCGCGGCCGAGTCCGCTGCGACCCGACGCACATCGGCCAGCACACCGGGCAACAGGCGCTCGGCTTCCCGCAGCGTCTCGCGCTCGACCGACGGCGAAAGCTGGACATGAACCCAGGTCTCTTCGACACCGCCGCTCGTTGAGCTCTCTGAGCTCTTCGGCTCGACGCTGAGCAGATCTCCGTCTGTGCTGCGGCGGACCGCGAACACCGGGTTCATGATCGCCACGTACGCCACACCAAGCCGGTGCAGCAGCACGGTGACCGAGTCCATCAGCATCGCGCCGTTGTCGGTGACCAGCTGCAGCGCGGGGCCGAACCCGCCCGGATCGTCCGCCGGATAGATGGCGACTCGGCTCTCCCCGGCCGGCCGATGCTGACCAAGCCGGTAGTGCGCGCCAAGCAGTTCCGGCGTCACCGCTAGCAGCGGAGCCATCGGCCGACCCGTCGGTCGGCTGCGGCCTCCTCGTCGTGCGGGCCTTGGTAGGTGTCGGTGTATGCCTTAGAGATCCAGTCGGGAATGTCGTCCGGCTGAGCGAACTTCGTCCAGTCCACAGCACCTTGCAGGCTGGTGGATCCGCGATGACCCGTCATGCCGACCGCTCCTGCCTCAGCACGCACTACCAGCGCTGGTAGGCCTGACACTAGTCCCGCGTCAGCCTTCGATGAGTCACCCTGTGCGGACGCGCCGCTTCGGCACCGAGCCGTTCGACTTTGTTCTCCTCGTAGGCGCCGAAGTTGCCCTCGAACCAGAACCACTTGGCCTCGTTGTCGTCGTCGCCCTCCCACGCCAGGATGTGGGTGCAGGTCCGGTCGAGGAACCAGCGATCGTGGGAAATCACCACCGCGCAGCCGGGGAATTTCTCCAGCGCATTCTCCAACGAGCCCAGCGTCTCGACGTCGAGGTCGTTGGTCGGCTCGTCCAGCAGGATCAGGTTCCCGCCCTCTTTGAGCGTGAGCGCCAGATTGAGCCTGTTGCGTTCACCACCGGACAACACGCCGGCCGGCTTCTGCTGGTCGGGCCCCTTGAAGCCGAACGCCGAGACGTAGGCCCGCGACGGAATCTCGTTCTGCCCGACCTGGATGTAGTCCAGCCCGTCGGAGACGACTTCCCACACGTTCTTCTTCGGGTCGATGCCCGCCCGAGACTGGTCGACGTAGCTCAGCTTGACGGTCTCGCCGACCTTGACGGTGCCGCTGTCGGGCTGCTCGAGCCCGACGATGGTCTTGAACAGCGTGGTCTTGCCGACGCCGTTGGGGCCGATGACGCCGACGATGCCGTTGCGGGGCAGCGTGAACGACAGGTCCTTGATCAGCGTGCGTCCTTCGAACCCCTTGTCGAGGTGCTCAACCTCGACCACCAGGTTGCCCAGCCGCGGGCCGGTGGGAATCTGGATCTCCTCGAAGTCCAGCTTGCGCGTCTTCTCCGCCTCGGCGGCCATCTCCTCATAGCGCTGCAGACGGGCCTTGCCCTTGGCCTGGCGGGCCTTGGCGCCGGACCGTACCCACGCCAGCTCATCCTGCAACCGCTTCTGCAACTTGGCGTCCTTGCGGCCCTGCACCGCCAGCCGCTCGGCCTTCTTCTCCAGGTAGGTCGAGTAGTTGCCCTCGTAGGGGTAGGCGCGGCCGCGGTCGAGCTCCAAGATCCACTGCGCGACGTTGTCCAGGAAATACCGGTCGTGGGTGACCGCCAGAACCGCTCCCTCGTAAGCAGCCAGGTGCTGCTCGAGCCACTGCACACTCTCGGCGTCCAGGTGGTTGGTCGGCTCGTCGAGAAGCAACAGGTCCGGCTTGGACAACAGCAGCTTGCACAGCGCCACGCGGCGGCGCTCACCGCCGGAGAGCTGCGTCACCGGCTCGTCGGGCGGCGGGCAGCGCAGCGCGTCCATCGCCTGCTCGAGTTGCGAGTCGAGGTCCCACGCGTTGGCGTGGTCGAGCTCCTCCTGCAGCCGGCCCATCTCCTCCATCAGCTCGTCGGAGTAGTCGGTGGCCATCAGTTCGGCGACTTCGTTGAAGCGGTCGAGCTTGACCTTGATGTCGCCGAGCCCCTCTTCGACGTTGCCGCGAACGGTCTTCTCCTCGTTCAGCGGCGGCTCCTGGAGCAGGATGCCGACGGTGGCGTCGGTGGCCAGGAAGGCTTCGCCGTTGTTCGGCTTGTCCAGCCCCGCCATGATCCGCAAGACGCTCGACTTACCTGCCCCGTTGGGGCCGACGACACCGATCTTGGCGCCCGGATAGAAGCTCAGCGTGACGTCGTCGAGGATGACTTTGTCGCCGTGCGCCTTGCGGACCTTTTTCATCGTGTAGATGAACTCAGCCATGCCGCGGTATTGCCTTTCTGATGTCGCGAAGTTGCCCGCGACCCATCCTAGGCAAGACGTCCGACTGCTCTCACGCCGCTGCACGGCGCGCATCGTCACCGGACAGGCAAGACGGCGCCGACTCCTTCTCAGGCCGACAGGGGTAACCCGGTCTCGGCCACCGGCGCGGCGGCGTCTCCGGCCTCGGCGTCAGCGGCGTCGATCTCGGCCGCTGGCGTACTCGTGGCATCCGTTCCCACCGAAACCGTCTTCTCGATCCGGGCATGGCAGCGCGACAGGTCGGGGCCCACCGAGGTGGCGCGCATCTCCAACGTCGAACGACGAATGCCGTCGCGATCCTCGTATTCGCTGGTGTAAATGTGGCCCACGACGATCACCGGCGAGCCCTTGCCCAGCGATGCGCCCACACCGGAGACCAGCCGGCCCCAGCAGTTGACGGTAACGAACAGCGAGTTGCCGGCCTCCCAGCTGCCGTCGGCGCCGCGGCGGCGTGAATTGCTGGCCACCCGGAACTTCATCACTTCCTGGGAGCCCGCCTGTCGGCGTTTCGGGTCGTTCACGATGTTGCCGACCACGGTTACCTGCGTTTCGAACATTGCATTTCCTTTCCGAAAATGGCGGTGCTCTGCCGAACGACCCGGGCAATCCCGGTGCCGCCACACCGCCGGTGCTGGCTCTAGTCAGCGCAGCCAGACCGACAGCTTCGGATGTGCCGGGTCGACGTGGAAACGGACTCGGTGGATAAAACCGCGACTGTGGATAAACGGCCGACGGCGTGGGCGATATCGGATGCGCTATCGCTTTGCAGCAGCAGGTCGTGGTCGGGTGCTGGTGCTGGTGTGGCTCATGCTGGTCCCGGTGGCCTGCGAGGCGGGCCGCGCGGCTAATGCCGCGACGTGTCGCGGCGGGCCAGCTCGGCCAGCATCGCGTTGTAGGCCGCCAGCTCGGCGTCGTCGTCGCGGTCCGCCGCACGATCCAGTCGCCGCGCGGTCCGCTGGTCGCTACGCGTCCATTGCACAAGCAACGCGATCATGACGACGACAAGCGGTATTTCTCCTGCCGCCCAAGCGATTCCACCGCCGAGCCGCTGATCGCCCAGCAGGTCGGTGTGCCAGTTCAGGTGCAGCGACCGGTAGAAGCTCTCCCCGAGCACGTTCTGGGTGCTCATCAGCACTATCCCGAAGAATGCGTGCAGCGGCAGCGACGCGAAGACCACGGCCAACTTGGCCAGCGGCGGGATCGGCCGCGGCGTCGGGTCGACGCCGATCACCACCCAATAGAACAGGTAGCCGCTCAACAGGAAGTGCACGTTCATCGCGACATGCCCGATGTGGCTACCGACCGCGGCGTCGAAGATACCGCCCAGATACAGCCCGTAGAACCCGGCGATGAACAACACCGTGGCGACCACCGGGTTGGTGAGGAACCGCGAGAGCCTGCTGTGCAGCGCGGCCAGCAACCACTCGCGCATACCCGGCGGGTCGTCGCGGCCGGCCGCGGGCAGTGCCCGCAACGCCAGGCTGACCGGGCCCCCCAACACCAGCAGGATGGGAGTCAGCATCGACAGCAGCATGTGATCGGCCATGTGCATGCTGAACATCGCCGGCATATAGCGGCCCAAACCCGACGACGTGACGAATAGTAACGCCAGGCAGCCCAGCAGCCAGGCGACAGTCCGGCCCGCCGGCCAGTCGTCGCCGCGGCGGCGGAGCCGCCGCACTCCGGCCAGGTACACCGCGGCGAACACGATGGCGGCCGTGCCGAAGATCAGGTCGAAGCGCCAGTCGAGCAGCACCCGCGCCGGGGTGGGTGGGCCGGCGAAGTCGTAGCCGATTTTCACGTCGGGGATCGAGGGGATACCGATCGGCAGCGGCGGTGGCGGTGTGCGGCCCAGGCCGACGGCGATGCCGAACGTGACGCCGAAGATCAGCGCCTCGATCAGCGCCAGCCGGATCAGGGCGGTGCGTGAATTCGGATCTGCTTGCAGCGCAGCGACTCCGCTGCGCCGTTGACGCCAGCCGGCGACACCGAGCAGGCACAGCGCGACGAACTTGGCCAGCACCAGCCGCCCGTAGTCGGTGGTGAGCAGGTCCGACGGCAGAATCCGCACCAGCGCGTTGACGACGCCACTGAGCGCCATCGCAATAAAGCACCACAGCGCGATCCTGGAGAATCGCCGCGCGGCCAGGTCGGCGTGCTGCCCGCCGCGGATCACGTGGGCCAGCAGCGCCAGCAGGCCACCGGCCCACAGGCTCGCCGCCACCAGATGGATCAGCAGGCCGTTGGTGGCCAGGTCATGGGAACCGCCCGCCGACGAGTGGCCGGTCAACCCGAGCGGGATCAGGGTCGCCAACGACGCGAGCAGCAGCAGCGGCGTCCACGACCAGCGCAGCACCGCCAGACTGGCCAACATCACCGCCGCAGCCAGGAAAGCCGTCAACCGCCACGCCGTCGCGATGTTGATCAGGCTGGCCAGCGACCAGATTGTCGCCGGGTTGAGGTGGGCGGTGATCGGCTGTCCGGAGACGTCGGAAATCGTCAGTGGGACCAGCAGCGCGGCGCACACCGCCCATGTCCCGGCCGCCACTGTGCCGATCCGGACCGCACGGTAGCCGTCGACGTCGAGGACGCCACTCTTCTGCGGCGGGACCAAGAAGGCGGCCGAGAGAAACGCCCCCACCGCCACCACGGCGGCGACCTCCCCGGCCGCCCGGACGAACGGCAAGCCCAGCGTGGTCACCGGACCCGGGTCGGGTAACCCGGTGGCGGTCAGCGCAGCAGCCACCGACAGCGCCCCGATCCCGGCCGCGGTGCAGCCGGCGAGCACCGCCACTCCGGCGAGCAGCGGCCACACCGCCGCACCGCGCCTCGTGGCCGGATCTCCCGTCATAGATCAAGAGTATGGGCCCGTGCCCACCGGCTACTGAGCCTGTCGGCGCGACTCCGCCTCACGGGCGATGAACTGGTTGCGGGCGATCCGTGCGACGTGGTCGAAATCCCGCAGAATCGATCGCAATTCGCGGCGAAATGCGATCCGGCGCTCGACCAAATCCGGTCCGGGCTCGAGCAGGTCCTGGTCGGCGGCAACCTGGCGTGCGGTCGCGAACAGCAGCGTGGATACCGGCTCGCTGCTGCGCACCCGGCCCTGCGCGACGTACTGGCGGCCGACACCCAGCGCCAACTTGGTGAGTTCCTTCTCGCCGATATCCGTCGGCGCGTCTCGCAGCACGTCGGCCACGATCTCGTAGGCCTCGAAGAACACCCGCAGCATCGCGTCCGACATCAGCGGTCGCTTCGCGTAGAGCATGGCGTCGATTTCGGCGGCGCCGCCGGCGACGTGGGCTTCCCAGTCCTCATGCCACGCCATCTCTTCGGCGATATTCTGCCGGAATGCGGCCGAATCGGCAAAGTAGAAGTCGAATTTCAGCAGGTCGCGCAGCCGCATCGCCTGGTTCCAAAACGCTTCCAGCCGATCACCTTCGGCGTGACCGGCGTGCGCCAGCGCCAGTTCGACGATGACCGTCTCCAGAAATGCGTGTATCACCGAGTTGCGGTAAAACGCTGCGGTGTGCTCGTCCTCGGGGGCGATGCGCCACACGGGTTCTCGGCCGCTGTCGATGCGGGTGACCGGATGGCCGTTGGACAGCGCATCCACCGCCGCGCGGACGCCTTCGGGTGTGCGCAGCCGCAGCGCGCTGGTGGATATCGGGGTTTGTTTGCGTTCGAGATAGTCCAGTGAGTCCTGCAGGGTGTGATGCAATTGCCCGAGCGTCAAGGCCAACCCGTGTGTGGTCAACAACAGCGCCGATACCAGACCGGTGGCGTTCACCGGCGTCGCTTGCAGAATCCGCCATGCGACTTCGAACGACATCTTCTGCAGTGCAAGCCGTTTGGCAGCTTCGTCCTCAGCGATCGGGCCATGCGGCGGGCCGAGATATTCTCGCATCGAGACGGCTTCGGGGAAACGAACGTAGATCTTGCCGTAGTTGCGTTCACCCTGAGCCTTGATGAAGTTGTACAGCCAGCTGAAACCCTCCGGCCGCTTTTCGCCGCCGCGAGCGTAGGCGGCGTACTCGGCGGTCTCGTGCAACTGGTCGAAGCTGATCGAAACCCCTTGCAGCAGAATGTCGTCGCTGCGGCCGTCCAAATAGGCGTCGGCCACATAACTCATCAGTCCCAGCTTGGGCGGCAGCATCTTGCCGGTGCGCGAGCGGGTGCCCTCGATGGACCAGCTCAGGTTGAAACGCTTCTCCACCACATAGCCGACGTACTCCTTGAGCACGTACTTGTACAGCGCGTCGTTGCCGATGTTGCGCCGGATGAAGATCACGCCGGAGCGACGCATCAGCGGTCCCATCACGCCGAAAGCCAGGTTGATGCCGGCGAAGACATGCACCGGCGGCAACCGGTTTTCCTGCATCGCCACCGGCATCACCGCGCCGTCGATGTAGGACCGGTGGGAGAACAGCAGCACCGCCGGATGAGCCTCCAGCGCGGTGCGCATCGCCGCGATTTGATACTCGTCGTAGTCGATCTCCCGATCGAACCCCCGGCTGAGCATCCTGCCCAGCACGGAGACCAGGTCGACGGAAACTCGGCTCCAACCGGTCGCGAGCTCGTCGAGCATCTTTCCGGCTTGCTCGACGGTGGCACCCGGAATCTTCTCCAACCCGGCGCGGAATCGCGCGGAAGCCAGGATCTCCGGGCGCACCAGCCGCGGAGACTTGTAATGCGGTCCCAGGATTCGGTATTCGGCGCGTTCCATCGCCAGCAGCGCGCGGCGGGTGACGAAATGTGCGAAATCACGGGGGTTCTCGCCGACCGTGATGTCTCGCCATTGCTGACG
Source organism: uncultured Actinomycetota bacterium (assembly GCA_963850645.1). GTDB lineage: Bacteria > Actinomycetota > Actinomycetes > Mycobacteriales > Mycobacteriaceae > Mycobacterium. The sequence continues at coordinate 39,532 of CAWKME010000007.1, read as the reverse complement.
AAGCTCGGACACCTTGGCCGACTCACCGGCCACCACCTGAGCGCGTGAGGGATCAGCGCGCAGGATGTGGCGCTGCTGACGCTCGCTGGGCTGGTAGGGGTTTCGCCCCGGGAGCAACGCCGCCACCCGGTTCAATGCCGACGCATCGGCCTGCGGCATCCAGAAGACCCGCACCGGCACGATCGACCGGTCCTCGTCCAGACTCGAGCTGTTCGACCAGCTGCGCCAGAGCCGCGGGCGGGGAATCCTCGGCCGGCAGCGGCAGCACCTCGAGCTTGGTCTCCGGGTGCCGGGCACGTTGCTGGTCCAACCATTTCGCCAGCAGTTCCGTTTCCATCGGCGACGACGCCGACGCCAACACCAAAGTGTCGTCGGTCGTGGTGAAGGTGCCGGTATCGGCGGCCGACCTGGTCACGATCGCCCTCTCGGCCGAGGTGTACCCGGCTGGGCTTTGGTGACCTTGCCTGTCGCGGCCTTGGCCGGCCTGCCGGTGGCTTTACGCGGCGCCTTTCTCGGCGCCGCCTTCCGTTTTTGGCTGTACAAGTCGGCTTTGGGCAGCTCATCGACCGGCCAGTCGGCCAACGTGTCCACATAGAGCTGGCGGACCTCGGCGATCCGATCCGGCAGCGTTTCGACCGTCCAATCTTTGACCGAGATCGGCGGGAACACAGCGACATCCACCGTTCCCGGGTTCATCGTCGTGGAATTTCGCGCCGCGATGATCTCGGCGTTGCGGATCACGATCGGGACGATCGGTATTCCCGCCGCCATCGCGATGCGGAACGGCCCCTTCTTGAACGGCCCGACGCTGGTGGTGTCCAGCCGGGTCCCCTCGGGCGCGATCATGATGGAAAGCCCTTGTCGGGCGCGCTCCTCGACTTCGTGCAGTGACTCCACCGCCGCAGCCAGGTCGTCTCGGTCGATGAAGACGGAGTCCAGCACCTTGCCGAGCGTGCCCATGATCGGGTCGCTCTGCAGTTCTTTCTTGCCGACCGCAACCCAGTTGTCGCGGATCAGCGCGCCGACGATAACCGGGTCGGCTTGATTGCGGTGATTGAAGATGAACACCGCGGGCCGCTCGGCGGTCAGGTTCTCCGCGCCCAGGACATTGAGCTGGACGCCGCTGGCGGCCAACAACAGCTGTGACCAGGTCGAGGTGAAGAAGTTCACGCCACGACGCCGGCTGCGGGTCAACAGTCCGATCCCGACCGCGCCGGCCGCGACCGGGACCACCGAGCCGACCCCGGCAAGCGTGCGCAGCTGCGCCCCGATCCCGCCGCCGCTGCGGCTGGTGAACCTCAGGATCGGCCAGCCGCGGCGCCGGGCGACCGCGGCCATCTTGCCTTCCGGATTGGTCGGCCGCGGATTGCCGACCAGATACATCAACGCGACGTCCTCGTCGCCGTCGGCGTAGAAGTAGCTGTCCTTGAGGTCGATGTCGTTCTCGGCGGCGAACTTCTGCACCGCAGCGGCCTTGCCGGGCCCCCACAGGATCGGCTTCGACCACATCGTCCGGTGAGGATCCCGTCGTCGTCGGTCTCGAACTTGTTGGTGAGTGTGTTGAGGATGCCGAGGAAGCGGGCGACCGGGCCGACCTGGATGGTCAGCGCCGACGAACTGAGCACCACGGTGTGACCACGACTCAGGTGGGCGCGGACCAGCTCACGCATCTCGGGGTAGATCCGCGACTCGATTCTTCTGCAGGAACAGCCGCTCCCCGATCTCTTCGAGGTCGCTCAATGCGCGCCCGGCCAGCGCCGCGGAGGCCTTGCCGATGAGCTCCTCGAACTCGATGCGTCCGAGCTGATGGTTGAGGCCTGCGGTGACCATGCTGAACAGCTCGCCGACGCCCATGTCGCGTCGGCGCAGCCGCTCCTGAGTGAGGATGACGGCGGTGAAGCCGGCCACCAGGGTGCCGTCCAAGTCGAAGAACGCGCCGATCTTGGACCCCTCCGGGCTGGCCATGATCTCGGCGACCGAGCCCGGCAACCGAAGATCACGCGTCGACTTCCGCGACTGGCGCTGCTCCGCGTTCGTCATGAGCCCGACACCGATCGGTGCGGCGGGCCAGACGGCTCGGCGGCGAAGGACGCGGGCACCGGATGCAGGTCGGGTTCGCCGGCCAGCGCGAGGATCTCGTCGAAACCCTCCAGCAGGCAACGGGCCCACAGCGCCTCATCGCGGATCGCGGCGCGGTCATAGCGGGTGGTGATGGTGCAGCAACCGCCCCTCGATATCAGCACGACCATCATCGCGACGCCGGGCAGCGGCCCAATGCCGTACTGCCGCAGGACCTTTGCGCCCGCGAGATAGGTGTCGCCGGGAAAGACCGGAACATTGCTGGCCTGGACGTCGGAGCCGACGATCGAGCCGGTCATCGATTCCAGCAGCGGCGTCGGCAAGACGCTCAACACCGGCGCGATGGAACCGATGATGTCCATAGCGGGCTCGTCGCGGCGCTGGGTCATCTGCGCGCGGATCTTCTTCATCCGCGCGACCGGATCGGCAGTGCCGATAGGAGCCGCCAGGTTGACGCCGGTGAACCGGTTGCCGCCAGCGGCGTCGGATTCGGCGCGCAGGCTGACCGGCACCGCCATCGGCAGCGTGGCTATCGGCACCCCGAGTGCCTGGTGGTAACGCCCCAGCGCACCGCACAAACCGGCCAGGTATGGCGTCGTTGATCGAGCCCCCGCCCGCTTTTGCCGCCCTGTGCAAGTCGGCGAGTGGGATGTCGAGTGCTTCGCTGCGGGTGGCCAGGCTGCGGCGACGAAGCAGCGGCGACGGTTCGGCGGCCCGGCTCATGACCCGCACCCCTGAGCGGGCATAGTCGACCGCGCCCGCCACCGCGGCTCCGGGGTTGAGCACCGCCCGGCCGACCATCGATACGGCTCCGGATAGCGCGCCCAGCACCCCACCGACGACATTGACGGGCAGGTGGTTGAAACCCTCGCGCATCAGGTCATTGGCCGAGAGATCCTGCGGAATGGGTTGCGCGGGTGTCGGCTGGGGTGGTGGATCCCGCTCCAGGTCGTAGATCTGCGCGAACATCTCCACACTGCCGACACCGTCGGTGACGGCGTGGGACAGGTGCAGCAGCGTCGCGGCCTTTCCGTCGGCGAGACCCTCGATCAGGGTGGCGGTCCACAACGGTCGGGCGATGTCGAGCGGCGACTGCAGCATCACCTCGGCCAGATCGAATACCTGCCGCAGCGAGCCGGGTTCTGCGACACGCATCCTGCGTACGTGGAAGTCCAGGTTGAAGTCGGGATCGACCACCCAGCGCGGCGCGGCCGTCGGCAAGGTCGGCACGACCACCTTCTGCCGCAGCCGCAAGACCCGTCGGGACGCATTCTCAAAGCGGGTCCGGAAGCGGTCCCAATCCGGCGCGCTGTCGAGGATTTCCAACGCCATGATGCCGGAGCGAGTACGCGGATTGGCCTCCCCGCGGTGCAGGAGGTAATCGACCGGCCCCAGCGCCGCGGGCAATCCGGCCGCGTCGACCGTCTCAGCCACCGGCACTCCTCCGTCCTGTCACCGCGCCCGCTTCCCGACGCGCCAATACCCTTTGCCACGGCACAGCGTTAGGCCATGGCCCACTCCAACGCTAGCCCGCTTGGCGCGGTGGCGGTAGCCGATTGTACGGATCAGAACACTGGATTAAACGTGTTCGCGATGGCCTACGAATTACCGTGGCGGGCTGCCGAATTGGAAATATGCAACGGGTTGCGCACCGAAGAATTCAGCTGGCCGGTGTTGCTTGTCTGCCCAAAATCGTCGATCGCGACCGAAGATATTGTCCGTAAACGACGCCAAAAAAGTCGGCGACGGCGTCGGCGGCCAATCTGGACCGGACCGTGGCGAAGATGTCAAAAGCGTGGTGGGCGTTGGGAAGCTCGGCGTAGCAGACGGTAGGCGCGCCGGCCTCGCGGAGCGCGGAAGCAAAAGGCCTGCGCCTGCACGCTGGGAATCACCGAATCGTTCTCGCCGTGCAGCACAAAGAAGGGCGGCGCGCCCCGGTGCACATGCGAAATCGGTGACGCCGATTCGAACAGCGCCGGTTGGTCGGCGTAGCGCGCTTGCATAACGAAATGCTCGAGGAACGGCAGCATCATTTCGTGCATTTTTTGGGCATCGGTCAGGTCGTAGACACCGTAATAGGGCGCTGCCGCCTGAACGGTTGTGTCGGCGTCCTCGAAGCCGGGCTGCAGGCTCTCGTCGTTAGCGGTGAGCGCGGCCAGCGAGGCGAGGTGTCCGCCGGCGGAGCCGCCGGTGACCGCGATGAAGTCAGGGTCGCCGCCGTACTCGGCGATATTCTCGCGGACCCAGGCCAGCGCGCGTTTGACGTCGATGATGTGTGCCGGCCACGCCTTGCCCGGGCTCTTGCTGTAATCGATGGATACACATATCCAGCCCAGTTCGGCCATCCGGCCCATCAGCGGATATGCCTGAGGCCGTTTACCGTTGACCACCCACGCTCCGCCCGGGATCTGCACCAGCACCGGCGCCCGGTCGCCCGCCCTGATGGTGTGATGGCGCCAGATGTCCAGCACGTGATCGCGGTCCGGGCCGTAGGCGATATCCGACGTCTTCCCCGCGTAGCGGCGGCGATGCCCGGTCGCTTGCAACAGGCCGCCGCGGCGCACGCAGGCCGGGTCGTCGCTGATCGGATGACGGGCCTTTTCGCGATATTGCGCTCCGAAAGAGTCCGCGAGCGCGGCAGTGAGGATGTGGTCCGCGCGCTGCGCCGCCCAGCCCGTTGCAACCCGGCCGACCGACAGCGGCGTCACCCCGGACAGTGCGTGCCCGGTGACAACGTGTGGGGGACATTCGGCCGAAAGCCATTCGGCCAGGAAGCGGACAACCCATGGCGAGCCGCGGAGAATCAACGAGCCGGTGCGGTATGCATCGATCGGCCCAGCCGCCAGCTGCAGTCCGTGTCGCAGCACCTCGGCGCTTGCCCGCGAGTATCGGGCCCCTATGGCTACCGTCATGCCGTGCCACTCCTCGTCGTTGAGCACACGCCGCCGGTAGCGTACGTGTGTGGCGGGCCTCACACTAGCCGAATCACTGTTCCTGCCAAGGACATTTCCGTCGGCGTTGCGCACCGGAAGCCCGCCTGCTCCGCCGTTGGCTACACTGACCTGGGCTTAGTAGTCTCCGGCCCCCGTAGCTCAGCTGGACAGAGCACATGACTTCTAATCTTGTGGTCGCAGGTTCGAGTCCTGCCGGGGGCGCACATCGCTGAAGCCACTGTGGCCAGCGAGGTCTATGTGGCAGATGTCCCCGGATGGTGCACTTATGCACCGTCGGCGGCGAATCAGCGGAGGTGTCCGATGCCCCAGTCCGACCTGGTCTTGTTCAGCGTCGACAACCACGTCGCCCTGCTCACCGTCAACGACCCCGGGCGACGCAACGCTGTCACCGACGAGATGTCGAAGCAGCTGCGGGCTGCGGTGGAACGGGCCGAGTCCGACCGGACCGTGCACGCCGTCATCGTCACCGGCGCCGGCAAAGCATTCTGCGCAGGTGCCGACCTGAGTGCGTTGGGCAGTGCGGCCAAGGAGGGACTGCTCCGCATCTACGACGGCTTCATGGCCGTCGGCAAGTGCACGCTGCCCACGATCGCCGCGGTGAACGGCCCGGCCGTCGGGGCGGGCCTGAACTTGGCGCTGGCCGCCGACGTGCGGATCGCCGGTCCGAAAGCGTTGTTCGACGCTCGTTTTCAGAAGTTGGGTCTGCATCCAGGCGGTGGGGCGACGTGGATGCTGCAGCGCGCGGTCGGACCGCAGGTGGCCCGTGCGGCCTTGCTGTTCGGGATGCGCTTCGACGCCGAATCCGCTGTGCGGCATGGGCTGGCGCTCAGCGTCGCCGACGACCCGGTCGCTGCGGCGCTGGAACTGGCGGCCGGGCCGGCGGCGGCCCCTCGCGAGGTCGTGCTCGCGACGAAGGCCACCATGCGCGCGACGGCCAGCCCCGGATCCATCGACGTCGACCAGCACGAGCTCGCCAAGGACATCGAACTCGGGCCGCAGGCCAGCTCGATCCAATCACCGGAGTTCGCCGCCCGGCTGGCCGCGGCGCAACGCAAGTAGCCACGACCGCTAAAGATCGAGCAGCGCCATCTCCGGTGACTCGATCAGCCGGCGCAGCTCCCCCAAAAACTGTGCCACGTTGGCACCGTCGGCGACACGGTGGTCGAACACGCAGGTCAGGGTCATCTGGGGGCGGATGACGACGGTGTCGTCAACCACCATTGGCCGCGGTTTGAGCGAGCCCATGCCCAGGATTGCCGCCTCCGGGTAGTTGATCACCGGCACCCCGTCATCGAGTCCGAGCGCCCCGAAGTTCGACACGGTGAATGTCGAGCCCGCAAGCTCGGCCGGTTTCAGGGTGCCTGCCCGGGCCTCTCGGATAAGCCGGGCCACGCAGTCTGCGAGCTCGCGGGTGGTTTTGTGCTGCGCGTCAGTGATGACCGGGACCAGCAGACCTCGGGGTGCGGCGACGGCGAACCCGAGATGGATCGCGTGATGGGAGTGCACCTGCGGGCCGGCTGGGTCGTCAACCCACGTCGAGTTGAGAATCTTGTTGTGCGTCAGGGCGATTACCAGAAACCGCAGCGTGAGCACGAACGGCGAGATGACGTCGTCGCGGAGTCGCATCAAAGCTGTGCAGTCGACCTGCACGCTGGCGTGGGCATCAGGGAGCTTGTTGCGCGACAGTGTCATTCGTTCTGCCATCTGAGCGTGGACCCCGCGCACCGGCACCACGTCGTAGGACACTCCGGGTCGCTCGGCGCCGACTCCGGCGGCGGCCAGAACCGCCTCTCGGCTGATCAGGCCGTCCGGGCCGGGCGGCACATCGCCTAGATCGACGAGGAGTTCGGCAGCCAGTTTCCGCACGGACGGTTTGGCTTTCGGACGCCTGCGACTGACGTCCAGTGCGTCGTCGGCCCCATATCCGACGAGCACGGGCCTGCGCGTGGGCGACGCGCCGTTCGACGCCGTCGCCGCCTGCGTCGCGCCGGGTGCGGTGTCGATGCGTACCAGCAGCGAGCCGACCGCAAGCACATCACCCTCAGCGCCAGCATAGTTCCACGATCCGGCCTGCGTACGGGCTGGGGATCTCGACCTCGGCTTTGGCGGTCTCCACCGAACACAACGGTTGGTTGAGTTCGACGTCGTCGCCCACCGCGACGCGCCAGCACGACAGCGTCACCTCTTCGAGACCCTCACCGAGGTCGGGCACGACGAACATCTTGACGCGGTCGTGATCGGCTGGCGAATTCATGGTTGCTCCAGCACGCGCTCGACGCAATCCAGCAGTCGATCGGGACCGGGCAGCCACAATTTCTCCAGTCGTGCGGGCGGGTATGGGGTGTCAAACCCGCAGGCGCGCAACACCGGTGCTTCGAGTTCGTAGAACAGCTCTTCTTGGATGCGGGCGGCCAGACCTGCGCCGTAGCCCAGGCTTCGCAGGTCCCTCGTGCAGCACCACGCACCGACCGGTGCGCCGGATCGACGCGGCCACGGTGTCGAAATCCAGCGGGACCAGCGACCGCAGGTCGACAACCTCGAGGCTCCAATCATGTTGTTGGGCAGCGATTTCAGCGGCCGACAACGCCGTGCCCACCAATCCTCCGTAGGTCAGCACGGTGACGTCGGTGCCCGTGCGACGCACCGCCGCCCGCCCGATCGGCAAGTCCGGGCCGGGCGGTGTCGACGATCTCGCGACCCCAGTAGCGTCGCTTGGGCTCTAAGAACATCACCGGGTCCGGACAGGCGATGGCGTGGCGCAGCAGCCAGTAGGCATCTGACGGTGTGGACGGGACCACGACCTTCAGACCTGCGGTGTGCGCCCAGTAGGACTCGGTGGATTCCGAATGATGCTCAACCGCACCGATGCCGCCGAACGACGGAATCCGCACGGTGACAGCCATATTGATTTCACCGCGAGTGCGGGTTCGGTACTTCGCCAGGTGGCTGACCACCTGATCGAAGGCGGGATAGGAGAACCCGTCGAACTGGATCTCGGGGACCGGCACGAAGCCTCGCAGCGCCAAGCCGACGGCGATGCCGATCACCGCGGACTCGGCCAGCGGGGTATCAAAGCAGCGGTCCGGGCCGAATGCCGCGGTGAGTCCCTCGGTGACCCGGAACACGCCGCCCAGCGTCGCCACGTCCTCACCGAAAACCAGCACCCGGTCGTCGGTGGCCATCGCGTCGTGCAATGCTCGGTTGAGCGCCTGGACCATCGTCAGCGACGGCGCGCTGAGCGCATCAGCCGGTTCGGGCACATCTGCATTCGGACGGGTGGGCGGCTCGAGGATCTGGGTCATCATGCCTCCCGGCGGATTTCGGCCTGCAACTGTTGGCGTTGCGCTTCAAGTCCGGGTGTCATTTCGGCGTACACCGAGGTGAAGACCTCGTCGATGTCGATGTCGGGCGCCGCGAACACCGCGTCGCGCAAGTCGGACCGCATCCGCTTGCATCGGGCGGCGACCCGGTCTTCCAGCCGCTCCGACCACAGTCCCTGGCCCTGCAGGTAGTTCCGGTAGCGCGGAATCGGGTCCAGCATCTGCCACCGATCCAGTTCCTCCTGGCTGCGGTATCGGGTCGGATCGTCCGACGTGGTGTGCGGGCCGAGCCGGTAGGTGATCGCCTCGATCAGCGTCGGCCCGTCGCCGGCTCTGGCCCGGGCGGCGGCTTCGGCCATCACCGCGTAGCACGCCAGCACGTCGTTGCCGTCCACCCGAACGCCGGGCATGCCGTACCCGATCGCCTTGTGCGCGATGGACGGTGCGGCGGTCTGGCTGCGCAGCGGCACCGAGATCGCCCACTGGTTGTTCTGCACGTAGAACACGCACGGCGCTTTGAACACCGCCGCGAAGTTCAGCGCCTCGTGCACGTCACCCTCGCTGGTGGCACCGTCGCCGAGAAAGGCCACCGTCATCGAGTCCTCGCCGAGCCGCTGGGCGGCCATGGCCGCGCCGACGGCATGCAGCGTCTGGGTGCCGATCGGAACCGATATCGGGGCGCAGCACTTCTTGGTGAAATCCAGCCCGCCATGCCATGTTCCGCGCCAGGCGGCACCGACGTGGCCGGGTGGGATGCCGCGGACGAGATAGACGCCCAGTTCGCGGTATTGCGGGAAACAACCAGTCGGTCTTGCGCAGGCAGGCCGCCGCACCGACCTGTGCCGCCTCCTGGCCGCAGCACGACGCGAACAGCGCCAGTTCACCCTGCCGCTGCAGATTGACGAATTCGGCGTCCACATCGCGGGTGACCACCATCATCTCGTAGAGCCAGCACAGTGTCTCCGCGGGAAGCTCGCGGCTGTAACGGACTTCCGCTGTTGGTGTCCCGTCAGGCGCGACGAGCTGCACCGGCTCGAGGTCGACAGTCATCGGCGTCAGAGCAGCTTCAGTCATACCGCCTCCAACCGACCAGCCGGCGCGGGTGTGCGGCGGGTCGGAGCAAACCCGAAAACCGGGACTGCTACGAGCCGGTCGCAGCTGCCAGCTGCACAATCCGCTCGGCTCGCCGCAACACGGGCGCATCCACCATTATGCCCTCGAATGCGAAGACACCGCGTTCATCGGCGGCTGCGGCGAGAACGTGTCGCGCCCAGTCCACCTGGTCGGCGGACGGCGCGTAACCGGCCCGGATCACCGGCACCTGGCTGGGGTGGATAGCAACCTTTGCGTCGAAGCCCACCGCGACCGCGTCGTCGACCTCGGCGCGCAGCCCATCGAGATCCTTGATGTCGAGGTAGACCGAATCCAAGCGCGAGGCGACCGTGCGCCTTGGCAGCCAGCAGGGATTGCGAGCGGACGTGGCGCGCCACCTCGCGGTATGTCCCGTCCGGGTAGCGGTTCGCGGTGCCGCCGAGCACCGCGAACAGGTCTTCGGCACCCCACATCACCGCGACGGCGTTGTCCACGGCTACCGTCTCGGTGACGGCGAGCGCACCCATCGGCGATTCGACCAGCACGATGACGTTCAACGGCGCCAGCGCGCTAACCTGTTCGGCTGCTTCGCATTTCGGCAACATCACGGTGTCATAGCCAGTACGTTTAAGGGCTTCCAGGTCGAGCTGCTGATCGGCGGTGCCGAACTGGTTGACGCGCACCACGGTGCGGGCCGGATCGAGCTGGACGTCGATGAGCGACTCGCGGGCAGCGGGCCGGTCGGCGGCGGCGCATCCGTCCTCGAGGTCGAGGATCACGATATCTGCTGCAGCAGCGGCCTTTTCGTAGCGCTCAGGCCGGTCGGCCGGACAGAACAGCCATGCCGGACCGGGATTCTGCAGGCCCATCAGTCGATGGCCTCCGCTGGACGCATCCGCACCAGGGTCTTGCGGCTCGCGGTGGCGACCACGTCACCGTGCTGATTTCGACCGGTATGCGCGAACGTCACGATGCCCTCCCCCGGGCGGCTCTTTGATGCCCGCTTCTCGGTGATGACGGTCTCGGCGTAGAGCGTGTCGCCGTGGAAAAGCGGTTTCGGGAAAGCGATCTCGGAGAAGCCGAGATTGCCCACGATGGTGCCCTGGGTCAGCTGCGCGACCGACAGATCCGACCAGGGTCGACAGGGTGAACATCGAGTTCACCAGCCGCTGATTGAACGGCGGCAGCGCGTCGGAGAACGCGGCATCCAGGTGCAGCGCTTGGGTGTTCATGGTCAAAGTCGTGAACAACACATTGTCGGCCTCGGTGATGGTCCGCCCCGGACGGTGCAGGTACCGCACCCCGGTCTCGAATTCCTCGAACCACAGCCCCCGCTGGATCACCGTCTTGACGGGCTGTTCGCCGTTCTCTGAAGTCACAGCCCAACCTCTCTCGCGATCAGCATCAATTGCACTTCGCTGGTGCCCTCACCGATCTCCAGGATCTTGCTGTCCCGGTAGTGGCGGGCCACGGTGAACTCGTTCATAAACCCGTAGCCACCGTGGATTTGGGTGGCATCACGCGCGTTGTCCATCGCCGCCTCACTGGCGACCAACTTGGCGATCGCCGCCTGCTTCTTGAATGGCTTGCCGGCCAGCATCAGCGCCGCGGCGTCGTAATAGGCGGTGCGAGCGGTGTGCGCGCGAGCCTCCATCCGCGCGATGGTGAATGCGATGGACTGATACCGGCCGATCGGTTGACCGAACGCTTCGCGTTCCTTTGCGTACTTGACACTCTCGTCGACGCAACCCTGCGCAGCCCCGGTGGACAATGCGGCGATCGCGATGCGGCCCTCGTCGAGGATGCGCAGGAAGTTGGCATACCCGCGCCCGCGTTCGCCGAGCAGATTCTCCTCGGGCACGCGCACGTCGTCGAAGCTCAGCGGATGGGTGTCCGAGGCGTTCCAGCCGACCTTGTTGTACGCCGGCTCGACGGTGAAGCCCGGCGTGGGTACCGGCACCAGGATCGACGAAATCTCCTTCTTGCCGTCCCGCTCGCCGGTCACCGCCGTCACGGTTACCAGCTTGGTGATGTCGGTGCCGGAGTTGGTGATGAACTGCTTGGACCCGTTGATCACCCAATGGCCGTCGTCGAGGTGCGCGGTGGTCTTGGTTGCGCCGGCATCGGTGCCACCACCGGGCTCGGTCAGCCCGAACGCGCCCAGGGCACGACCACTTGCCAACTCCGGCAACCATTCTCGCTTCTGCGCATCGCTGCCGAACCGGTACACCGGCATAGCGCCCAGCGAGACACCGGCCTCCAGCGTGATGGCGACGCTTTGGTCGACCTTGCCGAGTTCCTCCAGGGCCAGGCACAGGGCGAAGTAGTCGCCGCCCATACCGCCGTACTCCTCCGGGAAGGGAAGTCCGAACAGGCCCATCTCGGCCATCCCGCCGACCACCTCGTATGGGAACGAGTGTTCGGCGTCGTGCTGCGCGGCCACCGGTGCGACGACGGTTTGCGCGAAATCACGGACCGTCTTGGCCAACTGCTGGTACTCGTCCGGCAGCGTCGCGGTGGACAGGAAATTACTCATCAGCGCCGCTCCTCCTCATCGCTTCGCTCTGCATCGTCGCCGGCGTTACTCATCAGCGCTATCCTCTGCTCCTGGTGTTACTTTGCCACTCACTATGATCCGGGCCAGCGGCTGGCCCACCTTGACCTGATCGCCGACGGCTGACGAGAAGTTCGACCACCCCGTCGACGGGTGCCGTCAGCGCGTGCTCCATCTTCATCGCCTCGACGGTGACCACAACGGTTCCGGCCTCGACTTCCGACCCATCGTCGACGCTCACCGCCACGACCGCCCCGGGCATCGGGCTGGTCAATTCGGCGTCGCCGCTGTGCTCGTCGTCCGGACGCACCGGCGCTTCCCGAACCTCCTCGAGCACGGCGGTGGCGCCGCCGCCGGCCAACCAGATCTTGCTGTCAGCCGTGGCGACGGTGTACTCGTTACGCACCCCATCCAGTGTCACCGTGAGCCGGTCGCCGGTCAGATCGGCTCGTAGCGAACGAGATTCGCCGTCCTCGATGCGCACGTCGGCAGACTCCGGGCCGCCGGTGATGTGGACGTGATCGGTGCGTTCACCGGCGCGCAGCCGGATGCTGACCGGTGCGCTGGCCCCGACGCGCCACCCGGAGGGCACCTCCCACAAGTCGGCACCCGGCTTCGGAAAAAGCCGCAACCAATGGAAGGCCGCCGCGGCGATGAACTGTTCGTCGCCAGCCTGCGCCGCCACGAAATCCCCGGCCCGTCGGTCCAACAGCCCGGTGTCCAGCCGACCGGCGACGACATCGGGATCGGCCAGCAGGAACCGGGCGAACTCGACGTTGGTGACAACGCCGAGGACCGCGGTGTCCGCCAGCGCCCGATCGAGGCGTCCGCAGCGCGGCAGCCCGATCCGCGCCATGCGCGACCACCTTCGCCAGCATGGGGTCGTAGTCGCTGCCCACGACCATCCCCGCGGACAAGCCCGAATCGACTCGCACGCCCGTCGCGTCCGGTTCCACCACCGCGAGCACATCACCGCCGGTGGGCAGGAAGCCGTGCGCAGGGTCCTCGGCGTAGACCCGCGCTTCAATCGCGTGCCCGTGCAAGGCAATATCAGCTTGGCCGATGGTCAGCTTCTCCCCCGCGGCGATCCGGACCTGCCACTCGACCAGATCCCATCCGGTCACCATCTCGGTGACCGGATGCTCGACCTGCAGCCGGGTGTTCATCTCCATGAAGAAGAACTCGTCGGGCCGGTCAGCCGAAACGATGAACTCGACCGTGCCGGCGCCGGTGTAATCGACGCTTCGGGCGGTGTCGCACGCCGCGGCGCCGATCCGGGCCCGCGTCGCGGCATCCAGCAGCGGCGACGGCGCCTCTTCGATGACCTTCTGGTGTCGCCGCTGCAGGCTGCACTCCCGCTCGCCGAGGTGCACCACATTGCCGTAGGCGTCAGCCAGCACCTGAACTTCGATGTGCCTGGGGCGCAACACGAAACGCTCGAGAAACAAGGTGTCGTCGCCGAACGCGGCGGCCGACTCCCGGCGGGCACTGACCAGCGCGGCGGGCAGGTCAGCCGGTCGCTCGACCATCCGCATCCCTTTGCCGCCGCCACCGGCAGACGGCTTGACCAGCACCGGGTAGCCGATCTGGTCGGCGGCCGCGATCAGGTCGTCGTCGGTGAGCCCAGGCCGGCGATACCGGGAACCACAGGTACGCCGAATGCCGATACGGTGCCCTTGGCGGCGATCTTGTCGCCCATGGTTTGGATCGCGTTTACCGGCGGACCGATGAAAGTCACCCCCGCCGATGCCAGAGCAGCCGCGAAATCGGCGTTCTCCGAGAGGAATCCGTAGCCAGGGTGGACGGCCTGGGCACCGGTACGCACCGCCGCGTCGACGACAGCGGCGATGTTGAGATAGCTGTCACGCGCCGGCGCCGGGCCGATCGCGACTGCGAGATCGGCCGCGGCGACATGGCGCGAGGTGGCGTCGGCGTCGCTGTAGACGGCCACCGATCGGATGCCCATCGCCTTCAGCGTCCGGATCACCCGGACGGCGATCTCACCCCGGTTGGCGACCAGAACAGTATCGAAACCCATCACGTTACATCCTGAAGACGCCGTAGGAGACCGGCTCGACAGGCGCGTTCGCCACAACCGAAAGCGCCAGACCGACAACCGTTCTGGTGTCGGCAGGGTCGATCACGCCGTCGTCCCAGAGCCGGGCCGTCGAGTAGTACGGATTGCCCTGCTGTTCGTACTGTGCGCGGATCGGCGCCTTGAAGGCCTCTTCCTCCTCGGCCGTCATGTCCCCGCGTACCGTCGCGAGCACCGACGCGGCCTGCTCACCGCCCATGACCGAGATCCGGGCGTTGGGCCACATCCACAGGAAGCGCGGCGAATACGCCCGTCCACACATCGAGTAGTTGCCCGCACCATAAGATCCGCCGATCACCACGGTGAGCTTGGGCACTCGTGCGCATGCCACCGCGGTAACCATCTTGGCGCCGTTTTTGGCGATGCCGCCGGCCTCGTAGTCGCGGCCGACCATGAATCCGGTGATGTTCTGCAAGAACAACAACGGCACCAACCGCTTGTCGCAGAGCTCGATGAAATGCGCTCCCTTGAGCGCGGATTCGCTGAACAGCACACCGTTGTTGGCGACGATCCCCACCGGGTGGCCGTGAATTCGCGCAAAGCCGGTGACCAGTGTGCTGCCGTATTCGGCTTTGAATTCTCCGAATTCGCCCCCGTCGACGAGCCGGGTGATGACGTCGTGTACGTCATAGGGGATCCGCGCATCGACCGGAACCACGTCGTAGAGCTCGGTTTGGTCGGCGATCGGATCCACGCTTGGCAGCACGTCCCAGATCGGCGGTTGGCGCGGGCCCAGGGTGGCCACGATGCGCCGGATGATGCGCAGCGCGTCGCGGTCGTCGTGCGCCAGATGATCGGTCACTCCGGAGGTCTTGGAGTGCAGATCACCGCCACCGAGTTCCTCGGCGGTGACCACTTCTCCGGTGGCGGCTTTCACCAGCGGCGGCCCGCCAAGGAAGATTGTGCCCTGGTTGCGGACGATCACCGCCTCGTCGCTCATTGCGGGCACGTAAGCGCCACCGGCGGTGCAGGACCCGAGCACTGCCGCGATCTGCGGGATGCCCTCGGAGCTGAGTTTGGCCTGGTTGTAGAAGATCCGGCCGAAGTGCTCGCGATCGGGAAACACCTCGTCTTGGCGCGGCAGGAACGCGCCGCCGGAGTCGACGAGGTAGATGCAGGGCAGCCGGTTCTGCCCGGCGATCTCCTGTGCGCGCAAATGCTTCTTGACCGTAATCGGGTAGTAGGTACCGCCTTTGACCGTGGCGTCGTTGGCCACGATCATGCACTCACGACCGGAGACCCTCCCGATGCCGGTGATGATGCTTGCCCCGGGGCACTCGTCGTCGTACATCCCGTCGGCGGCCAGCGGAGCGATCTCGAGCAACGGACTGCCGGGATCGAGTAGGCCGTCGACGCGATCACGGGGCAGCAGCTTGCCGCGGTCAACGTGACGGGTACGGGCCCGCTCCGGGCCACCCAGCGCGGCCGCGGCCAGCTTGTCGCGCAGCTGCGCGACAAGCGCGCCATGCGCTGCGCGGTTTTCCGCCGGAGTGGTCATCGAGTACACGCCAATTTCGGTTAATGGTCACTAACTCGTGATATGTTAGTGGCGATTAACCGAAGTGTCCAGCACGAGTTGACCAGGGAGGCCGTCATGGCAGCATCTGCCCCGGCCGACCCCAGTGAGGGCGGGGGCCTCGCCGAGACGCCCAACCGCCGCACTCGACGTAAATCCGACCGGCGTGTGCAACTGCTGTCGGCCGCCGAGCGGCTGTTTGCCGAACGGGGCTTTCTGGCTGTGCGGCTGGAAGACATCGGCGCCGCGGCGGGCGTCAGCGGCCCGGCGATCTACCGGCACTTCCCCAACAAGGAATCGCTGCTGGTCGAGTTGTTGGTCGGCATCAGCACTCGCCTGCTGGCCGGCGCTCGGGAAGTCCGATCCCGCGAGGCTGACGCCGACGCGGCACTCGACGGCCTGATCGATTTCCACCTCGACTTCGCGCTGGGTGAACCGGATCTCATTCGCATCCAGGACCGTGACCTCGCTCATCTGCCGGCCGCGGCACAGCGTCAGGTGCGACGGGCGCAGCGCCAGTATGTGGAGGTCTGGGTGGGCGTGCTGCGCGAGCTCGAACCGGGCCTTGCCGAGGCCGACGCGCGGCTGATGGCGCACGCGGTGTTCGGGCTACTCAATTCGACTCCACACAGCCTCAAGCCCGCTGACGGCCGTGCGGCGCGGTCACGGGCGGTGATGCGGGCGATGACGGTCGCCGCGTTGACCGTCGGCGCTTCCTGATCTTGAACCTCGCGATTTCCGCATGCGCAGCCGGTTCGGAGGCCTATTCTCAGCGTCAACCTGCTAACGCTCGATCGCCGTCGACCGATGGCATTCACCCAGTTTGCGAGAGGACTTCGATGAGTCCCGACTATGACGTGATCGTGATCGGATCGGGTTTCGGCGGGTCGGTTACCGCTCTTCGTCTGAGCGAGAAGGGATATCGCGTCGGCGTGCTAGAGCAGGGAGCGCGCTGGCGGCCGCAGGACTACCCGCCCGATAGTATCCCTATCCGAAAGACCATGTGGCAGCCCCGTTTCGGCCTCACGGGCCCGCTGCGAATCACCGTTTTGAAGAACGTCGCTATCCAGTCGGCCGTTGGCGTCGGTGGCGGTTCACTGATCTACGGCAACGTTCTCTACGAACCGCTGGAGCAGTTCTACAACGATCCGCAATGGGCCACGATCACGGACTGGAAGGCTGAATTAGCGCCGTATTACGACCAGGCCAAACGAATGCTCGGCGTCGCGACAAATCCGAGGTTGACCCCCTCAGACGACGTGTTCAAGTCGATCGCAGACGATTTGGGTGTGGCCGACACGTTTCACCCGACCCAGGTGGGCGTGTTCTTCGGTGAGCCCGGCAAGACGGTTTCCGACCCGTACTTCGGTGGCATCGGACCAGACCGGGCCGGCTGCGTCTTCTGCGGGCGCTGCATCAATGGATGCGCGCACAATGCCAAGAACACCCTCGAACGAAACTACTTGTACCTGGCAGAAAAGGCGGGCGTGCAGGTTCACCCGATGACAACCGTCGTCGACGTCCGTGAATCGCCTGCCGGCGGCTACCTGGTCGAAACCGTCGAAACCGGACGGTGGGTTCGTAAGCGACACCGGACCTGGCGCGCCGATCAGGTGGTGTTCTCGGCCGCCGCGCTCGGCACGCAAAACTTGCTCCATCGGCTGCGTGCCAACGGTTCCTTACCCCGGATCTCGGCGCGGTTGGGTGAACTGACGCGGACCAACTCGGAGGTCGGCCTGATCGCGACCTCGCGAACCCGCACGGATCTGGCCCAAGGTGTGGCCGGGACGTCGTCGATCCACCCCGATGCGAACACGCATATGGAAGCCTTCCGGCTCGGGAAGGGCAGCAACTGGGGATTTCTACTGACCACCACCCTGGTCGACGGCGACCGGCACCGTCTCGCCAGATGGGTGCTGACGAATCTCCGTCACCCGGCCGCATTCGCCCGCTCGTTCAATCTGCGGAGAGCCTCGGAGAGGACAATATCCCTGCTGGTGATGCAGGATTTGAACAATTCGCTGACCACCTATCTCAAACGCGGCCTTTTCGGCGCGAAGATGACCACCCGACAAGGAGTGGGTGCGCCCAATCCGAACTGGATTCCGGTCGGCAATGACATCAGCCGACGGGCTGCCGCAAAGATCGATGGTGACCCCCGCGGCTATTACTTCGACATCTTCAACCGCCCGACCACCGCGCATTTCATCGGCGGCTGCCCGATCGGAGATTCACCGACCACCGGCGTCGTCGACCCTTATCAGCGGTTATACGGGCATCCCGGTCTGCACATCATCGATGGGTCGACGATCACAGCGAACCTGGGCGTCAATCCCGCTCTCACCATCACCGCGCTTTCGGAACGCGCGGTCGCGCTCTGGCCCAATAAGGGCGAACCTGACCCACGTCCGCCACTCGGCTCCGCCTATCAGCGGATTTCGCCGGTTCGGCCGCGCAGTCCGATCGTGCCGGATAGCGCGCCCGCGGCGCTTCGCTTCACCACGGCTTAGCCCCGCCGCCGCGCGAATCCCAGTCGCTAGTCCAATCTCTCGGCGCCGGACGTCGTGCGGCAGGTACCCTGCCAGCATGAGGTGGGCATGAACGATCCACGTCGGTCCGAGCACTCCCATTCGGCTCAAGAGGGGACCGAGGAAACCCGACGAATACGTCAGCCTTACCCGCAGTACGTCGACCCGGCCTACAGCGGGCAGTCGTCCTATCCGCCACCGCGTTACCACGGCTCGTCGGCGAACGGGAACGAAACCCACCCGACCGAGAAGCTGCCTCAGTACTGGCTGCACGGCCAGCCTCCGCCGGACCCGTCGACGCAAGAACCCGCACCCGGCCGGCCGAAGGCGCCGCGCTGGTTGTGGATCGCCGCCGCCGCGGCGGTGCTGCTGGTTGCTGCACTGGTCATCGCCCTGGTGATCGCCAACGGCACGGCCGGGAAGCAAACCGCGGTGTCACCGCTACCGGCGATGCCGAGTTCATCCAGCCCGGCGCCGACCAAACCCACGTCGCCCACGCCGTCCGCCGGCACATCCGCGCCGACCAGCACCGAGTCCAGCGCGCCGAGCAACCCGGGGGTGGCGCAGACCGTCGTCTACGACGTCAGCGGCGAGGGCCGCGCGATCAGCATCACCTACGTGGACGACGACGGCATGATGCAGACCGAATTCAACGTGGCGTTGCCGTGGAGCAAGGTAGTGAGCTTGCCGGATTCAGGCAATCGGCAGCCCAACATCACCATCATCAATATCGGCCACGATGTCACCTGCTCGGTGACTGTGGACGGGGTGCAGGTCAACCAGCGCACCGGCGCGGGTCTGACAGTCTGCACCGGATCGAGCTGAACCCAGCTCAACCCGCGTCGGCAACGAGGGTGCGGTGCGGGGCATGCACCAAGAACATGCCCACCAGCCCGACACCCATGACCAAACACAGCCCACCCATCCCGGCGCGAACAGCGCCGAACACGTCGACGAAGACCGAAAACAGCCAGGGCGCGATGAACGACACCGCACGTCCGGTCATCGTGTAGAGGCCGAAGGCCACACCTTCTTTCCCGTGGCTGGCCATCCTGAGCAGCAGCGTGCGCGCCGACGCCTGCGCGGGGCCGATGAACAGGCACAGCAGCAGTCCGGTGACCCAGAACGCGAGGGGACCGGACAACACCATCATGGTGAGACCGAACACGATGATGCTGGCCAGCGATACGACGATCACCGGCTTGGATCCGATCCTGTCGTCGACCAGTCCGCCGAGCACGGCCCCGAGCGCCGCCACTACGCTCGCGGCCACGCCGAAAATCAGCACATCGGCCGGCGAGATCCCATACACATTGACACCCAGCACGCCGCCGAAGGTGAACAGGCCGGCCAACCCATCCCGAAACACCGCGGCGGCCAGCAGGAAATACACCAAGTTGCGATCCCGGCGCCATTCGGCGACCAGCTCCGTCCACAACCTGCGGTAACCGCCCAGCAGGCCCCGCACGGGATGGGCGACCTCGCCAACGGCAGGCAGCCGGTGCGCGGTCAGCAGCAGCGGCAGCGCTAGTACCGCCAGCCACCCGGCGGCAAACAGCATCGCTGTTCGGACGTTCATGCCGTCGTCGGCGGACAGGTGCAGCAGCCCGCGGGTGGCGCCCTTGCCCGAGATGAAACCGAAGTAGACCACCAACAGCAACCCCACGCTGCCGCTAAATCCCGCCGCCAAGCCGAAACCGGAGATCCGGCCGGAGTTTTCCGGCGTCGACAGCTGGCGCAGCATCGCGTTGTAGGGGACGCTGGCCAGGTCACCGCACGCCGCGGCCGCTGCGAGGAGCGCCAATCCCGGCCACAAATACTCCGGACGCTCACGGATCAGGCTCATCGCGCACGTCAGCGCCACCGCCATGCCGGTCAGCGCGGTCAGGGCCACACGCCGCCGGTGCGGATTCTCCACCCACACGCCGATCAGCGGCGCCAGCAGCGCGATCGTCACCCCGGCGACCGCCAGCGCGCGACCCAGCCAACTCGCCGGCGGCGCACCACCGGGCGTGCCCTGACCGACGCTGCCGGTCAGGTAAACCGAGAACACGAACGTCACGACGATCGCGCTCAGTCCGGCAGCTCCGGTGTCCCACAATGCCCACGTCAGCACCCGGGATCGCTCGGATATGCGCGAACCCGACCCCGGGTTGCTCATGCTGGCACTTTAAATGTCCGGTCACCGACCCGCAGCGCCCGGCTACCCCGCGCTCGCGATCGGCTCCTCCATATCCGGTCGCCGACCCGCAGCGCCCGGCTACGCCGCGCTCGCGATCGGCTCCTCCATATCCGGTCGCCGACCCGCAGCGCCCGGCTGCGCCGCGCTCGCGATCGGCTCCTACGATTGGCGGATGCCAGTACCCGCGCCCAGCCCCGATGCCCGTGCCGTTGTCACCGGAGCCTCGCAGAACATCGGCGAAGCGCTGGCCACCGAACTGGCCGCCCGCGGGCACAGCCTGATCATCACCGCGCGACGCGAGGATGTGCTCACCGACCTTGCCGGCCGTCTGGTCGAAAAATTCGGAGTCGCTGTCGAAGTGCGGCCTGCCGACCTCGGCGACGCTGCGGAACGCACGAAACTGGCCGACGAGCTGAGCACCCGCAACATCTCGATCCTGTGCGCCAACGCGGGCACTGCGACCTTCGGTCCGGTCTCGACGCTCGACGCCGCGGTGGAAAAGGCTCAGGTCCAGCTCAACGCGATTGCCGTGCACGACCTCGTGCTGGCAGTGCTGCCGGGAATGATCGAGCGCAAGGCCGGCGGCATCTTGATTTCCGGTTCGGCGGCAGGCAATTCACCGATTCCCTATAACGCGACTTATGCGGCGACCAAGGCGTTCGTCAACACGTTCAGCGAATCGCTGCGCGGGGAACTGCGAAAGACCGGCGTCCACGTCACGCTGCTGGCGCCCGGCCCGGTGCGCACCGAGCTGCCGGATCCGGCCGAAGCGTCGATCGTCGAGAAGCTGGTGCCGGATTTCCTGTGGATCTCCACCGAGCACACGGCGAAGAAGTCATTAGATGCGTTGGCGCGCAACAAAATGCGTGTCGTGCCAGGCTTGACGTCCAAGGCCATGTCGGTGGCGAGTGGGTACGCGCCGCGCGCTATCGTCGCGCCGATCGTCGGAAGTTTCTACAAAAGGCTCGGCGGCTGACCTAACGACTCTATCGGCGGCGGCGATTGCTGCCGCCGAACATGCTGCGGATGAGCTCAGTACCGAGCGCTTTGAGGAATGTCTGGAATCCGCGGCTGTTGACGAACCGCTTCCACCAGCCGGGCTTCTTGGCTTCCGCGGGTACAGACTTCGATCCCGCCTCCGCCGGCGGCGCGGACCGGGGCCCTCTCCGCCAGCATCTCGTACGCCGCTTTCGTTTCCTTGGTCTGACCGTATTTGCTTTGCAGCGAGCTGTTTTTGGCCGCCGTGCCGATCGCGTCGTCGCCGATGGCCGCCATCAGCGAGCGCGGCGAGCGCAGCCTGGTCCACGCGACCGGAGTCGGGGCGCCCCGCTCCGACAACACGGTGACGACGGCTTCGCCGATGCCCAGCGACGTCAACGCCGAAGCCAGATCGTAGACATCGGTTTTCGGATAGGTGCGAACGGTTTTGGTCAATGCCTTCTGGTCATCGGGCGTGAAGGCACGAAGCGCGTGCTGGACGCGCGCGCCCAACTGGGACAGCACCTCGTTGGGCACGTCGGTGGGCAACTGCGTGCAGAAGAACACGCCGACACCCCTGGAGCGGATCAGCTTGACTGTCTGCTCGACCTGATCCAAAAACGCCTTCGAGGCATCGGTGAACAACAGATGTGCCTCGTCGAAGAAGAACACCAGCTTTGGCTTGTCAACGTCGCCGACCTCCGGCAGGTTCTTGAAGAGGTTGGACAGCACCCACATCAAGAAGGTGGAGAACAGCACGGGCCGGGTGGCCTGGTCGCCGAGTTCGAGCAGCGAAATCCTGCCGTGGCCACCTTCGACATGCAACAGGTCGTTGGGATCGAGTTCTGGCTCGCCGAAAAAGGTGTCGGCGCCTTCGCCTTCCAAGTTGACCAGAGCACGCAGGATGACACCGGCCGTTTGCGCGGACACGCCGCCCAGCGACTTCAGCTCGGCCTTGCCCTCGTCGCTGGTGAGAAAGCTGATCACCGCGCGCAGATCCCTCAAACGCAGCAGCGGCAGCTTCTGCTGGTCGGCCCAGTGGAAGATCAGGCCCAGTGTTGACTCCTGGGTACTGTTGAGCCCCAGGACTTTTGAGAGCAAAATAGGTCCGAAGCTGGCGATCGTCGCGCGAACTGGAACGCCAATACCTTTGGTGCCCAACGACAAAAACTCCACCGGGAAAGCGCTGGCCTCCCACGTCTCGCCGGTTTCCTTGGCGCGCGCGGTGATCTTGTCGCTGCTCTGCCCGGGCTTCGACAGGCCGGACAGGTCACCCTTGACGTCGGCCATCAGCACCGGCACGCCCGCCGCCGAGAGCTGCTCGGCGATCAGCTGCAGCGTCTTGGTCTTGCCGGTGCCCGTCGCGCCGGCCACCAAACCGTGCCGGTTGACGGTGGCCAGCGGGATGCGGATTTGTGCGGCCGGGTCAGTCGTGCCGTCGATGACGACCGTGCCCAGCTCCAGGGCCTGTCCCTGGAAGTCGTAACCGTCTGCGATCTGCCGCGCTGGAGTGCCTGCCGATGCGCTGCGGGGCGTCGACTCGGAGCTCATCGTGACGTCTGCCTCTCCCCTGTTGGTCGTGGTCCGGCGACGATGCGGGCCGCTTCGGCCCGCTGACGAGCCTGACAATCAAAGCTAGTCCCGATCACGAACGACCTTACTTGCTGTCGCGCCGGACCGGGGTGGCTGCGGGTCTGGCAGCTAACTTTGCCTAGGGTGAACGCTGTGCGGGACGAACTGGTGTGGATCGACTGCGAGATGACCGGGCTGGACCTGGGCTCGGACAAGTTGATTGAAATCGCTGTCCTGGTTACCGATGCTGACCTGAACGTTCTCGGCGATGGCGTCGACGTGGTGATCCATGCCGACGACACGGCGTTGTCGTCGATGATCGACGTGGTTACCGAGATGCACACCCGCTCCGGCCTCATCGAGGAGGTGCGTGCATCCACCGTAGATGTGGCGACGGCGCAGACGATGGTGCTCGACTACATCCGTGAGCACGTCAAACAGGCTAAAACCGCGCCATTGGCCGGCAACTCGATCGCCACCGACCGTGGATTCATCGCCCGCGACATGCCTGCCCTCGACTCGTTTCTGCACTACCGCATGATCGATGTGAGCTCGATCAAGGAACTCTGCCGCCGCTGGTACCCGCGCATCTACTACGGCCAGCCGGCCAAGGGGCTGGCGCACCGCGCATTGGCCGATATCCACGAATCCATCCGCGAACTGCAGTACTACCGGCGCACCGCGTTCGTACCGCCGCCGGGGCCTGCCACCAGCGACATCGCCGCGGTAGCCGTCGAGCTTGGCGCTGATGGGGCCACGCCGGAAACAATCGATTCGGCCACCGAGCGTCCGAACGGCTAGTATCGACGCTGCTGCACGTCGCTTCGCGATCGCGTAATCGGCCGGCAGCAATGGTGGGTGTAGTTCAGCTGGTAGAGCGTCAGGTTGTGATCCTGAATGTCGCGGGTTCGAGTCCCGTCACTCACCCCACAGGTCAGAGGGTGTTTTCACCCTCTGACCTTTTGCGTAGGCCGCGAGTCTAAGCACGCAAGGGTCGAAGATGCGCCCCGCTGAGAGGCCTACGATGACAAGTTTCGTTCGCCACCTGGTCGCTCGTGTCGTGTCGGTCGCCACAGTTCCGATCTCGCCGCCCCCTCTACCGCGCCCTTGGCGATGCCATTCCACCGGTATGGGATGGGGGTCATCAGCAGTGGGTGTGGGTAGGGATCTAGCCGTCCCCACCCGGCCTCACGCCTTGGCGTTGCCGGCGTGCCACTGATCCCACGGAATGTTCCAATCCCCAAGGCCTTCGGTGCCCGACAGCGGCGGGCCGAGGGTGTTGAGCACTTCGACGATGTCGCCGCGCTTGGTGTGCTCGAAAAACCATTGCGCGTTGCTGGGACTGACATTGAGACAACCATGGCTGGTGTTGGTGTGGCCCTGAGCGCCAACCGACCACGGCGCCGAATGCACGAAGACGCCGCTGTAGGACATCTGGGTGGCGAAATCCACCTCGGTGCGATAACCGTTGGGCGAGTTGACCGGTACGCCGTAGGTCGACGAGTCCATGATCATGTGCGCGAACCGCTCACCGAGTATGTAGATGCCGCTGGCGGTCGGGGTGCTGTCCTTGCCCATCGACGTCGGCATAGTCTTGACCAACTCGCCGTTGACCCGCACCGTCACCATCTTGGTGGTGTCGTCGGCGGTCGCGATGACCTCATCACCGACGGTGAAGTGGGTGTGCAGATTGTCCTCGCCGAAAACCCCGTCACCCAGGTCGACGCCGTAAGTGTTCACCGCGACGTTCACCGTGGTGCCCGGCTTCCAGAAATGCTCAGGGCGCCAACGCACTTCACGGTTGTTCAGCCAGTAGAAGGCACCTTCGACGGGCGGATCGGTGGTCACCACGATGGCCTTCTCGGCCGCAGACCGGTCAGCGATGTTCTCGTCGAAACGGATCGCCAGCGGCTCGCCGACGCCCACCACCTCGCCGTCGTGCGGCATGGCATACGGCATCGCCAGGTTCTGCGGCGAATGGGTCTGGAAGGTTATTTCGCGGGTGGCCACGCCGCCCAGCCCACGGGCTTTGGCAGTCAGCGTGTAGCTCCTGTTGTAGCCCAGCGGCTCGGTGGTCGCCCAGCGCACGCCGTCGGGGCTGAGCTGGCCGCCCAGCGAGCGTCCGTTCTCGTTGACCATCTCGACGGACGCCAATACGCCATCGTCAGCGGTCACCGTCACCGGCTTGTCCACCGCGACGCCCACCGCACCGTCGGTCACCGACGCGCTGATCTTGGGAACGAGCAGGTCACCGTACGGCGTGGCCTTATCCATGATGGCTTTCGGCGGCGGGTTGCCACCGCCGCTTCCGCTGCAGGCCCCCGCGCCGAAAACGGCAACCGGGACCATCAGCGCGGCCAACCATCGGCGGCACACGCGCTGACGCGCCATCATCCGACCTGCCACGTACCTTGCTTCCCCTCGCGACCCCGCAACCCTGTGTTACTGGCGAGTATTCTAGGGGGTAGTCGACTGTTAACAGTGACCTGCCGTCAATCTCGGACTCGGCGATTTCGTACGCCGACGGAATGACTGTTATTGTCGCAAACGCAGTCCAGCAGGATCCAGCGCCGTTAGCTCAGTTGGTAGAGCAGCTGACTCTTAATCAGCGGGTCCGGGGTTCGAAACCCTGACGGCGCACCAGGTCAGAGCATATTTAGGCCACCCTTACTGCAGCCAAAGCTGTAGCCAACAGTGTCATTCCTCAAACTCGGGGCTTGTTCGATGAGCAATTCGAAGATGTCCAAAGGGGTTTCACGGTAATCCCCGAAACTGACGCTATCCCGCCCCGGCTGCCGGAGGCGGATTCACGATGGTGGTGTGATCCACGACGTTGTACGTCTGGTTGAAGATCTCGACGATCTGCGGTGGCGTCGGTGCCTGCGGATGGATGATCTGGTAAAGGGTTACTGCGGTCGCCAACAGCTGCACGAGCGCCGCAAAGAGGTTGATCAGCACCGTGGCGTCCTGCGGGCGGGTGTGAATCTCGTCGGCCAACTCCGGTAAGGCAGAGCGGACCGCGTCCAGAGTCTTGTCAGGTACGACAACGAGCGTTGGGGGAAGCAACGTCATCGTCGCCCTCACGGTGGGCACGACTACGGCGTTCACCTCCCCCTTCAGGGTGCCCTCCCCCGCGAACGCGGTGTCGACCCGCACCGGTTCGCCGCCTTCGTTGCCGGACTCATCCCGCGCGGAGAAAGACTGCTCGACCTCCCGTACAGCCCGGAGCAGATCCTCCAGGCCTCCTTCCTGCCCCAGCTTGTCCTGAATCAGACGTGCGACCAAGGCTTCGAGTCGTGAGGTGTCGTCGGCCATGAACACCACCCTAAATCGGGCAAGGTGCTGACATTCGCCGGACGCGCGCCCCCCGGGTCGACAATGACCCAATGACTTCTGAGCCGCCTGGCACGGTCCTGAGCCAGTAGGTGCCCATCAATCACTCGGTGACAATCCCGAGCGGGACCTTGTACTCGCCGGTGGTGTGGCGGGTAGCCGTAGCCAATCAGGAAGTGCGGCCAAGTGCCGCAGAAGCGCGGCAGACACTCGCCCTGTGCTGGGCTCAGCTCCACCCTGGTAATAGGCGGAAAGCCAACAGCCCTTGCCGGTTAGGACCACACCGATGACGCTTGCACAAGCACCACTGAGCCCGCCGCACAAGACAGCGACCTCGACAGTGTCGCCTCCCCCAATCGACCGTTTGCATCTGGAGCCCCGCTGCGACGTTTGCCGGGACGACGAGATCCGCAAAAGGGTCAACGATCTGCTGGCATCGGGGGCCAGCTATGCCATGACCTTGCGGGCTCTCGGTGACGATGCCGTCGGAGTGACTTCTGATTCGATCCGCCGTCACGCCGATAGACATTTTCCCGTGCAGAATGTCGCTAAGGCCACGTACCGGGAGATCCTGGAGCGCCGGGCGAAGGAAAACAACGTCGACTTCGTCGACGGAGTGGCAACCGCAATTACCCCAATGGCCTTGCTTGAGACCCTGATGGTGAAGGGCTACGAGACCCTGGTTGACCCGGCTACCGCGGTCGATGTGAAGACCGGAATGCTGGCGGCCTGTCGGCTCCAGGAGATGATCGACTCTCACGCGGATCAGGCTGATTGGGCCAAAACAAACGCTGACATCGGTCGCATCGTCGAGGTCGTGAGGACCTTCATACCCTCCGGGCGGTGGCCCGAAGTGCAGGCTGCGTTGCGCGGAGGAAGCGCGGAGTCGAAACCCGGAGGCTCAAGAAGCTGGACGGTATTCGGATGGTGGATATAGATGATGGGTCTGAGGAGGATGGCTACTGACGGTCTGCGCTCTACCACAGCGCATTCCCGCCGCAGCGGTGAAGGCGCTGCCCGCCGAGTTTCCCACCCGGTTGGCTGCTGCTCTCGGGAATACTCTGCTGCAACCAAAGCATCAGCAGAGAGGAACCCCAGCGATGGTCACGACACGTGTCGAAGCGGCGCAATACCTCAAGGACGCCGGGGGGTTGAAGCTTGTCGTTTTCGGAGCGGATGGGCACGAGGTGGCGGCGATGTTCGTGCAAGGATCGGTGACATACGACGACGAGGAAGCCACCTTTATTGCGGTCGCTGAGGACGGCCACACGGTTGGGGAACTGTTCGTGGACGAAGCGGTCGGTTACGACGAGAACACCGACGCCTTTGTCATCCGTACCGGGCAATAGTCACCGGTGTTATCCGTTGTCACTGGCGTCGTATGGGTAATTGGGTGGATGTGAGCGAATGAGCACAACCGCATCACCCTCGACCGGACCCCGTGAACTAGTCCACGTGATCTGTACCCCGTCGTTTTGAGCCGTGGTTATGCGAGTTGAGGGACTGAATAGGTGGATGTCCAGAGTATTTCAAACTCTGTCGGGTTGATGTTACCGAGGTAGCTGTGGCGACGTTCGACGTTGTAGAAGTTGTCGATATAGTCAGCCATCGCCCCGGCCAGTTCCATGGTGGTCGCCCATTTGCGGGTGTTGAGTAGTTCGACTTGCAGCCGGGCCCAGAATGACTCCATTGCGCGTTGTCATAAGCAGTCACCGACGGTGCCGAACGACGCCAGCAAGCCCCAGCGTCGGATGTTCTCACCAAAGCTCCACGAGGTGAACTGCGAACCGTGATCCGCGTGCAAATCGTTGCGCCCTTACGTTTTCTGTTCGCTACTGCCATGTTGACCGCGTTGTTGACCAAGCGCGGTATCGGCTGTGGTGGAAAACGTTCGGGCCACAATCATTCGCGAGAAGCAATCCAAGATCGCACAGCAATACACCTTGCCGTCACGGGCGGGTGCTCGGTGATGTCGGTGCACCACAGTTCGTTGGGCCGAGTCGCGATAAACTGCCGGTTCACTAGGTCGGTCGGGGTGTTCACTCGGATCAGGTTGGGGATGCGCCGTGCGGATGCGGCAGCCCATGCAGGCCGTCAGCCATGATCGAGCGGACCAGTTTGAGATTGACATTCATGTCGTAGTCGGCCAGCAGCGCTGCCCGATCCGGCGGCCTCCGTAGGTGTTGCGGGAGCGCTGATGGATTTCGGTGATGGTGTCGGCCACGATCAACCGACGAATCTCGCGGTCGGTATCGGCGTCGGCGGTAGTACTGCAGCAGGAACGCGCCAATCCGTTATGCGGCAAGCTGATCGGCCGAATGTCCTCGCGCGATCAGTCCGTCAACGATCGCGCGTCGGCGTTTTGGGGCACCACCGCCTGCTTGTCGAACAGTTCGCATGCATCGCGGTCAGCGCCAGTTCGGCCTCGAGTTGGGCGATGCGTTTGTGGCTGCGGCCAGTTCGTTAAGATCTACGGTCGGTGAGAGTCGTTCAGCTGTAGTGCGATGCAGCGTAGCGGAGCTATTCAAGGGGCGACGAGTCGGCTGGCAACAAATTCGTGCGCCGCGTCCTCGTCCACGCTGACGACACCGCATCGAGCCCGCGTAGCTGGCCAGCCTGTGTGGCCGATGGGCGGCCACCGTGGGGGTTCTCATTAGTGGCCGGGCGCAAGGGCCGGAGACACCAACACGATTGTTCGTTTCGTTGGCTGAAGCCCCTGCGACGCGGGGACCTAGGGCCCTAGCCGGGTCCGCCTCATCTGAGCAGGGTCGGTATACATGCCAACCTACAAGAACGCCCATGTTCGAGACTCGGTCCGCAGCTTTAACAAGCATGTCATCAACCCGGCCATGGCGCCCCTGGCTGGCCGGCGACACTGGTATGCGGCGCAAATCCGGCATACCGGACGCAAATCAGGAAAGCACTATTCCACCCCGGTAGTTGCAGTCAAGGTCTCCGAGGGCGTCGTCGTGCCACTGCCATACGGCACCGGTGTCGACTGGTTGCGCAACGTGCTAGCCGCCGGAGACGCGACAATCACGAGCAACGGGCGCACCTATCACGTCGTCGAGCCTAAGGTTATCGACGCAGCTACAGTCGAACCGCAGCTCTCGGCGTGGAGGCGCTGGACCTTCCACGCGTCGAACGTCGACAGCTACGTCAAATTCTCAGTGGCCGACTAGCTGCCGGCCAGACGGCGCCGGACGTCGACGCCGACCTGACCGTGGCGCGCCAGCACCTGCACGGTGCACCGGCCAAACGGGCAATGGAGCGCATCCAGGCCAGGGCCCGATAACCTCCGTGTCCGATCTTGAGGCGCTCGAGGCGACCAATGGGTGTCCCACGCGAAGAAATGCTTACGGCCATCTTGGCGGCTGCGGGACGATGGATGGAGTTCGGCCTGCCGTTAGATCGGCTGCGAATTGTCATGCACGACTATGAGCGACCTGATGCCGCGATCGCTGTCTTTGATGACTTCGCCCAAGGCGTTCAAAGAATCAGTTCTACTGCCGGTTCTGCCGCGACGAGGGAGGCCACGCCAGCGAGAATCGGCAGCAAGCGCGACGCGACGGTATTCATGAGCTACGCACATGCTGATGGTCGCCCAGCCGTGGACGAAATCCGTTCGCACATTTCCGCCGTCGCGCCGAACGTGCGAACGCTGGTGGACATTGTGGACATTGAGGTCGGCGCGTACTGGCAGGCGAGCATCGCCGAACTGATTGAGAGTAGCAACAAGGTCGTGCTCGTCGTGACCAAGGGCTTCTGGCAGTCGAAGGTTTGCCTTGAGGAATACAACATGGCGCGGGTGCTCGACAGTGATCGTGGTGGCGGAGTGCTTTTTCCGATCTACGCACTCTCGTGTGATCTGCCTCTGCATTTCCGGATACTTAACTATGAGGATTGCCGGGAGGCCGATCCGAAACGGCTTCGAGAGGCATGTGATCGATTGGTTGCGAGATCGGGGGCCGCGTAAGAACAGCGGAACTCCCGTGTGTGCGGTGGCGATGAAGCGCCGGTATCCGACGGTTTCCCTTTCCGATAGCCGCCAACGGTTCCGACACCCGGTCGCCGTTTTACTGAGAACTGCCGCTTCTGCTCAAGCCGCCGACGTGACCCGCGACCTGGCGATCGACCGCCGTATCGAAACCGACGACTTACGAGAGCGCCGAAAGCTGCCCATGCTGAGTCAGCGAGGACGCGGAACCGGAGTGCTCGAGGCCACCCTCAAATCCATCGTGAAGTAACTGATGTGCGGTTGCTCGCTCACCACAATCTCGCGCAACTTGGCGAACGCTTTGTCTAGCGCCTCCATCGGGTCCACGTCGCGGGGCACGACCGAGATGCCGACGTCGAACCAGTGGCCCCCGTAGCGGGTTAGTCCGTGCGCGAAGCCCGGTAAGTCGGTGTGCTCCCGCGGATCCCACGAAACCACTTCTAACGCATGCTCACTCAAGACACTGTTTCCCTTCGATCGCATTCGGTCTGTGGAACTACTCGCTAGGCGGTTACTTCGTTGCCAAGCAGCCGCCACTATAGGTACTCCGCGAAATCGCCGCGTCGCGGCATCGGTGAGATGGCTACCTGACCACAATTATCCGCCGCTACCACGACTCCGGCAGCGTCTCCCTCCTGCAGTACCCGATGCCAATCCTCACCGCGTTGTACGACCGCCTCGGACGCCTCGAACCGGCGGCCACCATCGCCGGATTCGCCATCGACCCATTCACCAGCGCGGCCTTGCCCGAGATCACGACCACGATCACCCACCTCCGCGAAGTCCTCGGCGATCAGACCTACGAATCGCTCGCCCGCAGGGGTGAGACGATGACCACCGCCGCCATGGTGACGTACGCCTACGACCAAATCGACCAGGCCCGAACAGAACTCAACGCGGTCTCGAAATAGAGGAAGTCTGCGATGGTGACAGCCTCGCCAGGGTTGCTTTGAATGCGTCGGTTTTCAGCCCCGGATGTGCTGCCGCAGCATATTGCTTCGTGCCGATCGCCCGGCGCGATCGCTGTGGATGGCCGCACTAGTCGACCGCTGTACCGTCAACGGCGAGGGGGGCGTCTGCAGCTCGCGGTATCTACGGTGCCTGGATAACCAGCCCGATCACATTCTGAGCATGAGACGTGGCTGTCATGTGCCGGTGGCAGGATGGGTGTGTGACTACGACGTCGTTGTCCTGGGATGTGGTGTCCGTTGACAAGCCAGACGAGGTCAACGTTGTGATCGGACAGGCGCACTTCATCAAAACGGTCGAAGACCTGCACGAGGCGTTGGTTGGAGTGAGCGCATCGCTACGGTTCGGACTGGCCTTTTGCGAGGCGTCCGGGCCACGGTTGGTTCGCCGCACGGGCAACGATGCTGAGTTGGTCGAACTCGCGACCCGCAATGCGCTGGCCATCGCAGCCGGGCACTGTTTCGTGATTTTCTTGCGCGAGGGGTTTCCGGTCAACGTCCTCAACCCGGTGAAGGCGGTGCCCGAGGTCTGCACCATCCATTGCGCTACGGCGAATCCGGTCGAGGTCGTCGTCGCGGTGACTCCGTTTGGTCGCGGCATCGTGGCTGTTGTCGACGGACAGACCCCCCTCGGAGTGGAGACCGATCGTGACGTGGCTGAGCGGCACGACCTGCTGCGCGCCATTGGCTACAAGCTCGGACCGACGCCCAAACCGTGATCTTGGCCAAGGTCTGCGTCGTCAGTCGCAGCAGTCAGCCTGGTGCGCCCCGCAGCCCGGACGCAGTCGGTCTTTTCGCCGGGTCCAGACGCCGTGCAGACAGTGCTTCGCAAATTACTGTGTACCCGAGGTCGTCATCATCGTCAGCAGTCATCTACATCTCCCACCCGGTTCGATCACTCCCGGCACATCCGGTTGCGGTGTCGGTAACGACCCGATCAGGAATGATCCCTGCACTCGCAACGGCATCCTGCTGCTGTTCGATGGATAGTTGTCCGGTGGAGACGCGGAAGTAGGTAGTGATGCTCACGCAGCATGCAACAGTAAAAGTCCGACAATTCTTCCCGTGTCAGACCCTAGAGAACTCGAATTCTCTTGTGATACTGAGAAATCGGACTCCATGACGTGCTCCTCCTCTGTGCCCGCGCCGTGGTGTTGGCCAGTGCCGAATCTTTAGATCCGAGACGAAGCTCGCGCCGGCGATGCCTTCCATGTCCAGCCAGGCACGTGCTGGAGCCGACGCTGCCGTTCGGCGTTTCTGGTTCCTCTGGGCATAGTTGCGGCGCTCTTCTTTAACCCACACGCCGAGTCTGTATTCTTTGCCCACGTAGGAGATCGGGACTCGGGCGTCACCATGGCGTTCGACGTAGTCCAGAAGTCGGCGGAACCCTTCCTCCTACCGGTCGGCGCGCGGCGTCGCCGCCTGTAGTCAGCGACCGCCGCGTTGGCGACGATTGGGGCCGGGCTCCTGTTGCGGTGGATCCGAGACGAGTTCGCGGAACTTGGACATCATTTCGTCGAGTAGGGCCAGCGCCAGTGTGCGTGTGTGTGGTGGATCGTTGGACCGCGCGATCTCAAACGACAGCTCGGTGAGCGCTCCGTGCATTGTGGCGGTCAACATGACGGGTGAATGCTTGATCAGGCCCGCAGCGACGAAGCTGCCGATTAGTTCGCTGATGACATCTGCGAAGTTGTCCCGGTAACGTTCGCGCCATCGCTGCCATCCGACTGCCGCGGGGGCTTCCTTCAAGACCACCGCCTGGTATTCCGCATCGGTGTAGACGTCGACGAGCACCACGATGGCCGCCCTTGCCTGCTCCCATGGATCATCGTGATCGGCGAGAGCATCTGCTACGCGGCTGACGCCATCGCCTTGCAGACCGTCGAATACCGCCATGAATAGCCCCAGTTTGCTGCCGAAGTGGTGTTGCAGCGCACCGCGGGTGACTCCGGCCCGCACACAGATCTGCAGACCAGTGATCTCGGTGTAGGGCTGGGTAGCGAACAGCTCCCGGCCAGCTTGCATGATCACCTGCCGGGTCGCTTCTGCGTTCCTGTCGCGTCGCGTGCTGCCCTGTGTCAAAGTGCGCCTCACACATGCTACGTTCACCATGAATGATAGATTCGCAGTGATCGGTTGTGAATGGGTCCTGAGTAAATTCTGGCATCCAGCGTGGCGATCGAGCGCTAAGCGCCGGCCGCGCTGAGGTGATGGCGGTGTCAAGGCGCGCCTCGCAACATTGCTAACATTCACTATGAATGATAGATTCGCGGTGAATGTCGGTTGTGAATGGTTCTTGGCCTTTGAGGAATTCCGGCATCCAGTGGTGGCGGTCGAGCGCTAAACGCCGGCCGCGGTGAGGTGATGATGCCAGCGTGAATCTATTGGTCTGCCCGCTTGCGTGTCGGTGGAGGTGGCGTGCTCGGCCCCGGAGAGCTTGAGCAAAAGCTGCAGATAAAGCCCGGCCAAAGCGTGGCGGTGGTCAATGCGCCGCCCGAATCGGGGTTGAGGCTGCTAACGACTGGTGGCCCGAACCCCGATCGGGCTGATGTGGTCATTGGCCTTGCAGTCCGGCCCGCGGACCTGGCATGGCTCAGGCCCGTATATGCGGCCGCCCGCGCTGGCCGCCTGGCCTGGGTCAGCTACCCCAAACCCGGTCAGCCAGGCACTGATCTTCGCCGGGACTGGCTAGTCCGAGCCCTTCGCCAATACGGCGTTGAGGCGGTCCAGGACGTGTCGATCAATGGCACCTGCTCAGCACTGCGGCTGGGCCCGGCCAAGGCTGACCGCCAACCCGACACTTCCACGGCTAACAAGGACAGCAAGTGAGCCACAAGAACAACGACCAGACGTCCCAAGAGGACACCGGGGACACCACCTTCCTTTCCTACGCCGACTTATTCGGCGAGCTCGGCGCTTCGGCCGCTGGCGCCGCCGAGGCGGGGGTGGGGGAAGTCGAAGGGTTGCCGAGCGGCGCGGCCCTGCTTGTCGTCAAGCGTGGCCCCAACGCCGGATCGCGGTTCCTCCTAGATCAGCCCATCACATCCGCTGGCCGGCATCCCGACAGCGACATCTACCTCGACGACGTCACCGTCAGCCGCCGGCACGCCGAGTTCCAAAGGGACAACGGCGAATTCCACATCGTTGACATCAGCAGCCTCAACGGCACCTATGTCAACCGTAAACCGGTGGCCTCGGCGATCCTGGCCAACGGCGACGAGATCCAGATCGGCAAGTTCCGTCTGGTGTTCCTAACCAGGTGAGACAAGACAGGATCTGATCGGCCTCGTTTCTCTAGATCCGAGACCAGAAGGGGCCTGGGAACGGCTGGCGTCTTGGCGGCGTGGAGGACCTCCCCGCCGACCAATGGGGACAGGTTCTTTGCGAGACATGGAATCTCTTCACCCAGCGCGTCGCCGGACCCACCGCGGTTGCGCTCTATCCAGAGAGGTTGAAGTTACCGGACGCGCCGTAGACGGCCAGAGAGGCGCACCGGTCACCGCGGCAAGCAAGGACCATCGGCCCTATAGAACGCCGGGGTCGGAGCGCATTCTGATGCCGAGCCATTCAAGACTCGTTTCTGCATTCAATCCTCAAGGAGCGCGATCATGGCAGAGAACACCGAGAAGACTGTGGCGGAGCGAGCGTCAGACCTGACCGAACGAGCAGCAGGCCTGTCCGACGAAGTGCTCAAGTCGGTCGAATCCGGACAACGGACCGCGATCGATGCCGTGCGCAAGTTCGTTGACGCCGTCGATGAGTCGATGCCCGCGCATGGCGACGACCACCCGTCGAGACGCAAGACCATCGTCGACGCCGCCTTGGAGATGGCGGACAAGCTCGTCAAGACGCAGTACGAGTTCATACGAAGCGTCGTTGGCAGCGTGAGCGAGACGCTGAGTAGCAAGCCGGGCGGCACAAAGGAGTAAGCGACCGCAAGTGGGACTCGTCTCGGTTGCGGCGCGCCTGATTCAATTTGGACCCGGCTCGTGTGCACGTGCCCGGCCGGCGTTGACGTGATGCCGCTTGGCCGGTTTCTTCAAGCCACCGTAAACTTCCCGTAGAAGAGCGATCGGTTGACAGCCGGAATAGACTGCCGCTACTTTACTTTCGCGGGCGGCAACGACCCGTCAAAGGCCGATACCGCAGTTGAGCCCCTGGTCCTGTTGACGGTTGCAAGGGGAGCGTCTCGGTTGTTTAGAAATGACACCTGCTTGGCGAGCACGAGCAGTGTGAGGAGCGAACCGCCCTCCAGAGTTATATCCCGTGCCTACGGCACCAGGTTTGGACGGCCATGCAAGGTCGCTAGTGCCGAGCACATCTCCACCGCGAAGCGAATGAAGTTAGACGGGCACACCAGCAAGGCGATCGCTAGATACCTCGGGGTAAGCCGCGCAACGCTGTATCGGTACCCCATGTCTTCCCTTACGCCTGGTGTGACTGCACACCAGCGCCCGCCCACAACGCCCAGCCAAATCAGGTGAAGACGTCGTTGAGGGTGACCGTTTGGAGGTTGCGGCTGCGGATGATATCGAGCAGTTGGCCGAAACAGCGGGTGATGGTGGGCAGGTTGGCGTGGCCAACTACGATCTGCTGGGGCTGAAATGACCTGTTCGCGGCGGCGATGAGGCCTGCTTCGCTGATCCGTCCCGAGTCGGCAATGTCGCTACTCCACAAAGTGATGGTGGGATAGCCGAGGTCGGCGGCGATGCGGTCGGTAGCGGGCGTGTGTTTGCCCCAGGGCGGACGAAAGTACGGGGTGCCGTCGACACCGTAGGTGTTGCGCAGGAAGTCGGCGTTTCTGCGGATCTGGTCGGCGACGGCACCGGGCGCGATGCGGGTGATGTCCGGATGCGACCAGGTGTGGTTACCCAACTGCACCTGACCGGAATCGACCATGGGCCGCAGCGCGGGGGCGTTGACCGACCACGAACTGTTGGCGCCGTTGACGAAAAACGTCAACCGGGTGCCGCTGTCACGGCAGAAGTCGGCGAACGCGCCCACCACTTGCGCGCTGGCGCCGTCGTCAATGGTCAACGCCAACTGATTGCCATTCCCGGGAAGCCGGGTAAGCACGCCGGGTGGTGGCCGCTCAGTCGGGAAACCACGCGCGGCCGGGGAGCGACTGGCCGCCGCGAGAACGCCGATCGTAATGCCACACAACAGCGTGCGACGATCTATCTGCCGCATATCTCAACGCTACTGCTGGGTGCATTCGCAAGGAAGAGGCCAGCTTTCGTCGTCTGCCTTGACTTCCGGCTAAGGAAGCCCCTAGTGGGCACGAGCCAACTCGGCGAGCGCCTTCGACGACATCACGTGTGTCCGTTGGTGACTTTGGCCTCTTACACCAGGGCTCTCGGCGAAGAAACGATGACGACCGACAGCAGACCGCCGTGCCGGTTGAGGAGGACATCGTGATCGAGGCGCTGACGGGCTTTCCCGACAACATCATGGCGTGGGCTTTCCACGGGCATGTGACGAAGGCCGATTACGAAACGGTGCTGATTCCGGACATCGAAGACAAACTGAGTCGGCACAAAAAGGTGCGGCTCTACTGCGAGGTCGCGCCTGATTACGTCGGGGTCGCTCCCGGCGCGGTCTGGGAAGATACGAAGGTGGGCTTCCGTCACCTCTTCGACTGGGATCGCGCCGTGATCGTCACGGACCTGGAATGGATGCAACACGCGATGAAGTTCTTTGGTGGCCTCTTTGGCTTCCTGCTGCCCGGGTGGCGTGTGTTCCCGACCGCTGAAGCCGACAAAGCACGCGAGTGGGTTGGTGAAGCCCAATAGCCCATCTAAGCCCCCGGGCTTCGAGACAGGAAACGATCAGTCGCACTTGTCTCGAAATGACACCTGCTTGGCGAGCACGAGCAGTGTCAGGAGCCAACCGCCCTCCAGAGGTACATCCCGTGCCTACGGCACCAAGTTCGGACGGCCTCGGAAGGTGGACGAGAGCGAATCGCTTGCGGTGCAAGTGTACGGGGCGCGAATCGGACCCGACAGGAATGCACATAGCCTGCCAGCTCTTAATCAGCGGGTCCGGGGTTCGAAACCCTGACGGCGCACTTCGGTTTCTTCCTGCATTACCTCGGCTGACGGTTGACATTTTGTCGTCGGGTGACGCCTGACAGTGTTTCGACTGATGGTTGACAGTTACTTCGGCTGATCCTTGACACTCCTTCAATGAGGGAGTTGAGCGTGGCTGAGCAGATCAAGCCGTGTTAGCGGTGATCAGCGACGGGCTGTCGGTGTCCCAGGATTTCGAGCCACGGCGATGGGTTTTGAGACCCTAGAGTGGACCTCCTTCCGGCTGCTCTTTCACCGCCGTTAAGGCACGGAGTTTATCCTCCGAAAGTGGATCATGCAAGTGAGCGCGGCCCGGGCCCGGTTCGCTTCGGGGGCGTAGGACCGGGCCTTTCATGGTCCCTTCGTCAAAACACAGCGGAAGCGCACCGGACGCTGAGGCGGCCATGCGTCTCACTTCGGCCGCCCCGATGCGTCGGAATACCTGGCTGTGCTCAACGGCTTGCTGATCTTTACACCGCGGGGGCGGAGTTCAGCCGGATCACCGTCGCACGAGAGCTCGGGCCGAACGTAGCCCTGCTGAGCCGGACGCAGGCGCTGCGAGCAGATATCAGGTTGATGTTGGCGCGCTGCCATCCACGGCCGATGAGGTCTGCGCTCTTCAGAGCAGGCCTGTCTTTGCGAATCACTATGCGGAGGTCGCGAGGAGAGGATCGGGGCGGCGTACGTCGAGCGGGATCAGTCCTTGGCGGCCGAGTGATCGCCGCGAATCTCGCTGCGTCCGGATGCTGCGACTTTCCGCGATCCTTCTTCGCCTCTGACAGGCTCGACCTCGGCCGGCTCTGGCGTCATTTTAAAACTGCATTGGATGTCTCGGCCAATCCCGGGCGGACTCCGCCCGTGTCACGGGGGGCGCACTGGCTCTTACACGTCGATCCGGGTATTCTGAGCGGGCCGGATGCCTCGCCGGGAGCTATCTGATGATCGCCGAACCGGATCCCAACGCACAGCCTCTGACCGATCGCGCGAGTGAGCAGCTGCACCTGTCCGGCCGAATTCAAGCCCACGGAGCGCTGATTGCCGCCGACTGAAATATCGCCGAATCACGTATTCCAGCGCCTACACTCCTGAGTTGATCCGAGCACAGCCAGATCACCTTTTCGATTCACCGGTGATGAGTATCTTCTCCCCGAAGAACAGAAGCGGCTAGAGGGCGATCGAGGAGACCGGCCACCGGCCGTATCGCCAGATCTGTTGGTTTACGCCTGCAGCTGCATTGACAGCAAGGTCGATGTGATTTGCATCAAGTCGGCGGTCAGATCGTCATCAGATCGAGGGGCGCATGCCGTGATCAAGCCGATCTCGTCCCGGTTCTGTATGCCTCACAGGCGCTCGGCGAGGCGAGGAGCGTGCCCGAAGTTGAGGCGGCCGTTCGAGCGCAATGCGCGCACTGACCGGATTCGATTGCGCGATGGTCTACCGGTTCCATGAAGACCAGCACGGAGAGATCGTCGCTGAGGATCGTTTCCAGGACTGTCCGTACCTAGGGCATCATTTTCCGGCGAGGACATTCCGCCCAAGCCCGCGAGATCTACATCCGCAAAGCGTCGCGCTGTATACCCGACGTCGACGAGGGCGACGTCGCCTTGATGGCCTCGCCGCGCGTGGGCGGCAGGAGCCTTGACCTGAGCCGCGCTGCACTGCGAAGCGTTTCGCCCATCCACCTCGAATACATGAGCAATATGAACACAGCAGCGAGCGTTTCGTTCTCGATGGCCAACGGAGGCCGGCTGACAAGGCTCGTCTCGTGGATATCTGACCCGGACGGCTCTCGCGCTCAGGCGTAGGTCGTGTGAACTGGTAGTCCTGCAGGCAAAACTCCAAGTCTCTGCAGCTGAACAGATCTCCAGACTGAACGATGCGGCCAGCCGCGGATCTATTCGGGCCCGGCTCAGGGCAGCGATGCAAACGCGCCCGCAGTTGCCAGGGGCTGACGTCGGCTTCCGTTGACGTGCTGGAGCTCTGCCAGGCAGACCGCGCAGCTGCATGTGCGGACGGGCAATACCGATCGATTGGCGCAGCGCCATCCGAGGATGCCGTGCGAAAGCTCGCCCACGAAATCCCAACGGCCGGTCCCCGGGCGAGGCCTGGGCCACCGACCGCTTGCAGCAATCGACAGCCACCGTCTCGGTGCAGCAGGCTACTTTTCGTCGCGCTCGGAGCGCCGGACGACTTCGTGATCTGGTTCCGGCGAGACCGTCCACAGCAGCTCCGCTGGCTGGGGGATCCGCATGCTCACTCCACTCGATTGATCAATCCGAGGAAGTCGTTCGATACC
>CAWKME010000006.1:0-155883 GCA_963850645.1 uncultured Actinomycetota bacterium | reverse complement strand
TACCCGAAAGGGTATCGGGGGTTCGAATCCCTCCCTCTCCGCCAAGACTCCTTCTGGGAACATCCAAAAACATCCAACTAAAGGACATAAAGCCCAGCAAATGCTAGGCTTTGCGCCTTTATGCGTCCAGCTGCATCCAGGTGCAGCCGTGTTTTGGCGGGTGTATTTTTGGGTGTATTCTGTCTTTTGAGGTGGGTGTACTTTTCTTGAGCGGGGAGGAAGGGCATGGCCGGACTGACCGATACGGAGATCAAAAGAGCCAAGGCGACGGAAAGAGCCTACAGCATGGGCGATGGAGGCGGGCTGTATCTCTGGGTTAAGCCGACAGGCGGCAAGCTCTGGCGCTGGTCCTATCGGTTTGAGGGCAAGGAAAAGCTCATGTCCTTTGGCAAATACCCCGATGTTTCGCTGGCGCTGGCCAGAGACCGCCACGCCGAGGCGCGCAAGCTGCTGGCTACGGGCATTGACCCGATGGCGCAACGAAAAATTGAAAAGAAAGTGCAGAAAGTCTCCAGCGAAAATTCCTTTCAGAGCGTGTACACACGATGGCTGGAGTATTGGCAGGAGGGAAAAAGTCCGCGCCACGTGGACTCGGTCCGGCGACGCATGGCGGCCGACATTCTGCCCTGCCTGGGAGCCAGGCCCATTGCGAAAATTGAGGCGCCGGAACTGGTCGCGATGGCCAACGCGATTCAGGATCGCGGTGCCCGGGATATTGCCAAACGGGCTCTGGAGACCGTGGGACAAGTCTTCCGCTACGGAATTGCTCATGGCCTTGCAACGCGCAATCCAGCCACTGAGATTCGTCCCAGTGACATTCTGAAATCCATACCAAAAACCAACTATGCTCGCATTGATGCCAAGGAACTGCCAGCGCTTGCTCAGACGCATCGAGGTTTATCAGGGAAAGCAAGTCACGCGGCTCGCGATGAAGCTGATGGTCTATGACTTTTGTGCGCACCACTGAATTGATCGAAGCGAAGTGGACGGAATTTGACCTGGAGAATGCCCGCTGGGACATTCCGGCAGAGCGCATGAAGATGCGGACCCCACACATCGTGCCATTGGCCAGGCAGGCTCTGGAGGTGCTGGAGATGTTGCGCGAGTTGACTGGGAAAGGCGAGTGGCTCTTTCCTGGCGACTTCAACCCTGCCCAACCGATGAGCAACAACACCATTCTGAAGGCTCTGGAGCGCATGGGCTACAAAGGCCGCATGACCGGACACGGCTTTCGCGGGCTGGCGTCTACCATCCTGCACGAGCAGGGTTATCCGCATGACCATATCGAATTGCAGCTTGCTCATGCGCCCCGGAATGCGGTCAGCGCAGCTTACAACCACGCCCTCTATTTGGATCCGCGCGCCAGGATGATGCAGGATTGGGCGGACTTTCTGGAGCGCACACTGCGCGGGGGCAAGGTGCTGCCCTTCCGTCCTACTGCGGCATAGCCATTCGGCCGATCCGGTTAGGAGGCAATCTGACCATGCTTTGCAGTCCAATTGGCGATGCTTCGCTAGCCGGATTCTGGCTTCAGACATTATCTTGACGACAGAGGATTCATGCCAGCCCTCTGACTGCGGATTTCCCGGCTGATTTCTATTTGACGGGCTATCCACTCTTCTACCTCTGTTTCGATCCAGCCAACAGCCCTGGCCCCCAGCGACACTGGCCTTGGGAACCTTCCTTCGGTGACGCGCTGATAGACGGTGCTGCGCGATAGGCCGGTGCGATCCAATACAATCGGCAGTCTCAGAATCTTTCTCGGCATCCCCCTACCTCATTTGTTGAGTTGCATTTGAATTACGTCCGGCTCTACTTCAATGCACTGATCACAACATCCGTCGAATTTACCGACGAACTCGCCGCCGCCATCTTTACTTCAATTGCGGCCGATGTCTGACTTTTCTCCAGAACACTGTGCACGGTTAGGTTCTTTTTTCTGACGCAACCTCACAGCGATCTTCAAAAAAGACGTTGTGCAGATGTCCATCCGGCAAGGGCATCATGCAGCCCTATCAACGAATGTTGAGCACGACGCGACCGGCCATCCGTTTCGGTGCGTTCCCCATGTAGCAAGCTCCCAACGCCACCTTTACCGCACGTCACCAGACTCATTCTCGCCATACATCGTCCCTTCTCAAAGCGGTACGTCCGGCTTCATTACCAAATGTCTGCGCGCTTCCGAACCAGATGTCGAAGGTTGTGTTGTCCCTTTACGACCTTCCATTGCCGACTCCCCATCAGCTTCCCTACTGAGCTTCTTCATGTATCCCGACAACCCTGTTGCGGTGATTCTCAGCCCGTTCTCCGCGAAGATACGGACCAGCATGTTGAGCGTGTATCCCCGTTTCCGCAGCGCACACAGTTCAGGAAATACCGCCCGCACAATCCCGCCAAGCATGTATGAAGCAGATTGCGGTGGAGGTTCATTCGCCTTTTCCTTGAGGAATGCACGAAGCTCGTCGACATTGTGTGACGAGAGCACCTGCACCCTGCGACGAGCCTCATTCTCCATACACAAGCACGATAAGCTATTTACTGTTATGATGTCAAATGTGTATGATGGTCATAGCAGAGAAACGGGTAAGAGGCACGGCAAGGTAGGCGCTGTCATGACACAAACTCCCTTCGGTCGTTTCTGTCCTGCCACCGGCCCAACCCAATCCGCTTCGCTACTCGGGGTTGGGCCTGCGCACCTTGCTCAGGGCTTCGCCCCGAGACCCCAAAGGAATGCTGACATGGCAAGACCACAATCCCCTGAACATCGCAAACGATACACCATTCGTCTCCTTCAACATGAGCTTCAACAGATCCAGCAGAAGGCATCAACCGCCGGGTTGACCGTGAGTGAATACTTCCGACACGCGGCGCTCAACATCCGGATACGATCCCGCATCAACAAGAAGGCACTCGGTGAATTAAGCCGAATGACAGGACTACAGAAGTATCTATTGATGAAGATCGTCGAACTTCCACATGAGGACGAACTTCGCCGGGAACTCAACTCGACATTGGCCGCAATTCGCTCGACATTAGACACACTTCTCATGAAGAAAGCTGAACCGGAATGATTGCCAAGATGCAAGCTGCGCGACAACACTCCAGCAGCTTCAAGCGGCTACAGAAGTACCTCACAACAGAACGCGACCCAGAGACTGGCGGATTGATTCTGCGAGGTGACATCTTGATGTCGAGCCATTTTGTCGACCTAAAGACCGTTGCAGACGAGATGGAAGGGGTTGCTTCTCTCAATCCGCGCTGCAATGACGCGGTTTGTCATTACGAACTGTCATGGCCACCAGGGGAGCGTCCGACCCGGCCACAATGGGCAGACTCAGCGTTACACACATTGAAGGCACTCGGATATCAAGGCCACCAATTCTTGATTGTTGCGCACGACGACAAGAAGCACTTCCACATCCACATCATGGTGAACAAAGTTCATCCTGGGACGCTCAGGGCGCTCACGCCTTATCGGAATTGGTTCACTCTGGATGCCGCCGTACGCTTCCTCGAAGCGAAATATGGCTGGGCACATACGCCTGGTCCGACACGATGGGATGAGGAATCGAAACAGGCAGTGCCTATATCACGTTCCGAACTTAACGCGCTTCGAACTGCTCGGCAGCAGCCGACAGGGGCGGCGGCGAAGTTCGAACATTATCACGATGAGGAATCTATGCAAACCTATGTCCGGCAGGAAGTGGCTCCACGTCTCCGGCAACTCCTCGTCGAGCGTAATGTGACATGGGACGATCTGCATCTTCTTCTCTCGAAGGTGCATCTCCGGCTTGAGAAGAGAGAATCGGGCGGATACACAGTTCTCGCTGTTAACCACAACATCCGGGTGAAGGCTTCCGACGTATTCCGCAACAACTTCGCTGGAAAGATCAACCGCCAGGCCACAGAGACGGCTCTTGGGGTCTGGACACCT
Source organism: uncultured Actinomycetota bacterium (assembly GCA_963850645.1). Lineage (GTDB taxonomy): Bacteria > Actinomycetota > Actinomycetes > Mycobacteriales > Mycobacteriaceae > Mycobacterium. The sequence goes on along the minus strand of CAWKME010000006.1, from coordinate 151,949 downwards.
GCCTCAACATCCGGTTATGAGGCCGATCAACATGGTACACAACATGCAGCACAACAAAGCGGCCGTAATGCCACACAGAGGGAGGAACGCAAGGCGCAGCGACACGCCGAACGTAGTGCCCTGATGGCAGAGTATAACCAGTATCGCAATCGGCGACGGGAACTGTGCAAAGCCTTCACAAAAAACGGCAGGGAGGGCAGGCAATATATTCTTGACGTCTTGCGTGAACAAAAGCGGGAGATTCGCGCATCTGCTCTGCCGTGGCCGGACAAGAAGGTTCTGCTTTCCCAGGTAACGGCCCAATCCGTGCTCGAAGTGCGCGCCCTGAAGCTGGCCATTCAACAGAGGCGGCAAGAGGCATCTCCGAAGGATCTCCGCTCATGGGTCGCGGACAGAGCCGACGAAGGAGACGCGCGAGCGGCCGCACAACTCCGCGGATGGCGTTATGCCGACCAACGCAATCAGCGGCGTCTCAACGCGACTCTGGAACCAAACGCGCTGCATATCGGAGCGCCGCCCGAGGACCATCAAAAATCCGACCGGGCAGACTTCGTGCAGCAAAGGCTATCGGCTCAACAAAAGGAACAGAATCTTGCCAAACAGATCGCCACGACACAAATCTGGACGATCAATCGGAAGACCGGCGATGTGTCGTACATGCTGAACGGCAAGGTCTCTGTTATTGACCGCGGGCGCCTTGTGACGGTACTCAACCAGGATGAAGCGGCCATTGTCTTCGGGTTGGAGATGGCCGTTCAGAAATACGGATCGCGGATCGCATGTACTGGAAGCGAAGAGTGGAAGCGGATGGTTACCATGTGTGCCATCAAGCACGGCATCTTCGCCCAGTTCACGGACCCGGAGATGCAAGGCACCTTCCACCAGGAACAACTCCTGGCGAATCCTCTCCAGCTTCGAGTTGTGCGACTTCATTCCATCGAAACGAGGCTCAGAACTGAGGAAACCGAGGATTTGATCTTCACCGACGAAACGGATGCGCGCCTGCTTCTGTTAAGTCTCCAGCCTGCCGCCCAGTCCCGGCAACTTCTCGAAATCCTGAAAGCATCGCAACAACCAGAACCGAAGGCGAATGTCGGCGGCAGCCTTACAATCGCTCTTGTCAGGTCTTCCACGGGCCAACAGGCTTTCAAAGTGTCGATTCACGAGGGGAAACGACAAGAGATCATCGATCTGGTTGTGCAAGCCCGCCAGATGGCACATCGGCTAATGCGCAGCAATCTTAGAACGCACAGCAATGAAAGAGAGGGAAGGTAGGCGATGACCGAACAACACCCTTATCATCCACCACGGAAGAGCAAACCACGCGCTGCTGCAGGTCTGCAGCAGGCTCTTCACAGTCATTCCGTGTGCGCCCGCCTGCTGCTTGGCACTGATCTGAAAGGCTAGGCCACCGTAGCTTGTGTTGGATTCTTCAGCTTATGAATGAAAGCAAAATAGGCCACCATCACGCGAAATGCCTTGGAGCGGTTCACTCCGCAGAGAACCTCCCCGCCAACTCTCTCCAGTTCATCGGCTATCTCGTAGGTCAGAGGGAAAACAAAAGCGGTATCAATACTCTGAAATGGAATGTTCAACCACTGGTTGTTATAGAACGCAAGAAGCTGCGCCTGCGCGGTCTTGGTTTTGAAACTCATGATGATGTGCTCTGCAAGGGCGTTCTTTCTCCGGATTTTGAGTACGGCAAAGAGTTGATTGAAATGCCTCACGGTGAATCTGGAATCGACGGTTAGCCGAAGTTGAGTGCGCTTCTCGGCGGGAGAAACGACTCTGCGCTTCGGTCGTGTGATGGTCTTCTTTGTAGCGGGCATGAAGTATCCTCGTCATGATATATCTTACAGCATTTGTATGCTACGCCCAAAGACCGTGCACTAAGTGGTTATGACCAAACGGGTTCCCGTGGAGGGCGCGCCGGGGACAGTAGTGGGTTTATTGCATGAGGAGGCGAGGGATTCAAGCCGAATGAATCTCAACAAATCGAACCGTGAGGGGATCGAGAAAAGAGAACCGGCCAGCTTCGGCAGCGCGGCCGACCCAGAAGCAATCCTGACAACGTCCCGGGGCCATTCTTGTTCCCTACTAACCGTTTGAATGCACCTCCTTTATCGTTCACTAATTGGGTCGGCAGGCTGCAACCGGCTTCTGGTTCACTTGTCCGAGATGCCGACTACGCGGCCAAGTGGATGACCGGGCAGCAAAGCGCGCTCAATGGTTTCTCAAGAACCTGCATCGTTGTCTCAGTACCAAATTCTCCAATCACGCGTAGCCCGCTCCAACTGTTGCCGACGTATTAGCTTTCAGTCGGCCGATCGGCCGGTGATACTTGCGGAGTTGAAACTCCGGCGGGGTCTTCACATGTCGTGTTTAAAAAGGGGTGTCGAAAATCGAACCGCCGCGGCGGCCTTTTGAAACGGCCAATACCCTGCAATAGCTGCCATTCTCGTTCGCAAAGCCCTCGCAAATCGTGCCTTCTATCTCGCTGAAAACAAAAGGTAATTTTGGACGAAAAGAGCCGTATCAAAACCTGTGGGTTCTGAAACAGTGCCACGCCAAATGAGACAACGGTCGACAATTGCTTAGAGAATCATTCAGCCCTGCGAAGTATCCGTTACCGATCCAACCACTTGGGCTGAGCACAAAACGACTTTGGAGTAACAGCATGTCGGCCATTTCGCATACTGGCCCGATGTGGTCCGCTGTTCGCGCACCTGTTTACCGACGAGTCGTTGACGGATTGCTGACCACATGATCGAGCTGGGTTTTTCGACACAAGTTTCTGATCCTTAAACACTCGCTGATCGCCCTCATGGAACTTGCGCGGTAGCCAGCTTCGGGCGCCGATGGAGGAGTACCCGCGAGATGTCGGGATAGAACTCGCTTGCTAACGACTGAATCAGGCTCTCGCCGATATCGATAGAGCCCGGCTGAAGAGTGAGCCCAAGTCCGCGGTCCGCCGACGGATAATAGACATTCGAGATTGCTCCGGCTGCAAACGTGCCGACGATGCCGGACGCATTGAACTGCCATTACCGTTGTCGCCGCGGCAGCGCACCGCCGAGAGCAATGAGTATGCCAGCCTGCGGCTTACGGCACCGTGCCCCGAACCGAAAATATCGTGGATCCTGGTGAAGCAAAGAGGGAAGCACACCCTCGCTTAGCAACTCGCCGTCCGCGTCGTCGGCATAGGCCGCTCCGAAACGCTTGGCAAATCCAACCCAGCCTGACCCGTACGCCGGAAACTCCCCCTGTTGCTGTTCCAGGCCCGCGTCAGCCGCCGACGACGCAAATTCGAAGGGATCGAATATATCGGCCAATGCCAAGTGAAACTTCTGCCCCGGCGAAAGCGGCACCGCGTGCCCGTTGCGCACCGAGTAGAAATCCGGCACCACGCCCAGCATGCGCTGTTGTTTCTCCTGCTTCAGCTCTCGTTCCGCCTCGGCGCGACGCGCGTCAGGTGTGGAGGGCTCCTGCTGCGCCTCGGGCGGCGATGCAGAGGAAGATTCGGCCTGTGCAACGAGCGGCTCCATGCCGGGATCGCGCACATTCGAGTTAGTGACCTGGCCGGGAGCAGCGGCGGCGCTGACGATAAACAGTAGGGCGACGGCTGCCGAAACGGCAGCAATGCGGACGAGCATGGACTCGCCCTTCGCAGAGCAAAGAATGAATTTCATAAGAACTCCCGCGAGTCGTAGTTCGAGAACGAAAGCGCGCGCCGACTGCGCACGCGCACACGAACGGCATGAAAAAACAGGGAGTTCTAGATGCGAAGGGAAACGATTCGCCAGGGCGGCGAGAAGAGCATGAGCAGATATTCAGTTGCGCGAACGCCGCGATGCGCATGAGCAGGGACGGCGGTCTCGATCATCCCCAGCATAAGCACTGCGGCCAGCCAGGCCAGCAAACAAACTGATGCTCCACGCCGCCGCGACCCCCAACCCTACGTCGACTGCGGACATCATCAGCGTGGTTTCAGTGTCATGGCCAACCAGCGGCAGCTCAGGGCCTTTATCCCACTTGTCAACCACGTTGAACACGGGCGGCAGAACCATCATCAGAATCATCGACGTGATGACAATGGTCAGCAACCGCTTTCGCATCAGCAAATCGTACCTCGCCGTCTTTGCTGTGAGAGAGGATGGTCGTAGATCGAACGTTAAGCGCATTCCGCCACATGTTTGAAGATGGACAATACGTTGCAAGTAATCCTATTCCGTTGCGTAAATGAGGTGAGCTAGTTAGCTACTGGTCATGATTGGGCTTGCTGAGGGTGCCCTTGGAAGTCGATGTCCTGACTTCCTTACGGATTTCGTCGGCGTCATCTACGTTGTGCAGCGCGTCCGCCTCAGCTTTAGTTAATGGCTTTGCCAGCCGCGCTTTGGCGGGGTCGAATACGTTTGTGTCCGACGGGCGAACGGTGAATGGCTCCAGATGGAGAGTGGTATCGAAGACGCCGGTGATTTGCGCGGCAAGCGCGTCTTCGAGATTCAGCGGCTCCAGTCCCAGCAATTCGTCGATCGTACGAATAATTGAACCCATGCTTGTGTGCCGATGAGAGAGCGCGCCGGGAATCACCCAGGGACTGGCTACCAGCAAGATGCTGCGGTGCGCATCGACATGGTCGACGCCGCTTTGCGCATCATCCTCGGTGACGAAAACTGCGGAATCCTTCCAGATGGAAGTTTTTGACAGGTAAGCGATGATGCGTCCTGTCGCAAGATCGTTATCTGCAACGTAGGAAGCCCGGTATGGATAACCGTCGGCGGGACGCGGCTTCGTCGTGTGGTCGTTGGGTAGCCGGATGACGATCAATGCCGGAACCTTGCCCGCGTCGATCCGGGCCTGAAGGTCGCGCGCGAACTCGTCGACGCGGAGCTGGTCGGGAATGCCAAGATTAAACGTAGGGAAATTCCGATCTGTTTGTTCGAAGGCTGGCTCAGGCAAAGGTGAATTGAGAGCTAGACGCTGGCCCTCGGGCTCCGCGCCGGGAATCTCTTGATTGCCTTCCAGTTCCAGGCCCTCTCCATAATTGAGAATGCCCTTCCCGCTTGCGGCAACGTGCTCCCAGAGGGAACCAAACTCGGGCTCGTCCTCAGGCATGGGCGAATCGGCCTCGCCAAAGATGGCTCTGCGGCCGGGCTGCTCGGCGAGTGGAGAGTGGTGGCGGCGGCCGCCGTAACCGGAGGTCCATGCGGTGTTGAAAAAGGGCGTTGGGATCATGCCCATTAGAAATCGATGCCCGTCGTTCGATACATCACCATCTACAAAATAGTTGTCGCTCATGGCGAACTGTTCTATGAGAGCGTGCAAATTCGGCGTGACGCGCAAATGCGTGGCAGCGTTGTTTTCCTCTGCCCAGCCGTCCATGCCGTAGCGCGCGAGAGAAGGATCGCCATTGGCCCTGGCTATGTCGCCGAGCACCTCGTCGTAGGTGCGGTTCTCGCGGATCACGAGGAAACAATGCTGGAGATGCGGAAGCGGGGGAATGCCCGTGATGGCTGCGGTGTTGGCGGCGATCACCGTTGCCGTGAGGGAATCAGCCGGTGGCAAGGTATCGACAGGAATGATGCTCAGGCTGCCGAATTCGAGCGACCCGATGTACGAGGGGAGATCGGGGTTGTGATTTTTTCCGCCGTTCGGTCCCGTGCCTTTGCCCTTGGCATTCACAACATAAAGAATCTTGCCGTCGGGCGAAAACGCGACGGCCGAAGGGTTCCATCCGACCGGAATGTGCTCGATTACCTGTAAGTTTGTAGCGTCGAGGACACCGACCGCATTTATCCCCGACTCCGCAACGTAAAGCCGATTCTCGCGCAAAGCCAAACCGCTCGGCACGATGCCGCGCAGTGGCCGGCCGGCGCGGTCCTTGAATCGGCTCTCGGCAAATGGCGAAATGTCAGAGCGCGCAAGAAGGCGCTTCCCGTCGGCGCTGATCTTTACCACTTCATCCTGGTGCGCCAGCGAAACATAAACTGCATCGCCGTCGGCAACCACACCGGTGGGCGCCGCACCGCCTACTACTTCTCCGCCGTTTTCCTGGATGGCTGTTCCGAGCCGCAGCTTTGCTATGACGGAAGGGTGCATGCTCTTGCGCACGTCATAAGTCCACAGCGAGCTACCGCGAACAGAGTTTTCATCGCCTAGCGCAGGAATTTTCTTGCCTTCGACGGTCACGCCTTTGCGCGCCGCTTTGGACGGATATCCGAATGGCGGGAAACGGAGACCCGTGTTGAGCGGATCGTCCTTATCGTATCCGGGGACAGTGGAGTACTCGAACAGGCCGGTATTGGTGACGTACAGTTTCGTTCCATCCGGCGAGAGCACGAGGCCGAAGGGATAAGCGCCGGTGGGAATCTGGCTCAATCGCGTCAGCGTGCGCGCGTCGAGAATCACAACTCTCCAGTTGCCCTGATCGAGCACGTAGAGAGTTTTGCCATCAGCAGAAACTACCAACGTGGCCGCGAAGCTTGCCTGCCAGATCTTTCCTGCCGTTGAGCCGTCGAGCGAAACTTCGCCGGCTGGCTTCCAGTCGCTGGTCTGATATGTGCGAATCTTTCCGGAGTCACCGGTAGCGACGTAAAGTAATGCTCCGTCAGGTGAATAAGCGAGGCCCGCATGAACTTCGATAGAAGGGTCATTTTCAGAATCATGCTTCCTTGTTCCTGGCGCCGGGCGATTTTCCGCGGGCATGCGCTGGACCGTGGGAGTTGTGGCTGCCGGATCGGAGATGACATTCAGAGCGAACGGAAAACCAATTGAAGGAATGACGATTTGCCGGCCGTCGGGTCGCACAGAGAGCGCGAAGGGATAAGGGGCGAGTGGTACCCAGGCTCCCGCGGGGCGAAGCTCACGCCCATTGGGGAGCACTGCGGCCCCGTTATCTTCAGCGAACAAAACGCCAACGGGCAAAAGAGCGGAGCACAAAACCAAGGAGAGGAATATAGCACGCATGGCGAGTCCAGTCAGTGATTGCGGCGATTGTGTAATTACAGGCTGTCACGATACTAAATGTAGACAAAACCAATGTCCTGCCGATTGCGGTGAGCGCCATATCTTTGACGGGAATCGAATATCAAATTTAGTAGCTTGTGAGCGCAACCACTCTTAGACTCTTGGCATCGCGCCCAATTTGTTTGAACGCGTTTTTAGGAGGCATTACGTGAAAAAGCTTCTAACTATTGTCTTTGTCGTGATTGTCTCGGCGGCAACGGCTCTGGGGCAGTCGACCTATGGTACGCTGCTGGGCTCTGTGACCGACCAGAGCGGAGCCAGGGTCCAGAACGCAAGCGTGACAGCTACCGAAGTGAATACGCGCATTGTCACCACAGCGACGACGAACTCTTTGGGAGACTTCGAGATCCCCAACCTGCATCCGGGATTGTACCGCGTTGCTGTCAAAGTGCAAGGTTTCAAAGCGCTGACGCACGAGGGAGTCATCCTGGAAGCCCGCGCGGAGGTTCGCGTCGACTCCGTGCTGCAGGTTGGCACGGCGCAGGCCTCGGTTGAGGTCCAGGCGGCAGCTCCGGTGATCACCACCGAAACGGCGGCGGTGAGCGACGCCATTGGCGGCAAGGATCTGAACAGTCTGCCTACGACATTCCGCGCAACCAGCCCCAGCCCGATCTATCTGATGACAAACCTTCCGGGGGTGGTGGTGGACAGCGGTTTCGGCGGCAGCGACATGTCTATCTCCGGAAGCAACCCGGTGCAGCAGGAATACACCGTGGACGGCTTTTCGGTGGTTTCCTCCCGCTCCAACGGTGTAGAGATGCAAATGTTCCCATCCACCGACATGGTGTCGGAGATGAGCGTGAACAACGAAGCGGCCAACGCCGAATTTGGTCAAGTCGCCAACCTGACATTCACCACCAAGAGCGGCACCGACCAGTTCCACGGCGCGCTCTTTGAATACATTCAGAACACCGATCTGAACGCGCGAAACTACTTTGCTACTACGCGGCCAACCGTCCACGCCAACGACTTTGGCGGTGCCGTCGGCGGGCCAGTCATCCTGCCGCATTACAACGGGAGGCATCGCACGTTTTTCTACTTCGACTACGAAGGGAATCGTCAGCCGCTTCAAGAGGTGTCGATCACCTCGGTTCCCACGCAAGCCATGATAGGCGGCGACTTTTCTTCGCTGTGCTCGGCCTATAGCACATCGGGCATTTGTACGGCTTCCGGCGGCATTCAATTGACGAATCCCTTCACCGGCGTTGCCATCCCCAACAACAAGCTCACGAGCAGCCTGATCAATTCAGTCTCCACGAAGATGCTGACCATGTTTTACCCATTGCCCAACGTAACGCAGAGCAGTGCGGGCAATATCGTGAACAACCACAACCAGAACATCCCGCAGGTAGACAACACCAACCTGTTCGACTTGCGCATCGATGAGAAATTCAACGACAAGCAGAGTGTTTACGTGCGTTATTCGTACAAGAAAATCAGCGAGCTGCAGGCGCAAAGCCTCTTGCAGGGGCAGGAAGCCGAGATTCCCAAGCCGATCACGCTGGGCATCAGTTACGTCTACACGATTCGTCCCACTCTTCTGAATGAATTGCGTTTCGGTCTTGCCACAGAGTCCAACGTCACGTCGTTTCCATCGTTCTCCAACGGCGCGCAGGTCATCTCCAGCCTGGGATTGCAGAATATGCCGGCCTCACCGGCCGGTTCCGGATATCCCGGGCTTAATTTCAGTGGATCTTCAGGGATATCCGGTGTCGGCGGCGGACGTGAGGAGCCCGAGCATGAGCGGCGCTTCCAAGGGTCCGACAATCTGACTTGGATGCACGGACATCACACCATCAAAACGGGCTTCGACATCCGCCGTGAGCAATTTCACGACTACGTCAGCTCGACTTATCCCGACCAGTACGGAAACTTCTACTTCAGCGGTCAGTACAGCGGCTATGACGTCGCCGATTTTCTCATGGGCTTGCCCTATGAGGTAAAGACCTTCAACACGCCGACCGATACCGACCAGCTGGCGCACACATATTCCTTCTTCGGACAGGATGACTATCAGATCAATCAGAAACTCACCGTAACCTTCGGCCTGCGCTACGAATACCATCAACCCTTCTACGACCGGCTGAACAACGTATCGAACTTCGATACGACCAACGGCAATGTGGTGGTGCAGAACTCGCAGTCTCTGAAGCTGACTGGGCTTTCGTTTGAGCAGGGGGCGGACATCTGCGGTTGGGGAACCTACGATCCGCCGACCTACTTGCCCACTGCGCCCTGTACGAACATTGTCGACGCCGCACAGGACAAGATTCCCACGCAGATGCGCTGGGCGTCGAAGCTGATGTTCGTGCCGCGAGCCGGATTCGCTTACCGGCTTACCAATAAAACTGTTGTGCGCTCAGGCGCAGGCATTTACGACGCGGCTCTTCTGGGACGCCTGGCTTATTCGGGAACCGGCAATAACACTTCTGATTTTCGCCAGTGGAATAACAGCTTTACCAGCGGGGTTCCGTTATTCCAATTCCCAGGCACGCGGCCAACCGTTAATCCGGCTTGCGCAGGCTGCCCGGCCGGAAACCTCAACTTCGCTACCGCCATGGGCATCCACACGCGCGATCCGTACGCCATGCAGTGGAACCTGACAGTGGAACGCGATCTTGGCTGGAAAACCGGTCTTCGCGTTACATATACCGGCATGCATACGATCGGCCTGATCAATACCTGGGACCAGAACGAAATCGCGCCGCAGTCAACGGCCTACAGCGCCGCCGAAAGGCCGTTTCCGAATTTCCAAGTTCTGCAAATGCGATCCAACATTTCCAGCCAGATGTTCAACTCCATGGAGAACGTGCTGACGCACCGCTTCAGCGGCGGGATGATGTTCCAGACCAGCCTGGTGTGGAACAAGAGCCTGACCGACAATGATGGCGACGACAACAATACCAGCGGGTTCGCGGGAGAAACGGGATACTCTGTCATTAACCATCTCAATATCCGCGCGGACCGCGGGAACTCGTCGTACCAACGCCGCCTGCGCTGGCTTACGACCAATACGTGGGTAGTTCCCGTTGGCCGGGGCCAGCGTTTCGGCGCCAACATGAATCGCGCGCTGGACGCGGTGATTGGCGGCTGGCACAATTCGAACATTCTCGTTCTGCAGTCGGGCCCGTACATGACGCCGTACGTCAGCGTCAGCGCGAGCAAGGATCCCTCGGGTACCAATGCGCCGAATCGTGTCGGGGCGCTGCGGCCTGATCGGCTGCCGCTTTCCTCCTGTAGTTCCTACACCACCAGTCAGGCCCGTTCCTTCGGCAACAGTTGCTATTACTTTGGCTGGTCGGGTCCCATTGGCCGCTATGGAAACTCCGGCGTCGGCATCCTGGAGGGCCCTGGAACGATCAACTGGAACAGCGGCCTGGGCAAGGAGTTCAATTTCTTTGAAAAGTCGAAGCTGCGGTTCGAGGCAACCAGCACTGACGTCCTGAATCACCCGAACTTCACTGAGCCCAAGATGAAGGCGAGCTCCTCCAGTTTTGGCACGAGCACTAGCACGCAGGGAGGAGAGGCGGTCGGTGAACGCACCATCCAGGGGTCACTGCGCCTGGAGTTCTAGCTTGCAGCAAAGGGCCTTCCTGGTCGCTTGTTAATCCGCGCCAGTGGCAGAGATACGCAGCTGGCGTGGGTTCCTCGAACAGAATTATTCTGTAGCGGACGCGGCAGCGAATCGTTGTCGTCGATCTATCAGGCTCACATCAGGTCCAGCAAATGCTGGAAGCTCGCAGTCTGGAATGATTGTTGTATCCAGCATTCCGGCTTCGGCGGTGCGCACTGCAACAGGGTATGCACTAATAGATCAGGATTCGGAAGACAATTGCGTGAAATCGGATATCGATATCCGTTGAAATAAGGGTGCAGGCTTCCTATTCTGGCAGTGAGATACAGAGAAGCGCCGGTTAGAAAGTGATGAAAGCGAATTCAATGAACTGTACGAGGAGCGAAGCATGACCGGCGGCAAAATGACATCTCTTGCGGCTGTGTTTACCGCGGTCGGCGAGCCTCTGACCCTCAAGCGGTTTCCTTTACCAGAATTAAAGGGGAGTGAGGTGATCGTGCGCATTCGGTGTGCGACGATCTGCGGAAGCGATCTTCATTCCTATTTCGGCCGCCGTCACTCGCCGATACCAAGCGTGCTTGGCCACGAGATGGTGGGCGAGGTTGCTGTCATCGGACCCAAAGGCGTTGGCGATTTTCACGGCACTCCGCTGAAGCTTGGAGACCGGGTGACCTGGTCGATGGTGTGGAGTTGCGGAGAGTGCTTTTACTGCCGTCACGGCTTGCGGCCCAAGTGTGAGCGCCTCTTCAAGTTCGGCCATGAGGAGATCACTGCCGAGCGTTCGTTGATTGGTGGCATGGCGGAGCATTGTTGGCTGCCAGAGGGCACGGCGATCTTTCGTGTTCCCGAGGACGTTCCGGACACTGTGGCCAGCCCCGCCAATTGCGCTACCGCCACGGTTGCCGCCGTGTTTCGCTACGCGGGGACGATGAAGGGTGAGGTAGTTGTTATTCATGGCGCGGGAATGCTGGGGCTTACCGCGTGTGCCATGGCAGCGTCCGCGGGCGCCGCGCAAGTCATCGTTATCGAGCCCGACGCGCGCCGCCGTGAAACAGCGCTGAGATTCGGAGCCAGCCTGGCTCTCGACAGCACGATGGCGCCGTCAGAAATCCTGGCCAGAGTGAAGCAACTGAGCAAGGGACGCGGCGCTGACGCAGGCCTTGAATTCGCGGGCTATCCCGAGTCAATCGAGCTGGGCGTAACGCTACTGCGCATGGGCGGACGGTTTGTTATGGCGGGCGCTACGTTCCCCAGCCGACCCTCACAGATCGCAGCGGAGCAACTGGTGCGGCGCATGATTCGCATACAAGGCGTGTATAACTACAGCCCCGAAGATCTTGAGACGGCTCTCGCCTTTCTGGCCACTGCGGCTGGCCACTATCCTTTTGAAGAACTTGTGGGCGCGAAATTTCCGCTCGATGAAGTCAACGCTGCAATTGCCTTTGCCGAAAAGGAACGTCCGCCGCGGGTTGCATTGATTCCGTGAAATTGAACACATACTATCTGAGGAGAAAAAATGAGCCAAGTAAGTAACACGAAGCAAGGTGTACGCGCAGTTATTTTTGATATTTCAGGCACCACTCTCGATTACGGGAGTCGGGGACCGGTTCTGGCGTTTGTTGAGCTTTTCGCGCGCTATGGCGTGACGGTATCCACTGAAGAAGCCCGCAAGCCAATGGGCACCCACAAAAAGGACCACATCTGGATCATGATGAATGAGCCGGAAATCGCGGAACGTTGGAAGAAAGCCAACGGCAGCCTGCCCGTGAAGGAGAATGTTGACGCCCTGTACGGCGAGTTCACAATCCTCCAGATGGAAATGCTAAAGCAGCATTGTGATGTCCTCCCAGGTGTGCCCGAGGTCGTAGCTGAATTACGCCGCCGCGGGATCAAGATTGCGAACACCACCGGATTCGATACGGGAATGATGGTGGACCTGATTCCACTGGCGGCCAAGGGTGGCTACACACCCGATCTCTGGGTTTGCCCCGATCAAGTCGCCAAGGGCCGGCCAGCGCCCTGGATGGCGCACTATGCCGCGCAAAAACTGGATGTTTACCCGATGTCTTCCTTCGTCAAGGTTGGCGACACGCCGGCCGACGTGGCCGAAGCGCACAACGCCGGAATGTGGGCAGTGTCCATAACGCGGACGGGCAACGAAGTGGGTCTTTCGCAAGAGGAACTGGCGGCCCTTAGTCCCGAAAAGCAGAACGAACGTATCGCCGCGGCGCGGGCGCGCCTGGCAGCATGCGGTCCTCACTACATCATTGAAGGCGTCGCCGATCTGATGCCGGTCATTGACGACGTCACATCCCGAATCGCCCGTGGCGAGCGACCGTATTAACACAATTCACGAATCGGGAGTATTCTCTCCGTATGTACTCCGAATCAACTTCTCAACTGTTTGACGCCGGCAGGACTTTGCCTGATTTGGATCGTGAGTGTACCTATTGGTCGCGACCGGACGGAAAGATTTTTCTTCAACACTTCTATCCGTCCCAGGCGCTCAAGTACCCTCCTCACACTCACTCCGAGTACAACATTGTGGTTTGCCTGGAAGGAGCGGTCTCGAAGACGCAGATGGGCGAAACCCATGTGATCGAAGCGGGCGAGGCAATGGTTGGGAACTTCGGCGTGGAACATGCAAGCGGCTATGAGACCGCTAACCACGGGAGCGATTCGGTAAGCCTTACCGTGGACCGTCGTATCCTGTCCGGCCTGGTTCCAGACTACGAAATCGGCGGGGGGGAGGGGCATCGCGTTCCCGTCCTCCTCGGCCGCATTCAGTCACCGGTGTTGTATGGCTGCGCTCACGATGTCGTGAAGGAACTGGACGAGCGCAGGCCCGGCTATGAGATCGTTGTGGAGGGATTGGCCTTCCGCATGCTCATTGAGACATTGCGTGCCTGGCCCGCGAGACGCATTGAGCAGTGCGAGGTGGATTGGACGCAACGGTTGCCTCGCCGCGACTTTGTGCGCGCCTACGAGTTCATGCGCTGGTGCCGAAAGGACGACTTCCGGCTTGACCACCTCAGCCGCATGCTCGGCAGCAGCGAAGCACGCTTTGCGCGCTTGTTTCGCGCATCGGCAAACCAGAGCCCGGCAAGCTTCTTCAACCACATCCTTCTTTACCGTGGCAGCATGCTTTTGCAGGATAAGGCGCTTTCAGTAAAGGAGGTCGGCTATCTGCTCGGCTTCAAGACAGCTAGCCATTTTGTGGTCGCATTCCGTCGCGAGTTCGGAACCACTCCACAAAACTACCGCCTGAGAGCATTGAGCGAGGGCTAGTTTCTCATCCTCTGCGAAAGCGGCGCTGATGATAGCGGCGCCATTTTTCGCGAGCAAACAGACACATTCCATGCCGCCAGGAGTGATGTCCCATGCAGTCGCTGTGTCGTCTGATTACATGTCAACCTGCGCCATAGATTCAATCAATTCATTGATGAGCGGCAGAAGGCGTAGGGGGCGGTTTCATGGAAACGCGGTGTTCGCTGGCGCGAAGTGAGATCGGTGGCATTTCAGGCATTTGCGCCGCAACCAATTTGTTGAACAAGCCAGAGGGCCGCGATGAGACAGGATCAGTTCGAGCCCCACAAAACCCAAAAGAGACATTGGACGCGCCGGCAGCTGTTCAAGAGCCTCTCTGCCGCGGGCATCGCGGCATCGGTCGCATGGAAGGGCGCCCTGGCCCGCGCGATAAAGGCAAGCAATCAACCGGGCGAAGAAGATGTCTTTGACTTTGTGAATATTTCTCTCGGGACCGGAGGGCATGGGCATACGTACCCTGGGGCGACTGTACCGTTTGGCATGGTGCAACTGAGCCCGGACACCTACAACGATGATTGGGATTGGTGCGCGGGATATCACTTTTCCGACTCCTCCATCATGGGCTTCAGCCACACGCATTTGAGCGGGACCGGGTGCGGCGATTTGCTGGATTTCCTGGTGGTTCCACGGACCGGTGATGTGCGGTTGTTCCCCGGCGACAGGAAGCAACCCGGAACGGGCTACCGCTCCCGGTTTGCCCATGTAAATGAGTCGATGCATCCCGGCTATTACTCGGTGCTGCTGGACGATCCGGGAGTACGTGCGGAGCTGACTGCAACCGAGCACGCCGGCTTCCATCGCTACACGTTTCCTGCCAGCAAGTCGAGCCATATTCTGCTCGACCTGACGCATGCCAATGGAAAGTTTCCCGAGGATATCGATTGGTGCAGTGTTCAGCAGTCGGGCAACGACACCATACTGGCCGGCCGTGCGACGAACGCCTGGGCGTCCGGGCGCGAAATGTATATTGCATTAAAGTTTTCCCGCCCCTTCGATCGACTTGAGTTCTTCCTCGATGATCATGTGGCGCCGGCTCCTCAAGGTGAGCTCTGCGGTAAGAATCTCAAGGTCGTCGCGCACTTCGAAACACACACAAGCGAGAAGATTCTGATTGCCGCCGGTCTTTCCGGGGTGTCGGTCGAGGGTGCGAGGAAGAACCTGGTCGCCGAGATTCCCGATTGGAATTTTGATGAAGTACGCCGCACCGCAGA
Organism: uncultured Actinomycetota bacterium; assembly: GCA_963850645.1. Lineage (GTDB taxonomy): Bacteria > Actinomycetota > Actinomycetes > Mycobacteriales > Mycobacteriaceae > Mycobacterium. The sequence continues at coordinate 136,811 of CAWKME010000006.1, read as the reverse complement.
GACAAAGTGGCGCGAAGAGCTGGGTAAAATCCGGGTCGATACGTCAAATGTTGACCGCAAGACCGTGTTCTATTCGGCTCTCTACCATAGCATGCTTGCGCCCACGCTCTTCGACGATGTCGATGGGCGCTATCGTGGCATGGATGGAGAAATCCATCAACTCGCAAAAGGACAACGCAACTACACGGTGTTTTCTTTATGGGACACCTACCGCGCAGAGCATCCACTGGCCACACTCATCCACGCCGACCGAGTTCCGGATATGGTGAATAGCCTGATTCGCATGGCGCATGAAAGTCCGGCGGGAGTTCCGGTTTGGCCGTTGCAGGGAAAGGAAACCGGATGCATGACTGGCTACCATTCGGCAGCCGTCATCGCCGAAGCCTGCACAAAAGGATTCCGGGAAATTGATTTTGATGCAGCCTACAGTCCACTAAAACAGAGAGCGTTCGACGACGACTATCGAGGCTTACAGTGGTACCGGTTGCTGGGATACATTCCGGCCGATCTCGAAGAGGAGTCGGTTTCAAAGACCATCGAGTACGATTACGACGACTGGGCCATTGCGCACATCGCAACTCATCTCGGCGACGATTCGCTAGCGGAGCGATTACGCGCGCGCTCTCGCAACTATCGCAACTACTGGGATACGCAGACGGGATTTCTGCGACCGAAGCTGAGGGACGGCTCCTGGGCTAAGCCATTCGATCCCATTGAGATGGGCCACTCAAAGAAATGGCCGGACTACACAGAATCCAATTCCTGGCAGACCACGTTTGGCATTCAGCACGACGTTTCCGGCTACATCCAGTTGATGGGTGGCGATCAAGCCTTTGTCGCCAAGCTGGACGAGCTCTTTAATCAGTCCTCGGCCCTGCCACCTGATGCGCCGCCTGACATCGCCGGCATGGTCGGCCAATACGCGCATGGCAATGAGCCGAGCCACCACATTGCCTACCTTTACTCCTATGCCGGCGAGCCAGCCAAGACGCAGGAGCGCGTGCATTTTTTGAATACCACGATGTACTCGAATGCGCCTGACGGCATCGCCGGCAATGAAGATTGCGGCCAGATGTCAGCGTGGTTCGTTCTCAGCGCGATCGGGTTTTATTCCGTCGATCCGGTAAGCGCGAATTACGTCTTTGGAACGCCGTTGTTCGACCGCGTTTCAATTGCGTTGGCAAACGGGAAGAAACTGGTTTTCGAGTCCCGGCGCGAAACAACGGAGAGTATTTACATTCAGGAAGTGGAATTCAACGGCAAACCACATCCGAACTCATGGTTCAGCCATGCAGATATCGTCGCAGGAGGGCACTTTGCCTTTCGGCTTGTTGGACAACCGGACTCGCATTTTGGCAAGATACCGTCGTATCGGCCAAGCTCGAGTCTGCAACTGGGTAAATAGGCAAAGGGAAGCTGCCGAGTGCCTTTATCTATTATTTGTGTCTGGCGCAAGCCCAAGAGTGAATATGGATATGAAACTCCGGTGGCTTCAGACTATTTGAAACCTTGGTTTTGTTGCGGTTGGAGTGCCCACAACCGCAGTTTGTAAGACAGCAACAGCACGTCAATGAATATGCAGCGGCCGCGACGAAAGAGAGGACTGCCTGAACCTATGAATTGTCCATCCGCGCGGAAAGCGCGGCTATTTCGCTTCTGCGCTCTTGTCCTCTCTTTCTCCTGGCTCGTTATTGGCGCATCCTCAGGCCAGAACGTCAACTGGGCAGACGACGATGAAGTTCGCCTGGTGATTGTGCTTGCCAGACATGGGGTCCGAGCTCCCATCGAGTCGGAGATTCGCTCGAGCATCTACAACGCTGAACCCTGGCCGTCCTGGCCTGTGCAACCCGGTGTCTTGACTCCGCACGGCGCAGAAGCACTTCATCTGTTGGGCAATTACTATCGTGCGCGATATGTTCGTCTGCTGCCGCGCAAGCCGTGCGAAAGCTCTGGTATCTACGCGGAGGCGAACACCACACAGAGAACGATTGCCTCTGCGCACGCATTCATGACGGGGCTGCGTCCCGACTGCGAGATCAAGGTCGATTTCCTCACTGAAAACGAGGGGAAGGAGAATCCACTTTTCTTGCCGAATCTCAACGACCTCGCCGATCGTCAGAGGCTGGCGGCGGCAGTCGACGGCAGGATGAACGGCCGGCCGGACTGGTTTACTGACGCCTTTCGCACAACACTGAGCGAGATGCAACATGTTCTCTCCGAGTGCGGCGGAGAAAGATGCGACCAGAAGAGGGCCGATCTGCTGGCATCGCGGGAACATGTGCGCGTACCTGCGGGCCCGGGACTCGTCGACGTAGATGGAGCGGTCACTCTTGGCGCAGACGTTGCCGAGAATTTTCTGCTGGAGTATGCCGAAGGCATGCCCATGTCCAGCGTCGGCTGGGGCCGGGTCTCACGTGATGATTTGAATCAGTTCATGGAGATGAATACTCGCTATCACGACTTTGTACTGAGAACACCTTACTTTGCACAAGTTGGCGCATCCGAAATGGCAGCTCGCATCCGGGACACACTTGATGGGGCCGCCAAGAGGGTAGTTCAACGCCCGTTCGGGGCGCCACAAGACCGCTTCGTTCTACTCATGGGACACGACTCGAACCTGGCGTGGCTTGGTGGTCTATTGCGCCTCGATTGGATGGTAGTGGACCAGACCTTCAATGCCACTCCTCCAGGGAGCGCGCTGGTTTTTGAATTGCACCACAATCGAGCTAGCGGGAAGGATAGAATACAGGTCTTCTTTATCAGCCAAACACTAAATCAGATCAGAAGCCTGTCTTTATTGGAAGGAAGCGAGCAGCCTTCTGTGGCCCCGGTTTTCGTTCCTGGATGCAGTGGCCCGGCGCCTCCTTATGCGTGTGCCCTGGAGGATTTCGACAGGGTTGTAACTAGCGCGATCAATCAGCGGTTCATAGCATATCGGACGAAGTGAGCGATGAGGATAAACATTCTTTCAACGAGCACGTTGTGCAGGCCGTCCAACGCCCACTCAACGTGGCCGCGCGACAGAAAGCGCCTTTCGCTTCCCACTTGGCTCGAGACCTCAGCATTCGACTGCGCCCCATATTCCGATATCGCTCTCGATGCCGGAGACACCCGGTTCAATTTGCCAAATTGGAGATGCCTTCTTAGGCTGAGTCCCGATTCTGAGGTGGTTGAGGACAAGTGCACGCAATGCGCAACGGGCCAGGCGCGGGTCAATCAAGGAATTACTCCAGGAGGCGAATGCAGACCTCGCAGGTAGAAATCCATCGAGAGCCGGCACCTGCGCCGATTCGCGCGGTTGGCCTTTGGGGCGCACTCTCCGCCAACGTGCTGAACATGGTCGGGATCGGGCCGTTCCTGACCATTCCTTTGGCGCTCTCTGCGATGGGGGGACCGCAAGCCATGCTTGGCTGGATTCTGGGAGCGGGCCTCTCGGTTTGCGATGGCATGGTTTGGGCCGAGCTTGGCTCAGCGATGCCGCTGGAGGGCGGACCGTATCACTATCTGCTGCGAGGCTTTGGAGCACAAAGCTGGGGAAGGATTCTCAGTTTTCTTTTTCTCTGGCAGTCTATATTGCTGGGTCCGATCTCCATTGCCTCAGGGGCGGTGGGGTTTGCCTATTACATGCGCGTTCTGGTTCCATCTCTGCACGGCATGCAGTTGATCGCAGTGGCCATCGCAGTCTGCGTATGCAACACCCTGCTGGTGTATCGCAATATTCGCTCGATTGCCCGCCTCTCGATTGCTGTCGCGCTGGCAGTATTTGTGTCGATGCTCTGGATTATCTTTGCCGGTATCACGCACTTTCACGCGGCACTTGCCTTCGATTTTCCGCACAACGCCTTTCACTTTTCCTTCGGATATCTGGTGGGTCTTGGATCTGCCACGCTGATCGCCGCGTATGATTACGGCGGCTACTACGATGTATGCCTGATAGGCGCCGAGGTGATCGAACCCAGGCGCACCATCCCGCGCTCCATCCTGCTTGCGATTGCGATTGTTGCGGTGCTCTATCTGACCATGAATCTCGCCATCATCGGAGTGATTCCGTGGCGCGAAGCCATGGTATCGAAAGCCATCGTGGCAGACTTCATGCGCACTATCTATGGCGCGTGGGCCGGCAAGTTGATCGCCGTAATGGTCCTTGTAGCGAGTTTCGGTTCGGTGTTTGCCGTGCTGCTGGGTTACTCGCGCATTCCCTATGCAGCGGCAGTCGAGGGCCGATTCTTTTCGGTGTTCGCGCGGCTTCATCCCAAAGGCGGTTTCCCTTATGTCTCCGTGATTTCGCTCGGCGCCTGCTCGGCCCTGGCCTGCTTTTTCAGCCTCGAGGGTTTGATCTCGGCGCTCATCGTCTCGCAAACGCTGCTGCAGTTCATGGGGCAGTGCATTGCCGTGATCCTTCTGCGGAAAAGAAGCAGTTTCCGTGACGATTCCTATCGCATGCCCCTCTTTCCGGTTCCTGCGCTCCTTGCGCTGTGTGGATGGAGCTATATCGTTGTGACCAGCGGCGCCCGCTACATCGCGACAGGCCTGATTTTAATGCTTGCGGGAGTGCTGGCATATTTGATGAGGGCTCACAGAGGCGCAGAATGGCCTTTTGAAAAGGCGAAGGCATGAACAAGACTTGGGATGTGATTGCGGTGGGCGAAATTTATGTCGACCACATCCTTTCGGGATTTACGGATTGGCCTGAGCCCGGCAGCGAGGTATTTGCGCCGTCGTACAAACGCGAACTAGGAGGCGGGGCCGCGATTACCGCCTGCGGACTGGGGCGACTGGAACGCCGCGCTGCCGTGTTCGGTGTTGTGGGTTGCGAAGAATTTGACTGGATTGTCGCTCGGTTTGAGAACTATCAGGCGGATTGCAGTGCGTTGCTGCGAGCGGAAGGCAACTCTGGCACGACGGTGAGTGTCTCAACACCACACGACCGTTCCCTTTTCAGTTATGCGGGGCCAAATCGACAGCTCGCCGCACGGCTGCATGATGATGCGGCGGTCGAATGGCTCTCGCGTGCGCGACATGTGCATCTTGCTTTCGCGTTGCCGCGCGCCCTGGCCGTGCGCATCCTGCCATTGCTGCGTAACGCCGGGACTTCGGTGTCAATCGATGCCGGCTGGAATCCGGCGTGGTACGACAAGACAGAAAATCGTGACACTTGCCGAGAGGTAGATCTTTTTCTTCCCAACGAAAAAGAAGCCGCGCGCCTCGCTCGCATGAAACGGCAACCTGCAGAGCCCGAAGCGTTGGCAGCAGCTTTGAAGCAGCGGGGCTTTGGCAACACGGTTATCAAGCTGGGCCCGCAGGGTGCTATTGCGACGTTTGGGGCCGGCCGCCGTGTAGCTCCACCTGCAGCCGAGGTCGTGGACACAACGGGCGCCGGCGATGCTTTCAATGCCGGTCTCATCGATGCATGGCTCAACGGGGCGTCCCCTGAGACGATGCTACGGCGTGGATGTTTACTAGGTGCGCTCTCGGCCTCGTCGGCCGGGGCTTTGCTAGGCTTGCCCGCGCGTAGGGAAGCAGAGGAGAGATATGAGTATTTTTACCAACCGTAAAGTGGCAATCATCGGCGGCGGAGGGATTCGAACGCCGCTCGTAATCTTTGCAATTAATGAGTCGAGTGAGCGCCTGGGAGTCGACGAGCTGGTTCTTTTCGATCCAGACGGGCAACGCGTCGTGGTAATGGCGGAGCTTGGGCGGGCTGTGGTTGAGAGCGCGGGCGGCCGCCTCCGTGTGCGCGTGGCAACCGCCCTTGAGGATGCCGTTGAAGGTGCGGCGTTTGTACTAACAAGCATTCGCGTCGGCGGCATCGCAGGCCGTGCCATCGACGAGCGCATCGCCATGCGAAACGGTTTTCCCGGCCAGGAAACGACTGGGCCTGCCGGCATCGCCATGGGATTGAAGACCGTGACTACGGCCATCGCCTATGCCCGCGAGGTAGAGCGGCGCAGCCCCGATGCGTGGTTGATTAACTTCACGAATCCTGCCGGGCTCATTACCCAGGCGATCAGTCATCACACCGCGGTGAAGGCAATCGGGATCTGTGACACGCCCACCGAGATGTTTCATCGCATTGCGCAGGCATTGAAGGCCGAACCCCGCGACGTTCACTGCGAATATGTCGGCCTGAATCATCTGGGCTGGGTGAGGCGGATTCTGCTCAAAGGTGAGGACGTGACCGAAAGAGTGCTCCACGACGATGCGATTCTCAAAAGTCTCTACCAGGCCAGACTTTTTGATCACAACATGATTCGTGCTCTCGGACTGATTCCCACCGAGTATCTTTTCTTTTATTACGCGCGGCGGAGGGCCCTGGCTAATCAGCAAAGTGCCGGTACAACCCGCGGTGAAGAGATCGTCAAACTCAATGATGAACTACTCAGGAACCTGACCGACGCAGTCGGGGCAGGCAATGCGCACAAGGCGCTAACCATATATATGGAGTATTTGAACCGGCGCTCAGGGTCCTATATGCAACTCGAAGCTTCGGCTGGCTCGGCTTTTGACTCCCATCACGTTCTCGATGAAGATCCCTTCCGCACGGCAACGGGGTACCATCGCATTGCCCTCGACGTGATGAACGCGCTGTCAGACGATGAAGCAAGCCGCGTCGTCATCAACATTCGCAATCACGGCGCCCTGGATGAAGTCGATTGGGAAGACGTCGTAGAGGCGGCTTGCGCGATCTCGCGCCATGCCATGGTTCGCGAAAGAAATGGCGCCCTTCCTGAAAGCGTGCGAGGACTGGTTCTCGCCGTCAAGGCTTATGAACACACTGCTATTCAGGCTGCGGTAGAGGGATCTGCACTGCTGGCGCGCAAAGCGATGCTTCTCTACCCGGCGATTGGAGAATGGGAGCCATCAGAGCAGTTGCTGCATGAGTTGCAGGCACAAAGCCCGGAGTTCCCCACGCTCTCTTAGTTGGAGCTGGCGACGCAGACGGCCTTCCATGCGGCCGTCTGCGTCGCGATTGGAATGCGATTTACACGAGCGCCGGTTGCAGGGTCGGAACGTCCATCTCGGCCATTACTCGTCCGATGGCCGCTGTGAGGTCCTCTAAGTCGTTCGAAAAGATTCGCCCAATCGTCCCAATACGGAAGCAATCCGCGTCGCCAACCTTGCCCGGATAGATAACATAGCCCTTTTCATTCAGGCGGCGGTAAAACTCTTCGAACTTGAAGTTAGGGTGCTCCGGATAGCGGAACGATGTAATGATGCAGCTCTGATCTTCCGGCTTCAGGTACTCGACGAAACCCATGGCGCGCATGGCATGCATCAGCGTCTCGTAGTTCTTTTGATAGCGCGCTCCTCGAGCTGCCACGCCACCCTCGGCCTCCAGTTCCAGCAGGCCCTGGCGGAAAGCGCACAGCACGTGGGTAGGCGGTGTGAATCGGAACTGCCCATCCTTCTCAAGACCCTTCAGCTGGGAATGAATGTCGAGGCTCACACTTCGCGCTGAACCTGCCGAGGCTTCAAGAGATTTCTTGCGGGCTATGACAAATCCAAATCCGGGCACGCCTTCAATGCACTTGTTGGCTGAGGACACCATATAATCGATGCCGGCTTCCTTCACATTCAGGGGAATCGCTCCAAAGCTGCTCATGGCATCGACAAAATAGTTGCGCCCGAAATCCTGCACTACCTTTCCCACTTCCGCCACGGGGTTGATGAGTCCCGTGGTCGTCTCGCAATGGATGATGGCGACGTGGGTAATGGCAGGATCTTGTTTCAGCTTGGCCGCGACTTCCTTTTCAGGATGCGGCTTGACATTGTCGGGATATGTGATCGCTTCAACGGGAATCTTCAGTGCGGAGGCAATCTGCACAATGCGCCGTCCGTACGCGCCGTTAACGATCACCAGGATTTTGCCGTTAGCCGGTACGGTTGAGGAGACGACGGCTTCCACGGAGTAAGTGCCGCTGCCCTGCATCGGAATGCAGGCATATTCCTCATCGCTCACTCCGGCCAGTGCCAGCAGGCGCTGGCGAATGTCCTTGATGATGCCGATGAATTCGAAATCGCGCGAGCCGAGGTCGCGCAGCATCACTTGCTTAATGGTTCTGCTGGTGTTAAACGGACCCGGTGTGAAGAGCAATTTGTCCTTGGACGTCATTTTGATCCTCTCAGAAGCCTGAATGCCGATGGTGACGGGAAGGCGCTTCGTATATTCCTGCACACGCAAGCCGAACCGCTTCCCTGTGTGGATTTCTTCTCAAGCGTAGGGTGACAAGTGAAGGCGGTCAACGCTAATCGATGTCCAAAAAAAGGCAAAAGAAAACCGCGAAATCGGCTTTTCTGACGCCGGGATAATAACTGAGGTGAGAACACCGCGAATCCGCGCCTCAGGCAGGACGAATCGAGACTTCCCGCCGCCATTGAGTCGCAAGGATGCCGCCAGAAAGAAGCGAAATCCCGGCGAACCAATAGAAAAGATGGTCCCATCCAAATCTCTGCGCAATATAGGCGACCAGGAAGGGTGATATGAGCTGACCGCAGGAACCGACTGCACTGATGAAACCGGTGGTAACACCGACGCCCCATTTGGCGCCTGCGTCCTGCGAGGCGGCGCCCTGCAGCAAGGTATCGGGGCCGTAGTTCATAATCCCGAGCATAGAAACGCTCGCGGCAACAGCCCAGCTGCCCAACGAGGCCATTAGCGGATGTAGACAAAAGACCAAAGCCAAGCCCCAGAACATGATCGAAACCACCGGCAGGCGCCGGGACTGACAGAGCTTGTCCGAGGCGTAGCCGGCGATCAATGCGCCCCCAAAGCCGACAAATTCATACAGCGATGCGGTGTAGCCTGCCTGCGCGGGACTGTAATGGAGGTGTTCAGTCATGTAAAGTGGCAGCCAATAGAGCAGAGAATAGCGGGGGATCTTGGAGAAGGCACAGCCTGCAGCCAATGCCCAGATCTGTACGTCTGAGATGACACCCCACATCGGATGCCGGCCACTGGCCGCGGTGGCTGAGGGCTCAGCAGCGGCAGCCGAAGGTAGCGGCTCTTCATCGGCTATAGGAGCAAGGCCCACGTCCTCCGGCCGATTGCGAGTGAACAGTGCGTAAACTAACGCCACGACAGAGAGCAGAAGGGCCGGAAACCAAAAGCCGCGGCGCCAACCCCAATCCACGGCGAAATAGCGCTCAGTAACCGCGAAGGCTGCGAAGAGCATGGCGAGGAACCCGCCGATGACGTAGTTCGTGGTCCACCAGCCCATGACAACCCCGCGTTCGGAGTGCCGGAACCACGGTGCTGTGTTCTTGATTAATCCCGGCCAGCCTGCGGCCTGGCCGAGGCCGTTCAGGCAACAGAACACCGCTAGCGCGGTTAGAAAAGGAAAGAAGCCAATCAACAGGTTCGCCAGCACGGCAACGCCCAAGCCGATAGTCACAACCAGCCGGCTGCCGAGCCGGTCAGCAAGCGTGCCAGAGAAGAACTGCCCTACCGCATAGCAGACGCTGTAGCCGAAGATCACGTTTGCCAGTTGAAAATTTGAATATTTGAGATGAGAAACCAGCAACGGCATGGCAACGCTCAGGTTTCTGCGGCAAAGGTAGAAACCGGCATAGGCCAGCCAGGTGATGGCGAAGATGCGCCACCTCCACAAGCGCTGGCCGGAAGTCAGGTCGGTTGCCATAAGGGCGTTGGGTTTCTATTAATTCAGTTGTGAGACGGCACCATTGCCGCCTGCCGGAGCAGCCGGCTACGCAGCAAGAATCGAATTGAGATTCTGAGCCGTGAAGTAGAGGTCAGGATGTGTCGCAGAACGGTTAGCGAGTACCTGGCACAGTTCGCCGCCGGGATCACCGAGACAGGTCAAAACGATTGTGGCGCGGGAAAAATCTTCCTCCTGGGTGTACCCGCTGACAGTGACCACGCAACGCATGCCCGCAGCTGCGGCCGCAAGCACTCCATTGTTTGAATCCTCGACGGCGACACAGTCGCGAGGCGTAATGCCCAATCGATCGGCAGCCAGGAGATAAATATCGGGCGCGGGCTTTTTGGCCTTGACCACGTCGCCGGCCAGCACCAATGAGAAACGGGAAGCGGTTTCAGGGCCCATGGTGTGGTGCAGCACGGCCTCCACTGACTCCTGTGCCGATGTTGAGGCGACAGCCAGTGTCCATCCGTCCTTAAGCGCTGCTTCAGCCAGACGCCGCACTCCAGACCGCGCGGGAAGCCGACCAGAATTGACAATATCTTTGTAGATGGTGCTCTTGCGCTTGTGCCATGCCGCGATGAGTTCAGCGCGCCCTTGTTCATCGTGAGGCACCAGGTATTTTGCCAGAAAGGCATTTTCGCTGAACAGGCTGGCCATGCGTTCCTTGCCGCCGCCGATCTTGAGTTTGCGCCCATACTCCTCTACGCTCCACTGCCAGGGCACACCCAACTCGCGCCACATCTGGTTGAAGGCAGGCAAGTGACCAAATTGCTCGGTGTCGGCCAGGACTCCATCGCAATCGAAGATCAGCGCCCGGCTCATCAGGCCCTCCCCGCGCTGCCGAAAACGCCCATGTAGTTGGCGGCCATGGCCTGAACATTCTTTTTTACCGCAGCCAGCAGCTTCAGCGGATCGTATTCGGTTGGCCGCTCAGCCAGGTAGTTGCGGAAACTGTCGGCGAAGGTGATTTTGAGCTGAGTTGAAATGTTGACCTTGACCGCGCCGCGGGCGATCAGTTCCTGAATGGTTTGGTCGCTGAGCCCAGTTCCGCCGTGCACCACGAGCGGGAGAGGTTCAGCGGCTACAATTTCCGCGACACGTTCGAAGTTGATTTTGGGCTCGCCTTTGTACACGCCGTGGGCAGTTCCGATGGCGGGCGCGAAGCAGTCGATACCGGTTTCGCGCATGAAGCGGACGGCGCGGTCGAGAGACACCACTGCGCCACCGTATTCGCTTCCGACACCGTCTTCGACGCCCTTGATGGCTTCCAGCTCGCCTTCAACGGCGACCTGATGGTGATGCGCCAGGGCTACGACTTCGCTGGTTTGCGCGAGGTTGTCCTCGTAACTTAGGCCGGAGGCATCGAACAGCACCGAGTTCCAGCGCGCGCCAACGCAGTCTTCGATCACCTTGCGGTCGGGGCAGTGGTCGAGATGCAGCGTGGCCGGAATGGAAACGCGGTTCGCCATCTCCTCAAACATGATGCGAATGAGCCGAGCGCCCATCTGCTTGACGGTCTTTACAGAGACCTGGATGATGACTGGCGAACGGGTTTCCTCGGCTGCTGCCAGCACGGCCTCCATCGTCAGATCGTTGACAATGTTGAACGCTCCGACTCCGTAGCGGAGGCGAAACGCGTCTCCTAACATCTCTTTCAACGAGATCACAGGCATGACTTTCTCCAACGGCCGATTCAGCATAGGCGACATGCACGCTGGATACAACTGATTTGGATATCCGATTTCAATCTAAAGCCGGCAGTGATTGACGATTTGGTGACAAGGGAATTTCAGCGCACAAGTGTAGCCTTGGAATATGGCATTGGTGCGCGAGAAAGTGTTGATCATCCTTGTGGATGGTTTTGGTCCGGACTACGTTGAACTAAGCGACATGCCGAACCTGAGACGTCTGGCAGCGGAAGGTGTTTATGTGACGGGCAAGGCCGTGCTGCCGAGCGTAACCAATGTCAACAATGCCAGCGTGGTCACGGCATCGTTTCCTGCGGCCCACGGGATCGTGTCCAACTTCAATTACGACCCACGGTCAGGACAATCCATGCTGGTAGAAAGCGCCGAATTCCTCGAACGTCCCACCTTGTTTGAAATAGCCAGGCAACGCGGATTGCGCGGAGCCCTCGTCACCGCCAAAGACAAAATAAAAACCCTCCTCAATCGCGGCACAGACACGGCTTTTTCCGCTGAAGTGCCCGACGCGGCAGTTGTGGAGAAGATCGGGCCACCCCCAGGAATCTACACGGCGGAGGTGAACCACTGGGTCTTTAGTGCGGCGCGTCAGATTCTCCGTCAATCCGATGTCGATTGGTTATATGTTGCAACCACCGATTACATGATGCACACGTTCGCACCTGGTGAAGATGCCTCGCTCGACCACCTCCACCGCCTGGATGCCCTTTTGGGTGAAATCGTCGACGACCATCCCCGTTTGCGTCTCGGGCTCACCGCGGACCACGGCATGAACGCCAAGACCCGCGCCATCGATATTTCCCGGTTACTGGCAGAGCACGGCATCAGTTGCGAAGCTGTGCCCATCATTCGAGACAAGCATGTGGTACACCACAAGAATCTGGGGGGCGCCTGTTATGTCTATCTGCACAACCTGTCGCAACTTCAAGCGGCGCGCAGCGTGCTGGCCGAGGAACTAGGCGTAGAAGAGATGTATAGCCGAGCCGAAGCTGCTGTAGCGTTCCGTCTGCGCGCCGAACGCATCGGGGATTTATTTCTGCTTGCCGCGCGCGACACTGTGTTTGGCTCTCTGCCGGAAACCCGGATGGAAGTCAACGTGCGTTCACATGGATCGCGGCACGAACAAGCTGTCCCCGTACTTCTTTTTGGCGCCGGCCCGCAGGCTGTATCGCCCGAATTCAACCTTGACGTAACGCGCACGATTCTCGCAACCGAGATGTAATGCGGAGTCGCGGCGCCTCAGGACGACAGCGCAGGGTCGGCCACGCTTGCACTCTCGCTGATCCCGAAAGCCTCGCGGACCTCAGCGGCGATGCCCGGCGCGCAGCCGATTGCCGTTCCCTGATAGATGGACCGCGAACCATCAAGTGCGAAGTAGATTCCATGGGCCTCTTCAACGATCAGCCTCAGGGCGGCGAGGTCCCAGGGCGCGACCTTGCTTTCGAACCAGAGATCTGCGTGGCCGGCCGCGAGCAGACATGCATCCAATGCGCCACCGTAAACGCGCACACTCCAGCAACTCTGCATCAGTTTAACCAGGCGCTCTAAGTGCGGGCGGGCCGTTGGATGATGCAGGCCATTGGGGCAGAACACGCTCTTCCCGATCGATGCAATGGCAGAGGTCTGCAGCCGTTCCTCGTTCAAGTAGGAACCGCCGCCGCGGGCTGAGTAGTAGGTCAAATTTAATCGAGGAAAATGTGCAACACCGACGATCGACTCATCCGCCTCTTCAAGCGCGATCAAGACGCACCAGAAAGGGCCACCCCTTATAAAATCGCGCGTGTTATCAATCGGGTCGATAATCCACCGGCGACCGCTCTTACCAGACTTGCTTGCACCTTCTTCACCCAGGATGCCGTCTTCCGGAAATTCCCGTGTAATGGCTTCGCAAAGCAGGCGCTCGTTGTCTTTATCAACGGCCGTGACGGGAGATTGATCGGTTTTTGTTTCGACCGCGATTGCTTGCGCACAAAAAGACATCGCGCTTTCTCCGGCCGCCTTGGCGATACGGCGCGCAAACTCGAGTTCTTCCCTGTGCTTCATTCCACTCAATGATACGATGCGCCGTCGCGCAGGCTTTTCAACGCGCCGGAAGGAAAGCTCCCCGGACCGTTTACGGCCGATCCTCGCCGCCGGCAATTCGCAGAACCTTTCACATGCGTCTAAATACCCGCAAGTCGAGCTTCGGCATGATGGTGTGGTATTGCGTAAATAGTTGGTTTGATAGTACCGAGACTGTGGCGAACTGCTCCCCCAAGTCGAGAAGGCAACCGAGTCTTTGAAAGTCGACGCCCTCAGAACATCGGAAAGGCCAGTCCCGCGTTATCTAAACTCGCAACACACACACGGGAATTCGGTCGATCAGAACTGTCCCCACGAATCGGCGCTCCGGCTTATTGTTATTCGCGTTCTGAACGACAGGGAGTATGAAATGACTCTGAGCAACCCGCGTGTCGGACGTCGAACACCTCCGCTGACAGTTGGCGCGGTTGGTTTCGAAGAATTGCTTCTTATGGAGACTCCTACAGCCCAGAATCTCAACTAAAGCGAATAGGGCTGCCTTGTGATTTCTTACGGGCACTGTTTCAGAACCCACAGGTTTTGAAACGGCTCTTTTCGTCCAAAATTGCCTTTCGTTTTCAGTGAGATAGAAGGCACAGTTTGCGAGGGCTTTGTGAACGAGAATGGCAGCTATTGCAGGGTTTTGGCCGTTTCAAAAGGCCGCCGCGGCGGTTCGATTTTCGACACCCCTTTTGAAACACGACATGTGAAGGCCTCGCCGAAGTTTGAATTCCGCGAGTATCACCGGCTACCGCGCCAGTGCTCGACCCGACCGGCCAGTGTTTACAAATCCAATCCACATGGACGTAAATCCGCCTACTCGGCCAAATACGCCAGGCGCGTGATGCGGGCTTGCGCCCAACTTTGTGCGTGATAAAGGTCGCTATCATTTACGGCCATGTTCTGGGTTCGCGGCGAATGAAGCGGTGGTCCCGGTTGTTCGGACAGGTTTTTCGGGTTTTTAAGTGGAATAATTGCTCGTCGTAATCGAGGAGATTATTCAGCTCGTCGTAATCGCGGCGGTGGAAATGTGAAAATCAGTTTCATCGATTTTCAAGGTCTGTGGAAAGGGCGGGAAACGGCTTTATCGTTTTCCGCGCTTTCCACAGACCGGCATTTCCACGGCCGGCTGCGTGGCGCGTTATGCCGCCCGTGCTAGTGGCGGACGGTTGAAGTATACCTGGTCAGGCGTGTGCGCCTCCAAGCTTGAGTGCGGCCGTCGGGAGTTATAGAACTCGAAGTAACTTCCGATCTTACGCCTGGCTTCGCCGACCGACTCGTAGGCATGCAAGTAGACGTGCTCGTATTTCAGCGAGCGCCACAGCCGCTCCACGAAGACGTTGTCGGCCCAGCGGCCCTTGCCATCCATGCTGATTTGAATCCCTTCTTCTTTTAGCCGCCCGGTAAAGGCTTCGCTCGTGAACTGCGCGCCTTGATCGGTGTTGAAGATCTCCGGGCGGCCGTGTTTCTCGATGGCCTCTTCCAGCGCTTCGATGCAGAACGATGTGTCCATAGTGACGCTCAGCCGCCACGCCAGCACGCGTCGGCTGAACCAGTCGACCACCGCAGCCAGATAGACGAAGCCGCGCGCCATGGGGATATACGTGATATCGGTTGACCAGACTTGATTGGGCCGAGTGATGGCAAGGCCGCGCAGCAGGTAGGGATAAATCTTGTGTCCTGGCGCGGGTTTCGATGTGTTCGGTTTGCGATAGAGCGTCTCGATCGCCATGCGCCGCATCAGGCTGCGCACGTGGCGGCGGCCTACCTCAAGACCTTGCAGGCTGAGCATGTCGCGCAACATACGGCTGCCAGCGAACGGATAGTTCATGTGCAGTTCGTCGATGCGCCGCATCAGAAACAGATCGGCGTCGGAGACCGGACGCGGCTGGTAGTAGACCGTGGAGCGGCTGATCTCCAACTCCTCGGCCTGTCGGGAAATCGACAATGCGTGCTCGGGATCGATCATCGCTTTGCGCTCAGCAAACCCGCCTTGACGAGCGCACTTTCTAAAAAATCGTTGGCCAGCGCCAACTCGCCGATCTTGGCCTGCATCCGGGTCACATCGACTTTCGCCTGCTCCTCGGCCTTGTCTTCGCCAAACACTCCAGCCGCGCCCTCGGCGAGCCGTGTCTTCCAGTCCGTGATCTGGTTGGGGTGGACATCGAACTGCTGGGCCAGCTCGGCCAGGGTCTTGTCCCCCTTCAGGGCGGCCAAAGCCACCTTCGCCTTGAAAGCCGCTGTGTGATTCCGCCGTGGACGTCGTGCCATTGTTGCTCCTCTTTTCTGCCATCTTAATGGCTGGCTGAGGAACAATCCTTCCACTCATCCCGCTGTCCGAATTCCCGAAACCGGCTCACCCCAGCCGGGGCGCCGTCTTTGACACACGTGCACTGAGTTGATAGCCTTCCTAAGGGCGTATCTGACCGCTGGAGATATTTTCCAACCTCGCGAGCGTCCCCGTCGTCTAGCCCGGCCTAGGACACCGCCCTTTCACGGCGATAACACGGGTTCAAATCCCGTCGGGGACGCCAAATAGAATCAAGAAGATGGCACGATCTTCGCCGTGCATTCGTGGGTGCAAAATGGACACATCTTGGTGCCCTTTTTGCGCCCTAAATCTTTCACCTCGATGCGTTTATTCGATATTTCCATCAGTCGGCGCTTGGTCCACGGGTCGTTGTGGCTCGCTGGGCAGATACGGCAGAAAAGATCAGCGACAACACCGCCGCCTGGGCTGCATGCTTGGCTGGCGTAACGGCCTGAGTGTAGATGTCCATGGTCGATCGCAAGGAAGAGTGCCGTAACAATTCCTGCATGACCTTGAATTCTGTTCCCAAGCTTCTAAGGAGGGTCGAATACGTGTGGCGAAAAGTGTGCCAGCCAATTCGTTTCTTGATTCCAGCCTCTTCTGCAATGGGGCGGACGACATTGCGCAGGATGGCCTGTCTCCAATACGGATGGCGACCTCTATGATGTTCGTTGGCGAAAACCCAGTCGCCGGATTCGCGGTATCGGCACTGCTCCTTCCATTGCAGGAGTGTTTCCGCCAGGATGGGATGGAGGGGTACAGGCTTCTGGGACGCCTCTGTTTTGCACCGGCCTACGACGCCATAAACGATGGAGCGTGTCACGTTCAAAACTCCTCCGCAAAAATCGACATCGCCCCATTTGAGAGCAAACAACTCGCTCTGTCGCAACCCGGTCGAAACCGCCAAAAGGACCAGAGTTCGCTCTCGAAGCGCGAGATGAGCCAGGAGATCCTTGATTTCCGCGGCTGTGAGGACGTTCGGGGCGGTCCGCCTCTTGGCGCTCTGGCGAACGAGTTTGATCGGATTGCGGTCATACAACTCGTACCGCCACGCGTGGTTAAACAATACCGACATCAGGTTTCGGATTTTGGCGCGACTGCTTCTTGCTAGCGGCAGAGTGCGAAGCCAGGATTCCACCTCCACCGTACGCACCTCACTGAGTTGGCATTTGCCCCACCGCGGAATGATCCATCTATCCAAATAGAATTCGTAGTTTCGCCTCGTTGAATAACTGCGCCAGCCGTCATCCTGCGCCAATTCATGGTGCCTGAAGTGCACGGCGAGTTGCTCGACCGTCATCGCTGCTGGCTTCACGAATCGATCTTTGGGCGCCTCGATTATGGCGGCAGCGGTTCTCCGGACCTCAGAGGCATCGCCACACTGGTCCACGGTTCCGATCACGCGCTTTCGATACACGCGTTTTCCATTGCCTGCTCTCTCTGACCATCGAAACTGCCAGACATCGGGACCCCGCTTGCGCGTACTCCTGATAAGGCTTCCTCGTTGCATCGATATCCTCCAGAACCGCACTGGCGGTCCTGGAAAATCTTCGCCTTCTCGGGTGCCCGAGTCCAGGCATTGAAAGCCGATCCCGTTTCACTGCCAGCATGTCGCTCTGCGCCGGCAATAATGTGAGCTTCGCAACGGAGGGATGACCCTATACTGTTATCACGCGAGGGAACCCATGACTCTGACCGAACAGGATTTTCGGTGCGACGCGTTCATCAGCTACCGCCGCTCTGATGCTGCCCCCTTCGCTAAGTGGTTGCGTCGACGACTCCAGGACCACAAGCTGACACCCAAATTCGCCGAAGGACGCAACAGGCCTCGTATCTATCTGGACACTGTCATGGAGCGTGCGACCAATGATTTCTGGGATGAAAATATCGAACCGGAGCTAATGGCATCGCGCTATCTGCTGGTGATCGCAACCCCCAAGGCGCTTGAGGGAAGCATCACGTCAGATAATTGCTATCAGAACTGGGTGACCCGAGAAATTGAGTCCTTCGAGAAGCAGCCGCAGGGTCGGAACGTTCTGGTGGTTCGAGCGAAGGGTGAAGCCACTGACAGATTACCGGGCGATCTGCAAGAGCGTTTCCCAAGAGCCAATATCTTGGACATGCGGGCATTTGCGTCTCTCTTAGGACGTATTTTTCTGCTCATTTCACTTCCTGACAAACTAGTCACGATTCTCGGAGCGCTGTACGAGATTGAATCCGAAATGATGCCGGACTTGCGTGTGGAGGAAGCTCACAGGGCGCGAACCAGGGCAATTGGACTCGGAATTATTGCAACAACTTTGTTCGTACTCATCATAAGCCTCGCGATCACAGCTGTTATTCAGCGGAACCACGCGAGAGCAAATTTGGCGGAGGCTCAGCGTCAAGCAGCGATTGCCTTGTCCCGTCAGCTCGCGGCGGAATCCGAACTTCTGGGGAGCGAGGGCACCAATCTTGAACCGGCTGCGCTTCTGGCTGCTGAGTCGATGGAGCGGTTGCCGATGCCCGAAAATGACCGCGCGATTCGCGTAGCCACGAGGCTACTCCCTCACTGGCTTTGGTCGGTGAAGTTAGGCGCGCCCATCGCTACGGTTGCGTTCAGTCCAAACGGAAGGTATGTGGCCGCAGGGAACGACTACGGCGCAGCGTACGTGCTCGAAGCGTTGAGTCCTCACAAAGTATCGCGGCTTACCGCAGGCGAAGTTCCTGCCGCACCAGGAGGATTAGGTCTCGCCGTGCAGAGTGCGCCGAGAATTCCGCTTTCGCACCCTTCTGGCGCCGGAGTGAATGCTGTGGCATTTAGTCCGGACGGGCGCTATGTAGCTACCGGAAGCAACGACGGCACAGCGCGGGTGTTTGAGGCAGTGAGCGGAAAAGAAGTATCGCGGCTAACCGAACAAGGCGAAGTCAGTTCCGTGGCTTTCAGCCCGGACGGGCGTTATGTGGCCACTGGGAGCGGGGACGGCACAGCGCGCGTCTTCGAAGCCTTGAGTGGTAAAGAAGTATCGCGGCTGACCGGGCTGGGCGGAGTGCATTCGGTGGTGTTTAGTCCAGATGGACATCTTGTGGCTACAGGTAGTATGGACGGCACAGCGCGAGTATTTGACTCCAAGAACGGAAAAGAAGTGTCCGAACTAATTGCGAAGGGCGATATTCCCGAAGTGGCGTTCAGTCCGGATGGCAAGTACGTCGCGACGGCAAGCTTTGGCAGCGAAGGAGGCACTTCTGGGATCACCTTCAACGCGGAAAACGACTTCATCGTCAGGCTTAACGGAAAAACTAACAATAGAATCGGCTCGATCGAACTCAGCCCAGATGGAAGACCCGTCTTCATCAGTGAGACTTCGAGCCATAATGCGCCTGAAATTTTCGAGGCGACCACAGGGAGAGTGCTGCGACGGCTAGTCGATTCCGGCCCGGTCTATTCTGTTGCGTTTAGTCCTGATGGGCGGAATCTGGCCACGGGAAGTTGGAATGGAATCGTCCGAGTGTTCGATGTAGCAAGCGGGACGCAATTGCTGCAACTGACAGACCGCGGCACGGTGTCCGCGCTTGCGTTCAGCCCCAATGGCCAATACATTGTGGTGGGAAGTTGGAGCAGGCCGACTTCACTTTTCGAAGTATCTACAGGCAAGGAGGTGTTGCGTCTCACACAGCAAGGAGGAGTTGATGCACTCGCGTTCAGCCCGAATGGACAGCTTTTGGTTACGGGGGGGGACGGGATGTTGAGGTTCTTTAATGCAATTAATTCCGATGAGGGACCGAGCCTCGTCGGCAAAGGGCGAATTTTTGCGGCGTCACTCAGTCCTGACGATCGGTATGTGGCACTTGCTAGGACCGACGGGGATTCGCAAGTTTTCGAAGCCGCAAGCGCAAAGCAGCTGCTGCAATTTACCCCCCCAACAGAAAGTTGAGGCGATGACATTCAGCCCACATGGGCGATACCTTGCTGTTGGCAGTGCAGACAGGTCAACGAGGGTAATTGAAATAGCGACGGGGCGAGAGTTGTTTAAATCCGTGCAGCTTTGGCCGGTCACGGCTGCAGCATTTAGCTTAAACGGACGCTATGTTGCGTTAGGCACAAAAGGCGGTGACCTTATTCAAGCCAGTGAGCAGAAGCAGATGTTTGCTGCATTTTATAAGGATAATCCGCAGATTAAGAGTGAATCTGAGCGCGCCCAGTTGGATAATTTCGGTACTGGCCTGATCCTTGAAGCGGCGAGTGGAAAGGTAGTATCAAGGTTCTTCCAGATGTACTCGGTCTGGACCGTGGCTTTTAGTCCGACAGGACAGTTCGTGGCAACGGGGGGCCACGAAGGCACAGTGCGAATTTATTCATCCCACACCGGCCAGATTGTATGGGAGTACGATTGCAAGGCGCCCTCTCCGAGCGGTGAAGCACAGGTCCCTGTCCACACGGTGGCGTTCAGCCCAGATGAACGTTATCTGGCAATCAACGCGGGGAATGATGTCTGGGTATTCGAATGGAGAAGCGGGAAAGGATGGCGATCGACGGAAGGGGATGGGGTCGGTGACTTAGATTCTTAGCGGTTAAATCGTAAATCAGAATACTTCGACATTTTGTTAGGTAACGTCAGGCTGCGGCAAGTAAGTCAACGACGTTCTGGATGGCCTTGTCGGCTTTGTGATATGCGAGTTCGAGTTTGCTGTGGGGGCAGTGCGCGGGGTCGGGTTGGTGGTGGAAGCGACTGTTTGCCAGCGGCCCGCAAAGGCGTTTGTGGAAGAAGAGGAACAGCAACGCGACGTGCACGCCTTTGGCGGTGAGTCGATAAGCGTAGCGGGAGCCGTCGCGTTCCAGTAACGCGTGGCCCTTGAGTTTGCGCAGGTCGTAGCGCAGTTGGTTCAGGCCGTAAGTGTTGGCAGAGAGCCGGAAGGTGGTCAGGACAGCCTGGTGGATTTGCCGGGCGGTCGCTCCACCGACGGTGTTGCCGCCATGGAGGAGGACCTCGAGCAGACGGATCATACGGGTGTCGTGGATCTTGATGCCGGGATAGCGGACCGCACCGAGAGTGATGGGCAAGGCCAGCCGCTGGAGCAGCGGGAAGTCCACGTGAACATTGAGGCACTGCGCCTGGAAGCCGGCGAAGCGATCGGTGATGGCTTGGAAGCGTTGGCGTACGGCATCCAGGTGGTCCAGTCCCTTTTTCAGGCCGAAGTCGCGCAGGTTGTTGGAGCAGAGCTCGTTGCGCAGGAAGCGGGAGAACTTCTCGTATTGCTTGAGAAAGGCGTGTTTCCAGTAGGCGCGGAAAACATGATGGCCGTGCTCGATCTGATCGAGGACGGTGGCCAGTTTTCCGTGCAGCCTCTTGTTGAGCCGAACACCGAAGATCTCGCTGATGCGGTGGGCGGTCAGCCGCCACAGGCCCATCTCGCAACTGCGTTCGAAGATTTTGTGGATGGGGAAGTGCCGTTTGAAGATGAAATTGCGGCAGTATTCGACCTGGGCGATGGCGTAGAACCGCGACAGGTTCATCTGACCGCGTTCTTTTTTGGAGAACTTCGGCCCCACGATCAGCGTCCAGTAGTCGAGTTGCTTACGGATAATCTGCGGGCTGAGCCGATCGGCAGCGGCCTGTAAGGCGGCGACATCGGCGACTTCCAGAAAGGCGTTGTCGTTCTTGCGGAAGGTGACCTTCTCGCGCTTCAGCTCCTGCTCGATGAAGGAGTGGCCGTTGAGCCAGTAGGTGGCGTGGAAGGGAAAGAACGAGGCCACGCGGACGACGATCGGCCCCAGCACCTCGTCGCGGATGTAGAAGTAGTAATGCGTGAAACGGCTGCGCTGGTGCGCCAGGATGCGGTAGTTGGGATCGGAGGTGGGATACTTGGGCGCACTGATGCGGAAGGTGCGGCCCTGTTCCATGCTCTTAAAGATGAAGTAGACGCCCCAGGCGCCGCGCTTCTCCATGCGGCGTAGTGCGGGCAGGACGTGATCCTCTTTGCGGACGTCCTTTTCGGCCCACTCGATGGGAATGCGCTGTTTGCGGGCGTAGGCCTCGACCCAGTTCCGGTAATCGTCGGTGCGCTGGCTCAGCACTTCTTTGCTGACCACCGGGATGCCCAGAACCTGACGGACAAAATGCACCACCTGCTCGGGCCGGGACAGCCCGCTGAGGTAACCGTGAATGACCATGCGATCGAAACAGTGATACACAAATGCCAGAAAATTCCCAAACAGCCGGCTGAACCGTTCCATGTGCTGCACTATACTCGCGGGAGGAGAGAACCAGGATGGGCCGGGGAACCATCAAGCGCGGAGCGGGAAAACAGCACGTCGAGGGCAAAGACTTCCGCCTCGCCGACGAAGTGCGCTACATCCAGGACAAGGCCGCCGATCACGATGGGCGCGTCGTCGCCATCGGTCAACTCCTGCTGTTCTCGACCGAGACCGGAGATGCCTGGTTGCTCGACGCAGCCGATCATCTGGCTGCACGCTTGGCCCGGGACGGCGATCCCCAACCCCTCCCTCTGACCGAGACTGATACCAACTTGGCCATCGAGTGGAAGGGCCAATATCGCATCGACGGCGCCGCCTTCGTCTACACTGATCGCAAAACCGGCCGCGTCACCACTATCCTCGGCTACCCTACGCAAAAGATCGCCCTGGCGATAAGCTGATCGGGAAATTTCAAATATGTTTGGATAGGATTAGTCCTCGCAAGTCGGCTCTCCGCGAGGAATCCGGCGGCGAACGGCCTTTCCGGAAACTTGTCTCGATTTCGGTTGGGCGAGGCTTGGCTGAGGGGGGCGGGAGGCCGCCAAATCCAGTGCGGAGTTCTCGTCTCCCGGGTCTCAAAATCGGGACCTGGGGCGCCCAAGCTTGGAGGTCGAACAAACTTCCCAAGGGCTGGATCACCCGCCATCCCGGGTCCCCAAAGGCGAGGGACCGGGCGCCCGCATGGTGGTTGGGGATGGTCGTGGGGGCCGGGGGCACCTGCCGACACGACCGGAATGCCGAATCCTGGCGCCCACGCGGTTTGCAGAGAAACTGCATCATACCTTGTGGGGTTGTGGACTGGTTTTGTTTTTTGAGGACAAGGCCAGCCGCAAACGAAGCGCGGGTGAGCGACGGCCGATCGGTCCAATATTTTGGCCGGTCCGACATTTTCGTTTGGAATCACATGGTTACGATGAGAACGGGCGGGATCCGGGGATCCGTTGAAGCTGCTGAAATCCATCGAAAAAAGGCGCATTCTGCTGGCATTGGCCGCAACGGCCAGCATGGTCATCATGTCTTGCTCGCGGAAAACGGCCACCAATATTCCAGCGGCGGCCAACCAGCCGGGCAATCATCCGGGCATTCAGGTGGAGCTGAATATGCCGGTGCCCATGCGCGATGGCGTGAAATTGCGCGCGGATGTGTTTACGCCTGACGGCCCGGGGCCGTTTCCCGTGCTGCTGAGCCGCACGCCCTACAACAAGGAAGATCCGGGAACCATCGAGAACGGCATCGAAGGCGCCGAGCAGGGTTTCATCATGGTGACCGAGGATGTGCGCGGCCGCTATCATTCGCCGGGATTCTGGGAACCGTTCAAGTACGAGATCGATGACGGCTACGACACGGTGGAGTGGGCCGCCAAGCTGCCCAAGTCGGACGGTAAGGTGGGCATGTGGGGCGGCTCCTATGTGGGCGCGACGCAGTGGCTGGCGGCAATATCCGACCCGCCCCATCTTGCCGGGCTGTGCCCCGAAGTCACGGCGCAGGATTATTACAAAGATTGGGCCTATCAGGGGGGCGCGTTCCAGCAGTGGTTTGCGCAATCCTGGGCGTCGCATACGGCAGGCGATGCGCTTTGGCAACAAACGTATTTCGACTTCAGCGCGCTGGGCTACGTCCCATCCACGCGCTCGCCGAAAACCGGCCTGTTGACGCGGCCGGGGGAAAAATCCATGACGGACCCCTTGAACTACATCAAGGTGCTGCCCCTCAGCAACTACACCACCCTGGTGACGCCGGCCACCGCCGGCAACGCGGGCCTGAAGGCGCTGGAGCCCTGGTATCTAGACTGGCTGGCGCATCCCACCGACGACGCTTATTGGCAGAAGTGGTCGATTTCCAAAGACTATTCCCGCATCCATGTGCCGGCGTTGATCATCGACGGCTGGTACGACCTGTTCCTGGAGGGCGCGCTGGAGAACTACGAAGGTGTGAAGGCGCATGGCGGGGCCGCCGACGCCCGCAACGATGTTCGTCTGCTGGTCATTCCCGGCGGCCACTCCGGATCTGGCACGAAGGTGGGGGCCTACGATTTCGGCCCCAGCGCAAGAGCGAATACGTTTCAAATCATGCTCGACTGGTACAAGCACCTCTTCCTCGGCCAAAGCAATGAGGTCAGCGCGTGGCAGCCCGTGCGCTACTACGAGATGGGCACGGACGTGTGGAAGCAGGACAGCACGTGGCCGCCGCCACAGGCCAGGACCGTGGCCTTCTATCTGCACTCGGCCGGCAAGGCCAACACCGCCTCCGGCAATGGCAGCCTGAGCACGCAGGCCGACGACGCGGCTGCCAACGCCGCTTCCGATCGATTCGTCTACGATCCCGCCGACCCGGCGCCGACGCTGGGCGGCAGCATGTGCTGCGACGGCAAGGATGTGCCCAATGGGGTCCAGGATCAGCGCCCGGATGAAAAGCGTTCCGATGTGCTGGTGTTTACCACTCCGGCGCTCCAGGAGAACCTGGACGTCACGGGGCCGGTTTCGATGACGCTTTACGTCTCCTCCTCGGCTCCGGACACCGACTTTACCGCGGTGCTGGTGGACGTGGCGCCTGACGGCTCGGACCATAACATCGCCACCGGCATCCTGCGCATGCGTTATCGCGACCAGGACTACACCAAGGCCACGTTTATGACGCCGGGCCAGATTTACAAGGTCAACATCGATATGTGGGCGACCAGCAACGTGTTTCTCGCCGGTCATCGGCTGCGCGTGGACGTCAGCAGCAGCAACTTCCCGCGGTGGGACCGGAATTTGAACACCAAAGAGAGCCCGGAGTCCGGTTCCCACTTTGTGACGGCGACCAACGTGGTCTATCACGATGCCGCGCATCCCTCCAGCCTGAACCTGCCGGTGATGGCGCAGTGAAGCGGCAGACCGGGCCGGCGAGGAGCGTGGCTCCCTTGTGCCGTTAAAGCGGTTCTTTAAAGCGGTTCTACGGTTGGTGTGTCCCGGCAGGGGCCAAAGCCCGGAACATTTATGGGCGTTTTCTCGACACGACTGAAGTCGTGCCCCGATACAAAGCCTCGACCGGGATACAGCAACTGGAATTCCCCCCTAAAGAGGATATTTCTCCATTTGAACGCACTGCTGGGCTACGGCGCGGCTGAGTTCGGTCGTATTCGCGGGCGTGTAGCGGGCCAGGCGGCGCAGAATGGCGAGTTGAGTGCGCAGCGTATCGCCTTCCGCGCAGGCTGCCAGAATGCGCCGGGACGCCTGCTCGGATTGGGCCATAGCTTCCTCGGCGAGGAGGCCGGTCATGGCCGCGGCGGTGGCGGCTGAGCTACGGCCGGCGCGGGCAAGTTTTTGCGCACGCAACAGGGCCGACTTCGAGGGCGAAGATGTGGCAGATGGTG
Organism: uncultured Actinomycetota bacterium; assembly: GCA_963850645.1. GTDB lineage: Bacteria > Actinomycetota > Actinomycetes > Mycobacteriales > Mycobacteriaceae > Mycobacterium. The sequence goes on along the minus strand of CAWKME010000006.1, from coordinate 111,484 downwards.
TCGGCCAGGTCGGCGACGATCTCCTGCCGATCTTCGAGCTCGTTCATATAGCGCTGGCTGGCTACGCCGGCGGCAAACAGCGCCATCTTGCGAACGGCAGCCAGGGTTGCCGCCTCACGGGCCAGCGGCTCGGCAGACCCGCCGAGGCCGTCGAGCGAAGGCAGAGCGGTGGCCTCGTCCATGACTCTCTTGATGGCGGGGAGCAGGGGCAGCTTGCCGGCCGCGGCCCGCTTCATGAGCCAGCCGGTAATGATGAGGCGGTTGATTTCGTTGGTGCCCTCGAAGATGCGATTAATGCGCGCATCGCGATAAAAGCGCTCCGCCGGATACTCCTCGACGTAGCCGTATCCGCCCATCGTGGCGACCAGCTCATCGGCCAGAAACGAGAGCATTTCGGAGCCGTACACCTTGACAATGGAGCACTCGACGGCATATTCGCCGATGCGCGCGGGAATATCGACCTTCGCTTGGGGCGGCTTGGTGTGATGCGTCCGTTTGCCGGTTTCGCTCATGCACGCCGAGCTTGGCGTCAATCATGCCCGCGGTGCGATAGGCCATGCTTTCGGCGGCATAGAGCCGTGCGGCGCTGGCGGAGATTTTGCGCTGAATCAGTCCCATCTCGGCAATGGGTTTGCCGAAGGCGCGTCGCTCCTTGGCATAGCGAATCATGTGGCCGAGCACGTTGCGGGCCCCGCCCACGCAGGCCGCCCCCAGCTTGAGTCGGCCGATATTGAGGACGTTGAAGGCGATGAGATGGCCCTTGCCGGGCTTCGCCGAGCAGATTCTCCGCCGGCACTTTGCAGTCCGCGAGCACCAAAGGGCAGGTCGAGGAGCCGCGAATGCCGAGTTTGTGTTCCTCGGCGCCGACGTCAGGCCGGGCGTATTGCGCTCGATGAGGAACGCGGAAAACTTTTCCCCGTCGATTTTGGCGAAGACGGTGTAGAGGCCGGCGATGGCGCAATTGGTGATCCAATGTTTTTCGCCGTTAAGGATGTAAGTGCGGCCGTCGGGCGAAAGCGTGGCGCGGGTACGGATGTTCATGGCGTCGGAGCCGGAGCTGGCCTCGGAAAGGGCGTAGGCCGCGATCCACTCGCAGCTCGCCAGCTTGGGCAGATAGCGGCGCTTCTGTTCCTCGGTCCCGAACCAGACCAGGGGCAAGGTGCCGATGCCAACGTGCGCTCCCATCGACGTGGAGAAACTGGCCAGCACGCAGAGATGATCGACGATCAATACTGAGGTCGACCTTGTCCATGCCCATGCCGCCGAACTCGCTCGGGAATTTCGACGCTCATGAAGCCGAGATCGGCGGCTTTGCGCATGAGCGCGGGCATGGCGCCGGGCTGTTTTGCCTCAATGGCGGAGGCGGCGGGCGGAAATTTCTTCCCGCGCAAAGCGGTCGGCGGTGGCGCGATCTGGCGCTGCTCCTCGTTCAGATCCTCCGGGGTGAAAATCTCCTCGGGCGCGCGGATTCCCACAAAAAGCTGCCGCCCGGGGCGGCGACGATGGAGGAAAGGCTGGACGCGGAATCAGCAAGCGTGGACATAGGCATCGATCTCCGGCTTTGAAATCACAGTACGTCAATGGAATAGATGCAGGCAACCGGAAAGGAAGCGGGAGGGGATGGACCAAAATCCTCACGGGCCAAGGACGCAGTATTTGCCGCGCAATCGCGTACAATTTTCGTAGCTAAGGCCTGTTCGCGCAGCCCTATGGCTGGGTTGGCAAATGGAGGGTACTGCCCTGTTCGCCGCGTTTGTGACCTCGCTCGACACCGCTTCCGGCTGGCTTGGCGGATGGCGATGGCATGCGCCTGCCCTGGTGGCGTTTGCGTCGCCGAACGGATTCCGCCACTACCTGAAGATGCAGTACGCCGACCAGACCTTCAGGGGGCTTTATCAGTGGAACCTGTTCGACGCGTCGCTGCTGATTCCTTATTTCGCGGTGATGATCCTGCTGTCGATTTACGGCATTCATCGCTACACGCTTTGTTTTCAGTATTTCAAGTTTCGCAAGAATTACGATCCCAATCCGCCGCGGCGGTTCGAGGAGTTGCCCCGGGTGACGGTGCAACTGCCGATCTTCAATGAGCAGTTTGTGATTGACCGGCTGATCGAAGCGGTTTGCGCGATAGAGTACCCGCGCGAGAAGCTGGAAATCCAGGTGCTGGACGACTCGACCGACGAGACCCAGGCGGTGGCCTCCGCCATGGTGGAGCGCTACGCGGCGCTGGGCGAACCCATTGTCTACATTCACCGCGCCAACCGGCATGGGTTTAAGGCTGGGGCGTTGGCGGCGGGTCTGCAAGTGGCCAAAGGCGAGTTTGTGGCCATTTTCGACGCCGATTTTGTGCCTCCTTGAGGACTGGCTGATGAAGGTCATCCATCATTTTGCGGAGCCGGACGTGGGCATGGTGCAGACGCGGTGGACGCACCTCAATCGCGATTACAGCATGTTGACGCAGATTGAGGCGATTCTGCTGGACGGCCATTTTGTGCTCGAACACGGGGCGCGGGTGCGAACGGGGAAATATTTCAACTTCAACGGCACGGCGGGGATGTGGCGGCGGCAGGCGATCGCCGACGGGGGCGGGTGGCAGCACGACACCCTTACCGAGGACACCGACTTGAGTTACCGCTCGCAGATGGCCGGCTGGAGATTCAAATATCTGCCCGAGGTGGAGTGTCCGGCGGAGCTGCCGATCGAGATGACGGCGTTCAAAACCCAGCAGGCGCGCTGGGCGAAGGGGCTTATCCAAACCAGCCTGAAGGTGCTGCCCGAGGTTTTCCGGTCGAAGAGCCCGTGGCGGAACAAGGTGGAGGCGGTTTACCACCTGACGGCGAACCTCAGCTATCCGCTGATGGTGATTATGTCGGCGCTGTTGATGCCGGCCATGATCTGCCGGTTCTACCAGGGCTGGTTTCAGATGCTGCTGATCGATTTTCCGCTGTTCGCCGCTTCGAGTTTTTCGATCGCGCTGTTTTATTTGATGAGCGAGCGGGAGCTTTATCCCAAGACCTGGAAGAAGACGTACTACTATCTGCCGTTTCTGATGGCGCTGGGCATCGGGCTGACGGTGACGAACAGCAAGGCGGTGATGGAGGCGTTGTTCGGCATCAAGAGCGCGTTTGTGCGCACGCCGAAGTACCGCGTGGCGCAGAAGGGCCAGAAGTCGCAGGCGGCCAAGTACCGCAAGCGGCTGAAGCTGACGCCCTGGATCGAACTGCTGCTGGGGTTCTATTTCTTTCTCGCAATACTTTATACCTTTTCGAATCAGAATTATTTCACGGCGCCGTTCCTGATTTTGTTCGTGGTCGGCTACTGGTACACGGGGTTGATGAGCCTGCTGCAGGGGCGGTTCGAGCGCTGGCGCACGGGTGAGGCCGGTGCGGAGGAGTCGAGCCCGAAGCCGTTTCCGGTGGGGGTGTGACGGGGCCCGAGGGCGGGGAAAACGCGCGCAAAGACATTTGGGGAGGCATGTTTTTCCGGCGGGAGCCTTCGTGTTTCCCCAGGTTTCAAAAGCGAGACCAGGGGCGCTGTAGGTCAATGTGAAGTCAGCAGCCCAAGACGGGCGCCACCCGCCGATCTCATTGGAAACTGCTTACACGACAAAACACAGGAAGATCCCCGCCAACGGGCGTGTCGCCGTCTAATCCTGCAAAGCCGCCGGCTTCCGACTCTCAACCGGCCTCTTTCCAAGAACTGCGGGGATTTCCCCAACTGCGCTTCTATGCCGTAGACTTTGGGGAGCGGATGGAAGAGCGGATCGAAAACCTCGTCAAGCTGCAGAACGTGGAACTGAACCGCAGCCGGCTCAATCACGAAGCTCGGGCCCTGCCTGCGGAGACTGCGCAAGCGGAAGAGGCGTTGAGCGCGGCCGAGCGCCGCTCCGCCGAGATTTCCGCGGGGCTGAGCCGGGAGGACTCGCTGCGCACGCGGCTGGAGCGGGAGATCGGCGGGCATCGGCAAAAGGCGGAGCGATTTCGCGCGCAGCTCGATGCAGTGAAAACTCCGGCGCAGGCTGAGGCCATCGAGCACGAGGTGCAGTTTGCCGGCGCGGAGATCGAGCGGCTGGAGAACGAGGAGTTTGCCAGCCTGGAGCGGAGCGAAGCGCAGGAAGCGGAGCTGGGCGAGGCCAGGGCCCAGGTGGAGCTTTTGGCCGGGTCGCTGGAAACGGTGCGCGCCCGCGCGGCGCAGCGCAGGCAGGAGATTGCCGCGGAGCTTGCGGTTCTGGACCGGGAGCGCGAAGAGGTGCGGCAGCGGATCGACGGGGAGTTGCTGAACCGTTTCGACCGTCTGGCGGCGGCTCGCGGGACCGGCATTGCGCGTGCGGATGGCCAGCAATGCATGGGCTGCCACATCGGGCTGCGCCCACAGACCTGGAACCAGCTCCGGGAGGGCGAATTGCTGACCTGCGACAGTTGCCAACGGCTGCTCTACTGGGACCCGGCTTTTGCGCCGGCGCCGAAGGCGCCGGAGCCGGCGGTCATTCCAGGCGGCGGACGGGCCATTCGCAGACATCGCCAGGCCGGCGCCTGAGGGCGTGGCTCGAGCCGACCTCACCGCGAAAGGGGTGCAGCGGGCGGGGCGGATGGAGTAAAATTCTTCCGCTGGCGCAACTTTTCTTTGTATAACGGGTTACAGACCGGACAGCAAGAGACCCAGGAGATGTTGCAGGGCCCTTCCTTTCCCGCCCCCGGCAGGAGCCGCGAGCCGATGAAGGCGCGGCCGCGAGGAGCGGGTCACGTTGCCCTTGCCAAAAAGTGGGTGCCCGACTCTATGCCAAGTCCCCTCACGTGGCCTCACGGTAGGAGACCGGAAATGCGAAAGACCTGGCTTTTCCCCTTCCTGGCGGCGACGGTTTGCGTCCTGCTAGCCAGCTGCAGCTCGAATTTAATAACTCAATGTCAAACCGCGACCCCCACCGCGAGCGCCGTGCCCGTAACCCTGAGCATGACCGACGACCCGCCGGCGGGGGTTTCGGTGCTGTTCTTTCAGATCACGTTGACCGATGCCTCGCTCACCCCGGCGTCCTCTTCATCATCGTCGTCGCCGGTTTCTCTTCTGGGCAGCACTCCGGTGCAGATCGACGTCACCAAGCTTCAGGCCCTTTCAGCATTTTTGAGCACGGCCAATGTGACGGCGGGGATGTACAGCGGCCTGAGCCTGACGTTCAGCAGTCCGCAACTGGTGATTTTCAACGCTTCCAACACATCGATCGCGAGTTCGTGCGCGGTGGGCTCGGTTTGCGAATTCACGCCTACGGTGGACGGCTCGACCACGGTGAGCTTGACCTCGGCTCCATTTCCGGTGACGATTGCAGCGAACTCGCCGCTGGGGTTCCTGATCGATTTCCACCTGAACACGATCATTCAGTCCGATCTATCGGTGAATCTGGGCGTGGCCAATGGCGTGACCGTGGGCGAGTTGCCCCCGGTAGTCCCGCCACAGACCGCCGCAGTTCGGTTTCGTGAGCGGAACGGTGGGAACGGTGAATGCGTCTGAAAACCAGTTCACGCTGCAAACGGAATGGGGCAAGACCTTCACCATCGGGACGACAAGCTCGACCACGTATGACGATTTCCCGACCAGCGCCTGCACGACGGCCGGGTTTTCCTGCGTGGCTCAAGGGCAGGTGGTGCACGGTTCAGGTGGCAGGCGTGCAGACGGGCGGAATCCTGACGGCCGGCCAGGTTACCTATGTGCAGGCGGCGAGTCAGCAGACCGTGGAGGGAGCATTATCGGGTATAGCGCGACGCAGTTGAGGCTGATTTTGCACGACAGCCGCATGAACACGAGCGCGTTGCCGCTGGGCGGAATGGCTACGGTCACGATCGACAAGAGCGCGACGTTTTCAGTCGACGCGAATGGGTTTACGATTCCCGCGGGGATGGTCTTTACGGGGATTGAAAACCTGACCTGGGGGCAGGAAGTTCAGGTGGCCGTGGAGCCGGGAACACTCACCGGACCGAAGGTTTCAAACGTTGCTACGGTGGGCGGCTGGGGCACGCCGCCGTTCATCAGCTTCACCACCAACAGCATTCAACTGGAGCCGAGCCAGATGAGCGGAATCGTCACGTCGATCGACTCGTCGGCGCCGAGCTTTACGCTGGCCAGTTTCCCGAGCATCGCTTTTGGCCCGTGGGCTCCGGCGGCGGTGGTGGGGATCACGGTGGATACGACGACGGGGACGACTTACCAGGGATTCAGCACCAATGACTTTTCCGGCCTTGCAGACAAAGATGCGGTTTCAGTGAACGGCTGGCTCTTTGAGACCGATAACGGCCTGATGGATCCGGCGATCGGTCCGCCCGTGGTGCTGGCGCAGACGGTGACCTTGCACTCGATGGATATGTTCTGAGGAACGCGGGTTCGAGCCGCTGGAATGAAACGATGGATCGCGGCCTTGCTTGTCGCAGACGCAGCGGCGGGCAAGGCCGCGGTTTTTTGCCGGATGCGATGGTGAGCCGCCGGGTTATTTCCTACGGCAGGCTGGTTTGCGCTTCGAGTTGGGTCGCGAGCTCTTCCCATTCCGCGGTGAGAGCGGATGACTGGGCGCGCAACTCCTCGGCAAGCGCGGCCAGGCGCGCGGTTTCGGCAGTGGAGACGTAGACGCCCAACTGCTGCTCAGTGTGCGCGATGGCGGCTTCGACGCGCGGAATCTCTTCTTCAAGGAAGGCGCGACGGTCTTCCATCTGCTTCTGCTTGATGGGATTCAGGCGCAGGGGACGGGCTTTTGCGCGGTCGATCGCGGATGCGGTTGCATCGCGGGCGGCCGTGGGTGCGCCGTTCCGCGGGGCTAGCGCGGGACCGGCCGCGTCTTTGGGATTCGCCAAAGGGGGACGGTCATCGGCATCGGATTGCGCCGAAGCCGGAGTTTGCTTGCGGCGCAGATAGTCCTCGTAATTGCCCTCGTACATGGTGACGGCGCCGTTCTCCACCTCGAGCACGCGCGTGGCCAGGCGATCGATGAAGTAGCGGTCGTGAGAGACGAAGATCACGGTTCCGGAAAAGGCGGCGAGGGCTTCGAGGAGCACGTCTTTGGCGCGCATATCGAGGTGATTGGTGGGCTCGTCGAGGAGCAGGAAGTTCGAAGGCGAGACCAGAATCCGGGCCAGGGCGTAGCGGTTGCGCTCGCCGCCCGAGAGGACGCCCAGGGGCTTGAAGACGTCGTCGCCGGAGAAGAGGAAGCAGCCGAGCAGGGAGCGCAGTTCGACCTGGGGCACTCGAATGGCGGCGCGGCCGATGTCGTCGAGGATGCGGGCGTCCGGGTCGAGCACCTTGTACTGGTCCTGGGCAAAGTATTCGCTGACCACGTTGTGGCCGGGACGCACGGTTCCGGCGGTGGGCGCTTCCGCGCCGGTGAGCAGCTTGATCAGCGTGGATTTGCCCGCGCCGTTGACGCCCACCAGGGCCACGCGGTCGCCGCGCTCGATGCCGAAGCGGGCGTTGGCGAAGACGCACTTGGCGCCGTAACTTTTGCCGAGACCTTCCGCTTCCGCCACCATGCGTCCCGAGGGCGCGCGGCTGGGGAAACTTGAAGTGGATCGCCGGCTCCTCTTCGGGAATCTCGATGCGCTCGATTTTTTCGAGCTCCTTGATGCGCGACTGCACCTGCTTGGCCTTGGTGGCCTGGTAGCGGAAGCGGCCGATGAACGCCTCCAGGTGCTCGATGCGTTCGCGCTGGTTGCGGTAGGCGGCCTCAAGCTGGGCGCGGCGCTCTTCCTTCTGCTTGAGGTATCTGGTGAAATTGCCCTGGTAGATGGTGAGGCGCTTGTTCCAGATTTCGACGGTGCGGTCGATGGTGACATCGAGAAAATAACGGTCGTGGGAGATGAGGATGTAACCGAAGGGATAATTCTTGAGATAGTCTTCGAGCCAGTTGCGGGATTCGAGATCGAGATGGTTGGTGGGCTCGTCGAGGAGCAGAAGATTGGGCCTGGCGAGGAGCAATTTGGCGAGGGCGATGCGCATTTGCCAGCCGCCGGAAAATTCATCGGTTGGGCGGGTCCCGCCGACGGTGTGCTCTACGTGTCGATCCCGTACTGCACCGCGGTGCACAAATGTGCATGCGGATGCGGCAACAAGGTGGTCACCCCGATCTCGCCGGCTGACTGGCAGATAATGTTCGACGGCGAGGCGCTGTCGCTGTTCCCGTCGGTGGGCAATTGGGGCTTCCCCTGCAAGGCGCACTACTGGATTCGGTCGAACCAGGTCTTGTGGGCGAAAGCGTGGACACCTGAACAGATCGCCCGCGGACGTGCCCGCGAAAGCCGCGCACACGCAGAGTACTTCGCCCGCAGATCCGAGCACGACGCACCCGACGAGCAACCGCCGAAAGGGACCACCAGCCGGCATGCCCGTGCAAACTTGATCTCGCGCATCGCGAATCGCAGGTGGTGGCGATTCGGCTGCCGCCGTCAGACCACGGCGAAGGGGAAGGATTAAGAACCCATGCTTCGCGGCCTCTTCATTGGAATCGACAGGTATCCAGCGCCAATCACACGTCTCACGTGCGCCAGGGCGGACGCCCTGGCGCTGGGCAGCCTTTTTGAGGACAACAGCGACAACGGGTCAGTCGCAAAGCTGGTCGACGCAGACGCCACACGCGAGAACATCCTGCACGCGATCGAAGATCTCAAGACATCGAGTCAAGACGATTTCGTCGTCATCACATTCTCAGGCCATGGAACTGATGATCACCATCTTGTACCTATCGACGCGCATGCCAACGATATTCCCGGCACGTGCATTTCGCTCGATGAGCTGGCGGTTCACCTCGATGCGATCCCCAGCCGCCAGATGTTCGTCGTCCTCGACTGCTGCTTCTCGGGCGGTATTGGAGGCGCACGCGTGTTCGCTCCGACCGCTGTCCGGTCCCCGATCGAGGACCGACAGAGCATTGAGCGCCTCATCCGGGGCGACGGGCGCCTAGTGCTCACGGCCTCTAGCGCGTCAGAGCCGGCGCTTGAAACGAAGCAGTTCGGCCATGGCTTGCTTTCCTACCACCTTATTCATGCGGTTCAGGGTTACGGTGACTACCTAGACAGCGAGTTCATCCCGCTGTTGGCGTTGATCGATTACGTGACCCAGCGCGTTTTGGACTCCGCACAGCTTCTCGGTGAGGTACAGACCCCGACCGTCTATGGTGCGATCGAGGGAGCCCCCGCGCTGCCCCGGTTGGCTGCTGGCGCCGCGTACGCGGCTCACTTCCCTGAACGCGTTCGAAAGCCAGCAACCAGCGACTGGAACTCGTTGCAGCCGTTCGGTTTCAGTCAGGGGGTGCTTGACCGCTGGTCGTCGGAGATGGCGATGCTCAACGACTTGCAGCTCAGTGCTATCAACGATTTCGGCGTGCTTGACGGCAGATCGTTGCTCGTCGTCGCTCCCACGTCTTCCGGCAAGACGATGATCGGCGAGCTCGCCGCGGTGCGAGAAGCGGAGCAGGGCGCCCGCGTTGTGATGCTGCTGCCGATGCGGGCCCTCGTCAACGACAAGTTCGACTACTTCCAACAGCTGTATGGCGATCATTTAACAGTAGTCCGGGCGACGGGGAGCACGCCGATCAGGTCGGCATGATCTACGGCGGCCAATTCGATCTCGCTCTCCTTACGTACGAGAAATTCCTGAGCATCGTTACCGCATCGCCGTGGGTAATGCGCGGTGTCACACTTGTCGTCATCGATGAGGCCCAGAACATCGCTGAGCCATCGAGAGGACCAAGTCTCGAGTTCCTGCTGGCTCTGTTGCGGTCCGGCCACGCTAGGGGCGGGGCGCCTCAGGTTGTTGCACTGTCGGCTGTAATCGGGGACACCAACGGGCTCGAGCGTTGGCTCGGAGCAGAGCTTCTCCGTTCCGTAATTCGACCAGTTCCGTTGCGCGAAAGCGTTATTGACCAAGCAGGACAGGCTCAACACCATAATCCGGACGGTTCAACCTCGACAGAGCATTTCATCATGCCCGATTGGGGAGTAGGTGGTGAAGGCAGCAAGCACATCATCATTCCGCTGGTGAAGCGCCTGACCGGGGAGGGTAAGAAGGTCATCGTCTTCCGAGCTATCAAAGGCGAAACCGTAGGTACTGCCCTATACCTGGCCCACTCACTCGGTCTGCCGCCCGCCAACTCAGTCCTGTCGCGGCTGCCGGATGGAGATCTGTCGACTGCCTCGCACTCGCTGCGCGATGCGCTCATGGGAGGCGTTGGTTTTCATAATGCAGATCTCAGCCCAGATGAGCGCGTCGCACTAGAAACGCGGTTCCGCGACCCGTTGTCGGACCTGAAAGTGATTGTCGCGACAACCACACTCGCGATGGGCATAAATACACCCGCGGAGGCTGTCGTCATCGCGGGACTTACCCATCCGGGCCCGAGTCCCTACTCTGTCGCCGAGTACAAGAACATGGCTGGGCGCGCCGGCAGAGTTGGCTTCGCAGATGAGGGCCAGTCCTACATCGTCGCAACTGGCGATCCGCCGCCATCGCAGGCTTGGCTCCACTACATTCAGGGCCACCCTGAGTCAATCCGGTCGCACTTTCTGAGTGCGAGCACTGATCCGCAAACCTTGATTCTGCGAAGCCTGGTCACGCTGGGCGGATCCGTGCTGCGTCAGGAATTGCTGACGTTACTAGAGAATAGCTTCGCGATCTGGCAACAGGTAGACCGAGGCGGTCCAGGCTGGGACGAGGATGCGCTCGACCGTGATCTCGAATCGCTCAGCCGCGCAGAACTTGTCGACATCGAACCCGACGGGCAGGTTTCGGTCACAGAACTCGGTCGGTACGCCGGTGAGTCCGGCATCGAAGTACGGTCAGTGACACAGGTATCGTCGCTTCTGCGGTTCGTGCCCACGGGATCGGTGCTAGCGGAAGCTGATCTTATCGCGCTGGCTCAGGTCACCGTCGAACTTGACACAACTTATCTGCCCGTCGCTGGCCGATCCCGCCAAGAACAGTTCCGTTGGTTTCCAACGATATCGGCTCTTGGCGTCACTGGCCAGCTCCTGCGTGGCTTCCATGTCGGAGGAGGCGACCCGCTCGCGCGAGCGAAGAAGGCTGCGGCCGTGCTGCGCTTCGCAAGTGACTCACCGATAGCCAACATCGAGGCCGAGTTGATGCAGCATATGCGAAACGCCGCCGCAGCAGGGCCAATTCGCTCCGTTGCCGCACGTACTCGCGATGTTATCGATGCCGTCGCCACAGTCTGCCGAGTCCGGGGGTACCAGCTACCCGACGACACGGCCCTGTCGAGCCTCGGCGTCCGGCTGGAGATCGGGCTGCCAAGCCGCATGGGCCCTCTTGCATCGGTACTAGGTGCCCGGCTGTCGCGAGTGGAATACCTCGAACTGCTTGCTGGAGGAATCGACTCGGTCGAGTCAATGCGAACGGCTGAAGACTCGTTGCCAAGCGTTCTTGGCACCGACCGCGCAGAACAAGTGATGCAGTGGATCCACGATCCCGTTAATGGATGAGTAAGGGCAGCTCCGCCGCGTTGGCGTCGCAAATGACTGAGTCTGGCGCCTATATTCATGGATAATGACGATTATCCCTCAAATCCGTAACACGGTGCGGGACAATCACTTAGCCGTGATTACACACCCACTCGTCGCCGGGATCAGTTACCGCTGACGACATTTACCGCGGTGGTCCAGTCAGTCGCGATGGCCTGTTGGGCGACGGTGATCGGCACCGATCCCCGACACACCAGATCGCGCAGTTGCAGTTCGACGTCGTCTTTCGGATTGGGGGAGGGCCCTGGCTGTACCCATAGATTGCGTGGGTCGTTCGGATCGCCGCCCAGCTCGAGTGGCACGAGGTGGTATCCGGCGGTCTAATCTGATGCCGCTGATGACGCTCGTGTGACCAATTTCCGCCAAATCGAGCGAGTGGTAGCTAACTATCAGGCGTTCGCCGTTGATGACGCTCACGTTGCCCACGCACTCTGCGGTAGAGCCGCCTTGTCGGTGGTCGCGCTTACCGTTCTCGCCAGGAGGAGGTGAGGTTCCCCAGGAACGGTGGACATCCGAGATAGCGGGACTACGGTCCCTGGAAGGATGTCCTCACGCGTGCAACTCGTCCAAGAAGCAGCCCGCCACACCTGACCACTCACCACCACAATGGTAGGGGTCGCCGTAGCAACCCCAGATGCGGCGGCGCTAGATGAGCCACGGGTGAGGCCGCTACTTGAGCCTGGCGAAAGCCTCGCGAAGCGCTTCGGTCGCCTCCTTGTAGTACGGCTCGATGTGGTCAGCGTCGAGCGGAATGCTTGGATCGGCTCGCACGGCGTCCCACACGAATACGAGTACGGCCACTAACGCGGTCGTTTTCTTGGTCGCGTCGCGAAAATCGAAGAGTGATAGCTTCCCGAGGGTCAGGGCTGCGGCTTCATTGATGTCGTTTATGCGATCCGAGCTGAGCAGCGCTATCAATTGTGGACGGTGCTCAGCATCGGTTCTTGCGATCTGCATGATGGCTCGCGCGTAGTTCTGCACCGCCGTCATCCCCTCCGACAGCACTGCAACCTTTTCGGCGCGTCGGTTCTCTCGTCGAGTCATGGACGTCGACTTGAGCACACCCAGATAGGCGATCAGGGCTGCGATGACGGCGATGCCCGCTGCTCCCAAAGTTGCGACCGGCTGCGTTAGCCAACCAGGGTCGACCTCTGCAACCGGACACGGTTCGGCCATAGGCCAGATCCAGTCTTTTCCCATGTTCGGGGAGAGTAGTTAGAGGGCGTGCAAATGCCTGTCACGCGAGCAAACAACGTTTTGCGGCTACGGCGGTAGCACAACCAGAAAGTGGGGGACATTTTGCGGACATTCCGCCCGGCCCGCACTATACAACGGCCCAGAAAACAGCCTCTGAACTGGGAGATTCCATGGAGCCGATGACGGGACTCGAACTCCCGTCGGCGGCAATACATCCGGGTACATCGAGACGCCGGAATGTGCCTCTGAGCAGTGGCGCATCCGGAGCGGACCAACATCTAAGAGCATCTGGATACACCGCCATGCAACGCGATGCAACGAACGGTGTTGCATGGTTCGTTGCATGGGCCGTCTACCTGCACGGGCGCTGCGTACCTTTGAAGGCATGGCAGTTCCTCGCAGGCGGTCGCACCTGGGCACGCCCGGGCGGGTAAGAGTACACCCGCTGAGCCAGCACACTCATCTGTCGACCCATGAGCATGCCCGCCGTACTGCTGTGCGCATCGCCGCGGCGCATAAGGAAAGAACCCTGTGGGGCACAAAGGTTGGTGGTGTACGTGTGCGCCCTGGCGGCTCCGGGCGGCATTACGCAGGGCACCGCCGTAGCGGCTTGCACCACCTGGGTTTCCATCACCACCACCTGCATCATTACCTCGGTTTTCACCACCTGCACCACCATCGCGAAATTCTTGACCTGGCGGGTGTTGGCGGACTGGCCCGGCCGCATGACATTGCCAGGCGGGGGATAGATCGCGGTGCTCGCGGCCAGCATGGGCAACGGTCTCATCAAAACCAGCAGAACCGGCAGCAGCAGAACCAGCAGCAGAACCAGAACCGCCAGCAACCCCGGCAACGTCAGCAGCGGCAACCCCAGCAGAGTTCGCATCCTCAACACCACTGGCGGCGGTTCCTTTAGATGAGCGCCGTGGGACTTCTAGCCGCGGCCCGCGCGGTGGCGACCCGCCGCGCCAGGCAGCGGCCGGCGAGCCCGGCGCAGTTGGCCAAGCGGTTAATCCCGAATTACGTTGTCACACCAACGATTTCGCTCATTTCGGACGTGCTGGCCGACGCGGTCACGCAGCCCGATAGGCGCTACATTCTCAGCTGCCCACCGAGAACGGGCAAGTCTCAGCTCGTCAGCGTGATTGGCCCGCTGTGGGCGCTGTCCCGCAATTCCGACACCCGCATCATCCTGGCCAGCTATGCCGACACGCTCGCCCAAGAGCACAGCCACGCGGCCCGGGCGTTGATCGCCGAACACGCCGGTGAGCTCGGGTTCGCGCTGCGCCCGGACAAGACGGCAGTCGGGCGCTGGCTTCTCGACGGGCACAACGGCGGCCTGCTGGCGGCCGGAATACTGTCGGGGATAGTCGGCTTCGGCGCCGACCTGCTACTCCTGGACGACGTCGTCAAAAACGCCCAGGAGGCCGAGAGCGCCGCGTACCGCCGCAACGTGATCCGCGAGTTCAAGGCAACGCTGATGACACGCCTGCACCCTCGCGGATCAGTGGTCATTATCGGATGCCGTACTCACGAGGCCGATTTGATCGGCACGCTGCTGGCCGAGGAGCCGCAGCGGTGGACCTACGTAAATATCCCTGCTGTGTCCGAAGCTGGCATCCCTGATGCGCTGGGCCGAGCGCCCGGCGCCGCGATGGTCTCCGCACTCGGCCGCACGCCCGAACAGTTCGCTGACCTGCGCGCATCGGTTTCCGAACGGGTCTGGTATGGCATGTTCCAGGGCGTGCCGGCCGACCCACAGGGCGCGCTCGTTAAGCGGTCATGGCTTGACCAGTGGCGGCTGGCCTGCGCGCCCAGCGCACCGACGGCAGTCACCATCGGTGTTGACCCTGCCGATTCCGGAGAAGGAGACGCCTGCGGCATCGTGGCCGCGTCGATGACGCGAGATGGTGTGGTGGCCGTCGTGGCTGATAAGTCGGCAAGGCTCACCAGCGACCAGTGGGCTCGGGCGGCCGTCGAGTTGGCGATTGATGTCGGCGCCTCCGAGATCGCGGTTGAGTCGTACACGGCCGGTACGACTTACGTGCGGGTCGTTACAGAAGCGTTGGCGCGCTACAAGATTGACCACCCGATTCGCGTTACGGCGTGGCCCCCCAAGGGCAGCGGCCGCGGCCGGGGTGACGCTATGGCCCGCTCCGCGGCATTACTCCAAGGCTTCGAGGTAGGGACCGTTCGGATAGCTGGGTTCTTGCCCGACCTGGAATCGCAGGCCGTGCAATGGCAAGCTGGCGCCCATCAGCCCGACAGCCTTGCCGCGCTGGTGGTCGCCCACGATGTGCTGACCTACGCCGCATCCCGCCAGTGGAGCTTCATCGCCCCGCCGTTAGACGTGCGCATCAACGACCGGCCGGGTGTGACCCCACGACGTGCCGGACAAGCGAGCGTCACGCCGATCGAGGAGGCGCTGCGGCTGCGCCAGCGGATCAGCCCGATACCGGGCCGCCGCCGCGCTGAGCCGGCGCACTGACAATGCCGAAGAAACCTCGGCGCCGACGCACTGATCCTGCCGAAGAAACCGTTCCGACGTACGACGACTCCTCAGCGATGCCGGGCGGTGTTGCGCCGGGCCTACTCCTTGGTCACCTTGAGTACAACGGGGTCGTCGGACTGCACCACCGTGCCGGGCGGTGGCTCCATGCTCACGACCGTCCAGTTCTCAGCCATAATCACCATCGTGTACTTGGGGTTAGCCGAGGCCAGCTTCACGTCGGTGAGGCCCAACTTTTCGAGCTTTTTGCGTGCGATGTCGGCGTTCTGGTTGGTGAGGTCGGGAAGGGTGATCGGCCCTTTCGCCACCGTGCTCGGAGCCGCCGAGCTGACAGTCACGGTAGAAGCCGGTGGTTGCGCCGTTTGGCTGCCGCTGCAACTTGTTATCGACACCAAGAGCAGCGACACCGTGATGACCAACGTCCTCATGCATCGTGAGAGTAGTCCGGTCCAAGTCCCATGCGGGCTGTTGGTGAAATGACAAAGTTGCGGCGATCTTCATGATGGTTTCCTGCCCGCCCCAAGAGTGTCCCAGGCGGGTCAGCGGGACAGCGATGGGACACCGGGTCGCCCGAACAGCGCCGTGCTGGCGGCGCGCAGCTCGTCGGCCTTGGCGTCGGAGTACAGCCAGGAGCCAGTAACAGCGTCCGCGGTTGCGGTCGAGCTCATCGACGCCCAGGTTGCCCTCATGAGCGCCGCTGAAGCACCGGCCGACGGCGGACGGCACGCAGCCCGGTCCACCGCTCCTCGGGCAGGACGCAGCCAAGCTGCTGAAGTAGCCGCGCCCGGAGAATCGGTTCGGTCGGAAATCCCGACTAAAATCAGACCAATGACGGACCTGTTCCAGGACGAGGAAGGTTACCCGACGCCATGCGCCTACGGGCACCCGCGCAGTTTCCGCGTGGACTACGTCAACCTCGGCGGGACCTGGCAGGAGACATGGCGGCGTGGCCCATCGTGCTGGGATCTACGTTGCCCAGCCCATGCGCAATATCTACAGAGCGAACAACCGGGTCAGGGGTGAATTGCGCACCTGCTGGCACCGGTGCGAACCTTGAGTCCTCTCCCAGTCAGCCCGCCACCACGGTCTCCGGTGGCGGGCTGAACCGTCTCATGTCACATGTCGCGCCGGTGGACACCAGGCCTGCACCATGACACCATGGTGGCATGGCTGGGAACACGACTCCGAACGCAAAGGTCACAGGAATGACCGTGCGCCTGCCGGCAGAGCTGGCCGACGCATTGAAGAACTACGCCTTCGTTACCAACACCTCGGCTAACGATGTGATCAAGCAGGCCTTGATCGACTACATGAAGGCCCACGCCCGCACCGACATGGTTCGGGTTGCCTTCGACAAAGTCCTCCAGCAGCACTCGGTTGCCTTCGACAAGTTGAAAGACCTCTGACCAGTAGGAAACGCCCCTCATGACGACAAATTGGCTGACCACCGACGACGTGCAGCACTTCAACGAGCGTTTCGTCGGTCCCGACATGCTTCGGGACTTCGGGGCGCTTGACGCCGCAGTCATGCGGCCCCAGGCGACCGCCTTCGGCGAAGACGCTTACCCCACGCTGCACGAGAAAGCGGCAGCCCTGCTGCACAGCTTGGCGCGCAACCATCCCTTTGTGGATGGCAACAAAAGATCGAGTTGGGCTGCCGTCGCGGTGTTCTACCAGATCAACGGCTACGTCATCGCCGACATGGTCGACCCCGGCCAAGTCGTCGGCCTCGTAGTCGACGTCGCCGAAGGGCAACTCGACGTACCCGCGATCGCCGCCTATCTCAAGCAGTGGGCGGTCGAGTTCCCCACACCGGCGGAATGGGTGGACGACCCCGACGACGGTGGCGGACGCCACCACGCCCAGTAGGCCGCGACGATGCCTTACTGGACGTTGCTTCACGGCACTAAGAGCGAGAACGTGACCGAGGAACCTGAGGTGCGCGCCGACGGGACCGTGGTGTCGAAGGGGAAGGAGTGGCCGAAAGGGACCACGGTCGTCCCCCACGAGGGCGACAAACCGGAGATGCCTCGCGCGTCAGTCCCTCCGCGGGCTGGCAGGCCGAAACGTAAGAACCCGGCTCGCGGCTTCGGGCGAGACAACATCAGATAATGGCCTTCCAACCGCCTCCGACGACACGGCAATTCCGAGCCAGAGAATTGGAGAATGGGGCTTCGCCGCCCTACCTGCTGAAGGGGTTGGAAGACGACGACTCCGAATGGAATCTTGTCGAAAAGGATCCCCGCACGACGTTGATGCCGCGCGGCGACGGAACGGGACTCATGCCCGAGACGACCACGGTCCACTTCTCCGACGGGAAAACCCGGTTCTTCGAGCCGAACGAGTACGTCCTGACCGGACCCGTCACCGAGCGACTGGGCGGCGATCGCCAGCACATCAGCGAGGTAGCTGACGGACACGGCTGGGACAGGTCAGCCGACGAAGACAAGGACGTGTTCAGCCGGGGAGAGTACGGCGTCGAGGTTCACTACGAAGGCGACGCAGCCGTGATCGCGCTGCACTTCCACCAAGGCAAACAGATGGCCTTCCCGTTCACGGGTGCAGCCGCGAAATCTGCGGCGATCAATTGGCTAGAGCAACCATTAGCACCAGCCGGGTAATGAGTCGTCAGACGACCGAATACCGGGCTCGTCTACCAGTCAGTCGCCGAGCTCGCGAACATCACGACCCGTTTCGATGCGCAGCGGCGGACCGCACATGTGCCCATCGATGCGCGCGGCACCGCCCGGAAGTTGGTATTGGATCTGGCGGCGCCGGCCCCGGCGCGGCCCGTCATCACGGCCGCGGCGCTGGCGCAAGGCACCTGGGCGGGGCTGCTTGCCGAACTCGCGGCACCGTATGTCACGGCGCTGTGGCAGTTGCCGGCCGGCGCGGCGCGCATCGACGGCGAACCTGTCTCCGAGAAGCTGGCCGACTGGCTGACCCGCATCGACTCCGCGGCGCTGACGTGCTCACGCCGTATCGAGGCGATGACACGCCGGCACCGGCAGCCGGCTGTGGCGGCACCGGTGGTGACAGTGACACCGGCCGACGAGGCCCTCGCCGAGCTGACCCGGTTGGGAGTGGCGCCGCCGTGAGAACCGCAGCCGCACACCCGAATTGGCCTGATACATACAAAAGAAAAAAATGCTCCCGCCGGGCCTGGAACCACCCGGCGGGAGCAACCTAACAAAAAGGTCACCAGCCATGACCATTACGGACAATACCTCGCCCGGTGCGGGCCGCGCCGCGGTGACGAGGCAGCACGCCCGGGAACATTGCCGCGAGCGGCTGGTCCAGGGTTTTTGGGTGCCGTCTAGCTGCCCGCGCGGCCTGGCGGAGGTCACCGATCGTCTTGACGTGCTCACCGACGCCGACGAGGTCTGCTGGGACGGCGGCCCCGACGCGACAGCTCATTACCTCTGCGCCTGCTGCGGGGCCGCGTGGACAGAGGACTGGCCCGCGCCAATGGCGCTGGGGCCTTATTGGCGTGAAACCGACCCGGTGCACTGGGTGGCCGGGGTGGACTCGCCGCGCTACACCGCCGGGCAGATCGCGGCGCAGCGCGCGGCGGTGGCGTGACACTACCGGCGACGACCTCGACTATCGGCGGTCCTGGCAGGCCGCGGCGCTGGCGGCTCACCGAGGCCCTTGCAAACCCCTCCATCACTGATTTCTTCGCTTGCCATATAGAAGTTGCTGCACTGTGGGCGAGAATCTCTGAGGGCGCAGGATGCCTTCAGCATTTCGACCGTCAAGGGGACCCGGATTGACGAACGACTCACCAACGCCAGCGCCCAAAAAGCCAGCGGCGAAGAAGCCGGTATCTAAAACGCCAGCGCCGAAAGCGCCCCCGCCGCAATGGTGGGACCGACCGATTGTGCTGCGTCGTCTCCTCGCGGGCGCCGCGGTAGCCATCGTGACGTTAACCGTCGCGGTGATCGTCCTCGCCGCAACTGGCGACGAATCCGGCGGACGCCAAGCGGCAGCGACGCCGACGCCTGGCTATTCGCCGTACTACTTCCCGACCACGACGGTGAATCCGGCGTCGCAAGGAGTGTTAGGACAACCGCAGGTCACTAGCCTGGGGGTGAAAGCAACACCGATCACTTTCGAGAACCCGACGGCCCGACAACCTGACTTCGTCTTCCACGAAGGTCCGAGGCCGTGGGCGCTGCTTGACGCCGAACTCTGCGCTGGGCCCCGATCGACGCTGACCAAGACGGGGTACGGCTTCTCCCTTATAGATGCCGAAAACCGTGAGTACAGGGAGTATGACTCGAGTCCTCAGCCATTTAAGCCCCAGATCGACGGCGGCGACCTGGCGCCAGGAGAATGCGCGCGAGGGTATGTCAGTTTCGCCTTGCCTGAGGGTGTGCGGATAGTCGCCATCCGGTGGGACTACCCAGGCGGAGGCGGTCCCCTGCGTTGGGCGCTGCAGTAGAGCGGTTCCGTAATGCATCGGGGTATTCGGCGGCACCGATCAGCCCGCACACCAGTCCGGTGTCCCCGCTACCGCAATCGGGTGCCGCCCGGTTAGCCGGGGAGGTAGAGGGCGAAATGCCCTAGTGAACGCGATGGGGTAGCGCGATACTTTTGCTTCCCCGAAGGGTCGTGATGATGCCCGGGTTGGAGGACAGTGATGTCCTATCTGGCGGCGGTCGGGTGTTGCGAAAGGACGGCACCATGACGATCACCCTTCGCTGTGTGACGGCGCTGGCAGCGGTGACCACGGTCTACGCGCTGTCCATCGCCCCCGTCGCCGCCGCCTACCCCGGCGACCCGATGCCGGGCTGCATCACCCAGATGGGGTCGGTGCTGTGCGACGGCCCGATCCGCCCGGACGGAACATGACTCGGCCTGACGACCAGGCTGAGACTGCCTGCCAGCCGGATGAGTCGCCGACCCGGCACGATTTGGCGTGGTCGGACGTCGTACAAGACGACGGCGACGAGGTGTTGGATAGCACCGAATTACCGCAAGTGCTTGAACCCGAGCGCAACCCGTGGATCTGGGCGTTGGCCACGGTCATGTTGGCCGTCGGGGTCATCGCCGCATCCGTGGTCGGCGTAGAAGGCTGGGATGCGGTCAGCCGCCACCGCACCCAACACCACCACGCTATCGAGCCGACCCCGCCGACCGCTGCCCCGCTCCCACCGACTGTCACCGTGGCACCGCCGACGGTCACCGTGGCACCGCCGACACCGCGGCAGAAATTGTATGCAGATGTGGCTGCCAGCGGGGTGTATTCCACCAACGGCGACCCGGACGGGATATGGAAAGACGCTCTGAAGGTCTGCGCCCTGGCCCCGACCGAGTCGGTGGCGCGCCTCGACGCGGACACGGCAGCGGGCACCGGGCTGTCCCCGTCTTTGGCCCATGTCTTCGTCTCGATTGCAGAGCGCGACGTCTGCCCGGGGGTGCCGAATGACCACTAAGCCGAACCTCGGTGACCGGGTGCGGATCACGGGTGTCATGGACGACCCGCACCCACTGCCGGTCGGCACCGAGGGCACCGTCGACTGGATCGGCCAGTGGGTCGATGAACTGACGGAGCAAGATCGGCGTCCATTGGGATAACGGCTCCCGGTTGATTCTGCTGCCTCACGACCCGTTTGAGGTGATCACGGAAGGAGGTGAGAAATGACCACGGAAATCAAGGTGGCCCTGTTGGTTGCCATCGCCGCCGCCTTACTGACCGCCCCCGTCGCCGCCGCCTACCCCGGCGACCCGATGCCGGGCTGCATCACCCAGATGGGGTCGGTGCTGTGCGACGGCCCGATCCGCCCCGATGGAACATTCCAACGCTGCTGGTCCAACCCTGGCCACTACTCCGGTGGCCACTGGCCCTCGTACTTCCCGCCGATGACCAACTGCGAGATCGTGGACACCAGTCAGCCTTGGCCAGCGATCCCGTTCGGTGCCCCGCAACACCACATCGACTAGTTAGTGCCCGTACTCCACTTTTGCGGGCGAAATAGCTCATTCAACCCAGGCGCAGTGTCCCAAGAGTGTCCCAAGACAGGCACGAACAGGCTGGACAAGACGACACAGACCGGACAGTCGGAACGCGCTGACCTGCACTTATTGGACACACCGGAACGGCAGTTCACACTGTCCTGTCCCTTTACACACCAGCGGTCGGCGGTTCGATACCGTCCGCGCCCACCAGTGTTTCTCGGCGGCCTGCACCCAGCCCAGCCCTGTTGTGATGGCCGTGATAGCTCGCTCGGCTCCCTCCGTGCCTTTATTGCCGTGGAGGTACAGCCCGAACGGCCGCCCGCGCGTCGAATCGAGCAGCTGGTAGTAGGCGCAGTCGAAGGCGTGCTTGAGAGCGCCCGAAATGTAGCCGAGATTGGCTGGCGGCCTGCCCGTCTTACCGCTCCGCCAACCTGTTATCAGAGTGACAAGTGAGGCGCTTTCGGGCCGTCGATACCCGCCGTCGTTGCATGGTTGGTTGCATGGACCCCGAAACGGCCAGTATCACAGCGACATACGCGCAGGTAGGGTGCTGTTTTCACTCAGGGACAGTGACGGGATGTCCAACCGCGTATTCAGTTTGGGAAGTTGATTCGGAGCGTTTGCTGGCGTCCGCCGCGGTCCGCGACTGCCCGAACCCACTTCACAACGTGTGTTGCCGGACTGGGTCCGCACAGAAGAGTCAGCGAGCGCGTTCGGGGCAGCGCCAAGCAGCGCCGCAATTGTCGCCGCTTCGACACGCCTCGACCGGCCTCGACACGGCCGAGGCCGCCGCTCACCGCTAGTCTGCTAAACCCGTCGGGATTAATCCGGCTGACCGGGCGGCACCCGATCGCGGCGGGCCGCTGGCGCCGACACCACCAACCCCCAAGCGCGCAACCGGTCGGTTACGGCGACGAGCGTTTCGATGCCGCCAGCGTCGAGGTCGGCCAGGCGAGCGGCCAGCCAGCCGAGATGCTAATCACCCAGCGGACATGCAGATGCGGATCCCCTTACGGGGCAACCGTCTCGGCGCCATTACCGCGGTCCACTGACCGCGCCGAGCGCTCCCGACATACCTTGGATGAACCGAATCTAAACGTTGCTACGCTCAGGACCAGATCGGGAAGCAAGCCGGTTGTCGCACGGAATGAGGCGTGCATCGAACCCGGGATGCTTCAGTCCGAGCGGCAAGCGGGTTCGAGGGCATTGTTGACGAGCGCCTGAAGCGGGACGGTCATTCCTCGCAAGCTCCCATTACCGAGACACGACTCGCGACAATTAGCCGACATACTTCCGATACGCAGCCAGCCAGTCGGACGCGATCTCGGCTTGCGCTTGCGCGAGCGGCAGCTCACCACCGCACACCAAGTCATGCAAGATTCCCTCAAGCTCATCTTTCTTGTGCGCTCCAGCATCACCGTCCCACGGCTGAGGCCACAGATTCGCCGTCGACGTCGCTCCACCTATGCCGATGGGAATTTCATGGTCCAGCTCAACGGATTTCGCTGATGCTGACACGCCGTAGGCGCGCATCCGCTCCTTCTTGATCGGCTCCGTCACGCTTGCTGGCGGTCGGACCTGTTTGCTCCAACCGGGTGCACAGATAGTCGACGCAATGTTTTCTTGCGTCACCCGGCTATCACGGTCTCCCGGGGTGCACACCGGATCAGGCAACCCGCCGTTATAGTGGCAACTTCCCGCCGGCGCCGTGGTGATTGGACCATCGAGCGGAACCGCGCCGGAGCGGCTAACACCATCCGACGATGCAGTGCCTGGTCCAAGACATCCAGATACCAAGATCGATAGCGCCGTAGCGCTCACGAACACGATCACCCGCGCCATCACACGCTCGCTATCATCAGCGGCATACCGCCTATGTACTCACCCGCACAAACACGGGCTTCCACCGTCAGATCGCCGGATAAGAGGTGGTCGTACTCGGCCCCCGACAGTGGGCCGGTGTAGCCGTATGCCGCCGCGTTCGCCTTCTTCTCGGCCTCGGTGATCTCCTTGGGCGGGCGAAGCGATTTCGTGTAACCGGTCCGACAGATCGTTGCTTCAAGTGTGTCCGGGGTGACCTTCGGATTCACCGCCCCCGGTGTGCAGTTCGGGTCGGGCAGGTTCTGACCGTCTGCGGCGGTGCGGTAATGACAGCTGCCCGGCGCAGGCTGCGGTTGAACCGTGTAGTTGGTCGGACCCGGTCCCGCGGCCACATCAGCGGCTGCGGAACCACAGCCGGCAAGCGCCAACACGACAACTGCTGTCCTGGATAGCCTGCTCAGAACGTTCATGTCGGTACCTTCAACGGAGGGTGTCGATCTCGTCGAGGATCCGGCATACAGCTGGACCGTTGCCCGGCGCCCTCCGTCGTAGCCTTAAGTGGACTTCGGATTCCTTGAGCGGCAACGCCACGGACGTGGCACCATGTTCGGCCGCATACTAGGCGAGCCTCGGCGCGCACGTCCTCGTCCAGTCTGTTGGAGTCTGTCACCGTGAATCTCCTGTCGGCCAGTCCCATGTTGTGAGCGCCCGGGCGACCTTAATCGGCCAGCGCAGGGGTGACTCTTCGAGGGGGAGCTCCTTCGCCATGACAGGGTCGTTAGCCAGACCTACCCCATGCGCAAACCCTTCCCGGTCAAGGAGGAGATACATCGGCCTGATCTCGCCGTCGTCGCATCGGAGCGCGAGGTAGGCGCGTCCCTTCGCCACACTGGCGTCGATCGCGACCGCGTTCGGATACTCCTGTTGAAGCGCCGCACCGATCGAGATTCGCGGCCGAGCCCCGCTCTCAGTCCGAGGAATCGAATCCCATCCCATTGCAACCTCCCGATCTAGATGCGATGTGCAGGAACCGATCTCGGATCTCGCCGACGGGCCGAGGTTCTTGCTTCGTCGATGCGGCTCTCGCGCGGAGCCGGCGGGGGAGTGGCGCCGTCCTGCCGCCTATGCGCGGCGATGTCGTCGATTGTCATCGTGGACTCAGGCGTTGTGCGTGATGGCGGCGAATGTGGCGCACATCGCGTCGCGGCGTAACGCATCGGCCAGGGCAGTGTTGTTGGTGAGGTCGGCGACGGTCGTCAGGGTGCGGGCGATCCGCGAGAACAGTGCTGGGGGAGCCGCTATGGCGCCGTTAGCGTGCTCAGACTGGATCAGGCCGGCCAAGGAGAGCAGCTGCGCGGTGTCGTGAGTGCGGGCGCGACGATCCGCGTCGTCGAGGGCCGGATAGCTTTCGTAGAACTGTAAGGTCTCGGCGAGTCCCGCGATGAGCCGGCCGAAGCTTGCGACACCGATGCCCGCGCTGCGTGGGAGGGTGAATAGGTCGGCGCCGGGCTCCTCGATCCCGAACGTCGCCACCAGGCGGTCGGCGAGCGCGTCGAGGGCCTCCTCGTCAAGGTGTGGTCGGGCGGTGTGCTCGGTGATGCCGAGCTGCTTGGCGACGGTGTAGTGCCGTTCGGCGAGAAAGGTTTCGGCGGCATCTACGGTGAGTGTCATGCCTCGCTCGCGCACTCGTGCTACCAAGCCGGTCGCACGCTCGTGGAGCCAACGCGGTACTGGGTAGCCGCGATTGCCGCCGGCATTGCCAGGTTCGGCGGGTGGGCGGTTAGTCATCGGCGCGTGATCCGTTCTGCTCGCGGGGGAGTTCAGCTTCGGCCCGCTGAAGGGGTGTGCCGGGTAAGGAGCTGGGCGTGGGCGTGGCCATGATGGCGTCGGCAATCGCCACGTCGATGGCGCCAGTTACCTCTCCGACAAGCGGGGTGCCGCCGCCGTTGTAGGCGTCGAGCTTGGCGTCGAGATCGACCGTAACCGACACGGGGACAGGCAGGTTCAGGGCGGCCAGACGCTCGGTGACCGTGTCGGCCAGCGCGCTGCCGTAGGCGGCCAGCTCTGCCCGTTGTTGGGCTTCGAGGCGGTCCCTGAGTGCCTGAACAGCGGCCAGGGCGTCGTCGATTGCCTGTTGCTCGGGGGTGAGGGGCGTCGGGTTCTCGGCTTCGGCCCGTAGGGCGGCCTCCAACTGGGCGACTTGGGCAGGGTCGTTGACCCAGTCCAACTCTCCGGGCTTGATCGGCACTGGCGGCGCGATCTCGTCCTCGCGGCGGAGCAGTTCTTGTTCGGCGTCGTCATAGCCGCCCATGTGTTCCAAATCGCCTACGTCATACAGGATCTGTTCTGGTTTGAGGACGATCTTGACGGGCTCGGTGCGGTGGCGCATCAGGTCGGCTTCGTCATGGCCGACGGTCGACGTCAGGGTGTCCCTGATGTGGGCGGCTTCCCAGGAGCCGGGCCGCCCGGCCAGGACGGTGTCGATGCCGCCGGCGTTGGCGGTTGCCCCGGCCAGGGCTTCGGTGACGAACTCGGCCCAGTCGATCCGATCCGGCGGCGCCTCCGGGTCGGGCTCCCACCCGCCATCCGGGGTTCGTCGAACCCGCTGGGTGGTCAGGCGGGTGGCCTCGGTGAGCACCGCGACCGCATCGGCGAGCACATCACGGTAGGCACGCGGCTCTGGTCCGACCGCTGGGGTGAGGTAACCGATGTCGTGCAGCGCCGCATCGAGCACCGTCCGGTACGGGACGGCGACCGTCGACGCGAGGGCTTCCAGGTTCGGCCGAGACGGCAGCGCCCGCAAACCTGTTGTGCGCCATAGTCGTAGGTTTTCGCGCGACATGCCGATGCGCCGGGCGAGTTCGGCGTCGCTCACCCCGTGCGCGTCCTTGTACGTGTCGATGAGCGCGACGAGCCGGGGGGTTGTCATGTGCTTAGTGTCGTGCCACACTAGGGTAATGTCAAGCAATGCTGCGCACTACCGCCAAGTGGTACTTGACATAATCACTATTATCGGCACCTAATCTAGGTCGCCTGCAGACCTGAATAAGGTACGATGGGGTCATGCGAATCATATCGGTCACTGACGTCAAGGCCAAGATCAACGAGTACGTCGACGCGGTGCGTGAGACTCGCGACCAGATCACGATCACCAAGAACGGTGCGCCGGCCGCGGTGCTGATCGGTGTTGACGAATGGGAATCCATTCAGGAGACCTTGCACTGGCTATCTCAGCCGGGCCTGGCGGAGTCGATGCGACAGTCCGAGGCCGATGTCGTCGCCGGCCGAACTTATGGTGAAGACGAGATCCGAGCCGAGTACCAAGTCCCTCGGCGGCCACGCTGAGGTGGCCAACTCCCCCACCGGCTACACGACTCGATTCACGGCCACGGGTAAGCGTG
Organism: uncultured Actinomycetota bacterium; assembly: GCA_963850645.1. Classification (GTDB taxonomy): domain Bacteria; phylum Actinomycetota; class Actinomycetes; order Mycobacteriales; family Mycobacteriaceae; genus Mycobacterium. The sequence continues at coordinate 85,091 of CAWKME010000006.1, read as the reverse complement.
ACCTCGACAAATTGCCACCGCGGATCCTGGCAGCGGTCATCGAATTCGCCTTCGGCGACCTGGCGCGCGAACCCCGGCGCGTGGGTAAGCCACTCGGGCGCGAGCTCGCCGGCTACCACAGCGCTCGCCGCGGACCCTACCGGCTCCTCTACCGCATCGACGACGAGGCGCAGACGATCTGGGTCCATCGCGTCGACCATCGAGCCGACGTCTATCGGCACCCGTGAAACCGGTCTTTCGTCACGTGACGCAACGATGGCTGTGGGAATCGGCGCGTGTCCCGTCGCACCCACCGCGGACCCCGGTGCCCCCTTCAGGAGTGCCGGTCGAAGCTGGCGCGCCCCGCCGTGCACGAAACACGGTGGAACGCAGACGGTTTCGGCACGTAGCCGTTGCGCCCGCACATGGTCAATACGTCACTGTGACGCTCAGGGCCGCCAATCATATTGTGCGCCAGCATATTCCCGCGCGTTGATCGGAACGCGCCGCACTCCACCTGGCCGGGCTCGCACCGATGCCAAGCGCCCCGACCTGGTTTCGCGCCTTCCTGTTGTCCATTCTCATTGAATCTGGGGCAGATTCATCAGTCGGACCTGCATTGCCCCAGTGCTAATGAGAATCTCGATCGCGACTTTCTCACTGAATCTGGGGCAACTTCGCTTCCGGTCAGTGTCCGAGCTCCGATCTTTGCACGGTGCTGGCTAAATGGTCGGCGTCATCGAGTGGCCCGTAGCGAGTCCTATTCGGCCCCAACGGTGTTCACCGCTGACAGTGGCGATGCAGCGTCGGGGCCAGCGAGAGCAGCCCGCACGCCTCCCCATCCGACGGTTGGGTTTCCGCTTCGCGGAGGTTCGTGTCAGTCGTTCGGTCCCCTCGTCCACGGGGCACGGGTGTGTTGGTCGTAGTCCGTGGCGGTCCGCTCGACATACTCACCGAACTCATCGTCGATCCGGCCCTCGAGCTCCGCCCCGGTGATTTCCTCGCGGTTGGTGTTGAATCTCGGGGAGTAGTCGGTCCGCCAAACGAAGAGATCCTCGTGTGACCCCATCCCGCCGCGGAGGTCGAACAGGTGCTCGGCGGTGAGGGCGAAGTGTGGCCGTCCTGTGGGTCCCTCGGTCACTCGCCATTCTTGGCCGCAGTTGGCGGCACGATCTAGTGTTGCGGCGAAGGTCGCTCGGGCGCCGAGCTGGTCGGCTGCTCCCCACAATTTGTTCAACTCCTCCGGAGATAGGCCACGCGCGTTCGTCTTGCACTCTCCCAGAACGATTTCCCCGTTACGAAGGACAACGATCACGTCGGCTTCTGCCTCGACGCGATCGTTGTCGGGCTTCCGGAACTCCACTCCCGGATAGCTACCGAAGACAAATGATCTGCCACCCAACTCGTTGCACACGTACCGCATGGCGAGGACGTGCGGGAGTACATCGTTGCTGATTGCTCGCAATAGGAGTTCACTGGCCCGGTAGCGGTAGTTGATCTGGTTGTAGCCGTGGGGACTGTCTATCGTGCAGCCGCAGGCATGGCACATGAGCGACGGAATAGCCTCGCTGAGAGGCCGCCATTGCTTGTGGCCACATCGGGTGCAGTTGGCTTCCACGCCGCGGAGGACCAGGCCGCCCGCCATGGCCCAGCTGACCCATTGTTGGGCTGCGCGGCGACGCATGCGCAGCAATTGCCTTATCCGATCGAACGTGGGAAAACTGAGTTCTTCGGCGTCGGCCGACCCGAGGCCTCGGTCGAGGCGGTCGAGGAGCGCCTGGTAACGGTCGGACGATTCGTCGGGTTGTGGATCAGCGAGAAACTGGTTCAGCCGCCGCTTTACGATGCTGACGTTGCGGCCGCGCGTCAGCTCGCTCAACGTTTCAACGACACCTGGCGCCGCGAACATCGAGAGGTGCTGGCCCGCCGCGCGGATCAGATGCTCTGCTGCCTTACCGGGAGCGCTCTCGGTCAATCGGAGCCCGTGGTCGACTGCTAGTGCTGATAGAACCTCCAATCCTGATGGCATGCGTATTGTCGTGAAGCCATCGGTTTGGCCGCCGGTGGTGATTGGTCCTTCGAGGTAATGCGAGTCGCCGTGGTAAATCTGGCGTCTCATTGTCGGAGACGGCGGGAGAGGTGCGTCGACGACAACCGTTTTGCGCTTCATCCAGGTGCCTTGGTGGCTGCCGAGGTATCCACCTCCGATCGCCTGGAAGTCGCTCGGTGAGAATGAGGCGATCCTGGTCTTGCCCCTGGTGAATCGGACGACGTCGGTGGACATTGAGCAGTAGCCGCCGATGGGGCGCAGGAGTTCCCATGGGTCGACGGCGTCGAATCTGACATTTGCGGCTAGTGTCGCGATGCGATCTTGTGCGATGGAGATTGATGTGAGTGCGAGGTTGTGGCCGAATCCGAAGTAGTGGGCAGCGCCAGCCTCGTTCAGATATCGGATGTCATCTTCAACTGTCGGTGTCATCGGCACGGCGAGTGGAAACCGTGGCGGGTGAAGGAATCTTGCGCGGAGGTTCCATATGAGCGCGAGGTCTTCGGGGTTGCCGGGTTCGTAGACGACGACGATGTTGGGGCCGAACTGTTGGGAGATGACGTCGTCGCTCCACTCGAAGCGCGATGACGATGGAAAGCCTTTGTTGTAGCCGCCCTGGAGCCCGCTCGGCAGCTTTGATCGGCTTAACTCGACTGCCGATACTGCGGTGAAATCGCGCATCAACGCGAGAAGACCTGCTGCCGAACCGGTTTCATCAATGCCGCGGATCGTCAAGACGTCGTCGAAGCTCAGATCGCGGCGGAGATCATTCCATGTGTTTTGTGGATGCGGATGGGGTGAGAGATCGCCTACGACAGCGAGATACGCGAGATGCCACGGATCGTCGGGTGCCATGCCTCGCGTGGTCTGGACGGTCCGCTTCCGTTCGAGGTCTACCACGATGCGGATGAGTTGTGCCGCGGCTGGCCCCTCAGCATCGGTGTACTCGCGCACCGCGTCATCGCCCAGAAGATTGGAGCGTTCGACTCCGTCGATATTGCTCTCATTGAGAATTCTCGACCAGCGCGGATCGATGTTCTCCGACGGGCTGACCGGAATGAGTGGAGTGCCGGCACCGCCCCAGGTTCCGCAGAGGTCACGCACACTATCGCACGCCGACATGTAGTCGGACCGGTCGATCGCCACGGCCCCGGCCCGCGGTCGCAGTTGACTGCTGACCAGTTGTTCGCCCTCAGGGGGTTCGGCGACGAGCAGCGGCCATCGATCTGTCACTAGTCAGCTCACTCCGATTCGACGAGCCGACGTCAGCACACGTAAAACGCTAAGCCCGTTGCCCCAGAGTCAATGAGAAAGACACGCGCCTACCCCAGATTCGATGAGAATGCCCCAAGATCAATGACAACGGACACCTGTGACGGGAATTTCGCTCCCGCAACAAGGGCGTCGTGGTCTCAGTTCATCTTTCGCGGCTGGTGAGGGGCGCGGCGGATGCGGTGATGTACGTCAGCGCTGGGGACATCGCCGTGATGAGCAGGATGGCGGCGTCTTTCGCCAGAGGAATCGACCGGCTCGTCTACGAACCGGATGAATATTGCAGCGCGGGCTCTGAGGAATCAACGTGACCGTTGTTAATGATGGTGAGCCGGTCGGGCCGAACCTCATAGCGGGTGCCGTCGGCTGGGTTGGTGACGTCAAATCCGCCTCCGGAACGGACCGCGTCGGCAAGTCTGATGTTGGCGCCGTCGCTGAGGCGCTCGCCGTGGTAGTAGAAATTCCCGGGCGAGGTTTGGCAAATCACTGCAAGTGATTGGGCGGTTCGGATAAGCGCTGCGAGGGAATTTCCGTGGTCGCAGCTGGCCGCGTGGCCGACGAAGCCCTGGGCGTCGACCGTCAGTCCTGTCGATGGTGATTGAGCCGGTGGAACTTGCGCGACACGGTTCAGCATTGTGTTGGCGAGAAGTTGTGCGTAGTTGCCAGCCATCGAGGTGTCGGTGAAGACGGGATTGCCTCGGTAAGATTGCGATATGTCTTGGCACGCTTTGGTTTTGATGACCACGTTGGCACGGACACCCAGTGCCTGCTGACACACCTGGTCGCTGCCGGCTTCGTTGTCGTATCCGGCCATCTTGACGGTGATGAGGTCCTGGCCGACTTGCACATCGGCCAGGGTCCAGCTGTAGCCGCCCTCTCCGTGCCGTTGGCCTATCTGCAGGGCCCGTGTCGGTGGTGGGTAGGGGTTGGGGCGGTTCGCGCAGGCCTGCCATTGCTTGGTTTGTGAAGTCAGCACGGCCTGGGTCTGTTCGGCGGTGGGGAATACGACGATGGTCTGCTCGATCTGATCGCCGGTGGTGTAGGTGCTGACGTCTAAGGTCTGGTCGCGTATCGCCTCGAATCCGGTGCCGTTGTAAACCGATGGGTCGGCTCCGAAGATGACGCCGACACAGCTGGGCGGGTCGACCTGGTTGGCGTGGTCGGACATGCCGTAGGACGAGTTGGTCACCACCATGTCCGCGCCGGTCTGGCCACGAAACACCCCGCCGGTGGCGGTGCTGATCTGCGCCGGGGTCAACAGCAGGGTGTCGATGCCGGATGCCGGATAGGCCTGGGGCGCCGCGGATGTCGATGGTGAAGGATGCGGCGGCTCGCCGGCGGCAGCAGTCGGTGAAGCCGGTATGGGCGCGACTGCGGCACTGGTGGAGCTGTGGGCCCACGGCCTCCAGACAATGACGAGCGTGCCGAGAAGGCCAATCGCCGCGATCGCGACCAACGCGATGCGCCGTTGCCGTCGCGGGCCTCTTTCGCTGTCTGACTGGACGGAAGCCGGCCGCGGCTCGGCCTCCTTCGTCGGCGCTGACGGTGGTGTCGACGCCGCGATAGTGGGAGCTGCACGGGTGGTTGCATGCTGTGGTGCGGATTGTTCGGCCAGGGCGCGGGCGAAGTCGGCGCAGCGGGGAAATCGGTCGCGTGGATTCTTCGCGAGTGCCTTGGACAAGACGGGATCAAGTGCTGCGAGTCCGGGTTTTGTGTCGGCACACGCCGGTGGTGCCTGGTTGAGGTGGCGGCCGATGACGACAGCGGGGTTGGAGTGTGGGAATGGTTGTGATCCGGTGAGTAGGTGGTAGGCGGTGGCGGCGAGCGAGTACTGGTCGGCGCGGCCGTCGATGTCTTGCCCGGTGAGCTGTTCGGGGGCGGTGTAGGCGACTGTTCCAACGGTGAAGTTGGTTGCGGTTAGACCGCTGATGTCGTCGACCATGCGGGCGATGCCGAAGTCTGTCAGTAGGATTCGGCGCTCCTCATCGTCGTCGACGTTGGTGAGCATGATGTTTGCGGGTTTGACGTCGCGGTGCAGGAGGCCCTGTTTGTGTGCGTAGTCCAGGGCTACGGCGACGGCGGTCACAATCTCGATGACTAGTTTTTGTGGCATGCCCGCGGGAAATTGCTGTGATAGCAGGTGGCCGGCGTCGAGGCCGTTGACGAAGTCCATCGAGATCCACAATTGACCGTCGTATTCGCCGCGGTCGTGAACACCGACGATGTGGGGATGCCACAAGGTCGACGCGAGGTCGGCTTCGCGAAGGAACCTTTCTCGAAAGCTCGCATCTTCGGACAGGTCGCGTGCGAGTAGTTTCAACGCATCGCGACGGGGCAGGCGCGGGTGCTGGACAAGGTAGACCTCCCCCATCCCGCCCCCGCCGAGCCGGCGCACCACGGTGTAGCCAGCGAACACCTCGCCCTCGGCCAGTGGCATGCCCGCATACTAGCTACGGCTTTCTCGGCGCTGCGCCAAATCTCATACATTCAGGAATCAGCGTTCAGGAAGGCTGCTGAGTGCATCGACCTGTAACACGGATGGCCGCGACTGACGCGCCCTGTGGCTACGCCACGCGGGTAGTGATCGGGGCAATTTTCCCAGTGAAGGCCGGAAAGCGTCATGCTGACTTGCCGTGACAGGTGCATCGGGTGCCGAGGACGCCCAGCTCGCCGACTTGTCCGCGCCGATCTGGGAGCGCAATGCGATCGACGCCCGACTCGGGGCGATTTTGGACACGGACCCACGCAAACCCCACTCCCCTACCCCACGCTGGCGGCCCGATGGGGGCGTGGGCTCAACGACGGTTAAGCGCACACGAGGCGGTCGAAGGGTCCTCGCAAGTCGCCCAGCAAGCGGAACCAGGGCGGTGGCCTTCGACTCTGAGCTATTTCGACGATGAACCAGGCGAGACCCGTCGCAGGAGCCGCATCCGGGCATAAGCTCACGCTATGCCTGCCGTGGGCGAGCTCGTGCGTTGCACAGACGGAACCTGGATCGTGCGGCCGCCGCAGCGCTGCGGGAACGGCCATACGCTCGGGCCGGGCCGGGTTCTCGTCGGTTCAGTCCCCTGCTCGTGCGGGCGGCACCTTACTTGGCGATGCCAATGCGGCGCCGTTAGCTACGGGCCCATCTTGAAGGCTGGTTGCAGGCTGCTCGAAGGCCCTGCGCGCAAACGCAACGTTTGACGATCCATAGACTTAGTCGTGGTGCCTTCTGCGCTGCGCGTACTCCCTTGCGCTGGTTGGATTCGCGCGCTTAGTCCGGACGGTCGGTTGGCAGCGCATTGCCGGTCACGTCGATCACCCGGTGCCGGGAAGTAGGGCGCCGACATGCGGCTGACGGCGGTTCACGCGGGATGCCCCGCTGATGCGAGATGCGCTGGCGTTCTTCGGTTTCGGCGTCAGCCCGGCTGCTTGTTCGATAGCGTGGTTGACGACGTTGGGAACTTGCTGGGGCAGCATGTGGCCTGCGGTTGGCACATGCAGGTGCAGCGCGTTGGGAATGGCCGCCGCGAGCTCGTGCGCGTGCTGGGGCGGGGTTAATGGGTCCACTCCCCCGCTGATGATGACGGTTCGTGCGCGAATCGCCGGAAGGGCCGGGTAGATGTCGTAGCTGCGCAGGGTGGGCAGGTAGCCGATCGCGGTGGATGTCGCGGTGGTGGTCAGCGCGGTGAGCGCGGTCGCAGCGATAGTGGCCGCGGGTAAGTGGCTGCGTATGGGAGCCAGCGTGACGCAGAGGGGTGCGACCAGGCTGTGCAGGATGTGCTCGGGAGTGTGGGCGGCGACATTGGCTAGCGCCGCGGTGGCTGGGGTTGAGAGCAGCCGTCCTAGTCCGCGCTGGCCGAGTTTGCGTGCGGCGGTCGCGACGAGGACCAGGCCGCTGGGGTCGATTGGGCGTTGGGACGTCGGGCGGCAGAGGTAGGTCAGGGCGGCCATGGCGCCCATCGAGTGGGCGACCAGCGTAAGTGGGGGTTGGATGTCGAGGGCCGTGGTTACGGTGGCGAGGTCGTCGGCGAGCCGGTCGATGGTATAGGTGCGAATCGGCGCGCGCGTCGAGGAGCCGTGTCCGCGGTGATCGTAGGTGACAATCCGGATGCGGGTGCCCCATCGCTGGGTGAGGTGGCGGACCTGCAGGGACCAGCTTTCCTGGCTTAGACATAAGCCGTGCAGCAAAACAACGGTGGCTGTTGGGTATCGCGGGTTTAGGTCACGCACGGCCAGGCGCGCGCCATCGACGGTGGTGACCGCCCGTTGGGTGAGCTTGGGTGAGCGGGCCAGTTGTAAATGCTCGTCCATCGTTGGGGCTCCGTGTCAGGTGTAGCGACAACAGGCCGGGCGCTGCTGGCGGTGTGGCTGAACATTGCCGGACCGGCACAAGGCGGCGGTGACGGAGCTGTGCATCCTCGTTTGACCTTCCGGTGTCGCCGGGCGCGCGTTGAGCACCCGTGATATCTAAGTGTTGTCACCGCGACGTAGGGGGCTCACACCCCAAAATCCTGAAACCAGGTGCCGGTAAGGGTTTTTGGCTGTCTGCATGAGGCTGTGAACACGCTTCGGCTGGCGCGCGTCGGTTGGGTCGGGCCTTGCGGAGTGGGTGTTGAAGTCGGGCGGGTCCTCTTTGCCCAATGGTGGATCGGCCGTGGCAGGGGTGCCGCTCCCCCGCGATCAGCGCGACGAATCAGGATTCGACGCTTAGGAATTCGTCGGCGCTCTTTTTGATCTTCCTGATGTGGCGGTGGTCGAGATTTGCGGCGGCGCCAACGACGCGTTGGGGTTCACGCTTGTCGTAGAGGCGTTCGAGGATGTCGGCGGCTTGGGCGATGGTCAGTTCGGCGATCTCAGGCACGTCTGCGTTGCGCTCTTTGACACGGGCGGCGGCCGATTCCAGCCGCAGTCGCCGCTGGGTGGCCAATGTCGACCATCCACTCATCGCCTCGAGGCCGCCGGCGCCGGTCGGCCGCGGCTGGGGACCACGCGGCGACGTCAGCGCGAGCAGTGCCAATGTCGAGTTGACGATGGACAGGTCCACCGCGATCGGCCAGAGTTTAGCTCCGAGCGCGTTTATCCCGAGCATGACCATGAGGTCTCTGAGGGAAAAGAACGACATTGTAAAAGCGCACCCTGCTACTGCGAAGGTCAGCAGGAGTGTGGCACCAAGTACGATCGCGTCGACGACCGTCCACCCGTCGCGCCGGCGTGTTTTTATGAGGAGGGCTACGGAGTGGGTGGCCCCCAAAAGTATTGTGGGAGTTACGATTGCGGCTACGGCGGCCCAGATTCGCATTTCGGGTGGGGCTGTGAGCCAGGCGTGTAGGAAGTTACCCCCGATCGATACGCCTGTGGCCAGCAGCAGCCAGGCCCAGAAGAAGCGCACCGCGTTGCGTCGCGCGTCATCGATGGTCTGTGTCCCTCCCGGCCGCGCATTCCACGGCCACGGCCGCGCTAGGCCGGCCAGACCTGAGTGGTCGGCGGAGTTTGAGGCCCCGTGGCGAGGCGTGTTATCGGGGCTGTGAGTGGCGCCGCGGTCCACCAGCGAGGTCAGGTCTGGCGCTCCTGTTCGTTGCGGAGATCCGTTGCGGGCCGCAGCGGTGTCGACGACGGTCATGCGGGCAACTCCGGGGATGTTTGTGGCGGCTGGCGTTGCGCGGGGCTGGTGGTCAGGCGGTCGAGAACCTTCCAGAGGGCCAGGTCGTGACTCTCGGGTTCCAGGTTGGCCTTTCGGCTGGCTGTCCGGTGCTCGCGTATCGCCTGAACCGCCGAGGCGAATCGGTCGTGGTCAGCGGCGCCCCTCCCCCGGTGATCAGCTCGAGCCTGGCGGATCTCATCGAGTTCGCCAATAGCGGCGCAGACCGTGTGGTCAAAATTCTTGGCCGCCAGGGTCCATCGCTCGTGCGCGGCTTTGGCGGCGAACCAATCACGTCTGCCCTGCTCTGCGCGGCCCTGACATTTGGCGTGGAATTCGTTTAGGTGCCTGTTCTTTCGGTGGATGGCGCGCCGGTTACGGTCGCGCATCGCGATGAGAACGCGCTTGGTGCGGTCGATGAGCTGCGGCGTAGTGAGCTGCCGCCATACGTGGGCGTCGCGAACCGGCGGGTGGGCATTTTTGAGCAGTACCTGCTCGAATTCTTGGTCGTTGAGCCCGGCGAGGCTCGGTGCTGCCATCACACCCGTTTCATCCGAGCGGGTGCGTACGGCGCGCGCGGGCTTGACCACTCCTGTGCCCCTTTCAGGTCAGAACCCCGTGCATGGGTTCGTGCGTGACAGATCAACGGCTTAGGCATCTAAGTCTGGTCGATTGCGCGACAGGGGTTCACACCCCGAAATCCGCGCCCCCGCAAGGCGGGGCGTGCACAAGGGCCCCAGGCCGCCCGGGGTCCCGATGGAGGTCAGCCGAATGGTGCCTCTCCCCCACTCGCGTGCCGTCTGAGCCCCGAACGCGGGTACGGGGCCCTCGACTATTACGCGAAGTCGGTCGGCCGCGGGGGCGTGGCGGATGGCCGGCGGTGAAGGGGGGCTCGGCGCCGGAGCCTGCAGGCATGTCGCGTGACATTCGGCACAACTCGGCAGCGTGGGTTCCTGGCAGCGATCCGTTGGACGCTTCCGCGGGCGGGCGGCATATACGCGGTCTGCCGGCCCTGTGCGCGGCTGGGCGATCGAGGTTGCCTCAGAGCCAGAGTTCGTGCGCCGCCTGGGGCTTGGTGATCGATCCGCCGTACCCGGGCGATGTACTCCCGGTTCTTCTGGCGGCAGGCACAGTGGGTGTAGCTCTACGAAGAGTTCCCCATCTCCCCCGATCCACCAGAGCGCCGCGCAGCCGCGCTCAGACGCTTCGACATCAGCTGAAGCTTGCCAGGCGCCGGTGTCCGGGCGTTTCATTTCGTCACTGTGACAGTCGATTTCGACAATGTCGATACCGCGCGCCAGACGGCATCCATAATCGTGGCCTCAGCGCGGTGTAGCCCTGTGCGCGCGATCCTGCTGTCAATTAGTTGGCCCACTCTATGCGGCGTTCAGGGCGCCGCGCACTTTCGAACCTGGCTGACCACTCGTTCAGCGGTTGGTTTATAGGTATGGCGCAGCGTCTGCGGGCCTGCTGTGGTACAGACAGGCGAGCCAGTGGTGACTATTACGGATGGTCTGGCAAGCCTTTCCATGCGAGGCACTGTCTGGCGCTCAACTGTGTTGAGGATCTGCGCGGCCATAAGCGCGCCAACACGGCGCGTGGTTGTGCACGCGACACGCCCGACCACATCGGTAACAATTGCGCTGCAAGCAGGTGTGCAAGTCGTGCTCGAATCGTGGCGTGTATCTGTTTGCTCGCCTACCGCGTGATATACAGCGCAATTCTGGCATCGGTCTGCCTTCCTGGCGTGCCCTCCCTTCAGCACATGGCTGCTACCGAAGTGTTGATATCGGTATACGCGCAAACCTCGCATTAGGTATGGCGCTAGGTATTGCCACTGGTGGTGGTCCAGGCCTGTACACGCACCTCGATCCCTGGTCGTGGCAAGGTTTCTGAACAGACCGCGATCCATACCGGTGGCGAACCTGGCACCAAAGCATGGTGCCATGGTGGTCCAATAACCGCTGTCACTGCCTACTCCTCCACCCCATCTCCGACCTGCCGGCACGCGCGGTGGCAGGTACTGCGCCGAACGCAGGCGAATACCTCGCCTGGGGCTGTGGTTCGCGTGTGCACCCGCATCGCGTTTGCCACGCAGCGTGATGTCGCGTGAATCATGCTGATCACGACCCGGTGAAATACGCGTGTCGCGGCGCGTTGCGCGATGGCGAGTCGTGTTGAGGCCACTACACTTCGGTAACCATGAACAGCAATGTGCCCCGGCGTAGAGCGAAATACGCTGTGCCACGCACAAATACGGCGGCATCGTGCCAGGCTGAGGGACCAACATGACCAACAGCCTAACGACCTGGGACGAACCTGAGTTGGCGATTGACTGGGCGCGTCTTGGTCACGTGTACGTCGTCGGAAACGGTAAAGGTGGGGTTGGGAAGACAACAACCAGTGCGCACATTGCGGCGCTCGTAGCCTCCGACGGTGCGCGCACCCTGCTCATCGACCTCAACGGCCAGGGCAATTGCGCTCTGCTGCTTGGTTTCGCCAACACCGAACGCGACGACAAAGGGCGCAATCTTTTCAGCGCTGTCACCGCAGGGGCGCAACTGACGCCAGTCCGAAACGTCAGACCCAACCTCGACGTCGTTCCCGGGGGCCAGTACGTACGCCGGATCGCGTCTGTCTTGTCCGCCGAGATGGCGACGAAAGACGACGCCAAACGAGTTCATCTGGCGCTGGCCGAGTGCTTGCAAGCTATCGCCGGTGACTACCGCGTGATCATCATCGACACACCACCGGAGAACCCGTTACTGTCCAATATTGCTCTGTGCGCTGGCCGTTTCGTGATCGTTCCCATGCGCACCGACGAGTACTCGCGGCAAGGATTGCGCGATATCGCCGCGGATATTCGAGGGATGCGGGAGCACAATCCCTACCTGATGTTGCTTGCGGTGTTCGTGTTCGGCTCGGGTACCAGCTCGAAGAAGATCCGCCGGGAGATGGCGAAGAGTGTGTCGGAGGATCTAGGGCAAAGCTCCGACATGCTGCTGGAGAGCTTCGTTCGTCATGCCGAGTCGGTGGCCAGCGAAATGGTCAAGTTCGGCCGCCTGGCATACGAACTGGAGCAGGAGATTGAGAACAACCCGAAGTACTGGGAAGTCCGCAAGGGCAGCGCGAAAAACGCAACCACCGTCAGCGAGACCTCACGTCTTGTCGCCGAGGACTTCGCCAATCTCGCGGCCGAAGTCCTCACGCGCGCTGCCAGCAAGCGAGCCCAGATGATCGAGCAAGGAGAGTGGCCATGAGCAACCTACGCGAACAAAACATGCCGAGCGAGGACCTTTCTGACCTCGGAGCCCCAGCCAAGTCACGCGGCGCGGGCCTCGCGGATCTGGTCGGGGAGACCCCCGCCGTCACACCCATGACCCGCCCTGCGCGGCCCGAGCGTCCGCAGGCCGAACCGGACGAGCCGACGCCCATCAGGCCCGTTACCACGGCCCAAGACGTCGCCGAGAAGGCCGGTCACAACGGCCGCCGACCCGGCCGGCCGCGCACTCGCGTGCGGCCGGTAACCGCTGTGTACGTCAGCTCCGGCGTCAAACAGCGCTTCGAGGCCTACCGCCACAAGCAGAAGGCGACGAACCTGCAGGTGGTACTCGAGGCCATCAGCACCAAGCACGACGACCTCACCGACATCATCAAAGCCGCGGCGGTGAGCACGGCGCCGGTTAACCCGCTGTTCCCAGCCGACCCCTCCGCCGTGCGTTACCTCGGCGGCGGCAGCGTCCAAATCGCCTTCAGTCCAACGCCAGAGCAGGAACAGGTCATCGACCGCATCGGCGCAGAAATAGGCTTCGCCACCCGGAGCACCTGGATCGCCCCTGTTCTCAACGCCTTCCTGCCGGGTCGTAAGGATTCCCAGCCGGGCCGGGGCTGATCGACCGGGGGAGTGGGGGGCCGGGCGGCCATAAACCCCATTGCTCGGCTGTCGTTCGGCGCGTCTGGCCTATCCCGACCGTTTGCGTGGTCGTGGGCGGTGCGTCCGGGTGGGTCCGGAATCGGGTCCGGGAAAATCGCGTGAGGCTCGCCGGGTGGGAAGTGTGGCCGGCGCGTGGATGGGGGTGGGCCCGCGCGCCCGCGCCGCCCAGCGGGCGGTTTAGCTTGGTGTTGTTTTGGCGACTTCGGTGAGTTTGGCGATGGTGTCCAGCAGGTTGTTGCGATCGGTCTGGAGCCGTTGGTTGCGGGCAGTCAGTGCGTCGATCTGCTGCTTGAGCTCGGCGATCTCACGTCGTGCCGCCTCGAGGTCGACGCCTGGAGTTCGAGCAGTTGTTGCCATTCGCTCGTCACGCCCGGCGATCGGGGCGGCCACAGGCCCAAGGTATGCAGGTGCTGTTCGAAGCTGTCTGCGATGAGGAACCATGCGGGCGCGCCTTGGCGGCCGGGGATATGTTCTCGCTCGCTGTCGACGATGTTGCCGGCGCGGGCCAGTTCAGTGGCCCATTTGCGTGTCCGTCCCGCGAGTTCGGCGGCTTGGGCCGCGAGGTAGGCACGCCGGCCTGATGGGCTGTGCACTTCGCCGTATTCGCCGCCTGGCCACGGACTGCCAGCGGGCGCGCTCATGCGCGATGATTGTAGACCTGTTCCGGAATCTCTGGTGGCTTTGCTGTCGTTATTCCGGAATCTGGTGGATATGCTCGGAGCATAGACACGCGTTCGGATCGGTTTCCGGAAACTGCTGATACCGGTTAAGCTGTGTATGTGCCCGAGGTTTTCGCGTTTGATCAGGCGATTCGGCCTGTGGCGAGCCAATGCGGCTATTTTCCGGAATCACATGGATTGGATGGGGCGGCGACATGAAGAACGCGCACCGGAAGGTGTATGGGCCTACGGGGATTAAGCATGGGTCTGAGGACCGCAAGCTTCAGAAGTACATCGGCAAGCGGATCAGTGAGGATGATCATCGGCTGTTGACAAGCTATGCGGCGAGTCAGAAGGTCGATGTTGCCACGTTGCTGGCACCACACGTGGATTTGTTGCTCGATCAGGCCCGGCAGCATGAAGATCCCTCGGCGCTCGCCGGGATCGGTCGTGATGGACGCGCTGCTGAGTGACTCGACGGCCGCCGCTCTTGAAAAAGGGCGTACCGAACACTGTTTCGCGTCGCGGAAGCATCTCGACGACGCTGAGACCGCGATCATGCCCGGCGCATCGTTGCCGGCAAGCTCTCTGAAGCATCCGTAACGGAGTGGGCCGCGGTCACCGCGGCCCACGCGCAGATCGCCCAGGCGGCGGCATCTCAGGCGCTTGTCTGCAGCAACGAGCTGCTGGTGCATGAGCTGCGGCAACTGAATAGTCGGGGTGGTTTGCCGTGGTCGGCGTCAGATGGTCGTGTGGCGTTCTGACCGGTACCCGGTACGTCAGTGCGGTTCAGACGTTGAGGATTCGACCGCCGAGCATGTCACCGATCAGTGCGATCGCGTCGGTGTGCTGGCGGCTCGTGTTGTGTTCTATATCTGCTGGCGGCCCGGTGCTCAGGACGGATTCGAGATAGGCCTGTTCAATGGGGTCGTCGGAACCAGGCGTCGCGGTGGTGCACGGCGCGATGCTACTGGCGCTCGGTGTGCTTCGGCCGATTCGCGTCTCCCGTGCCTCTAGCCAGTTACGCCATTGCGTACGTTCGGCCCGATATTCGGCGATGCGGGTTTGGGTGATGTCGTCGAGGTGATGCGCTGTTGCGATGTCGTTGAGGCTGGTTGAGCCGGTCGCTACGGTGCCGCGGCCGGTGGTCTTGATCAGGCCGGCCACGGTTAGCTCGATGATCGTTGCGTTGACGGTGCTTTTCGAGATTCGAGCGGCCGCATAGAGGTCGGCTCTGTTGGTCAGTCCGTGGTATGCGATGAGTTCGTAGACGCGTCGGTGCTGGTGTCCTAGGACGCCCCACGCGGGGTGGACGTCCTCCACCCGGGCGCGTTGCAGCCGTGTTGGGTCGGTTTCAATCTTGTTTTGGCTGGTCAGGGCATACCAGTCGGCATCGAGACCGATGGCTGAGCGTACTTGCGTGATTGGTGATCCGGGCCGGTCGCGTAGGTCCCGCAGCACGCGCCATATCGTGTCGGGGCTCAGAAGCCCGCAGGCCAGCGAAAGCGCGCGGCCGCCGACTCCTACTACCGGGGTGCCGTTGATCATCTGTCCCGCCCGGTCGGCGTGCACGGCAAGGGTTTGTAGTACGGCGTGCACTGTCCATCTGTAGCGCTGCCCTTGAAATTCCGTGTCTGCCCATGCGCAGCCGTTCGCCAGCCAGTTCCGTAGTTGCTCGGACCCGTGCCCTCCTACGGTGCCCCCCTGTGTGTACTTGTCCTTGTGCTGCGGGGGTCGGTCTTTAGCGAGGTTTGCTGCCAGCCAGGTTATGGCTTTGGTGAAGTCGCGGGTGAGGGCGGCGTGGGCGTGGTGGTGGTAGCGCTGGTAGGAGGCGCCGAGGCCGTTGTGCCAGGGCCGGCCGGGGGCGGTGAGTGCGGTGATGCTGGCGATGGTGTGTCCGCGCCATACGGCGTGGGTGATGACCGACATGCGCGCCTCGGACGGGGTGGGCCAGGCGCGGTCGGCGGCGTTGTGGATGCCGCGGGTGGCGAAGTCGTGGACGGAGGGCGGCAGGGGATCGTGGCGTATGTGGGCGGGGGCGAGTCGCAGGTCTTCGCCTTCGCCGACGGTGTAGGCGGTCGGACCGGTGGTCGTCGTCGGGGTGTGGGCGGTGTTCGGGGTGGGGGAGAGGGCGCCTAGCAGGACGTAGAGGCGGGGCAGTAGGTCAGGTGCCGAACGGGTGGCGAAAGCCTCGCGGGCGGCTTCGAGCGGGCCGTCGAGGATGCGATAGCCGCCCTGCTTGCACGGGGAACCCGGTGGAGTGATGCAGCCTTGGGTGGGGTTCAAGTTGGGGGTGATGTCCAAGGTGGGCAGGCGTGCGGCCAATAGCCGCATCAGCAGCGTGATTTCCTCGACGGAGGCCGAAGTGCCGATGGCCAGCGGCACGAGCAGGTGGCGGCCGCCGCTGGTGGAGCGGTCGGTCACGGTCACTCCGCCGCACTGGGTGACCCAGTTGATCGCTTGTGCTACGTCGGCGTCGACCGCTGCTTGGCCACCACGCTTGGTGTCGAAATCCATTGGTAGCAGCTGTGTTCGGCCGTTGGTGTACAAGTGCACCGCCGCGGGTCGAGTGGGCAGGCTGGCGCGAAGCGGTGCGGTGTGGCTGAATTTG
This sequence comes from uncultured Actinomycetota bacterium, assembly GCA_963850645.1. Lineage (GTDB taxonomy): Bacteria > Actinomycetota > Actinomycetes > Mycobacteriales > Mycobacteriaceae > Mycobacterium. Next base: position 68,966 of record CAWKME010000006.1, on the reverse strand, counting down.
TCCGTCTCAGGTGACCACACACGCATGCGGGTGCGCCCGGGCGCGGCCACCTCGCGCGCTAAGGCCTTCCAGACCGCGGCGGGCTGCGTTGAGGCTGGGCTGGTCACGGGTTAGGCAGGCCGTCGAAGGTCGCTCGAGGTGGAGGGCTGGCTGGGCAGCTCGATGAGTTCACCGAAATGACCGAGGGTGACCCAGCGCCGTTGGCGCCAGTAGACAGGCCAGCTGGTGACGGGCTGGCGTGTGTTGGTGATGTACCCGTAGCGTGCCGCGGTGGCCGCGTCGGTGTGTTCGATGAGCTCGACACAGTTGGCGCAAGCCGCTAAGCATGAAGCGGGGGAATCAGGTGGTAGCGGCGAGCCTTGCGGCCGGCGGGTGAAGATGAGGTGCTGGACCAGAAGGCATGCCGGAGCAAGGATTTCGCAGTGTCCACTGGCACGCGCAGTGACCATCGCCGCTGCGGCCGCCGGGAGTTGGTGGACGGGCAGGGCCCCGACCAGAGGCGAAGTGCGGCGGCGGGTTGTGACGGTCCCGCGCAGCGACGCGGCGGGTCGCAGAAGGTGTCGCTTGGCGGGTAAATCGTGATCGATCCAAACACCGGCCCACATCCCGAAAGTTCGCTTCTCGGCGAGGGTTTCGGTTCGGCAGCGTTGAAGCCTGGGGCACGAAAGGCACAGCCGGCGCGTGGCGGCCTGCTGGGCGGGATCGGCCCATCGCTCAGGTGCACGTTGGCAAAAGCCGGGCAGCGAAACGGTATTGCGACTCACAGGAGTGTCCTCTATCCTGAAGCCAGGCCCCCTTAGGCCTTGGCTCCGCACGTCAGGCGCCCCAATTAATCGAAGTTCCAGCTTCGGTTGACAGACACCCCGCTTCGGCGGGGTTTTCTGTTGCTGGGGCTATTCGGTTGTCGGCTTGGGTTGCCTCACAAGGCGATAGGGTCAGGTCCTCCTGTCATGGTGTCGTGAACGAGTCTGACACGCGGCCCTGCGGATTGACCGCAACGACACGCAGGTCAGACTTGGCATGAGGTTAGTCAGCATGCTTGTTTGTGGGCTGTGGGCGCCGGTTGCATGAGGTCTGCAGCGCACGCCCACTGCTGCGACGAGGTGGGGAGATGGCGCAGCGGGGTCGGCACTGACGCCGCCGCCGGCGCCGGTGGGGCGGGTTGCAGCGGGCGGGATTCTGCGCGGGGCTGAGGGACCGCGACGGCGGGGCGCCCCTGGCCGATGGCTGCCACCGCGTGCAATTGGTTGAGGGCTTGGCGCCGGCTTTTCGACGTCCCGTACTCGTTTTGCGGGGGTATCCCGACCCCGGCGACAACGCCTTGCAGGCGCCAAAGGGTGCTGCGGTCCTTGACGGCATCAGCGGCGCAGGTGAAGCGCCTCCAGCATTGCCGGCACAGCCGCTTGGCTTCGGCGTCGGTGTGCGATTCCGACCATTGATCGGGCCTGGTTCGGCATGGGGGAGTGGGAAGTCCAAGGGCGGTGCTGGTCATAGCGATGTCGCCTTCCATGTCTAGAATCTCGCGTCTCAGCGCGTGCGATGGTTTCAAACCATAGTTTGTTATGGTTTCCATCGCAAGCGATGTGAAGGAAATTGCTGCGTGTCGGGGGTGCGGCTGCTCCATCGCCGGCATGCAACCAGTGGATAGACTGACCCGATGTCCGACGTGGAGCTCGATCCTGGTATCGAGTTCGCCGGTGCGCAGTTCGCGATGTGGCGGAAGAAAAAGCGCGTTACGCAGCGACAACTGATGGATGAGAAGATTATTTCGCAGGCCCCGCTGGTTCATTTCGAAAACGGCCGCAGCTGGCCGCGCGAACGCACACGCGCGAAACTTGAGGAGCGCCTGGGCCTTCCCGCGGGCCAGATCGCCAATTGGCGCTATGGTAATGCGGCACCTGCGACTGCTGATGCGATGCCTTTGCGGACGGATGTGATGGTGGCTGCGCTGGATATTGCAGTGCAGGCCGTGACTAACGGCGCGCAGCGCCTGCCGCCGCCCGACGATCCGGGCTATTGGTCGGCGGTCGTAGAAACACTGCGCGACCTGCGTAAACTCGACACCACAGTGACTGCGGCGGCCCGAACGACTCCGGTGGAGCCGGTGCTAGCGCAACTGCGGACAGTCCGACGTACCTACGATGGTTTGGTCCGCGCGATCGCTGCGGCCCGGCCAGACGAGCGGGGCCCGCAGCTGTATGTCGCACGGACCGCCGCGCAGATGTCGGTGGCCGAAGCCGCGGCCGCGGCCGGAGTACCCGAACCGATGATCGTGGCTGTCGAGTCCTGCCAGATCGAAGCGCCGCCACAGATTCAAGCGCTGCTGCTGCGACTGCGCGACTGAGCGGTGGCGCTCGGGCCCCCAGAATTCGCGGGAATGCCTTTTCGGGAACCGTTTTTGGGGTGTGATCAGGTGGTTTGGTGGGGGTTAGGTTCTGGGTGTGGTGGGTGGTTTGGATTTGGTGGTGGCTCGGGTGGGGGCTGCGCTGAGTCGGGGGCATGCGTTGTTTTCGCCGGCGCCGGTGGATGGCAGTGGTGTGTTGGCGGGGTCGTCTGCGGTGTTGGGTTCGGCGGCGGGTCGGGTGGGTGATGGTGTGCAGTTGATGGATGCCCACGGTGGGTTTGGGCGTTCTTATGGCGATGCGGGGGGTCGGCTGGCTGGGCGGTTCGCCGCTGCTGGTGGGTTGGATCGGGTGTTGGGTGGGATTGCCGGTGATGCGGCCGGTGCCGATGGGCGCGGTCGCGGGCAGTCCGGTGAGGTGGTCTCTGCTGCCGGCGATGATGTGGCGCGGGTGGGTCCGTATACGAATACCCCGGCGGGTCAGCAGGCGTTGTTGCAGACGTTGCGTGATCGTGTTGATGAGCAGCGCCGGGTGATTGCGGCCTATCGGCAGCGTGATGCCCGGTTGGCGGCGATGGTGCGCCAGTTGAGTTATGGCCGCGCCGGTGGTGGTGGGGGATTGGGTTCGATGCTGGGCGCGATGCCCGGCAGCGCCGGCGGTGGTCGAGGCTCCGGCGCCGGCCTCGGCAACCCACCCGCAGGATTGAACCTTCTGAGCGGGTTGGCAAGCGGCGCAACAACACCCGGGCGGGCCGACCCGACGTCGCGCGCAACCGCGGGGACACCACTGGGCAGTTTGACGCCGGACTCGTCTCCGCCTGAAGTGGCCGCGGCGATCATTCATGAAGCACAGCGCCGCGGCTATTCGCCTCGCCAGACAATCGCTATCTTGTCCGATGCAATGCAGGAAAGTGGGTTGCGGCCGCGCGCTGTAAGCCCAAACGGATTGTGGGAAAGTATTTTTCAACAAGACTCCAGCTATCCGGGCCGCGGCAATCCCAACACGGCGATCGCAGAGTTTTTCAACCGCCTCGAACACCACGGCGGACCGTCATCACCCGATATCTGGAAGTCGATCTTCTGGCTCCAACAGCGCCCAGGCGAACCTTCGGCTGACGCGGCGGTCGCCCATGGCCGACGAGCCTACCTCGATGAGATAGAGGGGCGTTTGCCCCAGGCGACGGCCATGTATCGCGATATCGCCGGTATTTTCTGATCTGAGATTTTGGGCTTCGCGGCATCGTTTATCTGGGGAATAACCGGTAGTATTACCGGTAGTGAAACCGGAAGTTAAGGGGTGCCTGGTATGGCGGACACATTAGACCGGGCGGTGGAAGCCACGGAGATCGTCGATGCCTTGAAGCCGTTCGGAGTGACGCAGCTCGACGTCGCAGCGGTAACGCAGGTCACTGACCGGGCGGTTCGCAGTTGGCGAACGGGCGATATCCGCCCTGATCGCTACGACCGGCTTGCGCAGCTTCGTGACCTAGTCCTGCTGCTTTCAGATTCACTAACCGCCCGAGGTGTCGGCCAGTGGCTACACGCCAAGAATCGCCTGCTAGACGGTGAGCGCCCGATCGACCTGCTCGCCCAGGAGCGCTATGAGCGCGTACGCGGCGCGGCCGAATCCTTCATCGACGGCTCGTACGTGTGACGCTCGCCGACGCGGTGGCGAGTGCACCGCGGCGCAAGCTGACCGGGAAATTCTGGCACCAGGGCTCAACGCGGCACCCGCTGGTGTCCTGCACGGATCCTGCCGCGGGGCCTGGTCGTTACCACCGAACCGGCGAACCGGGTGTCTGGTATGCGTCCAACCGGGAGCAAGGTGCGTGGGCTGAACTGTTCCGTCATTTCGTCGATGACGGTATCGATCCATTCGAGATTCGTCGCCGCGTCGGTCGTGCATCGGCCGAGCTCGAGGTGCTCGATCTCACCGACAGCGAGATCCGGTCGCATCTACTTGTGGACGAGGCAGACCTTGTGTCAGACGACTATGCCACTACCCAAGCCATCGCCGCTGCCGCCCGCGACGCCGGGTTTGACGCCGTACTGGCCCCGGCCGCCGCGCTACCCGGTTGTGAGACGCTGGCAGTGTTCGTTCACGCGTTGCCGAACGTGGACGCCGAGCGATCAGAGGTCCGTCAACCTCCTCCGCGGCTCGCGGACCTTCTTTCGGTAATCCGGCCACACGAAAATGTGCCCGACACGGTGCGTCGATTGCTTAAGACGTTGGAACGACTTGGGGCCGAAGCGATTCGGCGTCGACGCGGCTAGTCGGCCGATACCACCTAGGGCGCGAGAGGCGCCCATTAATCGCGGTTCCCGCTTGCGGCACTTTCTCGGGGTGATTGCCCTGGACTCGCCATGCGTGCGCTCTGTTCGTCGGGACGTCAGCGTCTGGTTTTTGGGGTGTGATCAGGTGGTTTGGTGGGGGTTAGGTTCTGGGTGTGGTGGGTGGTTTGGATTTGGTGGTGGCTCGGGTGGGGGCTGCGCTGAGTCGGGGGCATGCGTTGTTTTCGCCGGCGCCGGTGGATGGCAGTGGTGTGTTGGCGGGGTCGTCTGCGGTGTTGGGTTCGGCGGCGGGTCGGGTGGGTGATGGTGTGCAGTTGATGGATGCCCACGGTGGGTTTGGGCGTTCTTATGGCGATGCGGGGGGTCGGCTGGCTGGGCGGTTCGCCGCTGCTGGTGGGTTGGATCGGGTGTTGGGTGGGATTGCCGGTGATGCGGCCGGTGCCGATGGGCGCGGTCGCGGGCAGTCCGGTGAGGTGGTCTCTGCTGCCGGCGATGATGTGGCGCGGGTGGGTCCGTATACGAATACCCCGGCGGGTCAGCAGGCGTTGTTGCAGACGTTGCGTGATCGTGTTGATGAGCAGCGCCGGGTGATTGCGGCCTATCGGCAGCGTGATGCCCGGTTGGCGGCGATGGTGCGCCAGTTGAGTTATGGCCGCGCCGGTGGTGGTGGGGGATTGGGTTCGATGCTGGGCGCGATGCCCGGCAGCGCCGGCGGTGGTCGAGGCTCCGGCGCCGGCCTCGGCAACCTACCGGTGAGCCAGTTGGTGGGCCTGGTGCGCCCGGACCGTTCGCCTAATAGCGGGCTGCCGGGGGATATGGGTGTCGCCAACGACCCTGATTCTGGTCTTGGTGCGCCCGCGGCTCGGGCCGCGTTGTCGCGTCGGGGTTCATCGTATGTGTGGGGTGCTAAGGGGCCCAATCAGTTTGACTGTTCCGGGCTCACCAAGTGGGCGTGGGGCCAGGTCGGGGTGACGTTGGGTAACGACACCTACTCTCAGATCACCGAAGGTATGCCGGTGCCGCAAGGCCAGGTCCGCGCCGGGGACTTGATTTTCCCGCTCGACGCCTTTGGTGAGGGCGGGCGCAGCGGGCCCGGGCACGTGCAGCTGGCGATCTCGCCGACCCAGGTGGTCCATGCCCCGCAACCCGGCGATGTCGTCAAGGTCGCTGCCATGCCGTCGAGATACATAGCCCGCCGGCCGCGGTGAAGTGGTCGTAGTTGACGTGTGGGGAGCAATGACGGCAGCAGTTAGGCTGGACAAGTGAGTGATTTAGCCCGTGAGCAGGCCGAACGGCTCTTAGCGGCGTTGCAGCGCGTCACGGCGCTCTACCCCGAAGACGCGGCTGCGACGTTGCCGGAGGGTATCGACACGGGGGAGATGGGCCCGGCAGGGCAGTCACAGCAGTCAGACGACGGTACGGGAGGTCGACGATGAGTGTGGAGGCCGCAGAGCAGGTATTGGGCGCGTTGCAGCGGGTTGAGTCGCTGTTCGCGGCACCTGACGGTGCACCTGTGTTGCGGGTCGAGCCGCGACTGTCGTCGCAGCGTTCCGCGCCTCCAGCGGACTCTCTCGGGAGCGAGGACCGCGAGGTGCAGCGGCTACGCCCGCCGGGGACAGCTCAAGGGGCCTACGACGACACCTCGGGGGAGTAGAGGACCGTTATGGCGCCGCGAAAATTCGACCACACGTCGTGGGGTGTGTGGCATCCGGAGCGCAAGTCGGCGGACGGGTGGAGCAAACCGGGCTGGGAGATGCCCAGTGATCACGGCCGCTACATCGGTTCCCAAGATCATCAGTACTGGGACAAGGTGCTCGACGACGCGCGAAAGACTTACGGCGATCCGAACATTCGCTACAACACCGATGACCCGTTCAAGGAACGGTATCTGCAATTCGGCGATGGGACCCGGCTGCCCAGCGACGGGACCGTGGTGTATCACGATGGGCACACCAAGCAGAACTTCATCCAAAACGATGACGGCACAGTCCAATTAGCGGGCCCTGACGGTAGAGCAGTCCCTGGAACCCCGGAGGTGCCCGCGGCTTACCGGCGCGGCCCCGATGGGCAGGTGGCACCGATTAACTCCCACGGCCAGCAGGTGGGGCCGCTGATGGGGGATGTGCCCAAAGACAAGGGCCAGGGCTACTACGACAATGGCCGCGGGGTGCTGACCCCGACCAACGCTCGAGGCGACTACTACACCCTTGACGACAACGGTAACAAGCACTACTTCGACCGTTCGGGCCATCCGATCAGCAAAGAGCAGTACGACGGCACCCCCGCGGGGGCGGGCGCGCCGCCGGACGGCGCCGGGGACGGTCTGAGCACCGATGAGGAGAACTCGGGGCGAGCCGCCGACGCGGTCCGCAAGGTCAAAAGCGACGCGGAGCACCGCAATTCCAATCTTCACGGGGCCGACGCGAAGTTGGCCGAACTGATGTTGTCTGCCCACGCGTCCTCGGCTGATGGCCGCGCCGCGCTGGAGGGCATGCAACAAGACATCGTTTCTGCGCTCGATGATCCCAAGTCAAACCTGGATACTCCGGCCGGCGAGCTGCAATTCCTCAAGCTGCTGCGTGACAAAGCCGGCGCTGCATCCGATTTGGTGAAATCGGGCAAGCTTACTGACGCTGATCGCGCGAAAATGGCTGAAGCTCTTGCAGATTTCTACCGGCAAGGCGCTAACGGGACGTCGGGTCAGCCCGGCGACCAAACACCGCAGCAACCGGGTGACGCCAACCCTGGACAGACCCCCGGGGCGTCGCAGACGCCGGCGCTGACGGATCCCGGGCCCGGATTGGGCTCACAACCCGGGATGCCCGACCCATCGCTGGGCGACCTGGGCCTCGGCGATGGGGGCCTGGGGGCCGGCTCACAGATGGGTGACATGTTGTCCTCGGCGGCTCCACTGATCCCGAGCCTGCTATCAGGGCTGGGTAGTCCATTGGGCGGTGGCGGCGGGTTGGGTGGTGGACCTGACTTGGGGTCGGTGACCAAACCGATTAGCGACGCCATCGAATCCGCTGCCGATCACGGTCATAAGGACGACGACAAACCTGACAGCCAGCCAGACGGGAAACCCGATGACAAGCCCGATAAGGCGGGTGACAAACCCGCCGCGGCGTCGACGCCAACGAACCCAAGCCAGCAGCCGCCAGCTCCGACGCCTGCTCAGGGAACGGTGCCCGATCATGCACTGACCCCAACCCCCACACCGGGGCAAAGCGCGGTCGTGGATCTCAAAGACGGGTCATCGGTGACCGCTGCTGACCCCTCCCGGGCCGGGGCAGTGCGCTCGGCACTGACGGGCACGGCCGTGGGGGAGGCCTACCGGCTCAACAACTTGGCGGCCCCGCCGCCGGGCACGACCCTGACCAGTTACATCCCGCCTGATCAGCTGCAGCCGGGGGACTACGCGATGTATCACGACAAATTGATCATGGTGCTCGGCCCGGATAAATTCGTCGGCGAAGACGGCCAGGTTCAGTCGCTCAAGCAGTTGCCGCAGGGGTCGGACTTCCTCGGATTCGGTCGGCCCACCGCGCTCACCCCGCCGGCCGGCGCACCCGCGGCCGCTCCGGTGGCCCAAACCCCGCCACCTGTCGCGGCTCCTCCGCCGGTCCCGCCCGCGCCGCCGACACCGGGGACAGCGTCCCCACCGCAGTAGCACACTGAAGACAGGAAAGGACAACTCGTCATGGCTGAGTCGTTAAAGATCGATCCCGAGCGCCTAAGCGCCGCCGCGGCCCATCACCGGGCCATCGGCGAGGACCTGCAAGGCCCGCTGGCCGCGCACGAGCAGCTAGAAGCAGCCCGCAGCGCTCACGGCCCAATCTTCGCTGACTTCAAGGCAGCGCTGGCCGACACGTTGGCGGCCCGACGGGCCGAAATACTGGATCAGATAGCCACCAACGAACAGATCGCCCAGACGATCGACGCGGCGGCGACCCAGTTCTCCGAGACCGAAGCCGCCAACGCCGCAAGACAGGCCTCTGTGTAGTCGTGGAGCAGCCGGACGCTTTCGATCAGTGGTGCCCTGATGGCACGTGCTATGCGCGCGTGTCGGTTTCGGGGCCGACGCTGGGCGTGCAGATCGAGGCGTCCATACGCGAGCTCACCGGTACCGAGCTCGCCGAGCGGCTGATGGCCTGCAACGACGTCGCCTATTTGCGGGGACGGGTGGCCATCCGGTCGGCGTTCGAGAAAGAACCCGGCCGCCGCAGCTTGGAAGGACTTGAAACCCAAGCCGACCTCACCGCGGCGCTGCGCCGGCTGGAACGGTTCGCCCCCCAGGAGTCCGCAGGATGAAGGCCGATCCCGAAGGCTTGGCGGCACTGGCGGCGGGTTTAGCCGCTGCGGCCGCCGAGCTGAGCTCCGTGACTGCCGGCGACGTCGTACATCCGCCCCTGGCCAGCGACACCGTATCGGTGGCCGCGGCGCAACGATTAACGGCCGGCGCCGAGGTGCTGATGGGCAATGTGGGAGCCCACGGCAGCGATCTCGCGGATTTGGCGGCACGGCTAAGCGAGATCGCGACAATGTTCACTGTTCAGGAAGCCTGCAATGAGCAGGCATTGCGGTCATTGGCGCGACCCGCCACGGCGGCTGCGCAGCGCAGTATGCCGCCATTGGTGCGCCCACCGGTGCTACCCGATGTACGCCCGCCGCTGGTGGCAGTGCCCCCGCCAGGGGGTGAGGTGTTCGCCGGCCAGGTCCACGCGGGCTCAAGCGAAGTCGGTGAGGGCTTCGGCGCGAGCGTCGCTGCGGCGGCGGCCACGCTGCGTGGTGTGGCCGGACAAGTGCGCCAGGGCGCCGAGTGGCTGCCCGAGGTGTGGCGCTCGACCGTACCGGGTGCGGAGTTAGCGAAAGTGTTCACCACCCGCGCGGACACGTTTGACCAGTTCGCCGAGGCCGCTGACGGTCTCAATGCGCAACGGGGCGCTCATGCGCGAGCGTTCACGCAAGCACAACAGGCCACCCCGACCCCTCAGCAGTTCGCCCAGAATCGTCAGCAGCTGGCCGCCGCGCAGCTCAACAATGCCCGCACCGGTGGCCGGTTCGCAGCGCAGGTAGCACAGCTGACTGGAGAACGAACCCGGTTGGAAGCCAGCGCGTTAGGCGCGCACAGCACCTATTCGCAGGCCTCTGCGCCGGCGACCGACCCCGGCCCGGACGCCGGCACGCTCAACGAGTCCCAAACCCAGGGTGGGGGCGGCCCCACACCGGGATCGTCGGGCCCGGGTCCGACGCCAGGCGACCAAGACAGCGCCAATCTTGATGGTGATCCTGGCGCGGGCCTGAACAGTGCCGGCCTCGATGATCCGATGATGGGCCAGCTCCTTCCGGCGGTCATAGCGGCAGTGGTGGGCGGCGCCGGCGGGCTGGTGGGTGGCCTGGTCCAGCCGCTGACCAGCGTGCCTCAGCAGCTGCTGTCGGCGGGAAGCAGTGCAGCACAAGGCCTTACCCAAGGCCTGGGTGCGCCCAAGACGAAGCCACCCAGCATGCCAGACATGTCCCCGAAGATGGATTCGCCGAGCATGCCAGCTGGCGATGGCGCAACAGCGCCCTCGGGTGGTGCCGGGGGCCCAGACCTTCCCGCCGTGAGCGGCGCTGGGCCGATGTCGTCGCCGCAGCCCGCGCCACCACCCGCCGCGGCAGGATCGCTACCGACGATGGCCACCGCCGGCTCACCCGGGATGGGCGGTGGCGGAATGGGGCCGATGATGCCTCCCATGGGCGGGGCTCCCGGCCAGTCACCGGACGCGAACAAATCCAAGCCCGAGCCACGCAAACTCGCCCTGCAACAACTGCCGAATACCGAGCGGGTCAGCGGTGAAATAGACCAGCGAGTCGAAGCGGTGGCCGCCGGCACCGATACAACAACCCCACAACCGCCCCCGCCACCGGCTGAGCCCCGCAAGTCCCGGGTCGTCCGCATCACTGAAAGCGACAGATCGTGAGCGATGCATCGCAAACCGAAGACGCAGCAACAGTTTTCGCCAGCCTCGACGACCACGGCAAACGCGCGTTCTGCGAACAAGAACTCGACGACATCTACGACGGTCTCGACAAGCTGATCCAGGCCATCTCGGGGATTAAGGTGCTTGCCGAAGATCCGGACGGCGTGATCCAGCTGACGGTGGGCTGCGACGGGCGGCTGATCAAACTGTGGATCGATCCCGGCGCGACCAACCGATTCACCCATCTCGTGCTGGAACAGAAATTCAATCAGACAATGCGGGACGCACTCGACGAAGTCGCACGAGCACGCTCCGAGATGAACGCATCAGCGGTCAACTACCTACCACCAAATTGACTGTGCGGCGCCCACCCGGTTCGCCGCAACAGGTTCTGCGGCGTCGGCATCGATCGGAAGCCTGCGCAACCGTACCCGGTCGGCCAGCCGTCGTCGAAGGCTCACTTCATTGTCTGGTTGACCGCGAATCCGCGCGATCTGGTAACCCCCTGGCGCACCGGGACGGTCTGCGGGTCGCGTGTACTGATTAGGGGCCAGGCTCTGAGAATCGAAACCCGAGTCGCGTCAAATCAGCCTCTATCTGAGTGGTGTAAATTTCCGCCGCTACCTCGATCGCGGCTTGCAGGCAATCAGAGTCAAGTACAGTCCATCGTCGTCTGGCGTAGTCGCGCGCACATACCTTCGCCGAAATGACCGCGTGGGTGCGGAGACCCGGTCCTCCGTCTGGGGTGACGCGGTAGGTGAACACAGCAGCGATCAGTCCGTCTACATCGAGCTGCGCGACTGCGCCAACGCCAGCGCGGGCCATCGTGGCGTGCCGTTCGAGGTAGGTAAGGGCCGCCACCACACTGTTCGCGTGTGCCTGTTCGATCGCGTCGATGAGAGGATCCGGCGCCACTGCCCAGAGCGTGACCACGCTGGCGACCGGAACGAATGTCAACCCGTAGCCGATGGTGGCGTGTTCATGAGTAGGGAGCCCAAGCTGCGTGGCCCGGGCCTGGGTGGCGAGGTCCGCACCTCGCTCGCCTAGATACCTCTTGATCAGTGGCGCATTGGGATGGGCGCCATGGCCAAACAGAGCGTTTAGCTGGTTGTCGTCGACCGGTGAACCAGCGGCTACGGTTTGGAGCCGTGGAGCTGCGGGTCAGAGTGTAGATCCGAGCACTCATGAAGGCTGTCCAGGCCCGATCCGAACCAGCGCCCAGGGGCCGGATCGGTGACCGCGTCATAGTCGTTTGGCCACACGCCGCCGTGCCCACAGTGCCGGGGATCGCATGGAAGGTACGGGTACTGGCCGCCCGACATCAGGCAGTGCAGGTTAGTCATGGTCCGTGATATTCCCTCACTGCACTGACTTGTGCGACTGCGGTGAGTCCGATTGAGGTTGCTACACGAGCAGGGGTAGCGGAGCTTGCGGCCTAGCGCGAGGGGCTTCGCACGTCGTCCCAATGACGGTGGTTGAGGAAGCAATGGACGAGGCGGACTTTAGCTGAAGTGTTGGAGGCCTTAGCTGGCGCTACATATTCGATCTCCGCACTTGTGCGTTAGGGATTTCAAATGCAGACGGGCTGACCAAGAGTCAGCGGCTCCAGATCCCTGAGGCTGTTCGTATGCAGGTGAACGACCACCGGCCGGTCACCGTACCTCGTCGTCACTGACGGTGATGCGAACCTTCTTATCGCTCAGGAAACCTTTGACGCTGAAGAGTACTACTGCGTCTCCCCACATGGGTGCTTCGACAACAACCCCTTCGGAGCCTCGCGGCACTAACTCACGAACGAATCCGCCAATGTCCGTGATCGCCGCCACGAGGTCGCCCTTGTTGAACTTGGTCATTCCGGAATCTCCCTCGTTTCAGTCGGCCCAAGTTGGAACGCCGCCGCTAGGTTAATCGCGTTGTCGGACACTCAGCTGAATTCGGCCGCCTGGTGCCTCAAAATCGATGGTTTTCGGGCCAGCCAAGCGGTTTTCGAGTGCGAAGCGTGCACGGCGGGTCCGTGGGTCCGTGCAGTGCCGACGTCAACGCAGCACGCAAAATCGCCGGGGGAACGGGCGGTGACAGCACGGGGAGACCTCGGCGCTAGCCGGTCTACGAACCGTGAACCTCAACTCTGCTCTCCTGCCGCATAGATAGTGGGACGGGGTTGCAATCCGCTGGCTTCAGCCAGAGGAGGGCGTCAACCTGGGCGTATGACGAACAATGTCCACGTCAACACTGGCGCAAAAATAGTAGTGTGTGAGTCGGGCTTTGCCGTTATCCTGGCTATATGGCGACGCACACGTACCCAGTGGTGGTGGGGGCGCCGAGTCCGCTGCCGCCGCCCGCACCGGTCGGCGGCTGGCCCACTGCCTCGCCGCCGCCTTCATTCCAACCGCCACGCTCACCGCGGCGGCTTGGCTTGTGGATTGTTGCCGTGGTTGCGGCGGGGTGCTCGGTGGCCGCGATGGTGCTGGGAGGTTTGGCGCTGAACAAGGTGTCACAGGTGCAGTCGGCTCCGCCTGCGGCGCCGCCGCCGGTCGCCTCGCCTGCCGCTGCGCCGCAGTTGTTCGACGATGCCGCGGATCGCGCGTTGTGTCAGGCTATTCCAGATCTGATGCGCGAGCGGAACGACGCTGATAACACGTATCAGGCTTTGCCTGCCGGGTCTCCGGAGCGTCGCGCGGCGATCCCTGCCTATAAGTCTGGCGTCCAGGACTGGGCGGGTCGTATGGAGTCGGTGCTCGCCTCGCACGCGCAGCCGGATCGCTACCTCACACGCACGCTGCAGCGGTACATCGATGACACGCTGCTGTACGCGCAGAACATCTATCCGAATAAGACCGACCCCTACGACAAGCCGACCTGGGATACCGGCGTGGTCGACTACGGCGGCGCGTTGGGTCGCTGTAATCAGCTCGGGATCGGCTGGCAGCACTAACGGTTCGCGGCAGAGTTTTGGCCACCGACAGCATCGTCGTCGTGGACCGGTATCGGCTATTTCCGGTGTGTAGCTGTCGTTCCCGGGATTTAGGGTTGCTGTAGCTGAAACCCTGGGGAGGGATCGTGGTGTTTTCGGAGGCGATGCCGAGTCGCCGTTATTCAGCGGTCATTCTCGCGGGGTCGTGGCCGTCATCGTCCGGCGATGATTTGCGCACGGAGGCCGATGCTCAGGGCGCGGCTGCCCAGCAGGTGAGGCAGGCCGCCGACCAGACCAGGGACATCGGTGAGCGATTTATGGACGCCACAGAAGGCCGTTTCGCGGCCGCCATGTACACGGGCTATCAGTCCGTGGCTGGGTGGTTGGATTCCAAGGCCGACTTTCATGACGCCGCCCAAACGCTGTATCTGGGTATCGGGAGCGATGTGGACGCGGCGAAGTCGCACTTCGAGCATCTGGACTGGCAGGCCCATGACACGATCGAGAAGCTCGAGGCTGCCGGACCAGTAGCGCAGGCTCAGATAACGGCGATAGTCGGAGGGACCCACGCCGCGTGCGTCGCTCACGCTACGCAGACAGCGGCGCATATCGCTGGCCGCGAAGCGAAGTTCGCCAAGGCAGCCGCGCCGCCAGCCAAGCACCCCAATCCCCCGGGGAGTGCGTATCCCGGGCCGAAGTTTCAGGAATCGCCCTACATTAAACGCGACCACGAGGACCTGGTTAAGCCGGCCGGTGACGGCAACGGGGAGCAGCCAGTACGTACGGGTCCGGGCGGAAAGCCGGGTGAGCAGACGCCTCAGGACCCGTCTCAGTCGCCCGGACCCCACTGGTGTCAATGCGGGGAACGGGCCCGATAAGACGCCCGTCAGAGGCGAAGGGCGACCCGGAAGCGGGGAGACGTCCGGGAAGGGGCCTCTGGGCTGGTAACGGTTTGCCGGGATTCCCCGGCGTTGGGTCTGGTGGTGGCGGCTCGGGTGGTGGCCTGGGTTCTGGTGGGGGCTCGGGCGGCGGTCTGGGTTCTGGTCTATTGGGTGGCGGGTCGCCGTTGTCGGCGTTTCAGTCTGGGCTTGGCTCCGGTAATCCTGGGGCGGGGCTAGGCGGCACGGGCGGTACTGGCCTTCAAGGGCTTTCACCAGCCGCGGCTAGTGGTGTCGGTGGTGGTGGTCTGAATCCGGTGGGTGATTTCGCTCGTGGTTTCAACGCCGGGGCGGGCACTGGTGCGGGGTCGCCGCAGGCGGCCGGGCTGCCTCCGCTGGCTGGTGGTAGTGCGCCCGTTTCGGGTACGGCGGGCGCCGGTGCGCCGGCGACGCCCGCGGCGCTGGCGGGGTCTGCTGGGCCGGCGGCAAGTGCTGGGAGTGTGTCTCCGACTGTGTCGCCTCTATCGGGTATGGCCGGGGCGGCGCCGGTTGGTGCTGTGCCTGGGACAGGGTCGGGCGCGGGTTTGGCACCGGTGGGATCCGATGTGGTCCGGCATGCCGCGCCTGGGTCTGCCGGTCCGGCAACGTCGTTAGCGTCCAGCGCCGGGTCGGGCCCAACGATGGGAGGGGCGACCGCATCGGCGGCTGGCGGTGCGGCGACGGCTTCGATGGCTGCTGGTCCGCTTGCGGCAACACAGGGTTCGGCCGCCGAGTCGAAGTCAGCCAATCGTCCAGATGATGATCCGGTATTGGCCGGTGCGGCGCGGCTTGTCTATGAGCTCGTGCACGGTTCACGCTTTTATCCTGGGTTGGATTGGTGTGTGGGAGTTTTCGCATCTGAGGGCGGCACCTTCGAGACGGTAGTGACTAGCAACGAGGGCGCTGGGTACGTGCCGGCCGGTGTATTTCTGCCGCGGGCCGCCCGACTATTATTCGCAGATCCATTAGTGGACAGTGCGTTTCGGCAGCGGTGGTTCGGGTGGTCGAATCCTGTTGACACGATGGTGGCGTACGCGGGCTTGAGGCGGGGCGAGGATGCGAAACTTCCGTTATACGCGCTGGCGGCGAGCTCGCTGATGGACGCGACCACGTTGTCGGCGGCCGACGTGGCTGGTGTCGAGCATACCCAACTGTGTTCTGCGTTTTCGTCGCCGCTGCGGGGAGAGACCCTCGATCAGGTGCTCGATCCGAAGCACGTTCATCGGCTTCACCTTTGGGACACGGAATTGTTGGCGTGGCTTGAGGATCCCGATCGCTCGGAGGGTGAGGTCACCCAGCGCTGCGAGCAGTTGACGACTGCGGCGTGGGCTGCGGTATCGGCGCGGCTCGGCACGTCGGGGTTGATCGTCCCGGACGCGGGCGCTGCGGTGTTCAACCAGTTGACTTATGGGGACGTGGTTTCCGACCGTTGGTGGGTCGAATTGTGGGCTGCGACCGAGGAAGCGCAGTCGCTTTCGGGAGCCGTTCGGCCTGTTGAGGATTCGCCGGTCAGCGTGGAGATGTATCAGCAACGCCACGATCTGGCTCGGCTGTTGGAATGCCTGTATTGGTGGCGTCCTATCGCGGGTGTCGAGCAAGACGCGTCGATTCGATTCTCCGAGATCGCTTATTGCGCACGGCAGATCGAGGGCGTCGAGCAATCCACGACGCGCATTCTGAGTGGGAAGGATGTGGGTTTTGATAGTCCTGCCGTTGTCTGAGATCGCTTATGGTGCATCGGCAAGTCACCAAGGAAGTGGCGGAGGTGGAGAATGGATAACGGCTCGGAGTCGTTGCGGTTGGATCCGGATTTTGCGTCGGAGTTGATTACGCAGGCCGGGCATGTCGGGACTGAGGGGGCGGCGGCTGGTTCGACTGCTCGTGTGGATGGCACTTTGCCTAAGGGTGTTTCGCCGATCGATGCGGCTGTCGCCTCGGCCCGCGCAGCCGTCGTGGGGGCGCAGCAGGGTTGGGAAGCCGTGGTTGCGGCAGCGTCATGTCAGCAGGCTGCGGGCGGTGACGGTGGTGTGACGGAGTTGTCGCGGACTGAGGTTGAGAATGCGGTGCGGTTGGGGGAGGTGGGCCAGGAGGCAGCTTCTGAGCCCGCCGTATGGATCTGATTGTGTCTACACTTCATAAGGAGATGTAGACACGTTAAGGTGGGTGGATGGTGAGTGTTGATCTTTTTCCGCGCCGGCCACGGGAGCCGTTTGAGGTAGCCGCGCCTGGTGGGAAGGTCGCGGTTCCGCCGCCGATTCCGGTTCCTCCTGTGACGCCGCGGAATATCGCTCAGTTGGTGGGGCCGTTGGTGATGGTGGCCGCGGTGGCTGGGGTGTTTTATGTGCTCTATACCGCGGGATTGATGCGTTACGGGTTCTTTCCGGTGATCATGCTGATCACCTACGGGGTGATGTTTTTCCGGCGCGGTGGTTCGGGGAAAAAGCAGTCGTGGAGTGAGGGCGAATCGAGTCGCCGGGATTGGTCGAATAAGGCGGACCTGGCGCGTGAGGAGTTGGCGGCTGGGGCTGAGAAGCAGTTCCGGCGAGCGTGGTGGGCTCATCCGCGGCCGCAGGATTTGGTGGGCCTTGTTGGCTCGCAACGGATGTGGGAGCGTCGGCGCGGGTCGGCGGCGGATGAGTTCAAAGATTTCGGGCATGTGCGGTTCGGGGTTGGGACGGTGCGGCAGGCGTTGACGGTGGATTTTCCGTCGCTTCCCGATGATGTGGTGTGGGTGGAGCCGGCCAGCGGGCATGGTGTGCGCAAATTCCTTCAGGAGCAGCGGTATGTGCGTGGGATGCCGCGGGTGGTGTCGTTGCCAGCGATGAAGGCGCTTTCGCTGGTCGGCCCGTTGAATGAGGTGCGGGCTTTGGCTTATGCGGCGGTGTGTCAGCTGTGCGTGTGGCATTCGCCTGAGGATGTGAAAGTGATGGTGGTGACCGCGCGCCCGGAGTTGTGGGAGTGGGTGAAGTGGCTACCGCACGCACAGGACTCCGGCCGTCGCGATGGCTGTGGTGAGCGGCGCATGGTGTTCGGTTCGGCCGCGGAGTTTGAGGCGTATCACGGCGAGGAGCTTTTGGACCGCAATAGGTGGGTGCCGGCGGGTGGGCCTAGCCAGCATGCTGCCGGGACCGATAAGCGCCCGTTGTGGGTTGTGATTGATGACGCGTGCGGGTCACCGGCGGATTGGGCTCGGCCGGCGCCGCCGGCCGGGGTGGCGGGGGTGTGTTTCGTTCGGCTGGCCGAGGAGGCGCCTGCTCCGGGTTTGGGATTTGACTCGTTGGGATTCGATCGGGTGTCGATGTATCGGGTGGGGGACGGGATCGTTCGCCGGGCCGATGTCGAGTTGGAGCGATCCGGACGGTTGCGGGGCCAGTCGCGAGGCGATGAGTTGCCATTTTATGCGACGGCAGATTCGATGACGATCGCTGAGGCGGAGCGGGTTGCGGTGGCGCTTGCTCGGTTCCGGCCTGGCAGCGATGTCGGTGAGACCGGCAGGGGCGTGGCGATGACTCGCACGCTGCTGGATGCGGTCGGTGTGCAGGATGCTCGAGTGCTTGACACCGAGCGGCTGTGGGCGCAGCGATGGACGCCCGGGCGTAAGTTTTGGAGCTTCCCGATCGGTATTGATGACGAGGGCAATCTGCTCGAGATGGATTTGAAGCAGTCGGCCGATTACGGGTGGAACTTGAACGGGGTGATCATCGGTCATATCGGCTCGGGTAAGTCGGTGGGGATTGCCACGATCGTCGAGTCGCTGGTGTTGACGCATTCACCGGAGGTCGCGGTGTGTGCGTTGTTTGACTTGAAGGCGAAATCGATTGCCCAGAAGTTGGAGAAGGCGCCGAATATGCTTGCGGTAGTGAGCAATCTGGCCGAGGAGCGGCATCTGATTCGGCGGATGCGGCTTGCGCTGGCCGGCTTGTTTGAGCGTCGCAAGGCTGCGGTGACGGCCGCTGGGTGCGTGGATTTGAACGATTACAACGAAAAGATCGCGCGGGGTGGGGATTTGCCGCGGATGCCGGCGCTCGTGGTGATTGTCGACGAGTTCAACGAAATGTTGGCTGACGACCCGTTTTTCGATTTCGCCGACCGGTTGGTCCGGCAAGGCCGCGCCTACCATATGGCGTTGACTTTGGTGGGCCAGGTGTATGACAAGAACAAGCTGCGCAAGATCGATCCGGTGCTGGGGTGGAAGATCGCGATGCGCACGGGCACCGTGGAGACCTCGCGTGAGGTGATCGGCGATACGTGTGCTGCGCATCTTCCGTCTCGCGGGGCTGAGGGGACGGGCTATTTGCGGGTGGGTGCAGACCCGTTGAAGAAGTTCCGGTTCTTCAATTCGCTGGAGGTGTATGTGCCGCCGGCGCCGCTCGATGAGCGCCAGGTGTTGGAGTCCGGCGATTGGTTTGAGCCGCGAGAGTTTACCGCGACCGAGGCCGAGGATGTCGACGGGCGGATGGCACCGCCCGCGGTGAAAGTATCGCGGCCGGTGGCGCCGGTGGAGTCGCTGGAGGCCGGCGAGTTGCCGCTTACCGAGGCCGAAGTCGTGTTTGAGGCCGCTGGCGGGGAGGCGGTCCGGCCGCTGGTCGACTTCTGGCTGCCGCCGTTGCAGCGTGGGCTCGATGTCGATGAGCTGGTGTACCGGCTGCGGGGCCGGGCGTGGCATGAAAGTTACGGCGCCAATGACGGGCTGGTGTTGCCGGTTGGGCAGGAGGACCGCCCGTATGACTGCACGCAACCGGTGCTGACGCTGGACATCGCTAACCAGCATGCCGCGGTGGTTGGTGGTAAGCAGACCGGTGTGAGCACGGCGCTGATGACAGCGGTGCTGGGCGGGTCGCTGCTGTATGAACCGCGCCGTGTTCAGTTTTACTGCGTGGCCGGCGGCGGACCGTTGCTGATGAGTTTGCGGCACATTCCGCATGTCGCGGGTATCGCTGAGGTCAGTAACACCGAGGGCGTGTGGCGGGTGCTGGAAAGCATCATTGAGATTGTCGAGTTTCGGTCCAAGAAGTTCGTGGAGCTCGAAATCAGCGCTGACGAATTCTTTCGGCGCCGGGCCGCGGACTCCGCGGACTTGCCCGAGATCGCGGGTGGGCAGATCGTGCTGGTGTTAGACGGCTTTGCGAGCCTGAAGGCCGCGCTCAGTGATCCGCGTGACGAGCGGTTTTTGCCCATGGTGATGAAGATCGCCAGCGATGGTTTGTCGGTGGGTGTGCATTTGGTGGTGTCCAATGACGGTTGGGGGCACGACTTTACGTTGGGGTTGCAGAAGAAGATCGACGCGAAGTTGGAGCTGAAGCTGGCCCAACCCCATGAGTCACAGATCGACCGCCTCCAAAACAAGGAGCTTCCGCACGCGCCGGGTTGGGGGCTCAGCCCTGAGGGCAACTGGGTCAGGACTGGGCTGCCGGCGTTGACCGGACGTGATGGTGTGCGGGTGTCTGATGCGCGGGGGTTGGCCGCGGTGATGGAGGACCTGGCGCGGGTGCAGCGATCGCAGACGATGGCTCAGTTGCCGGAGCTAGTTCGGCTGGAGGTTCTGCAACAGCAGGCGCCGGGCAAGTTGACGATCGCTTTGCGGGAGCGGGATTTGCGCCCTGAGGTGTGGGACTTTAAGCGAAGCCCGCATTTGGCGGTGCTGGGTGTGCGCGAGTCGGGGAGGACGACGGTACTGCGCAGTGTGTGTCGGGCCGTGATGGACGTGTTCAGCCCTGAAGAGGCCGAGCTGCACATCATCGACCCGCGTCGGGACTTGTTGGGTACCACCGTGGATGCCTACACGAAGTCGTATTCGCTGACTGCCGGGGCGGCTAAGGAGGCGATGGCCAACTTGGCCGCAAGGTTGCAGGAGCGTAAGCCGCCCGCGGATGCTTCGGCGATCGCCGCGCTGACCAAGCGGTTCTGGGAAGGCCCGGAGATTTTTGTGGTGATCGACAATTGTGAGCTGTTTCCGCATAGTTCACCGGAATTTCCGTTCGGCCACGTCGGGGTCCCTGTCGCGGGTAAGGATTCGCTGTACGGGCTCGCCCAAATGGGTGCAGAGCTCGGGTTGCACATCGTCTATTCCGCACATCTGGATGCGACATATCCGATGGCCTCACTGCAGAATCCGCTGTGGCGCACGGTGCGCAACATGTATAGCCCGACGCTGATTCTCAACGGTGATCGATCACTCGGGCCGATCGCCGGCAAGGGCGTACGCGCCCAGGCGCAGCGGCCAGGCCGGGGGTTGTGGGTTGAGATGGACGACCCGCACGCGGTGCTGGCGGCGTGGACCGATCCACCGGCCCAGGACAGCTTGAGCGCCGGTCACTGAAATAACTGTTCCGGTGATCTGGCGTGCACTGGTATGTACACTGTTACACACATGACATACCCTGGGTCGCGGCGGCATTTGGGGTGTGTGGGCCATCGCGACCGCCGATAAAATTGAATCCGGGTTGGTAAGCAATCGTCATCGAATCGGAGGGTGGGCAGATGACGCTTTTGGTTGATCCTGCATTAGTGAGCGCGTCCGCGGGCGTTGACAGCATCGCTGCGGGTGTAGTGGGGGCCGGGACGCTTGGCGCCTCCCCGGTGATGGCGGCGGTGTTGCCGCCGGGGATTGATTCCACCTCGGTGATGGCTCAGGGAATGGTGCTGGCCCATGCGGCCTCGGCGCTGCAGATGCTGGGCCAATTTACCGGCCAGCGAGCGTTATTCGCGGCGGCAAAAGACTTGTCGGCCGGGGTGTTTAGCGCTACCGAGGTGGCCAACGCCGCCGCGGCCGCCCTGGGCGTGTAGAGAGCGCCGAGGGCCGAGCGGGAGAGTAGTCGTCATGCCGCATCCGTGGGCCGCGACGCCACCGGAGATCAACGCCGCGCTGCTATCGACGGGCGATCAGGCCGCATCGTTTACGGCCGCTACGACAGCGTTGCAGACCCTTGCCGGTTTGATGGATGCGGATGCCACCTCGATGGTGACCAATGCGGCAGAAACAGCCCCGAGCTTTGTGGGCGCCGGCGGTGCGGCGTCGTTAGCGGCCTCGTCGCAGTACGCGCCGCTGGCTGGGGTGGCGTCGGGCTGGCTGGAAGCCGGCGCTGCCACTGTCGGTCACCTGACCGCGGCGTACACCACAGCGAAGAACGCCATGGTTCCTTCCGAAGTCGCGTTGGGGACCCGCTTGTCGGCTGAGGCATGGGCCGCAGCGAACTGGCACGGGTTTTTCACTCCGATCGTGACGTCGTTGTACGAAATGTACGGCGACCAGTGGTCGATCAACGCCGGCGCGGGCTCGGGGTGGGAGACGTCGGTGTTCGCCGCGTCGGGGCCACTGGCGATACCGGCGCCGCTGGCGCCGCTGATGGGCAACCCAGTCGGTATGGGAGCCGAGGCTGGAGCGGCCTCAGCGCAAGAGGGCGCTCTTAGCAGCGCGTCGATGGGAATGCAGGGCAGTTTCAGCGGCCTGCAGAACGCCGGTTCTAGTGGGTCGCATTCCCCGGCTGGCGGTTCAGAGGCTGGCCCGCTTGAGGGCATGCAGATGATGGCCTCGATGGCCAGTTCGCCGTTGTCGTCGCTGTCGAGCGCGACGTCGGCGTTTGGCGAGCTGCCGCAGACGCTGGGTCAGTTGCCGCAGATGGGTTTTGGGCTACTCGGCCCGCTGCTGTCCGGGTCGGGACTGTCTGCAGCCAACCCTGCTAACGCTCTGTCGGCGGCGACCGAGGCCGCCCGCCAAGCGGCGGCAACCGGCAGCTTGTCGACGGGGGCAGTGGGCGGGGGTATCGGGGGCATCGGATCCGGTGTGACCGCCCCGATGTCAGCGTTTTCCCAACCGGTTTCGAGTTTCGGATCGCAGCCGGCATCGGCGCCGCGGATCACCGGGTCCGCACCGGGAACCGGGGCAGGCGGGCCCGGTGGGGCCACCTCTGGAACCGGTGGTGCCGGTGGATTGTTCGGCGCACCTCCCGGCTCGCGCCGGCGCGGCGAGGCAAAGACCGGCGCGGCTGGAACGCCGGTCGCTTTAATGGTTGACGGCGAACGAAGCCAGTAACAAAAAATTGGCGTGTGGGGGTGGTGTTCGAACGGCAATAGGGTTGAGACACACACGCGCAGTATGCCAGTGAAAGGACTTTGAAAAATGGCTAGTAGCAACAACTTGAAAGTTGGACCAGACGATCTGCGGGCGACGTCGCACACGATCCGCGGACTGATCGATGAGTTCAACGGGACGATGCAGCACTATTTGACGACGACGCAGAACCTGGCCGGGGCCGGTGGGTGGACGGGCCCGGCGTCGGTGGCCAACCTGGCGTCGTCAGAGGACATCCACCGTGCGCAAACAAACCTGACCACGCGGTGGACAAGTTTGTGCGACCAGATCGACGCGGCCGCAGCGCATTACGAGGAGCAAGAACGCGTCAACGCCCAGCGCCACGCGGCCCTCGGCCACGCATAACCCGGCCTATAACAACGTATTTGGTGAAGGAGACAATGAAATGACGGGTGCATTCGAGTACAACCCCGCGGCGGTGGCCGAACAAGTCTCGATGGTCCAGCAGACCAGCGGTGTGCTGGATGACATCGAAAACCGGGCCAAGCAGGCTCTGGCGCAGATCCGGGACTTTTGGGATGCGCAGGGCGCCACAGCCTATGAGGACGCCTCGCTGATCATCCATCAGGGCATCCAGCAGGGTAGGGACACCTTGGCACATCAGGCCCAGGTCACCGATGTCTCGCATCAGGAGTCCATTGGGACCGATGCGGCCGCCGCGGCTGCGATATCAGCAATCTGAACCGCTGGATTCGGCGGAAACGCCGTGCGGATCGATGCCCGGCAGGTGCTGATGCCCTGCCGGGCATCGACTTCTCCGGCACCGAACAGTTGAGGACCCTCCGTGACAGCCCATGAGTTGAACACCTTCCCCGCGGCCATGTGGGCGCTGCAAAGCATCCTGGGTTTGGAGTGCATGCCGCAGTCGTTGCGGTTAGCGCCGTATATCCCGTCAGGATCGGCCCACATCCCGGTGACCGAATACCCCGAGTACACCAGTCTGGTTCGTGCGGGAATCGTCGAGGAGTCCGGCGATGTCCATGCCGCCGTGTCGGATTGGTTGACGGTAGTCTCGCGCCCTGATCTCGAGGTGCAGCTGGTGATCCGCCGGCCAGGGCTCATCGAGGGCACCGTTCGCGAGTCGGTGACGGTGATTTGCCGGATGGAATGCTGGCTGGTGGGCATTAGCCGCAGCCCGGGCGATCCGGACGAGGTTGCACGCGAGATCGGATTTGCCGGTGATCCCGACACCTTGCCAACGGAGTGGGCCGACCGGATTCGGGTGTTCCCGATCGGCGCGATCTCAGATCCGGCGCGGCAGACTGAAGCGATCACTGACGCCCTGCTCGCTGAGTTGGGCCAGTTCGAGCCCGCCGACATCGACGGCGTAAACCTGCGGCTGGACACGTTTTTGCACGCTTCGGGCACGGCGGCCGGCGATCAGGAGACCTTCAGCGCCATGTTGGCAAGCCAGGGAGTGTCCGGGCGTGTGGTGTCGGTGCTCAGCGAAGTCATGTCGTTGGATCGTTCGGCACTGGCGGTGGTCTCCGCGCGGCAGGTGTGGGCCGGCTCAACCCCGGAGGAGCGAGCGCTGCGGCGCACGGTGTCGGTCGCGGATTGCACCCTGGGCAGGGTGAGCATGCTGCAGTCGCTCGCGCAGGACGGTACGTGGTGGCTAAGCGTATGGCCTGGACACAGTTCCACCGTGCGCGCCGACCTGGCCGAGCTGGTCGGTGAGGTCATCACCGCACCGGCCCGGACCCACTGAGCGAGATTGAGAGACAACACATATGGACGATGGCCAGGTAACTGAGGACCGTGGACGCCGGCGCGGTGAGATCCGCTCACCGCTGGCACCGGTCACTGCGGTACAAGTGGCGGCGCACAACTTTCTGCGGCGCCGCGATGAGGCGGCGATCACCGAAAACGAAGTGGACATGGTGTATGACACCGGCCATCGGGAGAACGCGTTTTTGCTGCTGGGCGCCGCGTTGGTGATCATCGGCTGCGTAGCGGCGGTGGTGCTGGCCTGGATCCGGCCGGTGGGGCGCGTTGATCGTTCCCAAATCGTGGCCGACGCGGACAGTCACGCGATCTATGTGCTGGTTGATGGCGTGTTGCATCCTGCGTGGAATTTGGTGTCAGCGCAGCTGGTGATTGGCCGGCCGCTCAAACCGGCGACGGTCAAACCTTCTGTGCTGGCGCACTATCCGACTGGTCCGCGGGTGGGGATCGTGGATGCCCCGGCGGCGCTGAACGTTCACGGCAGCGAGGCGTCACGGTGGGCGGTGTGCGACACGGCGCCGGCGTCGAGCTCTGACCCGACACCGACAGTGACCGCGTTGTCAGGGACGTTGACGCTGGGCGGGCGGGCCGCCGGGCTGGCACCAGATGCGGCGGTGCTGACCGAGCATGCCGGCTCGACATATGTGGTGTGGGGAGCGCATCGATCCCGCATCGACTTGTCCAACCGCGGCCTGGCGCTGGCGTTGGGGATCGATTCGGGGGCTGTGGCGCCGGTGCGGATGTCCAACGCGTTATTTGATGCGATCCCGGCCACCGAGGCACTGGAGACTCCTCGGATTCCGCAGACGGGTGCCGCGCCGCGCTGGGATGTGGGTCCCGGGGCGGTAGTGGGGTCGGTGTTGAAGGTCGATGGTTTGGCCGGCGCCGCCGATGAGCTCTATGTCCTGCTGGCCGATGGCGTGCAGCGGGTCGAGCCGTTTGTGGCGTCGTTGGTGATGTCGTCCTCGCCGGGCGGGCAGCTGGCCCCAATGCCGGTGTCTCCCAAGGCGTTGGCGTCGATTCCGGTGGTGAACTCGTTGCGCGTCGACTACTACCCGCCGCGCCGGTTGACGCTGGTCGACACCCGGGCATTTCCGGTGCTGTGTGTGACCTGGTCGAAAGGTCGAGGTGATCGCGAAGCGGTGACGACCGTCGTATCGGGCAAGGGCCTGCCGATTGCGTTATCGGATGAGGGCAATCTGACGCGGCTGGTCCGCGACGACCGGCGTCCCAACAGTGTGGAGGCCAACCAGGTGTGGGTGGAGCCTGGGGCCGCCAATTTGGCCTCGGTGACCAGTGCTGCCCCGGATGCGACAAGCCACGAGTCGCTGTGGTGGCTCTCGCCGCAAGGCGTGCGTTATGGCGTCGCCCCGGACGCGCTCAACGCGTTGGGGCTCAATCCGCAATCGCAAGCGGTGCAAGTCCCGTGGCCGCTGTTGAGGGTGTATGCGCAGGGCCCGGTGTTGAGCCGCGCCGCGGCGTTGGTCACCGCCGATACCGTGACGCAACCGCAGGTCGTCGCGCCGCTGTCCCCACCCCAATAGGATTGTCTACATTCAACTATCAGATGTAGACAATATTCAGGAAGAGACGATACGGTAGGACATTGTGAGCGAATACGACTGGCGACATTTCGATCAGAACTCCACGCGGCAGCCTGGGCCGCCCGCAGAACCTGACGATCCGCCGCCGGCGGCGCAGCACGCGCGGCCCCAAGAGGCCGACACCGGCCCGCTACGGCGGGCTGATATCGCGGCCGCCGCCGAGCTCGCCGAGTCGGCCGAGCAGCAGGGCGGCCCCACCGCGCCACCTCCACCTCCACCTCCTCCGGCGAGCGGCGCCGACAAGCGGGGAGCCTCCCCGGCCGCGGAGTCATTTCCGCCGCGGTCACGCCCTGAGCCGCCGCGGCCCCGGCACAGCGCAGGACCTGTCGCGCCGCGGGATTGGGGCCACACCGCGGACCCGGCCGAGCAGAACGGGTCCGGCGACAAAAACCCGTCAGCGCTGCTGGATCGGCTCAGCCCGGAGACCCTGGCCCCGCCGCCCAAGCCGCAGCCTTCTCGGGGCTGGCGCCACGCGTTGCTGAAGTCCACTGGGGGGCTGGTTAATCCAGGGTTATCGACGTATGAAGAAAAACTCCGCGAGGATGTGCAAACGATCAGGGGCCTGCTGCGCGGGGACTGCTACCGAATCGGGGTGTTCGTCGGTAAAGGTGGCACCGGCAAATCGACCATCGCCACGTGCATCGCGTCGATATTCGCCGAATTCCGTGCCGATGACCGGGTTGTCGCGGTGGACGCCGACCCCTCGTTCGGCAAACTCGCTGACCGTATCGCGCCCGCGACATCTCAGACGTTTTGGGATTTGCTCGGCGATGAAGCCAATGGGCGCCTCAAGCGCTGGACGGACGTGAAAGCCCATTTGGGCAGCAACTCCGAGACTGGTCTATGGCTGTTACGGGGAGAGCATCGCACCCAGCGGCGGCGCTTGATTGACGCCGATACGTACAGCCGGGCAATGCAAATCATCGAGCGCTACATGAATATCGCGGTCATTGACTGCGGCCAAGTCCTCGAGCATGACGTGATGCAGGCGGTGTTGCCGACGCTGAATGCCGCGATCGTCGTGGGGGCGATGGAACCGGGTGCTGGCCTGGCCGCTGGGGAAACATTGGCGTGGCTGGGCGGCGCGGGCTATCACAGGTTGATGCGCAACGCGGTGGTCGTGCTCAACGATCCACGCGGGCGGGCCAGCAAGCAGACTCGGGCCAGCTTGTTGCGTGATTTCACTGCCCATGCTGACGGGCCCACCGTCGTGATGCCGTTCGATGGACATTTAAGCGTCGGCGGAGTGATCGACACCAAGGCCGGTGTGGGCACCCGGACTCGGCGGGCCAGCATTGAGATCGCGGCGCATGTGGCTCGCGAGTTCGCCGGCACCGCACTAGAATCGGGCCGGCGGTGACCGCCACAGTGGACAGGCCCGAGGCGGCCGCCGCAGGGCCAGCAGGCGCCGCAGAAACCGTCGATGCCCCGGTGCCGGCGTCGGTGCGGGTCTACCTGTTGGCGGCGCGTAAATCGCTGATACCGCTGACATTGCCGGCCGAGGCCCCGCTGGGCAAGGTGGTCGAGGCCAGCGTCAAGGTGGTCAACAACAGGCTGACCGGTGACGACGCGCTGCCCGAGCGTGTGGTGTATGAATTCGGCTGGATCGACGGTGCGGTGCTGTCGGACAAACCCGAGGCCACGTTGGCCTCCTGCGGGGTGCGCGACGGGGATCTGCTGCAGTTGCTGCCTTCCGGCGCCGCGATCCGCTACGTGCCCCGCAACGAAAGCGTGGCCTCCGCGTTGGCGATCTACCTTCGCAGCGCGGTCAACCCGGTGACAGGTCAGACAGCGCACGCGGTGGCTGTGAGTACGATCATCGCCGCGGCGCTGGGGTGTGCGGTGCTGCTGTGGCGCACCCGCCTGGCGCTGCATTCCGGGCTGAGCTGCGCGGGCGCGCTGGCCGCGGTGGCGGTGGTGGGCTGGCTGGCGACCGTGATGACCGCGCGGCGCTGGCCCGAATTCCCGCGCGTGCGAGACAGTTTCGCTGTTACCAGTATCGTGGTGTCCGCGACGGCGCTGGCTGCGGTGCCGCCAAAAGTCGGTGCTCCGAATGTGTTCGTGGCGGCGGTGACGGTCAGCGCGGCGTGCGCGGTGTTGGCCAGGTTCACCGGACGGTATTGGGCGGCGTGCTCAGCGGCTATCGCCTTGGGCGCATTGACAGCGATCGCCTCGGGTGTGTCGATGTTCGCGCCGCTGTCGGGTTTTCAACTGGGTGTCAGCGGGTTGGTCGCTGCGCTGATGTTGACCACCTTGGCTCCCAAGCTGGGATTGACGTTGGCGCGCATCCCGCGCCAACCGTTTCGGTCGCTGCGCAACCGCGACATGTTCGAGCACGCCGAAGACCAACCGTATGACACGGTGTCTCCGGTCGACGACGACACGCCTGATCCTTCGGTGCTGTCCAGCGAGCAGGTGGCGGCCGCGGCGACGCGCGCCCGCGCGGTGCTGGTGGGCGTGTGTGTCGCCGTCGCGGCAGTGCAGGTGCTGTGCGCCTGGCTGGCGGTGACTCCCCATACCAATAGCCCGGTGCTGACTGTGCTTTTGGTGTGCGGGGTCGCGGTGGAACTGATCGTGCGCGCCCGGCGGTTCAACGACCGGGTGCAAGCAGTGCTGCTGGTGGGCTCGTCGACGGCGGCGTTGATGGCGATCGGCGCCAAGTATGCGTGGTCGACGCCGGCCAGGGACCTGTCCAGCGTGGTCGTGTACGCGGGTTGTGCGCTGATACCGGCGGTGGTGGTGTTCCTGGTCGGCACCGCCGGCTGGCAGCATCTGTTCTCGCCGAACACCCGCAAAGCTGTTGAGTGGCTGGGGTATCTGCTCATTGTCGTGATCCCGCTGTTGGCGGCGTGGGTGCTGAATATCTTCATGTTTCTGCGGACTCAGGGGCTGCACTGGTGAACGCACACAGGAGGGGCAGCGGTGTCCGTTCGGCGACGGCGCTGCTCGCAGCGACGGTGACATTGGTGGCCGCGACAACCATTGGCGGCACCACGGGCGTAGCCGGGGCGGTCGATTCACCGGGGGTCGATCCGGCGGCGCTTCCGCCGCCGGGCATGCCAGGACCCGAGCAGGCGATGAAGCAGAGCTTCAGGTGCACAGCACCGGTGACGGTGGCCCAGCCCGACGTCAAGCTCCCGGCGCCGGGATTTGCGATGCTCAACATCGAACGGGCCTGGCAATTCTCGACCGGCGCGGGCGTGACGGTCGGTGTGATCGACACGGGGGTGACCCCGAATCCCCGTTTGCCGCGCCTGTATCCAGGCGGCGACTACGTCACAGGCCAAGCGGGATCGGGTGGACTCGATGACTGCGACGAGCACGGCACGATCGTGGCCAGCATCATCGGCGCTCAACCGTCTGATCCTGCCCGCCAACCCCCGCGGCGGCCTGAAAACGCGGCGCCGTTGGCGCCGCCGCCGGCGCCCCCGGGGCAGGGGGAGCCGGTGACCCCGACCCCGGAAGCTCCCAAGCCGGTCACGGTGACGGTGCAGACTCCCGCTCCGCCGCCACCGCCGCCACCGCCACCGCCCCCGGATGACGCCGGCGCCGGTTACCGCCCGGTGGCACCTGGGCAGGTCCAGGTGCGCCCTGCCTCGGGTGACTGGGCGGGCGCTCCGGTCGACGCGCCGCTAGATCCGGCGCCGCCACCCCCGCCGCCGGCGCCGGCGCCACCGCCGCCCGGCGATGGGTTTATCGGAGTCGCCCCGGACGTGTCGATCATCTCGATGCGCCAGTCCTCGCAAGCGTTTAGCCCGGCTACGGGGGGCTTTGACCCCGATGGGCGGATCCGTAAAGCGGGCGACTTGATGACATTGGCCCGCGCGATTCGCCGGATGGCCGACCTGGGTGTGCGGGTGATCAATCTGTCGGTGCAGGCGTGCATGAGCGCCAACGACATGATCAACGACGCCGCGGTGGGAGCTGCGCTCAATTACGCGGTGGTGACCAAAGATGTTGTGGTGGTGGCCGCCGCGGGCAATACCGACGACAGCGGTTGTGGGCAAAACCCGGTGTTTGATCCGCTGCGCGCCGATGACCCCCGCGACTGGCACCAGGTCTCCACCGTGGTCACACCGGCCTGGTATGGCGGCTCAGACCTGGTGCTCACGGTTGGCGGCATCAACGCCGGCGCGGACAACAACGGCGCACCGATGCCCAACAGCATCGTCGGCCCGTGGGTGCAAGTAGCGGCGCCGGGCACCCCGATCATCGGTTTGGCCAACAAAGGGGACGGCAGTGTGGTCAACGCCAAACTCGATTTACTGAAACCGGGCGAGACAATCCCGTTGTGGGGCACCAGTTATGCGGCACCGTTTGTTACCGGTGTGGCGGCCCTGGTGCGCGCCCGGTTCCCGAGTCTGTCCGCGCACCAGGTGATGCGCCGCATCGTCGAAACGGCTCACAATCCTGCGAGCGGGGTGGATAACCAGGTCGGCTACGGGATCGTCGACCCGGTGCTGGCGCTGACCGCCGACGTCGACGAGGGCCCACGTCTACCGGTACCGCATTTGAGTCAGCGGGTGCCGCGGCCCGTCCCGGCGCCAGCACCTGACCACACGCCGCGCAACGTGGCCCTGATGTGCACAGGTCTGGTCGTTCTCGTCGCCGCGGCCACCGTGGGCGCGGCGAGCTTGCGCAGGAAACGGCGGCTGCCATGAGAGTGCGAGCGGTGACGGCGGCCGCGCCGGCGGCCACGGTGGTGATCATCGAGCTGGTAGTCATGGCGATCTTGGCCGCCTTGACCGTGACCGGGCTCGCGGTCGGGTGGCCGGTTATCGCGGCGGTGATTGTTGTGGTCGCCTCGGCGGCGCT
This sequence comes from uncultured Actinomycetota bacterium, assembly GCA_963850645.1. Taxonomy (GTDB): domain Bacteria; phylum Actinomycetota; class Actinomycetes; order Mycobacteriales; family Mycobacteriaceae; genus Mycobacterium. The sequence goes on along the minus strand of CAWKME010000006.1, from coordinate 38,303 downwards.
GGTCCGGTTCCACGGACACACCGCAACGCGGCGGACGTTGTTGTGGCTACACGAGCGGCGTCCCGGCGATGTGGCATCCCAGATTCCGCTTCCCGTCGACGTGCGCCGCGGTGACCTACGTGATCGGGGTGCAGCGTGACGCGGACACCGCGACCGCCGTGATCGAGGTGTATGGCAAGCAGTACGAGCCCACCGTGACGTCTGGGCGCAGACGCGCGATCACCCGTAACACCGTGCCGTTGGACGTGATCGCCGAGCAGCTGGTGCAGCCAGGCCCGCTGGTGGTGGCCGGCATCGACATCATCTCGTCGGGATCGCGGGTCGGGCGCGCTCACGGCTACCCGCCGGTGTATTCCGCGGTGCTCCAAGAGCAGCCCGCAGCCGGCCAACGCAGCACCTATGCGGTTGTGCGGCTCGACATTGCGCAATCGATCCAAGGCTTGGCGCTGCGCGATACCGTGGAAAACGCGACCGCCGCAGTTGCCGAGCGGCTGGTGTGTGCGCTACGCCAGCAGGGGTGCCGCGCGGCCCCGTTGGCATCGGCGTCAGTCCTCGACGTCATCGATGAGTTGGCGGGCCCGGTACTGACCGGCCGGGCACGCGCGCGGGGCCGCTACGTCGACAACGACGGCAGCTACTGGGCGACGTACCGCTATTCGCCAGAAGACATCACCACCGACAACCTCAACGACGTCTGGTCCTGGCGCGTCGAGGCCGCGGTCACCACCATCACGCTGAACCGAACCGATGACAACGCTGTGGCGGTGCGCGCGCTGGTGCGCACACAATCCTCGCAGGTACCGCAGCTGGCGCCCACCGTGTATCTGAATCCCCTTCCTGGCCAACAGATCCGCGCGGCACTGAGCTGTGTACCAGGGGCCGCACGCCTGACGGGCGGCGCACCCCTCCTGGATGGTTGGGAGGCGTTGCAGATTCCCATTGGCCCGACAGGCATCCTGGTCGGTGCCATCGACGATCCCGACCAACGACGTCCGGTGCTGCTGCCATTGACCGACCCTGAACACAACACCCGTATCCGGGTGTGCGAGCTCGACCCTGACAGCGTCTACTTGCGCCAGCTTGTCATCCGCGCAGCCGCGGTCGGCCACACCATCACCGTCTACACCGATCGACCACAACGCTGGGCCGGGCTGGTCGATCCCGCCATCGAGATCCTTGAATCCCCCACGGCGACAACAACAACGCCCACCATCGTGGTCAAAGACCGCGCAGACGGCCAGCCACGAACGAGTGCGCCCACCATCGTGTCGCTGCCCACCGACAGTTCATATCCCACGGGCCTCAAACCCGACATCGAATTCACCCTTCTCGCCGCCGACGAAGTGCTGATCAGCACAACGGCGTTCGACACCGCACTGACGATCGCCAGCTTCCCCGACGAAACGAACTACCTCGGCCTGGACGACCGCCAACCGATCCGCCGGTAACGGTATGTGCACGCATCGACTTGACGTTCATCGTTGGGACCGCAATCGCATTCTGGATGACTTTGGCTGTCGTCCAATAGGTTTAGGCTTATTGCTATGAGCGAGCGAAACAAGTTCCGCGTCAAATTCAGTGACGGGACGTCAGAGGACTTCGATTCCCTCGAGGTGTTGCCCGATGGCCTGCTCAAAGTGAGTAAGGAGCAGGCGGCGAGTTCAAGCATCTTTCGTACCCGCACGACAACCAAACCGGTGGTGCGGTGCTATGCCCCGCACTATTGGCAGTGGTTCGACTCGATCGAACAGCCGGCTCCCCGCTAAGCCACGACCGCCCGTGAGCCGGCCGGCACGCACGCGAATACGTAGGCGACGCCCCAACTGAGGTGTGATCACCGGTGGGGGAGGGCCTTAACGTTAAGCCCACGACCACGTTAGCGGGTTTCCCGAGACCATCAGGGCCCTGCCGCATGGCGTCGCAAAGGGGAAGGCGAACCGGATTGACGACGAACACAGATGACGGTTTTCGGCCGCCGCCTGCTCCGTTTGGCGGCTGGGTGAAAAACAACAAAGGTGTCCTTGTTCCGGCTGCTACCGGCCCCCATGTCCTGGCGTCGGCGCCGCCGGGGACCGGAAAGACCCGTAAATGGTTGTCGGTCGCGGCGGCGATGTGGCCTGCATCGGCGCTGGTGTCTAGTAGCCGCGATGACTTGATGTTGCTGGTGTGCCGGCGTCGGCCTGGTCGGTCACAGTTGCTGGATCTGCGTCCGATCGAGTCCCCGCCGTACCCCTCGGATATCACGCGGGTCAGATTCGATCCGACGCGCTGCATCAAGACTTTTCAGCAGGCGGCGGCCTGTGCACGCTCGATGCTGCGCCTGGCGGGCGCCGGCCAGCCCGGCGGTGTTCGCGCCGAGGCCAATGGCATGTGGGACGATCTCGCGCTGGCGCCGTTGACGTGTCTGCTGTGGGCAGCCAGTACTGACTCGTCACGCGGGATCCAGTGGGTGATTCGCGGCGCTGAAAATCCTTGGGCACCGGCGCCTGATCAGAGAACCGGTTTTCGGGACTGGTCGGCGGTCGATGTCACAGAGCCGGGGTGGGCTGCGGCTGCTCACGACATGTACTGTCGGAACAGAGAGTTTCAAGCGCGCGTGCGGGGACTGCTAACTCAAGAAAAGCGTCAGCGTGACAGCGTGAAAATGACCATGTCGCATGCTTTAACGGGCTGGCTGATTGCCGGGCTATCCGGCACGCCCGCAATGGATTTCGACCTTGGATTCCTGGACAAGAAAGAGCACACCCTCTACATTTTGTGTCCGATTGGGGGAGAAGCCGCACCAGTGGCGTCGGTGCTGATGGAAATGTTGATCGCGCGCCGGCGCGCGATGACCGGGCAACGCGATCAGCTGTGCCAGCTAGGGCTGTTCCTCGACGAACTGACCAATACTCCGCTGGCTAATCTTGATGGCCAGATCGCCGAGAACCGGGGGCTCGGGGTCACGATATGCGGTGCCATGCAGGCGAGTTCACAGCTGGAGGTGGTCTATGGGGCGCAGCGGGCCAACGCGATCATGGACGTCACTCCGACCGCGCTGATTATGTACGGGGCACACGAAGAACGCTGGATGCGTTCGGCGACCTATTGGATCGGCAAAACGACGTCCTCGACACACACCTACAGCAACAATTCTGACGAACGCACCACGGGCCGCGAGTGGCGCGACATGTTCGATCCCAGCGAGCTGAACCCGGCCAACGCGAACGAGGCACGGCTGGTGATCCGCGGCACCGCGGGGCAGCGGGTGTATTTGCCGGATTTCGTGGAGTCGATGGCTCATATGGACGAGGCGGTCAAGATTCTCAGAGCTGAACAGCAACGCGAGCGACGCGTCAACGGCGCCGCCAGCCGATAATGCGCTGGCACAAAAGCCGTTTCGACCGGGTAGCTCGGCGGTGACCAACACGGCGTCACCGCAAGCGGCGGTGTTGGCCATCCTCTGCGGCGCAACCGGATCGCTGAGCACACGCGAGGTCTGCGACCGCATCAACACGGATCGGGCGACGCCGCTGGTGATGGAACGGGTTTATGGGGCGCTGGTAGCGCTGCATCGCCGCGGCATGGTCACGCGGTGCACCCACGCCGGGCGGCGCCGACACGTGTACTGGCAGCTTGTAGCGGGCTAGCGCGGCCGTTTTGGGGTGTGATCGGGCTGTTCGTGCGGGCTTAGGTTGTTGGGTGTGGGTATCGTGCCAGACCGTTACGACGAGCTGAGGCGTGAGTGGATCCATAACCACTGGGCCTGGTCGGAGATTCAGCGTGCCCGCGTGGAGAAGCTGGACATCCGGATTCGGCGGCGTTACGCCGAATCGGTGCTCGCCGCGCCGTCGCGCCGCGACGACCTTCCGCGTAATCCGTTGGCCGGGCGGGGACATGCCTCGTCGATCGGACAGCTGGAGTGGGCCGCGTTCTGGGTGATGCTGGTTTTTGTTCCGGTGGGCTGGCTGACCGGCAAGGGGATCTACCGCCTGTTGGTGAGCCTGGTTCCTGGGGTGCTTCGCTCGTATCCCATCGTGGCGCTGCTGTGGTACGCGCTGATCCCTGGAATGTTGCTGACGCTGCTGTATGACCCGGGCCTGGGTTTGACGTCAAAGCTGTTAGCGCCCTGGGTGGTAGCGCAGATGAGCGCGGCGTTATTGGTCGCCGGCGTCTACGGCATCGTGGAAGGTTGGCTTGCCGTTCCGGGGTCGCTGCAGTTCTGGCCGACGAATCCACCTGCGCTGCAGATGAATGCGGTCGATGCAGCGGAAGTGTTGGGCGCCGACGATGTCACTGGTCCGCCGCTGATTCCGCCGGCCCCGCCGCCGAACCTAGGTGGCATGACCCCACCGATGCGCAACGAGGCCCGCCGACGATGACGAGCAGCTTAGGTGGCTTCGCGCAGAGCGGCGAGCTGGCGGCGCAAATGTTCGCCTTCGGCGGTGGCGGCCTGGAGATGGTCCATCAGCTTGTCGGCGCGACGGTGGGCTTGCCGCACCAGCCGGGCAACCTTGTCGTCGGTGGAGATCTGCGGTGCTCGAGTGCTGGGGACGGCTTCTTGAGGGGTGCCGCCCAGCAGCGCCACTGCCGCCGAACCCCGTTCCCATCCCAGCGTGTCGTCGTAGCTCAACAGCTTTGCCACGGTGAGGGTTTTCTGGTCGGGCCGGCTGCGCAGCTTGCCCAACGTCGAGCGGTCCGGGCCGCCGCGTGCCGTCAGCTCCCCCTGAGTGATGCCCAGATCGGCCAGGCGTTGGTTGACAAAGTGAATCAGCCGCTCAGGTCCATCTTTGGGCACAGCCATAGCCGCGAGGCTAGCAGCCGCACGGATGGTTGTCCCCATTCAGTTCGCCATTGCCGACAGGTGTCGGTCCGGATTTCTAGGGTGAAGCCATGAAAATCATCATCGCACTTGTTGGTTTACCGCTGTTGTTCCTGGCCGCGCTGGCGCTGGCCGCCTACCAGATGGTGGCCAGTATTCCGCCGTGGCTGCTGGTCGTCGTGATCGCGTATCTGGTGTGCCGGCGGCGCCGACCCTCCCGCGCCCGGCCGGTCCCCGGACACGTGGCGCGGCCGGCGGTGGCGCCGGCGTGGACGGCCCCGGCCGTGCAACCTGCGCTGCCGCCCCCGCCGCCGGTGGTCGTCGTGCTGGTGCCGGCCCCTGAGCCGGCAACACCCAGACTCACCAGCGCCCCAGAGCCCTGGCTGTTGACATGACCGATCGGCGAGCATTGGTCGATCTCGACGCACCCGCGGATTCTGGGGCCGCCCACGAGAATGCGGCATGGGCATCTGGACTGTTCGCCGCCGATAGGAGCGCTCCCGGGAGCGAAGCGGGACCGGCCGCCGACGAAGACGGCCATGATGCTGATCGCGGCGGCGACGTCGACCCCGCGCCAGCGAACGATGACCAGTCCGACCAGTCCGTCGCCCAGCACGCCGCAGACGCGGGACAGGATGCGACCCGTGCGCAGGCCGCAACGATTCCCGAGCCGGTGGATCTGAGCGCTCTGGCCGCAATGGCCGCCCTGGCGCCCTCGACCACCGAGGCCGACGACGACCCCGCCACAGCGACACCTGGTCGCAGCTGGGCGATCGCGCTCGGGATCCTGACCGCGGTCTTCGCCATCGTCACCGCATCGATCCTGGTGGTCTTCAGCCGCGACGACCCGCGGCCACCGAAACAGCACGCAGTACCACTACTTCCAGTAGGTGTGCCGACTGCCACCCCGCAAGCCGGGCCCACCGGCAACGACGACATCATTATCCCGTACACCGCCACCGCCGCGGGCTGCTATCCAGGCTCGACGTCCCCAAAGGCGTTGGAGGAGACCGCGACCGACTCGGCTTGGGTATGCGTGCGCGGGTTCGGAGGCTCTGGCGGCGGATCTGACGGACAAGTCCTCAAAATCCAGCTCGGCGATGAAATGACGGGCCCCCGCTTCTACAAGATCTCGGAGATCGAGGTCACGCCCGGATGGATTCCCAAGACCCCCGGAGGAAAAGACGAATGGACCAAACACCGGGTGCCCACACTGATCCGCTATGTCTTCAATGACTCCACCGACCCGCGGCGAGAGCCGACTGTCTGGGATGTTGACACCCACAACGCCCACGGGCCCGTGCCCTACCGAGGACCCCAACCGGTGCTGGCGTCGGCGATCACCGTGGTCATCCTCGCGACATCCCCTGCACCCAAGGATGTCCCGCCGACCAGCCCAACGCCGACCGGCGCCGACTTGCCCGGTTTCGATTCGCCCACACCCTCTCCAACCGACGCCCCCTCAGAGCCCAGCGACGCAACATTTGCTCTATCACTGCTGCAAGTGAAAGGCCGGCTACCGTGAGCACAGACTTCTACGGAGTTCCCCTGTCGCGCACCAACCAGTCGCGCATCCTCACCGCCCGAAAATGGCTCCGCCGCAGCGCCATCACCATCCTTGTGCTGCTATCGATGTTAGGGGCGCTGGCCTTCTACCGCAGCTACGTTGATCCGCCGAGCATCGACGTTGACGCCATCGCGCAACGCACCAGCAACGAGCACGACCAGATCGGCGGATTCGCAGCGGACTTCGTTGGTTTGTGGCTCACGGCCACCGCGGATGACGCCGCGGCGATGACCGAATACGTCGACACCAAGACAGCCGGCCCGGCCGCCGCCCACAAAACCGCCGCGGCAAGCCAAGCCACGACCCGCGCCGTCGCCATTATCTACACTGGCACGGTCGGCGAAGTCGACATGTTTTCAGCGACCGTGACCGCACTCGAGCGCCAAATCCCCTCGGCCGCCCCGCGCCGCAAGTACTACCGCGTGCCGGTCAGCGTGTGGAGACAACAAACCAAGATCATGGGTTGGCCTGTACCGGTCAACGGCCCAGGGCCCGGCGTGCATGTCAAGCTGGATTTCCCGGTGACAGTCGACCAGGGCTCGGCGCTGTATCGGTTGGTGTCGGATTTTGTGTCTACCTATCTGACGAAAACCTCCGGCCTTGATCGTTACGTTGTTGCCGGAGCCGACATTTGGCCCGTAGGCGGCTACAGCAGTGCCCGGCTCACCTCGTTGCAGCTGGCTAATGCGCTGCCCGACAAGCCGGCACCGGGGCAGACAACCAGCGCGCTGGCGGGTGTGCAGGCCGCCACCAGCCAGCAAGTCCCACTGCCGATGTCGTTGCCACTTACCTTGGAGAACAACAACGGCACCTGGATGATCAGTGCGCTCGAGCTGACCCCAGCACTGTCCACTGACCCACCAGAACCGATCAATCTCGACAAGTAAGCACCAGCACCAGCAGGGCTCCAGGTTTTGGGGTGTGACCGGCCCCTGAACCGTCCCGGGTTTTATGCGCACCTTCCTTTGAGGGAAGGATGGCGCGATGGCGATCAGGTACGACGAGAACACCAAGGCCAGGGCGGTGCGGTTGGTCCGCGAACACTGCGACGACTACGACTCGGAGTGGGCCGCGATGAAGGCGGTGTCGGGCCGGCTGGGAATGAGCGCGGAGACGCTACGCAAGTGGGTGCGCCAATCCGAGATCGATGCCGGTGAGGCGGCGGGCGTGTCAAGCGAGGAGAAGCGGGAGCTGCGTGAGCTACGCAGGAAGACCCGTGAGCTGGAACAAACCATCGAAATACTAAAGGCCGCAACAAGTTTCTTCGCGCGGGAGTGCGACCCGCGACCCCGCTGATCTGCGCGTTCATCAACGTGCATCGCGAGGAGTTCGGGGTCGTACCGATCTGCCGCGCACTGGCCGTGCACGGCGTGCAAATCGCCCCGCGCACCTACTGGGCGCACCGCTTGGCGGCGCCGTCGAAACGGGCCCTGTGGGACACCACGATCACCGAGATCCTGGCCGGCATCTACGAACCCGACCCCGATGGGAAACGCCCGCCGGAGTGTCTGTACGGCAGCCTGAAGATGTGGGCGCACCTGCAACGCCAAGGTATCCCGGTGGCCCGCTGCACGGTGGAGAAGATCATGCGCGCCCACGGCTGGCGCGGCGCCACCCGGGCACGGCGTCCGCCGCGCACGACCGAATCCGACCCGGCCGCAAACCGGGCGCCGGACCTGGTCGGCCGACGATGGCGAGTGGCCGCGCCGAACCTTCTGGTCGTGGCCGACTTCACCTACGTGCCGATGGTCGCGGGCTTCGGCTACACCGCGTTCGTCGTCGACGCCTACGCCGGGCTGATCCCCGGCTGGGAATGCTCGCTGACCAAGGACAGCGGCTTCGTCGAGCGCGCGCTGCGCCACGCCGCGGCCATCCGCTCCCGCCAAGGTCACCCGTTCGACGACGCGATCCACCACAGCGACGCCGGAAGTCAGTACACCGCAATACATTACAGCGAGACACTGATGCTCGAAGGACTGATCCCATCGATCGGCACCGTCGGCGACGCCCTGGACAACGGGCTCTGCGAAACCACGATCGGGCTGTATAAGACCGAGTGCGTACGCGAAGGTTCCCCGTTCCGTAACGGGCCCATCCGCACACTCGCCGACCTGGAGAACATGACCTCGGCGTGGGTGGCCTGGTACAACGAACACAGGCTCATGCACCGGCTCGGGCGTCGCCCGCCCACAGAAGCCGAGGCCGAATACTACGCGCGGCTGCAAGCCGGCAACCCCATCGGCCGTTCGTAGGCACCCCGCCGCGGCGGGGTGCGCCACCGAATGCCGATGCGGCACGGCAGACTCAGGTCTCGTGGCGGAGTTGTTGATCGCGGTCAACCCGGACGAAGACTCCCGGCTGCCGTTGCTGCTGCGGGTTCCCCTCGCTGGCGGTGACCTGCTGTTCCGCACGTCGGGGACCTGGCCACGGGAGAAGGCTTTGTTCGCCTACCCGGTACCGCTGGACGAGTGGCCCGACGATCCGGTGATCGTCGAACACGTGCGGTTGCGGTCGTGTCGTCGGCGCGGCGCGGCGATCGACGTGATCGCCGACCGGTCCCGGCACAACCGCTCCCAGCTCGTGTTCACCCAGGCTCGGGGCCGCGACGTGGTGTTTTGGCAGTCGCCGCGCACCCGCAAACAGGCGCGCCCGAACGTGCGCACCCCGACCGCCCGCGCGCATGGCATCGAGGAGTTGCAGATCGTGGTCGACAGCCACGAGCAGTACGCCTACCGGTTCCCAACCCAGCAGGTCACCACGGTGAAGCGGGCGCTGCCGTGCGGGGACTACGGGATTGTCATAGATGGCCGGCTGATCGCCAGCGTGGAGCGCAAGTCGCTGGTCGATCTGGTCGCCAGCCTCACCGGCGGAAAGCTGCGTTACCAGGTCGGCGAGCTGGCCGCGCTCCCACGTGCGGCGGTGGTGATCGAGGACCGTTACTCGCAGCTGTTCAAGCTCGACCGCATCCGGCCCGCGGTGGTCGCCGACGGGCTCGCCGAGCTGCAGATCCGCTGGCCGAACGTGCCCGTCGTGTTCTGCGAGACCCGCCAGCTCGCCAAGGAATGGACCTACCGGTTTCTCGCCGCCGCCCACGCCTGGGCGATCACCGAACATGCTGCCCTGAAACGTATCTCACCGATCACCGTCGACATTACCGAACTCGATGAGGCACCCGCAACGCCGACACCGCCCACTGCGCAGGTTCGCGCCTGGGCCCGAGGCGCTGGGTTCCCGGTGCCTGATCGCGGGAGGCTACGCCCCGAGATCTGGGCAGCCTGGCACGACGCCAACCCACCGAACCGAACCTAAGCGCCACCGCCCCGTACTAGGCTCCACCACCAGATCGGGAAGCACACCGGTCACACGAAATGAGGTGTGCATCAAACCCGGGATGCCTCACCCTCCGCGGGGATTTAGGTTGAATCTAGTCGTAGAACACACGCACGGGAGAGCACAACGTGAACCACGTGATGATCACAGTAATGCCCCAACTGGCCAGCGCGCATACCATCGCGAATGCTTCTGGGGGGCCGACGATATCGGCCCTAGGCGCCAACATCTTGTCCAACGGCAAGGCAATGGCGTTGGGGAGCGTGGGCCTGCTCGGGGTGCTCACCATTGTGCTGGGAACCATGTGGATGATCTCGAAGATCAAAAGCGGCGTTGGCGAGGCGATCATGTTCCAGCTGGGCATCATCGTCTTGGGTGTCATTGTGGTCTGCTCAGTAGGTGTCGCCGCCGCGTTGACGGACTTCGCCGTCGACCAAGGTGTTGTGGACCGCCGCTACGTCCACAACGAGTGGGGACGCTGAGGTACCCGCCATGGCTGCCGATGACGAGCCGCGCCGCGGCAAACTCTACACGGACCTGAGCAAGGTTCCGATCTATCTTTCGCAGTCCCGCAACGGGTTTTCCCTGCCGCCGTTTCGCCGCTGGCGCGCAGCCGACGCGATCGCCGGTGTATTGGGCACCCTGGCCACACTGGTACTGACCGTTACGGCCTTACCCACCGGGTATGGGCTGTATGTCCTGCTCTGGGGCGCGATCTTGACCATTGCGGCCGTGGTCGTGCTCGGTAAGCTGCCCAAATACGGCCCCTCGGCATTGACCCGGGCCAGATGGCGACTGGAAGCGCGGTTCCCGCGAACCAGCTGCACGCATCTACCGTCGGCATTGGCCGGCCGCGTCGTGGATGCCCGCACCGGGCGCCTAGCCCCACCTGCGGTGCGCTGATGGGCTTCTTGCGCCGGGCCTGGCATGCGGCACCTCGCCACGTGGTGGGCAATCTCCGGTTCACCGATGGCGGGGTGTTCGCCGAATACCTGCTCTCACCAACGGATTTCTTCTACCTGGGCCAAGACGAGCAAAGCGCGGTCGCCGATGAACACACACTGTTGTATCGGCGGTTTCCGGGCCGGTGCGCGATGTCGGGCCTGACGGTCTATCGCGACCCCGACGACGTGTGCCGGGCGATGACGGTGGCCGGAATCTCGCTGGAGGCCCGCAGGGACTATCTGAAAGCGGACGCGGTCGGCGTGCCGGATCTTTCCACCGCACGCGATGACTGGTTGACGTCGATTCGCACCCAATGGTCGCCGCACTTCGCCAGCCTTCCGCTGCGCTACCGGCAAGGCTGGCTGGCACTGCGCGTGGACTTGGGTCGCGACGGTCACAGCCTGGCGAGCAACGTCAAAACAAAGCTGGCCGGCCACGATTACGACAACCTGGAAATGATTGAGCAGTACCGCCGTATCGCCGACGAAATGCGCGCGGCGATACCGAGTGTCTTCGAACCCGCACCTGCTGCCGCAGAACAGATCTGGTGGCATTGGAACGCCACGGTGAGCCGAGGGGTTTGGGCCGAGCCGCTGCCCGACGTCACGTTTGACCCCGACGCGGTACTCGACGAGTCAGCGTTCACGCCTGCGTATTTCGATGAGAACGCCGCCGAACTCTACGGCCCATCGGGGCTAAGCGAAGACAATCCACTCACCCGCGTCTACCGGGATGGCAGCGAGAGCATTCCCGACAGCTATCAGGCCATCGTCCCGATCGACGGATTCCCGGCTGGCGGCCTGGTCTTCCCCCGATCGATGTTGTTCAAGCTAGCCGACGACCTCAGCACACCCGAGATTGTCATCGACTGGCACCAGGACTTGCTGATGAATCCCGCCGAACAGCTCCACAAGGACATGGTTCGAATGGACATCAACATCAACGACCAGTGGGAGCAACGCGGAACCGCGGCCGAGGTGGATAATCAGCTGCCCCGCCAGCTATATCTGAGCCGCGAGCTGGCCTCCAAATGCGAACTGGGCAGTGTGGTGCGCGCCGGCATGCCGGCGGTGGTATTTAGCGTGGCGGCGGCCTCACCGGAGAAGGTCAGCACGGGGGTCAAACTACTGACCGACAAGCTGGCCACCGCAGCGGTGGAGATCACCCGGTGGCGCGGAGCCCAAAAATGGTTGGCACACAGTTTCATTCCCGGATCCGAGGCAATATCGGATATCAAAAAGCTGCGGCACCGTTCGACTTCCGACGACCTGGCCACGCTCGTACCGCTGGTGTCCTCACAGCTCGGCGACGCCTTCGGAGTCCCGCTGGGACTCGATGTCACCATGCCGGGCATGCAAGACGTGGTGTTACTGGATCTGATGGGCGCTCCCACGCGTGGCAAGGGCCCGGTCCTGGTGCTCGGCGGAGACCCCGGCCGCGGGAAGTCGACAACCACCAAAACACTCGAGTACTCATGGGCCGAAATCGGCGCGCGGCTATCGATTATGGACCCCACCCAGGTGCGTGAGCACGAACGCGCGCTACGACTTGTCGATGACAGCAGGAAACTCGTCATCGACGCTCACCGCAACCGCTACAGCCTCGATTGCGTACGACTGGCGCGACGCAACCACGAAATCATCGACGAGCTGGCACGGCAGGGCCGCAGCGACATCGACGAAGAAGTCCTTCCACAGCCAACCGATCACCTGCTGAGCCTCACCGGGTTTGGTCCCGACAGCGAGGCGGGCCGCCGATTCCAAAAGCATGTCGCACCACAGAATCTGGCCGCCAAGGGGATCGGCAGCAGCAGGAGCCTCATCGAGTATTTGCGGCACCTGCCAGCGGGGGAAAAGACAGCCGCCGACGAGCAGTTGCTGATCGAGTTGGAAGGCCTGGCCGCTGACCGGCACCTTCGGGCGCTGTGGGATGAAACCCTGATCGTTCCCGACTTCAGCAACTATCAGATCCTGATCTGGAACACCGCCTGGCTGGAATTGCCCACCAGCGCAGAAACCGACACGGCGCATCTGCACAAGGAGATGACACCGCGCCAACGCGCCGGCCGCGCGATCTATGGGCTCGCGATCGACACGAACCTCCAACTCTTTTTCTCCCGCCCGAAAGAACAGTCTCAGCTGGTGGTCGAGGAGTGCTACGACTGGATCCACAGCACGGCGGGCGGCAAAGCCGCCTACAAACTGATGACACAGGGCCGCAAGGTCAACAGCGGCATGACCGCGATCGTGCAAAACCCGGTGAAGACATTCAACCGCATCGGCGCCGAATTCATCACTCAGCGGCTCAATTTCGGATTCAAGGACTCCGAGATGGCCCGCGAGGTGTTGCAGTGGTGCGGCCGCGATTTGGACCGCCACCCAGATCTACTGCGCCACTACATTCAAGACACCAGCCCAGTCATGCGCTCCAACCGCCGCAACCGCCGGCTGGCCCATCTGCACGGCAGGGTGATACCGGGCCGCGAAGGGGAGGCATGGCTGCTCGATGAGGTCGGCAACTTCGGCAAGCTGCGCGCGTTTACCCATCCCGATCCTCGCGTGCACGCATTGTTCGACACCAATCCGCTGACCGCGCAGGCCAGCTGATGACGGGCCGCCTGTACTGCTGGTACGAGCGAAACCCCTGGCTGGGCTGGCCATTGGTGCTGATGCTGATGATCCAGCTGGGCGCCCTGCTGGCGACCGCGGCCGCACCGCCGGCGTTTGCGTCGAGCAATGCCGCAGCGCTGAACTGGACCGGCGTCAAAGACGCCGAAGGCGTGCCAATCGGCAACTACTACCTGGCCGCGATCAACCTGTCCAAGCAAGCCAAAGACGCCGCGCCCGAGGTGACGGTGAATCCGGTGACGTGGTTCGACTGGCTGGACAAGGTGACCACGGGGCTCATCGACGCCGCCGTCGCGTCGTTCTTCTTGACGCTAGAAGCCGGTCTGTTCACCGCACTGCTGGCGATTTCGGTATGGCTTTTCCGCCTGGCCGCCAAGTCGGTATGGCTGACGTTCTTCGGCGCTCTGGCCCGCCCCTTCGTTGACGCGATGTTCATCGTGGTCAACAAGGCCGGCCTTTTGCTGTGGCTGCTGCCGATAGCGGTGTTCGCCGGGGCCTTGACCGTCATGAACGGAGCTAAGGGACGCGGCTGGATGATGATCTTGTCGGCGTTCATGGTGGCGACCGTAGGTGTGCTGTTACTCAGCGATCCGGTGGCGCTGATGTACGGCGATGACGGGCTGCTGGCCACAGGACGAAGCGCGGCCTTTCAGGTAGCCGAAGCCGCGGTACATAACGGCGCGATCACCGGCGCACACGCGGCCCGCGATAACAGCGGCCAACTTGAGATCTTCACCAGTGACTTGATTTCCGCGGTTGCGCGCGGCCCGTTCCAGCTGTGGCAATACGGACACACCCTGACGGGCCGCTGCGATCAGGCATGGACGCAGATCATGCTCACTCACCCCAGCGAGGACGCCCCAATCAAGGCGATGCAGGCGTGCGGCGACGTTGAGGCCGCACGCTACGCAGCCAACCTCAACGGCAACAACGCCTGGCTGGGGCTGCTGTTGTGCGCGTCAGCGTTCCTGTTCACCGCCTTTCTGCTGATGGCAGGTGGGGCGCTGGTGATGGTGCCGGCCCGGGCGATGTATCGGGTAATCAAGGCGCCTGTGGATATCTACATCGGCATACCTGAGGGGCCTGGCCGCGCCTGGATGCTGCACGCGCTCAAACTGTTTGCGTTCATGCTCCTCGAAATGTTCGTGTACACCCTGTTCGTGTGCATTGCTGGGATGGCGATGTCGCGGGTGGTGACCCATCCACTGCCTGCCGACCTGGGCGGCAATAATCCGGTCGCCAAGATGTTGATGTTCGCGGCTTCCTCATGCGTGACGATCGGGCTTTTCCGCACAATGCGAGCCGAGCTGTTCGGCGTCGCTCAACGCCAAGGCGCATTGAGCCGCCTGGGATGGACCGCGGCGGGCGCTGCGGCGTCCGTCATAGGTGGCCGCGGCGTCACCGAGGCGCTCAAGCGGATCCAGGACCGGCGCGCCCATCGGAATTCGCCACCATGGGAGGACCTCCAATCCAAGATCGGCGAAGTAGCCCAAGCTGTGGGCGCCAGCAGTCACGGCTTCGACTCGATCTCGGCCGACAAGTCCGGCAGCGCCGATGCGCAATCCGGTGGCCACACCGTGAAGTCGGGAGGCGAGCCCAGCGGCGAGGACTCCCCACCGGCTGGTTCCGCGTCGGGCGCGCCGCGGCCGGTTCCCAAACCAACGTCGCTGTCTCGACCCCAGACGCGCCAGGACAAGTCGACACCCGCCGACCGCGGCAAAGGCGGCCGGCAGGCACCGGTGGTGGCCGGACAGCGCCGCAAACCAGTCCCGGCGGCCACCAGCGGCGGCGCGGGACCGCGCGGTGCGGGGCTGGACACGATCAACGCCGACCGCGGCCGCGGCCCCACAGGACCAGGTGGTGCCGGCAAGCCCACCCCGCGGCGTCCCCCCGGCGAGCGCGGAATGGATACGATGAACCCAAATCAGCACGAGCGGGGTGTTTAACCGGTGACCGCATACAGCGACATGTTCGACGACGCTCTGCGCCGATGGAGCGCGGGCGATCACCGCGGCGCACTGGCAAGCTTTACCTCGGTCACCAACGCTGACCCGAGCGTGGCCGACGCGTGGCTGGGACGCATCGCGGCAGGCGATCTCGCGCTGGCCACCTTGGAAGCTGCGCATCAGAATTCGCGATTCCTGTTCCGAGAAACCCGCCGGGTCAACTGGAACGACGGCCAACTGGCCGGTCAAATCGAGTGCCCGAAATACTTTGTGATGGAAATCAATTCACGCGCGGGCATCGCATTAGCCTACGCAGCAGCGCTCATCGCAGCGCGCCACTACGACGACGCCCAAGCGGTGCTCGCCGATCCCGCGCTACAAACCGGCCCGGCGAGCCAGTGGCGGTACTTCCTGCGCACCTGCATGTTTTACGTCACCGAACGCTGGCACGACGTGGTGGCGACCGCGGTCAACCCGCCCGCAACACCGCAGAGCTATGAACAGGCGCTGGCAGGCAAAGTGCGCGCCGCGGTCACGACGATGGCGGCGGTGGCCGCAGCGCGGCTGGGCCGCTACGAACACGCGATCGACCTAATCGCCGATGCATCTGCACATCAAGCCGACAACCCCTACATCCAGGCCGACGCAGCCCTTGCCCGGGCGTGGAGCGAACGAGCGTTAGGCAACCAAGCGGTCGCGCGCAGCTGGTTTGAACAGGCCGTAGTGGGCGGATCGCTGGTCAGCGACGCCCGCGCTGCATTAGCCGATGAAGCGCTGCTCCTGCCGGTGGTGACCGAGGAAATGATCGCGGTGCGCACTGATCCCTGGGATGTCAGCACACAGCCCTCGGCGCAGTCGTTGAGCGACGCAGAACTAGAAAAGCAACGCCGACAGGCCGGGGAGCAGTGGCGCCACGCCATCGATGAGCTGATCGGCCATGAGGACGTCAAAGAACAGATCTCGGTGTGGCGCACCGAGATTGAGATCGAACAGGTGATGGCCGAATATGAGGGCCGCCCGGCTAAGGATCTCCTGGGCGGGCATATCGTGCTGTTGGGCCCGCCGGGCACCGCAAAGACCACCTGGGCGCGAATCTTCAAAGACATCCTCTTTGAGCTCGGGATGATCCCGGAATGGAAGCTCACCGAAGTCACCGAAGAAGACCTCGTTAAAGGCTGGGTGTCGCAAACCGCTGAGCAGACGCGACGTGTACTGGATGACGCGTTGGGTGGGGTGCTGTTCATCGACGAGGCTTACCGGCTGGCACCCAAGACCGAAGGGCATACGTTCGGCGGGGATGCGATCAACACCCTGCTGAAATACATGGAGGACAAGGCCGGTCAACTGGTCGTGATCGCCGCGGGTTACCCGACCGAGATGCGCCGGTTCCTTAACGCGAACCCCGGTTTCGCGTCACGCTTCCATTTGACCTACAACTTCCACGGATACACCCCTGAACAGATCCGCCAAATCGGTGAACTTCTAGCAGCCAAAGAACACCTCAGCGTCGACGACGACGCCTGGTCGCTGTTGGAGGCGGAGGCGCAACGGCTGCACGACGTGCCAACATTCGGCAATGGACGCTACGCGCGGGAAGTGATCAAGCACTGCCGCAGCGAGCGGGCTCGACGGATGCAAGGCCACGACGGCGCCGCGCTGCGTGAGTTGGCTGCTCGCGGCCAACTCGGTGTTACCGCCGACGACATGAGCCGCGCATTGGCAATCGCGGGGAGACCCTACAACTGAGCATGGCTTGTATGGCAGCGATATTCTACCGGAACCCGCGTTTACTGATGTGAACGCAGTTCCACCGTTCTCCGCACCAAGCATTCCGAGACCGATAGTGACGCCCAGCGTCTTCGATGGTCGAAATCGGTCGATTTGCAGCGGTTTACATACTGATTAGCGGGCGACCTAAATCGTACCGGTAAACGAGTTGGCCCACGACCGCGCGCTTCGCCGATACTCGCTGAAATGGATATTGTCCTCGCATATCATTTGCTGATATAAATGTTGTATGTCCCGCGGTGCAGGCGGGAATCCGGCCGCACTAGCGGGTAATCACGCGGCTTACGCCCAAATCGGCTGGCGTGGGCCAGGTTTCGGACGGAAAGGGTATCTGTGATGTCGCTTGTGTCTGTTGAGCCAGAGGCGCTGGTATCAGCCGGCGCTGATTTGACGTTGATCGACGGTGCCATTCGCCAGGCGAACGCCGCGGCCGCCACGCCGACAACGGCGGTGCTGGCCGCCGCCGGCGATGACGTCTCGACAGCGATCGCCGCACTGTTCAGCAACGTCGGCAAGGAATACCAGGCCCTGAGCATTCAAGCTGCGGCTTTCCATGAGCAGTTCGTCCAAAACTTGACCGCGGGCATCGGCTCCTACGGTGCAACCGAAGCCGCCAACACCTCCCCGCTGCACGGGCTAACAAGCGCTCTCGGCGCACTCCCCACAGCGCCCTACCAGACGCTGGACAACCTTCTGGGCAACCCCGCACTGCAGCCCGTCGAACAGGTCATCAACGCCCCCACCGATCTGCTGCTGGGGCGACCTCTAATCGGCAACGGCGCCAACGGCACCGCGGCCAGCCCCAACGGACAAGGTGGTGGACTGCTGTTCGGCAACGGCGGCAACGGGTTTAACGGAGAAGGCGGGGCCGGCGCGCCGGCCGGGCTCTGGGGTAACGGCGGGGCCGGCGGGACCGGCGGACCCTCCGGTGCAGGCGGGCACGGCGGAGCCGGAGGGCTGCTGTTCGGCAACGGCGGCCCGGGCGGCGCCGGCGGCGGTGCTGCTGTCTTGGGCTGGGGTGGGGGAGCTGGCGGGTCGGGCGGAGCCGCCGGGCTGTGGGGTGACGGCGGGGCCGGCGGAACCGGCGGAGGTGGCGGTCCCGCCGGATCGATCATCGGCAACGGCGGCGGCGGAGGCGCCGGCGGCAATGGCGGAGCCGGTGGACTGCTGGTCGGCAATGGAGGCAATGCCGCAGTCGGTGGCCCGGGCGGATCCGCCGGGGTTGTCACGGGCGCGCCAGGTCCCGGTGGGCCGGGCGGGATTGGCGGTGCTGCTGGCCTTTTCGGGCAGACTGGAGCCGGCGCCGCTACGGGACCTTCGGGCGGCCCGAGCTTCGTGGGCGCACTCGAGGGCGACGTGCAAGGCGTCGTCAACGCCGGACTAGGCGGAATCGACGGCATCTTTCACGGCGTCGTCGGCGATGTCCGCGGCGTATTTAACGGCGTGTTAGGCGGCGTACAACACACTGTCGTCGGCATCTTGTCAGGCGCCGAACACCAGCTTCTCAACGATTTCGGGCTAGGGTTCCTCGATCCCGGGACTGGCGGAATCGGGCTTTTCAACGCTGGAAACAACGATTTCGGGTTTTTCAATGTCGGCGACAACAGCACCGGCATCTTCAATATCGGGCCAAATCAGTCCGGAGTGGGCAACGTCGGTACTGGCAATGCCGGCTACTTCAACCTCGGCGCCGGCAACACTGGCACCGGCAACGTCGGTTTCAACAACACAGGCAGCCTCAACGCCGGGCTGAACAACGCCGGCAGCATCAATATCGGGCTCAACAACGCCGGCAGCTACAACCTCGGGTGGGACAACGCCGGTACCTTCGACGCCGGTCTGAACAACACCGGCGATCTCGACCTCGGCTGGGGCAACATCGGCAACAGCGACATCGGCATCAAGCTCGACGGCACCGCCGAAGTCGGCGTGAGCCGGCTCAACCTCAACCTCGCCGCCCTGGGATGACCGAGGCCTACTTCGAGGCGCAACAACAAGCGGCGCTGCTCAGCGAGGCCGTAGACCTGGCCCTCGGAATACGCCATCTCACGATAATCACCGGTGACGTTGAAACCGCCGCCGACGCCGCCCTGATTGAGCAACTGAGCGCCGCCGCACGTCGCGGCCACGCCAAAGCTCGCCTGAAGACGTGCCGCTCCGGCAACGACTACGTGACCTTCTACCTTGAACCGATCGCGGCCCAAGACGCGCCGAGCGCGGCCGACGACTTTGTTGAGTCGCTGGCGGCACTGGCCGAACAGCTCAATCCAAGTGGCTGGCGTATCACCCGCTCGCCGCACTACATCGCGTGAAATGCCCTGCGTAGCAATGAAGTCAGCTGTCTGTCGTATCGGTATCGTAGTTTGGGGGAACATGATGAGCGTATGGAACGACCGCAGCTGCTGGGCGTCAACAATGTGGCTCGACCTCGACACGACCGCCGCGGTCACCGGACTGAACGCGAACACCATCGACGACTACGTGGCGCGCAACGATTCGGAATTCCCGCGACCGAACCCCGAACGACGCGGGCTGTATTTTTCCGCAGAGCACGTCTTCCGCTACATCCTCAAGCACCGCGGGCAAGCCCACGACGTCGTACCGCGCCTGTTCCCGCGAGTTAGCGAGCCCCATCCGGCCCGCTTCATGCACGCCAAAACAGCGACGTTGCCCGATGTCGGCAGCTTCGCCGTCCACACCTGGCAGCCCGGCGACCACGGTCGCCCAATCGCGATCGCCTACCCCGACCGAGAAAACAGCATGCATATCAACAACGTGGGCGCCACCACGGCCGCATTGCTCGAGCAACTCTCCCCGCAAGTCGAGGCGGTCGCTGTCCCTGACGGCGGCGCCAGCCGGTCGCTGATCATCCCCGGTACACCGGAGAACGAACCGACTATCGTTGTTGCCGAACGTAATCCGGTCTACCGCCGGTATCCGACCAGCGATGGCACTGCTCACTACGTCTGGTCAGACCTCGCCAACTTGCTGCGCGTCGACATCCCTTGGTGGTCGTTCCTACTCAGAGATCTCGACGCGATGCTGGCCTGGCAGCCCGGCAGCCCCGCAACACCCGTCACGCCGTATGTCCCTGATTTCGACACCAGCCACATCCGTGCGTTAGCCGGTGCCAACGGTTCCGCGACCCTGCGCGCAGCCATCGACAAGTTGACCAATCGGGTCGTGACACGGCTTAACGGGAACACACGAGACGACGGGAACCGTCTAACGCCGGGATTGACCCAGGCAGCGTTTAGCACTGTCGACCCCACCCAACCCCTACCGGAGCTCACGGCGGGCCAGGCCGCGGTGATCCTTCATCATCGCGCCCATGGCCACGCGGCCAAACAAGCGCTACGAGTTGCCGATCACTGGGCGTTCCTGCCGATCCTGACCTACGTCATCGAAATCAACCGGACATCGGCCGGGCACATGGCACGCCAGTGGGTGTCCCGTCTGGCCGACGTTGCCGAGGACCGCCGCAGCGAACTGGGCTTCTGGTTCGTCACCAGATACCTGGGAAGCGGGGTGCGACCCATGCGCTGGCTGACCGACCCCGACAACCCGAATTCGTGGATTCTCCAGGGAGACAACGCTGTCATTTACGGGGGGGTCGGAACGCGCACATCCGGGGCAAACGGGCAACTCGTCGACGCCGAGATGGACGCCGCTGCGGGGTTCTTCCACGACGGGGCCGGACAAATCTGGCCACTGCCCGATACCGGCTTCGACTATTACGGCACCGGCTACAGCGGCGGTGGTCCGCAACGCCTCGCGGAGACCCTGACCACCCTGACCGATGACGCCGCGGCCGACGTACATGCCCCACCAGAATTGACGACCGAAAACATCGGGCTCTACCGCGCCCTATACCGGCTGGTCACCGAGCACCGCGCGCCCATCAGCATCACCGCGGAACTCATCGCCGCGCACCTACCGGGCTCACGATAAGCCGCATCGCGGCCGCCGCCGGCCGCCCCGGATTGCCTGTCCGACGTCGCCGAAATCAGCCCGCCGCGGCGCTAAGCGTTGCCGAACGGGACCGCACCTGGTCAACTGATCTCCCGCCTGCCCCGGTTCAGCAGGTAACATCAGTACACCTCGATGGGGGTCGTCATGAAACGGGAGCGTATGAAGGACGCAGCGGCTGAGGGCGCGCAGGCGGGTTCTGAACTGGCAGCCAAACTGAACAGGTTGTTCGAGGTGATGGCCAAGCCGTCCGCGCAGCCGCTGTCGAACGCGGCCGCCGCGGCAGCCATTACCCAGCAGACCGGGGTGTCGATTAGCCCGACATACCTGTGGCAACTGCGGGCTGGGATGAAGACCAACCCCACGGTGCAACATTTGCGCGCTATTGCAGAGTATTTCGGCGTACCGGCTTCTTATTTGATCGATCCTGATACCGACTCGAAGATCGAGAAACAACTGGAGCTCTTGCAGGCGCTGCGCGATAACGGTGTGCGGGACCTGGCGATGCGCGCCTCGGGGCTGACCCCGGAAACGATCAGCAGCCTGGCGGCCATGATTGATCAAGCCCGTAAACTTGAGCAGTTACCACCGATGGTTCCAGGAGGTGGGAGCGAATGACGGTCTCCAACGCCGACATGCTCTCGATGGCCCGCGAGCTCCCGATCCCGGTGCCCTGGGATCGAGACGTCTTCATCCAGAATTTGTCCGAAAAGCGCGGCCGCCCGATCACGCTGGTCCCAATAGAGACTGCCGCCCTCGCCGATAGCCCATGCGGACTGTGGTTGGCTCGCGACACCGACGACCTGATTTTCCACGAGACCGGAACGTCGGACTACCACATCGATCAGATCGTGCGGCACGAGGTCGGCCACATGGTGCTCGGGCATGGGCGAACCGGAGACCGTGGCAGCGATAGGGCGCGCGTACAGGAGCTGTGCCGCGAGGTTTTGCCCGACATCGACCCCGAAGCTGTGTGGGATTTGTTGGGACGCACCGACTACAGCAGCGGCCAAGAACGTGAGGCAGAGACGTTCGCCAGCATCCTCATGCTCGCCGCAGCCGAAGTGGCCGACCAGAGATCGATGCTTCGTAGCGTCTTTTTCCGCCGGTGACCTGGTGAGCACTTCCGCCGTGCCGGGCATCATCGCCTGGCCTGTGATCGCATTCATGACGCTCGTGCTCCTCGGGCGCCTCCGCTGGTCCAACAGCAATCTCTACGAGAAATACTTCAACAGCACACTGGCATTCCTGTTGGCGGCACAGATTCTGCGTGAGCATGTGGTGCAAAACATGCTCGTGAAAACATCTTTCATGACCATGGCCGGCACGTGGCAATTAGCTGCCGCTGTATTGTGTTACAGCTACACCGAATTCATCGGGTTCACCCTGTTGTGGTCCGGGAATTCGGAAGCCGAAACTCGCCGCAAACAACGCTACTACCGCATGGCGGGCGTGCTCCTTGTTATCGCAATGCTCATTGCTGGTACTTCTGCTCGAATCGCCGCAGAGCCCTTCGAGTTCACGGTCGGCTGGCACGCTGCGGCGAACCTGACTTGTTTTTCCGCCATGCTGATGGTCCTCGCGACCCGGATGATATGGAATTCCGTCCGCGAGCTGCGCGCCGCCCGCAGGCGGCGGGAACGCCTCATCGCGATCAGCACACTGTCCATGGGTCTGACAGCCGTTGTGACGGTGGGCAAAGAGACCGCCCTGCAGATTTCGGACTACCTTGGCTGGTCTCATACCGCCGAGTACCGACTGCAGTATCACGCGTGGGGCATTCTCTTCATGATCGTGGGCGTGTTCGCGACCGCTGCCGTCCCTCTTGCGGTGAAGCTCATCAGTTCACTCGGACTGAATCCCAGCAGCCGCAGCTGGCGCAAATTGCAACCGCTGCGACAGGCCCTGAGAACCGTTGTCCCAGAGTGCGCCTTCGACCTCGCCGACGACGAGCCAGGGCGCCGAAAATCGGAACTACAGCTACACCACACCGTCGTCGAGATCCGCGACGCGATCTTGCGGCTGCGGCCCTACTTCTGCGACATACCGCATCACGATCTGCTCCGCTTCCTCGATGTGCCCAACGGGGTAGCGGCGCGCGACCACGACGCCGCTGTGGCAGCCCTTCATCTGGCTCATGCCGCCAGAGCCAAAGCTGCCGGCAGCACGCCGGAGCCCCATGACGTCGACTCAGCCCCGATCGTCGCCTCGCGCGCGGCAACCCTTGAAGACGAAGCAGCCGAACTGGTGGCGCTGGCGAAATGGTGGCCAGCCGCATACGCCGCCACCGAAGACATCACCGAAACGGCGCCAACACGAGAGCGAGCCCGACAAGATGACCCCGCCAACCACCACGCCGGTCCCACATCCCCGCTTTCGGCTGCCTATCCTCGGTGACCTGCTCACGATCAACTTCGCCAGCCCGGTCCTGGGAACGACCGACAAATTAAACAAATCCGACGACGGAATCCTTGAGCAACGCATCTTCGCGCTATCAGCTATTGCGCTGGCCGACGCCGCTCTGATTGACGAGGTCAATGACGAAACCCTGTGGCAAAAACACGTCGGACCCCTGGTAGACAAACTGCGCCTGACCCTTGGCGACGGCTTATTCACCGCCTACAACGATGAACCCAACTGGCGAACTGCCCACAACATCTTGATGCCAGCGTTCACCAAAGCAGCGATGACGCTGTACCACGACACCATGACTGACACCGTGCGCGAACTCCTCGAAGCGTGGAACATCCACAGCGCCAACCAATCCTGGATCGACATCCCCAACCAGGCGAATCGGCTCACCGTCGAAATCATCGCGCGAGCCGGATTGGGCTACTCATTCGGCAAGCTCAGCGAGCCCAACGAGAACGCATTCAGCGCGGCTATCACAAATGAACTCGGCTATATCCGACGTGCGATGCGTCTTGACCCCATTCCCTTCTACAACACGCTTTTCGGGAAGAAGCGCTATCGGCAGCACCTGGCCGATAAAGAATTCATCGGCCGCCTGGCCAGGGATATCGTCGAGGCCCGCCGCAACGACCCCACTGCTGACCGGCGTCAAGACATGCTCGACTTCATGCTCCACGGCGCCGATCCCGATACCGGTCAGCGCCTTGACCGCGACAACATTGCCGCCCAGATCCTCACCTTCATGGCCGCCGGTAGTGAAACCTCGGCCAACACAATCTCATTCGCCCTGCACTATCTATCGGCCAACCCCGACATGGCTGCCAAGGCCCGAGCCGAGATCGACCTACGCTGGCCCGGCCGCGATTTTCCGAACATCGAATTCGAGGACATCGCCAAGCTGAGATACCTCCGCCGCGTTGTCGACGAAACCCTGCGCCTGTGGCCCGTCGCCCCGGGTTACTACCGTCAGGCCCGACGCGACACCACTCTCGGCGGCAAATACAGCTTCCGGCAAGGAGATTGGGTTGCGGTCGTCCTTCTGGCTGCTCACCGCGCCCCCGCCTGGGGTCCGGACGCCGACGCCTTCAACCCAGACCGATTCCTGCCGGAGAATTTGCGCCAGTTGCCCCCACACATCTACAGGCCCTTCGGCACCGGTCCGCGAGCCTGCATCGGCCGCCAATTCGCGCTGCATGAGATCGTGCTGACGCTGGCCGCGATACTGCACCAATACGACCTAGAACCCAAGCGCGGCTATCAGCTCCAGATTGCTGAAACCCTGACCCTGAAGCCAGCCGACTTCCAGCTACGCTTACACCCGCGCCGCCGACATGAGAGCCCATGATCGATCGTCTTCACAAACGGGGGGTGGGGTACTTGTCTCGGGCTGCTGTAAATGAGAAGCGGGCGAGCGAGCAGCTGCGTTCGCCGCTCAGCCATCACAGCGAGCAACCGACGCTCGGCGCCGGCGACGACCGCTGCCGGCACCGGCGATAGGCGTTCGTCGATGCGCTTTCCCGCCTTACCACTGCCGCTGTCGCTCGCGCGCGCCGTACTGGGCGCTCGACGCCGAGTCTTGGATCTCGCCGATACCGGCCTGCCGGGACAGGCCGCTCTGTTTTTAGACGTCGTGTTTGGGCTGCAGAAGACGAAGATCGCGGGCTTGCTCGTCTCCTCGGGCTTAGCCGATGCGCTCGGCAAGGCTTCACGTGATCCCGTCGAACTGGCACACGAACTTGGGTTAGACCCCGACGTAACGATCAGAATCGTCAACGCCGCGGCCGCCCTGCGGCTGATGCAACTGGATCGTCACGGCCGGGTGCGCCTGACGAAGGTCGGTGCCCCGCTGCGCCGCAAACACCCCAAATCGATCGCCTCCTGGGCTGCCTACTACGCCGACCCCAGACACCGCAGCGGCATATGCGCACCTCGACGCCCAGCTGCGCGACGGCGCCCAAACGTCCGGATACCAGCGGGCATTCGGCAAGCCACTATGGGATTACTTCGGCGATCGCCCAGACATGGGAGCCGCGTTCGCAGAGGCAATGGTTGAGCTCACCGAGTTCGACCTTGCCGGTATCGTACGAACCTATCCATGGCCCAAGCATGGCGTCATCTGTGATATCGGCGGGGGAGTCGGGCACATGCTTGCGGCCATCCTCGAACGCCGCCCCCACGCGCGAGGCATCCTGCTCGATTCACCCGAGATGATCGAGCAAGCAGACGGATTTCTGCGCAAGCAAGGATTGGCCGACCGGATCGAGCGCCGCACCGGCAACCTGTTCGGTCAGCTCAACGCTCGCGCTGACGTTTACACGATGAAGTGGATCCTGCACGACTGGGGCGACGACGCCTGTCGCGACATCCTCAAGCGGGTACGCGCCACCATGCCCTCCGGATCGAAGCTGGTCACCATTGATCAGCACTACGAATCGGGCCGGCCCGACGTTTTCACAGCGATGGCCGACGTGCTCATGCTCGTCTTCTGCCAGGGCGGCCGGGAACGCTCGCCGCAGCAGGTGCACGCTCTGATGCGCGACGCCGGCCTCATACCCGGCCGAGTCCGCCACTTCGGACCCACGATGCTCGTCGAGGCCACCGCCCCGTAAAGACCTGGGGCGTTTGACTGAAGGCGCGCCCACGGTGATGACCGTGCTGGGCCGCTCTGTTGCCAGTGACGAATACGACGCAGCACGGGCCGGGGAGTGGTGGGGCACCAACCTGGTTGCGGCCGGGGCTGGCATTGATATCCGCAAGTGACCATCGGAGGTCCGTTCGTCGCGTGAAACGATCCGTGTAGGCGGGATGGCCCGCCACACGGACGACACAGGCGGCTAAGTCCACGGCGGTCACTGGCCGGCCGGCGATCGTTGACAACACTAAGCAGTCCAGCGGCGATATTCGGGCGGCCGCGGCATTCCTGCCGCCCGGCGCCCGATTGCACGGCGTTTCTGGTGCCCAACTCGATGAAAACGGGCGGTCTTGATGGCTACGGTGAACAAGGACCAGAAGGGATACACGAATGGGTTTGCTTGAGTCGATCTCGCCAAGGCGCGATGTCCTTGAGGGCGAGCTGACGGAGGCCCGGTTCGCCGCCAGTCTCGAGGAGGTCGTCGCAGGCACCGCGCCGGCGGCGTACGGAACGCCGGACGTGTTCTTTGCCTCGACATACCCGTCCGGTGGGCTGAAATCCCTCTTAAACGAGGCGATGGGTCGTTTAACCGGCGGCCGGCCCGGCGCAAGCGTGATCCGCTTGGAAACAAACCTCGGTGGCGGCAAGACCCACAACCTGATCGCGCTCTACCACGCCGCCCGCGGCGGCCTCACCGCCGAGCAAGCCCCGGAGTTGATGGACCCGAGCCTGTTGCCCAAGGCCCCGCTCCGACAAGTTGGCGTGTTCGTCGGCACGAGCTCTGGGGCTTCGAGCTTCCCGCCGATAGAAGGCGTCGCCGCGAAGACGATGTGGGGGTACCTTGCGCTGCAGCTGGGCGGGCTATCTGGGTATGAATTGGTGCGCTCGGACGACGAGTCGCTCACCGCACCGGGTTCGGCGGCCATCAAGCGGGTGGTCGGCGATAAGCCGTCGCTCATCCTCGTCGACGAGATTGCGCGCTACTACGCAGTTGCGAAGGGGGTGGCTGTCGGTGAGACAACTCTCGCTGCCCAGACGACCGCCTTCCTGATGGCGCTGATGGAGGCTGTCGACGGGCTGTCGCACGCGGTTCTGGTCATCACCACGACGGGGCTCACCGAGGCGTTCGGCGAAGACACCGCCGATGTCCTCACGGCGATCAACGAAGCGCGTGAGCTGATGGCGCGTAGGGAACTTGTCCTGCGGCCGAGTGAAGAAGCAGACCTGCCCCGGATCCTGGCGCGGCGTTTGTTCGAGCCGATCTTGACCGGGATCGCGGGCACGGTCGCGCAGGCCTACGCCGAGGCCGCAGATGCTGCGTTCGCCAACGGCCTGGATCTGCCCGAAGGCATGACGGGTGCGGGATGGGCGTCCGAGGTTGCCCGTACTTACCCGTTCCATCCTGCGCTCATCCGGGTGCTCGACAAGCGTCTCTCGACGATCCCCAACTTCCAGCGGACGCGTGGTGCGCTGCGACTGCTCGCCCGCGTCGTGCGAGACCTCTGGCACGAGCGATCCGAAGACACCCACTTGATCCATCTACACCACGTCAGCCTCGCCGACCGTGTCATCGCCGAAGAACTATCCAGCCGGCTGGAACGACCCGCCTACGAACCCGTCATTCGAGCCGACATCGCAACACAGCCCGCCGCCGAACTATCACACGCCGACGCAGTGGACCAGCACATGGGCAACACCTACGCCCGCAGGCTCGCTACCGGCATCTACCTCTACTCGCTCACTCGGGACGTGCCAGGCGTGCCCGCCGCTGAACTCTACGGCGCCACGCTAGCTCCGGGCGACGACCCGAACTTGATGCAGAAAGCTCTCGACGGTCTTGAGGGGGCGTGCTGGTATCTGCACGCGGACATCCGCGGCTACCGCTTCTCCACTGAGGCGTCGCTCGTCAAACTCGTCCAAGAAGCCGAGAGTGAAATCAGCATTACCAAGGCGCGCACAGAGGCGACCGCCATCCTCGCGCAACGCTTCAGGGACGCCGCGCTTAAGGTGAGGCGGGCATGGGAGGACGCCAAGGTCCCTGATAGCGATGAGGATGCCTGGCTCGTCATCCTCCATTGGGACGACTTTGGCGATCACCGTGGTGTCGACCCTCATGGCGCCATCCCAACCAAGGTCAAAGAACTGTGGGATCGGACACCATCCGGCGGCATTCGAGAATTCCGCAACCGGCTTGTCATCCTCGCGCCCTCTCAGGGCACGCACGATGCGATGGTCCGCGCCGTCCGCACCCGTTTGGCGCTTGTCGCGCTGGACAGCAATCCTGAAGTGCTGGCCGCGCTCAGCGCGGATAAGCGTGAGGAACTGAAGAACCGGCGCAAGGAATCCGAACTGCTCGCACAGATCGCGGTCTGCAACCACGTCAATGTCCTCTACGTCCCCACCGCAACTGGTCTCGACGCGATCGAGCTTGACGTTGTCACACAGGCGGCATCGAGACCTAATCAGACCGACGCGATCCTCGACCGACTCGCCAGCATGGACAAGACACTCACCGCCGGCTCGAAACCGCTCGACCCCGGCTACGTGAAGACCAAGCTCGGCGAGCTGCTCCAGAAGCCGCAGCCCACACGCGAATTGGTCCGTGCCTTCGCTCGGCGCACCGACCTCAAACTCGTTCTCGACCGTGCCCAGCTCGTCGCATTAGTAGTCGCGGGCGTGCGAAACGGCGTGTGGGAGTATCAAGACCCCGAACGCGGCGACGACGGCTGGGCGACCAAGGACAACCCCAGCGCGGTCGTGCGTCTCGCCGAGGACACCTTCATCGACCCACCAGGCTCGGCACCCGCACCGAAGGCGCTGGTGTGCCCGTTCTGCGGGACCAGCCACCCTGGGAGCGCCTGCCCTGCGAAGGCGGGAGGAGGGCCGATCTTCGCCGTGCCGCCACCCCCAGCTCCAGGAGTGTTCACCGGAACCGGCAGCGGTGGAAAAGCCTTCGCCGACGCGAGGGCCGCCGCAGCTGATGCCGGCCGAAACGAGTTGCGACAGCTCACTGTCGCGATCGACCACGTTGGACTGGGTGCCGGAACCGAGCTGGCACGACTCCACACCATCGTTAACCCCAGCACGCTGGGCGTAACTCTTCACTACGATATCGACCTCACCGTCGGTCTCGGCGACCCGAACGATTCGGTGCAAATCCGATTCCATGGCACCCCAGGGGATTATGCCCCGCTGCGGGAAGCGCTTAAGCAGCTGCTCGGGCCACGCCAGGCCACCTTGAAGGCCAGCGTGACAGCGCAATTCGGCGATCTAATCCGGCTGTCCGGGGACCGCGCGAATGCGATTGCACAAGCAGCAACCGATACCGGGCCGACCAAGTGCTCGGTCACCATCAACACCGAAGGCATATCGTGAGTCGCTCCGAGCACTACACCTGCCAGATCAGCCGTGACGATGAGGGCCGGATTATCGCCGTCGAGATCGACGTCATCGACCTCGAGGGAGAACAGCGCGCGATCCGAGTCAATGGTCACCGGGCGGCCCACATCGCAGCACCGCTGCAGGAAATCGTTCGCACAGCTACCCTGCGTGGAAGGCAATGGACGTCGCCACGACCCCTCGAACTCGCGCCGACTCTCGGGGCCCATGCCGAACTGCTGTTGCGAGCGGTCAAGCCACTTCGCCGCGTCGATCGTATCGCCGGTGTCGCCGAAGGAATCGCCGAAATGGGCAGCGAAGAAGCGAGCTACTGGCATGCGCAGAGCCAGCGACGCCACGGACTCAAAGCACTGCGCGTGCTGCTTGATGGGGGGACCAGATGGCCCGCTCGCTGATCGAGCAATGGTTACCCGCTCAGGCGATCGGCGCAGAAAGCCTCCGCGAGCGCGGGACGCCAAAGGCATTCCCGCCCATAAACTTTTTGCACGTCTGGTGGGCCAGGCGTCCTCTGACGGCGAGTCGCGCTGCTGTAGTTGCTTCGTTGCTGCCGGCATGGCCGACTGCAGAAGAGGCCTCGGACGACACGCACTCAGCGCAGGTCCTTGCGGGGCTGCGACGCGAGTTCCCACATGGTGAGGCGCAGTACCATGCCTGGTTCATTAGAGCCCTTGGCATTTTGGGAGACCCGATTGCCGGTCGCGCAGCCATCAAGGCCGCTCTTGCGCAGGGCCGCACAACAGGGGGAAACGCCTACGGATACCCGAGGGCCTTCACCGTCTCCCCTGACGGTGAAACGATCGACCTTGTCCAGAGACTTGCCGCCCTGCGGGGAACGCCGGAGTGTCCACCCTTTGTGGTAGACCCGTTCGCAGGCGGCGGCTCGATACCTTTCGAAGCTGCTCGTTTTGGCTGTGACACGCTCGCAAACGAGCTAAATCCTGTGGCAGCCGCCATCCTTGAGGGCACGTTGTCCTTACCTGCTCAGCTTGGCCCAAAATTCGCGAAAGTCATTGAGCAGTGGGGGGCTAAGTGGAGCGAAAGGGTTCGCGAGCGCCTCGAAGACTACTTTCCGCTTCAAAGCCACGATGAGCGGCTCGCGTATATCTGGGCCCATACAGTCCCTTGTCCAACTACTGGGCGACCTACGCCGTTGGCGCCTGACTTCTGGCTTGCGCGTGGAGATGCGGGCAAGGTGGCTATAAGACTAGAGGTGGATGCGGCTCTTGGGACCATTGAGTCGGTAATCGTAACCGGGGAAGCGGCAACCGAATTCGGGAACCGTGCGACCTATAAGAATGGTGCCGCGGAAAGCGTTTGGACTGGCGAAACATTTTCCGGCTCATACATCCAGGCGCAGGCTCAGCACGGCGGCCTCGGCGTGATGCTTCTTGCCGTCTCCGTTACAAGAGCACGTATCACGGGTCGACGTTTTCGCGCGCCGACTGAAAAGGATCGTGAAGCGATTGAAGCCTCCAAGGCTGAGCTTGCCCGACGACTGCCCAAATGGGAGATCGAGGATCTGGTACCAACCGAATCGATCGATAGCGTCTCGAACTACGACCGCGGCCATCGCATGTATGGAATCGAACGGTGGTCGGAAATGTTCATGCCGCGCCAACTCTTGTCGAATGTGACGATCCTGGAAGAACTTCGAAAGCTGGTAAACGAGGCGCGCCGAGAACTTCCGCTCGATGAGGTCAAGGCACTTGCCCTGTACCTCGCATTCGCGTTGGACAAGATGGTCGATTACAACAGTCGCCAGTGCAGCTGGCATTCGTCCCGTGCCTTGATTCGGAACACGTTCGATAAGCACAACTTCAACTTCAAGTGGTCCTTCGCCGAGTTCGACGCAGCGCACGCCCTGGTCCCTTGGGCTGTCGGGAACGCCGTGGCCAACCACACCAAAATCTGTTCTCTGATAGCGCAAGACGAGACAATCTTCTCTGCGGTGCGGTCTGTAACGGCGCATGTCAGCCGAGGCTCCGCCGCGAATCTCAACCTGCCTGACGAATCAGTCGACGTGATCGTGACCGATCCGCCTTACTACGACAACGTCATGTACGCCGAGTGTTCGGACTTCTTCTACGTCTGGCTGAAGCGGTCACTGCGCGAGACCTGGCCGCAGTACACAGATCTGGTCCTGACCGATAAGGAAGATGAAGCCGTTGCAAATCGGGCTCTGTTCAAGGACATTGCCGCTCCCGCACAGCGCGGGCACCGCAGAAGCGATGGCGGCAAGACGGCGGCCGAGCTTGCCGACGAACGTTACGAACAACTGCTCACCGAAGCATTTCGCGAGGCGCACCGCGTTCTCAAGCCCTGCGGCGTCCTGACCGTCATGTTCACCCACAAGCGCGTCGATGCCTGGGATACGCTGGGCGCTGCGCTGTTAGACGCCGGCTTCTCGATCGATGCATCGTGGCCTGTCCACACCGAAAGCGAAAAGTCCCTTCACCAAGCGAAGAAGAACGCGGCGTCGTCGACGATCTTCTTGGCGTGTCGGAAGCGAGCAAGTAGCTCGCCCGCCTATTGGGCCGACATCCGGAGTCAAGTGGAAAGCGCGGCCGAGCAGGCGGCCTCTCGTTTCTCGGCCGAGGGTCTGACAGGCGTCGACCTGACACTCGCCAGTTACGGCCCTGTACTGTCCGTGTTGTCTGATAGCTGGCCGGTCTACACCGGGGAGCTCGGCGCTGACGGACATCCCGAGGTGCTGCGTCCGGACGCGGCGCTGGATCTCGCCCGGGAGCGTGTGGCAACGTTGAAGAAGCGAGGGCTGCTCGGCGGTCGCGAGGTCGAGTTCGACCGAATCACGGACTGGTACTTGTTGGCGTGGAATGACTTCCAGGCCGCGGAGTTCCCGTTCGATGAGGCGCGCAAGCTCTGCATTGCAACCCATCTCGAGATCGACGAGATCGCCCGTGAACACAAGATCATCAAGGCGACGTCGGGGAAGGTGACGCTTCAGACGCCCGCGCAGCGCCGCACCGCTGGAGGCCTGGACACCAACGCTGCTTCCTACCCCACTTGGATCGACCGTCTCCACGCGCTCATGCTTGTCTACGACGAGGACGGTCTCGCTGCCGCGCGCGCATGGCTTGCTCGTACGGGTCTCGGCGACGATGGGCGCTTCGGTGATCTGGTCGAGGCGGCTATGCACGCGATCCCCCGTGTCAAGGACAAAGGCCAGTTCGCCCGACCGGAAGCACGCATCATCGATAGCCTTCGTACCGCGCTGTTTGACCATATCCCGCCACCGGTCGAGCCGAGCGCGACCGCAGTTCAAGGCGCATTCGAGATCGCTGGCGAGCTCGGCTTCAAGCTGCCTGGCGAACTCGGCTACGAAGATGACGGAGAGGGCGAGGTAGGCGAGGGCGAGGAGTGAGCGAACCGTACGCGCAAGATGGGGACCACGACGGGCCGCCTTCCGGCCTGCGGGGCATCGACCTACAACCTGGCTACGACTCCAGCGACCAAGTCCTGGAGACGTTCTACGTCCCGGCCCTTTCGCGGGCCACCGCTTACGATCGCTCCGTTGGCTATTTCAGATCTTCTGCTCTCAGTGTCGCCGCACGCGGCATGTCGCGATTCATCAACGGAGGCGGGCGCGTCCGGCTTCTGTGCGGCGCCGAAATCACACCAGGCGACCGCGACGCCCTGCTCGGCCGCAGCTCTCTCGAGGGCGTGTTCGCGCAACGGCTCGCTGAGCGGCTCGTCACCGACAGAGAAGTCGACCAGAAACGCCTCCAAGTGCTCGCGTGGTTGGCGCAAGAGCACCGCCTGGAGGTGCGCATCGCGATCGCTGTCGATGCTAACGGTGACCCGATCGTTGGGGGAGAACAGGATCCGTACTTTCACGAAAAGATCGGCATCCTCCGCGACGGGCGCGGTGCCGGTGTCGCCTTCCAGGGGTCGGTGAACGAATCGGCGACAGCATGGACCAAGAACTTCGAATCGTTCTCGGTCTACACTTCCTGGGGCGCCACCTCGACGCATTTCAGTTTCTGGGCCAACAAATTCGAGGAACACTGGGCGGGCCGCATGGCCGGCTTTCGCGTCTACCCGCTGCCCACCGCCGCGCGCGAACGCCTACTCAGTATCGCGCCGGAGGAAGCACCCGATCCGCGAGATATCGAGGAACCGCCGCCGCTCGGTGCCGATGCCGTGGTTGCGCGGTATCTACAGGTTGCACCACGCCTGATTGGCGCCGAGGCACTCGCCGAGGCGACAGTCGGTGTGGACCTGTTCCCGCACCAGCGCCAAGTCGCAGAGCGCCTTGCCGGCCTGTACCCACGCTCGTGGCTTGTTGCCGATGAGGTCGGCTTGGGCAAGACGATCAGCGCGGGCATGGCCTTGCGCCGCCTGACTCTCGAAGGTCGCGTGCGCCGTGCAGTCATCCTGGCTCCCGCCAACGTATGTCGTCAGTGGCAAGATGAGCTGTTCGAGAAATTCGGGCTTTGGGTGCCGCGCCTTGATGCCAACAAGATCTACGGTGCACACCCATCCGATGTGTACAACGCCGGCCCCAACCCATACGCGCAGCACTCACTGCTCATCGCCTCTAGCCACCTCGCGCGCCGGCCAGAGCATCACCGCCTCATCCTCGACGCTGCTCCGTATGACCTCGTCGTAGTCGATGAAGCCCACCATGCACGCCGTACGCATGCGGGTGAGAAACAATACCGGCCCGGCCGGTTGCTTGAGTTGCTTGACCGGTTGACCAATCACGGTGCCACCCGGGCCCTTTGGCTACTCACAGGCACACCGATGCAGATCGACCCTGTCGAGCTTCGTGACCTCTTGGTGCACATCGGCCTCCAAGGAACGCTCGCAGACCGCGACTCCTTTAACCGCTACTTCGACGAGCTCAGCAAGGACAACGATTCTCGTGTCGCGTGGGAGTGGCTCGACCTAGTCCTGCGAGACACACCACGCATGCCCAGAACCCCTGCCGACGAGGCGGTGCTCGAGAGCATTAGACGTGAAGTCGGCCCTGTCGCGGCCACGCGCATCGAACGTTTCGGAACTAGGCAGCACGCCGCTGCCGATATTGTCGGCGGGCTCGACGACGACGGAACCAGGGCACTTCGCAGCTGGTTACGCACAATCGGCCCGGTCGGGCAACTGGTCACCCGCCACAGCCGCAGCACGCTCAAGTCCTACCGGGACCGAGGGTTGCTCTCTGAGAATCTCGCCGACCGGGACCCACAGCCGATCGTCATCCCATTCGACTCGGAGGAGCAGCACCTCTACGACCAACTCGACGAGCTTATCGATCGACTCATGCTGGCGCATGGCAACAGCCAAGGCGCAGGTTTCATCCTCACCGTCTACCGCCGTCGGCTGACGTCATCGTGGGCGGCGATCCGAAAAACGCTTACCCGGCGTCTGGATCACGAGGAACTACTGCTCGATGATGACCTTCTCGCCGAGGCCGACGACGCCGATCTCCAAACGACGCCCGCAGGCGCGATCAACCAGACGCAGGCCCTTCCGTTGACCCCAGCGGAGATCGACGAAGTTCGCGGCTATGTCGAGCGCATGATTGTCGTGGCGGATTCCAAATTCGACAGGCTGCTAACGGATCTGAACGCAGCCCGGGATGTCGGCAGGTCGACCATCGTGTTCACTCAATTCGCTGACACGCTCGAAGACCTCCGCGATCGGCTTAGCGGCGCCTATCGCTACCAGATGGCGACATTTACCGGTGCTGGCGGAAGGATCTTCCGCGACCTTGAGGGCTGGGTCGAGATCTCTAAACGCGATCTCATCGAGGCAGTCCGCGCACGTCGTGTCACCGTGCTGCTGGCCACCGACGCCGCTAGCGAGGGTCTCAACCTGCAGACGTGCAGCTACCTCATCAACTACGACATGCCGTGGAACCCGATGCGGGTCGAACAGCGCATCGGTCGTGTGGACCGCCTCGGTCAGCAGGCCGACGTCGTCAAGATCCGCAGCTACTTCGTTCCAAATACCGTTGAGGAGTCCGTATATCGGGCTCTTGCCACCCGCATCGACATGTTCACCGGAATGCTGGGCTGCCTCCAACCCATCCTTGGTTCTGCCGAGCAGGCGTTCCGCCAAATCTTCCGAACGCCGCGTAGCGAACGCCACGCAGTACAAGAACAGGCCGTCAACGAGCTCGTTCAGCGCCTGGGCCACGGCGACCGTCTCGGTCTCGACATTATCGCCGAGGATCCGCTCCCACTGCCCACCTACCCGCCTTCCCCCGTCACCCACGAGGACCTTCGCCACGTACTTGTTGACCGCTTCTGCGCTGTACTCGATGACGTCGACCACCCCGTGACCTGGACGCCCGCCCGCACCTCGCGCGACCCAGACGGATGGACAGCCCTGGCAACCTATGGCCATCCCCGACTGGGTCCACTGCTGTCGCAACGCGCCGGTGCTCACCTACCCGACGACACTGCCCTCGCACTATCGAGTGCTGACGGCGGCCCAATCGCAGCCGTTCGCGCCGACAGAACCCCGCCTCAGCCGGTTAGGAATCTCGCCGATGTCGATGAGCTCGGTCCTGCCACGGCCCGCGGCGAAGCGGAACGCCTCGCCGAAGCAACCGCTGCCACAACCCGGGAACAGCGTCGACGCTACGAACAAGAACTCGCTGGACTACAGCGTAAACAAGCCGCCGAAAACCTCCGGCAACGCTTCATCTCGCTCGTACGAGACACGATCGCTACCGGCTGCGCGGCATCACGGAGCAACGGCGCGCCAGGAGCGGATCCCATCACAATCTGGTACGACCTCGGCATGGATCCCACCAGCCCGTGGGCCTACGCAAGGGCGATGCAGGACCGACTCGGCGTCCCCATTGCGCAACTGGTCAGCGGCGACCTTGGGGTTGACCTCGAACCAATTTCGCCGCAACGCTGGGCGGACATTCGGCATCGGTCTGGCGCCGACCTTATGAAGCTAATCGACGAGTTCAACCGTTGACACCTCCGCGACCTCCCTTGCCGCCTTTTCTGTGCGCGTGAGCGGCTTTGCGGGCGGATGCGTCTGAGTGAACGGCTTGCAGGTCAAAATGCGCTCGCTCTCTGGCGAGGATGCCACGGTTGAACGCTCGGTGCTTGTCGACTTCCTCGGCATAGTAAATCTCAACGGCGGTGAGAACTCGGCTCTCAAACACTACTTTTTCTGCCACCTTGACCGCGTAACGTCCATTCGCGTCAACAACAAGCTGAATGTGGTTGTCATTTGTACTGCGCACGACTTGAGTCACGAATCACCACCCATCATCAAGTTGCGACCGATCACCTCGAGACCTCGATTTTCCTAGCTTAATGTCGTGAACCATCCCGGGTTTCGTGCGCACCTTCTGTTGAGGGAAGGATGGCGCGATGGCGAGCAGGTACGACGAGAACACCAAGGCGCGGGCGGTGCGGTTGGTGCGAGCACGCCGGCGACTATGAGACCGAGTGGGCGGCGATGAGGGCGATCTCGGCGCGGTTGGGAATGAGCGCAGAGACGTTACGCAAGTGGGTGCGCCAGCCCGAGGTCGACGCCGGTGAAGCACCGGGCATGACGACCGATGCCGCGCGCGAGATCCGTGAGCTACGACGCAAGTGCAGAGAACTTGAAGCAACGGTCGAAATCCTCAAGGCAGCAACAGGTTTCTTCGCGCGGGAGTACGACCCGCGACACCGCTGATCTGTGAATTCATCGACAAACACAAGCAGGCTTACGGGGTCGTACCGATCTGTCGGGCGCTAGCCGTCCACGGTGTGCAGATTGCCCCGCGCACCTATTGGGCGCACCGAAGCGCGGCACCGTCGAAGCGGGCGCTGTGGGACACCACGATCACCGAGATCCTGGCCGGGATCTACGAGCCCCACGCGAAGGGCAAACGCCTGCCGGAGTCGCTGTACGGCAGCCTGAAGATGTGGGCCCACCTGCAGCGTCAGGGCATGCCGGTCGCCCGGTGCACGGTGGAGCGGATCATGCGCGCCCACGGCTGGCGTGGGGTGAGCCGGGCGCGGCGCACCCCGCGCACCACCGAGCCGGATCCGACCTCGGCCCGCGCACCGGACCTGGTGGGTCGACGCTGGCGGTGGCGGCACCGAACCGTCTGCTGGTGGCCGACTTCACCTATGTGCCGATGGCGGTCGGGTTCGGCTATACCGCGTTCGTCATCGACGCCTACGCCGGGCTGATTCCCGGCTGGGAGTGTTCGCTGCGCAAGGACACCGGGTTCGTTGAGCGCGCGCTCCGCGACGCGGCAACCTTCCGCTCTCGTCAAGGCCGCCCGTTCAATGACGCGATACATCACAGCGATGCCGGGAGTCAATACACTGCAATACATTTCACCGAGACACTGATGCTAGCCGGGCTCAAGCCGTTGATTGGCACTGTCGGGGATGCTCTGGATAACGGGCTGGCCGAAACCACAATCGGGCTCTATAAGACCGAATGTATCCGCGAAGGATCACCGTTTCGCAGCGGACCGGTCCACAGCCTGGCCGATCTTGAACACATCACCGCCGCGTGGATCAGCTGGTATAACTCGACCCGGCTAATGCACCGGCTTGGCCGCCGCCCGCCCATCGAAGCCGAGGCCGAGTACTACGCGCGCGTCCACGCCAGCAACCACGCCCGGCACTAGTAGGGGTCGGCTTAGCCCATCGCCGCTCAACTCGTGTGCCGGTTAGCCCCCTTTCACCGGGATGGATCACCGAACCAGCCTTGTGCGACAGTCGGTGGTCTGCTTTGCCGGTCCGCGGTCGCTCGGTTCGGTGTGCCGTTTGAGGTTAGGCTTAAGCGACACTGCCTGGACTTGTTAGCCACTCTCGACTCTGGGTCCGGATTGGGGTCACCCAGCTGGAAATGCGAAGCTGAACAGCGCGCGGCTTAATGGATGGCGGACGGCCCG
>CAWKME010000005.1:0-19277 GCA_963850645.1 uncultured Actinomycetota bacterium | reverse complement strand
GCACTGGCCGAGGAGAAGGCGACCCTCTCCGGAGGACTGTGGATCGTCACCGAGAGTGCGGTGGCGACCGAGCCTGGCGAGACCGGTCGATCCGGTGAACGCGGCCCTGTGGGGGCTCGGACGCACCATCATCGCCGAGCAGCCGACGCTTCGTTGCCGGCTGGTGGACTGTCGACGCCTCCGAGGAATCGGCGAACTGGCTCACGGGCGCGCTCGGGACGCCGGTCACTGAGCCGGAACTCGCTGTCCGGCACGGGAAATTCCTGGTGCCGCGCCTTGCTGCACTGGGCGCGCAGCGGCCAGCTGCCGATGCCGCGGTCGGACGACTACGTCCTGGCTCCGACCGAGCGCGGCGCGATCGACAACCTGCGACTGACCGAGGCGCAGGTGAGCCCGCCGGCCGCCCACGAGGTTCAGGTGCGGATGGAGGCCGCGGGTCTCAACTTCCGCGATGTGCTCAACGTGCTGGGTCTCTACCCGGGCGATCCGGGGCCGATCGGCGGTGATCTGTGCGGCATCGTCACCGAACTGGGTTCCGAAGTGACCGGATTCGAGATCGGTCAACGTGTCATGGGCTTCATGCAGGGCGCGTTCGCCAGCCGGATCAACGTGCCCGGCCCTGCTGCTGGCCCCGGTGCCCGACGGCATCGACCCCGTCGGCGCGGCCACCATCCCGGCTGCCGCACTCACCGCACGTCTCTCGTTCGACTGGGCGAACCTGCAAGCCGGGGACCGGGTGCTCATCCACGCCGCCAGTGGCGGTGTCGGACTGGCGGCGATCCAGTTGGCGCGACACTGTGGCGCGACCGTCTTCGCCACCGCCAGCGCCTACAAGCGCGCGACGCTGCGCGATATGGGCGTGGAGTATGTCTACGACTCCCGCACAACGGATTTCGCCGACCAGATCCTGGCCGACACCAATGGTGAGGGCGTCGACGTGGTGCTCAACAGCCTGACCAACGAAGGCTTCATCGAGGCGACGGTCCGGGCCACCGCCAAGGGCGGCCGGTTCGCCGAGATCGCCAAACGCGATATCTGGACCCCCGAGCAGATGGCAGCGGTCCGCCCCGATATCGACTACGGCATCATCGCGCTGGACGTGACGATGGTGAACGACCCGCGACACATCCAGACGCTGATGGACGAGCTGTCGCGAGGGATTGGCTCGGGGCGAGTGGACACCGGTGCCCGCCGAGGTCTACCCGCTGACTGAAGCCAAGTCCGCGTTCCGCCGCATGCAGCAGGCGCGGCACATCGGCAAGATTGTTCTGCAGATGCCCAAACCGCTTCAGCCACGACGCGATCGGAGCTATCTGGTCACCGGCGGTCTGGGTGCACTCGGTCTGCACACGGCGGCCTACCTGGCCCAACTCGGGGCCGGCGACATCGTGTTGACCAGCCGTCGCGACGCCGATGCCGACGCCCAACGCGCCATCGACGCGATCATCGAACGATTCCACTGCCGGGTCCACGTCTTCTCCGGCCGACGTCGGCGACCCCGCCGAACTCACCGAACTGCTCGCGCGTATCCGCGAAGAACTACCGCCACTGGCCGGCGTGGCCCACCTGGCGGGTGTGCTTGACGATGCGCTGTTACCTCAGCAGACCCTTGACCGGTTCCGGACGACACTGCGGCCCAAGGCCTTCGCAGCACACCACCTGCACCGGCTGACCAAGGACGACGATCTCGATTTCTTCATCCTGTTCTCGTCGGCATCGGCGGTGATGGGTTCACCTGCCCAGGCCAACTACGCATGCGCCAATGCCTTGCTCGACGGGCTGGCCGCCGCGCGCCGGTCGCAGGGCCTGCCGGCCACCGCGGTCAACTTCGGGCCCTGGGGCCGCGGCGGGATGGCCAGTTCACAAGCCGCGCATCGCCAATCTCAGCGCGCAGGGCATGATGCCGCTGGAGCCGTCGGCCGCACTGGCCGCCCTCGGTGAGGTTGTCCGGCACGGAACGGCGCAGGCGACCGTGCTGAAGGCGAACTGGCAGCGGACCGCCAAGATGCTGGGCGGCTATCCGTCCGCCGCTGCTGGACAACGTGTTGCCCACCGGCGACGGGGCGGCATCCGGCGACAGCGAGTTGCTGCGCCAACTCCAGGAGACCCCGGTGGCCCAGCGGGCGGCGTTCATCACCGAGTTCCTCCAGCGTGAAGTGCAGGGTTTCCTGCGGTTGGCCCAGCCCCCGGCCGCCACCAGCAGATTCCTGGACCTCGGGACGGACTCGCTGATGGCGGTCGAACTCCGCAACCGGCTGTTCGGGCAGTTCGGGGGCAAGTTCGACATCAGCCCGACCGCGGTGTTCGACTACCCGACGATCGGCGAACTGGCCGAGCATCTGGTCTCCCAGCTGCCCGAATCGGATGCCCCGGCAGTCCGGGTCGACCGCAGAGCCGGACCCAGCAGGGCTAACCCGACCACCTGTTGGCCAGCGAAAAGCCGGTCCGCGCACCCCGTCAACCCAACGGTGGGTTGATAACCGGATTGACCTGCATCACACTGGGTTGCGTTCCGGTTACTGACCGGTATAGTTAAGCATGTTACTGGTGGGTAACTTGGACCGTTGAGTACCCAACCGTCTTAATCATGGTGGCGTTTCCGTCGAGGAGGAATTGTGGGCCACTACAAGAGCAATGTTCGCGACCAGGTTTTCAACCTGTTCGAGGTATTCGGCCTGGACAAGGCCCTCGGGAAGGCGACTTCACCGACCTCGACGTCGACACGGCCAAGGAAATGCTCGCCGAGATGGCTCGCCTGGCCGAGGGCCCGCTCGCGGACTCCTTCGTCGAGGGCGACCGCAACCCGCCGGTGTTCGATCCGGCGACCCACTCGGTGAAGATCCCCGCAGCCTTCAAGAAGTCCGTCAAGGCCTTCATCGAGGGCGGCTGGGACAAGGTCGGCCTGATCGAGCAGCTCGGCGGCGTGCCGGCCCCCAAGGCGCTGCTGTGGGCGCTGCACGAGCATGTGCTCGGCGCCAACCCGGCGGTGTGGATGTACGGCGGCGGCGCCGGCTTCGCCTCGATCGTCTACCACCTGGGCACCGAGGAGCAGAAGAAGTGGGCCGTGCTGGCCGCCGAGCGCGGTTGGGGCTCCACCATGGTGCTGACCGAGCCGGACGCCGGTTCCGACGTCGGCGCCGGCCGCACCAAGGCCGTCCAGCAGGCCGACGGCTCCTGGCACATCGACGGCGTCAAGCGGTTCATCACCTCCGCCGACTCCGACGACATGTTCGAGAACATCATGCATCTGGTGCTGGCCCGCCCCGAGGGCGCCGGACCGGGCACCAAGGGCCTGTCGCTGTTCATCGTGCCGAAGTTCCACTTCGATCCCGAGACCGGCGAGCCGGGCGAGCGCAACGGCGTCTTCGTCACCAACGTCGAGCACAAGATGGGCCTGAAGATCTCGACCACCTGCGAGCTGACCTTCGGCCAGCACGGCATTCCGGCCAAGGGCTGGCTCGTCGGCGAGGTGCACGAGGGCATCGCGCAGATGTTCGACGTCATCGAGCAGGCTCGAATGATGGTGGGCACCAAGGCGATTGCCACGCTGTCGACCGGCTACCTCAACGCGCTCGAGTACGCCAAGTCCCGCGTCCAGGGCGCCGACCTGACCCAGATGACGGACAAGGCCGCGCCGCGCGTCACCATCACGCATCACCCGGACGTCCGGCGCAGCCTGATGACCCAGAAGGCGTATGCCGAGGGCCTGCGTGCGCTGTACCTGTTCACCGCGACCTACCAGGACGCCGAGGTGGCCGAAGGCGCTGCACGACGTCGACGCCGAACTGGCGATGCGGGTCAACGACCTGATGCTGCCGATCGTCAAGGGTGTGGGCTCCGAGCAGGCGTACGCCAAGCTCACCGAGAGCCTGCAGACCTTCGGCGGTTCCGGCTTCCTGCAGGACTACCCGATCGAGCAGTACATCCGCGACGCCAAGATCGACTCGCTCTACGAGGGCACCACGGCCATCCAGGCGCAGGACTTCTTCTTCCGCAAGATCATCCGGGACAAGGGCCAGGCGCTGGCCCATGTCGCGGGCCAGATCGAGCAGTTCGTCAAGAACGAGTCCGGCAACGGCCGGCTCAAGACCGAGCGCGCGCTGCTGGCCAAGGCCCTGGAGGACGTCCAGGGCATGGCGGCCACGCTGACCGGCTACCTGATGGCCGCACAGGAGGACCCCAAGAGCATCTACAAGGTGGGCCTGGGTTCGGTGCGCTTCCTGATGAGCGTCGGCGATCTGGTGATGGGCTGGCTGCTGCTGCGTCAGGCCGACGTGGCACTGGCGGCACTGGACGCCGGCGCCGCCGGCGCCGACCGCTCGTTCTACGAGGGCAAGATGGCCGCCGCGTCGTTCTTCGCCAAGAACTTCCTGCCGCTGCTTTCCAGCACGCGTCAGGTGATCGAGGCGCTGGACAACGAGGTCATGGAACTCGACGAAGCCGCCTTCTAAACCGACTCCACACAGGTGGCCCCGCGACTTCGGTTCCGGGGCCACTGTTTTTGGGCGGTTAGCTGGATTGACGCGAGCGGAGGTATGGGACCGGCCATACGAACCAGGTCAAAGCATTCAGGTCGCGTGACCTCGACCCTTCCGCTCAATCGTGATTTTGCTAACACTTTCAGTTGTGACCTCACCCCCGAGCAAGACCCCCTCGCCAGCATCGTGGGGCCGTTCACCAAGGCGGGCGGTTACTACGCCCGGTCCTGGGGGGCCTATCTGGGCGGCAGCCGCAACGAACTGCCGGTCGCCCGCCCCACCCTGTCGCTGGCCACCCACGCACTGCGGGACGAACTCGTCCTGGTCGGGCTGCTGTGGAAACGGCCGCTGAGCGACCCGGCGGCCTACCAGCGAGATCAACGCGCGAAGTCGAGGAGGCCATCGACCTCTACGGCCGCAACGGCTGGCTGGAGAAGCCACAGGATTTCTTCTCGGCATCCGTCGGCGCCGACTGAGGTCTCGATCCGAAAGTTCAGCACCCGCAACCGAACCCACGAGCGGCTGTCCTTCGACAGCGGTTACGCACCCCATCCCGACGAACCGGGGGCCGAGCGCTGGATGAGCTACACCGGCAACCACCGGGAGTATGCCCTCATGCTGCGACACCGG
The DNA here is from genome assembly GCA_963850645.1 of uncultured Actinomycetota bacterium. Lineage (GTDB taxonomy): Bacteria > Actinomycetota > Actinomycetes > Mycobacteriales > Mycobacteriaceae > Mycobacterium. The sequence continues at coordinate 14,169 of CAWKME010000005.1, read as the reverse complement.
GAGACGACGAGCCGCAGCCACGCCCTTGGCTGGTGTGCGTCCACGGCACCGAGATGGGTCGCGCCGGGCTGGACCTGACCCTGTTCCGGGCGTGGCACCTGCACGAGAACCTCGGGCTCAACGTGATCCTGCCGGTGCTGCCGATGCACGGGCCGCGCGGCCAAGGGCCTGCCCAAGGGCGCGGTGTTCCCCGGCGAGGACGTGATGGACGACGTCCACGGCACCGCCCAGGCGGTGTGGGACGTCCGCCGGGTCATCGGCTGGATCCGCTCCCAGCAGCCCGGACGCCCGGATCGGACTGAACAGCATCTCGCTGGGCGGCTATATCGCAGCCCTGGTCGCCAGCCTCGACGACGACCTGACCTGCGCGATCCTGGGTGTTCCGCCGTCCAACCTGGTCGAGCTGCTCGGCCGGCACTCCGGGCTGTCCAAGGACGATCCGCGCCAGCAGACCCTGGATCTGGCCAAACCGATCGGCCGGATGGTCTCGCCGCTGGGATTGAGCCCAAGGTCCCACCGCAAGGCAGGTTCATCTACGCCGGGGTGGCCGACCGCATCGTGCATCCGCGCCAGCAGGTGATGCAGCTGTGGGAACACTGGGGCCGACCGGACATCGGCTGGTACCACGGCGGACACACCGGGTTCTTCGAGGCCCGTCCGGTGCAGCGTTACGTGGATGCCGCGCTGGTGCAGTCCGGTCTCATCGGGCCACCCCCGAAATAGTCCCCCACATGTCCCCGACGGCCGCCGCTGGAATCCCCTCCGCCCCAGCGACGGCCCTCGGACAGTGGATCGCTCCGCGTTGCCGCCGGGTCGGGGGGTCAGACGGCAACGCGGAGCTATCCGATCCAGGCTTACCCGGGTCTCCGCGATCGCCAAACCCGTCAGGCTTCGAGGATCGCGGTGACGCCCTGACCGCCGGCCGCGCAGATGGAGATCAAGCCACGCACCGGCTGGGCCGGTCTGGAGCTCTCTTCTGGGCCAGTTGCTTGGCCAGTTGGGCGACGATGCGCCCGCCGGTGGCCGCGAACGGGTGGCCCGCGGCCAGCGACGAACCGTTGACGTTGAGCCGGGTCCGATCGATGGGACCGAGCGCGGCGTCCAGGCCGAGCCGTTCCCTGCAGTACTCGTCGGACTCCCAGGCCTGCAGATGCGCCAGCACGACCGAGGCGAACGCCTCGTGGATTTCGTAGAAGTCGAAGTCCTGCAGGCTAAGTCCGTTGCGCGCCAGCAGTCGCGGCACCGCATAGGTGGGCGCCATCAACAGTCCATCCGCGCCGTTGACGTAGTCCACCGCGGCGGTCTCGGAGTCGACGAAGTAGGCCAGCGGGGCCAGCGCATGACGTGCGGCCCACTCCTCGGAGGCCAGCAGTGCCACCGAGGCGCCGTCGGTCAGCGGAGTCGAGTTGCCGGCCGTCATGGTCGCGTCGCCGCCCTTGACACCGAACACCGGCTTGAGCTTGGCCAGCTCTCGCGGCGGTGGATTCCGGGCGAAGGTTGTTGTCGCGGTAGAGACCTAGGAACGGCGTCACCAAGTCGTCGAAGAAGCCGCGGTCGTAGGCGGCCGCCATATTGCGGTGGCTGGCCGCCGCCAGCTCATCCTGATCGACCCTCTTGATGCCCATCTGCCGGGCGGTGATCGCGGCGTGGTCACCCATCGACAGACCGGTGCGCGGCTCGCCGTTGGTGGGAATCTCCACACCGATGGCCGCCGGCAGCCGGCCGACGAGCCTGAGCCGGTCAAGTTCGGATTTCGACCGGCGCACCGACAGCAGTGCGCGACGCAGGTTGTCCCCCAAGCCGATCGGAGCATCGGAGGTGGTGTCCACGCCGCCGGCCGCGGCCACTTCGTAACGGCCCGCCGCGATCCCGTCGGCCGCTGCGATCGCAGCCTGCAGACCCGTCCCGCAGGCCTGCTGGATATCGAAGGCGGGCGTGTACGGCGGACAGCGGGCTGCCCAGCACACACTCGCGCATGAGATTGAAGTCCCGGCTGTGCTTGAGCACCGCCCCGCCGATCACCGCGTCGAGTTGTTCACCGGCCAGACCGAACCGGTCCACCAGACCGGCCAGCGCCGCGGTGAACATGTCCTGATTGGACGCCTCGGCGTAGGCGGTGTCCGACCGCGCGAACGGAATCCGGTTTCCGCCGATGACGGCGACCCTGCGGTCGCGGCCGATGCTAGCGACCCTACGCGATGTTCTTCCTCTATACTAAGTTCGTATTCATGGCCTCCGACCTGTTGTCCCAGGTGATCAACTCCGCACCGGGATCCTTTCTCGCCAAACAATTCGGCCTGCCCGCTCCCGAGACGCTGCGCCGCTACCGGCCGGGTGAGCCGCCGCTGGCCGGGCCCCTGCTGATCGGCGGTGCGGGCCGGCTCGGCCGAACCGCTGCGCGCCGCACTGGCCGACGACTACGACATCGTCGGCAACAACCTCGGCGGCCGGTGGGCCGACACCTTCGGCGGCCTGGTCTTCGACGCCACCGGTATCACCGGACCGGCCGGGCCTGCGCGGGCTCTACGAGTTCTTCACCCCGCTGCTGCGCAACCTCGGGCCCGTCGGCCCGGGTCGTCGTCCTGGGCAGCACGCCGGAGCGAGGCGGCCGATACCGACGAGCACATCTGCCAGCGCGCGCTGGAGGGATTCACCCGCTCACTCGGCAAGGAGTTGCGCCGCGGCGCCACCGTCGCGCTGGTCTACGTCTCCCCGGAGGCCGCACCTGCCGCGACGGGCCTGCGAGTCGACGCTGCGGTTCCTCCTGTCCGGCAAGTCGGCCTACGTCGACGGGCAGGTGTTCCGGGTCGGCGCCGCGGAATCCGTCCCGCCCGCCGACTGGGACAAGCCGCTGGCAGGCAAGGTCGGCATCGTCACCGGCGCCGCGCGCGGGATCGGCGCCACCATCGCCGAGGTGTTCGCCCGCGACGGCGCCCACGTGGTCGCGATCGACGTGGAGGCTTCCGCGCAGGCCCTCGATGAGACCGCCGCCCGGGTCGGCGGCACCGCGCTGGCGTCTCGATGTCACCGCTGCCGACGCCGTCGAACGGATCACCGCACATCTGGCCGAGCATCACGGGGGCCGGGCCGACATCCTGGTGAACAACGCCGGCATCACCCGGGACAAGCTGCTGGCCAACATGGACGACTCCCGTTGGGACGCAGTGGTCGCGGTGAATCTCCTTGCCCCGCTGAGGCTCACTGAAGGACTGGTGGCCAACGGCAGCATCGGCGAGGGCGGGCGGATCATCGGCCTGTCGTCGATGGCCGGGATCGCCGGCAACCGCGGCCAGACCAACTACGCCACGACCAAGGCCGGAATGATCGGCATCACCGAGGCACTGGCGCCCATCGCTGGCCGGGCAGCGGCATCACCATCAACGCGGTGGCCCCCGGGTTCATCGAGACGGCGATGACGGCGGCGATCCCGCTGGCGACCCGCGAGGTCGGCCGTCGGCTCAACTCGCTGTACCAGGGCGGTGAACCGGTCGACGTCGCCGAGACCATCGCCTACTTCGCCAGCCCGGCGTCGAATGCCCTGACCGGCAACGTGATCCGGGTCTGCGGCCAGGCCATGTTGGGGGCGTGATGGCGCTCAATAATCTCGTGCGCGCAGCACTGGGTTCGCTGCCACTGATCCCCCGCGGCAGATCGACTGCCCGATCGGACACTGATCGTCGACGACGTCGCGATCGACCGGTCGAACGTCGCCGCCTACGCCGCGATCACCGGCCTGCGCTACGGCGACACCGTGCCGCTCACCTATCCGTTCGTGCTGACCTACCCGACGGTGATGGAGCTGGTCACCGGTTTCGACTTCCCCTTCGCCGCCATGGGCGCGGTGCACATGGAGAACGTGCATCACCCGCACCGGCCGATCGCGGTGACCGACACTCGTGCGGGTCGCGGTCACACGCGGAGAATCTCCGCGAGCACCGCAAGGGTCTGCTGGTTGACGTCGTCAGCCGGGTGTCCGTCGGCAACGAGCCTGCCTGGGATCAGGTCACCACTTTCCTGCACCAGCAGCGCACCAGTCTTTCCGGGGAACCCAAGCCGGAAGCGCCGAAGGCGCCGAAGCTGCCGCCACCCAATGCCGATCCTGCGGATCACGCCCCGCCAGATTCGCCGCTATGCCTCGATCGGCGCCGACCACAATCCGATCCACACCAGCCTGATCGGCGCGAAGCTGTTCGGATTTCCGACGGCCGATCGCGCACGGGATGTTCAGCGCCGCAGCGGTTCTGGCCAATATCGAAGGACAACTTCCCGACCGGTCAGCTACACGGTCAAGTTCGGCAAGCCGGTTTTCCTGCCGGCCAGCCTCGGCCTCTACATCGACCGGGTGGAGCAGGGCTGGGATATCTCGCTGCGCAACATGGCGAAGGGCTATCCGCACCTCACCGCGTGCGGTGCGGGCGCTCCCTTGAGTCCGCGCCAGAACAGATTGATCAGCAGTTCGGACGCCTCGCTGACATCGGCGTCACCGACGCTGACGCGGGCCGCGACCGCCTCGCCGGCACCCACCAAGGCCACCGCCACCATATGGAAGTCGCTGTCCGGCTGCAGGATCCCGGGTACCCGACTCCAGCAATCGGGCGACCATGTCGATGATCCTGCTCGCGGCCCTTCGCGGACAGTGTGAGCGAAGGCCTGCGAACTGGTGGCCTGCGTGTACAGCACGATCCAGGAGGCACGGTTGGCGTCGATGTACTGCAACACCGAAACGATGGTGCGGCGCAACAATTCCCGCGGGCTGAGCTTCAAGTCGATATCGGCGCGCACCGCTTCGATGAAGCGGCTCAGCTCACGGCTGAGACAGGCGGCGAACAACTCCTCCTTGGAGCCGTAGTACAGGTACAGCATGGGCTTGGAGATCTGGGCCTGCGCGGCGATGACGTCCATCGACGTCTCGTGATAGCCGTTGACCGAGAACATCTGCACGGCGGCGTCGAGCATCTGCTGCTCGCGGACCGCGCGCGGCAACCGCTTGGTGCCCCCCGCCCCGCCGACCATGGCGGACTAGCCGCCGCAGCGCGCGCTGGTGCCCTTGATCCCCGCCAGTCGCATCACCGAGCCCTCGACTGCCGCCATCGACAACTCGCCGCTGCTGACGGCCTTCTCGAGACGGTCCAGCACGGCTGGCACCTCGTCGGTGGTGATCCACAGCGCCTCGTCGATACCGGCCTGCAGCGAGCGCAGCACCGCCTCGGCCACCCCGTAGCGCGACGAGATGGCGGCCATGCTGGACAGGTCGTCGGAGAAGATCGGCCCGTTGAAGCCGGGGCCGCCGTAGCCGCCGCTGCGCAGCAGGTTCACCGCGGCCGGGCTCAGGCTCGCCGGAGCGTCACCGGTCAGACCGGGAACCTCCAGGTGGCCGATCATCACCGCGACGGGCGCCTCGGTGGTCAGCGTCCGGTAGGGCACCAGGTCGCTGTTCATCAGCGCCGAGAGCGGCGGGGTGGTGACCGCGCCGGCAGTGTGCGAGTCACCCGATCCGTGACCGTGGCCGGGGAAGTGCTTGAGCACCGGAAGCACGCCCGCGTCACGCAAGCCACGGGCGTAGGCGCCGGCGTAGGCGGTGACGGTGGCCGGATCGTTGGAGAACGAGCGGTCACCGATGACGGTGTTCGCGCCTTGATCGGAGACGTCGACGACCGGCGCGAAGTCGACGGTGATGCCCGAGGCCGCGCATCTGCCGGCCGCGGGCCAGCGCGATCGCGTAAACCTGGTCGGGAGTTTGGGTCTGCGCCAGGGTGCGTGCCGCGGGCTGCGCGCCGATCAGCGAGGACAGCCGGGACACCCGGCCGCCCTCCTCGTCGGTACTCACTGCCAGCGGCAGCGGACCGACGTTGGAGATATCGGCCAGCGTCCCGTCGGTCAGCATGCACAGGTCGGTCCAGCTGCCGATCATGATGCCGCCGACATGGGAGTTGCCCACCACCGCGCGGGCATCGGCGGCGTTGCGCACGCCCACCATGCAGTAACTGGGCGAGCTTGTCGCGGGTGGACAGCGCGCTGAGATCACCGCAGAACGGCTTCGCCGGCGCGGCCGGGACCTGGATCGGTCCGGCCATCGGCGTGACGGCGCTCTGGGCCGAACTCACCTGGTCCGAGGAGGACGACTGGGGACGGGTCGCGGGCGCCGAGCACCCGGCGATCATCAGGGGAACCGCCGCGCATGCCGCGATGGTGCGGAAATTGACCATCCGGACATGCTCGCATGGCTCGCGGCCGGGTCCAACCGAGCACCGGCCGACGCGCGCGGCACGTGCTAGGTTGACCAGCAGTATTGACCCCGGACCCAAGCGTGGAGAGGAGCCGGAATGACCCGCTTCATGGTGCCGGCCGCCGCCAGCGCGCTGGTCGGACTACTGCTGGGAGCCGCCTCGGTATTCGGGGTGACGCTGATGATCCAGCAGGACACCAAGCCGCCACTGCAGCCCGGTGACCCGGCATCGTCAGTGCTCAACCGCGTTGAGTACGGCAACCGCGGCTAGCCCGCTCGCTGCCAGGATCGTCGAACGGGAGGCGCCCGGGCCGCTGTCCCGTCGCTGGCTGGCCGGGATCTTCGCCGTCGCCCTCGTGCTGTGCTTCGCACAGCGTCCCGGGATGATCGCCCCGGACACCAAACTCGACCTGACCGCCAACCCGCTGCGCTTCCTCACCCGGGCGGCGACGCTCTGGAACAGTGACCTGCCGTTCGGGCAGGCTCAGAATCAGGCCTACGGCTATCTCTTTCCGCACGGCGCGTTCTTTCTGATCGGCCACGAACTCGGCATTCCGGGCTGGGCGGTCCAACGGCTGTGGTGGGCCCTGCTGGTGACCGTCGGCTGCTGGGGCCTGCTGCGGGTCGGCCGAGGCACTGGGGATCGGCACAGGCCCTTCCCGGTTGGTGGCTGCGGTGGCGTTCGCGCTGGCGCCGCGGGTGCTGGGCACCCTGGGTTCGATCTCCTCGGAGACGCTGCCGATGATGCTATCCCCCGTGGGTGCTGCTGCCCGTCATCGTCTTCTTCGGCGATTGGAACTCGGACAGCAACCGCCAACCGGCGCGGGTGCTGGCCGCCCGAGCCGGAGTCGCGCTGGCACTGATGGGTGCGGTCAATGCGGTCGCCAGCCTGGCCGCCTGCCTGCCCGCGCTGATCTGGTGGGCCTGCCACCGGCCGGACCGCCGCTGGTGGCGGTTCACCGGGTGGTGGCTGCTGGCCTCCGCGCTGGCCGTCGCCTGGTGGGTGGTCGCCCTCCTGCTGCTCGGCCGGGTCAGTCCGCCGTTCCTGGACTTCATCGAGTCCTCGGGAGTCACCACCCAGTGGACCTCGCTGACCGAGGTGTTGCGCGGAACGTCGGCATGGACGCCGTTCGTGGCCCCCAACGCCACGGCGGCCTCCTCACTGGTGACCCAGCCGTCGATGATCCTGGCCACCGTGCTGGTCGCCGCCGGCGGCCTGGCCGGGTCTTGCGTTGCGGTCCATGCCGGCCCGGGGCCGGCTGGTGGCCATGCTCTGATCGGACTGGTCCTGACTGACCGCCGGCTACGCCGGCGGAATGGGATCGCCGGTGGCCCACCAGGTTCAGGCTTTCCTCGACGGCAGTCGGGCGCACCGCTGCGCAATGTGCACAAGCTCGAACCGGTCGTCCGCATCCCGCTGATCCTGGGATTGGCACACCTGCTGGGCCGGATCCCGTTGCCGGGCAGCGCCCCCCGGCGGGTCTGGATACGTGCCTTCGCCCACCCGGAGGACGACAAGCGGGTGGCCGTCGGGATCGTCGTGCTGACCGCACTGCTGGTGGCGACATCGCTGGCCTGGACCGGCCGGCTCACCCCGCCGGGGGCCTTCCGGGCCATCCCGGACTACTGGCACCAGGCCGCGGACTGGCTCACCGACCACAAGGCCGACGGTCCCACGCCGGGCCGGGTCCTTGTCGTTCCCGGCGCCCCGTTCGCCAATCAGGTCTGGGGCAACAGCCATGATGAGCCGTTGCAGGTGCTCGGCGAATTCCCCTGGGGGGTAAGGGATTCCATCCCTCTCACTCCGCCGCAGACGATCCGGGCCCTGGACTCGGTGCAGCGGCTCATCGCCGCCGGCCGGCCATCGGCCGGTCTGGCCGACACCCTGGCCCGTCAGGGCATCGCCTATGTGGTGCTGCGCAATGATCTCGACCCGGAAAGCTCACGGTCGGCCCGGCCGTTGCTGGCACACCGTGCCATCGACGGCTCACCGGGATTGCAGAAGGTGGCCGAGTTCGGCGAGCAGGTCGGGCCGGGCGTGGTGGACGGGTTCATCAGCGACAGTGGACTGCGGCCGCTTTTCCCCGCCATCCAGATCTACCACGTTGGTGCAGAAGGGAATCCGGGCGCCCCGTACCTCACCGACGCCAGCGATATGGTGCAGGTGGCCGGCGGCCCGGAGTCCTTGCTGCGCATCGATGAACGCCGGCGCCTGCTGGGCGCGGCCCCACTGGGGCCGATGCTGCTGACCTCCGACGCCGCCCGCGCCGGGTTGTCCACCTCACCCGGGCGCGGGGTGATCGTCACCGACACCCCGGTCAACCGCGAGACGGACTACGGCCGGGTCGACGATCACTCGTCGGCGACCAGGGCCGTCGGGGACCGGCGCACCACCTACAACCGGGTTCCCGATTACCCGGTGCCGGGCGCACCACTGGCACAGGGGCAGTGGTCCGGCGGACGGTTGAGCGCGTCGAGTTCATCCTCGGATGCCACCACGCTGCCGAATGTGTCCCCGTCAAGCAGTCCACTGGCTGCGGTCGACCGTGACCCCGCCACCGCATGGGTGTCGAACTCGCTGCAACCGGCACTGGGGCAGTGGCTGCAGATCGACTTCGATCACCCGGTCACCAACACCCCCAAATTCACCCGGCTGTGCGGCACGGACCTCAAAGCAGCACTGCCTGCCACGAGATCCAGCCGCCATCCTCCAGAGCTAACTTGATTCAAAATTGCATAAGAGACCTCTAAAGTTTGTGAGTAAGGTCGAGGCAGTCTTTCCTACGAGCATTCCAATGTCAAACCTGGCAAAGGAGAATGCAAGCGCCAAGCAAGAAGAAGGAAAATATCCGCGAATGACCAAGGCGCAATGACAAATGCTTGGAGGTCAGAAGTAACCAGGGGCAGACGAGCCAAATCAAATCCCCCAATTCACTCTGCGCGGTTCTGATGTCATTGCCAGACCTGCCGACGATCTCCTGGCACTTTGTCGGCTTCTTTCTCTTCACTGCTTCGGCAGGTGATTCTTTCGCAGGTGCGGGGTCGAATGCAGGAGGAATCATGCTCTTTCGTCTTAGTTTTTTGCCCTGTCCCGCCTAGCATCCGCCAGGGCTCTGCAAAATCGCGTTGCAACCGCACACGAGGAAAACTCCTGCTTCCTAACCCTGCCAACCGCTTCAGACCGTTTCTGGAGTCGCCAATTCATGCTGTCGGTCATTTGTTGGTGGTTACAATACCAGGTCTGGCTCTACTTTGAGTGTGAAAGCACTTTTGTTTTTCTTGGTTTGATGGAAGTAGAAATTACCGCTGATGCCCGTATGGGTCGCTCCGCCGAAGGGTCGAATGGTCCCGTGTGTGTTCCCCTGAAGGCCTTCCCGAAGAGGGCGCTCCGATTTCTCGGAATCTGAGAGCGCCCACCACGATTTTTATTTTTTTGAGCGATGCAAATCATGGAAAGAAGTTAGCCAGGTCCGCACAGCCATCAAATATGGGACCTGCTCACGATCGGGCGAAATGTCGAGCCGCGGGAGTATCCCACGTGCTATCGCTCAGATTGGACCGAGGAGGCGTTCGGGTTGTGTCGCCTCTTAAGTCCTCTCAGATATTGTAAGTGTCGAGGTGCAATATTTTTTTTCTTGCGAACTAATCCTGCACCGGGTCTTTACAAATCGACACAATCTCGGCTCGCTCTCTCAAGCCCTGTCGAAGTGTCCCACCCAAAGAAAACAAGAATGCCTCGCAGCACAGCGAATCGGCTTCAGAGAAGAAAGCGGCACGAAGAGGTTGCACTCTTCTACTTCGGCAGCTCAGAATCCTGTTCACCCAGCGCCATCACCGCTGCTGGTGCTGCCCATTTCTTTTGCTCTGTCGTCAACTGGGCAGCACCAGCCTCAGATGCAGCTGCAGCAGTCTGCTTATTCAGTGCGACCTACATTGTGAAACAGCTTCGCTGAGAGATTGGAGCTCAAAAGATGCCCGATTGAAGAACCCTCTCTGACTTCGCTCAAGGTTGGCGCTGCGGCTGCAGCCTGGTCAGCAATCTCACCTGCAGTTTGATTCAAGAATAGGGAATCAGAACTGGACTGGAAGAGCGCCCGAAAAGTGGATCGCACTGGTTTCCTCGCCCAGTGGCAGATGGATCACATGCAGGTCCTGCTGCTTCTGATCTGCCTCATCGACCTGCAGATCGCGTGCCTCATCAAGAAGAGAACGCGACGCAGACTGGTTGGGCAATTCCTCGCTGCAGCACCTGGTCCGCTGGCGGCAAGGCTTCACGCGATGCCGGCTTGATGTGATGCGCGGCGAGCAGGCGCTCATGCTCTGTCAAAAGTCAGAAGGAGATGGGAGTTGCAAGCCGATCGCTCGTGTCGCAATCAAAGCTAACAGCACCATGGGGACACAAAATATTCCCTTCCCCAAAAGACTGAACCCTTCACTGCGTTCCTATCCGACCGAAAAACGAACCATCGAGCAGCGCAAGGACTGTCGCGCGCTTGTACTGTCGGGCGATATTCCGAACAGTCTTGCCGTCCTACCGACACAAGAAGCGATCAAAAATGCAGGCAAGAAGAAATTGCGAAACGAAGTTTAGAGATGGAAGAACGACCAAAGGTAAGCAGAAAGGAAGAGGAAAAAAATCTAGAGGAAAATCCGACCGCAACAGGAAAGGAGGGAGCACGAAGAGAAGAGGCGGACTCATCATTCAAAAGTACAGATCAAAAAGATGGAAACAGATCAAATCAGCTGAATCGAACCCGGCTAGAAAGCTCAGGTACACGGAGCACCAAGTCACTGAAACCCCCCAGTCAAACACAACCCTCACCTCCGTCGACGCTCATCCACGTCCACGAACAATACCCAGAGAAAAGAAAGGGAATGAGAAAACGAGGATCAGAAATGCTGACATCGTCCTGGATGGTAATGTCTGCACCGCCGTCAAGCAATGCTTTCACACATTCCGTGGGTCCGGAAAAGGCCGCCCACATCAGCGCTGTGCTGCCGTACTACAGCAAATAAGACAAGTCTTTTTCAACTCTCCATGCGCCGGCACCAGGTTCCATGAGAGAGGGCTGTGCCGAGAATCGATGTAAGAATGCAAAGGAACAGCAAGAAAAATTAGACCCAAGATCCGCATGCCACGTCAAAGATCATTCCGCACGCAGTCATACACGACACTCAAACACAAGCTTGCCTTCTTGGCGAAATGAAGCTGAGATCAAGTCAAGAATCGTGACAGGGGCGCACAGGCAGCATCCAGCATCACAGCGCAAGCAGCATTCAATATCACAGAGCAGCGGGTTCATGGCTCTCTGCGGTGCGTGTGGCAGATGGAAATGGAAGGAGACATCCAGGCATGGTTACCCTGTCCTGCGCGTTGCAGTCGATGCCCTGCTGCAGGAACCACTTCAGTATCTGCAGCTGGTTGCAGTACGCAGCCTCGTGCAGCGGTATGCGCCCGTTCTATGACCGCACAAGCAGAAATCAGGGCCGTTTTCTTCTTCGCGGCGAGTTCATCCTCTTCTGCAAGCTCTTACATAGAAACCGGATTGGCACTGGGCGGTGATAATGTCGTTGCCACACCTGGCTGCGATCGTCTGGCAGTCAGCAAGGTCACCTCTCTTCTCCACAGCCTGACACAGCTGGTCCACGTCGTCTTGGGTGAACATGTTGTTGATGATTTTCAAAGTTTGTTTATGGTTCTCATTTGTCAACATGATCAGATGGTATCGCTTTGGAAGAGCAAGCCATGCAGGTTCATTATCTCTAAGAAACCGAGCGCACGAGCCTCAACCAAGCAGCACCTGCTGCCGGGAATCTCGCACTCGGGAGTCGACGCGATGAAAGGGAAAAAAATTGCTTGAACAAGGAAAGAAATGTGCAGGTAAAGCGGGATGTGGAGCGAGGGCTGAACGGATTCAGGCGAAGGCAGTCTGGTCCTGGGCGGCAAACAGTTTGGCCACAGCGGATTGCAGCTTGCGGCGATGGGCAGGCAGCCTGACGCCAATGATCTCCAGCGTTTGCTCGTCCAGCCCGTCGGCCAAGCACGTGCCGTCAATGTCGTTGGACTCGAAGAGCGACGACAGCGATGCCATGTCCATCATGCGCAGCCACTGGCCGACATCCTTGACAGACCAGGTGCGCGGATCTGTAAAGTCATGCAAGAAAGCGTCAAGGCAGGCGGTGAGCACAATCGAGTGAGAGCACACATTGAAATCTTGCGACAAAAAAACAAAGGAGACTATCACGCAACCGAATCAAATCAAGCACAAACCAGCAGGCGGTCGGGCGAATGGCGACGCGTTTGGGCTCGGTGTCGGCTTGGACAGCGGAGAGGCACCGGAAGGAGTGACGGGCTGCTTGGTGGGTGATTCGAAGACAGTGCTGGGACTGGCACTCTGCGGCGCGGGAGGAGGAGACTGCATTGACGGGCGCTTCACCAGAGCCGAGTCGAGGAAAACCAGGCGTCTTGGCGATAGACACTGCCGCGCTGCGACACCGCCGGCGTGGTCAATGTGCTGTCCGTTGGGCCGGAAAGGTTGGAGTTGGAGCCGCTTTCTGAGTCTGATGTCGCGCCAGGCGGCCAGTGCGCATTGATCGTCGACGCAGGCAGGGTGAAGCGGCTGGAGAAGCTGGTCCGCTGCTGGTTTGGGGCGTGCGCCGCTCAAGGCGTCGCGGAGGAGCCAGGAAATTCCGCGTCGAATTTTCTGAGTTCGCTCTCGGCCTTCAGGCTCGAACTCGCTGCCCACATCGGAGCCTGAAGCAAAGAAAACACACCCATGAAGGAATTACAGAAATTACAAAAAGACGATGCAAAGGAAAAGAATAGAGGAGATGCGCAAAGAAGAATCAAGCTTACTCGACAGGGCGCCGCCGATGAGTGGCAAGGCTGCCCGCTTGCCAAGCTTGAAGGTTGGCTCGCTGCCCTGTTTCTTGAAGGTGCCCCCGGTTCCCGGACTCAAAACTCACCGCGGCTTCTCCTGCCGAACGGCTCGCTGTAGCGCTTGAGGCGTTCATTGGGGCTGGAAGAGGATCGTCAGCGAATTCGTCCTCATCGAATCGTCCGGCTCGGGAACAGAGGGTGTGGGTTGAGCTTTGGCGGCGGGCTGCCGCGAGATTTCGCCGAACAGGATACGCAACGTCATATTCGAAGAGAATGACGGCGTAGCGGCAAGAGCAGCAACCGTCACATGTTTGTTCAGCGACCCGGTCTGAGTGGAAGCAGGCGGCTCATCCGAATACACCAGGTTCTTAGGAGCCGTCTCCGCGCGCTCGGTCTCGCTTTGTAGGTGATTGGTCCCCAAATTACAGAGTTTTGCCGCTGAGGCCGGAGGCGCCTCGGCTTGGCTTTGGCGCTTTACCGGCGTTACAGCAACCACGGCAGTGCTGCTTATTGAAGAGCCAGGCTCCGAGCAGAAAAGCAGCAGGGTTCTCCACAACTGGGACAGCCGTAGCTGCCACCACCGGCGGTGTTCAGGTTTGCCGGGGGCGCTGCTGGTATCAGAGCCGGAGCGGCGGCTGGTGGGAGCGGAGGTGGCGCAGATCTGAAGCGACAACGGCCCGGTGAAGCCATTGTGTTTGCAGCGATTTCAGTCTCACCCCAGAAGCGGCGCGGGGGAGCGACGGGACACTGCCGGCAACAGGCGGAGCAGCGGTCAGAGCTCTGAGACGCCGCTCGTCGACAAAACGGGCTTCCGACTTTGCTCGCGCAGACAGAGGCGGGGCTACTGGCGGCACGAGCTCGGCTTCGGTGCGCTCGGCAGCGGCAACGGCTGCTACACCCGAGGCAGAGGACGCGGCACGGAAGCAGCAGCAGCCTGCACAACCGAGTCAGTGTCCGACTCCTAGTCCGGCGATTCGGCGCTGATCGTCTCGGGCTTCTTTGACGATACCGACGGGCTCGGCGAGGACGGGCTTGCAGTCGGGCTGTCCGGCTCCTCGGCTTC
>CAWKME010000004.1:0-210341 GCA_963850645.1 uncultured Actinomycetota bacterium | reverse complement strand
AATCGCCCAGCTCGCGCGGACCCGGCGGACCAACCCCGAGATCGGCGCCGAACTGTTCCTGAGCGCACGCACCGTGGAATGGCACCGATTACGCGAAGGACATTTCAGCTTCCCAGACCGAGGCCCGTCCGGCACCCGGCTTTACGTTGTAACGGTCGCTATTCCGCACGGTGTGAGGGCGTAAACCGCGTTGCGGCTCAACGCATCTCTGCTCATTTGCGGTCGGCGGCCGGGGCCAGGCGGGCCACCCCGCGCAGGATCCACGGTGTCCGCCTGGCCATGACCTCCACGGCGCGATCCGACCGGCGCATCGCGGTGCGAGGGCCGGGGGTAGGCATTGACGCCAGTGCAGCCTCAGCCGTTCCCGCCCGCGCACCGCGCCGGTCGACCGCCAGCAGTTGCCAAGTGCCGGGCACTCCTCGCAGCTCGACGCTGCCGCGGTCGTCAAAGCCCGTGCCCGAGCCGATGACGAGGTCACGCACGGTGCGGGAGACGAGGATTTCGCCAGCGCCGGCCTGCTCGAGTATCCGCGCGGCGACGTGTACGGCGATTCCGCCTATGTCCGCGTCGAGCAGTTCGCACTCGCCCGTATGGATGGCGGAGCGGATCCGGATGCCCAGTGTCTCGGCGTCAGCGCGCAACGCCTCGGCGCAGCGGATGGCCTGCGTCGGGCCGTCGAACGTGGCGAGGTGGCCGTCGCCGGTGCTCTTGACCACCGTGCCTTCGAACCGTTGCGTGAGCTCGCTCGTGATTTCATCAAAGCGCTGCAGTACCGCACGCCACTGCTCGTCGCCCGCCGCCGCGGCGTGCTGTGTCGATGCGACCATGTCGGTGAACAACACGGTGCGCAGGGCGCGACGTGACTGTGGCGGCGCTGCATGGCTGCCGGTGAGGAACTCCTCGATCCGCGTCGTGGTCCTGTCGGGATCGGTGAACCAGGGCGCGTGGTCCACGCCCTCGACCTCAAGCATCTGCGCCCCAGAGATGTGGTCGGCGAGGTATCGGCCATCCTGCACCGGCACCCCGGGGTCTCCGCGGGCATGGACGATGAGGGTTGGGATGGTGATCGTCGGCAGGATCGGCCGCACGTCGATCCCGAACGACGCTTCGACTGTCGCCCGTGCCATTCCGGGGCTCGCGCACATCCGCTCCAACATTCCGAGCTGGCGGATCGACCGAACCGACGGCACCAGACACTTGAGTGCCCTACCGTCGCCCCAATCTGAGCGGACAGCGTCGCCGAATTCCTGCCAGCGTACGATCTGCTGCGTCGACGGCGTGTAGTCCTCACCCAGTTCGCGAAGGATACGCGCCCGGACCTCGGCCGGGCCGCGATCTAAGTCGTCCCATTCAAGACCGCCTAAGTAGGCGTACGTGCCGTGGAGGATCAACGCCCGCGTTCGCTCCGGTCGTCGTGCCGCCAAGACAATGGCGGCCGGGCCACCCTCGCTCAAAGCGAAGAGGACGGCCTTTTCGAAGCCAACGGCGTCCATGACGGCCTCGATCTCGGCCGCTCGATCATCCACCGAGCGAACCTTCGGGACCGGGTCCGACAACCCGACCCCGGCCTTGTCGAACATCACGACGCGACAGAAGGTGCCGAGACGCTCGAAGAACGCCTTGAATTCGGGCAGCGTCCAAAACAGCTCGACGTGGCTGACGAACGGCCCGACGAAGACGAGCTCAACGGGCCCGTCGCCGAACACCTGATACGCCAGGCTCAGATCGCCGCAGGATGCGTACGACGTTTCCGCCACCGCATGAGCGTACTGCGGCCGGGCGGGGCAGCCGTCACCATATCCAGGCGCTGATCGGCTCAGGTCGAAGGCGTGGCACGCCGTCAGGCGCACGGAGCGGGAATGTCGCCGCGCGATATCCGGAAATTCAAAAAAGCAACGGCAGGGGCTTTGCTGAACGTCCGAACGATACATACTGAACAGATGTCGCCCGGACGTCGGCGCCCTGCCCGCACGTCAACGGTTGCGCGTCCAAACGCGTTGGTTTGGCCGCGGGCACTTCCGGCGCCCGGCTTTGCGGTCACCGTCGCGGCTGGGTTTCTGATCGTCGAAACCGTGCTGGTCGTTCTCCTCAAGCAAGTGGAACCGGAGGACCCGGTCGGCATCGTCTACGCGGTTCTGATGGGCGTGGCCCTGGTGGGCAACTTTGTGGCCGGCGTCGCGGCCGCGGCCTCGGCCAGCGCCGATCGCCGCCGCGAGGCCGAATTGTCGTCCGAACTGGCTCATTTGGTGTTGCGCGCAGGGGATCTGCGGTCCGCCGCCGACGAAGCGGGCCGGCATCTTGCTGCTGCCTTCAACTTGCGGTTCGCGTCCGTGGAGTTGACGAAGGCGGCTGGCGATCACCGGCGCGGGGCGATCCCGTTGCGTGACGACGACGTGATGTTCGGCGTACTCGAGGTGCCCGACGATCTGCCCCGCACGACGCTCGAACGCCTGCTCCGGGTGGTGCCCACCCTGGAAGCCTTGCTCGCCGCACGCCCGCGACCGCGAGAACGTCAACAACAGGTTGATCGAGAGCCGTCAACAGACTGGAACAGTTCTTCGAGCTGACCTCCGACCTCATGGTCATTTCCGATCAGGGCAAATTGCTCGAGGTCAATCCGGCCTTCGAAAAGGCTTTGGGTTACACAGTGGACGATTTGGCGCCCGCCCCATTCGAATTGGTGCCGCCGGAAGACATGGATCGGCTGCGCGAGCCGATAAAAGATCTCACCGATGGCCGTGGACCGGTTCGTTTCGAAAATCGGGCCACCACCCGCGACGGTTCTTCGCGATGGATCGAATGGAGCGTCGCGCCGCACCAAGGATTGTTTTATGCCGTCGGCCGCGATGTCACCGGGCAACGCGAAGAAGAAGAGCAGCTCCGCGAAACCCGGACCATGCTCGAGGCCAGCCGCGACACGCTGCGTGAGCTTGCCGAGCATCAGGCGGGGTTGCGGCGGGTGGCAACCCTGGTTGCACGCGGGGCCAATCCGGTGGAGGTGTTCGATGCCGTCTACTACGAAATGGCGCGATGCATGCACGTGACGGATGCTCGGCTGTCCCGCTACGACGACGACAAGACGGCCACCATCCTCACCGCCCGGCATGAGCCAGGGATGCAGAACCTCTCGGGCGGCACCCGCCTGACACTGGCGGACGACGAACTCCTGTCGAAGGTGTTGAGCACTGGCCAGCCGGCCCGCCAAGGAGCCGCCATCCGTACCGCATTAGGTGTTCCGGTCATCGTCGATGGCCGGGTCTGGGGGGTGCTTTCGGCCGGCTCCGCGGAGCGGGAACCGTTGTCGTCCGATTCCGAGGCGCGCATCGCAGACTTCGCCGATCTGGTGGCTACCGCGATCGCCAATACCGCGGCGCGCGAGCAACTGGATACCAGCCGGGAGCGCCTGCGTGCCAGCCGCGATCGCCTGCGTCAGCTCGCCCGGCATCAGACGGCGTTGCGCCGGGTGGCAGAACTGGTCGCCCGCGAGGCGGAGCCTGCCGAGGTGTTCAACGCGGTGGCCGAGGAGATGGCCACCGTTCTGGACGTCTACAACGCGACGGTGGGCCGCTACGACGGCGATGACATCGTCATTGCCGCGCTTGGGCGTCCGGAGGTGGACATTCCAAACCCGCCGGCCGTCGGTGAGCGTTTCCCGCTGGACGGCGACCACGTCGCCGTGACGGTTCGGCGCACCGGACGGCCCGCTCGGATGGACAGCCACGAGCATGCGGCGGGGGTTTCGGCCGCGCGCATCCGCAAGATGGGCATCGCATCCATGGTCGGCGTCCCGATCATGGTCGGGGCAGAGTTGTGGGGCGTGGCTGCCGTGGCCTCGCGGGGCGAGCCGCTGCCGGCCGACACAGAGGTAGGCATCGCAGACTTCGCCGATCTGGTGGCGACCGCGATCGCCAATGCGGCGGCGCGCGAACAGTTGAATGCCAGCCGGGACAGCCTGCGTCAGCTGGCTCGACAGCAAACGGCGTTGCGCCGGGTGGCGGAACTGGTTGCCCGCGAGGCGGAGCCTGCGGCGGTGTTCAACGCGGTGGCCGAGGAGATGGCCAGTTGTCTGGACGCCTACAACGCGACGGTGATCCGCTACGAAGGCGACTTCGTCGTCATTCGAGGCTCTTGCGAGCTTCAACCAAGACCTGGCAAACCCTCCGGCTAGTTGGCGAGCGGTTACCGCTGGAAGGCGACCACGTCGCCCCGATTATTCTGCGCACCGGCCGGCCCGCCCGGATGGACAGCCACGAGCACGCGGCCGGCGAGACGGCCGCGCTCATCCGCGCGCTTGGCATCCAATCCATGGTGGGTGTTCCCATCGTCGTCGGGGGACAGGTGTGGGGCTCGGCCGCGCGTGGCGTCGCGGACCGGGCCACTGCCGCCCGACACCGAGGCTCGCATGGCTGATTTCGCCGATCTGGTGGCGACTTCTATCGCCAACGCGGCCACCAGGGCCGAACTGCAGGCCGGCCGCGACAGCCTGCGCGAGCTCGCCGAAAGCCTCAGTGTGCTGGCCAGGCAGCAAGCCGCATTGCGCCGGGTCGCAACCTTAGTCGCACGCGGGGTCAGTCAGTCGGAGGTGTTCTCGGCGGTGGCCGAGGAGATGGCCGGTTGCCTGAATGTGGGTAACGCCGAGGTGCTCCGTTTCGAAGACGACGGCGCAGCGATCGTCGTCGTGGCGTCCTATGCGGAACCCGGCGTGCCGCACCTTTCGCTGGGGGAACGCCTATCCACCGAAGGTGACAACGTCGCCGCCACGGTCTCGCGCACACGACAGTCGGCGCGGATGGACAGCTGGGAGGGCGCCGCCGGCCCGATTGCCCAACGCGTTCGCGAGCTGGGCGTCCGGTCGCGCGATCGGGGCCCCGATCGTGGTGGATGAGCGGCTATGGGGCATAGCCGTCGTCGCCACCACCGAACCCGACCCGCTGCCGCCGGATACCGAAGGTCGCATCGTCGAGTTCGCCGAGCTGGTCGCGACCGCAATTGCCGCCGCGACCACCCGCGCGGAGCTGATCGCCTCGCGGGCGAGGATCGTGGCCGCCGCCGACGACGCCCGACGCCGCCTGGAACGCGATATCCACGACGGAGCCCAGCAACGGCTGGTGTCGCTGGGACTGAAACTTCGCCTGACCGAGGAGTCGGTCCCATCCGAGCGTGATGACCTGAAAAGCATGCTGTCCGAAGCGGTGTCGGGCTTGACCGACGTGTTCCAAGAGCTGCAGGAGATCTCCCGCGGCATTCATCCGGCGATCCTGTCGACAGGTGGGCTGCGGGCGGCGTTCAAGACGCTGGCGCGCCGCTCACCGGTGCCCGTCAACCTCGACGTCGCGATCGAGCAACGGTTGCCCGAATCGGTCGAGGTCGCCGCTTACTACGTGGTCGCCGAGGCGCTCACCAACGCCGCCAAGCACGCTCAGGCCTCCGAGGTGAAGATTCGGGCGCGCACCACCGGCGCCAGCCTTGACCTTTGATCTCCGACGACGGGATCGGCGGGGCCGACTCGGGTAAGGGCTCCGGGCTCATCGGGCTCAAAGACCGTATCGAGGTACTCGGCGGGCGGATGCAGGTCGCCAGTCCTCCCGGAGGCGGGACGGCCCTTGACATCACCATCCCTTACTGAGCAACATACCTGGTGAATTTGATGTCATCGCTCTCGGGTAGTAAGGCATTTCCTGCTGCCACGCCTGTGCCGCGCAACGGCGCGCCAGCTGGCTGGACTCGACCCGCTCGTCGTATGCTGCGGATTGCTAAATGCTTTGTGAGTCCAATGCAAATCTGACGATTCGTCAGAAGCTCTCGCGAATACCTGCTAGCAGGGTATGGCGATTGCCGTCAGCCGCAACGACAGACGTTCGCGGTAGCGGCATGCTTAGTCACGAATGCGATACGCGACTGCGCGTTTCGCCGAAAGCCTTGGCAATAAAGCCTTTTAGGAAGGAGCATCATGCCGTCCATCGACTATGTTCCGGGAGGCCAGCAATGACTGCAGCTGATCGGCTCCCACAATGGCCTGCACAGCGAACAGGGCGCCCTGCCGGGTGAGCACCCGGGGCGCTCGGCCAACCCGGTGATCAAGGTCCACGACGTCAGCTGGCTGGAGTTCGAGAAGCCGGACCTCAAGAAAGCGGAGGCGTTTGCGCTGGCTTTCGGGTTCAGCGTCGCGCTGCGCACCGACGACGAGCTGCACCTGCGTGGCAGCGACGCCGGCGCGCCGTGTGTGCTGATCCGCCGTGGCCCGCGTTCGCGGTTCATCGGCCCGGCTTTCGTCGCCGCCGAACACTCCGACCTGCTGCGGTTGGCCGATGCGACCGGCGCCACCGTGCGCCCGCTGCCGGAGACCCTGGGCGGGGTGACGGTTGACCTGGTCGACCCCAGCGGGATTCGCCTTGCGGGTGGTCTCGGGCACTTCACCAGCTCGAGGAGCTGCCCTCCCAGAAACCGCACGTGTTCAACTTCGGCCCCAGCCACGACGTGGTCCGGGCCAACTGCCACCCAGCGCCCTCCCCGGGTGCCCACTAGGGTGCAGCGGCTCGGGCACATCGTGCTGCAGACCACCAAGTACCTCGAAGCGCTGAACTGGTACCTGGACCACCTGGGGCTGATCGTCAGCGACTTCTGCTACTACCCCGGCCAGCGTGAGCGGGGACCGGTGATGAGCTTCATCCGCTGCGACCGCGGCTCCACCCCGGCCGACCACCACACGCTGGCGATGGCGCTGGGTCCGGCCAACCGCTACGTGCACTCGGCGTATCAGGTCTGCGACCTCGACGCGCTGGCCGCCGGCGGCGAATACCTGCGCGAGCAAGGCTATTTCCGCTCCTGGGGCATCGGCCGTCACATCCAGGGCAGCCAGATCTTCGACTACTGGCGCGACCCGGACGGTGATTTCCTCGTCGAGCACTTCGCCGACGGCGACATGTTCGACAACACCCTGGAGCCCGGCTGGGCCCCGCTGACGGCCTCCGGGCTGTATCAGTGGGGACCCCCGCCGAGCAAGGACTTCCTGGGCATCGGAACACCGGGCGAAACCGCGAAGGAAGTCGCCGTGATGCTCGATGCCCTGCGCCACGACAACGAATTCGACCTGTCCGCCCTGCGCGGGCTGTTCAACGTAGCCAATTCCTAATCAACCAACCGAAAGAAAGTAAGGACCCATTATGACCGTCTCGATCCTGCGCACCGCCGACGCGTGGTGGGTGCAGACACCGAACGGCGCCGCCCGCATCCGCACCGACGCCGCCAGCACCGCCGAAGTGCTGGCCGACCGTGCGGCTATCGACGCCGCCGCGCACTCCACCGACACCGTGCCGGTGGAAAACCTGGCGCTGCTGTCGCCGGTTACGACGCCGTGCCGACTGGTGGCTCAGGCCACCAACTACGCCTCGCATGTGCGCGACGTCGGCCGCGACCCCGCCAAGACGCCGCTGACCTTCTTCCGCAAGGCCTCCGGTTCCGTCGCCGGTCCGTTCGACGACATCGTCAAACCCCCGCACGTGCAACTGCTGGACTACGAGGTGGAGATCGGTCTGTTGATCGGCCGCGAGCTGCCGGTGGGCACCGAGGTGACCGAGGCCAACCTGGCCGAATTCGTCCACGGGCTGCTGGTGACCAACGACGTGTCCGCGCGCGACGTGCAGATGACGAAAGCGCAGTTCTACGAGTCGAAGTCGTATCCGACGTTCACCCCGGTCGGCCCCGCGCTGGTGCTGGTCGATGCCGATGAGCTCAAGCGCTTCGGTGACCTGCGGGTGCTGTTGCAGGTCAACGGCGAGGTGCGCCAGAACATGGTGGTCGAGGGCGACATGCTCTTCTCGCCGGTGCAGGCGCTGCAGACGCTGGCGAAGTTCCAGAAGCTCGACGCCGGCGACATCGTGCTCACCGGCACCCCGGTCGGCACCGCGATCACGGCGCGTGGAATCGAGAACCCGCACCAGATCGACATGGCGACATTCCTTGCCGCTCAGGCAAAGAACCCCAACTACCTCCATCACGGTGACGTCGTGGAGGCCACGGTGGCCACCGACGACGGCGCCATCGACCTCGGCACCCAACGCAACAAGGTGGTCTACGCATGAACGCACAATCCAACGGCGCCCCGGCGTCACTGCCGGACTTCGTGCCGGTGATCATCATCGGTGCCGGCCCGACCGGCATCACCGCGGCCACCATGCTTGGCCAGTACGGCATTTCGTGTCTGGTGCTGGACCGCCATGAAACCGTCTACCCGCTGCCGCGCGCGGTGCACGCCGACGACGAGATCTACCGCATCCTGGCCCGCCTGGGCGTCGGCGACGAGTTCGCCGCCCACCGCCGGGGCGCGCTGGGTCTTCGACTGCTCGACACCGACATGCGGGTGCTGGCGCAGTTGGAGCGCAGTCCAGAGCCCAGCGCCAACGGCTACCCCCAGATGAACATGTTCGACCAACCCGAGTTGGAAGGCATGCTGCGGGCGAACCTCAAGAGGTATCCGCACGTCGTGTTGCGGGGTGATGTCGAGGTCACCAGCGTCACCCAGAACCGGCCCGGCCGGGTGCGGGTGAGCTTCCTTGACCGCGTGCGCGGCGGCGAGCAGTCCGTTGAGGCCGCCTACGTACTGGGCTGCGACGGCGCCGGCAGCGTGGTGCGGGCGTCGATCGGTTCGCACATGTACGGGCTGCCGTTCCAACAGGACTGGCTGGTCATCGACGTCGACACCGACGCCGAGCTCAACCAGTGGGAGGGCTGCCACCAACTGTGCAGCGTCCAGCGCGCCGGCACGTACATGCGTGTGGGGCAGACCCGCTACCGGTGGGAATTCCGGCTGCTCGACGGCGAGACGGCCGCGGACTACCAAACCATCGAGCACATCGAGCCGCTGATCAAGCCGTGGCTGGGCGACACACCCGCCGAACAGTTGCGCCTGGTTCGCGTCACCGCCTACACGTTCCGGGCCCAGGTGGCCAGTCGTTGGCGCGACCGCAATGTGTTCGTCCTCGGTGACGCCGCCCACCTCACCCCGCCGTTCGTCGGCCAGGGTATGGCAGCGGGCCTGCGCGACGCGCTGAACCTGAGCTGGAAAGTGGCCGGCGTGCTGGGCAAGACCCTGCCCGAAAGCGTGCTGGACACCTACGAGCAGGAGCGCAAAGCCCATGCGGCGGCCATGATTTTGATGGCCGTGTCGGTCGGAGCGGCGATGACCGGCGGCGGCCGGCTCGGCGACGTGGTCCGCAAGGTGGTGTTCCCGCGGCTGGCGCACCTGCGCCTGCCGGGCACGCGCACCAGCGCCGCCGACGGCGTCGCCCCCGGGCTGCACAAGTCGGCGCTGGTGGTCAAATCCCGCACCCCCGGGCAACTGGCCGGAACGTTGTGCCCCAACCCGGTTTTGCGCGATGGTCTGCACTTCGACCAGGTCGTCGGGAACCGGTTCGCGCTGGTCACCTCGTCTCCGCTGAGCGCTGCGCAACAAAAGGAGCTCAAGAGCCGCGGAGCCGCGGTGGTCTCCGTCGCTCGGGACAGCCAACTCGGCAGCTGGCTGAAGCAAGGCCGGGCGACCGCCGCCATTGTCAGGCCCGACGGCGCCGTCATGCAGGCCGGCCGGAACGTTGCGGCGATCTGCGACGCCGTGCCCGCGTTCTCCGCGGGTCACGTTGACGGACCTGAAAGCGAGCGCTGATGACCGAGCTGCTGGTGCTCAACGACGGTAAGCAGGAGATGCAGGCGGTGTCTTTGGACGGCACTCGGGTGCGGACCCTGATCACCGGAATCGACGAGAGGGCCGACGGCATCGTCGTCGACCAGCTGCGGGGCCATGTGTACTGGACGAACATGGGCGCTCCCGACCCCGGGAGCGGCCCACGTTCGGAAGAGGCCTACGCCCGCAACGGGTCACTGGAGCGTGCCGATCTCGACGGGAGCAATCGCGTCACGATCGTGCCGCGCGGGGCCTTCACGACCGGCAAACAGCTCGCCGCCGACTTCGAGGCGGGCGTGCTGTACTGGTGCGATCGCGAGGGCATGCAGGTGCTGTCGTGCAACCTGGACGGTAGTGAGCTGCGTCCACTGGTGGTGCCGGCGGTTGGTGACGAGGCCGCGCAGGCGGCCAGCAACCACTGTGTCGGCATCGCCGTGGATCTGGATCGGCGCCTGCTGTACTGGACGCAGAAGGGTGCACCAAAAGCCGGTGAGGGCAGGATCTTTCGTGCCCCCCTCGATCTCCGGCCGGGCACCAGCGCGCAGCACCGCGACGACATCGAGCTGCTGTGGAAGGACCTGCCGGAGCCCATCGATCTGCACCTGTTCGGTGGGGCGACGCTGGTGTGGACCGATCGGGGCGCCGAACCCGAGGGCAACACGCTCAACCGCGCGATGGTGCAGCCGAGCGTCGGCACACCCGAGATCCTCTCTCGCGGATACCATGAGGCGATCGGCGTCGCCGCCGTCTCCGAGTCCGAGTTCTACGTCGGCGATCTCGGCGGCAGCATCCGCTACGTCAACCTCGACACCGGCGTCGACACCGAACTGGTGCACCTCGGCATGGGGCTCACCGGCATCGCGCTTGCCGAACTGTGAGTCAACGAAAGCCGTTGGGCGCAGTAGCTTTCGCGTGCCGCCGCTGACCGCAGCGCGCAGCTTGCGGGTTGCCACGCGAATTTTACTATGGGCCATGGCCAAAGGCGTTAGGCAGGATTAAATGAGCGGCTGGATCAACTTCTGGCATGGCCTGACTCCTGGACAAGGCACACTCCTCGGCGGCGCGTTCGTGGTCTTCGCGGGCATCATCGCGTTCAGCACGGGTGCGATGGACCGCCGGTCACAGCACAAGCGCTTCCACTACCAGGAGATGAAGACGCTCTACGCCGAGGCATTGAGAATCGGCAGGGACCTGGAAATCCTCAAGGCGCTTCCCCCGGATATCCGCAGGGAAGTCCTCACGGAAAAAGCCGAAGCGATCGATAGGGTGATCAGCGAGCTGGCGCTCACCGGCAATTACCAAACCGCCGACCTTGCCATTGCTTACGCGTACCAGCAGTCTGTTCAACTAGGCGAGTGGGTAAGACAAGTAGAAGCTGACCAGGGCTCGACGGACCGCATTCAGATGTGGTTGGACAACCTGCCCAACGAACAACGAGCCGCATTGAGGGACTACGAGAACGTCACAGTCAATCGTCGAGACGTGGTGCAGGCCGTACGCAAGGAGCTGCGCTTGTACGTGCCGGTGTGGTCACGGTATCGGCGCGCGCTGCGAGATACGATCAAAGCCCAGCAGTTTCCCCTCAACTGACTTAGGGCCCGCAGCACGTCTGATTCGAGCCCGCGCCCCGGCGGACCCCGGGAAGCCAATGATGCGGCGGCTCCTTGTCAAGCCCAGCGTAGGATCACGCGGTCGCTTGCCGACTGCGAAACTTCCTGTGCCAGAATCGCTTTCGCGACCGAACGGCTGCAGTGGCAACCGGCCAACTGAAGGTAGCTGCAACCATGAAGGGACGCCAGCATGGCCGACATTTCGACCCTTGGCTGCCATGCTGGTCTCATGTTAACCGCGCTTCTGGCCTTATTCGTGTTGATCACTGTTGCGTGGGCACTGCACGACAGCAATGCGGCACACGAGCGACACAATCAGTTTAAGCACTGGGATGACTAGCATTCCAACCCCACTGGTGGCGCGCTTCATTCGGCGCTACACGGCCGTATACGGCCTTGGTACTGGCTATCTGTCCAAGCGGACGCAGGCCTGCACGACAGGCGACGTTACGGCGGGCATCGTCGTGGGGATTGGTTCGTCGCAGCCTTCGTCTTAGTGGCAAGCAACGTCTTCGTCTTCGGCGCGGCCGCCTTGCGAAGGTGAAGCGGGGTGAAGCGTCGGCGTCCGACGCGGTGGCCGACTGGGGCGGGCGGCTAGCTATCCGATGTACTGCTGACGCGGAAGCATTGTGAGCCGCATCAGAGAGCGCAGAGTCGTTCCCTCAGGGGGTTTACCCCGCAGCCCCGTGCCGGCTGCCATTGCCCGCGGCGCGCCTGCCAGGCCGACCGGCGGCGGCAACGCCGCTAAGTCCCGGGTTTCGCTGACGAGGCTGACCGGTAACGCGTTGGCAGAGGCGCCATTCGCAGAGGCCAGCGTGCCCCAAGTCGGCGGCACCGACAGCGCGCCGACGCTGGCTGCCCGGGCCAGTCCGGCAGACACCGCACCGCCGACCGGAGCAGTGCCGACCGAGCCGAGAGTGGTCGCCACTCTACCGAGTCCAGCGCTCACGTCGGTCAATGCCGCCACCGTCGAATCGGCGGCGGTCGCCGCGGAATTCGACCCGGTCGAAAGAGCGGAGAGTGCCGACAAAATAATGGACGGGACCGTTGCGAAAGCGCTGATCCCCGAGTTGACGGTGTCCGGCTCCAGCGCCTTATTTATATCGGCGAGGATCTGCTGGATGATCGTGTCGACCGTCGTCGAGGTCTGCGTGCCAACGGAATTGGCGACCGCGGCGCTTTGGGCCGCCAAACCGGCCGGGTTGGTGTTCTGCTGCGGCGGGGTGAATGGGGTCAGCGTTGCAGCGGCGGCCGAGGAGCCGGCATAGCCGTACATGGCGGCCGCGTCCTGGGCCCACATCTCGGCATACTGAGCCTCAGTCGCCATGATGGCCGCGGTATTGATCCCCAGGAAATTGGTGGCAACCAGCATCGCCAACTGCGCCCGGTTAGCAGCGATCACCGGCGGTGGCACGGTGGCGGCGAACGCGGTCTCGAACGCCGACGCGGCCGCCTCGGCCTGGGCCGCCGCCTGCTGGGCCTGAGTGGCGGCGGCGTTCATCCATGCGACAAAGGTCGCCGCCGCGGCCGCCATCGATGCCGACGCCGGGCCCCGCCAGCTGCCGTCGGTCAGGCCGGTGACCACCGAAGAGTAAGACGCCGCCGCCGAGGACAGTTCCCCGGCCAGGTTTTCCCAGGCCGCCGCGGCTTCCAGCATCGGATCCGGAGCCAGGGCCGGAATACATTCGGCCGCTGTTGATCTCGGGTGGCAGTGCTGCGAAATCCATTGATATATCCCGATTGTCAGCGTGCGGCGGCCGCATTGGCGGCCTCGGTGGCCGCATACGAACCGGCGGAGGCTTCCAAGGTGGCAACGAACATTTGGTGAATCGTCGCCGCTTGCGCGCCGATCTCTTGGTACAGCACCCCATGGGCGGCGAACGCTGCCGCGGTCAGCGCCGAAACCTCGTCGGCGGCCGCGGGACTGAGCCCGGTGGTCGGGCCGGCCACAACCGCATTCTGTGCGCTCATCGCCGAGCCGATACCCGCCAAGTTGCCCGCCGCCGCGGTCAGTGCCGCGGGTTCCGTAATCAAGAAAGACATACTCTCTTCTCCCAACGCCTTGACGGCTGAACAACCGAGTCTCAAGACTTAGGATGTCGACGCCCGGCGCTGATGTCGTCCGGGGTAGCGCCCATTAAGCCCCCTGCTAGCCGTAATACCTTGGCGGAATCGGCAAACAACGGTCTGGCGGTCAGTCGCTGCGGGTGCCATTGAGGTGCAAGAGGTTTGAAAAGGCGCCTCACCGGTCCATGCAGGAGGCATAGTTGTGGCCCTGTGCTGGTTGCTTATTCAGTTCGGCCTAACCCTCCTTCGGAGGGCGAGGGACTTTGTGCGCTACCGGCTGACCGGGTAGATCAATTGCGGCTGTCGGTAACGACGCACTCGGGTAAGCACGGCATCCTGAGGGACGGGGACACGACAGCTCGCGATAAGGCCGCCGGGGGCTTGGGCACCTGAATCCCTGCAGACCAGGGTTCGAGCGCTGAACAACAACAACGGGCGAAACCCGAATGGAAAGCTAGGAACGACTCATGTCGATCGACGGTAACGCCCTCGGCGGACGCCTTCCGCTTTATGGCAGCGAAGCGCTCAATCCAGCACAGAAAGCGCTCTACAACTGGCTGATGGATGTGGCGGTTCCGTGGGCGGGGCTGCGGATTTCGACGCCAGCACCGAAATGGGCCGGGTCATTGGACCTTTCAATCCGGCTTTGCTGACGCCGGAAATCTCCTCGGCCTTCTTCGACCGGTTCGCCTCCCTCTACGTGATCGCCTTTGAGAAAGGAGGTTACTGGCGACCCTGGTCGCTGCCGAGGGTGACGTGGGCTGTCATGGGCAGACCCGAACTGTTGACGAAGACGAGCGTCACCGAGGCACCGGGTTCATTGGATTGCGCCGCGGCGATCAGTGCGTCACCGCTTCCGATGATTTGGTCATCGACTTTGGTAACGAGTGCGCCGACTGTCAGCCCGGTCGCCGCGGCGGGGCTACCGCTTGCCACCCCGTTGATCCTGGCGCCGTACGCAGCGAGGTCGCTGCTGGCCTGAACTCCCAGCCAGCCGTGCGATGCCCGGCCGGTGGCGGTCAGTTCCGCGGCGATGCGTGTGGCGTGGTCGACGGGAATGGCATAGCCGAGGCCGATCGATCCGCGAGCTGCGATATTCGAGCCGTCAGCACTGGGCGCCACCGACTCCGCCGCGTTTATGCCGACCAGCGCGCCGTGCATGTCAACGAGTGCCCCACCCGAATTGCCCGGATTGATCGCGGCGTCGGTTTGGATGGCGTAGAACGCGCTCAGCGGAAGATCGGGGTCCGTAGCCGGGCAGATCAGGCGGTTCAGCGCGCTGATGATGCCAGCGGTGACGGTGCCGCTCAAACCGAGTGGGGATCCGACCGCCGCCACGGGTTGACCGACGCGCAGATTCGCGGGGGAACCGATAGAGATTGGGCTGAGCCCGGACACGCCACGAGCTCGGCCAATTGCAATGTCGCTCTTTGGGTCAGCGGCGATCAGGTCGAATGGCGCGGTGCCGCCGTCGTTGAAAGTGACAGCGGTACTGGCCGACGAATGCCGCTGACCGCCCAACGCTGCCACGACGTGGTTGTTGGTCATGATCAGCCCGTCTGCGGTGAGAACGACACCAGACCCCAACCGCGAGCGGTCGCCGTCGATGGTTTGCAGTGTCACCACACTAGGCAATACCTTTGCGGCAACCTGCTCTATTGAGAATGCGCTGGGGTAGGGCCGCGTCATGGCAGAACTGGAGTCTGCGGATCGTGTGCCGACGGCGGGTGGATGGGCAAGCAGAGCAACTGCGGCGCCGATCGCTGCGGCAAAAAGCGTGGCCTCCAAGCCGCGCATGATCAACGACCCACCACGGGCTAGCCTTTGCCGGCGCGGGGACACTCGGGCCGGCCGGTGTGATGGGTATCGGCCGGGCCGCCCGACACGCGACTCAGCGCCTACGCCATCCCGCCTAACCTGCCGACATTGGGACGTGGGCGTTACGCGGTAGCAGCTGTGGCCGACTGACATGAGTCCTTACCTCACTATTCGTTGACCCCAACGAGCGGAGTCGCCCAGTCCGTTGAAGGCAGTGGGCCTCAACAAGTTCGGCTCAACCACTGTTCGGACACTGCCTTTGGGCAATACCGTGGTTGCGTTCAGACTTGCGCGCAAGTCCTCTTGCTCAGGATGGCGCGTTCGCACACGTCTGTCGTTACCGGCAACGCCAATCGACATACCGCGCTAGCGGGTATGGTGCCGGAGGTGTGCGCCGCACAACCGCGCCGCTCAAATCGGTATCGCGGGCATGGCGGGTTCGTCGCCGCCGGGATGGCGCCGTGTTGGCCGGCTGGTGTGCCGTTACCCGGCAAGTCCAAGAGCGTCCCGGATAGCGGCCCCGGACAGAGCGGCCTTGGGGATGAAGGCCAGAGCCGGGCTGGCAGCGACCAGTTCGGCGAAGTCCTCCTCGGCGTGCGTGGAGATCAAGATAGTCGGCACGTCGGCGCCGAACCCGTTGCGGTGAAGCCGCTCAACGAGTTCAAAACCGCTCTCGTCACCGAGGTCGATGTCTACAAGCGTCACGTCGGGCCGCAGGTTCTCCACGCACTGCAGCCCTTCCGCGGAGGAGCTTGCCACCGCGACCACGCTGATTCCCTGATGCTCCAGCAACCGCGTCGCCGCATCGAGGAAATCGCGGTTGTCGTCGACAATTACGCACCGCATCCGATCACCTAGTCTCACCAGTTCAGTTTGCAGTAGCGACAGACCGATCGCATGGAAGCTAGCAGGAAATTCGCCCCGAGACGGGAAGGATTGGCGGGTCTGCTGTGGCGCCGGTCGCGATGAGGAGACTTGGCGGGCTGCCTAGCCGGGCGCGGGGTTACTGATCGGCGGCCAGATACCGGTTAGCCGGGAGGCGCGGACTGCGGCTGACCAGAACCCGCCATGGTTGCCAGCGGTGCAGACGTGGGTCAGCGCGGACGCAAATGTAAGGCGGGTAGCCGGATAGACGCCGTTCGGGCGCGACACGAGAGGTGCATCATGACCCTGCCAGTGGAATTGACTGCCGACGCGGACCCTACGGCCGGCTTTGAAAACCAAGTCGCTCCCGTGCTGGGCGACTTATACCGGCAGGCGTTGCGGATGACCCGCCATCACGCCGATGCCGAAGACCTGGTGCAGGACACGCTGGCAAAAGCCTTCGCCGGGTTTGACTCCTTCCGGCCGGACAGCAATATCTGCGCCTGGCTGTACCGAATCCTGGCCAACACCCACATCAGTAATTGCCGTAAAGCCCAGCGGCGTCCAGTACAGCATTTGGCGGACGGCGATTTCGGATCTGCAAGTGATCGCCAGCGCTGCGCATTCGGCAACGGGAATGCCGTCGGCGGAGGAGCAAGCGCTGAAAAGAATTGGCGACCACGACGTCATCACCGCAATGCGCGCCCTGCCCGAGCAGTTCCGCCTCACTGTTTACTACGCGGATATCCAGGGACTCCCGTGCAAGGAAATCGCCACAGTGATGGACACGCCGATCGGAACGGTGGTGTCGCGCCTGCATCGCGGGCGCCGCCGACTACGCAGGCTGCTCACCGAGGTTGGCCGGAACGAGGGCTCTTGCAACTCATGGGGCCTGGCGCAAACAGCGTGAGGGGCCTGCTTGGAGCCGGCGCTACAGTGACACCGTTCAGCTGCAAGTCACCGCGAGTCGAGAAACGTGATCACCGCGCGGACGCGACGATGGTCGTCGCCGGTCTCCGGTAAGCCGAGTTTGGTGAGGATGCTGCGGACGTGCTTTTCGACCGTGCCCTCGGTCACCCACAACTGCCGCGCGATGCCGGCATTGGATCGGCCCTCGGCCATCAACTCCAGCACCTCGAGTTCGCGCGGCGACAGTACCGACAGCGGATCGTTGCGGCGGCGTCCGGACACCAGCTCCTGTACCACCGCCGGGTCGATCACCGACGCACCCTTTGCTACCCGCTGCAGGGTGTCGACAAAATCGGCGACGTCGGTGACGCGGCTCTTGAGCAGATACCCGATCCCGCGGCCGCTGGCCAATAGCTCCATTGCATGCTCGACGTCGACGTAGGCAGACAGCACCATAATCCCGGTGTCGGGCAGTTCCTCGCGGATCACCCGGGCGGCCTCGAGACCCTCGGTGGTATGGGTGGGCGGCATCCGGATGTCCACCACCACCACATCGGGGCTGGTTTTGCGTACCAGCGCGAGCAGCTCGACAGCGTTGCCGACCTGGCCGACGACGGTGAACCCGGAGCGGTCCAGCAGGCTGGCCAGACCCTCGCGCAGCAGGGTTTCGTCGTCGGCCACAACCGCGCGCAGCGGGGCGGGCGCCGTGCCCGGCTCGGCGGTGCTTGTTTCCGTCGTCAACGCCTGGGCCTCCCGCCTTGCCTGCTTGAGGAACCATCTTGCACCGCGCGGTATCCGTTTTCCAGCTATCACCCATACCGGTTAGGCGCCAGCAGCGACGACCACGAGCACAAGAAACGGCATCGTGAGTGCATGGTTGTGCAATGGAAGGTCCCGATCGGCGCTCGGGTGTTCGGCGTCGTCGCCAGCAGCGTCACCGATCAGGTCTACGTCGTCGCCGACGACTGTGTGATCGTGATGGCCGGTAGCGACATCGCCGCGCGCATACCCGTTGGCCCTGATACCAAGCGCCTGATGCTCAGCGCCGACGATGCCTTTCTTTATGTTCCCGGCTACGACGGTTCGGTGCGGATCATCACCACCGCCGACTTCACGGTCACGACTATCTACGGCAACCCCAGCATCGCTGAAGTCGTCAGCCCCTCGGGGCGGGACCTCTACACCGCCCACATCGCGACCAGTCGCGAAAGCGTCGACAGCTTGATTTCAACGACCGCGGCCGACACCAGGTCGATGACCACCGTGGCGATCGAGAACTACGCCACCGGCATGGATCTGAGCCCCGATGGGGCTCACCTCTACGTCGCGACTTCCCAGATCAGCTCCTACACCCAGTTCTTTCCCGGCTCGATCGCGGTGATCGACACCGAGCAACATGACGTTGTCGACACCATCGCTGTCCCGCTGTCACCGGACACCGTAACGGTGAGCCCGGATGGTTCGCGCGTCTTGGTGACCCATTACGACACCAACTCGATCTCGGCCATCGATGTCGAAAGCCGCGAAGTCACCTCGATGCGTCTTCCTGACACGTCGCTGTCCGCGGCGGTCACGCCCGACGGCACCGGGGTCTACGTCATCGGCATGCAGTCACTTATCGCCGTCGACTTCGTGACCAAAATTGCGGAGATCGTTCCCGCCGGGGAGATGCCGCGCCGGATGAAGTTCACCGGCGACGGCAAGCTAGCATGCGTCACCGATCTGACGTCTTCGTCCGTCGTGGTTCTCGACACCATCACCAACTCGGTGATCACCGCAGTCCAACTGGATGGTCAGCCAGAAGCGGTGGCACTCAGCGCTGACGGCGAGCTGCTGTACGTCGCCGACTACTGGGGCGGTACCCTCACGGCCATCTCGATCGCTTCGGTCGTGCGCGACGCGGAAGCGGCATGAATCAGCCCGGTTCATCGTCGAGCTCGCACTGTTGTTGTCTACCAAAGACAACAGTCTGCCCATCTTTGTCGTTTAGCGACGGACCCGGGCACGCAGCCGAGGCTTAGCATGCGTATGTGACTGGCTCGTACACATACACTTTCGAGGACATCCAGAACCGCCCGGTCGCGCTGATCGGAGCGGGAACGCTGGGTCGCCGTATCGCGCTGATGTTCGCCAGCCGTGGCGGAACCGTACGGATCTTTGCCCCACGTGCCGAACAGCGCGCCTCCGCGGTCAACTACGTGACGGAGACCCTACCGAAGCTGGTGGCTGACCGAGGCTTTGGTGAAGTGGGTGGCGCGACGGCCGCAGGGTCGCTCGAAGAGGCGTTGGACGACGCCTGGCTTGCCGTCGAATCCGTACCAGAAAAGCTCGAGATCAAGATTGCAGCGTGGGACCAGATCGACCAAGCGGCACCGCGCGGACACCATCTTCGCGACCAACTCTTCGTCGTACCCGTCGCGCCTGATGGCCGGAAAGGTGCGGGACAAACGCCGGTTGTGCAACATGCACTTTTACATGCCACCGGAGGTCAACGCGGTCGACCTGATGTCTGACGGTGAGACTGACCGCGGCCTGCTCGACACCCTGTTGACCGTTTTGCCCGAGTTCGGCGTCTACCCGTTCGAAGCGCGCAAAGAGTGCACCGGCTTCATCTTCAATCGGGTCTGGGCAGCGATCAAACGTGAATCGCTGGCCGTCGTCGCCGAAGGGGTGGCCCGTCCGGAAGACGTCGACGGGATGTACAAGCTCAACTTGGGCGCGCCGGCCGGGCCGTTCCAGTTGATGGACCTGGTCGGTCTGGACGTTGCACTCGACATCGAGAACCATTACGTCGAAGAGTTTCCGCACCTGCCGAAGAACGCGCGGGACTTGCTGCAGACCTACGTCGACGCGGGCAAGCTCGGCATCAAGACCGGCGAGGGCTTTTACACCTATCCGTCCTAGCGCGAGCAGACATAAAAGCTCCAAAAGCCTTGCCGTGTCGAGCGCTTTTGCTGGGGGTACCTCCCGCTTGCGGGGGACTGCTCGCCAGTTTTGGCGTTACGCCCGCCGCGACAGATAAGCGAGCGCAGCGCTGGCGGCGTTGGCGCCGCACATGCCGTGTGCGCCCGGGCCGGGCGGGGTGGCCGCCGAGCAGATGTACATGCCGGGCACTCCAATGGTGTACGGCGACAGTGTCGTTCGCGGCCCAAAAGTCAGCTGGCGAATATCCTTGGCGCCGGTCATGATGTCGCCGCCGACGTAATTGAGGTTGTAGGAAGCGAATTGGGTGGTGGTTCGGACGGCCTGTCCCGACGATCCGCTCCTGGAAGCCCGGTGCGAACCGCTCGATCTGAGCGATGATCGCCGCGGTCGCGTCACCCGAAAATCCGTTGGGCACATGCGCATATGTCCACACAGGATGAACGTTGCCGACCGAACGTTGCGGATCGGCCAGGTACTGCTGACCGACCAACACGAACGGCCGCTCCGGCATCCGCCCGGCGTGGATATCCCGCTCGGTCGCAGCCAGTTCCCGATAGGTCCCGGCCAGGTGTACCGTGCCCGCCCGACGCGCGTCGGGATTGGTCCAGGGCACGCCGCCCTCGACGGCGAAGTCGACTTTGAAGGCGCCGGGACCACGGCGGAACTTGGTGAAGGCGCGAGAAACTCGGCGCGGCAGACGATCCCCGAGGATGCCCGCGACCGCAGTGGGCGCCAGATCGAACATCGTGACGTCTGCCGGCGGCAACTGCGACGCCGTCTGGACGTGGACACCGGTCTCGATCTTGCCGCCCAGCTCGCCGAGCAGCGCCACCATCGCATTGGTGATCGACTGCGATCCACCTTCGGCCACCGGCCAGCCGTGCCGGTGGCCGGCCGCGATGATGCCCATTCCGATTGCGGAGGTCATCGGGTAGTGCAGCGGCCGGAAGGCGTGGGCCGCAACGCCTCCGAACAATGCCCGCCCCTCATCAGTGCGAAACAGGCGGGCGAAGGTGGACGCGGGAAGTACGGTCGGTGCACCGAACCGGGCCAGCATCAGTGGATGATGCGGGATCCGCAGCAGCGGGCCGCATGATGTCCTCGCTGAGTGCGTCGAACTTAGCGGCCGGGTAGCCGAACGCGAGCTGCCAGCGCGACCCGTCGCGACCGAGGCCGGCCGCGGTCTGCTCGACCGAGCGGTGCAGCACGCCGGCGCTGCCGCCGTCGAGCGGGTGGACGCAGTCGATCTCCGGCCAGCGCCACGACAGTCCGTACCGCTGCAGGTCGAAGCGGCTCAAGAACTGCGAGCCGACGGCCATCGGGTGGATCGCCGAGCAGTGGTCGTGCAGCAGGCCCGGGATGATCGCTTCGCTGCTGCGGGCGCCACCGCCGACCTCGTCGGCGGCCTCGAGCACGGTGACCTCCACGCCTTCGGCGGCCAAGGCTATGGCGGCGGCGAGCCCGTTGGGGCCGCCGCCCACCACGAACGCGGTGCTCATGCCAGCGCTCCGTGCCTTGCTTGGTCTTTGCGCAGCCGGAACGACCAGGTCACCTGGAGCGGGATGGGGCCGTTGGGCAGCCAGGGCTGCTCGGCGACCGCGTCGGCCACCTTCCAGGTGCCGCGCTCGACCACCCCGAGTGCGGCGTCGATCAACTGGTAGTGCTGAACACCGCTGCCGAAGGCTTCCGACTCCACCCAGGCGATGACGCACTCGCCCGGCTCGAAGGCGGCCTCGCGCTGCACGGCCTGGATCATGTCTGCATTGTGCAGGTGGCCGTCGCCGAAGTTGAAGCCGATCAGGGAGTTGCACATGAACTCGCCCTCCCGCACGGTGCGGGTGTCGATGTCGGGTAGGTGGGTCAACAGCAGCGAGAACAACCCGCGAGCCCTGGCTGTGCATGGTGCGCCACGCGATCGTCTTCTGCGTGGTGATCTCCGCCCACTGCGGCTCGTAGCCGGAGGCGATGAACTGGTCGACCTGGTTGGACGCCGAGCGGGTGACCCGGTCCAGCTTCTCCTCGGCACCCGGCGCGAAGGTCCACACCGCCGAGGCCCAGTTGCCCGCGTATTGCCGCATCGAAGGCAGGAAGGACACCTTGTCCGGCCGCAGATTGCCCAGGATCGGGAAGAACAGCAGCGCGGCGGCGACGATGAGCGCCAGCCACGGCGGCGACATGTTCCACGGGGCGTATCCGTTCCAGTTCGGGAATCCGAGGAACAGGAAGATCGTGGTGTAGGCGAAGACCACGTTCCACTCCAGCGGCACCGCGAGCGGGAAGGTCGAGATGATGAACAGGTGGAAGCCCACCATCAACAGCGCCGCAACCAGCGTCACCCATTTGTTGGTGGAGAAGAACAGAACTAGCGGGGCCGCGATCTCGACCGTGGTGCCATTGACGTGTGCCATGAAGTCCGCCAGCCGCGACGGCCGCAGTTGGACGGGAAGTCGCGGTAATGGGCCCGTCCGCACCCATTTGGGCGCGAATATCGTGTTGCTGACCATCGGCGGAATGACGTTGGAGAAGTGCTTTCCGAACTTCGAGAAGCCGGCGCCGACCCACACCACCACGATCACGCATCTTGAACGCAATGATCATGTCTGGTGAAATTCGAGTACGGCAGCACGGCGAAGATGACCAACGCCGGGCAGGTACTGCTCGCCGCGGGCGGCCAGGAAGATGGTCTTGTCCCGCAGACCGATCAGCACCAGCAGCACGATCGGCGCGACCAGCAGGGCGGGATTCACCAGCCCAGATATGTTGGCCGGCAATGCTTTCGAGAGTGAGTCGCTGTGCACGCCGGGCTCCAGCAACGCGACGGCCAAGCTCACCAGCAGTGCCAGGTACAGCCCGATGTCGAACCAGTTGCGTCGGTCGCCGTTGGTGAACGGCACCCACTTCCAGGGCCGCAGCCGGATGGTTCCCGGTCGCATCCAGAACAGGATGCCGCCGGTCATCGGCTTGACCTTGCCGGCCAGCGGCCCCCAGGATCCGGCGACGCCGATGGCCTCCAGCAGCACGGTCCACAGGATGACCTTCTGGTAGACGATCGGTTGGTTCCACCATTGCGACACATGCCAGAAGGCGGGCAGCCCCGACGTCGCCGTCGCTACGGTGATGCCGCCGATCGCGAAGAACACGACCAGCTTCACGATGTAAATCGTGTGGACCATCCGCGGTGCAGCCGAAGCCGTTCTCGGCCCATTCGACGGCGAGAATCCGCATCCGCTCCATCAGCGGCTTCTTCAGGAAGGTGTCCGGATCAACGTCCGGAAGATAGGGCTTGATGAATCCCATGTGTCTGCGCTCCTTCTGACCTTCGTTGGCGAGAGTGTGCACAACATTAGGAATGACGCGCGGCTTTACACAGTCGCGAATCGACAAAGCCACGCGCCGCTGTTATCGCTCAAAGACAACCCAGCGTCTAACGTCATTGAGGTGAAGAAATCGGGCCTCGACAGCGGAGTCGAGGTAAGCAGTTATGTCGCAGAAGTCGCGAGCCGATTGCATGGCCGGTTGGTCGCGCTGTCGTCGGCGCTTCGTCAATCCCTCGAGGATCAGATCCCCGAGCTGCGCGGCGACGCGGCGCTGGTGGAGTTACTCGGGACCAGCGTCGAGGGCAACGTCGACACGGTCTTGCACGCGTTGCGCTACGACATCGCTGTCGAGCGGGTCGAGGCGCCCACCGCGGCGCTCGAGTACGCCCGCCGGCTGGCGCAGCGCGGGGTGCCCGTCAACGCGCTGGTTCGCGCCTATCGGCTCGGTCAGCGCCAGATAAATGAAGTAGTTTTCGCCGAATTGCGCGACATCGATATCCCGGAGCCGATGAGAGTCGGGGTGATTGAGGCGATTACCGGCACGTTGTTCGAATACATCGACTGGATGTCGCAGCAAGTCGTCGCCGTCTATGAAGACGAACGCGAACGTTGGTTGGAGAACCAGAACAGTCTTCGAGCCCTGCGAGTGCGAGAAGTCTTGGCCGCCAACAAGTCGATCGACGCTGACGCGGCGAGCACCGTAGATCCGCTATCCGCTGCGATGGCACCATCTGGGGCTGGTCATGTGGTACCCGGACGCGGGCGCTGAAGGCGACCAACTTGCCCGGCTGCAACGGTTTCTCCGCGAGCTGGGCGAATCTGCGGGGGCGGCTGCCAGCCCGCTCTTCGTTGCCGCCGACCGAAGCTGCGGATGGGGTTGGCTGCCGTATCGCGCCGCGGTGGCCGACGCCCCGATCAAGGTCCGCCAGTTCACGCTCGACACGACCGGATTCCCCGAGTGTGGCAATCGGGACCATGGCCAGCGGTGTCGAGGGTTTTCGCCAGTCGCACCGCGAGGCGGAGACCGCTCGCAGCGTCGCAGTGATCGCCAAGCGGTCCGAAGCCGACGGTGATTGCGGCGACCGATCCGGGCCTGTCCGTTGTGGCGCGTCTTGGTGGTGACGTGGCCGGTACCCGCGATTGGGTGGCCGCCGTACTCGGCGACCTCGCCAGCCGACAACGAGAACGACGCGCGGCTGCGTGAGACGTTGCGGGTGTTTCTGGGTTGCGGTTCCAGCTATAAGGTCGCCGCCGAGGAGCTCAACTTGCACTTCAACTCGGTGAAGTATCGGGTGGGCCGGGCGATCGCCCGGCGTGGCCGCGACATCGGCAGCGACCGGCTCGACGTCGAACTCGCGTTGCTCGCCTGTCACTGGTACGGCCCCGCGGTTCTGCAGCCGGGTGCCCCATAAACCAGTCGGGGCCACACCCGTAGGTGTGGCCCCGACTGGGGGTTGCCAGATGTCAGGCGGCGGCTGGGACGGCGAACCGGCGAGGCGCCAGGTACTGGCCGGTCGGTAGGCCCGCTGCGATGGCGTCGACGGCGGTGATGCCGGCCGGGCAGGAGGACGGGGAACAGGATCATCAGGAAGATGATGGCGGGCAACAACATGGCTTTACCTTCTTTCTCTGGTTGGGTTGGATTGTTGTGGCACTTGCTAATTCGGGATTAGCTGGTGGTCCTGGAACGCTGCGGTGCGTTCGTAAGGAAAACTTAGCTACGCCAGCGCGGGGCGGCGACGTCGTCAAACCAACCAACTTGCGGCGGATCGTTGTCTTCCGGAGACAAAACGGTCGCTGGACCAGCCATCTACAGCAGTGGCCTCGGCCCGGCATTGTTCGTGACCCCTTTGCGAGGTGCTCAACTCTGTCGCCAGAAACAATCTCTTCGCATCGGCCGCGAACTATCGTTTTGACATGACAACCAGCGAAAAGACCGTTTTCGAAGGTCCACTGCACCAGCTTGCTCGTAACACGTGGCAGTTGCTGCTCCTGATCGGCCTCCTGGGCGTGGCACTCGGTGTCATCGTGCTGGCCTGGCCGGGCCCGTCACTGGTGGTGGCGGGTGTCCTGTTCGGCATCTACCTGGTGGTATCCGGGGTTGGGTATGTGTTCGCCGCTTTCGGCTCGCACGCCGGCGCCGCAATGAGAGTGCTGTCGTTCCTCACCGGCGTGGTATCGCTGGTGCTGGGGTTCTTCTGCTTCCGCGACAAACTCGAGTCGATCCTGCTTTTGGCCCTGTGGATCGGCATCGGCTGGCTGTTCCGCGGGGTGACCCTGCTCGCCGCGGCGCTGTCCTTCGACCACCTGCCCGGACGCGGCTGGCAGGTGCTCTCCGGTGTGATCATCGTCATCGGCGGCGGGGTGCTGATCATCTCCCCGCTCGATTCGATCGCGATCCTGACCCTGGTCGCCGGTATCTGGCTGATCGTTATCGGCATCGTGGATGTCATCAGCGCGTTCCAGGTTCGCCACCGGCTGAAGGCGTTAACCCCCAGCTAACCGACGCAAGCCTTGATGCAGCTGCGTCGCTCAGGGCAGCCGCTGCTCGACCTCGAAGGCCAGGCAGAGCTCGGCAATATCCTTGGGCCGCGAAAGTGACCGGCCGGTCAACTCCTCGATACGGCGAAGACGATGCCGCACGGTGTTGGGATGGCAGAAGATCTTCGTCGCGGTGTCGTTAGCGGAGCCGCCCTCCTCCAACCACGCTTGGAAGGTGTCGAGCAGGATCGTGCGTTCCGCGGGCGGCAGTTTGTTCAGTCCCTTGAGCACCGACGACCTGATCTTCGCCATCACTTCGGGGGCGCTGACCGCTGCGACGGCAAGCGGGGTGTCGTCGAAAACCGTGACCAGCGAGTCGGCCGACGGCTTCCCGGTCACCGCCAGCCGGGCGAATCGCAGCGCGTCGCTGGTTTCGGCCAAGTCGTGAAACGGCGGGCTGATGCCGACCCGGACGGTCGCGGCCTGGCGGAGCACTGAGATCAACGTGCCGACTGTGTCGCGGATCCGCACGTGGACGATGCCGATGTGTAAGTCCGGCAGCAGCCGCCACGCCGACCGGATGTCGCGGGCGGCGAGCTTGTTCTCGATCGCGGGCAAGCCCAGTTTCCCGATGGCCGGCAACTCGGCCGCGACGACCACGTACGGCCCGGAGGTGGGCAGCCGGAGCAGGTCGGCGGCCTCCCAGAGGCTGTGGCGTGTCGGTTATCCGGCTGAGACAGCAACGCTTCGACCAACGCCGACCGTTCTTCCTCCTGCTCGAGAATCTGCGCGGTCAGCTGTTGCCGGTAGGCGTCGGCCATCGCCTGAGTAAAGGTGTCTTGGGCAAGAAAGACGCGTGCGGTGGCGTCCACGATCGATTCGACGGGTATTCGCGCGGCCCGCGCGACGGCGAGGGTCTCCTCCCACATGAACCGGAAACCGATCCGATAGGCCGTCATCAACGCCGGCAGCGGAACCCCGGCCACCGCGCGGGTGGCTCCGGTGTGCTCGGCAACCGAGACATCGACGTCGGTGTGCCCCGCCAGTGAGTCGAAGACGAACGTCAGGTTCGCCTCACAACTTGCGCGTACTTCGTCTTTCGTGACGACGGTGCCGTCGTGGTAGGCGTCGATCTCGCGGAACAGCCGATCAGCCAGCGCCTCGCCCAGTTCCGGGGCCCGCGCCAGCATGAGCTTGCTGAGCTCAACGATGTGCGGATCAGGGTCCGCGCCATGCCGGACACTGCCGGCGTGCGGTGCCGCGCTCATACCTCGAAACCTTATGCCCGGACATCAGCGGATGTGGGCGGTCACAGACCTACGTTCCGTATTGTCGCGCCGCCTGGGCCGTGATCCGTCCGGTGTGGGCGAGTCCCAGCGCCACGAGCACGCCAAAGACGAAACCACCGACATGGGCGAAGAACGCAACACCACTGCCACCCGTGTTGTCTGGGTGGACAAGCGCGTAGTTGCCCTCGAAGAACTGGTACAGAAACCAGAGGCCGAGGAAGATCCACGCCGGGATCCCGATCGGGAACCACCCCACGAACGTAAGGATGCGTGAGTCGGGGTAGAGCACGATGTAGGCGCCCAGCACGGCTGCAATCGCGCCGCTGGCGCCGAGATTTGGTATCTGCGCGTCGGACGCCGTACCGAATAGCAGGGTCATCGCGGTTTGCAACATCATCGCGGCGAATCCGCCAGCGAGGTAGAAGACCAGATAGCCAAGCCGCCCGAAAGTGTCCTCCACGTTCTTCCCGAAGATAGCCAGGAACAGCATGTTGCCGAGGATGTGATCCCAACCGGCATGCATAAACATGGCCGTGATCCAGCCAACGCCCCAAGGTATGCCCAGGTGGCAGGCGTTATTAACATCGCACGGATAAAACGATGCTTGATTAACCGCCGCCTCCCCGTTCGGTAACTCATAGAACAGAAACACCGCGAAGTTCGCGACGATCAGCGTGACGTTGACGATCGGGAACCGGCGTGCCGGAATGCCGTCGGAGTAAGGGATCATCGGAGCTCCCTCCACCAACCGCAGCTGGTCGTGATGGTGCGGCGCACCGGTTTTCTTGCGTTATTAGACACCGACGGCACTGTGGCCAAGCACCCTTTGTCAGTTGCGGTCATTTGTATTGCTCCTGCTGAATTCGCATTGACCGCGGTGAGCCACGTGACGGTGTTCGCCGCCACACCGTCGTTGTCTGATGTTGGTCGCTTCAACAGTGACGGCGAACACGGCGCCGGCGCGATAGTCCGCGGACGGTGATGAGTTGGTCGTGGCGTCGATGGGTCTGTCTCGTCCGATGCCACATCCGACCTGAATCAGCCTGATCGCAGATTGGGATGACTGCGACGAGATGTGGGCGGTCACATCGAACCCGTCGTGTTGTTGTCTGCCGAGACATTGTGCCGCGGACCTGCCGGGATCACTCTGGAGACAGCAATCCAGACAAATTCAAGAGGTATCCCGTGACCAGCCTGAGCACCAATCTCATCGCATCCAAAGAACGCACCCCCAACCGCGTCGCGCTGCGCTGCGACGACCTGCAATTCACCTTCGCTGAGTTCGACGCTGCAGCCGCCCGGGTGGCGACGCTGCTCGAGCAAGCCGGAGTCGAGCCGGGTGACCGGGTGGGCGTAATGCTGCCCAACACGCCCGCGTTCGCGATCGCGTTCTACGGGATCGTCTATCGCGGCGCCGTCGCGGTCCCGATGAACCCGCTGCTCAAGGCGCGCGAGGTGACCTACTACCTGTCCAACAGCGGCGCCAAGGCGTTGTTCGGACCCCCGCCTTCGCCGACGAGGCCAGCGCCGGTGCCGACGAAGTGGGCGCCCAGTGCTGGATTGTCGACGACGCCGGGCTGATGGACCTGATCGCCGACCTGCCCGAGCAAGCGGCCCCGGTGGAGCGCGGCGCCGACGACGTCGCGGTCATCCTGCACACCTCCGGAACCACCGGAAAACCCAAGGGCGCCATGCTCACCCACGGCAACCTGGGCCGCAACGCCGAGGTCAGCGTCCGCACCCTCGTCGAAACCGGGCCGGACGACGTGGTGATGGGCTGCCTGCCGCTGTTCCACGTGTTCGGCCTGACCTGTGGCCTCAACGGGGCGGTGCTATCGGGAGCGACGTTGACGCTGATCCCTCGATTCGACCCGCGCAAGGCGCTCGAGGTGATCGAGCGGGACGCCGTCACGGTGTTTGAAGGTGTGCCGACGATGTATTCGGCGCTGCTGAGCGTGGCCGACGAGGCTGCGCCGGAGGCGACGCGCACCTTGCGGGTCTGCGTATCCGGTGGTGCGGCGATGCCCGTGCAAGTTCTCACCGACTTCGAAAAAGCTTTCGGCTGCACCGTTCTCGAGGGCTATGGGCTTTCCGAGAGCTCCCCGGCGGCGGCGTTCAACCATCCGCATCGGGAGCGCAAGGTGGGCTCGATCGGTACCCCGATCGAAGGCGTACAGATGCGGGTCGTCGACCTGGACGGCGCCGAGGTCCCGCAAGGGCAGACCGGCGAGATCCAGATCCGCGGCCACAACGTGATGAAGGGCTACTGGAATCTGCCCGACGCCACCAAGGCCACGATCACCGCACGACGGTTGGCTGGCCACCGGCGACGTCGGACGTGTCGACGAGGACGGCTACTTCTACATCGTCGACCGGACCAAGGACATGATCATCCGCGGCGGCTACAACGTCTATCCCCGCGAGATCGAAGAAGTGCTCTACGAGCACCCCGCCGTCGCCGAGGCTGCCGTCATCGGCATCCCGCACGACTCGCTGGGTGAGGAGGTCGGTGCTGCCGTCGCCCTCAAGAAAGACGCGGACGTGCGTGCCGCGACGAGCTACGCGAGTACGTCAAAGCCCGGGTGGCCGCCTACAAGTACCCGCGCCAGGTCTGGCTCGTCGACGCGCTCCCCAAAGGTCCCACCGGCAAGGTGCAAAAGCGCGACATCACCGTTCCGACAACGGAAAGCACACGATAACCATGGCAACCCCCAAGGACCCCACGGCTAAAGTCGACGAGCTGGCTGCGCCGCTCGACCTGCTTCTCACCAGCGCCACAAAGCCATTCGCCGGCCGGATGATGCCGAACGCCACCTGGGCCCGCTTCGCCGGCAACCTAGCCCAGCACCCTGGCGCAGTGGCCGACCGGGTTGGAAGCCTGGCCCGTGAGCTCGGCAGTATCGCCGCGGGCAGGTCGCACCGCGCTCCGGCACGAGCCGACAAGCGCTTCAGTGACCCAGCGTGGCAGGAGAATCCACTGCTGCACAGAATCATGCAGGCCTATCTGGCAGGCTCCCAGACGGCTGAGGAGTTGCTCGCGGACGCGCAGTTGGATTGGCGCGACAACGAGAAGATGCAGTTCGTCATCGACAATTTTGTCGAAGGCCTAGCGCCCAGCAACAACCCGCTGATCAGTCCGCTCGGCTGGAAGGCGCTGATCGACACCGGCGGCCTGAGCGCGGTGCGAGGCGTGAGAGCCTTTGCCCGAGACATGGTTTCGAAGCCGCGCGTGCCGGCGATGGTCGAGCCCGACGCGTTTGCGGTGGGGGAGAACCTGGCCGTCACCAAGGGGGCGGTGGTGTTGCAAACCTCGGTGTTCGAACTGATTCAATACGCCCCGCAGACCCCCAAGGTGCGCGAGATCCCGCTGCTCCTGGTGCCGCCGGTGATCAACAAGTACTACGTGATGGATATCGCGCCCGGCCGCAGCATGATCGAGTACTTTGTTCAGCAGGGCCAGCAGGTTTTCGTGATTCAGTTGGCGC
Organism: uncultured Actinomycetota bacterium; assembly: GCA_963850645.1. Lineage (GTDB taxonomy): Bacteria > Actinomycetota > Actinomycetes > Mycobacteriales > Mycobacteriaceae > Mycobacterium. Next base: position 179,900 of record CAWKME010000004.1, on the reverse strand, counting down.
AATCCGCAAGCACGCCATCGGGATTGGGGCTTCGACACTTACGGGGCGGCGATCGTGGAGGCAATGGACGCGGCGGAGAAAATCACCGGTGCCGACAGCACTCACCTGCTGGCCACCTGCTCGGGCGGCATCCTGGCCGCGATGACGGCGGCCCACCTCGCCGAGATCGGCGAGGGCGACCGGGTCGCGGGCCTTAACCTGGCGGTCACCGTGCTGGATGAGACCCGCGCGGGGTTCGCGGCGGCGGCGATGAGCGACCGCGCGGCGCAGGCGGCGATACGGGTGTCGGCCAGGAAGGGTTTCCTGGACGGGCGCGACATGGCGGAGATGTTCGCCTGGCTGCGTCCCACCGACCTGGTGTGGCGGTACGTGGTGAACAACTACGTGCAGGGCCGCAAACCGGCGCCGTTCGACGTGTTGTTCTGGAACGCCGACACCACCCGGATGGCCGCAGCGCTGCACCGCGACCTGGTGCTGATGGGGCTGCGGAACGCGCTGGTCACCCCGGGCGGGGTCAGCATGCTGGACACTCCGGTCGACCTGTCGAAGATCACCGCCGACGCCTACGTCGTCGGCGGCATCGCCGACCACATCTCCCCATGGCAGGCCACCTATCGAAGTGCGCGACTATTGGGCAGCAAGGACAACCGCTACGTGTTGTCCACCAACGGTCACATCGCGGCGCTGGTCAACCCTCCGGGAAACCCCAAGGCGTCGTTCCGCACCGGTCCAGTCGACGCCGAGGATCCCCAACAGTGGCTCGAGTCTGCTGAGAAGCACGCCGACTCCTGGTGGCCCGACTACGTCAGCTGGCTCGCCGAGCGCAGCGGCTCAGAGGTCGACGCTCCGAAAATGCTTGGTGGGGAGGGACTTCCGCCCCTGGGTCCGGCGCCGGGCAGTTACGTGATGGAAAAGTAATGGCACCGCGCAAGTCGCACGCTGCCGACAAGCGTCAATCGACCCGGGATCGGCGACGTCTTCGTGCGCTACCGGTGAGTTTGTTCGGTGAAGAGTGCTACGTCGCCACCGGCGGGCAGCGAATCCGGGTGAACGTGCGGTGGGGAACCGGTGTGGCGCTGGTGCTGTGCAATGGCATCGGGGCAAGCCTGGAAGTGCTGGACCCGCTGGTGGAACAGCTGGATCCGGATACCACGGTGGTCCGATTCGATGTTCCAGGAGCGGGCGGATCACCCACATCCCTTGCGCCTTACGGATTCCCGTACCTTGCCTGGGTGCTGGGCCGGGTACTGTCCGAGCTGGGAATCGGCGTCGTCGACATGCTGGGGCTGTCCTGGGGTGGGGCGCTTGCCCAACAATTCGCCTTTCAGAACCCGCGCCGGTGCCGCCGCCTGGTTCTGGTGGCGACAGGTACCGGAGCGCTGATGGTGCCTGCGCATCCGCGTGTGCTGGCGAAAATGGCTACGCCCCGGAGGTTTTCGGATCCGGACTACGCCGGATCCATTGCCGGTGAACTATACGGCGGCACTGTCCGCGCTCACGGGGAGGATGTGGCGCGACTGTATCTTCAGCAGCTGCATGCCGGGTCGAAGATGGGCTACCTGCACCAGCTTCTCGCGGGTTCGGTGTGGACCAGCCTATTCGCACTGCCTGCGGTGCGGCAGCAGACGTTGATTGTGGCGGGCACCGATGATCCGATCATCCCGATGGTCAACGCGCACATCATGAACGCGTTGCTGCCCCATTCGCGACTGCACCAACATAGCGGCGGCCACATCGATCTCGTGCACAACGCGGCCGAACTCGCGCCCGTCATCGAGACGTTCCTGCGCGAACCTGGAGAACGGCCATGACAACGATACCGAAGGCGCCAAAACCGCTCAGCTCGTTTGAGACACGCGGCGCCAAGGACGCCGATCCAGCCACCGCCTCGCTCGTCGAGGACATCGGCCTTGCCCGGGAGACCGACTACTTCCTGATGGCCGATCAGCTGACCGACCAGGAAAAGGAGATCTTTGCCAAGGTCCGGGCGTTCGGCGAGGCCGAGATCCTGCCGATCGTCAATGAGTATTGGGAACGCGGCGAATTCCCGTTCGAGCTGGTCCCGAAACTTGCCGCGCTGAACGTTGTCGGCGACTACAACCTGGGCGACCACGGGTGCACACTCGATGAGCGCGGTCGCCGCCGGCCTCGTCACCTACGAACTGTCCCGCATCGACGGGAGCATAGCCACGTTCTTCGCCGTCCATCTCGGGTTGGCGATGCAGTCGATCAACATCCTGGGCTCCGAGGAACAGCGGCAACGCTATCTACCGGCGATGGCGCGCCTGGAAAAGATCGGCGCGTTCGCCCTGACCGAGCCCGAGCACGGTTCGGACGCCGTCATCCTCGAGGCCACCGCGGAGCGGCAAGGCGATGAATGGGTGCTCAACGGCCGCAAGCGCTGGCCGGGCAACGCCGTGTGGTGCGACTACATCGTCGTATACGCCCGCGACACCGCGGACAACCAAGTCAAGGCGTTCGTCGTCGAGAAGGACAACCCCGGATACGCGGCGACCAAGATCGGCGGCAAGATGTCGCTGCGGATGGTACAGAACGCGGACATCACCCTCACCGACTGCCGCGTGTCCGAAGACGCCCGACTGCAGAACTGCAACAGCTTCAAAGATGTGGGCAAGGTGCTCGCCGGAACCCGCAATTCCGTCGCGTGGGCGTCGGCCGGACACGCAGTCGCGGCCTACGACATCGCCCTGAACTACGCCCTGCGGCGAAAGCAGTTCGGCAGGCCAATCGCCAGGACCCAGGTCATCCAGTCGATGCTGGTGGAGATGCTCGGCGATCTCACCTCGATGCAGCTGTACGCCATCCGAATGGCCCGGCTCATCGATGAGGGCAAGGTCGAAGAAACGATGGCCGCGCTCGCCAAGTACTACTGCACGGTCAAGGGCCGCAACGTGTGTCGACTGGCCCGCGACGTGTTAGGCGGCAACGGTGTCTTGCTCGACTTCCATGTCATGCGCCACCTGTGCGACATGGAAGCCCTGGTCACCTACGAAGGAACTGCTGAAATCCAGTCCCTCATCGTCGGCCGGCACATCACCGGGCAGAGCGCGTTCGCCTGACGTTGACAGAGGATTCCTCGGTAGCATGTAGAGTATTCCTCGTGCCGAAGTCCAGCGCTTTCGACGCGCGGGGCCGATTGATGCAGACGGCCCGCCGCCGGTTCGCGGCCGACGGCGCCATCGCGGCGACGCTCGAAGAGATCCGGCGCGACGCCGACGTCAGCGTCGGGGCGCTGTATCACCATTTCCCGGACAAACCCGCGCTGGCCGCTGCCGTCTACGCCCAAGTCATGAGCGAATACCAGGCGGGGTTCGTCACGATGCTGCGCAGACACGGCACCGCGGAGGGCGGGATCCGCGGCGGCGTCGCGCACCACCTGCAGTGGGTGGCCGCCAACCGCAGTGAGGCGGCGTTGCTGCTGGGCGATCGGCTGGACAGCGCCGAACTTGCGTGACTGCAACCGGGAGTTCTTCGCCGCCGTGCGGGACTGGTGGCGTCCGCACCACAGCCTATGGCGCCCTGCGGTCCGATGCAGGCCGGAATCACCGCGGCGTTGTGGTTCGGTCCGGCACAGGAATTCAGCCGGAACTGGATTGCCGGTGACGAACCCAAAATGCCGCGCGGGGTGGTCAAGACCTTCGCCGATGCCGCGTGGATGGCATTGCGGGCCAACGATATCGAGGAGGATGAGTGATGAGCACAGCAGAATCGCTGTACAACAGCATGGTCGCCGACGGCGATGACCCCGAAGCGCCGCGCCGGATCCGCGTCGAGCATCGCGGTGACCGGGCGGTGGTGACCCTCGACGAACCTGACCGGCTCAACGTGCTTTCCGCGCCGTTGGTGCGGCAGTTGCGGCGCGCGCTCGACGCCCTCGTCGCCGATAGCGAACGTCCGCAGTGTGGTGCTCACCGGCGCCGACCCGGGCTTCAGCGCCGGCGGCGACTTGAAGATGATGCGGGCGGCGACCGAACAGCTGACCCAACCGGAGGGTGTCGCCGACGTCTGGCGCTGGATCCGCCGCGAGTTCGGCGGTATCGCCCGGCTGATCGCCGGGTCGGACACCATCTTCGTGGCCGCGCTCAACGGCGCGGCGGCCGGAGTCGGCCTGGCATGGGCGCTGACCTGCGACCTCGCCATCGCCAGCGAGCGCGCGGTGATCGTGCCCGCGTTCGGTCGTCTGGGTCTGCTTCCCGAGGTCGGCACCAGCTGGGCGTTGACCCGTCGCCTCGGCTACCAGGGCGCGCTTGCCTACTACCTGCGCGGGGAGCACATCGACGCCCACACCGCACAACGGCTGGGGCTCGTGCAGCAGGTCGTCGCACACGACGCGCTGCTCGCCACCGCCGACGAATGGTGCTCACGGGTCGCGGCGATGCCGGCACACGCCGTGGCGATGACCAAGCCGCTGCTGCGGGCCGCGGCCGACGCCGGCTGGAACGACGCGCTCACCCTGGAGGAATTCGCCGAACCCACCTGCTTCACCACCGCCGCGTTCGCCGACAGCGTGCACAGCATGCTGGCCGGACGCCCTGCTCCGGCTTAGAAAGTATGGGGTCGTGGTCGGCGTGGGGTGTCTCACGGCGCAACGACCATCGCTGCTCGGGGTGTCCATCGTAGCGGTGATTCTTCACATGCAAGTGATCCCAGCAAAGAAGATGGTACGTCGTAACGGAGTATGCGGGGGATACGCGTCGTTGGTTGGTCGCAGTTCCAAATGCGCTCGAAGTGATACTGATATGACGATTCGTCACTGCTGACGTCGTCCTATCGGTGGCGGGCAGCGCGGCCTCAACAGCAACGGGGGTCCTCCATCAAAAGGACCTTGTGCCCTACGTTCGCAGGTCGAGAAAGAGGACGCTGTTTATCGGCGGGAAATTCGACCCGCGAGAGGAGAGTTGCGGATCATGACCACGTTGCAAACGCGAAACACACTGGGTGACTTGTGGAAACCGGTGCTCGCCTGGGGAGTGCTCACGCTGATCTTGGGTATCGCTGTGCTGGCCTGGCCGGGAATGTCGCTCCTGGTCGCGGCGGTGTTGTTCGGCGCATTCCTGGTGGTGTCGGGCATCGCCCAAGTGGCTTCCGCGTTCGCCCTTGACGTGTCGGCCGGGAGCCGCATCCTGTTGTTCATCAGCGGGGCGCTGTCGCTGGTGCTGGGTGTGCTGGCATTCCGCCACTTCGGTCAGGGCTATGCAGTCCTGCTGCTGGCGATCTGGATCGGGGTCGGCTTTATCTTCCAGGGCGTGGCCGAGGCGGTGGTGGCGACCAGCCATCCGCTGCTGCCCGCGCGGGGCTGGCACATCTTCCTTGGAATCATCACGGTGATCGCCGGCATGGTTGTCATTGCCTGGCCGTTCGATTCGATCGTCATGCTCACGATCGTGGCAGGGGCCTGGCTTGTCGTGATCGGAATCTGCCAGATCGTGTGGGCGTTCAGGGCGCGCACGACCGCTCACACCGTCGAGCAGACGATCGAGCGGCTGACGCCTGCCGCATGAGCACCGTCGTGGCCGTCGGCGGATCGCATTTCGGTGCATCGAGCTTCGGTCCGCCGACTCGCTGCGGGATTGGCTCTACGTCTTAACCGCGGCGGCGCCTCTGCTACTAACCGTCTCTACACGATTAGGAGATCTGCCATGCCTGATCTCATTGCGGCTATCGGTCAAATCATCGAGAACCACCGCGCAACCGGGCAACTCGATGACCCGGAAGTGTCCTGCGATTGTGGAGCCGAGGGGCTACGTGATCACCCGCGCCATGTCGCCGAGCAGATCGTCGACCAGTTGGGCCTCATGCCGGAAAAGATCGACGAGGTCACGAAACAGATCCGTTATGCGACGGCTTGGTTCGACTGGGAATTGACCAAACTGGAGGGCGCAGAGTATTGATTTCGAGGTCGCCGGTTTGACGCGGCCGCGGATTGTCAAGAGGCGCTTGCCAACAAGCACATCGCCGGCTGAACCATTGCGTGCATCAGCACGCAATGGTTGACGAGTAGCCAGGCGTCCGGAGGCCAAAGCTGAGCGCGCCGAAGCGTCAATGCTATGGTGGACGATCTGACAGAGCCGTTGATAGAGAACACTTTTGAGGGGATCACCCCGACTGACAGCACACTCGAGCGGTATCGACAGTGAGAATCACCGTAGTCGTGAGCCGCCGGTACTGCGCCTCAGCGACTTCGCGCTACCGGCTGGCTGGCTATATTTAAGGAAAGCGTCAGCGGCAGTCTGTTCCTTCAGAATCGCGGGTCCGGGCGGCCGTTGGAATGGGCAACCTTGCCATCACGACGGAGAAACCATCATCGAGTCCGTGGCTATCTACAATCATGTCTTCGACGCACGTTTGTTGGATACATCGACCGCCAGCGGCGGCGTACGCGATCCATCTGTCGTCGCCGCGTGCGCGGTGAGGGTTTGGCGAAAGCGCTCACACCGTGCCGGTCAACAGTATTGGACCCGTGCCGGCTCGTTCAGGCCTGGTCGAGGGCGGGAAAGAGCAGCTCCTGCACGAGCAGTTGCAGGGCCGCGGCGATCGGGATGGCGGCCAGCGCCCCGATGACGCCCAGCATTGAAGCGCCGATCAGAACTGCCGCCACGGTCACACCACCCGACACCTTCACGGCGCGGCCAATGATCCTCGGCGTCAAGAGGTAATCTTCGGCCAACCGGAACACGATGTAGAAGGCCACGGTGGCGATGGTGATCGGAATCGAGACGGTCAGCGCGACCAGGGAGACCACAAACCCGGCGACCGTGGAACCGTATGGGAACAGATCGAGTATCGCTACGAACACACCGAGCAGCAGCGCAAATGGGACATGGAAGATGAAGCACCACACAAATGTGGCCGCCCCCGCGATAACCGAGGTCAGCACATTGCCGAAAAGCCAGTCGCCAACCTTAGCGACCACCTCGTCGCCGATGAGGATCGCGCGCGGCCGTCGCGAGTGCGGCAGAAAGCGATAGAAGGTCGTCCGGATGCCAGGCATGCCGGCCACGAAATAAACGGTTAGCACAGCCACAATCCCAACGTGTGACACGGCCCCGAACACCGTTTGCCCGACTTTGACAACCCTGCCAACCGACACGCCACCCCCGCTGTGGATTGCATCGGTGATCCGCTGTTGCAGATGGAAGCGCTCGTTGAGCCTGCCGATCACCGAGGAATGGTTCTGGGCCTGCTGCAGATAGTGCGGCGCGTGTTCGATGAATTGGCGTGCCTGCTCGACGAGCGCCGGAATCACCGCCGCGACGGAACCGGCGGCAACGCCGAACACCACCACCACAACCAGGGTGACCGCCGCCCAACGCGGCAGTTTGCGGTTAACCAGCGATGACACCGCCGGCTCAAGTCCCAGCGCGAAAAACAACGCAGCACCGATCAGGACCAGCGCCGACGACGCCGATCCCATGAGACGTATCACCCCATACGTCACCCCCACGCCCGCTGAGGCCATCAGACCCAGGTAGAACGGGGAGCTCCGCTCGAATCGCCGACCCGGCGAACCAAACGGGTGCTCGGCGGAACGCATCTGTGCGGCAACTTCTTCGGCGTCGGCGATCAGTCCTTCATCTTCGCGGTGTGGCCGGGCCACCTGACGGTGATGACCCTGATCGGCCAGGCGGTGGTCGGTCTCATGACCGTTGCTGGTGCCATTCACGCTACGAACCTCATTCATCGGGTGGAAACGACTTGCGCTCGGTGCTTCCTCGAGCCTCTTCTACAGTGGTGCCTGGCCATCTCCGACGGAACCGAATGCGGGATTGCGTTTCTGGTATGGGGTGCTCAGTCAGCGGCCGCCTCTACTCAGCCACGTCGCATCTCACGTGACGAGGGCGATACCGTTGGCTGCGGGGCCGTTCGCCTTTGCCTCCGAAATCGCGCGTCGTCAGGCTCGTAACACGGGATGTCCAGCCGTGCAGCGTGACTCGCGCCGACCGTTCTCGCCAACATGGGCGGACCGTGCCCTAGCCGAGGTTGCCGGCGTCGAAAGTGTCACACTGTGCTCGGCCACGGCTTTGGTACCGGCGGTGAACAGTGCTGGCGCTGCGCCGATGAGCCGTGTGTCCAGTTTTCGGGGTTGATTCGACCGGTCGCCTGATTTTGGATCCGTGTCGCCAACCCCATCCAGATAGACGCCGGTCAGCTGGGCTACCTGAATGACTTTCTTCCCTACCTGCCCGATGCGGAAAGGCGGACGCTTTCCCTGAAAGCCACGAGGGCGGATCTAGCAAGAGAAAACCCAACATGGTGTCGGCATTTCGCGCACGCAAGGCCTTAAACGCAGCAGAAGGGGTTTGAGGGCCGACGAGCTCCGTCGGGGTTGATGATCCGGCGGAGCGCGCCTGAGAAAACACCCGGTTGCCGGATTGGTAAAAAGAGGATGACCGCCACGATTTTGCCAGGCAACCCCACTCCGCTGGGGGCCACGGCCAGCCCACACGGCACAAACTTCGCGGTGTCATCGGGTGGTGATGAGGTCACCCTGTGTCTGTTCGACTCCGACGGCGCTGAAACGCGTTTGGTGCTGCCGGAGCGTGACGGCGATGTGTGGCATGGGTTGGTCCCAGGGGTGGGTCCGGGGCAGGCGTACGGGTTTCGGGTCGGCGGACCCTTCGATCCGGCTCGTGGGCTGCGGTATAACCCGGCGAACTGCTACTGGACCCCTACGCGCATGCCATTCACGGCGACATACGGTTCGGTCCGGAGGTGCTCGGGCATGCCGTCGATAACACGTGGATGCCAAGTCGACTGGACTCGGCCGCACATGTGCCGCGCAGCCTGGTGATCGCGAGGTCACCGCAATTCGATGTCCCCCGGCCCGTCGGGGCGCTGGCCGACACGATCCTTTACGAGCTCACGTGCGGGGGTTTACCGCCAACCATCCTGGTGTGCCGCGGGAGCTGCGCGGTACGTACGCGGGGCTGGCACATGAGGCGGCGCTCGAGCATTTGGCGCGATTTGGGTGTCACCGCGGTTGAGCTGCTGCCGGTGCATCACAGCGTGTCCGAGCAATTCCTGCTGGACCGTGGTTTGTCTAACTATTGGGGATACGACACGATCGGCTTCTTTGCCCCGCATGCCGGCTACTCGGCGGCGGTGCGATCGGGCCGGGCGGGCGGGCAGGTCGAGGAGTTCCGCACAATGGTGGACGCGTTGCACGCCGCGGGGCTGCAGGTGGTGCTCGACGTGGTGTTCAACCACACCGCGGAGGGCGGGGGGCGGCCCGACGCTGTGTCACCGTGGCCTGGACAACCCCGGCTTTTACCGGCTGGATCCCTCCGACCCGTCGCGTTATCTCGACACCACCGGGACGGGCAACTCCCTGAATACCGGCCACCCCGTGGCGCTGCGGATGATCATGGACTCGCTGCGCTATTGGGTTTTAGAGATGGGGGTCGACGGCTTCCGTTTCGACCTGGCACCGACGCTGGGCAGGCAAGAAAACGACTTCGACCCGTTCGCGGCGTTTTTCGACCTGGTAGGCCAGGATCCGGTCGTCTCACAGTCAAGCTGATCGCCGAGCCATGGGACGTCGGCCGGTTCGACAGCTCGACCTGGGCCGGTTCCCGCCGCTGTGGAGTGAGTGGAACGGGCGCTTCCGCGACACCGCGCGCGACTTCTGGCGCAGCCAGGACGGACTGCTGGGCGTATTTCGCCACCCGGCTGTGTGGTTCCGCGGACCTCTACGGCGGCGGAGGGCCGTCGGCCCAGCGCGTCGGTCAACTTCATCACCGTCCACGACGGTTTCACTCTCACGGATCTGGTGTCCTACAACGGCAAACACAACGACGCCAACGGCGAGGACAACCGCGACGGCAACGACGACAACCGGTCCTGGAACTGCGGCGCGGAGGGGCCCACCACCGACCCGGCGTCTTCGCGCTGCGCGCACGACAGAAGCGGGCCTTCCTGGCGACGCTGCTGCTCTCGGCCGGTGTGCCGCTGCTGCTGGGAGGCGACGAGATCGGCCGCAGCCAGCGCGGCAACAACAACGCTTACTGCCAGGACAACGAGATCAGCTGGTATGACTGGTCGACGGTGGATCAGGAGCTGCTGCGATTCACCACCGATGTCATCGCGCTGCGCCGCCGTCACCCCGTGTTCCGCAGGCGGCGATTTCTGACCGGGCATACCGCCGCCGACCTGCTGTGGTTCACCGTTTCTGGCACTGAAATGACCGATCAGAATTGGTCGGATCCACTCGCCCGCAGCGTCGCGGCCCGCATCGATGGCTCCACCGATCCCGACTGCGGGGCGGACGGCACCCCACAGCTCGACGACGACTTCCTGGTGTTCATCAACGGCTGGTGGGAGGCGTTGACGTTTACCATGGCCGCCGCGGTGTCCACACAGTGCTGGCGGATCGTGTGCGACACCTACGACCCGGCACGCATTGGCGTCGTTGTTGACCCACAGGTGCAGGTCGGGGCCCGGTCCCTGGTCATCTTGAAGTCCCCACGCAGTCAAGGCATTGCGTAACATCATTTCGGTCTCAGAGCACCATTGGTCGAGGAGACGTCGGCGGCGAAGCCAGCGCGGCCACGGTGCCGAACGAAACTGTTCGAGGCGTCGGTCAGGAATTGCCACGGGAGGCCATCAGCGTCCGGGTCAGTCAAGGCTTCCCGGCTTGCCGAGGTGGGCGGTGGGGGTGTCGAAATCGTCGGTGGCGTCACCGAGCCACTAATCGGCGGGCTTCGATCACTTTGGTGATATCGGCAGGGGCGACGATGCCGACCATCTAGCTGGCCGTCAACGACTGGTACTCGGCGATGACTTTGGACTCTACGCAGCGGGCATCTGAGCACCGAGACGATGACACAAGCAGGCGACCAACGGCGAACTGTCTGAGGACTGATATGACGGCCATAGCCAACGATCCACGGTTTTCGACTGACCCCGGTGTCGAGGCATTCTTTGGTTTTGTAGCCGTCAGCGTCGTTCTTCTCCTCATGGTCATGGTCCTCGGCGGACCATCGCGGGCTGACGGGTGTCGCTGACGGCAGTGGATGAATGAACGTGTGGCGGGCGCGCACATCGCGCGGGGTACGCGAGATCACCCAGGGCCTGGGCACTCTTGACGCTGAGGTGTTTGAGGCGGTCGCGAACACACCAAGTCCGCTGCTGGACAAAGCGATGCCGGCACTGAGCCGCGCCGCCGATAACGGGAAGCTGTGGCTTGCGATCGCGGCAGCCATGGCAATGTCGGGCAATCGGTCGGCTCGTCACGGCGCCGGCCGTGGCGTAGCCAGCCTGGCGGTCACAAGCTTGGTCACCAACCAACTGGCCAAGCGCGTCTGGCGGCGCCAACGGCCCCCTTACGGGCTCGTTCCGCTTGTGCGGCGCTTGCGAAGGTACCCGAAATCGCATTCGCTGCCCTCCGGTCACGCCGCCAGCGCGGCCTCCTTCGCGGCCGGCGTCGGAGTGCAAAATCCAATATTAGGGCTATTGATGGCGCTACTTGCTGGCCTTGTCGGCTTATCGCGCATCGCAACCGGCGCTCACTACCCCAGCGATGTCTTGGCGGGCTTCGGCATCGGGGCTTCAATCGCCGCATTGGGCGCGCGACTGATCCCCCCGATTGTCGAGCACGACCTGCCGCCCGCCGACCCGCTCTATATCGATATGCCGACCCGCCCAGACGGCGCGGGCATGGTTCTGGTCGTCAACCCTGCGTCGGGCAGCGGGACGGGGCGCCGCGTCATCGACGAAGCACGAAGGGAACTGCCGAAAGCTGAAATCATCGAAATCACGACCAACGACAGCATGACGCAGGTGCTCCGCGCGGCGGCCGAGCGTGCCGAAGTGCTGGGAATCGGTGGCGGCGACGGAACCGTGGCGTGCGCTGCCGCCATAGCGGCGGACCTCGGCCGCCCACTTGCGGTTTTCCCGGCCGGCACGTTCAACCACTTCGCCAAGGACATCGGCTGTGATCATCAAGCCAAGTCCATCCGGGCGATCCGGGAAGGCACCGTTTCGTGCGTCGACCTCGTGTGCTTCAACGGCGCCCAGACAGTCATCAATACCGCAAGCATTGGTGGCTATCCGAGATTCGTGCAGACGCGCGAACGATTTGAACACAAGATCGGCAAGCCGGCGGCAGCGGCCTACGCAATGTTTCACACCTTGCGCCACGAGGACGCGGTGCGCATCCGCTACGACAACAAGACCATGAAGACATCACTGTTCTTCCTGGGTAACTCGACCTACGTGCCGTCCGGCTTCGCGCCTGTGCAGCGAAACCGGATGGACACCGGGCTGATCGATGTGCGGGTCCTAGAGATCGGCCGCCGGTTGAGCAGGCTTCGCATCATGACGGCGCTCATGCTTGGGCGGCTGGAACGCAGCCGGCTATATCACGAGCATCATGTCCCCGAGTTCAGCTTCACCTCTGTTGACGGACCGACCGCCGTTGCGCTGGACGGCGAGGTAGACGGATGCCACGACCACGCGAGTTTCAGCGTCCGCTACCGGGTTCTTCGGGTGTTTTGCCCGCGCCGGGAACCGGGGCGAACCGCTCGATCTGGGCGATGATCGCCTCGGTTGCGTCGCCAGTGTAGCCGTTTTGGACGTGCGCGCCCGGCGAACGGCCATGAGCCACAACGACATCGATACGTCGGCGGCCACTTCAGGTCTTGATGGCAGCGATGATCGCTCCGGTGAGCCGGATCAAATCCTGCGGTGAAACCGCGACGTCCCAGCCGCGCCGGCCCGCACTGGTATACACCCGGTCCCACGCCAGCGCGCCGGAGTCGACGACCGTCGGTAGCAGCGCCCGCTGCCCGAACGGCGAAACAGCGCCGAGCACATAGCCGGTAGCCCGCTGGGCGGCAGCGGGTTCGGCCATGCTGGCTTTCGCCACGCCCAGCGCGGCGGCAGCCGCCTTCAGCGACAGTTTCGACGACGCCGGCAGTATCGCGACGGCGAACCCGTTTGGCACGGCGATGATCAGAGTCTTCAACACCTGCTCTGCCACGATGTCGCCGGCCTCGGTCAGCGCGTGCACTGCTTCGACACCGAAGGAGCGCGCTCGCGAATCGTGATCGAACTTCACGACCTCGTGCGGCACGCCGGCAGCCAGCAAAGCCGCGAGAGCGGGCGTCGCGGCGGCCACCAGGCTAGGCCTGCTTGTACCCCGGCGGGTTGACGCCGTCGACCCAGAAGTCGACCCCGAGTTTCGAACCCGGGATGCAGTCGTAGACCGACAAGTCTTTGACGCCTGAGTCCACCAGCACGTCTTCGCACAGCAACGTGTTACCGGTGAACTCGCGCGAGGGCTTGTTGAGGACGACGTAAGCGGCATCGGAGTACACCTCCGGCTTGCGGGCGCGGCCCATCGCCTCGTCGCCGCCGAGCAGATTCTGCACCGCGGCGGTGGCGACCAGTGTGCGCGGCCACAGGGTGTTCGACGCAATGCCCTCGTCGCGCAGTTCCTCGGCAATGCCCAGTGCGCACAGCGTCATGCCGAACTTGGCCATCATGTACGCCGTCGGCTTCAACCACTCCTTGCCGAGCAGCACCGGCGGGGACAGCGTCAGGATGTGCGGGTTCTCCCGTCCTTTCAGGTGCGGGATGCACGCCCGAGATACCGCATATGTGCCGCGCACCTGGATGCCGTTCATCAGGTCGAACCGCTTCATCGGCACCTCGGTGATCGACCCCAGGTTGATCGCCGACGCGTTGTTCACGCAGATGTCGATGCCGCCGAACTGCTCGACGGCCTTGGCCACCGCCGCTTCGACCGAATCTGGGTCGCGGACATCGCCGACGATCGGTAGCGCCTGGCCGCCGGCCTCTTCGAGCTCTTTCGCGGCGGTGAACACCGTGCCGGGCAGCTTGGGGTGCGGCTCGGCGGTCTTGGCGATCAGGGCGATGTTGGCCCCGTCCTGGGCGGCCCGCTTGGCAATGGCCAGGCCGATTCCACGGCTGGCACCCGAGATGAACATGGTCTTGGCTTTCAGGGACATGAGCGTCACAGTAACGCTGCTCACAATCGGCCTGAATCGGCGGCCTGGATTGCGTCGCCGCCATCGATGACAATCGACCGGAAATAGCGAGGCGATCATTGCTGTTGAGTGATGCGAAGCAGACACTGTCGGTCGCAACCTTTAGATTGGGAAAGGGGTAGTGCGGTGTCAACGGCGACGAGCCTCATCGGCGAAGAGCGGTTGGCCGGGTGCCAGAAAGGTCCGGTGCTATTGGACCTGTTCACCGGCATTGCGACAGAAGGGACTGCACCAATCAATATGGCCGACAGCGATGGCGCGACCGGGTCGGAGATGGCGGAAGCTCCAGAGGCCCGCGACGGCTCGGACCCGCGTGGGCGCAGTAGCTCGCAGGAAACCGACGCGGAGCTGACCGCGCGCTTCGAGCGCGACGCGATTCCGCTGCTGGATCAGCTATACGGCGGCGCGTTGCGGATGACCCGCAATCCGGCCGATGCCGAGGACTTGCTGCAGGAAACCATGGTCAAGGCCTACGCGGGATTCCGCTCGTTCAAAGAGGGCACCAATCTCAAGGCGTGGCTCTACCGCATCCTGACCAACACCTACATCAACAGCTACCGCAAGAAGCAGCGGCAGCCGGCCCAGTATCCGACCGACGAGATCACCGACTGGCAGTTGGCGGCGACCGCCGAGCACTCCTCGACCGGCTTGCGGTCGGCCGAGGTCGAGGCGCTCGAGGCGTTGCCGGACACCGAAATCAAAGAAGCGCTGCAGGCATTACCCGAAGAGTTTCGGATGGCGGTGTACTACGCCGACGTGGAGGGTTTCCCTTACAAGGAGATCGCCGAAATCATGGATACACCGATCGGGACGGTGATGTCGCGACTGCATCGCGGCCGGCGCCAGCTGCGCGCCTTGCTGACCGATGTGGCCAAGGATCGGGGTTTCATCCGCGGTGATCAGGCACCCGAGGAGGTGTCGTCGTGACCGAGTTCACGCCCACGTCGGGCCACGATGACTCCTCGACAGACGCCGACGTGCGCATCAAGGCCGAGTGCGCCGAGGTCATTGCCGAGGTGTGGACATTGCTCGACGGTGAATGCACCGCCGAGAATCGAGAAAAGCTGCGTAAGCATCTCGAAGAATGCCCGCCGTGTTTCCGGCTCTACGGGCTCGAGGAGCGAATCAAGGCGTTGATCGCTACCAAGTGCTGTGGCGAGCGGGCTCCGGAAGGCCTTCGGGAGCGGTTACGGCTGGAGATCAGCCGGACCACGATTTACCGACGGTAGCGGCCCCAACCCGACTACGAGTTGGGGCGCTTGCCGTGATTGGCCTTGCTGTACTTACGGTCTTTCTTTTTCCGGCCACGCTTGGCCATAACTGATCCTCCTCGCAGATGTACGCGCAGGTCAGTCTGCCATGCGCCGGGTATTGCGTAGCCCGGGGGCTACGCAATCGACCCGGTGCCCGCCGGCATGACCGCGGCAGGCTGCACCGGCAACAGCTGTCCAGGCGCCGCTGCTGTCTGCCCGGGTAAGCCCGGCATCTGCCCTGGTAGCGCCGGCGTCTGTCCCGGCAGCCCACCGGGATAACCGCCGGGCGTCTGTCCGGGCAGGCCACCGGGGTAGCCACCCGGGGTTTGTCCCGGCAGACCACCCGGCGTCTGTCCCGGGAACGCACCCGGGTAGCCCCCCGGGGTCTGTCCAGGGAACGCACCGGGGTAGCCGCCCGGAGTCTGTCCGGGGAGCGCGCCGGGGTAGCCGGGCGTTTGTCCGGGCAGGCCGCCTACGCCGGGCACTCCGCCGGGCAGCCCGCCTACGCCGGGCACTCCGCCGGGCAGCCCGCCTACGCCGGGCACTCCGCCGGGCAGCCCGCCTACGCCGGGCACTCCACCGGGAAGGCCGCCCACGCCGGGCACTCCACCGGGAAGGCCGCCCACGCCCGGCACTCCGCCGGGCAGCCCGCCTACGCCGGGCACTCCGCCGGGCAGCCCACCGGGCGCCAGGGCGCTGCTGGCCGGCATCAACAGGTCTCCGCTGCCGGGGATGACGTTGTTCATCAATCCGCTCAGTGAGCCGAAGAGCGAATTGGCGATGCTCACGGCACTGCCGGCACCACCGTCCCCGGCCCCGCCCAGGCCCGGAACGGGCAGTGGGCCGTCGGCAAGGAATGGTTGCTGGGGAGCGGCCGCGGCAACCCCCGCGCCGAGCCCGATGGTGGCGATTGCTGCCAGCGCAGCCCCGATGCCAGCTTTTACTCGGTTTATTGGGCGTCGAGCTGCCGGATTCGCAAACATGTTCTCGGACAACGGAATTCCCCTCAGATTCGGCTGAAACACTAGATGTGCATCAGGCACTCCAATCACTCTGGAAACAATGCTGCTCAAATGTCACAGGAACAACACGACACGATCACAGGACGAACTCTATAGGTTCGCTTAGTAATCTTGGAGTTTGCTTACTGATACCCAGGCGATATCAGCGGGCTGCCATATCTCGCTGCAACCGGCGTCGACGTGCGTCGTCGGCGCCGACACGGCCGGCAGCTAGGAGTCGCTCCCTCGCACTGGGCTCAACCGATTGTGGTTCGATGGAGCGACAGAGTTTGGCAAACCCGGCTGGTGATGAACGGGGTGATGATGGCCGAGGACGTCCGCGCAGAGATCGTGGCCAGCGTGCTCGAAGTCGTGGTCAACGAGGGCGACCAGATCGGCGAGGGGGACACCCTGGTGCTGCTGGAGTCGATGAAGATGGAGATCCCCGTCCTGGCCGAGGTTGCCGGCACGATCAGCAAGGTCAGTGTTTCGGTGGGAGACGTCATCCAGGCCGGCGACCTTATCGCCGTGATCAGCTAGCCGTTGGCCCGTCCGTACGTCTTGGCGGGAGTCGCCGATGTCCACTCTCGGTGACCTGCTCGCCGAACACACCGTTCTGCCGGGTAGCGCCGTCGACCACTTGCACGCGGTGGTCGCCGAATGGCAACTGCTCGCCGACCTGTCGTTCGCTGATTACCTGATGTGGGTGCGCCGTGACGACGGCTCGCTGGTATGCGTCGCGCAGTGCCGGCCGAATACCGCGCCGACCGTCCTGCTTCGCGACGTAGTCGGTAGCGGTCGCCGCCGCCGACGAGATGCCGCTTATCGCGGCGGCATTTGAGTCCGGCACTATCGGCCTGGAAAGTGATGCAGGCCAACAGTATTCGTGGCAGCAGACCGGACTGAACATCGAAGCCGTGCCGGTGCGGCACGGCGACCGGGTGGTCGCGGTGTTGACACATCAGAAGGCCGTCGCCGACACCCATAAATCCAGCCCACTGGAGACCGCTTACATCGACTGCGCCGCGGACCTCGTCACCATGCTTTCCGAGGGCACCTTTCCCAACGTGGGAGACGTGGCGATGTCGCGCTCCAGCCCGCGCGCCGGTGACGGCTTCATCCGACTCGACGGCAATGGAGTCGTCTCCTACGCCAGCCCGAACGCGCTGTCGGCCTACCACCGGATGGGCCTGAGCTCGGAGTTGGAGGGCCACAACCTGATCGCGGTCACCCGTCCGCTGATCTCAGATCCGTTCGAGGCCCGTGAACTTGCCGAGCACGTGCTCGACTCCCTGGCCGGCGGTGCCAGCATGCGCATCGAGGTTGATGCCGGTGGTGCCACGATGTTGTTGCGGACGCTGCCCCTGGTTGTGCACGGCTCGGCGGCCGGCGCTGCGGTGCTGGTTCGCGACGTTACCGAAATCAAGCGCAGGGACCGCGCACTGATATCCAAGGACGCAACTATCCGGGAAATCCATCACCGGGTGAAGAACAACCTGCAGACCGTCGCGGCGCTGCTGCGGCTACAGGCCCGCCGGACGACCAACCCCGAGGGGCGCGAGGCGCTCATCGAGTCGGTACGACGAGTGTCGTCCATTGCGTTGGTCCACGACGCGCTGTCGATGTCGGTGGACGAGGAAGTCAACCTCGACGAGGTGATCGACCGGATCCTGCCGATCATGAATGACGTGGCGACGGTGGACACGCCGATCCGGATCAACCGGACGGGCATGCTCGGCGTCCTGGACTCCGATCGCGCGACGGCGCTGATCATGGTGATCACCGAGCTCGTGCAAAACGCCATCGAGCATGCGTTTGACCTGGCGGCCCGGGAACCCGCAGCCGGGGGCGGCTCGGTGACGATTCGAGCGGAGCGGTCGGCGCGCTGGCTCGACGTGGTGGTCCACGACAACGGCCGCGGTCTACCCGAGGGGTTCAGTGTCGAGCAGTCCGACCGGTTGGGCTTACAGATCGTGCGGACACTGGTGTCCGCCGAACTGGACGGCTCGCTGGACATGCACGACGCCCCCGAAGGCGGGACCGACGTGGTGTTGCGCGTGCCGATCGGTCGTCGTGTCCGGGCCGCGTTGTAGGGCTGCACACAACGGTGCGGCCCCGACACCTCGTCAGGGCCGCACCGTTGAAGCGACTTAGACCTGGTCAGACCCCGCTGCGAGCCTTGGTCCGGGCGTTACGACGCTTCAGCGCGCGCCGCTCGTCTTCGCTCATTCCGCCCCATACCCCGGAGTCCTGGCCGGTGTTCAGCGCCCAGGACAGGCACTCGGTGGTCACCGGACAGCGGTTACAGACCAGTTTCGCGTCAGCGATCTGCGCGAGCGCCGGCCCGCTGTTCCCGACGGGGAAGAACAGCTCCGGGTCCTCATCGCGACACACCGCATTGTGGCGCCAATCCATAGGTGGTTACTCCTTACTGTGTGCGCAGCAGGGCGCACGAGTATTTTTCTTCGGCTGTTAACTCAGGCACAAGAAATGTTTCCGTACCGTTGCATGCGATATTTCGATCGTTTCACAGGCTCAACAGATGTCAAGAGAGCTCGTTGGTCCGTGGGCAATCTCACTTTGGCGATCTGTTACCAAATCCCTTAATCGTTTGTACTACATTCCGACCCATCTGACCAGCCCATTTGGGCTTTTCCTGTGCTTACTGCAGGTCAGAACCTTAATTTGGCCTTATTTTGGCGGGCGGCGCGACGACGTCCAGCGCGTCGGGAACCGCCCGGAACGTCATGTGCTCCCGCTCGCCGAGGTAATCACCGTCAAACTGGCTGGCCATCGGCGGGCCGGCGCAGCTGACCTGCACGCAGTCCGCATTGTCGTCGCGGACCACCTGGGCGCCCTCGATCTTCGGCTGCTTGGAGAACATCTGCCCGACCAGTCGAAGGCTCGGCACCACCTTCAAGCCCGTGACACCGAAAACGCCCAGCCCCGACTCGAAGCTGGTCCCGGGGTTGGTATACATCGGCCGATCGTTGGCGTACGTCCATGGGCTGGAGTTGGACACGAAGACGAAGTGCACCCCGGAGATCGGTTCACGCCCGGGCAACTCCACGGTCAGCCTGGGTTCCCGGCGGGAGTAGGCCACCGTGGCGCGCACCGCCGCGGTGATATAGCGCGTGGGCGTGACCTTGATGCCCTTTTCCCGTTGCGTTTCGACCTTGGCCACCGCCTCGGCGTCGACGCCCATACCCGCGTTCAGCACCGCCCACTGCTCGCCGCAGTCGATCAGCCCGATTCGGCGCCACTGCTTTTCCCGGCCGTACCTGTCGAGCAGCCAGATGAGCTGGTTGGTGGCGTCCACCGGGCCTGGCGGGATGCCCAGTGACCGCGCTGTCACGTTTGCCGAGCCGCCCGGGACGATCGCCAGCGCCGGGACATGTCCGCTGGGCAATTCGCCGGGCGGGCCGAGCAGGCCGTTGACTACGTTGCTGACCGTGCCATCGCCGCCGTGCACGACGACGAGATCAGCCCCGTCTTTGACCGCAGCCTGCGCGATTTCCCCGCCGTGGCCGCGGTGACGGGTGTGCTCGACGGTCAGTTCCAGGCGGCTTTTCAGCGCGTGTGTCAGCAGGTCGCGCCCCGCCGTGGTGGTCGAAGTCGCGGTTGGGTTGACGATCAGCACGGCGCGCATGATGCCAAAGCCTACGGGAGCGACGACGATGCGGGCCGCGCCGCGGCTCGATGATGACCGCGACAATCGGCCCCAGCGCGGTGATTACGCTGGCGCTGTGAGTATCCGCCGTAACCAGTCAGGGCCGTCGGCTCCGGCCGCTGTGCGAGCCGCGGGACTGATCGTCGCTGTGCAGGGTGCGACGGGGTTGGTGGTGGCCGTGGTTCTGCTGTTTCGGGCGCTCGGCGGCGCAGATCAGCGGGTGGTCAACGGCTTCGGCACCGCAGCGTGGTTCGCCTTGGTCGGCGGGGCGGTGCTGGCCGCCGGCTGGGCATTGCTGGTCGGCAGGCGCTGGGGTCGCGGGCTGGCGGTGTTCGCCGAGTTACTGCTGCTGCCCGTCGCGTGGTACCTGGCCGTCGGTTCTCACCGGGCGTTGGTCGGAATCCCGGTAGGCATCATCGCGCTGACCGCTTTGGTGTTGCTGTTCAGTCCGCCCGCGGTGCGCTGGGTTTCCGGCGGGTCGATAGGCGCGGACCGGCCAGCTGCGCCAACTCCGGGCCGGACAACCGATAGGTGGTCCACTCGCCCTGCGGCTGACCGCCGACGGCCTCGTACAGCGCGATCGCGTCGGTGTTCCAGTTCAGCACCGCCCAGGACAGCCGGGTGTAGCCGTTGTCCACGCATTCTCGCGCCAGCGCGGTCAGCAGCCCGCGGGCCAGCCCGCGACGGCGAAATCGTCGACGCACGTACAGGTCTTCCAGATAGACGCCCTCGACGCCGTCCCAGGTCGAGAAGTTGAGGAACCACAGTGCCATCGCGGCGACTTCGCCGTCTACCTCGGCGACGTGTGCTCGCAGCGTTGCCTGTTCGCTGAGAAGTGCTGTGCTGATTTGTGTTTCGTTGACAGTGCATTGGTCGGCCGCGCGTTCGAAGTGGGCCAGCTCGTGGATCATCGCGGTGATCGCGCGCGGCGTCAGCAGGCTATGGCGCGGCGGATGCGCTCAGTCACAGTGGCAACTCCGAGCGCGGTCAGAATAGTGACGAATTTGGTTGTGGTCTCGGCCACTTCGTCATCAGGGTCGGACTCGGCGACGATCCCGCCACCGGCGTGGGCGAGCGCGCTGCGGCGGTCAGCCGCCAGCTGCGCGCAGCGGATGGACACCACCCACCGTCCGTCACCGCGCGGCATCGCACCAGCCGACAGCGCCGGCGTAGAAGCCGCGGTCGCCCTCCAGCTCGTTGATCAGGTCGGCGGCGGCGCCGGCCGGCACACCGCCGACCGCAGGGGTGGGATGCAGCGCCAGCGTCAAATCCATTGCGGTCGTGGATGTGTCGCGCAGCCGCCCGTTGATCGGTGTGCTGAGATGCCACAGCGCCGTGGTGCGGCTCAGCTCCGGCGTGGACGCGATCGTCAACTCACGGCACAACGGACGCAGGGCGTCGGCCATGGTGTCGATGACCAGTTGGTGCTCGTGGCGATCCTTGGCCGAAGCGGCCAGCGCCGCGCCGGCGGCGGCGTCGAGTTCGGGGTCGGCGGCACGCGGCGCGGAACCGGCGAAGGGTCTGACACGTCACCCGGTCGCCGTCGCGGGCGACCAGCAGCTCCGGGCTGGCACCCACCAAGGCCATGCCCGAATACCGGCCGCCCGCCGCTGACAGATCGACCAGATAGCCGTAGCGGCGGGGTCTTGTGTGACCAGCCGGCGCAGGATGACCCTGGCGTCCAGCGGGGCATCGGCGGCCAGCCGCAGCGCGCGAGCCAGCACTACCTTCTTCAGGGTGCTGCCCGGAGCAGTCAGCTGCTCGCGGGCACGTCGGACCCGGGCGCGATGCTCCTCGGGCGCGGGGACCGCTCCGGCGACGTGCACGGCCGGCAGCGGATCAGTCGGCCAGTCGGGCAGTTCGGCCGTGCGCCGCACCGACTGGGGCGCCATCAACGCGGCGGGGCCGTGGACGTCAAAAGCTAACGCGCCCAATACTATTGGTACCGACCCCGAACGCAACGCCGTTTGCGCGCCGGCCACGTCGCTGATAGCAGGCTTGCACGCCGTCGGCGATGAGGGCGCCGGTCGGCCCGCACAGCACGAACGGTGGCTCGGAGGTGCTCACCCTGGAGCGATCTCCTGCGGTAGGCCGGTCAATCCGAGCGCAGCGAGCTGCCGCACGCCATGCTCGAACCCGCACACGGCGATCGAGCCCGCGAGCATCCAGAAGCGGCTGCCCTCAACGAGCGGCAGCTCGACCCAGCGCGTGATCACCGAACGGGAAAAGTGGCTGTGGCCCACGAACAACACGTCGCGCGAGGTCATGTGCTCCAACGCCAATGCAACGGCCCGATCAGCGCGGCCGCTGACCTGCGCCACACTCTCGCCGCCCGGGCACCCATGCGTCCAGATCAGCCAATCGGGAACCGATTCGCGGATCTGCGGGGTCGTCAATCCCTCGTAGGAGCCGTAATCCCATTCGGCAAGCAGTGGAGATACCTCATCGACGCTGAGCCCGGCCAACTTGGCTGTGATCAAGGCACGTATTCGCGGGCTGCTGATCACCAGCGGGTCCGTGAGTTTCAGTTCACGCAGGACGCGCCCGGCAAGCTCGGCCTGAACCCGGCCGGTATCGGTCAGCTCGACATCGGTGCGGCCGGTGTGCTGGCCGGATTTCGACCAATCGGTCTCGCCATGGCGGAGCAGTACCAGCCGATGACTCTCGATGCCCATGTTGACCGATTGTGCCTGAGACTCACCGCCATCCACGCGCGGGCACCACGGGGTTGGTGCCAGGATGGCACTGTGAGCGCCGACGGCGATGAGAAGGAGCGGCCCTTGTGACGAACATGCGAGTGCTGGCGGTGGCCAACCAGAAGGGCGGGGTGGCCAAAACGACGACGGTGGCCTCGCTGGGTGCGGCGATGGTGGACGCGGGAAGACGAGTGCTGCTCGTCGATCTCGACCCGCAGGGCTGTCTGACCTTCTCGCTCGGCCAAGACCCGGACAAGTTGGCGGTGTCGGTGCATGAGGTGCTGCTCGGCGAGGTGGAGCCGGACGCGGCCCTGGTCGACACCGCGGAGGGGATGACGCTGCTGCCGGCCAATATCGACCTGGCCGGCGCCGAGGCGATGCTGCTGATGCGGGCCGGCCGCGAGTACGCGCTCAAACGCGCGCTGGCCAAGCTCGGCGACCGGTTCGACGTGGTCATCATCGACTGCCCGCCGTCGCTGGGCGTGCTCACCCTCAACGGGCTGACCGCCGCCGACGAGGTCATCGTGCCGTTGCAGTGCGAGACGTTGGCGCACCGCGGCGTCGGCCAGTTCCTGCGCACGGTCGCCGACGTCCAGCAGATCACCAACCCGAGCCTGCAGCTGCTCGGCGCGCTGCCGACGCTGTATGACCCGCGCACCACCCACACCCGCGACGTGCTGCTTGACGTCGCCGACCGCTACGACCTGCCGGTGCTGGCGCCGCCCATCCCGCGCACGGTGCGGTTCGCCGAAGCCAGCGCGTCGGGCTCGTCGGTGATGGCCGCGCGGAAGAACAAAGGCGCGTCCGCCTATCGAGAGTTGGCAGAGACGCTGCTCAAACACTGGAAGTCGGGCAAAGCGCTGCCGACGTTCACCATCGACGCCTGACTTCGATTGCCGGCCCGACTCGCCCCCGCGCCGCTTCGCGGCTGGGAGTGCCCCCACCTCTGGCGTTCCGGCCCGCATCGTCGTCGTCCTAGCCCAGCGCGACGAGGGTGTTGCCGCGCTGCTCGAGCACCTGCGAACCCGCAACGGCGGGAATCACCGGGTAGTTGCCCGGCGGCCGGGCCACCGGCAGCGAGCCTTCACCCTGGCCGGTGACCGGATCACAAACAGCGATGGCGCCGGTGACGGGGACGAGCAACTTGCCCGCCATCGTCGCGGCAGGCCCCACCGGCACGGCAGGCCCCGCGGCCCCGATGGAATAGCGGTAGGTCAGGGTCGCCCCGTCGAAAACCATCACCTTGTCGCCGGTCCACCAGGTCACCAGGTTGCCGGGCCGGGATACCACGTTCGACGTCGACGGCGGCTTGGGCAGCAGAGTGCTGGCTACGGTCACGCCGGACTCGTCGACCACATCGACTCTGGGCTGTGGCGCAGGTAGGTAGATGAGGGTCCTGGTCTCCGCAACTGTGAGTACCCGGGCGCCGGACCCCACGCCGATCCCCGGCTCGGGCACGTCGCGCAGCTCCGGCTCGTCTTCTTCCTTGCTGGGTCGCAGCAGCGTGAGCCGCAGATCCGCTTGGCTGCCGCACGCGCCGAGCACCGAGACCGCCGACGAGCTGGCCGCCGCCGAAACCAAGCGGCATCCGGTGTGCAGCCCCTTCGAGGATGGCTTCACCCGGGCGTCGATCTCGCCGTAGGAGAGCATCCGGACCATGTCGGAGCGCCACAGTTCCAGCCGGGTGTCGCCGGCCGACAACACCGTGGTGCCGTCGGAGGACAGCGTGACCCGATTGTCGGCGTAGCTGCTTCGGGCGGGTCCGCGGCTCCCGGTGGATCCGTCGATCGTGCTGACCTGACCGCAGCCGCGGTCGTCGCGGTAGACCGCGACCGCGAACCGGTAGACCCCGGCGACCCCACACAGATCGCTGCCGCGCGAGTAGCTCCACCGCACCTGGCCGGTGACCGGATCACGCCCCAGGACGGCACGCCCCTCGGCGGTGACGACCGTTCCGGCAACCACGACAGGCTGGTCGGTCGGCGCGTTGGGCGCGGTCCAGAGCTGCTTGAGCGAGGCCGGTACCTCGTGGGCGAGCCTGGGGCTGGGCGCAGGCCCCGCCGCGGGCCGGCTGATCGTGGCGCGAGCATCGCTGGTCCACCAGATCAAGCGCCGCCACCACCGCAACCACCGCCGCGATCGCTGCCGCGGCCAGTACGTCAGCCTTGGTGCGGCGTTCCGGTTTGACCATCAGGCAGCAGGCGACGCCGGTTCAGTTGGCATTCGCGGCGACGCCCGCTGACTTGCGGGGGCGCCGACGACGGCGGCGGCCGCTGTGCGCGCCATCGCCGGAGTTCGTGGTCGCGGTACCGGCGGATGGGGTGGCCGACGCCGACGCTGAGGCCGCTGAGGTCGCTGAGGTCGCTGTGGCCGCCGCATCGCTGTTGGTGGCAGTGCCGGCGGCGGGGTGCCCTGTTGCCGGTTTGCCGCCGCGGGTGCGCTGCCGCTGCCGGCTGCTCTTGCGCGAACGCGACGCGGACCGGTCGCCGCTGGCATCACTGCGCTCGCCCGAGCCGGCGCGTTTGGCCTGCGATTTGCGCGGTCGCGCCGACCGTGCCGCGGGCCTCGGCCGGGATGTCGAGTTCGTCGTACAAGTGCGGCGAATTGGAATAGGTCTCGGACGGATCCGGGCAGCCCAGGCCGAGCGCCTTGTCGATCATCGTCCAGCGGGCCAGCTCGTCCCAGTCCACCAGCGTGACCGCGACACCGGTCTTGCCGGCCCGGCCGGTACGGCCGATGCGGTGCACGTAGGCCTGTTCGTCCTCGGGGATCTGGTAGTTGATGACGTGCGTGACGTCGTCGACGTCGATACCGCGGGCGGCCACGTCGGTGGCAACCAGGACGTCGATACCGCCGGTGCGAAACGCTTTCAGCGCCTTCTCGCGGGCGATCTGTCCCAGGTCGCCGTGCACGGCGCCGACGGCGAAGCCCCGTTCGGCGAGCTCGTCGGCAACCTTCTGGGCGGTGCGCTTGGTGCGGGTGAAGATCATCGTGGCGCCGCGTCCGCGGGCCTGCAGCACCCGGCTGACCAGTTCGACCTTGTCCAGCGCGTGGGCGCGGTAGACGTACTGCTTGGTCAGGTCGTGCACCGCCGAGGAGTGCGGCGCCTCGGCCCGGATATGGGTGGGCTGGTTCATGAAGGTGCGGGCCAGCGTGATGATCGGATCCGGCATGGTCGCCGAGAACAGCATCGACTGCCGCTCATCGGGGATTTGCCGCAGGATGCGTTCGATGTCGGGCAGGAAGCCCAGATCGAGCATCTCGTCGGCCTCGTCGAGCACCAGCACCGACAGGCCGCCGAGCTGCAGATGCCCCTGCTGGGCGAGGTCGAGCAGCCGGCCGGGGGTGCCCACCACCACGTCGGCGCCGGCGCGCAGCGCCTCGATCTGCGGCTCGTAGGGCCGGCCGCCGTAGATGGACACCACCGACAGCTCGCCGGTCGTCGTCGGTGGTCAGGTACTTGGCGGCGGTGGCCAGGTCGCCGAATACCTGCAGGCACAGTTCGCGGGTGGGCACGACGATCAGCGCCCGCGGGATGCCGGTAAGCGGGCGTTGCGCTCCGGCGGCGGTGATCCGCTGCAGCAGCGGCACCCCGAACGCGAAGGTTTTGCCCATGCCGGTGCGGGCTTGGCCGATCAGGTCGTCGCCGGCCAGGGCCAGCGGCAGGGTCAGCTCCTGGATAGCAAAGGGATGCTCGATGCCTTCTTCGGTCAGTGCCTGCACTATTTCGTCGCGGACGCCGAGGTCGGCAAAGGTAGATTCGGATGTGGCTCGGGTGGGTGTGATTAATGGGGTCATGCGTGAAGCACGCGATGCCTTTCGGTGTCGTATTCGGTTTGTCAATCGTTGCGGTCACGCGCGCACCAGTTGACGGTCGAATACGTTGCCGATTCGCGGGCCCTGCGCTTATTAGGCGGGCCAACTGCGTGCACGCACATTACACCGGCAGCAGCTGTGAGGAACCACAGCTATTGCCTACCGATTATCATAGCTGGTAGGCCGTCGTAGCCGGGGATCGCGGTCCCGACTGCCATGTCGTGGCGGTCGCCAGCGCGGTGAAGCGCCGGGCGCAGCGGGTCGCCACGGACGCCTAGAGTAATTGCTATGACCTTGCTTTCGCCGGCGCCGACGAGCTGCCCGATCCGCCTTCCCCCGAGTGCCGGCGGACCATCCCGGCGTCAACGAATTGTTCGCGGTGTTGGCCTACGGCGAGGTCGCGGCGTTCTACCGGCTGACCGAAGAGGCGCGGATGGCGCCAGATCTGCGCGGGCGGATCTCGATGGCCAGCATGGCGGCAGCCGAGATGGGGCACTACGAGCTGCTGCACGACGCCCTGGAGAGCCGCGGCGTCGACGTGGTGCCGGCGATTTCGAAGTACGCCTCAGCGCTCGACGGCTACCACCGGCTGACCACGCCGAGCACCTGGCTGGAGGCGCTGGTCAAGACCTATGTCGGTGATTCGCTCGCCGCCGATTTCTATCTGCAGATCGCCGACGGGTTGCCCGATGAGGTCGCCGACGTCGTGCGCGCGACGATGTCGGAGACCGGACATTCCCAGTTCGTCGTCGCCGAGGTCCGCGCCGCGGTGACCAAGAGCGGCAGACAGCGCAGCCGGCTGGCGCTGTGGTCACGTCGGCTGCTCGGCGAGGCGATTACGCAGGCCCAGTACGTGCTGGCCGAACACGATGAACTGGTCGACCTGGTGGTGTCTCGGACCGAAGGCCTCGCGCAGCTGGCGGGTTTCTTCGACCGGCTTCAGCGCACCCACGACGACCGGATGCGTGAACTGGGGCTCGCCTAGCCCCCTTTAGCGGTTGCAGGTCGCGATCATCGCGTTACTGGTCGAGCATCGCGATGGGCTGACCCGCGCCGTCGGTGATCGAGCAGTTGAGATGACCGGTCAGGCTGGTCGCGACGACCGACCTGATCTGCGCCCCCGGGTTCATCACCACGGTTCTCGACCACGGCAGTGACACGTTGAAGTCGGTCTGCGGGCGCGCCCTGAGCGTCGGTGTAGACGACGGTCACCAGATCGAGAAGCCCTTTGGTCCCGGTCACCCGGTAGACGAAGGTGCGGGCAGCCACGTCCGGTGGCACCGAGGGGACAGCTGCCGGCGGCGGGACCTCCGTCGGCGCCTCGGTGCGGGCCGGCGGTGGGCGTTTGGCTGCTCTCGGCGGCGGCGTCACGGTGGTCACCGTCTCGCGGGGTAGCGGTGGACCGGTCGGAGGCACGAGCCGCGGTGATGGCGCTCACGCTGCGCGTCGGTGGCACTACGACCGTCGCCGAGGTCGAGGCGCTGTCGCCGCCGTTGACGATCACGACCGTGGCGATCACCGCGAGCACGAAGACGATACCGGCGATGGCCGCGACCGGACGCCAGCGCTGATCGATGGGCTCGCCGAAGTCATCGCCGTCGGCGTAGATGTCGTCGACGGTGTCGTCATCTGGGTAGTCCTGGATATCGCTATCCAAGTAATTCGTGGTGCTGATGGTGCAGATGTTATCGATGCGGCCGATCGGCCGGAGCCCGCGCCGCGGGCGTGTCAGGTCACGATTTGCCAACGGCGGCCGGTTCGACCGGCGCACGGAAGCTTTGGTGCCGACCGGCTTTCAGCACCGAGACCGGGTCGGACTGCCCGGCTACTCCGCGAGCGCTATACGCTCTGCATCGTCGCCGGGCGTTCCACTAGCCTGCTTGCTGGAGAACGATTTCCGACGACTACCAGAGAACGAACGGGAAGGGGCCGGCGTGGAGGTCAAGATCGGTATCACGGACAGCCCGCGCGAGTTGGTGTTCAGCAGCGCGCAAACGCCCGGCGAAGTCGAAGAATTGGTCAACGCCGCGCTGGCCAAGGATTCCGACGTGCTGAGCCTGACCGACGACAAGGGCCGCCGCTTCCTGGTCCACGCCGCCAAGATCGCCTACGTCGAGATCGGTGTCGCGGACTCGCGCCGGGTCGGCTTCGGAATCGGCAGCAGCGCGGCTAGGAACGGGTGAGCGGCACGTGTGACAGTCCGCCCCAGGCGAACTGCACGGTGCCGTCGACGGCGTCCTCCTTTGAGATCGGCCGATCGGTGTCCAGCCAGTACCGGGCGCAGTCGACGCTGATTGCCGACCAGGCCCACCGCGATCATCCGGGCGCGGTGCGGGTCCAGGCCGGAGTCGGCGCTGATCAGGTCGAAAACCGCGTCGATGCACGATTCGGTGGCCACCCGCACCTGCGCGGCGACCTGAGGCTCGGTGACGTAGTCGTTCTCGAAGATCAACCGGTAGCCCTGGCTGTCGTGCTCGATGAAGTCGAAGAACGCCTGCACCGCGGAGCGCAACCGTTGCCGGTTGTCGGTGGTGGTGCGCAGTGCCTGCCGCACGCCGGACACCAGGTTCTCGACGTGCCGCTGCAGCACCGCCAGATACAGCTCGAGCTTGCTTGAAAAGTGTTGGTAGAGAACGGGTTTGCTGACTCCGGCGCGTTCGGCGATCTCGTCCATGCCGGCGGCGTGGTAGCCGCGGTCGACGAAAATCTCGCTGGCGGCGATGAGCAATTGGCCGCGACGCTCGTCACGGGGCAGCCGGTTGCCGCGCCGGGCGGAGGTCGCGGCGTCTCCGCTGGCCGATTGCTGCGCCCAGCTTGACCGCACCCCTTTCGGCGGCGTTGGCGAGATCGCTCATCAAGTCCTCAATCTGATTGTCTGAATGTCCGAGCGCCGGTGTAGCGGTGCGCGGCTAATCGCAACGACACTACTACTCGCCGGCTTTTGGGATCGCCATCCACGCCCTGAATGTCGGCACCGCAGTGTCCGATACGCCGTTACCCGCGGGCGCGCCGAGAGTCCCAGCTAGCGACCGCTGTGGCGCTCGTGCCATCCTTGGGCAGTGACCTACGACCCGGAGCGGCGCGGGGGCAACCGGGTGCCGGTGCTCCGCGACGACTGGCGAGAACCGCTGCGCGCGCAGCGGGACCCTCTTGCGTGGGGCGCAGGGCGGGTCCGGTCGAATCGGGACAACAGCCGCTGGCGCAAGCAGAGTTGGCTGGGACGCTTTGTGTCCACCTACGGCTGGCGGGCCTACGCGCTGCCGGTGCTGGTGGCCGTCACCGCGGTGGTGCTCTACCAGACCGTCACCGGGACCAGCATGCCCGCACCGGCTTCCGGAGAGCCCGTCCAGGGTCCGCCGAAAATCGGCGCGGTGGGCACGTCGATCATCGACGCGCCGCCGCGCGGTCTGACCCAGTTCGACGCCAGCCTGCCCACCGGGCTGCTGCCCAACGGCGGTCCGTTCACCGAAGCGCGGCGACAAGACCTGGCACATCGTCCCGGGGGCACACCGCAGATCGGCCAGGGCACCGCCAAAGTCTTCAAATACACCGTCGAGGTCGAAAACGGCATGGATCCCACCGCGTTCGGCGGTGACGACGCATTCGCCGCGGATGGTCGACCAGACGCTGGCCAACCCCAAGAGCTGGACTCACAACCCGCAGTTCGCGTTCGTCAGGATCGACGGCACCGACAAGAGCAAACCCGACATCCGAGTCTCGCTGAGCTCGCCGATGACCGTGCGGGAGGGCTGCGGCTACGAATTCCCGCTGGAGACGTCCTGCTACAACCCGTCCTACGGCGCCGAGGCGCAACCGCGGGTCTTCATCAACGAGGCACGCTGGGTGCGCGGGGCGGTGTCCTTTCAGGGCGATGTCGGCTCCTACCGGCAGTACCTGATCAACCACGAGGTCGGCCACGCCATCGGCTATCTGCGCCACGAGCCCTGCGACAAGCAGGGCGGTCTGGCGCCGATCATGATGCAGCAGACCTTCTCGACCTGCCAACGACGACGCCGCGAAGTTCGACCCGGAGTGGGTCAAGCCCGACGGCAAGACCTGCCGGTTCAATCCCTGGCCCTACCCGATCGCCTAGCTCGGCGACGACGCAGACCGCGCAGCCCGGCGGGAAGCCTTGCCGGCTGTTTGCCGTTCGCCGGGCAACTGCTGTGATGGATGTGGCCGTACTCCAGTGACGAATCGAGGCGATACCGGTGTCTGGGCCAAACAGGTCGTTGCCACCGCTGGTCGAGCCGGCCGCCGAGCTGACCCGCGACGAGGTTGCCCGCTACAGCCGGCATCTCATCATCCCCGACTTCGGCGTCGACGGGCAGAAGCGGCTGAAGAACGCCCGGGTGCTGGTGATCGGCGCCGGCGGCCTGGGCGCGCCGACACTGCTCTACCTGGCCGCGGCGGGCGTCGGCACCATCGGCATCGTCGACTTCGACGTCGTCGACGAGTCCAATCTGCAACGCCAGATCATCCACGGCGTGTCCGACATCGGCCGACCCAAGGCGCAGTCCGCACGCGACTCGATCGCCGAGGTCAACCCGCTGGTGCACGTGCGCCTGCACGAGGTGCGGCTGGAACCGCACAACGCCGTCGACCTGTTCGAGCAGTACGACCTGATCCTCGACGGCACCGACAACTTCGCCACCCGTTATCTGGTCAACGACGCCGCGGTGCTGGCGCACAAGCCCTACGTATGGGGGTCGATCTACCGGTTCGAAGGCCAGGTCTCGGTGTTCTGGGAGGACGCGCCCGACGGCCGCGGCCTCAACTACCGCGACCTGTACCCGGAAGCGCCCCCGCCGGGCATGGTGCCGTCCTGCGCCGAGGGCGGTGTGCTGGGCATCCTGTGTGCGTCGATCGCGTCGGTGATGGGCACCGAGGCGATCAAGCTGGTCACCGGGATCGGCGAGCCGCTGCTGGGCCGGCTGATGGTGTACGACGCGCTGGCGATGAGCTATCGCACCATCACGATCCGCAAGGACCCGGCCACGCCGAAGATCACCGAGCTGATCGACTACGAGGAATTCTGCGGGGTGGTGTCCGAGCGAGGCGCGCCGACTCCGTCGATCACCCCGCGCGAACTGCGGGAGTTGCTGGAGTCCGGCAAGAAGGTGGCCCTGATCGACGTGCGCGAGCCGGCGGAGTGGGACATCAACCACATCGACGGCGCCCAGCTGATTCCGAAGTCGCTGATCAACTCCGGCGAGGGTCTGGCCAAGCTGCCGCAGCGACCGGATGCCGGTGCTGTATTGCAAGACAGGTGTGCGCTCAGCGGAGGCCTTGGCCGCGCTGAAGAAAGCCGGGTTTGCCGACGCGGTGCACCTGCAGGGCGGGATCGTGGCATGGGCCGAACAGATGCAGCCCGACATGGTGATGTACTGACCCGGCGATGACGCTGGCTGTCCCCGGGGCGGCGTGGGGTGTGTCCGTCGGTGCGGGCGAGGGATTTTGGGCTTACTCGGCTCATCGTGTCTAGTCCCGACAGTTCGCTGGCCCAGATTAGGCTGATTGCGTGACTGTGGAGCCGCCGCCCGAGCATGTGCTGGCGGCGTTCGGTTTGAGTGGCGTGCGGCCCATACCGTTGGGCGCCAGCTGGGAAGGTGGCTGGCGGTGCGGCGAAGTCGTGCTGTCGATGGTCGCCGACAACGCCCGCGCCGCCTGGTCCGCGCGGGTGCGCGAGACGCTGTTCGTCGACGGTGTTCGGCTGGCCCGGCCGGTGCGGTCGACCGACGGGCGTTACGTGGTTTCCGGCTGGCGAGCTGACACCTTCGTGGCCGGTCAACCCGAGCCCCGGCACGACGAGGTGGTGTCCGCGGCGGTGCGGCTGCACGAGGCCACCGGCAAACTGGAACGGCCCCGATTCCTCACCCAGGGGCCCACGGCGGCGCCGTGGGCCGACGTCGACGTCTTCATCGCCGCGGACCGCGCCGCCTGGGAGGAACGGCCGCTGCAGTCGATTCCGCCGGCGGCACGGGCGGCGCTCGCCGACCGCGGACGGGCAGCGGTCGGTCGAGCTGATCAACCAGCTCGCCGGACTGCGGCGGCCGACCAAGAGCCCTAACCAGCTGGTGCGACGGGGACCTCTACGGAACCGTGCTGTTCGCGGGTGCCGCCGCCCCGGGGATAACCGACATCACCCCGTACTGGCGGCCCGCGTCGTGGGCGGCGGGCGTGGTCGTCGTCGACGCGTTGTCGTGGGGCGAGGCCGACGAAGGACTCATCGAACGCTGGAACGCGCTGCCGGAATGGCCGCAGATGTTGTTGCGCGCGTTGATGTTCCGGCTCGCGGTGCACGCACTGCACCCGCGCTCGACGGCGGCCGCCTTTCCCGGTCTGGCCCGCACAGCCGCCCTGGTGCGGCTGATCCTCTAGAACTCGTGCCGGACGCTCGTCGAGGGCGACCTTGCCGTCGACGGCCAGAACCCCTTCTGCTCGAAGCAGTTCCAACTGCCGGGTGGTCAGATGCCTTGCGGGCCGGCCGGATGCGGTGATCACCCGATGCCAGGGCAGGTCCGAGGAGTCCGTGCGCATGATCCACCCGACAATCCGCGGGCTGGAAAGCTCTGCGGCAGCCGCGATATCACCGTAGGTGGCGACTCGGCCGGCCGGTATCGAGGCAACCAGCGCGCGCACCCGCTCGACCTGCTCGTCGGTCACCGGCGCCACGATCAGGACATCCGTTCCCGGATCAGCGCGGCGACCTCGGCCGGCCTGGCCTCGGCCACCATGTGATCGCACTCGAAATCGAGCAGCCGAAAATCAGCGCCCAGTCGCTCCTGCAGGCCGACGATCAGCTGGTCGTTGACATACGGACGGCGACGTCCACGCGGCCCGCACCAACGTCGTGCCAATTCCGTTGGGCGGCAACACAATATCGCGGGCCAACTCACTCCAGTACGACATCATCGCGGGCAGGCTGATGCGCCAACCATAACGCCCGTTCGGCAGCGCGACGAGGTGCTCGTCGAGGTCGGCGTCGAGCACGGCCGGATCCACATCCGCCCAGGCGCCGGTGGCCTTCTCGGCGCGGGCCTCCGCGGCGTCCGGGTAGTCCGGGGAAGCCAGCATGGCATCGGCGATCTCCCGCATCCACTCGCCGTCCAAGCCGATCGCGGGGTCGAGCAGCACCAGTGCGGCCACCCGATCGGGGTATGTGGCGGCCAGGTGCAGCGCGACCGCACTACCGAACGAGTGCGCGACCACTACGACGGGGCCGTCGGCCTGCTGCTCGAGCAGCGCGGTCAATGCGGCGACATTGGCATCGATCGTCCACGGTGCCGCCCACGACGACCTGCCGTGCCCGATCAGATCGGGTGCGGCAACGGCGATCTCGGCCAGGTGCTGATCCGCCAGCGGCTGCCAGCGTTTCCCGTGCCCGGTCAGCCCGTGGATCGCCAGCAGCCGCACGGGGCCGGAGGGGCCGAAGCGGTGCACGTGCAGCCGGGTCACGCGTTGATGGTGCCAGTTCGACGTCCGCCCACTGTCGGCCGGGCGGACTTGTCAGACCCCCGTGGTGTCATGCCGCTATGTCTTTCCGCTGGGGTCCCGAGGCGCGCGCGGTGCTGGATCCCGGTCTGCGCGGCGTGGTGCGGGTACTGGGCGGTCCGGGAACCGGCAAGAGCAGCTTGTTGATCGACGCCGCGGCTGCGCGCATCGCCGCGGGGGCCGATCCGGAATCGGTGCTGCTGCTGACGGGTTCGGGCCGGATCGGGGCGCAGGCGCGCAGTGCACTGACGACGACGTTGTTGCGCTCGCAGCAGCTCGGTGCCTGCCGCGCCGTGATCCGGGAGCCACTGGTACGCAGCGTGCACAGCTACGCGTTCGCCGTGCTGCGGCTGGCTGCGCAGCGCGCCGGCGGCCCACCGCCGCGGTTGGTCACCTCTGCCGAACAGGACGCAATCATCGCCGAACTGCTGGCCGGCGAGATCGAGGACGGCCCGGCCGCGTGGCCGGCTGAATTGCGGGCCGCCCTGGGCACCGAGGGGTTCGCCGCCGAACTGCGTGAGCTGCTGACCCGCTGCGCCGAACGCGGCGTGGATCCTCAGCAGCTGCAGCGGCTGGGCCGGCTGCACGGTCGGCCGGAATGGGCGGCCGCAGGCCGGTTCGCGCACCGGTACGAGCAGGTGATGCTGCTGCGCGCTGCCGTCGGGACGGCTGCTCCGCAGGCGACCACGCCGGCAGTCGGGGCCGCCGAGCTGGTCGGCGCTGCTCTCGAAGCGTTCGCGGTCGACCCGGAGCTGCTGGCCGCCGAGCGCGCCCGGGTCGGCGTTCTGCTGGTTGACGACGCCCAGCAACTCGACCCGCAGGCCGCTCTGCTGGTGCGGGTGCTGGCCGCCGGTGCGGATGTGACGCTGCTCGCCGGTGACCCTGCTCAGGCGGTGTTCGGCTTCCGCGGCGCCGAGCCGGCGGCGCTGCTGGGTGATGGCACGCCGTCGGTGGCGCTGACCACGTCGCACCGCTGCGCTCCCGCAGTGGCGCGGGCAGTGTCAGGCATCGCCGGCCGACTCGCCGGCGGCTGCGAAATCGAGGGCATCGGAGACGATTCCGGATCGGTGCACGTGCGGCTGGCGGCGTCCGCGAGCGCGGAGGCGGCGCTGATCGCCGATGCGTTGCGACGCGCGCACCTCGTTGACGGGGTGCCGTGGTCGCAGATGGCGGTCATCGTCCGGTCGGTGCCGCGTGCCGCCGCCGGGCTATCGCACGCGTTGGCGCGAGCCGGCGTTCCGGTCGCCCCGCCGGCGGTTTCGGGGTCGCTGGCCGAACAGCCCGCCGCACAGGCGTTGCTGACGGTGTTGGCCGCCACGGCCGACGGGCTGAACGGCGATCATGCGCTCACGCTGCTGACCGGGCCGATCGGCCGAGTCGATCCGGTTTCGCTTCGCCAGCTGCGGCGGGCGCTACGCCGCGCCGACATAGCCGGGCCGCCAAAGGAATTCGGCGACCTGCTGGTGGCGGCCCTGAGTAGTGACAGGGTCACCGGCACCCAGGCCCGGCCGCTGCGACGGGTGCGCGCGGTGCTGGACGCCGCTGCCCGCGCCGACTCGCGCGGCGAGGACCCGCGCTACACGTTGTGGGCGGCATGGCACCGCTCGGGCCTGCAGCGTCGTTGGCTGGCGGCGTGTGAGCGTGGCGGACCGTCTGGCGCTCAGGCCGGCCGGGACCTCGACGCGGTGACGGCACTGTTCGACGCCACCGACCGATACCTGTCGCGCACCGCCGGCGCGTCGTTGCCGGCGTTGATCGACCACCTGGGCGCGCTGCACATGCCCGCCATCGCCGCCGAGCCCGCGGCCGGAGCCGAGCAGGTCGCGGTGCTCAGCGCGCACGCGGCGCTGGGCCACGAATGGGACCTGGTCGTCATCGCCGGTCTACAGGAAGGGTTGTGGCCCAACACCATTCCGCGCGGCGGCGTGCTCGGCACGCAGCGGCTGCTGGACGTCCTCGACGGGGTCGCCGAGAACGCCTCGATGCGGGCACCGCTGCTGGCCGAGGAGCGGCGGCTGCTGGTGGCAGCGATGGGCCGGGCTCGCACGCGGTTGCTGGTGACGGCCATTGATGGGGAGGACGGCGAAACAGGCAACGGCAGCGATGCCGCCTTGCCGTCGCCGTTCTTCGCCGAGATCGCCCAATGGGCCACCGGCAGCGACGGTGCACGGCAACCGGTCGCGGCGCCGCGGGTGCTGTCGGCCGCCGCGGTGGTGGGCCGGCTGCGCGGGGTGGTGTGCGCACCGCAGGGCACGGTGAGCGACGCGTCGCGCGATTGCGCGGCAACGCAATTGGCGCGGCTGGCCGCAGCGGGTGTACCGGGCGCCGACCCGGCCGGGTGGTACGGCATGACGCCGGTCAGCAGCACCGAGCCGTTGTGGAGTGGAGACGAGCACCTGGTCACGCTGACGCCGTCCAGCCTGCAGACGCTGACCGACTGCCCGCTGCGCTGGCTGGCCGAACGGCACGGCGGAACCGACGCCCGCGACCTGCGCTCGACGATCGGTTCGGTGCTGCATGCGCTGATCGCCGAACCGGCTGGCAGCGAGTCACAACTGCTGACCGCCCTGGAGCGGGCGTGGCAGCATCTGCCCTTCGAATCCCGTTGGTATTCAGCCAATGAGCTGGCCCGGCATCGAGCGATGATCCAGGCGTTCCTCGGCTGGCGGGCCCAGACCCGCAGCGAGCTGACCGAGGTCGGCGTCGAGGTCGACGTCGACGGGGTCATCGAGGGCCAAGGTGGCGCAAGCGTGCGGCTGCGCGGCCGGGTCGACCGGATCGAACGCGACGCGGCCGGCCGGCTGGTCATCGTCGACGTCAAGACCGGCAAGACACCAGTCAGCAAGGACGACGCGCAACGGCACGCCCAGCTGGCCGCATACCAGCTCGCGGTGGCCGAGGGTCTGGTCGCTCACGGCGACGAGCCGGGCGGCGGGCGGCTGCTCTACCTGGGCAAGAGCGGGGCTGCAGGTGCGACCGAACGCGAGCAGGACCCGTTGACGCCCGAGGCCCGCGACGAGTGGCGCAACGTGGTCAAAGCGGCGGCCGAGGCCACCGCCGGCCCGCAGTTCATCGCCCGGATCAACGACGGCTGCACCCACTGCCCGCTACGGCCGAGCTGCCCGGCCCACGGCGGCGAGGGAGCGCTATGACCGCATCAGTTGCAGCACGCTACAGCCCGGCCGAATTGGCCTGCGCGCTTGGCCTTTTCGAGCCCACCGCAGAGCAGGCGGCAGTCATCGCCGCGCCGCCGGGGCCGCTGGTGGTCATCGCCGGGGCGGGTGCCGGGAAAACCGAGACGATGGCGGCGCGGGTGGTGTGGCTGGTCGCCAACGGTTATGCCGAACCCGGCCAGGTACTGGGGCTGACGTTCACCCGTAAGGCCGCCGGTCAGCTGTTGCGGCGGGTCCGTTCCCGGCTGGCCAGGCTGGGCGGCGCCGGACTGACCATCGGCAGCCAGCCGGGGCCGCCGCCCGGCGAACCCACTGGGACGCCGGTGGTCAGCACGTATCACGCCTTCGCGGGCCAACTGCTGCGCGAATACGGTTTGCTGTCACTCGGCGCGGGGGAGCGCGTGCAGCTCATCGAACCCGACACCCGGCTGCTCAGCGAGACTGAGCTGTGGCAGCTGGCATTCGACGTCGTCAACGGATATCGCGGAGAGCTGCACACCGAAAAAACCCCGGCCGCGGTCACCTCGATGGTGCTGCGGCTGTCGGGTCAGCTCGCCGAGCATCTGGTCGACACCGGTCAGCTCCGCGACACGCACGTCGAGCTCGAACGGCTGGTGCATACCCTGCCGGCGGGCCGCTTACCAACGCGACCGTGGCCCCAGCCAGTGGCTGCTTCGGATGCTGGCCACCCAGGCCGAGCGCACCGAGCTGGTGCCGCTGATCGACGCGTTGCACCGGCGGATGCGCGCCGAGAAGGTGATGGACTTCGGCGCGCAGATGGCCTCGCCGCGCGGCTGGCGACGGCGGTCCCGCAGGTCGGTGAGCAACTGCGCGGCCGCTACCGGGTGGTGCTGCTCGACGAATACCAAGACACCGGATACGCCCAGCGCATCCTGTTGTCGTCGCTGTTCGGCGGCGGCGTCGACGATGAACTGGCGTTGACCGCCGTCGGCGACCCGATCCAGTCCATCTATGGCTGGCGCGGCGCCTCGGCGACCAATCTGCCCCGGTTCACCACCGACTTCCCGCGACCCGACGGCAGCCCGGCGCCGGTTCTGGAATTGCGAACCAGCTGGCGCAACCCGCCGCAGGCCCTGCATGTGGCCAACGCCGTCTCGGCGGATGCGCGGCGAAGGTCGGTGGCGGTGCGGGCGCTTCGCTCCCGCCCTGACGCCGCACCCGGCACCGTCCGCGCCGCGCTGCTGCCCGACGTGCAGGCCGAACGGGAGTGGGTCGCCGATCATCTGCACCGGCGCTATGAACAGGCCGCCGTCGACGGCGTTGCGCCGCCGACCGCCGCGATCCTGGTGCGGCGTAACGCCGATGCCGCACCGATCGCCGCCGCGCTGCGCGCCCGCGGCGTACCGGTGGAGGTGGTCGGGCTGGCCGGGCTGCTGTCGGTGCCCGAGGTCGCCGATGTAGTCGCGATGCTGCGACTGGTCGTCGACCCGACCGCCGGCGCCGCCGCAATGCGGGTACTCACCGGCCCGCGGTGGCGGCTCGCGGCCCGCGACATCGCGGCGTTGTGGCACCGCGCCGTGGCGATCGCAAGCGCGGCGGAGCCGGGCGCAGCGGGTCGCCACCATCAGGCCGTGGGTCTTGATGGCGGGCAGGCGCCACGCACCGGCGAAACCGCCCAGCGGATCGCCGAGGCGGCCGGGCCGGAGGCCGACGTCGTGGGCCTGGCCGACGCCATCGCTGATCCGGGCCCGGCGAGCGGCTACTCGGCGGACGGGTATCGGCGCATCGTCGCGCTCGCAGACGAATTGAGCATGCTGCGCGGCCATCTCGGCTATCCACTTGCCGACCTGGTCGCCGAGGTGCGCCGGCTGCTGGGTGTCGACTGCGAGGTCCGTGCGGCGCTGCCCACCGTGCGGGCTGGGCGGGCACCGAGCAGCTCGACACCTTCGCCGACGTGGTCAGCCGCTTCGCCGAGGCGACGGCCGGGGCATCCCTCGGCAGTCTGCTCGCCTACCTCGACGCCGCCGCAGTCGTCGAGAACGGATTGGCACCGGCCCAAATCGTCGTCGCCCAGAATCGGGTGCAGGTGCTGACCGTGCACGCCGCAAAGGGTTTGGAATGGCAGGTGGTCGCCGTGCCGCACCTGTCGGCCGGGGTGTTCCCGTCGACCGCGCAGGCTCGCACCTGGCTCACCGACGCCGCCGACCTTCCGCCGCTGCTGCGCGGCGACCGCGCGTCTGGGGGCGTGCACGGCGTGCCCGTACTGGACACGTCGGACGTGACCGATCGAAAGCAACTGTCGGACAAGATATCCGCGCACCGTCGCCAACTTGAACAACGTCGCCTCGACGAGGAACGCAGGCTGCTCTACGTGGCCATCACTCGCGCCGAGGATACCCTGCTGTTGTCCGGCCACCATTGGGGCGCCACCGGGATCAAGCCGCGCGGCCCGTCGGATTTTCTGAACGAGCTCAAAGACATCATCGACCAGTCGGCGGCTGCCGGTGAGGCATGCGGTGTGATCGAGCAGTGGACACCGGCCCCGGCTGACGGCGACCGAAACCCGTTGCGCGACAGCATTCATGAGGCGATATGGCCCGCCGACCCGCTGGACGGCCGAGGAGCCGACGTGCAGCGCGGGGCGGCGCTGGTCGCTGCGGCGATGTCGGCGGACGCACCGGCGCCGACGACCGACGCCGACACCGACACCGAAGGCTGGGCGGCCGACGTCGACGCGCTGCTCGACGAGCGCGCCCGTGCCACGCGCCCGCCGGCGCAGACGTTGCCCAGCCAATTGTCGGTGAGCGCCCTGGTGGACCTGGCCCGCGAGCCAGAGCACGCCGTGCAGCGGCTGATGCGTCGGCTGCCGACACGGCCAGAACCGCATGCCTTGCTGGGCAACGCATTTCACGAGTGGGTTCAGCGATTCTACGGCGCCGAGCGGCTGTTCGACCTCGGCGATCTGCCCGGTGCGGCGGACACCGACACTGCGCAGCGCGACGCCGATGAGCTGGCCGCATTGCAGGCGGCCTTCCTCGCCTCGCCGTGGGCTGCCCGCACGCCGGTCGACGTCGAGGTGCCCTTCGAGATGGCCATCGGCAGCACCGTGGTCCGCGGCCGCATCGACGCGGTGTTCGCTGACCCGGATGGCGGCGTGACCGTGGTGGACTGGAAGACCGGCGAGCCGCCGCACGGCCCGGAAGCGCGCTCGACATGCCGCTATCCAGCTCGGCGTCTACCGGCTGGCCTGGGCTGCGCTTACACGGGTGCCCGGAATCGTTGGTGCGCACAGCTTTCCACTACGTGCGCGGCGGCGTCACTGTTGTCCCCGACGCACTGCCGGAACCGGACGAGCTGGCGAAGCTTCTGGCCGAGCCGGGGCAGCGTTAGGCGTTGCGGCTGACCTTGAGCGCCGCGGTGATCATCGGAATCTGCAGCGGCAGCCGGGCCAGAGCGACGATGCGCATCGGCCATGGCTTGTCCCACCACAGCCGGACCATGTTGAGATTGCCAGGGAAGACCGCGACGAACAGCGCGGCAGCCGCCAACGCGGCCAACCGCCGAGTGCGTCGGGGCCAGCAGCAGCGCACCGATGCCGACCTCGGCGACGCCGGACGCGTAGGTGTAGAACCGCGGACTTCCGGGCAACTCGGCGGGGATGATCGTCGTCGAACGGTTTCGGCGCCAGGAAGTGCACGGTGCCGATCGCCGAGCAGCAGCGCCGCGATGCGGTACGCGGCCTGCCTGGCTGGCGTCACGGTGAGCGGTTGGTGTGATGGCGGTCATGGTTACATTGTGTCGTGCGCCGGGTCGAGCGATGAACTGTGCCCAGAGTTAGCTGGCGGCGAAGGGGTCTCGACGAGACGCTGACCGCACTGCCCGACTATGCGCTGGTCGGCTTGCTGCGCGTTCCGGAGGCGGATGTCGGCCCGGTCCGCGCGATCTGGCAGCGCGTCGCGGTCGCGCTGATCGCGTTATTGGTCGCGGTGATCATCGTCTACCTGGGCCGCGACGGATACACCGACGTGCGCGGGGTGCCGCTGTCGTTTATCGACTGCGTGTACTTCGCGACGGTCTCGCTGACGACCGTCGGCTACGGCGATCTCACCCCGTACACCGAATTCGCCCGCCTGATCAACATCCTGGTCATCACGCCGTTGCGGATCCTGTTCCTTGTCGTGTTGGTCGGCACCACACTGCAAGTGCTCACCGAGCGGTCCCGGCAAGCGTGGAAGATTCAGCGTTGGAGGAGCAGAGTGCGCAACCACACCGTCGTCGTCGGATACGGCACCAAGGGCAAATCCGCCGTTGCCGCGATCCTCGACGACGAGATCGCCGCCGCGAGGTCGTCGTCGTCGACACCGACCAGGCCGTCGCTCGACCGCGCCAGCGCCGCCGGCCTGGTCACCGTGCACGGCGACGCCACCAGATCCGATGTGCTGCGGCTGGCCGCCGCCCAGCACGCGTCGGCGATCATCGTCGCCACCAGCCGCGACGACGACCGCGGTGCTGGTCACCCTGACCGCCCGCGAGATCGCGCCCGA
The DNA here is from genome assembly GCA_963850645.1 of uncultured Actinomycetota bacterium. Classification (GTDB taxonomy): domain Bacteria; phylum Actinomycetota; class Actinomycetes; order Mycobacteriales; family Mycobacteriaceae; genus Mycobacterium. The sequence goes on along the minus strand of CAWKME010000004.1, from coordinate 138,262 downwards.
AGCCAAGATCGTGGCGTCGATTCGCGAGGCGGAAAACCAGCACCTGCTGCAGCAATCCGGCGCCGACTCGGTGGTCGTCTCCTCCGAGACCGCCGGCCGGCTGCTCGGCATGGCCACCACAACGCCCAGCGTCGTGGAGATGATCGACGATCTGCTGACGCCGGCCGAGGGACTTCGCCATCGCCGAGCGCGACGTTGAGCCAGGCCGAGGTCGGCGGTTCGCCGCGGCATCTGTCCGACATCGTGCTCGGCGTGGTTCGCGACGGCCAGCTGCTGCGGGTCGACGCACCCGAGGTCGACGCCATCGAGGCCGGCGACCGGCTGCTCTATGTCCGCAGCAGTGCGCGAAGGGCGAGCTGAGCGCTCGACCGGTGGAGCTTCCGGACTTGCGTACAAGCGTGCCGTTGCTGTCCCGGATCGGCGCCGACCGCGCCGACCAGGTGCGCACCGACGTCGACGCGGCCGCCGCCGGCTGGGCCGAAGCGGCCCTGCTGCGGCTGGACTCGCGCAATCAGGTGATGGTCGCCGGCGGCCGGGTGGTGCTGGGCACGGCGAAGGCGCTTCGCCGACAAGCCGCCGCCGGACGCGGTGTTCCTGGGCCGGCTCGAGGATGGCCGGCATGTCTGGGCGGTGCGGGGTCCGCTGGAAGCACCCGACGATCCCGACCTGCAAGCCGAGGTGGCCGACCTGCGACGGGGCGGCCAGCTCTTCGACGACGTCGGCGCGCAGCTGGTGTCGTCGGCCGCCGCACTGCTGAACTGGCATGCCAGCGCCCGATTCAGCTCACTGGACGGCTCGCCCACCAAACCGATCCGAGCCGGCTGGGCCCGGGTCAACCCGGTCACCGGCCACGAGGAATTTCCGCGCATCGACCCGGCCGTGATCTGCCTGGTGCACGACGGCGGCGACCGCGCGGTGCTGGCCCGTCAGACGGTGTGGCCGGCGCGGATGTTCTCGCTGCTGGCCGGATTCGTCGAGGCCGGCGAGTCGTTCGAAACCTGCGTGGTGCGCGAGATCCGCGAGGAGATCGGGCTGACCGTCCGCGATGTGCGCTACCTGGGCAGCCAGCCGTGGCCGTTCCCGCGCTCGCTGATGGTCGGCTTCCATGCGATCGGCGATCCCGATCAGGAGTTCTCCTTCAACGACGGGGAGATCGCCGAGGCCGCGTGGTTCACCCGTGACGAGGTGCGCGCCGCGCTGGCCCTCGGCGACTGGAGCAGCGCCGAGAACGCCAAGCTGCTGCTGCCCGGCTCGATGTCGATCGCGCGGGTGATCATCGAATCCTGGGCCGAGACGGGCTGAGCAGCCGGCTCTAGCCGGGCGAGCGGCCTTAGCCGGCCAGCTGCAGCGAGCTTCGCCTTGATCTCGTTGGCGCCCGGGTTGGTCAGCGTCGAGCCGTCGGCGAACTTCAGCGTCGGAACCGCGTGGTTGCCGCCGTTGACCGAGCCGACGAACTCCGCCGCCGCGGGGTCCTGCTCGATGTCGACCTCGTCGTAGGCGATGCCCGGCGGCCTTCAGCACGGTCTTGAGCCGATGGCAGTAGCCGCACCATGTGCGTGGTGTACATGGTCAGCGAAGCGTTAGCTCATAGTCGGTCAAACATAACGTGCGTCCTTGTTATGCCGGCGGCGTGGCGCTGCCCGACGTTTGTCAGCGACCACTGCCAAGATGGACGCCATGCCGGTGATCGCAGACCCCTTGATTGCCGACCTCGACGATGAACAGCGCGAGGCCGTGCTGGCTCCGCGCGGACCGGTCTGCGTGCTTGCCGGCGCGGGAACCGGCAAGACCCGCACCATCACCCACCGCATCGCCCAACTCGTCGCCACCGGACACGTGGCCGCGGGCCAGGTGCTGGCGGTGACGTTCACCCAGCGTGCGGCCGGTGAGATGCGAACTCGGTTGCGGGCATTGGGCGCCGCCGCGCAGCCAGCGCCGGCGTCGGCGCGGTGCAGGCGTTGACGTTTCACGCCGCGGCGCACCGACAGCTGCGGTATTTCTGGCCGCGGGTGGTCGGCGACACCGGCTGGCAGTTGCTGGACAGCAAGTTCGCCGTCGTCGCGCGCGGCGCGAACAGCGCCCGGCTTGCAGCTGAGCACCGACGACGTCCGCGACGTGGCCGGTGAGATCGAATGGGCCAAGGCGTCGCTGATCTCCCCGGAGCAGTATCCGGAGGCGGTGGCCGCCGCCGGTCGCGACGTTCCGCTGGACGCCGCGCAAGGTCGCCGACCGTGTATGCGGCCTACGAGTCGCTGAAGTCCCGCGGTGACGGTGTTGCGCTGCTCGACTTCGACGACCTGCTGCTGCACACCGCGGCCGCGATCGAGGACGACGCCGCGGTCGCCGAGGAGTTCCGGGACCGCTACCGCTGCTTCGTCGTCGACGAATACCAGGACGTGACGCCGCTGCAGCAGCGCGTGCTGTCGGCGTGGCTGGGGGACCGGGACGACCTGACCGTCGTCGGCGACGCCAACCAAACCATCTATTCGTTCACCGGAGCCTCGCCGCGTTACCTGCTCGAGTTCTCGCGGCGGTTCCCGGAGGCCACGGTGGTGCGCCTGGAACGCGATTACCGGTCGACACCGCAGGTGGTCTCGCTGGCCAACCGGGTGATCGCCGCCGCCCGCGGCCGGGTGGCCGGCAGCAAGCTGCATCTGGTCGGTCAGCGCGACCCGGGGCCGGTTCCGTCGTTTCGGGAACATCCCGACGAAGTCGCCGAAGCCGCCGCGGTGGCGGCGTCGATCACGCGGCTCGTCGAATCGGGCACCCCGCCTGCCGAGATCGCGGTGCTGTACCGGATCAACGCGCAGTCCGAGGTCTACGAAGAGGCGTTGACAGAGGCCGGCATTCCCTATCAGGTCCGCGGCGGCGAGGGCTTTTTCAGTCGCCAGGAAATCCGCCAGGCCCTGCTGGTCTTACAGCGGGCTGCAGGCCGCGCCACCGGCGGCGACGGCGCGCTGCCCGATGTGGTGCGGGAGCTGCTCGAACCACTGGGTCTGACGGCCGAACAGCCGACAGGGACCCGGGCCCGGGAGCGCTGGGAGGCGCTTTCGGCGTTGGCCGAACTGGTCGACGAAGAGGTGGCGCACCGCCCGCAGCTGGACCTGCCCGGTCTGCTGGCCGAGCTGCGGACCCGTGCCGACTCGCGCCACCCGCCGGTGGTGCAGGGTGTCACCTTGGCCTCGCTGCACGCCGCCAAAGGCCTGGAGTGGGATGCGGTGTTCCTGGTCGGGTTGACCGACGGCACGCTGCCGATCTCGCATGCGTTGGCCCACGGCGCTGAAAGCGAAGCCGTCGAAGAGGAACGCCGACTGCTCTACGTCGGAATCACCAGGGCCCGAATGCATTTGGCGCTCAGCTGGTCGCTGTCCCGAAACCCGGGCGGACGGCAGAGCCGCAAGCCGTCCCGGTTTCTCAACGGCCTCTCCCCGCAGACGCAATCCGACCCCACCCCGAGCCGGCCGCGCCGAAATCGCGGCGCCGCACAGCGCTGCCGGATCTGCAACAACCAGCTGACCACACCGGCGGCGATCATGCTGCGCCGCTGTGAGACCTGCGCTGCCGATATCGACGACGAGCTGTTGCTGCAGCTCAAGGACTGGCGGCTGCGCACCGCCAAGGATCTGAAGGTGCCCGCATATGTGGTGTTCACCGACAACACGCTGATCGCGATCGCCGAACTGCTGCCCGCCGACGACGCCGCGCTGGTCGCGATACCCGGTATCGGCGCCCGCAAGCTCGAGCAGTTCGGCCCGGACGTGTTGGAGCTCGTGCGCAGTCGAGGCTAAACATGCAGGTCAGAAAATCGCTTGCCGGATCAGGTTGCTACGATCTAGCCTCGAACCGCAACTGTCGGGTTTTTGCATGCCCGGCGGCAGCACCAGACGAAAGGAGGGAGCCACGATGATCACGATGAGCGCGTTTCGAGTATCGCCCGTAGTTGCGGCTGGCAACACTGGCTCCCACCATGCTGCCCATGCCGTAGCGGCGGCCGCCTTGGCCGCGGCGCGTAAGCGCCGTAACGCCGCCGCGACCGACGCGTCCGTGGATCGAGGCTCTACCTAGGTAAAGCCCACTATCTCGCCAAATGGCCACGGACCCGAAGTCACCAGGATCCGTGGCCACAGTTTTTGGGTCGACAGCCCATCACCTGGTTCGGATCTCCCGCAAGACCGCCGCCAGACCAGGAAGCAGGTGAACCGGACATGTCGACCTCGACAGTCCCCGACGATCAGCAGCCCGAGTTGCCTTGTCACGTCGGCGATCCCGACCTGTGGTTCGCCGACAGCCCGGCTGATCTGGAGCGCGCCAAGGCGTTGTGCGCCGACTGTCCGATTCGAAGCGAATGCTTGGCCGCGGCGCTGCAACGCGAAGAGCCGTGGGGGGTGTGGGGTGGGGAGATCCTCGACCGCGGCTGCATCGTGAACCGCAAGCGGCCGCGCGGACGTCCGCGCAAAGGTTCGATCGCCGCTTAGTTGTCGCGCGGCGACCCGCTGCGCCCGGCTTGGCCGCGCTTGCGATCGCCGCTTGGCTCAGATGACGGCCGTGTCGGGTTCGGCGAAGCCGGGAATCAACTCCTCCGACAGCGCCTTGATCGGCACGTGCGCGTCCAGCTGGCACAGAATCGCGGCCACCGACGCGATCACCCGCATCGGGATCGCCAGCTTGGGCGGCAAGTCCATCTGCCGGGCTGTTTTGATCTGTGACACCGACCGGTCGATCTGACCGACCGTCATGCGCTGCAGCCATTTACGCGTGTAGTGGAAGACCTCGACTTCCACGGGTTCGACGTACTGGCGCAGCATCTCGTCGATGTCGCGCACGGACACCTGCTGGCCTTTCTGAATGAAGCCGACCTTTTCCATCGTCGGCAACAACAGGTCGTAGTTCTTTTCGCGGGCCAGCCGGATCGTCATGCCGAGCTCGATGGGGAAGCCGCCGGGCAGCGGTGCCACCGCGCCGAAGTCGATGACCCCCATCCGGCCGTCGGGCAGCAGCATGAAGTTGCCGGGGTGGGCGTCGCCGTGCATCATCTCCAGCCGGCGCGGCGCGTCGAAGGTGAGCTCGAGCAGGCGAGCACCCATCAGGTCGCGTTGTTCGACCGTGCCGTGCCGGATGATCTCTGCCATGTGCGTGCCATCGATCCACTCCTGGATCACGACTTTCGGGGCGCTCGCCACGATGTGCGGGATCAGGAAGTGCGGGTGGCCTTCATACGCTTTGGCGAACGCGCGCTGGTTGTCGGCCTCCAGCCGATAGTCCAGCTCCATCTCGGTGCGCTCGATCAGCTCGTCGACGATACCCTGCACGTCGGCGCCCGGAGCGAGCTGCTTGACCACTCCGACCATGCGCTGCATGGTCTTCAGGTCGGCGCGCAGCGCCTCGTCGGCGCCGGGGTACTGGATTTTGACGGCCACCTCGCGACCGTCCGACCACACCGCCTTGTGCACCTGCCCGATGCTGGCCGACGCCACCGGTGTGTCGTTGAAGTCGGAGAACCGTTGGCGCCATTTGGTGCCGAGCTGTGCGTCGAGCACCCGGTGCACTTTCGCGGCGGGCAGCGGCGGCGCGTCTTTTTGCAGTTTGGTCAACGCTTCCCGGTATGGTTCGCCGAACTCGTCGGGAATCGCGGCCTCCATCACCGACAGTGCCTGGCCGACCTTCATCGCGCCGCCCTTGAGCTCGCCGAGGACGGTGAACAGCTGGTTGGCTGCCTTCTCCATCAGTTCGGCGTTGACCTCGTCTTTCGACTTGCCGGTCAGCCGCTTGCCGAACCCGAGCGCCGCCCGGCCGGCGAAGCCGACCGGAATGCTGGCCAGCTTCGCGTTGCGCGCAGCGCCCTTACGTTTGATCTCTGACACGTAACCATCATCCATGACGGTCAGGCGGTTGCCCGCATCGATCTGGCAACAACGGCTGTCAGGGAGGTTGGCATTGGGTTGCCTAGAGCCGGAAAATATCCGCTGAACTTAGAAGAAAGTGGTGCCGGGCGCGGACACTGACTGCGACATCGTCAGCCCACGGACCTGCTGAGACATCCCCTGCAGACGTCGAGCCACGCGTATGCTGCCTATGCATTGCAGTCGCGATCAGCCTGTTTTCGAGGGAGCGCATCGTGGGTGTGTTCGTTAGCTACTCCAGCCGCGACAAGGACGCGGTTAAGAGTCTCAGCCAGGATCTGCAAGACGCTGGCGAGCAGGTGTGGCTGGATCAGCGACTCGGCGGTGGCGACGCGTGGTGGCGTGCAATTCTCGAACAGATCCGCGGCTGCGAGGTATTCGTCTTTGCGTTGTCGCAAAACTCCATCCAGTCCAAGCCGTGTCAGGCCGAATTGCGCTACGCCCAGGACCTCGGTTTGCCGATTCTCCCGGTTCAGGTCGGCCTGGTCGACAGCATGCAGCTCAATCCGCTGGCGACGGTGCAAACGCTCGACTATCGAAACCCCACCCCTAAGGCCGGCATGCAGGTGATAACGGCGCTGAATCGAGCGCGAGCGCAGCGCCAACCGCTGCCCTCACCGCTGCCCGGCGAACCACTGGTGCCGTTCGAATACCTGATCCGGCTATATCACACGATTTCAAGTCCTAACTATCTCAGCCCGCCGGAGCAGGCCGCGCTGGTCGCCCAGCTCCAATTGGGGTTACGCGAGGACGGCGAGCACGACGCGGCACGCAAGGACATCGCGATGCTGCTGAACAAGTTGCGGGACCGCGAAGATGTCACCTACCGGACACGAACCGAGGTGGACACGGTCTTGGCGGCCATCGACTCCGACTCGCACCCCGAATCCGATTCCCAGCCGCGCAACCTCACCGCCGGCGACGTCGCCGGCACGCCCCACATCTCGACCAGTTCACCCCTCCCACACGACAGTCAGGACACCAGCGTCAAGGTCGATGCGACGACCGGAATCCCCGAACCTCGCATCGACACGACGCCGCACCTCGGAACGACAGCAGAAAAGTTAACTGTCTCCCCGCAAAAGAAGGAGCGGACAGCTCGTCCTGATAGATCCGCGGCCGCAACGAAGCGCACGAGCGTCCGCTTGAAGGTTCCCGGGGGGCTCATCGTTGGTTACGCGGCCGTTAGTCTTGTGTTCTTCGTGGCCGCCGAGGCAGCTTTATCGGGGGACCGGTACTGGTCGGTGTGGTACCCGTTTCGGTTGTTCTGGGCGAATCCCTGGTTGGCGCCAGTCGCGTTGAATATCGAGTGGGGCATTCTGGGACTGGCTCTGGCCTTAGCGACAAATATCCTTACGCATGTCGCAAGCGGTAAGCCCATTATTACAACAGGCAGGGTTGCGAGCATCGTAATAATTCTCGCCGCATGCGTGGGGCTATTGGCCATGCTCTCGAGCCCCTCCTACTGGTATGACCACTTTACGGCGTGGCGATGTCTCAGCGTCCCTATCTATCTGGCTATTATCGCTTTCGGACTGGCAGCTTTGCCGCTGCATCAGCGATGGAGCTGGCCCATTGTCGCTTTAGGAACGGTGGGACTTGCCTACCAATTGGTGTCGTTCGCAGTCCATACTGACTTCGCGTGGAAGCTATCCGCGTTTGTGTATGTGGCGTGGTTGGTTCTCATGCTTTTTGCCGGCGTCTTTATGTATCGAGATGAAATCGTGTCGTCCGATGATAGCCAACTCGATGTTTAAGTCTCTTTCGACGGTGGACCGTCGATTAGCTTTTATCCCAATTGGGGTTTCAGTGGGATGTGCCCGCATCGATCTGGCAACAAGCGCTATCAGCAGGAACACAGTGGATGCCGCGGCCAGTGCCGCGCCACGATCGAGCCGGCGTGGACGTCGAACTCCAGGGTGGCGTTCAGTGCCGCCGGCGGCTCCGGCTCAGACCCGGAATCGCCCTTCGCCTGCGATCCACGGACCGCGCCGATCACCCGGTTGACCTGGCTCAACGCCAACGCCGCGGTCGCCAGCAGGGTCGCGCGATCGGCTACCCCGACGGTGTCGCGCAGCTGTGCGGCGACAGCTGGCCACGCCGCGTCGCGGTCCCTGCGGTGCAGATCGGCACACCCCAAACAGCTGGTGACACCGGGGATGACCAGCGGACCGACCAGGCCAGTGCCGTCGCGGACCCGGACCGCGAGGTGAGCAACCCGCTGGCTGTGCAGGTCGCGCAGCATCCGCGGGTCGGTGACCAGGTTGTCGGCCAGCACCACCAGGTCGGCTTCGGCGGACGTCACCGCGGCGTGGGGTTGGCTGCTGTGCTTGACCCGGGAACCCGAGCAGCGCAGCGACTCGATGAGCAGTTGTGACAGCGGACCGCGTCCGTGCACGCGGATCGACGCCGATCGGACCGGCCGCTGCCGACGGCCGCGGGTGGCCACCCCGGCCGCTACCAGCTTCCTGACCAGCTCGCCAAGCTCACCGGCGGCCACGCCATCGGCTTGGCGTTGTAGCTCGCTCATCGGCACCGGGGAATGCATCGTCCGCAGCAGTGTGGCCAGGCCGGCGGGATTCAAGCCGCTCGGCGGGCGGATCAGCACGGCGCGGCGCGGACTCCAGCCCACCTGAACAGCACCGTCCGGGCGCAGTAGCACCGGCAGAGCCGGGTCCAGCGCATACAGTGCCGAGATAGGCGGCTTAGGCTGCGCCATGCTGGCACTGTGCCACGGCAGGGCGCGACGGCCGGCTCAGCTATCCACAGCGCCAGCGCCGCCGTCGGGATCGGTGCCCCGCTCGAACTCGGCGATCGCCTCATCGATTCCGCTGGTGTCGCCGCCGATGGCCCGGTCGATGAACGCGGCCGGGTCGTCGAGGTCTTCGGTCTCGGGCAGCAGATCGGGATGCTGCCAGACCGCATCGCGGGCGTCGACACCGACGGCCTGGGTCAGCCGGTCCCACAGCGCAGCGGCCTCCCGCAGCTTGCGGGGTCGCAGCTCGAGGCCGACCAGGGTGGCGAAGGTCTGCTCGGCCGGTCCGCCGGTGGCCCGACGGCGGCGCAGCGTCTCGCCGAGGGCGGCCGCGCCGGGGATACGGTCGCCCAGCGCGGCGGTCACCACCGTCTGCACCCAGCCCTCGATCAGGGCCAGCAGGGTCTCGAGCCGTTCCAGCGCCTGGGTCTGCTCCGGCGTGGCCTTGGGCTCGAACACCCCCTGGGTCAACAGCTGCTCCATGGCGGCCGGGTCGTTCAGCGAGGCCGGGTTGAAGTCACGCGCCAACTCCTCGATGCCCTGCATGTCGATTTTCATGCCCTTGGCGTAGGCCTCGACGGCGCCGAGCAGCTGGCTGTTCAGCCACGGCACGTGACTGAACAGCCGGTGATGGGCGGCCTCACGAGCCGCCAGAAAGGTGACGATCTCGCTGCGGGATTGCTCGAGCCCGGCGGCGAAGGACTCGATGGCCTCCGGCAGCAGTGCGGCAATTCCCTTGGGCCCCAAGGGTAAACCGATGTCGGTCGATGTCAGTACTTCTTTGGACAACCGGGCCAACGCCTGGCCCAGCTGCGAGCCGAATGCCATGCCGCCCATCTGCGACATCATCGACATCAGCGGACCGGCCATGTTCTTGGCCTCTTCGGGCAACGCCGCCGCCCACACCGTCGCGATCTGCTGAGCCATCGGATCGCACAGTCGTTTCCAGGTCTCCAGGGTGTTGTCCACCCAGTCGGTGGGGGTCCAGGCGACCGTTCTGGTGGTGCCCGCCGGCAACGCGGTCACCCCGTCCAGCCAGGTCTCGGCGAGGTGCACGGCGTCGCGGATCGCGTCGTTGGTGGCGGCCGGGATCGGCGCCACGAATCCGATCGAACTCGACGCCAGCCGCCGGGCCAGCTCGTAGTTCACCGGACCGGAGGCCTGATCGCCGGCCATGGCCGAACCGGCGCCGCTGAACATCTGCCCGAGTTGGGTGAAGATCTGGCCCAGATCGGCCATGTTGAACTCACCGCCGAGTCCGCCGAGACCAAACGGGTCCGCAGATCCCGAGCCGGAGCCGGGATCGGGGTCGTTCTCCGGGCGCTTGTCGCGGTCCGGGTCGTCGTCCGGAAGAGAACCCGAAAGGCAGGTCAGCCATGTCCTCAACGGTACTCACCGGTGACGCACAGCGCGCGAGCCGCCGTCACGCTGTGAGTGAACCGGTCGCTTAATCCGGTCCGTCTAGTGTTAGCCGGGTGAACAGGCGGATTCTGACGCTGATCGTGGCGCTGGTCCCGATCGTGGTTTTCGGGGTGCTGCTTGCGGTGGTGACGGTGCCTTACGTGTCGCTTGGCCCGGGACCCGCGTTCGACACGCTCGGCGAGGTCGACGGCAAGCAGGTCGTCGATATCAAAGGCACGCAGACGCACCCGACGTCGGGTCATTTGGACATGACGACGGTGTCTCAGCGCGACGGTCTCAGCTTGGCCGAGGCGCTGACGCTGTGGCTCTCCGGGGATGAGCAGCTGATGCCGCGCGACCTGATCTACCCGCCGGGCAAGTCGCGGGACGAAATCGACAAGGACAATGACGCCGACTTCAAGGAGTCCGAGCACAGCGCCGAGTACGCGGCGCTGGGATACCTGAAGTACCCGCAGGCCATCACGATCGCGGCGGTCAGCGATCCCGGGCCGTCGGTGGGCAAGCTGCAGGCAGGTGACGCCGTGCAGGCATTGAACGGCACGCCGGTCGCCACCGTCGATCAGTTCACGTCGCTGCTGAAGCACACCAAACCCGGCCAGTCGGTCGCGGTCGACTTTCGTCGCAAAAATGCGCCCCCCGGCGTCGCTCAAATCACGTTGGGCACCCATCCGGGTCGCGATTACGGCTTCGCGGGTGTCTCGGTGATGGATGCGCCGTGGGCGCCGTTCGCGGTCGATTTCAACCTCGCCAACGTGGGCGGCCCATCGGCGGGTTTGATGTTCAGCTTGGCGGTCATCGACAAACTCACCACCGGCAACCTGGCCGGCACGAAGTTCGTCGCGGGCACCGGCACGATCAAGGTCGACGGCACGGTGGGCCGTATCGGCGGCATCGTGCACAAGATGAGCTGCGGCGCGCGACGCCGGGGCGACGGTGTTTCTGGTTCCGGCCGAAAACTGCTACGAGGCAACCTCCGATAAGTTGCCCGGACTGCAATTGGTGAAGGTCGACAACCTCGGCGGAGCGGTGGATGCGCTGCATGCGGTCACCTCCGGCGGCCAGCCGCCGAGTTGCTGACGCGCCGCGAAGATGCGGGCCTGGACGGCCCGAGGAGAGCGGGGCAAATCGCAGATGTGCGTACAGTTGTGATACGTCGACGGCCACGGTCGACATGGAACAGGGAGCGTAACTAGTGGGGATGCGGCCCGCCGCGAGAATGCCGAAGCTGACTCGGCGCAGCCGGACTCTCATCACGATCGCCCTGGCGGTGATCTTGCTGCTGCTTGTCGGCCCGCGCTTGATCGACGCCTACGTCGACTGGCTCTGGTTCGGCGAGCTGGGCTACCGATCGGTGTTCACCACCGTGCTGGTGACCCGGCTGGTGGTGTTCCTGGTGGTGGGGCTGCTGGTCGGCGGCATCGTGTTCGCCGGTCTGGCGCTGGCCTACCGCACCCGGCCGGTGTTCGTCCCGAGCAACGGCAATGATCCGGTGGCCCGCTATCGCAGCGTGGTGATGTCGAGGCTGCGGGTGATCGGGACCGGGATTCCGGTTGCGATCGGCTTGCTCGCCGGGATCGTCGCACAGACCTACTGGGTCCGCGTTCAGCTGTTCCTGCACGGCGGCGACTTCGGCGTCAACGATCCGCAATTCGGCAAGGATCTCGGCTTCTACGCCTTCGAGCTGCCCTTCTACCGGCTGGTGCTCAGCTTCTTGTTCGTCGCGCTGTTCTTGGCGTTCATAGCGAATCTGTTGGCGCACTACGTGTTCGGCGGTATCCGGCTGTCCGGACGTACCGGCGCGCTGAGCCGTTCGGCACGCATCCAGTTGATCAGTCCTGGTCGGCACGCTGGTGCTGCTCAAGGCGTTCGCTTACTGGCTGGACCGCTACGAGCTGCTTTCGCACACCCGCGCCGGCAAGCCATTCACCGGGGCCGGATACACCGATATCAACGCGGTGTTGCCCGCCAAGCTGATCCTGCTGGCTATCGCATTGATCTGCGCGGCCGCGGTGTTCTCGGCGATCGTACTGCGGGACTTACGGATTCCGGCTATCGGCCTGGTGCTGCTGCTGCTGTCGTCGTTGATCGTCGGCGCCGGCTGGCCGTTGATCGTCGAGCAGATCAGCGTCAAACCCAATGCCGCGCAGAAGGAACGCGAATACATCAGCAGAAGCATCACCGCGACCCGGCAGGCCTACGGCCTCACCAATGACGTTGTGAGCTACCGCGATTACAGCGGCGACGGACAGGCAACCGCCGAGCAGGTCGCTTCCGACCGTGCCACCACCTCCAACATCCGGCTGCTTGACCCGACGATCGTCAGTCCGGCGTTCACGCAATTCCAGCAGGGCAAGAACTTCTACTATTTCCCCGACCAGCTGTCGATCGACCGCTATCGTCGACCATGACGGTCATCTGCGCGACTACGTCGTTGCCGCCCGAGAGCTCAACCCGGACCATCTGATCGACAACCAGCGGGACTGGATCAACCGGCACACCGTCTATACGCACGGCAACGGCTTCATCGCCTCGCCGGCCAACACCGTGCGCGGTATCGCCAACGACCCCAATCAGAACGGCGGATACCCGGAGTTCCTGGCCAACGTCGTCGGGCCCAACGGGGGAGTGGTCTCCGACGGCCCGGCCCACCTGGACCAGCCGCGGATCTACTTCGGACCGGTCATCTCCAACACGCCGGCCGACTACGCGATCGTCGGAAAGAACGGCGCCGACCGGGAATACGACTACGAGACCAACGCCGAGACCAAGAACTACACCTACACCGGAAGCGGCGGAGTGCCGATCGGCAGCTGGGTGTCGCGTAGCGTCTTCGCCGCGAAATTCGCCGAGCGAAACTTCCTGTTCTCCAACGTGATTGGGTCCAACAGCAAAATCCTGTTCAACCGCGATCCGGCGCAGCGGGTTGAGGCGGTGGCGCCGTGGCTGACGACCGACAGCAGCCTGTACCCGGCGATCGTCAACAAACGGCTGGTGTGGATCATCGACGCCTACACCACGCTGGACAACTACCCGTATTCCGAGCTCACCTCGTTGTCGTCGGCCACCGCCGACTCCACCGAAGTCGCGTTCAACCGACTGGTCCCCGACAAGCAGGTGTCCTACATCCGCAACTCGGTGAAGGCCACCGTCGACGCCTACGACGGGACGGTCACGCTTTATCAGCAGGACGAGCGCGACCCGGTGCTCAAAGCGTGGATGAGAGTCTTCCCCGGCACCGTCAAGCCCAAGAGCGACATCACCCCCGAATTGGCCGCGCACCTGCGCTATCCCGAGGACCTGTTCAAGGTGCAGCGGATGCTGCTGGCCAAGTACCACGTCAACGACCCGGTGACGTTCTTCTCCACGTCGGATTTCTGGGACGTCCCGCTGGACCCGAACCCGACCGCCAGCAGCTATCAGCCGCCGTACTACATCGTCGCGAAAGACATTGCCAAAGATGATAACTCGGCGTCGTTCCAGCTGACCAGTGCGATGAACAGGTTCAAGCGTGACTACCTGGCCGCCTACATCAGCGCCAGCTCCGATCCGGCGACCTACGGCAAGATCACCGTGCTGACCATTCCCGGCCAAGTCAACGGGCCGAAGCTGGCCAACAACGCGATCACCACCGACACCGCGGTGTCGCAGGACCTGGGCGTGATCGGGCGCGACAATCAGAACCGGATCAAATGGGGCAATCTGCTCACGCTGCCGGTCGCCCAGGGTGGACTGCTGTATGTCGAGCCGGTTTATGCCTCACCGGGCTCCAGCGATGCCGCCTCGTCGTATCCCCGGCTGATCCGGGTGGCGATGATGTACAACGACAAGATCGGCTACGGCCCCACCGTCGGCGACGCGCTGACCGGGCTGTTCGGCCCCGGTGCCGGCGCGACCGCGGCCGGAATCGCACCGACGGAGCCGGGCGCACCCGCCAACCCGCCGCCGCGTGCTGCGCCGCCGTCGGATGGTGTCCCGCCGCCGGCGGCTGCGGCCGTCCCGCCCTCGCCGAACGGGGCTGTCACGTTGTCGCCGGCCAAGGCCGCCGCGCTTAAAGACGTCCAGGCGGCACTGGGCGCCGCGCGCGACGCGCAGAAGAGCGGCGACTTCGCGGCCTATGGATCGGCGCTGCAGCGGCTCGACGACGCGATTACCAAGTTCGACAACACCAAGTAGTCGCGCTTGCTCCGGCGAGGAGGTATGCGACATGGATCAGATTCCGGTGACTGTTGTGCAGCCCGGCGAAGGGGAGTACGTAGCGCTGCCGGGTTTTGGGGCGGTGTTCAAGTTATCCAGCCGCACCAACGGCGGCGAGGTGTCCATTGTCGAGCATCCGTTCGAGGTGGGGTTGCTCACCGCGGCGCACCGGCACACCCGCGAGGACGAGCATTCGATTGTGCTGGCCGGCGAGATCGGCTTCCGCTCGGACGACAGCGAAGTCGTTCTCGGCCCGGGTGGCTACATCACCAAGCCGCGTGGGCAGATGCACGCCATGTGGAACGCCGGCAGCGAGCCCGGCCGCATCATCGAGATCATCACTCCGGGTGGATTTGAGAATTACTTCCGGGAGTTGGGTGAGCTGCTCGTCGAGCACGCGAACGACCCGCTCGGCAAGGTTCTGCACGAGCTACCCGAATTCGGCGACTTGGCCGACAAATACGGGCTGACCTACGGCAACCCGGACTGGATGGACGACATCAGGCAGCGGTACGGGCTGAACCCGCCCTCGCATTGACCCCGTTACCCGTGCTGAGCGCGGGATTTGGCGGCCTCGCGGGCGTTCGGTAACCTGGTATTTACCCGTCGCGGGGTGGAGCAGCTCGGTAGCTCGCTGGGCTCATAACCCAGAGGTCGCAGGTTCGAATCCTGTCCCCGCTACCAGTAGAAACGGCCCCCGGAGATCTCTCCGGGGGCCGTTTTCATGCCCGTTGGGAAATGCTTGGGAACATCAGCCACCGCCCACGAAGGGCAAGAGCGAGAATTGCCTGCAGCAGACGAAAGGCGGGTTTTCATGGCCGTATCGCCCGCGAGCGTGGGCGCCGCCGGTGGGCATCAATGACATCGGCGGGTGCACGCCGGACGGAAAAACTGCAGGCGATCCTCGCCGGCACGGAGCAACTCATGCTCGAGGAGGGCTACGGCTCCGTCACCTACCGCAGCGTGGCCGCGAGAGCCGGGAGTAGCCGCCGGCCTGGTCCAGTACTACTTTCCGTCACTCGACGACCTCTTCGCCGCGGTCCTTCGCGGCGCCACCGACCGCATTGTCGACAGTCTCGACGAAGCGAGCCGCGCGAAGCATCCGCTTCGGGCGATCTGGGCGTATGCCGGTAGTCGAAGCGGCACGGCGTTGCTGATGCAATTCATGGGTCTGGCCACGCAGCGCCCCGCCGTCGGCGCCGTCATCGGCGAGGGGGGTGAACGGGTCCGGCGTGCGTTGGTCGACGCGGTCTCGGCACGCTGGTCGGCCTATGGACTCGACGAGGACGAACTGCCGCCCCCCGCCTTGGTCTTCCTGTTGGGGTCCATCCCACGAATGATGCATCTCGAAGAGGCGTTGGGAACGTTCACCGGTCACACCGAGACAGTCGCCTTGGTCGAGCGTTTCCTGGATCGGGTCGAACCCGAGGCCGTTGACGACTAGGCCGTCCGCCGATTCTGCAACGCGGGACTTGCCTGTTTCCTGCGGATATGATGTTCTTATACAAATCACCAAACTCTTTGGAGGCCGAGATGCCCGGTACCGCTCGTCCGATCACGCCTGCATTCGGTCTCGAAATCACGGGCTTCACGGCCGGCGAGCTGGCGGGGCCGCGTGGTGCCGACGAGGCTCAACAAGCCCTGGATCGCTATGGCGTGGTCGTGTATCGCGAGGTCGGTATCAGCGACGACGAGCTGGTCGCACTGAGCCGGAGGATGGGCACGTTGGTCGTCCAGCCGACCGGCGAACATGCCTATCCGGAGATCCAGACCATCACGCTGGATCCCGCCAAGACCAACGCGATGCTTGCGTCGTTCCGGCAAGGCAACTTCCACTGGCATATCGACGGCGCCACGGACGAGCTTCCGCAAAAGGGAACATTGCTCGTCGCGCGTGAGGTCGATCCCGCCGGTGGTGACACTGAGTTCGCTACCACGTACGCCGCGTATGAGGCGCTCTCGGACGGCGAGAAGGCCGAAATCGACTCGCTGTCTGTCGTACACAGCTTCGCCCACGCGCAGTCGCTGGCCAACCCGGATGCCGGTGATGCGGAGCGTGCGGTGTGGGACCGCGTTCCCGCCCGTGTGCACCCGCTCGTCTGGAAGCGGCGCGACGGGCGCAAATCGCTACTGCTGGGCGCAACCGCGGCCCAAGTCGTGGGATGGCCCGCCGACAAAGGACGCGCGCTGTTGGACCGCCTGCTGGCGTGGTGCACGCAACCGCAGTTCACCCTGCGGCACACCTGGCGGCGCGGTGATCTGGTGATG
The DNA here is from genome assembly GCA_963850645.1 of uncultured Actinomycetota bacterium. Lineage (GTDB taxonomy): Bacteria > Actinomycetota > Actinomycetes > Mycobacteriales > Mycobacteriaceae > Mycobacterium. Next base: position 121,723 of record CAWKME010000004.1, on the reverse strand, counting down.
TGGGACAACACCGGAATGCTGCACCGCGCTTTGCCATTCGAGCCGACTTCGATGCGGCTGATGCACCGCACCACGTTGGTCGGGGAGGAGCCCGTCGCCGTCGCCTGACAGACCCGTCACCCGCGTCATCGTGTGCTGAACATGCCGCGATACCCGAAGGCGGGGTGGCGTTGCGAGACATCCGGGGTATCGGCATCAAATAGCTTCTGCCGCAGAGTTCCCGGCCGGTATTCCTTTTGCATCAATCCCTTGGCCTGCAGCACCGGGACGACATGCTCGAAGAATTCGTCATAGCTCTGCGGCATCAAGATGTTCATGATCTGCACGCCGTCGACGCCCGCAGCCTGGTACTCGGTGAGGCGTGTGGCGATGGTCTCTGGAGAGCCGACGACCATCTGCGGTAGGGAAAGCGTGGTCAAGAAGTCGTGCACCGTTGGCTTGGAACCCGCGGGCCAGGCGTTGATCACGGACCGGAATGCGCCTTGGATCCCGGGGAGTTCGTCCACCAGATCTTCCAGCGGAGTCTTCGGTTCATAACGCCCGAGGTCGGTGCCCGACAGACCGGCGAAGTAGGCGATCTGGCCTTCCTGGCTGCGGTGCTGCTCGAGTTCCTGCCACTTGCGGTACGCCTCTTCGTCGGTCGAACCGACCACGAACATCAGGCCGTGCAGGAACAAGATGTCCCCGTCGCGCCGGCCGTGGCTTCGCGCCTTGGCGCGCACTTCGTTGATCTGTTGGTTGATCGTTTCCAGCGTGTAGGCCGATAGGAACATCAGTTCCGCATGCTGGCTGGCGAAGTCGAGGCCGACCGGTGATCCGCCGGCTTGCGCGAGTACGGGTGTGCGTTGTGGCGAGGGCTCCATGAGGTTGAACCCCTCGACCCGATAGCGCTCGCCCCGATGGTGGATGTCGTGGATCTTCGTCGGATCGGTGTAGACGTTGCACGGGTCGTCGACCACCGCGCCGTCATCCCAGGAACCCTCCCAGAGCTTGTAGACGACGTCGACGTATTCCTTGGCCCAGTTGTAGCGCTCGTCGTGAGAGAGGTTGTCGGGGAGCCCGAAATTGCGGAAGGCTCGTTCGTTGGCCGACGTGACGATGTTCCAGCCGACCCGCCCGTCACTCAGGTGGTCCAGGGTCGAGACCTGCCGGGCGAACATGAACGGGTGCTGGGAAATGACCGAACTGGTGTAGAGAAAGCCGATGTCGGAGGTCTCGCGGGCCAACGCCGGCATCAGCATGGTGCAGTCGCCGATCGGGACGTTGACCGCTTGCTCGAAGACGATGTCGCGAGACCGGTTGAACTCGCCCTGGATTCCCAGCACATCGGTGAAGAAGAACGCGTCGATCTTGGCCGCTTCGGCCTTCTTGGCGAGATCGACCCACAGGTCGAAATTCTTGTATTCACGGTTGCGTGCTTGTGGATGGCGCCAGATTCCATGAAAGTTGTGACCGACCGAATCCATCACCAACAGGGTGAAGATCATCCGTTTCGTCATTGACGCGCTTCCTTCTTGCCGGGACTTCAAAACGTCTAGGTAGGTGATGCCACCGCAGAATTCAGCGTCAGCTGACGACGGCGGGCATCGAATCCCAGCCACGCACCGTCGAGGTGCGTGACCGCTGAGCATTGGCCAAGTCGTTGTCCCACTTGGGGAATCGCTTGAGCACTTCTTCAAGCGCAATGCGGCCCTCGAGCCGCGCCAACGGTGCACCGAGGCAGAAGTGCACACCGCGGCCGAACGTGAGGTGCCCACCCGGCCGACGATGAATGTTGAAGCGATCGGGTTCGTCGAAGTGACGTTCGTCGCGATTTGCCGAGGCGATCATCAGCAGCAGTGCGCTACCCGCGGGCACAGTTTGCCCGTGAAACTCGATGTCTTCCGCGACCCACCGGGCGACGTGGGGCCCGGGAGGCTCGAAGCGCAGCAGTTCTTCGATCGCGGACGGGATCAACGCCGGATTGTCGACGAGATCTTGGCGCTGGTCGGGGTTTTCGCCGAGCACCTTGCCCATCCACCCGAACAGCCGGCCCGTGGTCTCGACGCCGGCGCCGGCGATCACGGCCAAAAAGATCAGCAGCTCCTCGGTGGTCAGCCGTCGCGTCGCGCCGGTCTCGTCCTCGAACTCCACGCTGAGCAGTTCGGTGATCAGATCATCTGACGGGTTCTTCATGCGCCAGGCGACGTAGTCGGCGAACATGTCGCCGTCGAAATAATGTTCCTTCTTCACCGGCAGGGGTTCGCCCGGCTTATTGCGTAGGACGCGATGCGCGTGCGCCCGCACGGTGGGCTGATCGGCGTCGGGTATCCCGACCAGCATGCCGATGGTGCGCATCGGCAACTCGGCGCCCAGGTCTGTGACGAAATCGAAGCGGTCGCCGCCGACGATCGGATCGAGGCACGCGACGCAGAACGCCCGTACCTTGTCTTCGATTTCACGAATTCTCTTGGGCATAAATGCCCGCGACACCAGTGCCCGATGGATGGTGTGCAGTGGCGGATCCTCGTTGATGAACACGCCCGGAGGCATCACCGGGTCGGCCTTGACCACTTCCAGGATGTCGCCTTTGGCCGAGCTGAGCCGGTTGGGCTCCCGCAGCGCCGCGTCGACGTCGGCGTAGCGGCTGAGTCCCCAGAAGTCGTGGCGCTCGTTGTAGTAGACCGGTGCCTCGTCCCGCAGTCGCTTGTAGGTCGGGTATGGATCGATGTCGATCTCGACGTCCCACGGGTCGTAGTACAGTTCGCTCACTTACCCTCCTCGTCAGAGCCTATACGAGCATATAGCACTCGCTATACAGTCGTACAGTGCGCGCCGACGTCGGAAACGAGTGGTGCATCCGGGGCATCATACGTGCGTACAGCCCAGGCTGGGTGGGAATATGTATGGAACTGTCGAACAGTGAGGTGACCATGGCGGCATCGCCGCGCCGGGTGGGCGCAGAGACGTCCAAGACACGCGACGCCCTGCTGGATTGCGTCGAGACGATGATGCTGGAAGAGGGGTATGCCAGCGTCAGCTATCGCGCGTTAGCGGCAAAGGCCGGCGTGACGGCGAGCCTGGTCCAGTACTACTTTCCCTCGCTTGACGAGATCTTCCTCGCCGCGATCCGCCGGTATTCCGCCCGCAACCTCGAGGCTTTTGCGCTCCGCGCTGGCAGAGCGAACGACGGACCCGCTGCATGCCATGTGGGAGTACAGCTGGAACGAGGCCACCGGCGCGCTGATCACCGAATTCATGGCCCTCGGAAATCACCGGAAGTCCATCCGCTCCGAGATCGCCGGCGTCACCGAACGGATGAGGAAGCTGCAGGTCGGGACGCTGACCGAGGCCTTTGGTGCAGGCGCGCGCCTCGACGGTGACTTGTCCCTGGCCGCAGTGGTCCTGCTGATCACCGGCATTCCCAAGTTTCTGAACCTCGAAGAGGGCGTTGGGGTCAAGATCGCCCACGCGGAAGTGGTGCGGGCCGTCGAGCGCTACCTCGACACAGTGGAGCCGGGTGGCGCCCGACGTAAACGCAGCGCCGCCGGGAGAACTCCCCGAACCCGTCGTTAGACCGTTTGGCGCCGTTGAAGTCCCAAGACACTCTGCGCCGCGGATGTGCTATACATCTGCATAGCGGCTGACGGAAGGTCGTCGCCCTGGGCGTAAGGGGACGGACCAAGTGAATCGGACAGCGGTGGTGACCGGTGGCGGGTCTGGTCTCGGTGAGGCCATTGCGGCGCAGCTGGGCCGCGACGGGCGTCGGGTCGCCGCATTAGACGTGAATGGTGAAAGCGCGGACAAGGTCGCCGCTGGGCTGCGCGCCAATGGCGCCCAGGCCATGGCGGTTCGAAGCCGATGTGAGCGAATCCGATTCCGTTCAAACGGCTTTCGAGTACCGTCCGCGATGCGTTCGGGCCCATCGAAATACTGGTTACCAGTGCGGCGGTGGCCGGGTTCACCCGGTTCGACCAGATCGGCCTGCAGGAATGGAACCGCTACCTCGCGATCAATCTCACCGGCACCTTCCTATGCATGCAAGCCGCAGTGTCCGACATGGTCAGCGCGAAATGGGGACGCATCGTCACGATTTCGTCGGCGGCCGGCCAGAAGGGGGCGTCGCGACAGGGCCACTATTCGGCATCCAAGGGCGGGGTCATCGCGTTGACGAAATCGGTTGCACTGGACTACGCGGCCAAGGGAATCACCGTGAACACGGTACCGCCGTTCGTCATTGATACCCCCATGCTGCGCGAACAACAGCGAGCCAACAAACTTCCGCCGGCGGACATGTTGACCAAAGCCATTCCGGCAGGGCGACTCGGGACGGGCGACGATGTCGCCGCGCTGTGCGGATTTCTCTGTTCGGACGCGGCCGGTTACATCACCGGGCAGGTGATCGGCGTCAATGGTGGCGCGATCATCTGATGCCCGGTCGACCGCGGCACGTCGCCGGAGGAACAGGTGAAAGTTCAGATGCGCCATCTGACCGGTGACCTTCACACCCGGCGAGCGGGTCGGCGCGGGACTGGATGAGACGCTGGACAAGATGCAACGCGTCTGCGACGAGCAGGGATTGGCACGGCCGATCACGGATTACAAAGAGACGGCGCGCATCACCGACTGACCGGACGCGCGCCTCCTCCGTAGACGATGTCGGCGTGCTCGGGATCCCAGCGATCGCGGAAGACCACATCGGCGATCGGGCGTCGGCGAACCGGACCATGGCTTCCGCGCGGCCAACCCACAACGATATGCCCCGCGAGGAACCACTCGTCGGGAACGCCGACCGCCTCCGCGCAGTACCTGCTCCCCGCCGTAGGACGCCCAGCTGGTGAAGCACGCGCCCAGCCCTTGGGCGCGTGCGGCGAGAAAGAAGTTCTGCATCGCGGGGTAGATCGATCCACCCTGCAGGTACTCCGAGGCGAACTCGTTCTTGAATGCCGTGAACAGTACCGAGGTGTATTCGCCGGCATGGTCGTGTAACTCGTAGGTGGCGCGATTGTTGCGCGCTGCTCGGGTTTGATCGTCGTCGGTGGGCCTGCTCATCCCGTATATCGATTCGATTGTCGCAAGGGAGATCTGGGCCGCCTTGGCGACCGCGGCGCGCTGCTCGGGTGCGCCGAGGACGATGAAGCGCCACAGCTGCGCGTTGGCGCCGTTGGGCGCCCACGTCGCGGCCTCGAGGCAGCGGTCGAGCGTTTCGTCGTCGACCGGCTCGCCGGTGAATCGGCGAATCGATCGAGCGGTGGACAGGACTTCCCAGATGTCATTGGTAGGACGCGCCATTCCAATTGATGTACTCGACGCGCGACCGAGATGTCGAGAGCCGGGAAGGCCGCATTCTGCGTGGATCCGCTTTGCCCCAACGTCGAGATGTTGTACAGTCGTATTGCACTCGACGGTGAGGTCAGGATGGGAAGTGGTGCTGTGGACGACAGGTTCTCGATGGACGGGCGGGTCGCCGTCATCACCGGGGGCGGAACCGGCATTGGGCGGGCTTCCGCGTTGGTGCTGGCAGAGCGCGGCGCCGACATCGTGCTTGCCGGCCGGCGACTCGAGCCGCTCAAATCCACCGCGCAGCGAGATCGAGGCGCTCGGGCGTCGCGCGGTTGCGGTACCGACCGACGTGACCAAGGCCGACCAGTGCCGGTCGCTCGTCGAGGCGACGCTCGACGCGTTCGGCCGCCTCGACGTGCTGCTGAACAACGCCGGCGGCGGCGAGACGAAGCCGCTGATGAAGTGGACCGACGAGGAGTGGCACCAGGTGTTGGACCTGAACCTTTCCAGCGCGTGGTATCTGTCGCGGGCCGCGGCCAAGCCCATGATCGAACAGGGCAAAGGCGCGATCGTGAACATCTCCTCCGGCGCCAGCCTGTTGGCCATGCCCCAAGCGCCGGTGTACGGCGCCGCCAAGGCGGGACTGAACAACCTGACCGGTTCCATGGCGGCGGCATGGACCCGCAAGGGTGTACGGGTCAACTGCATCGCGTGCGGCGCGATCCGCACCCCTGGCCTGGAGGCCGACGCGCAGCGACAGGGTTTCGACATCGACATGATCGGGCAGACCAACGCCTCGGGCCGCATCGCCGAACCGGAGGAAATCGGCTACGGTGTCTTGTTTTTCGCCTCCGATGCCTCGAGTTACTGTTCCGGTCAGACCCTTTACATGCACGGTGGGCCCGGCCCCGCCGGGGTCTGACCGAAGCACTCATGGAGTTGCAGATGGATGTCAGCCACCTCGGACTACGAGTCCGCGACCTCGACCGCGCCAAGCGCTTCTATGAGGCCCTCGGCTTCACGGAGGCCAAACGGTTGACGGTTCCCGACGCAGTCGCGGGCGGCCTGCTTGGGCTGATGCCTCCGATCGGCTTCGAAGCGGTCTATATGCGCAATGACGGCTTCGTCTTGCAGTTGCTCACCTTCGCCGGCTACCCGGCGCCCGACGAACCGGAGCGCACCATGGTAGGTGCCGGTCTGACCCATTTGTCGATTGCCGTCGACGACCTGGCCGCGACGCAAGCCGCGGTCAAGGCCGCGGGCGGAACGGTAATCGCCGACCCCGGTGGGGGATTCGCGTGCATGGTGCGCGACCCCGAAGGACAGTTGATCGAGCTGATCCACTCGACGTGTTCGGCCCGTGCCGCCGGCATGACCGCTTGCCGGCCCGAATCCGGTTGATCAGCAGCGAAGTTCGTCGATCATTGCTGCGCACCGGTCGAGATACGACAGTGTCGTCGATGGATTGTGCGGGTCGCGCCGGCCTCCGCCCACCACCGCACGCTGTGAAACCAAGGTCGCGATAGGTCGCCAGCGTCTCTAGCGAAGGCTCGCCCCACGCCATGATCGTCAGATCCATGGTCGCGGGATCGCGGTCGGCTTTTTCGGCAGTCCGGCGGAAGTCGGCTACGGCGTGCGCCACGTCCCTGAATGCCGCGTCGCCGGGCAGCCAGCCATCGGCCCAGGCCAGGCAGTCACGGGTCGCCTTGGGGCCGGTGGCGGCAGCCAGCAGCGGCGGCCGCGGTCGCTGATGTGGCTTTGGATACGACCACACCGGGTCGAAGTCATAGAACTCCCCGTGGTATTCCGGTTCGTCGTCGGTCCATAGGCGGTCGAGTGCCGCGACCATGTCGGCTAGCGCCCGGTAGCGGTCGGACCACTCGATCGATCTGGACAACGCCAACTCCGCACGGAACCCGACGCCCACCCCGAGCAGAAGCCGTCCCGTGCTCATCTGGTCGAGTGTGGCGACTTCCTTTGCGAAGGTGAACAACTCCCTTTCCAACGGCAGCGCAACGGCCGTGCCGACGCGGAGATGGGTCGTCGCTTGAGCCGCCGCCAGCAGCGACAGGAACGGGTCAAAGATGCGTTTTTGCGCGCCGAGCAGGCCGGCGGGAAAGTGATGCTTGGCCGAAACCGGTATTTGCGGGTGCTCACCGACCCAGATCGACTCGAAGCCACGCGATTCGAGCTCCGGCCCAAGCGCTCCGGTGGCAATGTCGCGGGGGGTATTCAGGGAGACGAATCCGAGGTCCATCGACACTCCTTAGTCCGGACGCGGTGCTGTACGATCGTACTGCACGTTCAATCGGGCGGCGACGCAGGGACATAGGAGCAGGATGCACGTCTTGGACGAGAGCCGACTCTCCTACGACCCGTACAACGTCGAGATCGATATCGACCCGTACCCGACGTACCAGCGCCTCCGCGACGAGGCACCCCTCTACTACAACGAGGACTTCGACTTCTGGGGGTTGAGCCGCTTCGCCGACGTGGAGGCCGCCCTTCGCGACGTCGAAAACCTGAGCTCGGCCAAGGGCGACATCCTCGAGGTGGTCAAGGCCGAGCCCGTCATGCCGCTCGGTGTCTTCATCAACGAGGATCCTCCACTGCACACCGTGCATCGGCTGCTGGTGTCTCGCGCGTTCACGCCCAGGAAGATGAAGGCCATTGAGGGCCAGGTGCGCGCATTCTGTGCCGCGTGTTTGGATCCGCTGTCTGATGGCGATAACTTCGACTTCACGCTGGACCTCGGAGCCGAGATGCCGATGCGCGTCGTCGGCATGCTGGTGGGTATTCCCGACTCCCTGCAGCGGACCGTGCGGAAAGTCGCGGGCCGCAGGCTGCGCAACAAGCCCGGCGAGCCCTTGCCGGTGAGCAAGGACAAATACTTCAACGGCAACATGTTCCGGGAGTATGTCGAGTGGCGAGAGCAAAATCCGTCCGACGATCTCGTCACGGAGTTGCTACATGTCGAATTCCAGGACGTCTCCGGCGCCGTGCGCCGGTTGAGCGTCGACGAGCTGCTGGTCTTCCTCGGCGTCATCGCGAACGCCGGGACCGAAACGGTGGGAAGGCTTTTCGGTTGGCTGGGCAAGGTGCTCGGCGAGCACCCCGACCAGCGACGCGAACTGGCCGAGGACCCGTCGCTGATCCCGGGCGCGGTCGAGGAAATCCTGCGATTCGAACCGCCGGTTCACCACATCGCCCGCTATGTCGCCAAAGATGTTGAGTACCATGGTCAAACCGTTCCGCACCGGCAGTGCGCTGCTACTCATGGCCGGCGCGGCCAACCGCGACGAGCGGAAATTCGACGATCCCGACCGTTTCGACATCCACCGCAACGCCAGTCATCTGTCCTTCGGCCGCGGCGCCCACTTCTGCCTGGGGGCGTCGCTGGCCCGCCTCGAGGGCCGCGTCGCTCTCGAGGAGATCCTCAAACGCTGGCCCGACTGGACGATTGATATCGATAACGCGGTGCGGGCGCCGACGGCAACCGTGCGCGGCTGGGACAGCATGCCGGCCATCCTCGGTTAGCTAATCGGAGTTGTGGCACGCGTCCCGACCGGCACATTGAGGCGGCTGTCGGGGCCGGGCACATCGGCAAACGTCCACTGCCCACGCCGGCTTCCCGTGCTGGACCACCCAGCATGACCCGCTGGTCGCACCGGGCGACTTGGCAGCGTGCACGACCGCATCGGCGATCGCCTCCGGCTCCATCACGGGCACGCCGATGCGTTCCACCAGCGGACGCCTGTCGCCGAGCGCACCGGTTTCGGTGATTCCCGGGCAGATGGTGTGGACCGCGATCCCCTCGGGGGCGAGGTTGGGCGCGATGGCTCGCATGAAGCCGACCACGGCGTGCTTGCCGAGCGAGTAGACGGGGTCTGGATGCCAGGGCAGTATGCCGGCCGAGTGAGGCCGTCGCGAGGATCGCGCCGTCGCCACCGTCGTGACGGTCCCGCATGGCGCGGACCGCCGCGCAGGCTCCGAAGACGACACCATCGAGGTTCACGCCCAAGGATCTGCGGTAGTCGGCCATATCGAGCGACCCGATGTCACCGGACCAATGAATCGTGATGCCGGCATTGAGGAACGCAAGATCCACGCTGCCGAGTCGCCGGAAGCACGCCGTGAACGCGTCATCGACCTGCCCGGGGTCGGAGACGTCACACTGCAACGCCAAGCCGTCCAGCGACCTGGCGACCGTGGAAGCAGCATCGCCATCGATGTCGACCACACAGACTCGCATGCCTTCGGCCGCGAACCGTTGGGCGGTCGCCCGGCCGATACCCGAACCTCCGCCGGTCACGAGCGCGACTCGCCCGTCGAGCCTCATCGGGTAGCCGTCGAACGCTTCGGCAGGTTTGTCACCACCGATCGACCGGTTCACTTTCCAAGCGCAGTGGGCGGATGTAGGACGCATCGGTGCGGTCCCACTTCCCTTTGATGAAGCCCTTGACCGCGCCGGATGCCAGGACGGACGAGTCCCCGTTCATCATCCACTCGACGGTGCAGCGCCGTAGCGCGATCTTCCAGACGCCGTCGCGGCGCTCGAGCCGGTCGATGTAGCGCCCTCCCATCAGGGACACGACCTTGCCCCCCTTGGCCCGCATGGCGCCGATGACGTAGCTCTCCGCGTGTGCTTCGTCGCCGTTGATCTCGCAGGTGTGGGTCGTGATGTTGTGCAGGTGATCTTCGAACACTTGGCTGTGGACCTGGTTGGCCCACTCGCCGTACTCGGGACCGAGTTTGACCACCGGGCCGTGCTCATCCACCCCGTCCTCGAAGTAGACACTTCCCATCAGCTCGGCGTCGTGCCGATCATGCCCGCGCGCCTGGTTCATGACGCAATCGAGGATCGCCGTCCGGTCCTCAAGGTATTGCAGGCGCTTATGCAGGTGTTCGAGGTCGGCAGGGTTGGTCATTGACATTGTCCTTCCAGCGACACGTTGACCCATCGGTTGTACAACTGTATAGCACATCCGGAAGGAGCGAGAGCTATACATACGTATAGCATATGAGCGGAGTGCGGTGGAAGCGAACAGAAAGGGCGCACATGTCGGACAGCAGGCCGGTCGCCGTTGTTACCGGGGCCAGTCGCGGCGCCGGAGCAGGAATCGCGCATGCACTGGGAAGCCATGGCTGCACGGTGTATGTGACGGGTCGTACCGAGCGCTCAGGCGAGTCCGTGTTGGCCGGCACGATTGGCGAGACAGCTGAACGTGTGACGGCAGCCGGCGGTCAGGGAATTGCGGTGCGGGTCGACCACGCGGACGACGATCAGGTGAAGGCCTTGTTCGAACGAATTCGGCGCGAGCAGGGACGGATCGACATCCTGGTCAACAACGCCGCGATCATCCGCGACGAGATGATGGGGCGTACGAAATTCTGGGAGGAACCCCTCAGTGTCGTCGACACGCTTAACGTCGGACTTCGTAGCAGCTACGTCGCCACGGTCTATGCGGCGCCGTTGATGCTCACCCAAGATAAAGGCCTCGTTGTCTTCACGTCCTCGTCTGGTGCCGTCCACTACGCCTTCGGCCCGGCCTACGGCGTACCGAAGGCGGGCACGGACAAGATGGCCGCCGACATGGCAGTGGACTTCAAAGACGCCGGAATCGCAACGGTCTCGATATGGATGGGATCGCTGCTGACCGATAGGGTCCGCAAGATCGTCGCGAGCAACCCCGAGAAGTTCGGTCACATCCTGGACAGCGCAGAAACCCCGGAACTGACCGGCCATGTGATTTGGGGGTTGTACAACGATCCCGATCTCATGGAGGTTAGCGGACAGACGTTAATCGGCGCTGAGTTGGCGGTGAAGTACGGGATCAGAGACGAAGACGGCCGCCAGCCACCTTCTTATCGTGAACTTTTCGACGTTCATCCCCATCAGCAGTACCCACACGTCATGCGGTAGCCCCGGGGACTCAATGTGCAAAGTCGACTCCGCCAGAGACGACAAGTGCATCTCCCGTTGCCGGCACCGCAACAGTCGTCAATAGGACGTCAGCAGGACGCGTGCGACCCACTCGACCCGGCTTAGCGACTCTTCCAACGTCATCATGCCGGTGAGCACGCCGGCAAGTGCATTGCTCAACGCGCCGTTGAGGCCGAAAGTGATGTTCGGAATGTCCTCCGGTGCAACGCCATCGAGCAGGGTGTCAAACATCTCGGTGTTCGTGCGATTCATCTGGTCGATCGTCGTTCTGGCCTCGGGAGCAGTGGCTCTCGCCATTTGCAGCATCAGCGCCGTCATCTCCGGGTTGCGGTAAAAAGCACGCTGTGCGCGTCGTAGGTAATCCAGGACGCCCGGCAACGGGTCGTGCTCAATCCGCCCCCCGCGCGATGCGAGTATCCGGCGGGTGAGTCGCTTCTGCCAGTCCTCCAGCGCCGCCGCAAGCAGGTGGTCCTTCGAGCTGAAGTAGCGATAGACGGTCGCCAACGCCACTCCTGAATGCTGGGCCACGTCGCGCATCTGTACCGCATCGGCGCCGACGTCGGCGATCAGATCGATGACCGCTTCGATGATCCTGGCTCGCCGTATCAGCTGGCGGCTGGTCATATCGGCAAGGGGAACTACGGCCGATTCGGCCCGCTCGACCGGAGTATTGATCGCACGACCTCCAGTTCGAGAACATGCTTCTCAGTAACTGCTCCGATATTACGGCATTCCGTCCGATACGCCCAGTGTTATGCCAGCTAGACACCCTACGTTATCTTGACAGAGGTAGAACGTTGTTTCAGTATGAATTGAGCAGCGCTGCTGTTAGCGATCGGAGGACGTCATGGCCGGACCTGTCGGTCTGCCGGTGATCGACACGATGGTCGGATTCCCCCACGAGGGCTCCGCTCAGTACGACTTCATCCGCAAGCAGACCAAGGACCGCGAATCCAAAGAGGATTTCGAGTTCCCGGTCGAGTACATGTTCAAGGACGTGCCGAAGGGACTGCCGACCGACGACCCGGTGTCGCTGGTGCTCCAGCAGATGGACCGGTTCGGTATCGAGAAGGCGATGATCGGGGTCGGTGAGGACTCCGCGCAGCTGGCGCTCAAGATGTTTCCGGATCGCTTCGTGCCTTCCGGCGCGCTGGTGGATCCCAACGATGTGATGGGTTCGGTGAACGCGATCCGTCGCGAGTACGAGCAGTTCGGTATCCGCGCCACGTCGGTGTTCCCTTGTGGGACTTTCCCGCAGGTTCCGATCGACGACCCGAAGATGTACCCGATCTATGCCACCTGCGTCGAGCTCGGCATCCCGATCTTCGTCTGCGCCGGTATCCCTGGGCCGAGGGTTCCTTTTGCACCGCAAGAAGTTTCGCGAATCGACATTGTGATGTTCGACTTTCCTGATCTGGTGTTCGTCACCCGCCACGGCTGCGAGCCTTGGCAAGATCTGGCGGTCAAGCTGATGCTGAAGTGGCCCAACTTGTACTACTCGACATCAGCGTTTGCGCCCAAGTACTACCCGAAGGCCATCATCGACTACGCGAATTCCCGGGGAGCAGACAAAATCATCTATGCCGGCTATTTCCCGATGGGCCTGTCGCTGGAGCGGATCTTCAGCGAGCTGCCCAAGGTCCCGCTGAAGGATGAGGTGTGGCCGAAGTTCCTGTACGGCAACGCCGCCCGCATCCTCGGCCTGTAGGGCTGACGATCTCATGGCATTGGCGATCACCGCCGAGCAGGAGCAACTCGTCGATGCTGTCGGCCGGTTCGCTAGCCGGCACGCACCCATCGACAAGACACGTGCCGCGTTCGATTCGATCGCGGCCGGCGAATTACCGCCTTGGTGGCCGGAATTCGTCGAGCACGGCTTTCATGCGGTGCACCTTCCGGGGGACATCGGCGGCCAGGGCGGCAGTCTGGTCGACACGGCGTGTGTGATCGAGGCCGCCGCGGCAGCGCTGCTGCCGGGGCCGCTGTTGAGCACGGTGACGGCGAGCGCCGTCGCGAGTCTAGCTGATGCGTCGGTCAAACCACTGCTGTCCAAACTGGCTGAAGGCGCGACGGCAGTCGTCATCCTGCCCGAGCATTCCGATGTGCGCGCCGTGCCCGACGGAAGCGGGTGGCGACTCAACGGGTCGTCCGGCTCCGTGTTGGGAATCTGTGCGGCGCAACACATCCTGTTCTGCGCGCATACCGCAGACAACAGTGAACTGTGGTTTGCACTGGACCCGGACTCGGAAGGTTTGACGGTCGAACCGCAGCGGGGTACCGATCTGTGTACCGACGTGGGCGTGCTCGATCTCGTCGAGCACGTCGTGCCGAACAGCTCGGTGATATCCGGCATTTCCACGCAGCGCGCCCGTTGCGTAGTGGTGGCCCTTGCGGCGTGCGCGGCCGCCGGGGCGGTCCGCCGTTGTTCCGACGCGGCGACTGATTACATCCGCACGCGCGAGCAGTTCGGCAGGCCGGTCGGCGCGTTTCAGGCCTTGCAGCACAAGGCCGCAACGCTGCTGGTGAACTCCGAACTAGCGACGGCGTCGGCGTGGGACGCGGTACGCGCAGAAGCCGAATCCATTGAGCAGCATCGGTTGGCCGCGGCGTCGGCCGCTGTGATGGCGGTGGCCGCAGCCCCCGATCTGGTGCTCGACGCGTTGTTGATGTTCGGCGCGATCGGCTATACGTGGGAGCACGACACTCACCTGTACTGGCGGCGCGCCACCAGCCTGGCCGCGTCGTTGGGCCCGATGACGCAGTGGAATCGCGAAGTGGGCGAGTTGGCACGCACGCTGAAGCGCTCTACCGCAATCAATTTGGGTGCCGTTGAGTCCGAATTCCGTGCCATGGTGGCGGCAACGCTCGACGAGGCGATGACTCTGCACAACGATCACCCCTCCGATGACATCAGGACCCCCGGCTTGGCCACCGGGCCGCAACGGGATCTGCTGGCCGAGAAGGGCTTGGTCGCACCGAATCTGCCGGTGCCGTGGGGAGTCGGTGCCTCGCCGGTGCAGCAGGTGATCATCGCCGATGAATTCGACAAGCGCCCCGAACTGACACGACCCTCGCTCGGCATTGCGGAGTGGATCCTGCCGACGATTCTTAGCAGCGGATCGGATCTGCAACGCGAGCGCTTTGCCTGGCCGATGTTGCATGGCGTACAGCGGTGGTGCCAACTGTTCAGTGAACCCGGCGCCGGCTCCGATCTGGCGTCGCTATCCACCCGCGCCACCAAGGTCGACGGGGGATGGTTGGTCAACGGGCACAAGATCTGGACCTCGCTGGCCGATCGGGCTCAGTACGGCGCACTGCTGGCGCGCACGGATCCCGAAGCGAAGAAGCATCGCGGCATCAGCTATTTCCTCGTCGACATGAGCTGGCCGGGCATCGAGGTCTCGCCGATCAAGCAGGCCAGCGGACGGATGGAATTCAACGAGGTTTTCCTGACCGATGTGTTCGTGCCCGACGACATGCTGGTCGGTGAGCCCGGCGACGGGTGGGGCCTGGCGGTCTCGACTATGGCGGTCGAACGAACGGCCATCGGCAACTACGTCAGCATCGATCGCGCCGACGCCCTTCGCCGAATCGCGGAAATCGACGGCCCGGAGCAGGACGCGGCGGTGCGGTCGCTCGGCGACGTGGAGGCCTACAGCACGGCGATCAAAGCCATGGTGTTGCGCGAAACCTTGCGTCTGGTCGAGGGACAAGGGCCGGGGCCGACGTCCAGCATCGCCAAGTACGCGATGGTCACGTTGCTGCGTCGCGCGTGGACCGCCACGCTCGGCCTGACCGGTCGCATCGCGATGTTGGCAGAGTCCGACCCGGCTGTCATCCAGCCCTATTTCGACGCTCCCGCCGAACTCATCGGCGGGGGCACCCCGGAGATCCAGCTGACGGTCATCGCATCGATGGTCCTCGGCTTGCCGCGCCACTAAATCGTCAGCCAGCAGAAAGGACATTTGCCGCGATGACGACACAGCTCCCCTTCAAGTTCTTCGACTGCGACAACCACTACTACGAAGCCGCTCGACGCGTTCACCCGCCACATCGATCCGCAACTCAAGAAGCGCGCGATCCAGTGGGCGCAGCTCGACGGCAAGCAACGGCTCCTCGTCGGCGGCAGGGTCAACCGGTTCATCCCGAATCCGACCTTCGACCCGGTCGGCAAGCCCGGCGCGCTCGACGAATACTTTCGCGGCCGCAATCCTCGAGGCGCCGACCTGAACGCGCTGTTCGGCGAGCTTGGAGCCGATCCCGCCGGCGTATCGGGACCGCGACGCGCGTCTGGCGTTGATGGACGAGCAGGGCATGGCGGGCTGCATCCTGCTGCCCACGCTCGGCGTCGGGAATGGAGCAGGCGCTGCTACCCGACCTGGACGCCACGGCGGCGACGTTCCGAGCTTTCAACCGCTGGATGGACGAGGACTGGGGATTCGCCTACCAGGAGCGGATTTTCGCCGCGCCTTACATCACGCTGTGCCAACCGGACAACGCAGTGCGTGAGCTGGAATGGGCGCTCGAGCGCGACGCGCGCTTCATCGTGATGGTCCCCGGACCGATCACGACGGAGGTCGGCATGCGCGCACCTGGCGACCCCATGTTCGACGCCTTCTGGCAGCTGGCGAACGATTCCGGCATCACCGTGTGCTACCACTCCGGCGAGACGTACTACTCGAAGTTCATGCCGGCGTGGGGCGAAGCCGGACTACATGATGTCGTTCCAGGCGCTGCTCGGTTTCCGGCAGCTTGTTCTCCGGGGACGCCTTGCAGGACACCTTCGCCAACCATCTGCACAACGGCCTCTTCCTGCGGTTCCCCAACCTGCGGATGGCTTCCATCGAGAGCGGCTCGACCTGGGTGTTCCACCTGTTCGAAAAGCTCACCAAGTCCTACGGTCAGATCCCGCAGATCTACAAGGAAGATCCGCGGGAGACCTTCAAACGCCACGTCTGGGTGTCGCCCTTCTACGAGGACGAGCTGGCCAGCCTGCTCAGTCTGCTGGGCGAGAAGCAGATCATCATGGGTTCGGACTTCCCGCACGTCGAAGGCCTGGCCGAGCCCGCGTCCTACATCAAGGACCTGGAGAACTTCGACTACACGCCCGAGCAGTGCCGAACGGTCATGCGCGACAACGGTCTTGAGCTGTCGATCCGTCGGCCGGTGTGACCGCTTGGTGAATGTCAGCAAGTCCAGTCTGGTAGCCATGTTGCTAGAGGTCGGCGAGGAGAACGCGGCAGTGCTGCTCGCACGCTCCGCACTGCCGGACGAAATGGACACCGAAAACCTGGACGCCCTGGTGGAATTCGGACTGGACCGCGATCAGGTCGACGAGGTCGCGCGGTTGACCGTCGGCACCATCGGCACTCGCCCCGGGCGCGACGAGATGCAGCAGACCATCTCGCGCCGGTGGGCCGACCTCGTCGACCGCTGGGGGGCGTCATGACGGAGCCGCGGCTACCCAAGGGTTTTGACTTCACCGACCCAGACGTCTATGCCGCGCGGCTGCCGACTGAAGAACTGCGCGAATTGCGGCGGGCGGCACCTATTTGGTGGAACGAGCAGCCCAGGGGCGTAGGCGGTTTCACCGACGGAGGCTACTGGGTGGTCAGCAAGCATCGCGACGTGCGCGAGGTGTCGCTGCGCAACGACGTGTTCTCCAGCGCGCAGAACTGCATCGTCCCGCGATACTGCGACGAGCAGACGGCGCGCGGGCAGATCGAGGCCGGCCGGTTCTCGATGATCAACATGGATGCTCCGCAGCACACCCGAATGCGCAAGATCGTGTCCCGGGTGTTCACACCCCGTGCGGTGGAACGGCTTCGGGAGGACCTGACACGGCGAGCTCGCCGGGTTGTCGCCGATGCGGCCGCCGCTGGAACCGGGGACTTCGTAGCGCAGGTGTCCAGCGAGTTGCCGCTGCAGGCGATCGCCGGACTGCTCGGGGTGCCGTTCGAGGATCGATCCAAGCTATTCCATTGGACCAACCAGATGGTGGGGGACGAGGATCCCGAGTTCGCCGAGTCCGAGGCGTTGGCGTCGGCCGGCGAGTTGATGTTCTACGGAATGCAGCTCGCCGCACACAAGACCGAACATCCTGGCGATGACATCGTCACCCAGCTGATTGCGGCCGACATCGACGGCAACAAGCTCTCCGACGAGGAGTTCGGGCTGTTCATGGTGACACTGACCGTGGCCGGCAACGAGACCACCCGCAACTCGATCACGCAGGGGATGATGGCGTTCCTGGACAACCCGGAGCAGTGGACGGTGTTCAAGGAGCGACGCCCGGTCACTGCCGTCGACGAGATCATCCGATGGGCCACCCCGATCACGGCTTTCCAGCGCACCGCGCTTTGCGATATCGAGCTCAGCGGCGTCCCGATCAAGCAGGGTCAGCGGCTTGCGTTGTTCTACCGATCAGCGAACTTCGACGAGGATGTGTTCGACGACCCGTTCTCCTTCAACGTGCTGCGAGATCCTAACCCGCACCTAAGTTTTGGCGGTACCGGAGCGCATTATTGCTTGGGGGCCAACCTCGCCAGGCTGACCATCGACGTGATGTTCAACGCGATCGCCGATCTCGTCCCCGACCTCACCTCGCTGTCCGACCCGCAGCGGCTACGGTCCGGCTGGCTCAACGGAATCAAGCACTGGCAGGTGGACTACACGGGCCACAGGCCGGCGTCTCCGCGAACCGACGCTATCGCGGGCTCAGTCTCGGCCGCAGTCAAATTGACTTCAGGGAAGCTGCCAGGTTGCTGAGAATTGGCTGCTGACGGCCTGCTGTGACCAGCTCCGTATGCGGCCAATGGATCCGAATATGGGTAACTCAGCGCACCTTTCTAACGTGAACCAAATTCCCAGCTATCCATAAGCTTTGCGTGTTCTTATTGCATCGCTGCGCAATCGATTTCGTCAAACACCAAAGCGTCAAGCGCAGCGCATCACTGCTCGTCCTGCGAGCAGCAAGAGTAAGGAGTCTTCGGGTGACTACCGTAATCCAATCTGTTGCAGTCAGAAAGTCTGAGCAGCACTGCAGCGCCTCGCACGACGTTGTGTTGTGGTAGTTAGCAATGGATTTCGCGATCGCGCCGCCGGAACTCAGCTCTGGAATGATGTACTGTGATCCAGGGACGGCATCGATGGTGGAAGCGGCCGCCGCCTGGGATCGCCAGGCCTCCTGCCTGGCTGAAGAAGCAGCACATTGGCGTGCGTTGACCTCGACGTTGACGGTGGATGCCGTCCATGCTGCGGCACCCTACGTTGCGTGGCTCAGCGCCGCCGCCACCGAGGCTGCACGGGCGGCCGCTCAGGCAACTGCCGCGGCGAGCGCCCATGAGGCGGCGCTCGCCGCGATGGTGCCGCGAGAAGTGATCAGGACCAATCGGGCGAAGCTGGTGGCGCTGGCCACAACGAATTATCTTGGCCAAAAGTGCGCGATGATCGCGGACACCGAGGCCGAGTACGAAAAGATGTGGGCCACTGACGTCGATGCCATCTATGGCTACTCCCGCGCATCGGCCGAGGCGTCGTCGCTGACACCCTTCGGTTCACCACCCCCCGCTGCCGGCGTGCCCGGGTTAGCGGACCAAGATGCGGAGGCCGCAGGACAGTCCTGGGCTCTGGAGTCGGCAGCGGAAGTAGTATCTTTTGCAGAGCAAGTGATGGCGGTGATCCCAAAAGCGCTGCAGGGGCTGTTGTCATCGCCGCAGGAGTCCTTGGAAGAATACCTGTCGTCGGTCACGACGTCGCTGTCACAACTGAGCTCGCTGTCCGAGCGACCCGGGAGTGCGGTCAGCAATCTGAACTGCCTCAACCGGGCCGCGATACTGCAGAAGACAGCGAGGTTGATGTTTCGCTCACCGAACTAGGCTCGCGCCGGCGGCGCAGCTTTGGCCGCTCGTTTTGGTCGCGGAATGTCGATTGGGACATTGACGCTACCGCAGGGTTAGGCACCGGGAAGGACGATCGATCCCAATACCGTGCAGTTTCGGGGTGCCGGGGTCCGGGAGCCCATCAGTTTGATACGAGCCACCGGAGCACGGCATTCTGAGCACGCCGATTAGCTCCAGAAGTTTCGGAGTGCAAAGCAGCGAATGAATAAGACATCGCTAAATAGCTAGACAACAGAACGGGTTTCGGCGATGGTCTTGATCGTTGCCGCGAGTGTTTCCGGCGAGTAGTACCGGCCGGCCCGGACCACCCCGGCGATATCGTGCAGGTTGGCCACGTTCTCCACAGGGTTAGCCGACAGCAGGACAATGTCGGCGTCCTTGCCGGGTTCCACGGTGCCTGAAGTGGCTGTGCTGCCTAGGAACTCGGCGGCGTTGATGGTGGCCATCTGCAGGACCCGCAACGGCGTCAGCCCTGCCGCCGCCAACTGGTCGAACTCGTCATGCAACGCGAATCCGGGTATCTCCCAGCCAGATCCGCTGACATCACTGCCGGCCATCATCCTGACGCCTTCTTCATCGAAGATGCGCACCATGTCCAGCTGCCGGTTGTAGAGGTTGCGATACGCGCTACGCATCATTTCCGGGCGCGAGGCGTACTTGTCGGTGGCCTTCTGCCAGCTCTTCAGCGTCTGCTTGGAGGCGAAGCGGTTGTTGGGGTTGGCGCGGTAGACCGGGTCGTCGCAGAACTGTTGTGTGCGTAGCCGGATCAGCGTGGGGCACTGCCATGTCTGGTCGGCGGCGAATGTCCTTGCCAAGTCGCGGGTTTTGTCGTCGTTGAATGATCGACCGGCGTCGGCGATCAGCTCCGCGTCGACCGGTTTGGCCAACAGCAGGGGATTGATGACGATCTTGGCCATCATCCGGGCCATCAGCATTTCCATCAGGCGTTCGGCGAACGGGAGCCGGGGGACGCTGGCGAAGTTCGGGGCCGGACGGTCGGCTAGGGCTCGCTCGATGTCATCTTGGTGGTCGCAGCAGGCTGCGACGATGCCGGCGCCGGGACCCAGGTGCTCGATCGATCGCATCCTGCCGTCTGAGGCGGCGCGGACGTCGATCCCGACCGGCAGGTGCCCGACGGTGGTGAGGCCCAGCCGAGCGGCTTCGGCCTGAGCCGGAAAGAACACCTGCGGGGTCACCATGGCAACCTTGATGAAATCCGCCCCGGCCTCGGCCTGTTGTCGAACCGATTGCAGGGCAACGGATTCAGAGCCGGCATTGAAGGGCAGCAGCACCTCGCCCGGCATGGACAACAACGCGGGCCCGTCATCGGGCAGCGTGAGCGTGCCGGCGCCGCGGTCGTTGAGCAGTTTGCGCGATCCACTCATCTGGCGGAATCCGGTGATGCCGCACGCGAGCATGAGCCGCAGCGCCGGCTCGGCGTCGCGTCGGTCCGACAGTGGATGGGCGTGCATGTCACAGAACCCGGGCACGGCGTAGGTTCCCCGCGCGTCGACTACGCCAACCCGGCCGGGGTCGTCGCCGGACGTTGGTGTGATCGCGGCGATCCGGCCGGCTTCGACGGTGATGTCAACATCGCGACGCAGGCTGCCATCGCGCACGTCGACGACGGTGGTGCCACGCAGAACCGTGCGCTCGCCGAGCATCTCCTGCTGATCAGTCCGGCGGCGTAGGGGTCATCGATCCGATGTAATACGTCTCGTGCCCGGTTGGGTATCCGCCGCCGTCGGTGGCGATATGAACGTGGTCGTAGTGGTTGGCGGTTTCATTGCCGTAGTCCGCTGTCCAGCTGCCCTTGCCGACGCCCGGGTAGATTTTCTGCCGCCAGATCACGTGGTTGATTCCCCATCGCTTGGCGTTCGCCAGTGCGAACCCGGCGATCTGGTTGCCCAGCTCGATGCCCTCTGGGGAGTCGTGGTTCGGGATCATCACGTCGATGGCCAACCCGCTGGGATGCCACCTCAGCGCATCCTGCCGGTATCCACCGATGGTGGTGATCTGGGGGAACAACACGCTGATAGCGCGGGCAGCCCAGATGGTCTTGACCTGCAACCCCTTTTCCGGCGCGACACCGGCAGGCAGCACGAACTGAAAACTCTGGGCGGCGACCGGTGCGTCCGCGGTCAACAGGTGCGTCTCTGCGGCACTGGCGATGTGCGGCGGGCTGGCCGGCGCGAGTCGGGGGCTGGTCGGCACTGTCGACGCTGCCACCGGTTTCGCCGGCGGGGGCTTGACGCAGCACCGAGGCTCGGTGTGTTGGGCGTAGAGCATGGCGGCGGAGACGATGACTGTCGCCGCGAAGGCCAACCAGCGGCCTCGACCCTTGGCTGACCGGTCTTTGCCCACGAACAGCACCTTACTGTCGTGGTTGGCGCGGTGAAGCGACTTTGGTCAGTGGTGTGGGATTGCGGTTCGGCGGCTGACGGGCCGAGCCGGGTGCTGGCCGCCGACAACGACGACGCGGTACGGGTCTGTGCGTCGGCGATCGGCACGCTGTTGGCCGACGCTCGAGTCGATGAAGTCGGCAGCGATCAACCAGCCGGCGCCCAACGCCATCGCCACGCCGAATTCAAGTGGTGAGCCCGCGATGAGCGCGACTATTGCGCAGACACCCGATACCGCAGTGACCGCAATTGCGCTTATTTGCAGAATGGTGGTCTGCGCGTCCATCGCTTGCCCCTCTTTTATCGGTAGCGCTATGTTGGTTGGCTGAATTTCACGCCGTGACCGCAATGTTTCGCTACCGAGATACCGAGAAGTAGGGCCGCACATCCTCAGCGACGCAGGACCTATGGCCACGAATAACAGGCCGAAAGTCCCGGCAATTAAAGGTCAGCGTCGCAATTTCAGCGCACGACGGTCAGTCGACTACGTCCTTGCGGCACGGCTTCTGCGAGCAGCCGGGCAGCAAGATCCGACAGCGCACGTGCAGTCGCTACGTTCCGGCGGGTGTCGTCTTTCAGATAATCGGACGGGTGGCGATATGCGATGCCGATCCCGGCTACGTCTCCTCCGGGCGAATGCAATTCCACCTTGGCCTGGGTACAACCAGCGGCCTCATTGATGGTGATACGCATCGTCGAATGTGTCACGTCGAGCGTCGAGGGACCGTTATAGTGCATCATCGGGGCCTCCAAGATCGCTATCGCGCTGAGTCCATTTTGTACTTTCAGCCTAAAGACTGCTTAACTTGGCGGTAGAGTCTTTCGTCACCATTTTGCCGAAATCAACGTCGGCTAGGAGTGAAACTCAGTCAGTAAACGACTGGAGAGTAGGCGGCCGAATTGCCGGTGCCGTAGCAGGTCACGTTGACGCTGTAGGTCCCGCCGAGCTGCTGGAAGATGATCGTCACCGGGGCGGACGGGCTGGGTCCGGTCACCGTGGTGTCGCGATCATAGGGAAGTGCGGGCGTATTCATCACGCCCACCGAGTGGTAGTGGCAGACCTCGGTTGTCCCCGGGGGATTGTGCGCGTCGACGATGGTCGCGTACAGCGCCACCCCGCCACCGCCGTAGATGACCTCGAGGCTGCCGTCCTGATTGGCGAAGTAGGTCGGGTTGGTTTCGGCATGCGCGGTCCCGGCGCCCGCAAACAGCAGTGTCGGTAGCGCTACTGCTGCGGCCGCGCCGATCGCCCACGCACGCATTTTCTTCTCTTCGCGGATGGTGTTCATGATGTGCTCCTGTCTGCGTCGGGTGCGACGTGCACAGCGCCGAGAATGGGGCGCAGAGCTTGTCTTCAAACTGGGATCAGCCGCTCTGCATAGGCTCTTGACTACCTCAGCACGGTGCTGCTAAACATGGCGTGCGCCGTGAAATTGGGCGATCGCCCAAAATCGCATCCGTCAAGGAATCGAGGTCGGCATGGCGGGCCGGATGGACGGCAAGGTCGCATTCGTGACCGGCGCCGCGCGCGGACAGGGCAGAAGCCACGCCGTCCGGCTGGCGCAGGAGGGTGCCGATATCATCGCCGTCGACATCTGCCGTGGGTTCGATGCGTCGCCCGCAGACGGTGCGACGCCGGAAGATCTCGACATGACCGCCGGCATGGTCAAGGACGCCGGGAGTCGCGTCGTGACCGCCGAAGTCGACGTACGCGACTACGACGCATTGCGCGTAGCGGTCGACGGCGGGGTCGAACAGCTGGGACGGCTTGACGTGATCGTCGCCAACGCCGGTATCGGTACGACAGCCGGAAAGCTGCACAAGGCCGACGAGGCGCTCTGGCAGGAGATGATCGACGTCAACCTCAGTGGGGTGTGGAAGACGGTGAAAGCCGGTGTTCCGCACATCCTGGCCGGCGATCGCGGCGGCTCGATCATCCTGACGTCCTCGGTCGCCGGTAATAAGGCCTATCCGCACGTCGGCCACTACGTCGCGGCCAAGCACGGCGTCATCGGCCTGATGCGTTCGTTCGCCGTCGAATTGGGGCAGCGGATGATCCGGGTCAACGCTGTGCTCCCGACGCATGTGAACTCGCCGTTGCTGATGAACGAGGCCACCTACCGCGCCTTCCGGCCGGACTTGGCCAACCCCGGGCCCGACGATCTTGCACCGGTATGCCAGAGCTTCCACTACCTGCCCATCCCCTGGGTGACCCCAGAAGACATCAGCAACGCAGTGTTGTTCTTGGCCTCCGACGAAGCGCGCTACATCACCGGGGTTGCGCTCCCGGTGGACGCCGGTAGCTGTCTGAAGTAAGGGAATCATCGATGACTATCACCAGCGACACGGACGTTTACTACGACCCCTACGACGTCGGGATCAACGCCGACCCTTACCCGACTTACGCGCGATTGCGCGACGAGGCCCCGATCTACTACAACGAGCAATACGACTTCTGGGCGATATCAAGGCATTCCGACGTCGAACAAGCACTGGCGAACTGGGAAACGTTTTCCAGCCGGCGCAGTGACATCCTGGAGTTGGTCAAGTCGAAATTCGACATGCCCCGCGGCGTGATGATGTTCCAAGACCCGCCCGAGCACACCAGGCTGCGCGGTCTGATGTCCCGGGTGTTCACGCCGCGTCGGATGGCCGCCATCGAAGATCAGATCCGGCAGTACTGCATCGGGTGTTTGGATCCACTGGTCGGCGCGCAAGGATTCGACATCATCGCTGAGCTTGCGTCGATGATGCCGATGCGAGTCATCGGCATGCTGTTGGGAATCCCTGAATCCGAGCAGGTCTCGGTTCGCGACGCCAACGACGCCAACTTGCGCACCAAGCCCGGTGCGCCGCTCAAGGTCGCCAACGCCGACTCCATCGCCGACGGCCGGATCTACGCCGACTACGTCGAATGGCGATCGAAGAACCCGTCCGATGACCTGATGACGACACTGCTCAATGTCGAGTTCGACGACGAGCAGGGCGTGCACCGCAAGCTGACGCGCAAAGAGGTGCTGCACTACACCCAAGTGGTCGCCGGCGCCGGCAACGAGACGACGGGCCGGCTGATCGGCTGGCTGGCCAAGGTGCTCGCCGAGCATCCGGACCAGCGCCGGGAAATCCACCAGGATCGCTCGCTGCTCAACCGCACCGTTGACGAGACGTTGCGGTTCGAGCCCACCGGACCGCATGTCGCCCGTTGGATGGCAACGGATTTCGAGTGCTACGGCACCACGGTTCCGGCAGGCAGCGCCATGCTGCTGCTATTCGGCGCCGCCAACCGCGACCCGCGCCGATACGCCGATCCGGACACCTTCAACATCCACCGCGACAACATCTCGCACATCACCTTCGGAAAGGGCGTGCACTATTGCCTGGGCGCAAACCTCGCGCGCCTGGAGGGCCGCGTCGCGCTGGACGAGATCCTGAACCGCTGGCCCGAATGGGACATTGATTACGAAACAGCACAACTCGCGTCAACGTCGACCGTTCGTGGCTGGGAGCGGCTGCGGGTGGTGCTGCCTTAGCGAGACTGGGCGCTGCGGCTGAGGCGGGCTTTCGGCGTGCGGCATCTCGAATCGGTCGAGCATCCGATGCACCAGAGCGACGGCCTCCTGGTGGCCGCCGGCGGTGCCCAGCCCCTGTTCGAGTATCAGGGTGCGGCCGATCGCGGCGATGACGACCGCCAGCGCGGCAGGCGGGAATTCCTCAGTGTCGATGTCATGCTCGCGGACGATGAAATTTAGTGCGGTGATCTGTTGTTCGCGCCAGCGTTCGGACCATGCCGCGATCTCCGCCCTGATCTCTTTACGGTGATTGGCAAGACCCATGAACTCCAATAACAGTCGGGTGTCTTTGGGCTCGATCAGGGTGTCCCAGAAGGCGTGCAGTGGTCGGTCGGAGGCCAGTGCTTTCTGTTGTCTGTCAAGATAAATGGTGGCGCCACGGCGGAAAACCGCCAGATACAACTCGTCCATCGTGGGGAAGTAGTAGTGCACCAAGGCCGGTTTCACACCGGCCTGGGTCGCGACCCGGCGTGACGTGGCCGCGGCGTAACCCTCCTCGACCATGATCTGACTCGTCGCGGCGATCAGCATGTCGCGAGTACTGGAGTCGCGTGCCTTTGGTCGCGCGGATGCGGTCACGTCAGACCGCCGGCTCGGCGACCATGTCGAAGAAGGCGGCACCGGAGTCCGGGATGCGATTCTGCTTGAACACGTTGACGGCGTAGGAGACCAGGATCATCGAGTACAGCAGGTGCAGCAGCCTTTCGGCGTCCTCCGGCAATGCGTTGATGTCCAGCTCGTTGAGGTAGGCGATCGCCTCCTCGGCCCGAGGCGCGATCGCGTCGTAGAACGTGACGAGTTCGTCGTACGGTTTCTTCAGGCGCGTCTCGTAGCGTTGTGCCCGCGTCGGCAATGCCCAATCGGCCACAAACGGCTCCAGCTCGGAGAACGCCTGGGGCAGTGTTGAATTCGTCATACTGACTCTCCAGACCGGTAGGCGGCCGACCGTGTCGCGAATTACCGTGTGGAACTGCCGGATGAGCAGCTCCTGGTCGCTGAGGTGGAAAGTGCTCTGGGCCCGGGTCTTCAGCGCCGAGTGGGTGGCCTCGATGGTGTTCACGTCCTGCATCGCGAACTCAATCGTGCTGTCGACCACCAGCTCCTGCGCCAGACGCTCTTGCGCGTTCGCGGGCGGCACGAAGTACATGTCGATCTCGTAGATGTGCGAGTCGACAGTCTCGGGCCAGTAGGTGTAGGTGATGTAGTAGCCGCGCGCCCAGATCTGGATCGAGATGTTCGGGAAGAGCCAGAACTGGTCGTTGCCCCACGATGCGATGTTGCCGCGGTTCAGGAAATCAGGTGCAGGACCGATGTCGGGAACATCGTCGGGTCCGAACAGGCCGGCGCGGAACAGCTTGTACACCCAACGCTGGTCCTGGCGGGCCGGTCCCGCGGTGCCGGGCTCGCGCGGCGGCAGCGGCGGCGGTCCCGGGACGGAGGTGAGCATGTGCGGCCGGAACAGTTCGTAGTGGTACGAGTCGACCGGCGGCACCATCTTCTCGGCTTTCGAGACGTCAGGGTCGATGAAGCGACCGTGCACATACGGCGGGTGATACCACTCGCACACCGAGTCGACGGCCAGCTTCCAGTTTCCGTTGATCCGGGTGGAGAACCCGTAGTGCTGCGTCATCTTGTCGAACGGGTAGGTCTCGATGGGTAACAGTCCGTCGCCGAGGAAATCCCGCAGTGGCACCGGGTGGTCGGCGAGGTTGATGAAGATGAAGCCCGCCCACACCTCGCAGTGCACCGGCGGCATCCGCAGTGTGCTCTTGTCGAGGTCGAAGAACTCGCCTTCGTTGGTGATGTGGTTGACCTTGCCGTCCAGGCCGTATCGCCAGCCGTGGTACTTGCAGGCGAACGCGCGACACGTTCCCGCGGACTCTCGTCCGGGGTGCTCCTGCCAGACCACCTTGTTACCCCGGTGGGCGCACACGTTGTGGAACGCGTGCACGGTGTCGTCCAGTTCGCGTGCGATCACGATCGAGGCGAGGCCACCGGGTAGGTCGCGGGTGAAGTACGAGCCTTTGCGGGGCAGTCGCTCAACTCGCCCGACGCACAACCAGTTTCGCTCGAACACCGCCTTGCGCTCGGCGGCGAAGAATTCTGGCGAGATCGAATCCTCATAGCTGACCGGGCCGGTACCGAGTTCGGGGTAGTCGGTGGTGAACTTGCCCCGGCCGGTGGACAGCCGCTGCTGGATGCTCGTCATGACCGGACTCCGTCGTTCGTCGGTGTGGGCACGGAATTTGACGAATTTGACCAGGGCTCGTCATCCCACGCTCTGTCCAATGGGGCCATCTCACCGCCGAACGGGAAAAAGGCCCGTTGCGCATAGGTTTCCCGGGCCAGGCCATGGCCGAGTTCGTCGATGAAAGCCCGTTTGAGCGGGTTGGTGAACAGCTGGCGCGAGTAACGCAGCGTCAGCGGCGGGCGCTTGACCAGTTCGCGAGCCAATTCCCACGCCCGGTCCAGCAACTGGTTTTTCGGCAGCACCTCGTTGACCACACCCCATTCCTTGGCTTCAGCCGCACCGAGTTTCATCCCGGTCAGCAGGAAATAGCGGGCGCGGGTGTGGCCGGCCAAGAAGCTCCAGATGACGTGCTGACCGTCACCGGGCACCTGGCCGCGCGGAAAATGCGACGCGTCCTGGAAGTAGGCGTCCTCGGAGGCCAGCACGATATCGCCGAGCAGCGGCACCTCTGAGTGCATGTTGCACGGGCCGTTGACGGCACTGATCATCGGCACGTCGACGTCAAGCACGTTCGTGATCAGGTGCCTTGCATACCAGGCTTTTTCGTCGAGCTTGTGCAGGCCACGGGTGCCGGGCATCAGCAGGTACTCGGGCTTTTCGACCGGGTCGCCGTTGGGCATGCGTCCCCAGTTGGCGTTGTAGTTCTCCCCGGTGCCGGTGTGGATCAGGACTTTGATTTCGCGGTCGCCGGCAATGTCGGCGAACGCGTCGGACAAGTCGTCGTGTGCCCGCCAGTCCCACACCAGGCTGCCGCCGTTGGTGTGGCACTGCATGAACAGGATTCCGTCGTCGGTGAGCTCGAGCCGATAGTTCGGGTACCGGTCGTGGTACTCGCTGTATCTGGTTCGTTTTGCCATTCAGCTTTCTCCCTTGAGCGATCGCCCAAATAATCCCACCTATGCTGGTGGTGGTCAAGGCTCAACGTCCGTGCAGCCGGGCCACCACCGGGGCGAAGGATCCGATCTGGGACTGCTGAACCGTGACGTAGTTGATGCCCAGCTCTTCGCGGCGCGAACACAGGGTCTCCACAACGCTTTCCACCGAGCCGACCAGCACGTTGGGATGGTCGCGCAGCAACTCGGTGGCGATTCCGGTTGAAGTCGCCAGTCCGGCCAGGGCTGTCTCGGGATCGTCGGTAATCTCGGTGAAGTACGGCGAGCTCTCCACGTCCAGACCACCGAAGCGCTCACCGGCCGCGTCGTGCACGAAGCCGATGCGACGTTGGGCGACTGCCTGTGGATCGAGGCCGTCGGCGTCGTGCACCACGAAGGGCACGCTGGAAATGCTGACGATGTCGGCTTCACGGCCGGCGAGCGAGAGGACGCGTCGGCCGCCTCCACCGATCATGATCGGGGGATGTGGGCGTTGCACCGGGCGGGGTCGCCCCGCGTATCCGTGCACCTGAACGAAGTCGCCTGACCAGTTCAGCTCGTCGCCTTGCCAGTGTGCCTTGATGAACGAAACGACCTCGGCGAGCTTGGCGATTCGTCGGCCCGGCGGCGCGAAGTCGAGGCCAATCGCGGTGTACTCGCCTTCACTCCACCCGGCTCCGATGCCCATCTCCAGCCGGCCATCCGAAAGCAGGTCGAGCGTCGCCGCTTCCTTGGCCAACACCGCCGGCGCGTGATAGTCGATGCAGAACACCCGGCACCCGATGCGCAGCGTCTGGCTCACCGCGGCTGCTGAAGCCATCGCCGCGATCGGTGCCAAGTCTTGGCGAGGGGCTCGCGCAGCCCGCTGCGCGGGGCCCGGTCCCAGGTAGTGATCAGCCAGGAAAAGCGTTGAGTATCCGAGGTCTTCGACTTTGCGAACGGTGTCGTGCCATTCGCGGCCCCCGGCCGCGTTGGTCGCCTGCACGGCGAAACGAAACGGCGGCCTGTCCATCAACGGACCCTAACCCTTCACTTGACCGCCGTCGACGCGGAATGATAGGCATGTTTGGGCGGTCGCTCAGGAAGGTGGGTTCGGGCGTGAAGACGGCGGTCGTGACCGGCGGTGCGTCAGGGATTGGCCGCGCGGTTGCCCAACGGTTGCGCAGCGACGGATTCCGGGTCGCGGTCATCGACCTGTCGCCTACCGATGACGGGTTCGGCCAGGTCGCCGACGTCACCGACCGCGCCCAGGTCGACACTGCCGTCGCGGCCATCCGCGACGAGTTCGGCCCGATTTTGGTGCTGGTCAACGCGGCCGGGGTGGAAGGCTTCAAGAAGTTCTCGCACATGTCTTTTCAGGAATGGTCCAAGGTGATCGATGTCAACCTGAACGGCGTATTCCACACCATCCAGGCCGTGCTGCCCGACATGGTCGAGGCCGGATGGGGGCGCATCGTCAACATCTCGTCGTCCAGCACCCACTCTGGGCAACCGTTTATGGCTCACTACGTCGCAGCGAAATCCGCGGTGAACGGCCTGACCAAATCGCTTGCCCTCGAATACGGCCCGTCCGGGATCACCGTCAACGCGGTGCCGCCCGGCTTCGTCGACACACCGATGCTCCGCAGTGCCGAAAGCCGGGGCCTGCTCGGTGGCTCGGTGGAGGACCACATCAAACGCACGCCGGTGCGCCGGGTGGGCCGGCCCGAGGATATCGCCGCGGCGTGTTCGTTCTTCGTATCCGAGGAGGCCAGCTACATCACCGGCCAGATCCTCGGCGTCAACGGCGGCCGCAACACCTGAGAGGCAGTGATGTACGAGAGGGACCAGCTCTTCATCGACGGGAAGTGGACTCCCCCGATTTCAGCACTCGAGTCCGACGCCGTCATCACGGTGGTATCGCCGCACAGCGAGGCGGCCATCGGTCACGCGGCCTGCGCGGGACCTGCGGACGTGAATCGCGCCGTGGAAGCCGCCCGGGCGGCTTTCGACAGCGGGCCGTGGCCGCGCATGCAGCCCGCCGAACGGATCGAGGCGCTCAGCCGGCTGGCCGGCATCTACAAGGAGCGGCGAGCCGACATGGCGGGGCTGATTTCGGCCGAGATCGGCGCTCCGATCAGTTTCGCCAAACGGGCACAGGTCGGCGCTGCCGCTGACGATGATCTCCGCGTTCTGCGGTATGGCCGGAAAGTACGAATGGCAGCAGGCACGTCCGGGCTTGTACGGCAAGGACATTCGGATCATAAGCAACCGGTCGGAGTCGTCGCCGCGGTGGTGCCGTGGAACATGCCGCAGTTCCTCACCGTCACCAAGGTCGTCCCGGCGCTGCTGGCCGGCTGCTCGGTGGTGCTCAAGCCGGCGCCCGAGTCCGTGCTCGACGCGCTGTTGCTCGCTGACCTGGTCGCCGAGGCCGACCTGCCGCCTGGTGTGTTGAACGTGGTGCCCGGCGGCCGCGACGTCGGCGAGCTGCTGGTGAGCCACGCCGGCGTCGACAAGGTCTCGTTCACCGGATCCACGGCGGCCGGCCGCCAGGTCGCCCTTGCCTGCGCCGCGGGACTCAAGCAGGTCAGCCTCGAACTGGGCGGCAAGTCGGCGGCCATCGTGCTCGACGATGCCGACCCGTCGGCCGCCGCCACCGGCATCCAGATGGCCAGCCTGGCCAACAGCGGCCAGGTGTGCAACGCGCTGAGCCGGATCCTGGTGCCCGCAGGCACGCAAGGACGAGTTCGTCGACGCGTTGGCGGCCGGGATGGCAGTCGATGACGGTGGGCGATCCAGCCGATCCCAACACCCAGGTCGGTCCGCTGGTGGCAAAGCGTCAACAGGAACGGGTCCGCGGCTACATCGAATCGGGCCGCAGCGAGGGGGCACGCCTGGTGACCGGCGGCGCCGACATGCCCGACGGCCTGGACACCGGCTGGTACGTACGGCCGACGCTGTTCGCGACGCGAACAATGACATGCGGATTGCGCGCGAGGAGATCTTCGGCCCGGTGCTGACCGTTATCCCCTACCGCGACGAGGACGAAGCGATCCGGATCGCCAACGACTCCGAGTACGGGCTGGCCGGCTCGGTGTTCACCGCCGACGTCGACCGCGGATACGGCGTGGCGGCTCGGGTACGGTCGGGCACCTTCGGCGTCAACGAGGGCTACATCATGGATCCGGCGGCCCCGTTCGGCGGCGTCAAGAACAGCGGCTACGGCCGCGAACTCGGCACCGAGGGAATCGACAGTTACACCGTGAGCCAATCGATTTCGTCGGCCGGCTAGTGCTTGCCGCCACCCACCTCGGCGGGCAGCGGTGGCGGCAGCGGCGTCGTCGCCGTCGGTGCTGATGTCGTCGACGGCGGTGGCGCGGCCGGCGCTGAAGTAGCCGGCGACGCCGCAGTCGTCTTCGGCCCGCGGAAATACACCATCGGTTCCCGGCGGATCACCTGGTTGCCCTCGCTGATGACCAGCGAACTCGACGTCACCGTGTAGGTGATTCCGTCGCTGCTCGGCGACGAATCCGCCGTCATCGGACGCCGTCGCCGGCACCACCAACTTGGCGCCATCGCTGATCCGTACGCCGCGATACTCGTATTTGCCGCTGGAGTTCTTGCAGATCGCCATCCGCGAGGTCGCCGTGCTGCCGAACGCCACCGCGGTGTCCGGCGCCGCGCAACGCGCTGTGGAGTCGACGAAACCCAGGGCGTCGGTCGACGGGTCGGCAGCCGCCGGTGGCACGCCGAGGGTAAGCAGCGCCCAACACGCCGCCGCGGCGACGGTGGCGCGGCGGGTGCAAAGCCCGAATGACGACATCAGGCCCCCACCTGAACATGGCTGATGAGGTGGCGCGCGTCCCCACGCCGCCCGACCACCAAATCGTTAGCTTCTCGATATCCACCGGGCGACTAGCGCTAGATTCGACGCCGATGAAAGGGGCCAAGCCATGGCGAACTCCGGAAACCTGCTGTTCGATCCGAACACTTACGACCCGTCGCACTTCGACCCCGAGACGCGGCGCCAACTCCGCGCGGTGATCGACTGGTTCGAAGGCCGCGGCAAGGCCAGGCTGCTTCGCGACGATCTCGAAGCGGCCTGGGTGTCGGACTTCCTCGACTTCATCAAGCAGGAGAAGATCTTCGCGACCTTCCTCACGCCGTCGGAATACAGCGGTGGCGACCCGAACAAGCGGTGGGATACCTCCCGCAACGCCGCGCTGAGCGAGATCTTCGGCTTCTACGGCCTGTCCTACTGGTACGCCGAGCAGGTCACGATCCTGGGCCTCGGGCCGATCTGGCAGAGCGACAACATCAAAGCCAAGGAGCGCGCGGCCGCCCAACTCGATGCGGGCGGCGTGATGGCGTTCGCGCTCTCCGAGCGTGAGCACGGTGCGGACATCTACAACACCGACATGCTGCTCACACCAGCGCAGGACGATGAAGAGGGAGTCGTTTTTCGCGCGTCGGGGGAGAAGTACTACATCGGCAACGGCAACGTGGCCGGCATGGTGTCGGTGTTCTCGCGTCGCACCGACGTCGAGGGCGCCGATGGTTACGTGTGGTTCGTCGCCGACAGCGGGCATGAGAACTACGAACTGATCGGCAACGTCGTGCACGGTCAGATGTATGTCAGCAACTTCCGGCTCAACGACTACCCGGTGCACGAGGAGGACATCCTGTGCACCGGCCCGGAGGCGTTCTCGGCCGCGCTCAACACCGTCAACGTCGGCAAGTTCAACCTGTGCAGCGGCTCGATCGGAATGTGCGAGCACGCCTTCTACGAGGCGATCACGCACGCCAACAACCGCATCCTGTACGGCAACCCGGTCACCGACTTCCCCCACGTGCGGGCCAGTTTCGTCGAGGCCTACGCCAGGTTGGTCGCGATGAAACTGTTCAGCGACCGCGCGATCGACTACTTCCGCAGCGCCAGCCTCGATGACCGTCGATACCTACTGTTCAACCCGGTGACCAAGTCCAAAGTCACCTCCGAGGGCGAGACGGTCGTCACTTTGCTATGGGATGTGTTGGCCGCCAAAGGCTTCGAGAAGAACACCTACTTCTGCGAAGTGGCGCGGCTGATCGGTGCGTTGCCACGGCTGGAGGGCACCGTGCACGTCAACGTCGCGCAAATCCTGAAGTTCATGCCCAACTACATGTTCAACCCCGCTACCTACCCGGAGATCGGCACTCGCAACGACCCTGCCGACGACGTGTTCTTCTGGGCGCAGGGCCCGGCTCGCGGCGCATCCAAGGTGCAGTTCGCCGACTGGGCAGCGGTTTATGAAAAGCACCTGGACACACCGAATGTGGCGCTGTTCTATGAGCAGGCCCGTGCGCTCAAAGAGCTGCTGGCCACTGCCGCGCCGGACGCTGACCAGATGCGCGACCTCGACTTCCTGCTCGTCGTCGGCCACCTGTTCACTCTGGTCGTCTACGGCCAGTTGATTCTCGAACAGGCCGGGCTGACCGGACTCGACGCCGACCTGGTGGACCAGATCTTCGCTGTCCAGATCCGTGACTTCTCCAGCCATGCCGTCGCGCTGCATGGCAAGCCGAGTTCCACTGCAGCGCAACAAGGCTGGGCTTTATCGGCAGTGCGCAAGCCGTTAGTCGACGCGGACCGCTTTGACCGGGTGTGGGAGCAGGTCAAGGGCTACGACGGCGCCTACGAGATGCGGCCCTAATCGATGGGGCCGACCCGCTGCGCTCGGCTTTGCCGCGCTTGCGATCGGCCCTAGCCGGTAGTCGGCACGAACGGCACGTCGTCGGGTGCGGTGTGCCGCGCGGCCAGCAGTGCGCGGGCCGCATCGCCGATCGGGATCCGCAGCGGCAACTGCGGCTTCTCCGCGGCGTCGGCGATCTCGGTTGCCACCTGCTCGGGGGTGATTATCGCGTCACGCAGATCGCCATCACCTGCCAGTCCGGCGTAGGGATCGTCGGGCAGCGTGTAGGTGGTGACGTCGTCGAGTGCGCCGGAGCTCACCGCGCCCGGTTCCAGCAGGGCCGCCTGGACGCCGAAGGGAGCAACCTCGATCGCCAGCGATTCGACCAGCGCCTCGAGCGCCCATTTCGTCGCGGCGTACGCGGTGCTGGGCGGCAGCACGACCCGGCCCAGGACGCTGGACATGAAGAGCAGCTTCCCGTCGCCGCGGGCGCGCATTTGCGGCAGCGCCGCTTGGGCCACCCGAATTGCCCCGACGGTGTTGAGGTTGAACAGCCGCTGCAGCTCGGGCAGCGGGATGGCTTCCACGGCGGCGTAGAAAATGTCGGCGGGGTTGACGATGACGATGTCGACGTCACCTGCGGCTGCGAATGCCGCTGTCACGCTGGCATCGTCGGTGATGTCGAGGGCCAGGCGTTGGCTGACGTCGAGGTCGGCCAGCGAGCGCGGATCACGCGCGGTGGCCACCACGCGGTGTCCGCGCCGGGCGAACTCCTCGGTGATGGCGCGGCCGATCCCGCGACTGGCTCCGGTGACGAGGACAGTTGACATGGCGTTGGCTCCTAGCGGTGTCGTTGGATGGTTTTCGTCGAACGCTGTTAGTAAACCGATCGGTGTACCGAGTTTGTTCCGACCTGCCTGAACGCCGGGCCTACTATCAGTGCATGCGCGGCGCGAAGATCCTGATCACCGGGCCAACCGGACAGGTTGCCAGTCCCATCGCCCAGGCCCTCGCGGCCGATAACGAAGTCTGGGGTATCGCCCGATTCACCAACGCGGCGGCGCGGGAGACCCTGGAGAAGTCGGGGGTGCGGTGCGAGACCGTCAACCTGGCCGCCGGGGACTTCAGCGGCATCCCGTTCGATTTTGACTACGTGCTCAACTTGGCGGTGGCCAAGAGTGGCAATTGGGAGAAAGACCTGGCGGCCAACGCAGAATCCGTCGGCCTCTTGATGGCGCACTGCCGCAACGCCAAAGCGTTCCTGCAGTGCTCGTCAGGCGCGGTCTACGATCCGCCGGATGACGAGCCGCGAGCCGAGCATGCCGCGTTGGGCGACAACCACAAGCCTTTGTTCCCAACCTATTCCATCTCCAAGATCGCGGGCGAGGTGGTCGCCAGAACGATGGCCCGCGTGCTCGGCCTGCCCACCACCATCGCCCGGCTCAACGTTCCTTACGGCGACAACGGAGGGTGGCCGTTCTATCACATGGAGATGATGCTCGGCGGCATCCCGATCCCGGTCCCGGTCGGCGGACCGGCCCGCTACAACCCGATCCACGAGGACGACATCATCGCGACCATCCCCAAATTGCTTGCGGCGGCGTCGGTTCCGGCGACCACACTCAACTGGTGCGGAGAGCAGACCGTCAGCCTGCAGGACTGGTGCAGCTATCTCGGCTCACTGGTCGGCAAGGAACCGGTCTTCCAGGAAAGCGAGCAGGCGTTGCGCGGTAATCCCACCGACCCGAGCCGCATGGTCGAGGTCGTCGGCATCACCAAGGTCGACTGGCGCGACGGAATGCGCCGGATGGCAGCCAAATTCCATCCGGAGCTGGTCGGTTCCAGCGGCGGCTAGTCCTCCTTGGCGATCAGCCGCTTCAGCGCCTCGCGATCAGGTGCCAGCAGCTCATCGATGCGCGCCTGGTTCACGTCGGCGACGATGATCTCGCCGACCTCCTGGTAGACGTTGCTGAAGATGCCGTGCGACTTCATCTTCTCGGTCTGATAGATGTTGTCCTCGGTCGGTGTCACGTAGTACACGATCTCCGGCTTGAACCGATGGATCAGCCACAGGTGGATGACGTCCATCAGCCTCTTCTTGCGCAGTTTCTCGGCGAACGTGTTCTGGTCACGCACCGTGAGGATGTTGCGGCCATGCCGGTCCTTGATCGGGTCGACGATCACGTTGGCAAGCGGCTCTTTTCCGGCGCCGTAGATGCCGAGTTCGAGCACATCGGAGCCGGCGCGTCGCGGACGTAGCTGAACCCGAAGCTTTTCCGAGAGCTGGTAGTGCTCGGTCCACATCGCCAGCCAGTCCTCCAGCAACTTCTTCGGCACCTCGGTCTGCACGAGATGCTGGTGCTGCGTGGATCCCGCGCCCATGGCCTTGGTCGTCGCGGTGCGGCCGGACGAGGCGGCCAGCGCGGCGTCGCTGCGCGGGCCGCCGACCAGGGTCTGCGGAGTGCGGTAGGGAGACTCGACCAGACGCATCTTGCGCTGCAGACGTGCCAGCGCCAGCATGCCGTCCTGCCTGAGGTTGGTGGCGAACTCCTCGGCGGCGACACCGTCGATCTGGTGTCCGCCGTAGGTGATGAAGTTGAAGACGAAGCCCATCTTGCCGAGTTCCTCAGGGAACGCCCGCATCTCGTCGTCGGTCATCCCGGTGGTGTCCCAGTTGAACGACGGCGAGAGGTTGTAGGCCAGCATCTGGTCGGGGAACACCGCGTGGATCGCGTCGGCGAATTGGCGGGCGTCGACGAGATCTGCCGTCTTGGTCTCCATCCACAGGATGTCGGCGAACGGCGCCGCGGCCAGCGACTTGGCGATCGCGTACGGGATGCCGCCGCGGATCTGGTAATAGCCTTCGGGTGTCTTAGCCGGCTCGCAGTCCCATCCGGGGTCGGCACCTAGCTCCCGCGCTTTTTTGCGGGCGGTGTACAGCGGCGCACGTGCGGCGAACTCTCGCCATTCGGCGGCGGTCATGTCGCGCGATTCGCCCTCGCTCTCGGCGAATTCGAGCAGGTCCGCAACGGCTTCGCCGTAGGTCATCAGCCTGGCGTCGTCCTGCCACGCGTCGACGAACTTCGACTCGACCTCGTCGAAGACGGCGTCGATCGAGTGCTGCGCGTGGTCCGGCGGCGGCGGCCGCCTTGGCGATCAGGTCCGCGATGCCGTGACGCTCCAGCCAGGCATCGGCGGCGGCGTACTCGCCGTCGGGCAGGGCGTAGAGCAGATGCCCGTTGAGTTCGGTGAACCCCGCGTCGTAGAAGCGCCGCACCATCGCCAGGAAGCAGGACTTGTACGACGGGATCTTCAGGTTGGTGGCGCCGAGCAGGAACGGCTGGTCGCGCTCGTCGGCGCGGCT
Organism: uncultured Actinomycetota bacterium; assembly: GCA_963850645.1. Classification (GTDB taxonomy): domain Bacteria; phylum Actinomycetota; class Actinomycetes; order Mycobacteriales; family Mycobacteriaceae; genus Mycobacterium. The sequence goes on along the minus strand of CAWKME010000004.1, from coordinate 84,507 downwards.
GTCGAGCAGGTTGGCCGCCTCGGCGTCGGTGCGCGCGACGATGATGCCCGGCACCCGCATGATGTCGAGCTGGAAGCGGGCGGTGTTGAGGCGCTTGATCTGTTCGTCGGACGGCACCAGCACCTTGCCGCCCTGATGGCCGCACTTCTTGGTGCCCGGGCGCTGGTCCTCGATGTGGTATCCGGGCACGCCGGCCTCGACGAACCGCCTGATCAGGTTGCGCACGTGCGCGTCGCCGCCGTGGCCGGTGTCGGCGTCGGCGATGATGAACGGCCGGTAGTCGACCGCCGGTGTTCTTTCGCGTTGCTCGTCGCTCATCCGCAGGCGCAGGTACTGCTGGTTGCGGTCGGCGGTCAGCAGGGCGCGGACCAGGCCGGCGGCCTCGTCGGGCACCTGGCTCAGCGGATAGCTGGCCAGGTCGGGCCCGGGGTCCTCGCTGATCGAGCCCTTGGCGGAGGTCGCCCAGCCGCCGAGGTAGATGCCCTCGATGCCCATCCGCTTCATGGCCACGGCCTGGCCCGGGCGAGTACGGGCCGAAGGTGGTGATGCTCTTGCGCTGGGCGAACAGCTCGCGCAGCCGCGGGTAGAAGGCCTCGGCCGCCTCGCGCGCGACGATGTAGTCGCTGGGGATGGTGCCGCGCTGCTCTACGACTTGCCGTGCGGAGTAGAGGCGAGTGATTCCGTCGAACCGCGGGCTGTCGAAGTATTGCTGCGTGGCGGCGACGTCCCTGTGAAAGTCGTCCTGCAGCCGGCGTGACGTGCCCCGGTATCCGCGTCAATTGCCATGATCGTGCGCTCCTCTTCCAGCCCAATTTCCCCGATGATGAGAGTCTATGGGCTGCTGTGCGGCGTGAAGTTTCAAAATCGGAATCTCGCAGGCTGCGAGGCGCCGCATCGAGTGATGCCGCCATCCGGGCGGCGCTAAACCCCAGGTCGCGCCGTGCGCTGGCGCAAATTAATTAGCGCCGGAGACATTTTGGCCGTTTCGGGTACTCCGCTCGGATACACTCGCGCCACGCGGCGACGGCGCCGCATCCGAGAGGAGCTGCGATGAGTTCTCGACGATCCGCCCGCACGCTGGGCTCTTTACCGGGGGCTTAGGAACTGCCGCCCAGCCGCACTGTCCCCGTCCGCTCCCCGGACGGCACCCGCCTGCACACCGAGGTATTCGGGCCCGAGGACGGCTATCCGATCGTGCTGGCGCACGGCATCACCTGCGCCATCCGGGTGTGGGCCCACCAGATCGCCGAGTTGGCCACCGATTATCGGGTGATCGCGTTCGACCACCGCGGCCACGGCCGCAGCGGAATCCCCCGCCGCGGCGGGTTACAGCCTTGCCCACCTCGCCTCGGATATCGATGCGGTGCTCGAGGCCACGCTGGCCCCGGGTGAGCGTGCCGTCATCGCCGGACACTCGATGGGCGGCATGGCCATCGCCGCCTGGTCGGACCGTTACCGCCACAAGGTCGAAGCGCGCGCCGATGCCGTCGCGCTGATCAACACCACCACCGGTGATCTGCTGCGCGAGGTGCGGTTGCTGCCGGTTCCGGCGCCGTTCGCGCCGGTCCGGGTGTTGGGTGCGCGCGCCCTGGTCAACATTTTCGGCTCGTTCAACGTGCCGCCCGCCGTGCGGCGCGCCACCCGGGAAATGATCTCGATGCTGGCGGTCGGCGCCGACGCCGAGCGCGAGGTCGGCGAGCTGATCTACGAGCTGTTCAACGCCACGTCGCCGCTGGGACGCGGCGGCTGCGGCAAGGCTCTCGTCGACGCGCTGCAGCGTCGACACATCAACCTCGCCGGCCTGACGGTGCCGACGCTGGTCATCGGCAGCGAACGCGACCGGCTGACGCCGCTGGTCCAGTCCCGGCGGATCGCCTCGGCCGCACCCAACCTGGTTGACCTCGTCGTGCTGCCCGGTGGGCACTGCTCGATGCTGGAGCGCCCCGCCGAGGTCAACCGGGAGCTGCGCGCGCTCGCCGAATCGTTCACCGGCAGCCGACGTATCAGTTCATAGCCGCGCGGCGACCTCGGCGGCTGCCCGCTGCCCGGAGCGCACCGCCCCGTCGAGGAAGCCGGTCCACTGGTCGGCGGTCTCGGTGCCCGCCCAGTGGATGGGTCCGACCGGGCGGCGTAACCAGGGCCCGTAGCGTGTCCACGAGCCGGGTGGCACCGCGGCAGTCGGGCCGCCCGCCGCGAAATCTTCTGCGCCCCAACGATGGTCGACGTAGTCGAGCGGCTTGAGCGCCTCGTCGCCGAACAGCGACGCGAAGCATTCCAGCGCGCGCTGCCGGCGCTGATCGGCGGGGAGTTCGTCGAAGGTGCGGGCATCGACGAACCCCAGCAGAATGCCCGGCCCGTCGGGCTGCGGGCTGACGTCGAAGGTGATGAACACCGGGCCCTCGTCGGACAGCGCTTCACCAGAGGACCCGTTGCTGCGCCAGAACGGGGTGGCATAGGCGGCATACGCCTTGCTGACAGTCGGCCCTGCGGCCAGCGCTCGGCGAGTTGGTCGTATTCGGCGGCCAGCGGGGGATTGAACTCGATAGCCCTCCGATGCGCCGGCGGGATCGCGACGACGACGAACCGGGCGTCGGCGCGGCCCTTCTCGCAGGCGACGCTCACCCCGTCGGCGTGGTGATCGACGCGTCGCACCGGCGGCCTCCAGCACCACCCGGTCGCCGAGTTCGGCCGCCGACCGGTCGGCGATCTGCTGCGTGCCGGCCGAGAAACGATCCTGCTGGGCACCGTTTTCCACGTCGAGCAGCCGGTCCAGGCCGCCGGCCGCCCGCACGTAGCGGGCGGCGTGCAGCATCGACACGTCGTCGGGTTCGCATCCCCAGGTCACCCGCGCCATGATGGCCAGCAGATCGCGAGCGGTGGCGCCGGCGTGCACCGACCGCAACCAGTCGCCCAGCGACTGCTCGTCGAGCCGGGCCGCGCGGCGGGCGCGTCCATGGCTCGCTCAGCGGAACGGCCCGGGCGATCCGCTCGAATTGCCAACGCACCCGGCCGATGTCGACCAGACCCCCCAGCGAGAGCCTGGGAATGGTGCCGCTGTACGAGCGGACCATGCCACGCCAGCGGATCAGGTTGGCGCCGTCGTGGTAGGTCGGGATTGTCGGGATGCCAAGCTCGTCGGCCAGCGCCAGCACAGCGTCTTGCGTCGGGCCGACGAAGGTGCCGCCCATGTCAACCGGGATGCCGGCGACGTGGCCGGTATGGGAGCGCCCACCCACCCGGTCGCGGCCCTCGAGCACCAGCACATCGTGTCCGAGTCGCGTCAGCTCGCGGGCCGCGGTGAGTCCGGCGAAACCGGCCCCCACCACGACGACGTCGGCGGTCCAGGTCGTGTCGGGCATGCCCCTCAGTCAACCGCATGGTCGCTGCGTAAGGTGAACCCACCTTGAAAGTCTTCACAGCGTTATACGGGCTGACCGACGCGGCCGAGCGCGCGCGGGAGCTGCGTGATGCCGGTGCGAGCGGGGTCGCCAGCTTCGAGGGAGCGCACGATGTTTTCGCGCCGCTGACGTTGGCGGCCACTGTCCCTGGCCTGCACCTGATGACGAATGTCGCTATCGCGTTTCCGCGCAACCCGATTCACTTGGCGCATCAGGCCAATGACCATCAGCTGTTGAGTTCAGGCCGGTTCATCCTGGGCCTCGGCACGCAGATTCGCACTCAAATCGAGAAGCGCTTCGGTGCCCAGTTCGACAAGCCGGTGGCCCGCATGACCGAGCTGATCGCGGCGTTGCGCGCGATCTTCGCAGCATGGAACTCCGGCGCGCGCTTGGATTTTCGCGGCGACTATTACCGGCACACCTTGATGACGCCCACCTTCAACCCAGGTCCGAATCCTTACGGTCCGCCGCCGATCTACGTCGGCGCGCTCGGGCCGCGGCTGACCCGTGCCGTCGCCGAGCATGCCGATGGTCTGCTAGTGATGCCGTTCAGCTCGAAACGCTTTCTGCACGAGCACACCATGCCGTCGGTGGGTGAGGGTCTGCGCGCCGCGGGCCGCCAACCCGGCGACTTCACCGTGCTGCCCGAGATCATCGTTTCGGCCGGCGATACCGACGCCGAACGCGAGCAGGCCGACGCCGGGACACGTCGGCTGTTGGCGTTCTACGGGTCGACCCCGGCGTATCGGCCGGTGCTGGCTGCACACGGTTGGGAGGATCTGCAGCCCGAGCTCAACGCGCTGTCCAAGCAGGGCCGCTGGCAGGACATGGGCGCACTGATCGACGACGAGATGCTGCACACCATCGCGGCCTGCGGCACCCCCGCGGACGTCGCACGACATATCCGGGACCGCGTCGATGGTGTGGCCGACACCGTCTTCCTGTACCAGCCGGGGCCGATGAACCTCGACACGCTGGCCGCGATCGTCGACGCGCTCGGCTGACGGGAACACCGCTTAAGGGCTTATGGCGCAACCGTTAACCAGTCGGCGAACCCCGACGGGTCGTGGCGGCCCAGCGCGCCGTGTTCGTAGAGACCCCAGCCTTCCACCGGCTTACCGTCGCCGTCGCGGCACACCGCGCGGCCCACATGGTCGATGACGCCGAAGCCGGATCGGCCGATGATCGCCGGGTCGGTCATGTCGTAGGTCAGCCGCTCGACGAACTTCTCGCCCTTCCACATGCCATGCAGCCAGTCCGAGTCGCCGCCGTAACCGCCGCCGACGTGAATGGGCACCGGCAGTTTGGATTCCACGTCGAAGTGGACGGGGGTGCCGTCCGGCGCGGTCGCGTCGATCGTCGCGCCGGTCGGGATGCGGGTACCGGAGCGGTAGTGAATCTTGACCCGCGGCCAGCCCAGCTGCTCGACGCGGCCGTCGCGCCAGATCCGGGTGCAGTCGTTGAGCGAACGAAATCCGTTGGGCTCCTCCTGAATGATCAGCACGATCGCGAACGCGTCGAACGCCATGGGGACGTACAGCCACCACATGCCCTCGAACGGCGGGTCGGCCGGCCGGCCCGCCGGCTCGGGCTCGCCGATCGGCCTGATGCCCCACGACCGGTCGCGGCTGCCGATCCAGGTGGCGGGGTCGACGGCGATCTCCTGGCCGTCGACGGCGATCCGGCCGCTCCAGCTGCCGAGCTGAGCGAACCGCTGCGCGTCCAGCGTCACCCGGTTCCCCGAGCGCAGAATGTGCGGCTGCTCCTGGACGACGTCGAACAGCCCTTCCCAGGTGAGGTCTGCTGCGATGCCTTCGGTTTCGTCGAGGACCAACCGCAGCTTGCGCAGCGGCTCGATGACCTCGATCCGATAACCGTTGACGTTCTGGTTGAGCCGGTCCTGGTCGATCGCGTCCGAGAGGTGCACCGCGGTCTGGGTGTCGCCGCGCCGGACAAGTACGAACGCGTCTTTGACCCCCAGGTTGGGGTAGTAGCCGATGCCGCTGATGACGAAGATGTTTCCGGTGCGGTCGTGGGCGTTGAAGTAGGAGCGGTCGTAGAAGTTGCGGTCTGAAGAACCCGGCCAGGCGATCGGTTGGGGGACCTGATGTACCGGGTACTCGTCGAGCGGTCCGAGCATTACTGATCCTCTCCGATAAGACGTTTCATCAACCCGGCGTGATAGAAAAGCGATTCCACGTCTTCAGGTTTCTCGGTTTCCCCGAAGTGCACCCGTCGTGCCCCGGTGCGCATGAACACGCACGCCCACATCACCCCGGAGTAGACGTAGAACCAGTGCAGGTCGCCGACGTCGACGCCGGTGAGCCGCCGATAGGTGGCGCGGACGTCGTCCTCGCGCATCACGTCGGGCAAGCCCGACAGCGTTGCCAGACCAGCCAGCTCCTGAAAGACCATGTGCGCGAAGATCATCCATGCAACGTCGAGCTCACGCGGACCGAGCGTCACCATCTCCCAGTCCAGCACCGCCACCGGTTGGAAATCGCGGTACAACACGTTGCCGACCCGCGCGTCGCCCCACAGCAGCACCGGCTCACTGGCGGCCACCTCGTGTGGCCAGTTGTCTTCCAGCCACCGGAAAGTCCGCTCCAGCAACGGAGATCGTCCGATGTCGGGCACCGCGAAGTCGTACCAGGACCGCACCCAGTTGAAGTGCCTACGCAGGGCGGTGTCGCCCTGCCGGCGCTTCGTGATAGGAAGCCGAACGTGCTCTCGGCGTCGGGAATCGAATGCAGCGACGCCAGCACTGCGACGGTGGCGTCCTGCAGTTCGCGCTGACGCTCGGGCGCTGCGTCGGCGAACCAGTTGCCGCCAAAGGTGTAGGGCATGACGTCGGGCGGCACCACACCCTCGACGTAGTCCATCAAGAAGAAGGGCGTGCCCAAAACGTCGCCGGTCGGCTCGAGCCAGCGCACCCGCGGGACCGGGACATCGGTCAGCTCAGCGACCATCCGTATCACGTCGAATTGGTGGTCGAGCCGGTATGTCGGGAAGACCTGGACGTCCTCGGCGGTGGGTGCGACCCGGGCCACCAGCTTTTGCGTTACCGGCCGGCCGTCCTGCTCCCAGCCGGCGGTCAAGATGATGGTCTCCGACGACATGCCGGTCGAGTCCACACCGCTTTCCACGGTTACTTGCGGCGTCGCGCCGCCGGGCAGGACCGTCGACAGCCACTTCGACATCACCGCGGGCAGGGTGGTGACATCGCGGCTGGAGCGCTGAAGTTTGTCGACTTTGTCGAGCACAGGTTCGTTGGCCACAGTGCCCTCTCTTCTTTGAGACTTCTACCCGCGGCAATTACGATACGGTAGGTAGCGTTATGAAAGCAGACCCACTCTCGGTTGACAAGGCCCCGGGTGCCGGACGGCCCCGCGATCCGCGTATCGACGCTGCCATATTGACGGCGACGGCGGATCTGCTTGTGCAGATCGGCTATTCGAATCTCACTTTGGCTGCGGTTGCCGAGCGTGCCGGGACCACGAAGACGGCGCTGTATCGCCGGTGGTCGAGCAAGGCCGAGCTGGTGCACGAGGCCGCGTTCCCGGTGGCGCCCACGGCACTGGTCGGCCCGGCGGGCGACATGGCGGCCGATGTCCGCGCGATGATCGCCGCCGCGCGGGACGTGTTCACCACCCCGGTGGTGCGCGCCGCGTTGCCGGGGCTGGTCGCCGACATGAGTGCCGACTCCGAACTCAACGCCCGGGTGATGTCGCGTTTCGTCGACCTTTTCACCGCAGTGCAGGCGCGGCTGAGCGAGGGCGTCGACCGCGGCGAGGTGCATCGTGGCGTTGACCCGGACCGGCTGATCGAGCTGATCGGCGGAGCCACCTTGTTACGGCTGCTGCTGCGCCCCGACGAACAACTCGACGACGCCTGGGTCGACCAAACCACCGCCATCCTCGTGCACGGCGTCAACCGAGATGTAGGGTCGGGCCGGTGACCGGACGACTCGACGGCCGGGCCGCGATCGTGACCGGCGCCAGCCGCGGGTTAGGCCGGGCGATCGCGGTGGCACTGGCGTCTGCGGGTGCCGCGGTCGCGGTAATCGGCCGCACCGAGAATGTCTGGGACGAGCGGCTACCCGGGACCATCGGTGAGACCGTCGCCGACATCGAGGCGGCCGGTGGAAGCGCGGTCGCCATCCGAGCCGACCTGCTCGACCGCGACGACGTCGCACGGCTCGTCGCTCAGGCCCGAGATGCGTTGGGCCCGATCACGATTCTGGTCAACAACGCGGCGTTCACCGCGCCGGGCCGCCCGCCGAAGCCAGGTGAAGACACGCGCGCCAAGTCGGCCAAAGCGCCGCCGGTTGCGGCCAAACCCGATTGGCCGCCGCTGCTGGGGACACCGCTGGGGGCGTACCGGCGACACTTCGAGATCTCGGTGTTCGCGGCCTACGAGTTGATCCAGCTGGTCTGCCCCGACATGATCGCCGCTGGAAACGGCGCGATCATCAACGTCAGCTCCGCCGCATCGCGGCTACCTGGTGACGGGCCGTACCCCGACCGCAGCGGCGGCGTGCTGCCGGGCTACGGCGGCTCGAAGGCCGCGCTGGAACACTTGACGTGGTGTGCGGCCTTCGATCTGCAGGGCCGCAACATCGCGGTGAACGCTCTGTCGCCGTCCAAACCGATTATGACCCCCGGACTTTCGTACTACGCCCGCGGATTCGACGAGGTGGCGCAGGCGGAGGAATTCGCGCAGGCGGCGGTGGAGTTGGCACTGGTGGATCCGCAAGTCGTCACGGGGCGCACGATTGGACATCTGCAGGTGCTCGACGGTAGCTTCCGGTCGTTTCAGTCCTAAGCCGGCTTAGCCGCAGTCACCGCGTTGATGATCACCGCCTGTAGCCGGTGCCAGTGCGGCGAGCAGAACCCGGCCCGCAACAGCAGACGGGTGGCGCGGCGCCGGTTACGGGCTTTGCCGCGGCGGCTGGTGAGCAGTGTCGGCGCCAGCCACCACGAGAACTGGTCGACGAGCACCAGCCGGCCACCGGGATGCAGTACCCGGGCGCATTCGCTCAGTCCCGCTTGCTGATCGGACCAGTGATCGAACGAGGTCGTGCTGACGATGAGGTCGAAGGTCTCGTCGGGGTAGGGGAGGTGTTCGGCCACACCGACGGCGAACGTGATTCGGCCATCTGCAGCGGCGGCGCCCGCAGTCTTCACCATCTCGGGCGCAGCATCGATGCCGACCAGCTGCTCGGCATCGGGATAGCGGTCGGCCAATGTCCGCAGCAGATAGCCGGTTCCGCAGCCCAGGTCGAGCACCCGGCTGGGAGCAGCGACGCCGGCCACGGCGAGATCGGCAGTGCGGTCGGCGATCTCGTGATGCAGGCGGCCCCGCCAGCCGTGGTCGTAGCTTGCGGCCCGATCATTGAACTCGGCGACGTCCCGATAAGGCGGCACCCGGTTAGTCTGCCACCGGTCCAGATCGCTCGGCTAGGTGTTTGAGATTGAGGAGCTGCCGGCGGGCCATGACTAGATCGCCGACCGACAGCCAGGGGGTCAGCCAGCGGCTCATGGCCGTGACGATCTTCATCAGCAGCCGGGTTGACTGGCCTTCCGGCACCAGGACATACGAGATGCAGGCACCCATGATCTCACCGGTGAGGTGCACTGGCGGCTCGACAGCGATAACGCGCCCGAAGCGCCGGGTTGCCGCCGTGCTGAACGCCTCGCCGACGACGGGCTCGGGCAGGCCGATCAACTGCTGTGGCGAGCGATGCCCGAGGTTGTCGATCCAGTCGTAGGAGTATGGCGCGATCCTGATCTGACCAACCCACGGCCACAACGTTTCTGGCGTCGCGTGGACGGTGACTGCGCGCCACGCCTGCAGAGTCGACCCGCGGACGAATTCGTCGCATGGATAGTGCCGGGCGACTTCGTCGTCCGTCACGTTCCAGCGATCGCCGATCATCGGGTTTCACGTTAGCGGTCTTCGGGCGGGTCGGGATCACCGCGAAGGAGTTCGTCGGGGTGATGGGCATGGTTGATCTCGGGCGGACCGGTGCCGTCGGTCCAGCCCAGTCGGCCGCTCTCGGTAACCACGGTGCGCAGTTCGCCGCGGCTGGCCATGCCGTGGTCTGTGCCGCAGCCGAAGAACAGCTTGTCGGCGTCGGTGCGGCCGCCGCGGGCCCAGTCCGGTGAGTGGCGCACCTCGCAGCGATACCCCGATTCCAGGCAGTTCGGTCGGGTGCAGCCGCGGTCGCGGGCGTAGCAGATCAGCCGTTGGTCGGCGGTGGCGACGCGTTTTTGGCGGCCCAGGTACAGCGGCCGTTCAGTGTGGTCGTCGAATACCGCGAGATAATGAACGGCCTTGGCGGCCATGCCGATCAGATCCCGCATCGGAAGTCGGGAGCCACCACCGGTCGTCGCGGCCGGTGGCATCGGGATCGACGAATCAACGGCAGCTTGGGCGGCCCGGTCGAGTTCGGCCAATGTCGTGGTGACCACCACGGTGACCGGGTGGCCGCGGTGCACGCCGAGTCCACCGGAAGCGATCGCGGTTTGCAGGCCCAGTTTCAGCGCGTCGTGGCAGCGTTGAGCGGGCGTGCGGTCATCGCGTGCCTGCGGGTCTCGACCATCGGGGAGGTGGCGGCCGGGCCGCACCGCGGCTTCGATGGCTTCGAAGTAGGCACGGGCCTCGGGGTCGAGCAAGCCCGACAGCCGCGACATGCCGTCAGGACCCTGCGGGCCGAGGTACACGCCGCGGCGCCGCGCTCGATCGTCGTCGCTGAACAGGCCGTCGGGATTGAGGTAGTCGGCGATGCGTTGTCCGAGTTTGACCACGATGCCGGCATCGACCTGGGTGGCTTGTTCGACCAGTTTGCGCTCGGCGAGTGTCACGTCGGGGGGCGAGACAACGGCGGGCAGCACGTCGACGGCCCGGCATACCGCCCGGATGTGGTCGTCGCCGACCGCGCCGGCCTCGACCGCGGCCGCTAACGTCGGCAACTCCGGGGGCAGCATCGGGCCGGTCAACGACCGGCGCGGGCGAATCCGGGCGGCGAGTTTGAACCGGCGGGTGATCTCGTTGGGCGTGATGCGCAGCCGCGCCCACAGTGCCGACCGCGTCGCCGCTGTCGACCCGCACTCGTCGGGCGGGTCGGCGATCTCGCCGAAGAATCGATACATCAGCCCGCGGTTGGTGCGGTCTTGGGTCTCCAGCCGCTCAGCGACGTTGACGCGAAACGCGTTGCCCAGCAGATCCGACGACGTATCACGCAACACGTCATGGGCAGCGTCAATCGCATCGAGAGCGGCGATGATCCGTTCCCGTGCCTGCTCGGTGCCGATTGCTGGACCCATACTTCGACGGTACGAACGAGCCCGACAACTCCCCGCAACGCAGAGGCGCAAAACGCGGTCTGTGGATCAAATACCAACTGTGGATAACTCGGCATCAATGCTTCGATAGGAGCATGCGCGTCTACGTGGTGGACACCTTCACGCAGAACATGTTTCGGGGCAACCCGACCGGTGTCGTGCTGGTCGATCAGCCGGTCGACCACGACTGGATGCAGGCTGTTGCCGCCGAACTCAATCACCCCGCCACCGCATTCGCAGACCTCTCAAGCCCCAACGCTCAACCGAAGAAACTGCGCTGGTTTAGCCCGACCACCGAGTTAGCGTTGTGCGCAAGCGGTACCTTGGCCGCCGCGCATGTCCTCGGCGGTGATCAGACATTTCAGACGCGTGGCGGGACACTGAGCTGCACTTCCGGCCCGGATGGCGCCATTGAGATGCGGTTTCCTGCCGATCCACCTGACCCTGAACCGCAGACGGCCGAGTTGGCGCAGGGGCTGCCGGGCATCACCGTGCGTTCGGTATGGCGCGGACGCCACGATGTACTGGTGGAGGCGCAGTGCGCCGCCGAAGTCCGCGCACTGACACCTAATCTCGCGGTACTGGCGAACATCGCCGCGCGGGCGGTGATCGTCACCGCCGCCGGCGATCGCGAAGCCGACATCGTCAGCCGTGTCTTCGCTCCACGCGCCGGCATCGACGAAGACCCGGTGACCGGGTCGGCGCATTGCACCCTCGCCGGTTTCTGGTCGGAGCGTCTTGCCAAGCGAGAGTTGATCGCCGAACAAGCCTCCCCGCGCGGTGGGCTGCTGCGAACACGGTTAGAAGGCGATCAGGTCGTGCTCATCGCCCATGCCGTCACAGTCTGCAGTGGGATCCTGCATGTCTGATTCACACGCTGGCGCGCCCGACGGCATGCATCGCCTCGGCGACAGCGTCGGCGAGCGGGTCGACTTCGGTGGCGTCCAGGTTGGCGACGGTAATCCGGATTCCCGGCGGCGTGCCGATCCGGAACCGTGTTCCCGGCGCCGCGGCCCAGCCCGCGGCGAGTAGCCGGGTGATCGCCACGGTTTCGTCGGGCACCGGAATCCAAACGTTGAGGCCAGACCGGGCGTGCGACGTCACCCCGCGGTCGGCCAGCGCCGCGTGCAGCAGGTTGCGGTTGCGGGTGTAGCCGGCTTCGGCCTTGTGCACCAGGCGTATTGCCGCCTTGTCGCGCCACAAGCTGACGGCGAGATCCTGCAGCAGGTAGCTGACCCAACCCGGTCCCAGGCGCAGCCGCCCGTGCACCCGCTCAACCGTCTGGTGGTCGCCGGCCAGCGTTGCCAGCCGGAGGTCAGGGCCGTACGCCTTGGCCGCCGAGCGCACGAACGCCCAACGCCGCGTCGTCCCGGCCAACGCGTGCAACGGTGCGCCGGCGATACCCGCGCAGTGGTCGTCTTCGATCACCAGCACGTCGCCATGGTCAGCCATCAGCGTACGCAGCTCGATCGCACGCGCAGCGGACACGGCGGCGCCGGTCGGGTTCTGGGCGCGGGTGGTCATCACGACGGCCCGCACGCCGCGGCGCAGCGCCCGCGCCACATCGGCGGTCAACGGCCCGTCATCGTCGACCCGAACCGGCTCCACCGAGAAGCCCAGCGCAGCAAGCAGATCCAGCAGATTTGCCCACCCCGGATCCTCGACCGCCACCCGGTCGCCGGGTCGAAGATGCGCAGCGAGCACGCGTTCGATGCCGTCAAGCGCCCCGGCGGTCACAGCGAGGTGCTCGGCCGGAACGCCATCGGCAGTCAGCGACGTCCGGGCGTGCTCGGCCAGTTCGGGCGACACCGCCGGTTCGCCGTACAGCAGCGGGGCCCGTCGCTGCGAGCCCGTATGGACGCGCGGCGATGGGCAGCAGGGCCGGATCCGGGTTACCCGTGGACAGGTCTCGCACACCCGGCTGGACGACCAGTCCCCGCAGCGAGCGTGGCGTGGTGGCGGGCCGATCCCGCACCCGAGTGCCGCGCCGCCCCGCCGTTTCGACGGCACCGCGTTCGCGCAGCAGGCGGTAGGCAGCGGCCACGGTGTTGGCGTTGACGCCGAGTTGCCCGGCCAGCTCCCTGATCGCGGGCAGCTCGGCGCCGGGCGTCAGCGCGCCCGCCGAGATGGCCTGCTCGATGTCGGTGGCAATCGACTCCGCGCCCGTACCCTGAATCATGTATTGTGCTGACACATAAACGATTATGTACTAGTACAAAGATGGGAGGCAAGTGGTGGAGACGGCTCAGGCGTACCCGCCCACACCGCGGACCATCCCCACCCGATATCGGGAGCGCGTCCGCTACGACCGGGCGACGGTCCACGGCATTCTCGACGAGGCGCTGATCTGTCACGTCGGCTACCTGCGTGCCGATCGACCGGTCGTGCTGCCCACGACCCATGTCCGGCTGGGCGAAACCCTGTACCTGCACGGATCCACCGGCAGCGGCCCGATGCTGGCCGCCGCCGAATCCGCCGAGGGCCTGCCGGTCTGCGTCACTGCCACCCTGGTGGACGGCCTGGTGTTGGCTCGCGCCGCCTTGCATCATTCACTGAAATACCGGTCGGTCGTGGTATTGGGCAGCGCGCACCTGGTGGAAGACCGCGACGAGAAATTGCGCGCGCTGGCCGCCCTGCTCGATCACGTCGCGTCCGGCCGGGCCGCCGACAGTAGACCTCCGAACGCCCGCGAACTCGCGGCCACTGCCGTGCTCGCGCTCGATCTCGTCGAGGTCTCCGCCAAGGTCCGAGACGGGGGACCAGTCGACGACGAGGAGGACACCGCGCTGCCGCACTGGGCCGGAGTCGTACCGCTGACCTTGACGGCAGGCACACCTGTGCCCGCCGACGACCTCGACCCCGCTGTGCCGTTGCCGCCCTACCTCACGCCCTATCGGCGGCGTTGAACCCGGACCGTATCTGCCTCGTGTTTATGGCAATGCTGACGCGGCGGTGATTGGGGAGGCGGCTGGGCTTCCCCGATCACCGCCACCAAATCGGTTTCCGTTTTGTGCCGGCCGAATGCTTCGATAAGTCATGGCCGATGAGACCGATGTCCCTCGAGTGGTGAGCGCGAGCCGCGAGATTTCCGCGTCCGCCGATCGAATCTTCGAACTCATCGCTGATCCCGCGCAACAGCCGCTGTGGGACGGCAACGACAACCTGGCGAAAGCCGAACCGGGACAACGTGTTCAGGACGTGGGAGACCTCTTCACCATGACCCTCACCATGGGCAGTATCCGCGAGAATCACATCGTGGAGTTCGAGGAAGGCCGTCGCATCGCGTGGCTGCCATCGGAATCGGGTGGGCGACCGCCGGGACATCTCTGGCGTTGGGAGCTCGAACCGCTGGGCGAAACCCGCACCCGGGTCACCCACACCTACGACTGGTCGCGATTGACCGACCAGAATCGCCTTCCCCGCGCCCGCCAGACGACGCCCGACAGGCTACGGGCATCGCTCGACCGTCTTGCCGAGATCGCCGAGCGCAACGGGTAGCACCGAATTGCTGGCAGCGCGGCCGGGCGACGTGCCAGGATGAGCAAACGGAATGCCGCAACAGCGGCAGGCAATCCCGTTGAGTGGTGTGCCAATGTTTGACAAGGCGACGGGCCGCGTGGTCGCCGTGATCGTGCTGCTGATCGTTATCGCCGCGTCGTTGCGCGGCTATCTTCCAGGCGTTGAGCGTGGGCCACGCAAGAGTCCACCGGACGGTGGGACGTCGCTGGTCTACGTGATCGCCTTGCTCAGCGTCTCGTTGGTGATCGTGGCCGTGGCGGTGATTGTCCGGCTCCGCGACCCGCGCAGGGCGGCACCCAGCGCCGGGGGTCTGTCGGAAAGGTTCTCCGACGGTCGGGGCCGACCGACCTGGCGGGTGTTGGCGATCGGGGCCGCAGTGCTTGTCGCGTGGCTGCTGGCGGTGTGGCTGCTTTCGCGGTTCGTCGTGCTGCATACCGCCGGTCAGGCCCCGACCGCACCGGCAGCAACCGCTCCGGCGCCGGCCAATAACGTCTCACGGCCACCCCAGCCGCCGGACACCGGCGGAAGTCGGGACATGCTGCGCTATCTGATCGCGACCGCGGTGGCACTGATGGTGCTGGTCGTGGTGGGGGCCGTTGCCGCTGCGCGTCGACGGCGCGCCGGTGAGCCGCCCATCGTCGCGGTCGAAACACCGCCACCGCCTGCAGCTCCGGGCGCCGCCGAGTCGCTGGTGCGGGCCGCCGAAGTCGGATTGGCCGAAATCGGGGACCGCAGCCGCGAACCGCGGGAGGCGATCATCGCGTGCTACGCGGCGATGGAACGCGAACTGGCGTCCGTGCCCGGAGCCGTCCCGCAGGATTTCGACACCCCCACGGAGGTGCTGGCCCGAGCCGTCGAAAACCACTCGCTGCGAGTCGATAACGCCGGCGAGCTGGTGAACTTGTTCGAAGAGGCCCGGTTCAGTCCACATGTGATGAGCGAGGCGCATCGGGTCAGCGCACTGAGCGTGCTGCAGCTGGTTCTCGCCGATCTGCGGAGCCTGGTATGAAAAGGCTACTTGCCCTCGGTGTTTCGGTTATTTTGAGCGCGGAGCTCGCTGCGCTCGCGCTGCATGATCGTCGATTCGTGCTCTGGGCGGCCGGGGTGGCGGCGTTGTTCGCGTTGGTCAATGTGCGCCAGGTCCTGGGCCGCGATGTTGAACCATCGCCCGCTCGCGGCCCCGAACGCCCTTGAGGAGTCGCTGCGCAGTTGGTTGTCGCGAACTGAGACGCTGATCCACCGGTCGGAATCCACCCGAACCGATTGGGACCGGCATCTGCGTCCGATGCTGGCGCGGCGCTTCGCCATCACCACCGGCACAAAGCCAGGCCAAAGACCCGGCGGCGTTTGACGCCACCGGGCGGATGCTTTTCGGACCGCAGCTGTGGGCGTGGGTGAACCCCAACAACGTCGCGCCGACCGGCGCGCGCGAACCCGGGCCGGGCCGGGCGACGCTGGCGGAAATCCTGGAACGCTTGGAGCAGGTATGAGTGGGCAACAGGTATGACGGCGGATACGACTCGGATATGACGACGGCCTACAACCACCGCCCGCGCGGTGGCGGTGCTCGACGAGATCGAGCGCGTCGTGGTGGGCAAGCGGTCCGCGCTCACGCTCATCCTGACCACGGTGCTCGCCCGAGGGCACGTGCTCATCGAAGATCTGCCAGGCCTGGGTAAGACGCTGATCGCCCGGTCCTTTGCCGCTGCGCTCGGGCTGGATTTCACCCGCGTGCAGTTCACCCCCGACCTGCTGCCGGCGGACCTGCTCGGCTCGACGGTCTACGACATGCAGTCGGGTCGCTTCGATTTCCGACCGGGGCCGATCTTCACCAACCTGCTGCTGGCCGACGAGATCAACCGCACGCCGCCCAAAACCCAGGCGGCGTTACTGGAGGCGATGGCCGAAGGCCAGGTCAGCATCGACGGCACGACGCACCCGCTGCCCCAACCGTTCATCGTGCTGGCCACCGACAACCCGATCGAATACGAGGGCACCTACCCGCTGCCCGAGGCACAGCTGGACCGGTTCGCGGTTCGGCTCGAACTGCGCTACCTGTCCGAGCGAGACGAGGCGTCGATGCTGCGCCGCCGCCTGGATCGCGGATCGGCCGAACCGACGGTCAATCAGGTTGTCGACGCCCATGATCTGCTGGCCATGCGCGAGTCGGTCGAACAGGTGAGTGTGCACGAGGACGTCTTGCACTACGTGGTCTCGCTGGCCGCCGCGAGCCGGCACCACCCGCAGGTGGCGGTGGGCGCCAGCCCGCGTGCGGAACTCGATCTGGTCCAGCTCGCGCGTGCCCGCGCGCTGCTGCTCGGCCGCGATTACGTGATACCCGAGGACATCAAGGCGCTCGCCACCCCCGCCGTGGCGCATCGGATCACGTTGCGGCCGGAGATGTGGGTGCGAAAGATTCAAGGCTCCGACATCGTCGAGGACCTGCTACGACGGTTGCCGGTTCCGCGAACGCGCGGCGGACCGCAGTAAGCGACGCGACGATGTGATCGAGAGCCGGGAAGCGCAGCTTACAGTTGGCGCGCATCAACATTGACGCGCGCGATAGCGACCTGTGCCGCGCTGGCGCTGGCCGTCGCGTTGATCGGATCGCGCTGGCAGCTGATTGCGTTCGCGGCGCCGCTACTTGGTGTGCTGTGTTCAATCAGCTGGCAGCGACCGCTGCCGACGGTCAACGTACATGCCGAACCGGGCTCGCAGCGCTGCTTCGAAACCGAGCAGGCGCAACTGACCGTATGGGCTACCACTGAAACATTACGGTGTTGCAGTAGAACTCACGGTGTCAGCAGTCGACGGGATGCGACTGGACGTGCTGGAACGGACGTCTGGTCAGCGGCAGACGGTGACCACCACAGCCGACCGCTGGGGTCGCTATCCGATCCGGGCCACGGTCGAGGTCGTCGCACACGGCGGGCTGTTGACCGGGACGGGAACCGTCGACGCCGCCGACGTGACCGTGTTTCCGATGACGCCGCCGCAAGCGACGGCGCTCCCGCAGACCGAGCTGCTCGATCGGCTGGGCACCCACCTGACCCGACATATCGGCAGCGGCGTCGAGTACGCCGACATTCGCACCTATGTGCCCGGTGACCAGCTGCGCAGCGTCAACTGGCCGGTGAGCGCCCGCCGCGGCCGCCTGCACGTTACGCAGCGGTTGACCGACCGGTCCGCCGACGTGGTGGTGCTCATCGACAGCTATCCGCAGCCGGCCGGCCCGGCGACGGAATCCACCGAGCGGACGGTGCGCGGCGCCGCGCAGGTGGTGCAGACCGCGCTGCGCAACGGTGATCGGGCCGGCATCATTGCGCTCGGTGGCCGCCGGCCGCGCTGGCTGGGCGCCGACATCGGGCAGCGTCAGTTCTATCGGGTGCTCGACACCGTGCTTGCCGCCGGCGACGAATTCGAAACCACCGACTGGAACGTTGGCGCCGCGTGCGGCCATCCCGCCCGGCGCGATCGTCGTTGCATTTTCCACGCTGCTCGATACCGAATTCGCGCTGTCGCTGATCGATCTGCGCAGACGCGGGCACGTCGTGGTGGCGGTCGACGTGCTGCAGGGCGCACCCTTCGCGGCCCAGCAGGACCCGCTGGTGGACCGGATGTGGGCATTGCAGCGGTCCGCGATGTATCGCGACATGGGCACCGTTGGGGTCGATGTGGTGGCGTGGCAGACGGATCACACTCTGGACCAGTCGATGCGCGCCGTGCCCGATCGCCGCCGGCCGGTAACGGGACGCCGATCATGAGGCCCGGCAGGCAGCTGGCGGCGTCCATCTTGTCTGCGGCCTGCGGCCTGGTGATGGTGGGAGCCGTGGGGCTCGGATCGCATGGTCAGGCGCTCATCGCGGCGACGTCGGCGTTGGCCGCGGTGATGGCCGCAGTCGTGTTTCGCCCGGTTGCCACGCTTGCGGTGGTGCTCACCGTGGTGGTGATTGCGCTGTCCGATCCTGCGGCGACGCTGGCCGCGGTGTCCGGATTGTCCGCGACGGTCTACCTGGTGCTGCGGCACGCAGCCGTAGCGGCGCCGGGCTCGACAACGTCAGCGGAGCAACGCTGGTCGCAGCCGTGGGATTCACCTTCGCCGGCCTGGTCGCCGACGGCGTTCCCGCTGCAGCTGCCGTGGCTGCCGTTGCTGGCTCCGCTGGCCGCATTCGCGGTGTACTTGCTGGCCACCCGACCGTTTCTGCGGAACTGAGCTGCCGGGATCAGCGGAATCAGGCCATAAGTCACCCTAGCCCGGTGCGCGGCCCATCGCCACACTGTACCGTCAACTCTTTCGCTGCAAAAGTGCTTTTTACCAACGATTTACACAACAAATCGTTTACAGGACGCGTCTTGACCACTGGTCGGCATGCGGGCAAGAATGTCGAGATGCCTCAAGAAGAGCGGGTAATTATTGGTGATGTCGAGCGGCGCCTCGCCAAGAAATATGCGGCTCTTCCGCATGATCACGTCGCCGCGGTAGTACAGCACGCCTATGCGCGGTTCCAAAGCAGCCCGGTGCGCGATTTCATTCCGTTGCTGGTGGAGCGGCGCGCCGACGAGGAACTCGAGGAACTCAGCGTCTTGAGACCGGATCTGGCGGAGGTTGCATTCGGCGATCTGGTTTTGCCGGGCTCCAAGGCCTAGCGTTCAGCGCCGCTGACTCGGATTCCGTTGCAGCTGACCATGATTGGTCCGGACACCCCGGTGACGTGGCCGGCGCGTTCAAACCAACGACGCTCACCCTCGGTGGTTTTGGCCTAATTTTCGAACTAATTCGGTACGGTGAGCCGGAATATTGGCTTCAGTGCGCAGTGGGGCAGAGTGAAGCCAAGCGGCCTCTGCGAGGCTCGTATCGGGGTGGGGATATCTCGTCGACGAAGGGGATGTCGGTTGAGCAAGCTTGGTGAGCGGGCCGTTGTCTGTGGGGCGGGGATGGGTGGATTGCTCGCCGCTCGAGTGCTCGCCGACTTTTACGAGACGGTGACGGTGGTCGAACGGGACAAGTTGCCGCACGCTGCCGACCACCGGCGGGGGGTTCCGCAGGGGCGGCACTTCCATGCTTTGTGGAGTCGCGGTGCGCAACAGCTGGAAGAGTTATTTCCCGGCATCTATTGCGATCTCGTCGCCGCAGGTGCGGCGGTATGCGACGACGGAGACCTGTCTCGGGTGTCGATCCGGGTGTCTGGGCACGAACTCAACAGATCCGGCAAATTCAACGACCCGGCGTCAGTCGTCATTCATCTGCTCAGCCGTCCGTTGTTGGAATCCCAGGTCAGGCGGCGAGTCAACGCCATCGACAACGTCGAAATCCTCGACGGACACGACTTCGTCGAACCGATCGCACCGAATCCGCAACGGGTCACCGGTGCGCAGATCGTCAACCGTGACAGCGGCGCGGAGCGAATGCTGGACGCCGATCTGGTGGTGGACGCGATGGGCCGCAGCGCGCGCACCCCCGCCTTCCTCGACAGCCTGGGCTACGGCCGACCGGTGGCCGAGCGCTCGACGGCCAGCGCGAACTACGCGAGCCTGTTGATGCGCATCCCGGATGGCACCCTGCGCGAGAAGATGACTTTTGTCGTCCCGGAACCGAAACGACCGACGGGTGGCGCGTTTTCGGTTTACGAGCACGACACCTGGATATTCACCGTCGCCCGCTTGGCGCAAAACGAGCCGCCCGATGACATGGCCAGCATGATTCGGATGGCCACGCAATTCGCGCCGCCTCCGTTGCTGAGGGCGCTGAAGCGCGGCGAACCACTTGGCGAGGTTTCGGTGTTCCGTTACCCGGGCGGCACCTGGCGACGCTATGACCAGATGTCGCAGTTTCCCGCAGGGTTGGTGGTGTTCGGTGACGCGATTTGCAGCACCAATCCCATTTACGGCCAAGGCATGACGGTGGCCGCGCTTGAAGCGAGTGCGCTGCGCGAATGTCTGGCCGAAGCGAATGGCGATATGAGCACTCTGAGCCAGCGATTCTTCGCCGCCGCTGCCGATGTGGTCGGACCGTTGTGGGCGTCGAACCAATTCAACGATCTCTACCTGGCTAATGCAGACCCTGCGCATTCGGCGTCGACGGAGATACTGGACTTTCGCGAGGCGGTATTGAGCGCCGCCGAGAGCAGCTCGGCGCTGACAGAGAAGCTTTACCGCTCGATGAATCTGGTTGACCCGCCCACCGACTACAGCCCGCTGCTTCAGGGCTGAGGTCGGATCTGGCGGCGGTTGCGCGCGGTGATCTCGGCGTAGCGGACACCAAGCCCATCGCGGTCCAGTTCTTGGGAACCGGCGATGTGCTGTTCGGCGGCCAGCGCCGGATCGGTGACCGCCGCCCACCCGGTGACATAGATCTGCTTGAGACCAGCCATGATTGGCGCAGGCACCTCAGCGATCTGGCCGGCCAGCTCGACCGCGCGCGGCAGCAGCCGATCATGCGGGACGACTTCGGTGACCAACCCGATCTGCTCGGCGCGGGCGGCGTCGACGACTTCGCCGGTCATCGACAGCCGCCGGGCCATGGCCACGCCGACAAGCTGCGGCAGCCGGGCCGTCATACCTCCGCCGGGCAGGATGCCGACCCTGGCGTGGGTATCGGCGAAAACGGCGCGTTGCGACGCGATGAGGAAGTCGCAGCCCAGCGCCATCTCGAGGCCGCCGGTGAACACCGGGCCGTTGATGGCGCCGATGATCGGTGTGGCCATCTCGGCGGTCTTGCGAATACAGCTCTGAGTTTGGAACTGCTCGAAGTAGGCCGTCCCGAGCTGCTGGGCCTCTTTGAGGTCAACGCCGGCACAGAAAGCGGGGTCCACGCCGGTGAGCACCACCGCCCGCACCGACGGGTCAACATCGGCGTCACACAACGCCGCGTAGAGCTCCTCGATCAGCTTGGTGTTCAACGCGTTTCGCGCCTCGGGGCGGTTCATGGTCAGCACCCGCACCGGGCCGGTGTCGTCGCTGAGGACCAGCGATGTCGTCATCTGACGAACTGCGCGGCCTGGTTCGCCAGATCCAGCAGCGGCTGCGGGAAGACGCCCAGGCCGATGGTGATCACCGCGCAAACCGCGATCGCCGCTTTGCTCCAGAAGCTGGGCATCACGACCTGCACCCGGTCGGCGTGCGGCTCGGTGAAGAACATCATCACGATCACCCGAACGTAGAAGTAGGCCGCCACGCCACTGGCGATCACACCGATGATGACCAACGGCACCGCTCCACCCTTGGCGGCCGCCTGAAACACCGCGAACTTGCTGACGAACCCGCTGGTCAACGGGATACCTGCGAACGCCAGCAAGAACATCGAGAAGAGCAGGGCCACAATGGGATAACGCTGTCCCAACCCGGCCCAATGCGACAGGGTGGCGTCTTCGTCGCCGTCCGGGTTGCGGACCAGGCCGACGACTGCGAACGCGCCCACCGTGCTGAAGCTGTAGGCGACCAGGTAGAACATCGTCGCCGCGAGACCGGCCGGGTTGTCTGCGATGACACCGGTGAGGATGAAACCCACGTGTGCGATCGACGAGTACGCCAACATCCTCTTGACGTCGGTCTGGTTCACCGCGGTGACGGTGCCGACCGCCATGGTCAGGATCGAGATCGCCCACAGCACGGGACGCCACTGGTCATGAAGCGGCGGAAGCGCCACGTAGAAGACGCGCAGCAGCGCGCCGAACGCCGCGACCTTGGTGGCCGCGGCCATGAACCCGGTGATCGGGGTCGGCGCACCCTGGTAGACGTCGGGAATCCAGGAATGGAACGGGACAGCGCCGACCTTGAACAACAGGCCGACCGACAACAGGGCGACACCGATCAACGCCATCGAGTCGTTGGTGCTGCCGGCCAGCGCCTCGGCGATACCGGGTAGCGACAGTGTGCCGGTGGCGCCGTACAGCAGCGCGACACCGTACAGGAAGAACGCCGACGAGAATGCGCCCAGCAGAAAGTATTTGACCGCTGCCTCCTGCGAGAGCAAGCGGCGGTGACGGGCCAGCCCGCACAACAGGTACAGCGGCAGCGACAAGACTTCGAGGGCGACGAACATCGTCAGCAGGTCGTTGGCCGCCGGAAACACCAGCATGCCGCCGACGGCCAGCATGGCCAGCGGGAACAGCTCGGTCTGCCGCACCCCGGCGCGGATAGCGTGTTGCTCGGCCGCGCTGTCGGGCACCGCGGAGGCCTGCGGGGTGAAGGAGTCCAGGCCCGCCGTGACGTGGGCGGTAGCGGTCGCCGCGCCCGGACCGGTGGTGGCGGTCGTGCTGTCACGCCGTTCGGCGATGAAGATCACCGCCAGCACCGCGACCAGCAGGATCGCGCCCTGCAACACCAGAGTCGGGCCGTCGATGGCCAGCGCGTGCACCACGGCGGTGCGACCCGGGGGGTCGAAGTTGCCTGCCGACGACGACGACGGCGACGAACGCGGCGATCAGTCCGCCGATCGCGAGGATGACCTGGGTGCCGTAGCGGGCTCGTCGGGGCAGGAATGCCTCCACCAGCACACCGACCACAGCGACACCGAACACGATGAATATCGGTGACAGCAGCCCGTATTCGACGCTGGGTGTGGGCATAGGCGTGGTCATCGGTGCGGTCCTTCCGCCGTCCCCGGCAGGTGCGCGACTCCCGGCTGCACGTTCGGCGCAGGGTCATACTGACCGATGGTGGCCATGGTGTTCCCCACCGCGGGGTTGATGATGTCCAGCACCGGCTTCGGGTACACCCCGAGCACCAGGAGCAAGGCGATCAGCGGTGCGACGACGACGATTTCGCGCGGCACCAGGTCGCGGATCCGTTCGTTGCCCTCGGCGACGGGGCCGGTCATCACCCGTTGGTACAGCCACAAAATGTAGATCGAGGAAAGCACCAGCGCGGTGACCCCGAATGCCGCCGCCAGCCAGTAACGGGTGTATGCGCCGATCAGGACCAGGAATTCGCTGATGAACGGCGCCAGCCCGGGCAGCGACAGCGTGGCCAGGCCGGCGATCAGGAACGTCCCGGCCAGCACCGGGGCCACCTTCTGAATGCCGCCGTAGGCGGCGATCGACCGGGTGCCGCGGCGCGAGATCAGGAATCCGGCGATCAGGAACACCGCGGCGGTGGAGATGCCGTGGTTGAGCATGTACAGCGTGGACCCGCTCTGGCCCTGGGTGGTCATCACGAAGATGCCCAGGATGATGAAGCCGAAGTGCGAGATCGAGGTGTAGGCGATCAGTCGCATGATGTCGGTCTGGCCGATCGCCACGATCGCGCCGTAGATGACGCCGATGACCGCCAGGACGACGATCAGCGGGCGGAAATACGTTGACGCGTCGGGGAACAACTGCAAGCAGTAGCGCAGCATGCCGAATGTGCCGACCTTGTCCATCACCGCGGTGATCAGCACCGCCGTGGCGGGAGTCGATTCCACGGCGGCGTCGGGCAGCCACCGGTGGAACGGCCACAGCGGCGCCTTGATCGCGAACGCGAACATGAATCCCAGGAACAGCGCCTTGAGCACCGCCGAGGAGGCGCCGAGCGTACCCGACGAGACGGCGGCGACGATCTGGCGGAAGTCGAATGTCCCCGAAGCCGTGCTCGGTGGTCACCACGTACAACCCGATCACCGCGGCCAGCATGATCAGGCCGCCGAACAGGTTGTACAACAAGAACTTCACCGCCGCGCGGGACCGGTGTGCGCCGCCGCCGAAGCCACCGATGAGGAAGTACATCGGGATGAGCATCGCCTCGAAGAACACGTAGAACAGCAGCATGTCCAGCGAGATCACCGAGATCAGCACCATCGACTCGATGGTCAGTGTCAGCGCGACGTAGGCCTGGGCGCCGCGCGAGCGCTCGCCGCCGTCGTTCCAGCCGGCCACCAGCAGCAGCGGCACCAGGATGGTGGTCAGCAGCACCAGCACCAGCGCGATGCCGTCGACGCCGAGGGTGTAGCCGGCACCGAAAGCCGGTATCCAGTGGTGGGATTCGACGAACTGATAAGTCGGGCCGCCGGTCTTGAACGCGACGGCGATCAGAATCGACACCACCAGCACGGCCACCGAGACGGCCACGCCGAGCCATTTAGCGAATTGCCGCCATCCGGGCGGCGTCGCGATGACGGCTAAGGCACCGACCAACGGCAAAAGCCACAGCACGGAAAGCCACGGACCGTTATTCATGAGCGCCGCTCCTCCGCATCGCTTCGCTCTGCTGCGTCGCCGGCCCTTTCTCTCGCGCGGATCACCACAGTCGCACCGCCAGGATCGCCGCGGCGACCAGTGCCGCGCCCACGAACATCGACAACGCATAGTTGCGGGCAAACCCGGTCTGCAAACCGCGCAGCCGGTCCGAGGTCCGGCTCACCAGCGCCGCAAGGGCGTTGACCGAGCCGTCCACAGCTTGGTCATCGAATTCAACCAGTGCGTGGGTCAGTTGCCCACTGGGTCGCATGAACACCTCCTCGTTGAAGGCGTCGCCGTAGAGATCCCGACGCGCGGCCACAGTCAGCACCGAAACGTCGGCGGGTGCGACGTCGGGCACCTTACGCAGGCCGTAAAGCAGGACGCGCCACGCCGATCCCGACCACGACGATGCCGAGGGTGACGATGGTGAACGCCCATGTCGGCCACACATGCGAGCTTTCCTCGAAGGTGACCACCGGTTCCAGCCAGTGCCGCAGGGCGCCGCCGACGGCCAGCAGGCCACCGGAGAACACCGAGCCGACGGCCAGCAGGATCATCGGCCAGGTCATCATCGCGGGCGCCTCGTGCGGATGCGCGTCTGCGGCCCAACGCTTCTCGCCGAAGAACGTCATCAGCATCACCCGCGTCATGTAGAACGCGGTGATCCCGGCGCCCAGCAGTGCGGCCCCGCCCAGCAGATAGCCGCGGACGCCGCCTGCGCCCAGCGCGGCTTCGATGATGGCGTCCTTGGAGAAGTAGCCGGCGAACGGAGACACTCCGATGATCGCCAGGTAGCCCAGCCCGAAGGTCGCGAAGGTGATCGGCAGGGCGGTGCGCAGCCCGCCGTAGCGGCGCATGTCCTGTTCGTCGTCCATCGCGTGGATCACCGCGCCGGAGCCGAGGAACAGGCCGGCTTTGAAGAAGCCGTGGGTGAGCAGGTGCATGATCGCGAACGCGTAGCCGGCCGGGCCCAGGCCCGCGGCCAGCACCATGTAGCCGATCTGGCTCATCGTGGAGGCGGCCAGCGCGCTTTTGATGTCGTCCTTGGCGCAGCCGATGATCGCGCCGAACAGCAGGGTCACCGCGCCGACGATGACGACGCCGAGTCGGGCGTCCGGCGCGAGGTTGTACAGCGGGTTGGATCGCACGATCAGATACACGCCGGCGGTCACCATGGTGGCGGCGTGGATCAGCGCGGACACCGGGGTGGGGCCTTCCATCGCGTCACCCAGCCAGGCCTGCAGCGGAACCTGCGCGGATTTGGCGCAGGCGCCCAACAGCAGCAGCAACCCGATCGCGGTCAGCGCAGCGCGACTCGTCGCCCGGCGCTTGGCCGAACACCCCCGAGTACGACAGCGTGCCGAAGTTGGCGAAGATCACGAAGATCGCCAGCGCCAGTCCGGCGTCCCCGACCCGGTTCATCACGAACGCCTTCTTGGCCGCGGTGGCCGCGGTCGGCTTGTGATACCAGAAACCGATCAGCAGGTAGGACGCCAGGCCCACGCCTTCCCAACCCGTGTACAGGACCAGGTAGTTGTCGGCCACCACCAGCAACAGCATGGCCGCGAGGAACAGGTTGAGGTAAGCGAAAAACCTACGGCGGTCGGGATCTTCGGCCATGTAGCCGACCGAGTAGATGTGGATCAGCGAACCGACTCCGGTGATCAGCAGCACGAAGCAGATCGACAACTGGTCGATCTGCAGACCGAAGTCGACGTGCAGATTGCCGACCGGGACCCAGCTGAACAGGTTCTGGCTGATGGTCCGGGCGTCGCCGTGCCGGCCGAGCATCTCGGCGAGCAGCGTCGCGCCGACTCCGAACGCTGCCAGCGCGGTGGCGCAGCCAAGCAGGTGTCCCCACGGGTCGGTGCGTCTGCCGCCGAGCAGCAGGATCGCGGCGCCGGCCGCGGGCAGCGCCACGACCAACCAGGTGAAGTGTGTCATCGATTCAGCCCTTGAGCAGGTTGGCGTCGTCGACCGAAGCCGATCTGCGGGCACGGAAGATCGTCATGATGATGGCCAGGCCGATGACGACCTCGCAGGCGGCGACGACCATGGTGAAGAACGCCACCATCTGGCCGTCGAGTTGACCATGCATCCGGGCGAAAGTGACGAACGCCAGGTTGACCGCGTTGAGCATCAGCTCGACGCACATGAACATCACGATGGCGTTGCGGCGCAACAGCACACCGGCCGCTCCGATGGTGAACAGCAGAGCCGACAGGTACAGGTAGTTCTGCGGATTCATGACTCACCGTTCTCCAGAACCGTTGGAACCATTGGAGCCGCGGGCGTGCACTTCCAGTTCATCGGCTGTCCGCTGTTCCAGTACTTGGGGCACCGACAGCCGGGAGTAAGAGCCGTCGGGGAGTCGTGCGGCCATGTCGACTGCGTTGTGCCGCGCGTAGACGCCCGGACTCGGCAAGGGGGTCGGGTGGCCGCCCGGGCCGAACCGCTCGATCGACAGCTCGCGCTGGGTCTTGCGGCGCTCGAAGCGCTCTCGGTGCGCCAGAATCATCGCGCCGATGGCCGCGGTGATCAGCAGTGCGCTGGTCAGCTCGAACGCCCACAGATAGCGGGAGAAGATCAGCGCCGCCAAACCCTGGACGTTGCCGCCGGCATTGGCCTGGGTCAACCCGGTGAAACCGCCAGTGGTGACGCTGCCGATGCCGGCGATCAGCACGATGCCGAATCCCACACCGGCCACCACCGCCGCGACTCGCTGTCCGCGCAGCGTCTCGACCAGAGATTCCGCCGAGTCCACGCCGATCAGCATCAGCACGAACAAGAACAGCATCATCACCGCGCCGGTGTAGACCACGATCTGAACCACGCCGAGGAACAGCGCGTCTTCGATCATGTAGAAGACCGCCAGGATGATCATCGTCATCGCCAGAAACATCGCGGAGTAGACCGCGTTGGCTGCCAACACGACGCCCACCGCGCCGATCAACGCCAGCGTGCCCAGCAGGTAGAAGGTGACCGCCTCACCGGTGGAGGTGCGGGCGAGGACGTCGGCGGCCAGCAGAGTGGTCATCGGAGTGGTCACTGGGCTCCGCCTGATTTGTGCTCTCCGAGCACGGTGGCCGTTTTCTGCTTGTCGCGCAGGCCTTCTGCCGTCACATTGCCGCGGTAGTAGTCGGCGTCGGTGGCCCCTTCGGCCCGGGGGTGCGGTGCCGGGGTCATGCCCTCGAGTAAGGGCGCCAGCAGGTTCTGTTTTTCGTAGATCAAGTCGGCGCGGTTGTCGTCGGCCATCTCGTAGTGGTTGGTCATCGTCAACGCGCGGGTCGGGCACGCTTCGACGCACAGCCCGCAGCCGATGCAGCGCAGATAGTTGATCTGGTACACCCGGCCGTAGCGTTCGCCCGGCGAAAACCTTGCCTCTTCGGTGTTGTCGGCGCCCTCGACGTAGATCGCGTCGGCCGGGCACGCCCACGCGCACAGCTCGCAGCCGATGCACTTCTCCAGGCCGTCGGCGTAGCGGTTCAGCTGATGGCGGCCGTGATAGCGCGGCGCCACCGGGCCGGGATTTTCCGGATACATCTCGGTGACGGGCCGTCTGAACATCGAGCCGAACGTCACGCCGAACCCGGCGATCGAACTCAGGAATTTAGCCATGTGCAGCCTCCTTGCTCGCCGGCGCCAGCGATTGGCCGGGCAGCGGCGGCGTGGGAAATGCCGGCGCGGAGGACGCTAAGGACCCTGCCTCCACCGGCTCTTTGCGGCGCTGCTTCTTGCGGATTTGCCTGTTGCTGAACGGTCTTTGCAACAAATAGAGCAGCACGACGGTGACGACGATGCTGGCGCCGACCAACAGCGGCGTCCAGTGCGGGTAACCCTGGTTCCGCAGCGTGCGGATCGCCGCGGCGATCAGCGCCCAGACCAGCGACACCGGGATCAGAAGCTTCCAGCCCAGCGCCATGAACTGGTCGTAGCGCAGCCGCGGCAGTGTGCCCCGCAGCCAGATGTAGACGAAGAGGAACAGCCACACCTTGGCGGTGAACCACAGCACCGGCCACCAGCCGCTGTTGGCGCCGGCCCACATGTTCAGCGGCCACGGCGCATGCCAGCCGCCGAGGAACAGCGTTGCGGCCAGCGCCGACACCGTGGTCATGTTGATGTACTCGGCCAGGTAGAACATCGCGAAGCTCAGCGACGAGTACTCGGTGTGGAAACCGGCGACCAGTTCACCCTCGGCTTCTGGCAGGTCGAACGGCGCCCGGTTGGTCTCGCCGACCATGGAGACCAGATACGTCGCGAACGACGGCAGCAGCAGGAAGACGTACCAGACGCGGTCTTGGGCCGACACGATCTGCGACGTCGACATCGTTCCGGCGAAAAGGAACACGGTGGCGAACGACAATCCCATCGCGACCTCGTAGGAGATCACCTGCGCGGTCGAACGCACCCCGCCCAGCAGAGGATAGGTAGAGCCCGACGACCACCCTGCCAGCACGATGCCGTAGACCCCGATTGACGACAGCGCCAGGATGAACAGCACCGCCACCGGCAGGTCGGTCACCTGCAGCGGAGTCCAGTGACCGAACACGGAAACCTGCGGTCCGAACGGGATGAAGGCGAAGGCGGTGATCGCCGGAATCGTCGAAATAGCCGGTGCGAGAATGAAGATCGGCTTCTCGACGCCGAACGGGATGATCGGCTCCTTGAGTGCCAGCTTGATGCCGTCGGCCAAGCTTTGCAGGTAGCCGCGCGGGCCGACCCGGTTGGGTCCCCAGCGCAGCTGCATCCGGCCCAGGATCTTGCGTTCGGCCAGGATTGCGATGAGCACCGTCAACACCAGGAACACGAAGACGAGTAGAGCTTTGGCCAGGATCAGCCACCAGGTGTCGTGCCCGAAGCCGGGAATCATGCGGTCCGTCCAATCTTGACCACTGCGCCGGGCGTGACGCCCAGCTGCCGGTGCACCGCCGAACCCGGTGAGTTCAGCGGCAGCCACACCACGTGGTCGGGCATCTCGGTGATGTTCAGCGGCAGCGTGATCGCACCGCGGTCAGTGCTGACGGTCACCTGGTCGCCGTCATCGGCGCCGATCGCGTCCGCCGTCCCGGCCGACAGCCGGACCACCGGCGTGCGCGCGGTGCCGGCCAGGTGGGGCTCGCCATCCTGCAGCCGCCCGTCGTCGAGCAGCATCCGCCACCCGGCCAACACGGCTTTACCGGCACCGGGTTTCGGCGCCGCGGCGGCTGTGACGGTCGGCGCCGCGCTGTGCGTGCCGTCCCAGGTGCCCATCGCACTAAGCTCGGCGAGCGCGGCCTCCACGGTGGGGAAACCGAGGTCGATGCCAATCTCGTCGGCCAGGGTGTCGAGTACGCGCAGGTCCGGTGTAGCGGCGGGGGGCAGCGCGCCGGAGAAGCTGCGCCCGCGGCCTTCCCAGTTGACGTAGGTCCCTGACTTCTCGGCTGCCGGCGCGATCGGGAAAACCACGTCGGCTCGTTCGGTCACCGCACTGTGCCTCAGTTCCAGGCTCACCACGAAGCCCGCGGCGTCTAGTGCCGCCAGTACCGCAGCGGGATCCGCGAAGTCGTCCGGTTCGATGCCGCCGACCAGCAGTGCGCCCAGGGTGCCGTCAGCGGCCGCGGCCAGGATTGCGTCGGCGTCCCGTCCGTCGCCGGCGGGCAACTCGGAGACGTGCCAGGCCTGTGCCACCTGTGCGCGGGCCGCGTCGTCGCTCAGCGGCCGGCCGCCGGGCAGCAGCCCCGGCAGGGCGCCGGCCTCGAGCGCGCCGCGTTCGCCGGCGCGGCGAGGCACCCACGCCAGCTTCGCGCCGGTGGTGTCGGCGAGCCGGGCCGCGGCGGACAATGCGCCGGGCACACTCGCCAGCCGTTCGCCGACGATGATGATCGCGCCGGGTTTAGCGAGCAGCTCGCCAAGTTCACCGGTCGCCAGGCCGTTCAGCGCGGCGGCTTCTCCACCGGGCGCGGTCTGAATCAACTTGCCGTGCAACTTCTTCAGCCCGTTACTGGCGAACGGGGCGATGGCATGCACCGGCAGGCCGCGTTTGCGGGCGGCTTTGCGCAGCCGCAGGTACACGATCGGCGACTCTTCTTCGGGTTCGAAGCCGGCGAGCACGACCACCGGTGCCGACTCCAGATCGGAGTAGCTAGTCGTGATCGCCGTGCCGGCGACCCGGGCCGCCAGGAACTGTGTCTCCTCGCTGGAATGCGGGCGGGCGCGAAAGTCGATATCGTTGGTGCCCAACACGATTCGGGCGAATTTGGAGTAAGCGTATGCATCTTCGACGGTCAGCCGACCGCCCGGTAGCACGCCGGTACTGCCGGCCGCCGAGCTGAGGCCCTCGACCGCGGCGGCCACTGCGTGCGGCCACGAAGCGGGCACCAGCGCGCCGTCGGCGTCACGCACCAGGGGAGTGGTGATTCGGTCACCCTGCGTGGCGTAGGTGAACGCCCACCGACCCTTGTCGCAGTTCCACTCCTCGTTGACCTCGGGCTCGTCGCCGGCCAGCCGACGCAACACCTCGCCGCGGCGGTGGTCGGTGCGCTGCGCGCAGCCCGACGCGCAGTGCTCACACACGCTCGGGCTGGAGACCAGATCGAACGGACGGGCCCGGAACCGGTAGGCGGTCCCGGTCAGCGCCCCGACCGGGCAGATCTGCACGGCGTTGCCGGAGAAGTACGACTCGAACGGCTCATTGGCGTAGATGCCGACCTGCTGCAGCGCGCCGCGCTCCAGCATCTCGATGAACGGGTCACCGGCGATCTGATCGGAAAACCGGGTGCACCGCGCGCACAAGATGCAGCGCTCGCGGTCCAGCAGCACCTGCGAGGAGATGTTGATCGGCTTGGTGAACGTGCGCTTGACATCCTCGAACCGGGAATCCGGACGGCCGTTGGACATCGCCTGGTTCTGCAGTGGGCACTCGCCGCCCTTGTCGCACATCGGGCAGTCCAGCGGGTGGTTGATCAGCAGCAGTTCCATCACCCCGTGCTGCGCCTTGTCGGCAGCCTCGGAGCTGAACTGGGTGCGTACCACCATGTCGGGGGTGACGGGAATAGTGCACGACGCCATGGGTTTGCGCTGGCCTTCGATCTCGACCAGGCACTGCCGGCAGGCACCGACCGGATCGAGCAGCGGATGGTCGCAGAACCGGGGGATCTGCACGCCGATCAGCTCGGCGGCCCGGATCACCAAAGTGCCTTTGGGAACGCTGATTTCGGTGCCGTCGATGGTCAGCGTCACCAGCTCCGGCTGGGTGACCTTCTCGCCGGTGTCAGCCGTTTGTGTCATGAAGCTCCGTTCGGCGCGAGCATGGACAGCTTGGGGTCGAACGGACAGCCGCCGCCCTCGACATGCGCGACGTATTCGTCGCGGAAGAATCTGATCGACGACTCGACCGGGCTTGCCGCGCCATCGCCCAACGCGCAGAACGACTTACCGAGAATGGCGTCGGAGATGTCGAGCAGCTTGTCCAGATCCTCGGGGGTGCCGTGACCGGTTTCCAGCCGCTGGTAGATCTGGCTGAGCCAGAACGTGCCCTCGCGGCACGGCGTGCATTTGCCGCACGATTCGTGCTTGTAGAAATCGATCCAGCGCCCGACGGCACGCACCACGCACGTCGTCTCGTCGAAAATCTCCAACGCCTTGGTGCCGAGCATCGAGCCGGCCGCTCCGACGCCTTCGTAGTCCAGCGGCACGTCGAGGTGCTCGTCGGTGAGCAGCGGTGTCGACGACCCGCCGGGCGTCCAGAACTTCAGCTGATGTCCGGCCCGCACGCCACCGGCGTAGTCGAGCAGTTCCCGCAACGTGATGCCCAGCGGCGCTTCGTATTGCCCCGGCCGGGTAACATGCCCGGACAGCGAATACAGCGTGAAGCCAGGCGATTTCTCGCTGCCCATCGACCGGAACCAGTCGACGCCGTTGAGGATGATCGGCGGAACGCTGGCGATGGTCTCGACATTGTTGATCACCGTTGGGCAGCCGTAGAGTCCGGCGACCGCAGGGAACGGCGGACGTAACCGCGGCTGGCCGCGGCGGCCTTCCAGCGAGTCGAGCAACGCCGTCTCCTCGCCGCAGATGTAGGCGCCGGCGCCGGCGTGCACTACCAACTCCAGGTCGTAGCCGGAGCCGGCGATGTCTTTGCCCAGGAAGCCTGCGGCGTACGCCTCGGCGACCGCGTTCTGCAGGCGCCGCAGCACCGGCAGCACCTCGCCGCGGACGTAGATGAAAGCGTGGCTGGCCCGGATCGCGTACGACGCGATGATCACACCTTCGACCAGGAAGTGCGGAGTGGCCAGCATCAGCGGAATGTCTTTGCAGGTACCGGGTTCCGACTCGTCGGCGTTGACCACCAGGTAGTGCGGCTTGGTAGCCGGACCGCTGTCGCCCTGCGGGATGAACGACCACTTCGTCCCGGTCGCGAAACCCGCCCCGCCGCGGCCGCGCAGGCCGGAATCCTTAATGGCGGTGATCACGTCGTCCGGCTTCATCTTCAGGGCTTTTTGCAGAGCCTGGTAGCCGTCGTTGCGGCGATAGGTCTCCAGAGTCCACGACTTGCGGGTCGTCCCAGAAGCGGCTCAGCACCGGAGCCAGCGGTGTTTGCGGCCCCATTACTGACCTTCCCCTGCGCCGTCGGCCTCCGGCGCCGTCATGTTGCGTTCCTTGGCAACCCGCAGCCCGGCCAACGTGGCCGCGCCGGCACCGCCCTGGCCTTCGTCGGGACGCGGGTCCGGGAAACCGGCCAGGATCCGCTCGGTCTCTTTGAATTTGCACAACGGCGCACCGCGCGTCGGCGCCGGAGGCTTACCGGAGCGCAGCCCGTCGACGAGTTTGCGCGCCGACTCGCGAGTCTGGTTGTCGTAGAACTCCCAGTTGACCATCACCACCGGCGCGAAGTCGCACGCCGCGTTGCACTCGATGTGTTGCAGGGTGACCGATCCGTCCGACGTCGTCTCGTCGTTGCCGATGCCGAGATGCTCTTTGAGCGAGTCGAAGATCGCATCGCCGCCCATCACCGCGCACAGCGTGTTCGTGCAGACCCCGACCAGGTATTCGCCGGTGGGTCCGCGGCGATACATGGTGTAAAAGCTTGCGACAGCGGCAACTTCGGCTCCGGTCAATCCGAGCTGCTCGCCGCAGAACTCCACTCCGGCCGGTGTCACGTAACCGTCCTCGGACTGCACCAGGTGCAGCAGCGGCAGCAGCGCCGAGCGGGGATTGGGGTAGCGGCCGATGATCTCCTTGGCGTCGACTTCCAACCGTGCCTGCACATCGGACGGGTACGACTCGGGCGCGCCCTCGGTGACGAACTGCCCGGGTTCTTCGGGTGGGGGACCAAGCCGGATGAACACCCGCTCGCCGTTGCGCGCCGGGAGTCTGCGCTTCGGTCATCGGTCCACCCCGCCCATGACGGGATCGATGCTGGCGACCGCCGTGATCACGTCGGCGACCATGCCGCCCTCACACATCGCGGCGACGGCCTGCAGGTTGGTGAACGACGGGTCCCGGTAATGCACGCGGTACGGACGGGTGCCACCGTCGCTGACCATGTGCACACCCAACTCGCCGCGGGGCGATTCGACGGAGACGTAGACCTGCCCGGCCGGAACCCGGATGCCCTCGGTGACCAGCTTGAAGTGGTGGATCAGGGCCTCCATCGAGCCGCTCATGATCTTTTCGATGTGCTCGGGCGAGTTGCCCAATCCGTCTGGGCCGACTTTCAAATCAGCCGGCCAGGCGATCTTGCGGTCCTCGATCATGGTCGGTCCGGGACGTAGCTTGTCCAGGCACTGTTCGACGATCTTCACAGACTCCCACATCTCCTTGACGCGAATGATGTAGCGGCCGTACGAATCACAACCGTCGTCCGTGATTACGTCGAACTCGTAGTTCTCGTATCCACAGTAAGGCTCGGCGCGGCGCAGGTCGTGCGGCAACCCGGTGGCTCGTAGACACGGCCCGGTCACTCCCAGTGCGATGCAGCCGGTCAGGTCCAGGTAGCCGACGTCCTTGGTGCGCGCCTTCCAGATGGCGCTCTCGTTGAGCAGGTCGCCCATTTCGCGCAGCGCGACCTTCAACGGCTTGAGGGCTTCGGCGATCTCGGTCTTTGCGTCGGGTGGCAGGTCCTGCGCGACGCCCCCGGGCCGGATGTAGGCGCTGTTCATACGCAGCCCGGTGATCGACTCGAACAGGTTAAGGACGACCTCGCGCCCTTTGAAGCCGGTGAACATCGGCGTCATGGCGCCCAGTTCCATACCGCCGGTCGCCAGTGCGACCAGGTGCGAGGAGATCCGGTTGAGCTCCATCATCATCACCCGGATGATGTTGACCCGTTCGGGGATCTCGTCGGTGATCCCGAGCAGCTTCTCCACGCCCAGGCAGTAGGCGGTTTCATTGAAAAATGGTGACAGGTAATCCATTCGGGTTACGAACGTCACGCCCTGGGTCCAGTACCGGTACTCCAGATTCTTCTCGATTCCGGTGTGCAGGTAGCCGATTCCGCAGCGGGCGTCGGTGACCGTCTCGCCTTCGATCTCCAGGATCAGCCGCAGCACGCCGTGGGTCGACGGGTGTTGAGGCCCCATGTTGACGACGATCCGTTCGCCGGGTGCGCCCTTGCGTGCCGCCTCGACGATCTTTTCCCAGTCCTCGCCGACAACGGCTACCAGGGTTTCGCCGCCGCTGCCCTCGCCGTTGGGGGTGGTGGTCTCGCTCATCAGTTGTAGGACCTCCGCTGGTCGGGCGGGGGAATCTCGGCTCCCTTGTACTCCACCGGGACACCGCCGAGTGGATAGTCCTTGCGTTGCGGGTGCCCTTCCCAGTCATCGGGCATCTCGATGCGGGTCAACGACGGGTGCCCGTCGAAGATGATGCCGAAGAAGTCATAGGTCTCGCGTTCATGCCAGTCGTTGGTCGGATAGATCGCGAACAGCGACGGGATGTGCGGATCACTGTCCGGCGCAGACACTTCCAGCCGGACACGACGTCCGTGGGTGATCGAGCTCAGCGGATACACGGCGTGCAGCTCGGCTCCGGTTTCGTGCGGGTAGTGCACGCCGCTGACACCCAGGCACAACTCGAAGCGCAACTGCGGGTCGTCACGCAGTGCGCCGGCCACCTGTGGCAGCAGTTCACGGCGCACGTGCACCGTCAGTTCGTCGCAGTAGACGACGACTTTCTCTATGGCGTCCGCGAATTCGACACCGTTGGCCTTCAGCACCTCGGCCAGGCGATCGACAACCTCGTCGAAGTAGCCGCCGTAGGGCCGGGGACTCCCGTCGTCGATCGTGACCTGGCGTACCAGCCGTCCGTATCCCGACGTGTCACCGGTGCCGTGGACGCCGAACATGCCTCGGCGAACGTCGATCACCTCTTTATCGGATTGGTTGGCGGCGACGGGAGGTCCGCCCACCTCGCTGGCTGCCCGCTTCGGGTCGTGTTCCGGCGAGCTCATCGCAGCAGTCCGCGCATCTCGATCGTCGGCCTGGCGGCCAGCGCCGCTTGTTCGGCTTCGGCGATGGCCGCTTCGCGGTTGACCCCCAACGGCATCTCTTGAATCTTGTCGTGCAGCTTGAGGATTGCGTACAACAGCATCTCCGGACGGGGCGGACAGCCGGGCAGGTAGATGTCCACCGGCACGACGTGGTCCACGCCCTGGACGATCGCGTAGTTATTGAACATCCCGCCCGACGACGCGCACACGCCCATCGCCAGCACCCACTTGGGTTCGGCCATCTGGTCGTAGATTTGGCGCAGCACCGGCGCCATCTTCTGGCTGACACGGCCGGCCACGATCATCAGATCCGCCTGCCGCGGTGTCGCCGAAAACCTCTCCATGCCAAAGCGCGCGATGTCGAACCGGGGGCCTGCCGTGGCCATCATCTCGATGGCGCAGCAGGCCAATCCGAATGTCGCCGGCCACAACGAGCTCTTGCGGAAATATCCCGCCAATTGTTCGACGGTCGTCAGTAAGAAACCGCTTGGCAGTTTTTCTTCCAGACCCACGTCTACCTCAATCCCAAGTCAGGCCGCCGCGGCGCCATACGTAGGCGTACGCCACGAAGACCGTGAGCACGAACACCACCATCTCGATCAGCGCGAACAGCCCCAGCTGGTCGTAGCTGACCGCCCAGGGGTACAGAAACACAATTTCGATGTCGAAGACGATGAACAGCATCGCGGTCAGGTAGTACTTCACCGGGAACCGCTGCCCGCTGCCTGCGTGTGGCGCGTTGGCCGGCTGGTCGCTGGGTTCGATCCCGCATTCATAGGCTTCCAGCTTCGCGCGGTTGTAGCGCCTGGGGCCGGTGATCTGCGCGAGCGCGACCGAGCCGAGGGCGAAAGCAGCGGCGATCCCCCCGAGCACCAGGATGGGTAGGTAAAGATTCATCCCGCGAAGACGCTCCCTCACTGTTGTCTATGGGCTGAATGTGAGCGCAACCACAGCCTAGCGATCTCGTGTGGTCCCGCGCTCAGCAGTCTAGATGTGACCTCAACCACAGGCGGTTGGGTGGTCGGCCGGCCGGAACATGCCACGGGCAAGCGGCCACTCGAGGTTCACGAGTTGCCAAGGGCACGAGAGTATTTCGCGTTTGTCGAGTCGACGGACGGGTCGGGGTGCGGCCACGTCCGGGCGCTGGGCGGTCGGTATCCGGGTGCGCTCTGGCCTGAGTTGGCGAGCTAGTGCACCGCGGGGCGCAGCAACTCGAGCACCGTTCGGCTGAGCCGAATCGGGTCGATCGGCTGCGGGACCGCTGCCTCCGCGCGTGACCACTTGGCCAGCCAGGCATCATCGCGTCTCCCGGTCAGCACCACGATCGGCGGCCCGTGCGCGATTTCGTCCTTGAGCTGCTTCGCGATGCCCATGCCGCCTTCTGGCGTCGCCTCGCCGTCCAGAATGGCCAGATCGATGCCGCCCTCGTCCACCTGCTGGATGACGACCGGGCCGGTGGCCACCTCGACGTAGCTGAACTCGGGCAGATCCGGGTGCACCCGTTTGCCCAACGCGAGCATGACGTCCTGTCGGATCTTGGCGTTGTCGCTGTACACGAGGATGCGCAGGGGGCTGGTGTCAGGCACGGTCCAGATGGTACTGCCCGGCGACGATGCGGGCCGCATAGCGGCCCGAGCAGGTCTACCGCGGCGCCCGCACGAAACGGGCGTCGGCCGACGCGCTCGCCCGCTCGCCGATCATGCCGAGCCGATTCCAGCCCACGCCGAACCGCGCCCGGTCGATCTCGGTGTTCGCCGAGACCCGCACCGAGCCGTCGTCGAGCAGGATGATCCGGACCGGCAGCGGGACCGGGGCAGTGATCCCCTTGATGCGGAAGGTGGCCCGCAAATCGGCGGCGTTGCCGGCGGTCGGCTGGACCGCGGTGACCTCGACGCTGATCTCCGGGAAGCGCTTGGCGTCGAAGAAATCGGCCGACAGCAGATGCTCGTCGCGTTTACGGATTCCGGTGCGCAACGACGCCACCTGGATGTCGAGGCGGCCGAAGATGGCGCCCTTGCCGGTGATCTGGCCGTCGCCGTCGAAGTCGGTGAACCGACCCTTGACGCTGATGAGGCCCCACATGTTCCTGATCTTGAAGCTGACCGTGGATTTGTCGGGAACGAGGTTCCACACCCCTGCGGTGTCAGGATCGCTCAGCAGTGTTTCCACGGTTGTCATGTGCGCCGCTCCTCCTCATCGCTCCGCTCTGCATCGTCGCCGGCGCGGGTCATGTGCGCCGCTCCTCCTCATCGCTCCGCTCTGCATCGTCGCCGGCGCGGGTCATGTGCGCCGCTCCTCCGTTGCCGGCTAGCTCATCAGTGGGGCGAGTTCGGCTGGGTCGAAGTACTCATCGATACGGCTGATCAGGGCTTGATTCGAGGCACTGACCTTCACCTTAATCACGATGCAGACCCGCAAAGCGATCGATCCGCCGTTGCGGCCGGCGGCGTGCAGGATGTGCTGCTGGACGAAACCGTCGGCGAACAGCTGGCGGTCGAGGATCTCGTAGCGCCGCTGCGTGGTGACACCGATGAACCAGTGCAGCACCTTCAGCGCCCGGGTTTTGTCGTCGTCGCGGCGGGCGCCCGCCCGCCACACCGCGATGTCGTCATGGAAGAGATGGTTGAGCGTCGTCTCGTCGCTTCGTTCGATCGCCGCGAACAGTTCGTCGGCCAACTCGACGATGGCTTGTTGGCTGTGGCCGGAACTGGGAGCAGGCATGAGGTGTCTTTCTATTCGTCCTGGTAACCGGGGTGAGCAACAGAAAGACGGTGCCTCACCAGCGCACGCAGAGCCGATTGCACCTGCGCGTCGCGCCCGTCTAGCGCTCCGGCCCGGATCGCGGCAGCCAGCTGGGCTTCGTCGCCGAAGCCGACGTCGGCCAAGGCGACCGTGACATCGTCGGCGGACTCGACGAGCAGTTCACGCTCGACGATGCGCAACACGTTGGCCGCAACCCGGGCATGAAAATTGACCTGGCCGGCAGTCGACTCCCGAACGTCCGTTTCCAGAAATTCGGCGACCGCAGCGACAAGTTCCGCCGCGGTGGGCCGGCCGTGCAGGGGGTTCGACGAAGCGGCCTCAGACGTCATCAGGAAGCGGGTGCTTCAGGACCGCGATCGACGCCGGTGCGCAGCTTCACCGATGCCGAGTAGGCAAGTGTGCGGAACCGCAGCACCGGATCGTCCGAGGGCTCGATGCCGTCGGTGACGCGCATGGGGTCGAAGACGACGATGTCTCCGCCATGTTCGCGTTCGGTTTCGATGCCGGTGATCGGTGAGGGTGCCGACGGTGACGGTCTTCGGTGCTGTGCCACGGTTTGGATGGGTCGACGGTCGAATCGCCGTCCGCCGCGATCTGGACTTGGTAGGCGAACCGGACCGGTTGGGACGCGAGGCGCTCGTCGAGTTCTTCGATCAAGAAGTCCGCGCTCTTCTGCGCCGCGACCTGCGGCGGCAGAAACTCTTCGCCCGCATCAGGAAGTAAGTGGTAACGGACGAATCGCGCGCTGCCGTCGGCGGCGACCCAGCGGAAGGCGTGCAGGCCGTGGTAGGCGACAGTGCCGTAGCTTGACCGGCACTCTGTTCGCGTCGCGCACGACCGGCAACGCGGACAGGAATCGGGGATGGGTGGCGATGTAGCCGGCCAGACGTAGCGGAGCGGTGACGCCGGGGCGCTCGCGCGCAGCAACGAGAGGAAGCCGTCGGGTGTGCTGGCCGGAAACAGCTTCGCGGTCTGGGTGGAAACGTCGGTCGTCGACCCGTCCGGCAGCGTGAACTTCACCGCCAGCCCGCGCACTCCCGGTGCATTGTCTGGCTGCGCCGGATTGCCTGAGCCGCTGGAGAACCGGATCAGCGCGGGCACGGTCGCACCGGTCAGGTGCGCGGCGCGGGAGAGTCGGGCGGCCTCGGCGGTGGCGGTGAAGGTGCCGCGGTACAGCTTGCCTTTGGCGTGCAACGCCCGGTAGCCCGGTTGCGCGCCGCCGGTTTCGCGGATCGTGTCGATTGCCTTGATCAGGAGTGACCACAGCGGCATCTTAGGCAGTCAACGGGCATCGGGTGCACCCTTATCGAGCAAGTTGAGCAGATCCCATTCGGTCTCGCAGACGCGGCGGCCGATCGCGGCCAGTTCCACCGAGCGGGTCTGACCGCTCAGATGGCGTTCGGCCTGGTAGCGGCAGATCA
The DNA here is from genome assembly GCA_963850645.1 of uncultured Actinomycetota bacterium. Taxonomy (GTDB): domain Bacteria; phylum Actinomycetota; class Actinomycetes; order Mycobacteriales; family Mycobacteriaceae; genus Mycobacterium. The sequence goes on along the minus strand of CAWKME010000004.1, from coordinate 44,436 downwards.
CACCCCAGCGCAGCGTGGCCAGCACCAACCACCAGTGAAACGCCGCCCGATCGACGGCGGCCCCGCCGGCCCGCTCGTAGGCGCGCAGGAAATCCTCGATGCTGCCCAGCCCGCCGGCCGCGCGGTCGGCCGGAGCGCCGAACCGCCAGGCCCGGATGCAGAACCAGGCCAGGTCTTCGTAGACCTCTCCGATGTGCACCAGTTCCCAGTCCAGCACGGCCGCCAGCTGCGATCCGTCGACGATCAGGTTGCCCATCCGGTAGTCGCCGTGCACCAGGCACGACGGCGACGGCGCAGGCCGGTGGGCGGCGAGCCACCGAAAAGCCCACTCGAAGGTGGCGGTGGTGTCGCCCATGGCGTCCAGTCGATCGCGCCATTCGGCGAGCTGATCCTGGGTGGAAAGCGTCGGGTCGTTGACGGTGCGATATCGGCCCGGTGGATGGCGGCCAGCGCCTGCGCGCACTGGTCCAGCAGCCGCGACCGGCCCGTCTCGTCGAGTTGGCGCTGGATGCGCCGAACGATGGTCTCGCCCTTGATCTCGTCGCAGATCAAGAACGGATTGCCCAGTGCGGCAGGCGAATCGTCGGCAACCAGGATGTGGGGGACCGGCGCGCCGGCGGCCGCCGCGGCAGCCTGGGCGCGGGCCTCGAGCTCCATTCCGGCGTGCACGTCGTCCGGCGGGCCGATGCGCAGGATCAGCGACCGCCGTTGGTCGGGTCGTGACGGCATCGAAGGCCCACGTGGTTCGGCTGGCACCGCCGGTCAACGCGCGCAGATTGTCGATCGCCACCTCGCCGCGCCAGCATCGGGCGCAGCACCGCTGCCAAGCTGTCTTGCAGGCTCACTTGTTGCCGAACTTGAACAGTCGCTGCGCCACCCGCCGGATCTGGATCTCCTCGGCGCCCTCGGTGATCCGGTAGCGGCGGTGGTGGCGGTAGATGTGCTCGAACGGCTCGTGACGGCTGTAACCGAGGCCGCCGAAGATCTGCATGGCCCGGTCGGCGGCGTCGCAGACCAGCCGGTTGGCGCGGTAGTTGGCCATCGACACTTTGTCCGACACCTCCATGTGGTGGTTGCGGTCCAGGTGCCAGGCGGCGTACTGCACCAGCAGCCGCACCATCTGGGCCTCGGTCTGCAGCTCGGCCAGCGGCCACTGCACGGCCTGGTTGACCGCCAGCGGCTTGCCGAACACCGTACGTTCGCCGGCGTATTCGGCGGCGCGGTCGATGCAGTACTGCGCCGCGCCCAGACTGCTGGCGGCTTGCCGGATCCGGTTCTCGTGCAGGAATGTCTGCGCGACCTCCAGCCCGCGGTCCACCTCACCGAGTACCGCGTCGGCGGGCACCCGGACGTCGGTCAGTTCGACCTCGCCGTGGTCGGTGGGCATGTTGAACGTCCACCAGTAGTACGGGACGGTGAAGCCGGGTGCGTCGGTGGGCACCAGGAACGCGGTGATGCCGCGGGCCTGCCCCGGCTCGCCGGACGTGCGGGCGAAGATCAAGTCGTGGGTGGCGCGGTGGACGCCGGTGTTGAACCGCTTGGAGCCGTTGATCACCCAGTCGTCGCCGTCGGGTTCGGCGGTGGTCTCCAGCCAGGTCGCATCCGAGCCGTGCTGCGGTTCGGTGAGCCCGAAGGCCATCGAGCGTTCCCCGGTGATCATCGCCTCCGACCACTCGGCGCGCTGCGCGTCGGTGCCGAACCGCTCCATCATGATCACCTGCGGGAAGTTGCCGACGATCGATGACTCGTTCTGCAGGTCGTTGTGCAGGCCGAGGCCCTTGTGCGCCAGATGCTCCCGGATCACGGCCATGTCGACGTTGGTGCCGTCGCGGCCGCCGAGGGACGCCGGCAATCCGTAGCGCAGCCAGCCGGCCTTGTCGGCCCGTCGGCGCATCTCGGCGAGCAGATCCTCCCACTCGCGGGTCGGGATGCCGTCGTTGTCCCAGTCGGTGCGGGCGTACTCGCGACGCTGGTCGAAGTACTGCATGTTCTCGGCTTGCAGCGGGGCGATCTCGCGCTCGATGAACGCGTCCATGTCGGCGAGCAGCCCCGGAAGGTGTTCGGGCAACGTGAAATCCATTTTCGATCTCCTCTACGAGCCGTACAGGGTTTTCTTCCAGATCGTCGACAGGGTCGCGATGGCGTCTTCGTCACTGATCTCGATGCCAGGCTTCCAGGTCCAGAGGGCGTCGACGAATACCGTGGTGAAGTTCTCGAACAACAAGGCGATGGCCGCGGCGATGTGTTCGGGATTGAGGTCGGCTGCGTAGCCGTGCTCTTGAGCGCGCAGCACCGAGGCGGCAACGATGTCCATGCCGAACCGGCGGAATTCGTTCTGCACGTCGGCGAACCGCTGTTGGGTCGCCGCCAGCTGCGCGACTGCGATCATGATGCCGATGTTCTGTTTGAACATGTTCCAGTAGCCGGTGACCACGGAAGTGAAGAACGCGTCGTCATCCGGGGAGTTCGGCAGGTCGACGCTCAACCCGGACGGTGTCACGATGTCGCGCAGGAAGGACTCCGCCAGAGCGGCAAGCAGGTCCTCCTTGTCGGCGAAATAACGGTAGAACACCGCCGCTGATTTTCCGGCCGCTGACGTGATGTCGGCCAGTGTCGTGCCGTGAAAGCCCCGTTCCGCGAACAGCTTACGGGCGGCCTGCTCGATGGCTGCCCGGGTCTGGCGACCCTTGGCCGTGAGCATCGCTTCCGGGGCCTGCGTCACGTCCGGATCCGGTCACCGGCGCGCAGCAGAGCGCTGGGCAAGTCGTGGCCGACAACCGACTTCGCTACCTCGGCGGCGTTGATCGCGGCCTGCAGGTCGAGGTCGACGTCGATGCCGCTGTCGCGGAGCAGGTACACCAGGTCCTCGGTGGCGATGTTGCCGGTCGCGCCCGGCGCGAACGGGCAGCCGCCCAGGCCGCCGACCGATGCGTCCAGCCGGGTGACTCCGGAGCTGACCGCGGCGTACGCGCTGGCCAGCCCGGCGCCGCGGGTGTTGTGGAAATGTCCGCCCAGCGGAAGCTCGCCGATCACCGGACGCAGTTGTGCGATCAGCGAACTCACCCTGCCCGGGGTGGTGGTGCCGATGGTGTCGGCGATCGAGAACCGGTCGGCACCCCGATCGCGCGCAGCCGCGGCGATGTCGAGGACCCGCTGCGGCGGTGTGGGGCCCTCGAACGGACAGTCCCACGCGGTCGCGACGATGACCTCGACGGTGACCTCGCTGTCGTGGGCGATGGCGACGATCTCGTCGATCTGATCGGTGGCCTCGGCACTGCTGCGCCCGACATTGGCCTTGCTGAATGCGTCGCTGGCCGACACCACGTACTCGATCGAGCGCAGGCCCGCGGCGACGGCCCGCTTAGCGCCGTTGGGGCTGGCCACCAGCGCGGAGAACTCGATGTCGGGATAGTTGCGCAGTTCGGCGGCGAGCTCGGCGGCGTCGGCCATCGACGGCACCTTCGACGGCGAGACGAACGCGGTGGCCTCCACCTCGCGCACCCCGGTGGCGGCGACCGCCGCCAGCAGTTCCAGCTTGGCCGACAACGGGATTGGCTTCTCGATCTGCAGCCCGTCGCGCAGCGACACCTCGCGAATATCGTACGTGAGTCATACGCACCTCCTCGGCCCGCAACTTCTCGAGCTCCTCGGCGGTCTTGCCGAGCAGCCCGATGTAGACGTCGTCGTTGTGCTGGCCGGGCCGCGCCGGGCCGGCGTTGCGCACACTGCCCGGGGATTCCGAGAGCACCGGCACGATCCCCGGCCCCAGCACGGTGCCGCGCGACTCGTTCGTCGAAGTGCTCGACCAGCATGCCGCGGGCCCGCAGCTGCGGGTCGTTGACCACTTCGGCGACGGTGTTGATCGGGCCCGCGATCACGCCTGCGGCGCTGAGGGTTTCGATGATGTCGTCGGGCTGCTCGCTCGGCCGCCCACGCGCCGATGATCTCGTCGAGCTCGTCCTGGTTGCGGCCGCGGGCGCCGTGGGTGGCGAACCGGTCGTCGGTGGCCAGCTCCGGGCGGCCCATCGCCTCGCACAGCCGGGCGAACACGGTGTCCTGGTTGGCGGCGATCACCACCCAGGAGCCGTCGGCGCTGCGGTAGATGTTCGACGGCGCGATGCCCTCCAGCCGGGTGCCCGACGGTCCGCGCACCACGCCGCCGACGTCGTAGTCGGGGATCGTGGATTCCTGTACCGCCAAACAGGATTCGGTCAACGCGACGTCGACCACCTGGCCATCGCCCGGTGACGCTGCGCCGGTACAGCGCGGCCAGCGCGCCCTGGGCGGCGAACATGCCGGCCAGGCTGTCGCCCAGCGACAGCGCCAGCCGCGGCGGCGGGCCGCCGGGGAAGCCGTTGAGGTGCCGCAGCCCGCTGGCCGCCTCGGCCACCGAGGCGTAGCCGGCCTTGCGGGCGTCCGGGCCGGTCTGCCCGTAGCCGGACACCCGGACCAGGATGATGCCCGAGTTGCGTTGCGCAGAGCACGTCATAGCCGAGGTCCCACTTCTCCAGCGTGCCGGGACGGAAGTTCTCCACGACGATGTCGGACTTCTCGACCAGGTCGAGGAACAGTTCGCGGCCGCGCGGACGGCGCAGGTCGAGCGTGACAGCCTTCTTGTTGCGGGCGTGCACCGTCCAGAAGAAGTGCTGCCCGTCGACTTCGGCCTGCCCCCAGGTGCGCATCGGATCCGGCGCGCCGGGCGGCTCGATCTTGATGACCTCGGCGCCCATGTCGCCGAGCAGCCGGCCGGCGAACGGCCCGGCGATCAGCGTGCCGAGCTCGAGCACCCGGATGCCGTCCAGGGCGCCGGTAGCTGCGCCGCTCCTCCGCATCGCTTCGCTCTGCATCGTCGCCGGCGCACGTCATTCGCTGCTCGCGAAGTCGTGGCGGACCAGCCAATCGGTGACGATCGTCGACGGCCTGCGCGCAGCTTGTCGCGCTGATCCGGGCCGGCGTAATAGTGGGTGGCGCCGGGAATTTCGTGCATCTCCTTGTCGGGGTGACCGATCGCCTCGAACAGCCGGCGGGTGTGGCTGGGTGTGCACGCGTCGTCGGCCAGGTTGCCGATCACCAGCGCGGGCACCGCGATGTCGCGCCCGCAGCCCACCGCATCGCCCTGGGCGTCGTCGTAGCTCCACTGCGACAGCCAGCTGCGCAGCGTGCGAGAACCGGGCCAGCCCGACCGGGCTCATGTTCACCACTCGAGGATCACCCAGATAGCACGTTCCCGGAACCCGTTCGTTGGGATCGACGGTCGGATCCAGCCAGCGCGGGTCGGCCATGGTGCCGTGCACGACGAAGCCGAACTCGTCGTCGGGGCGGCCGTCGGCTTTCAGTTCGGCCAGTTTGTCCTTGACCCACGCGGTGATTCGGCGGTTGCGGTCGATCTGCGCCTGCCGGTAGCGGGCCAGGAACTCCGCGCTGTAGGGCGGCTGGTTGGGGTTGTCCGGGTTGTACAGGTCCAGTTCCGGGTCGCGTTTGGTGGGATCGGACTCGTCGAGGATCGACGCGTCCAGCCATTCGGTCAGCGTGCCGTGCCGGCTGATGTGCGCGGCCAGCAGCATGATGCCGTCGGCGGCGGGCAGATCCAGCTTGGTCAGATCGGGTCCGTCGCCCGACGGGCTCGACGTGACGGTCGGGTGCTGGGCCTGCTGCTGGTAGAACACCGACAGCGATCCGCCGCCGCTCCAGCCGGCCAGCACCACCTTGGAGTAGCCCAGCCGGTTCTTGGCGTCCTTGATGGCCTCGCCGAGGTCCTCGACCACCTTCTCCATCAGCAGCGCCGAATCGGTGCCGCGGAACCGGCTGTTGCAGTAGATGACGTGGTGGCCGGCGCGGGCCAGTGCGTTGATCATCGGCAGGTAGGCGCCGCCGCCGATCGGGTGCATGAACACCAGCACGGTGTCGGACGGCTGTCCTTCGGCTTGAGCAGATAGCTTTCCAGCACCATGATCTCGGCCAGCCCGCCGTAGACGTCGCGGACGCCCGAATTGTTCTGGAAGGCAACCAGATACGGGATCCGTTCGTAGTCGTGCTTCACGGCTTGTTTCACAGTTTGCTGCTCTCCATGGTCAGTGCTGTCCTAGGTCGTGTGCCAGCACCTCGGCTGACGGGGTCAGGCGGCGGCGGGTGTCGATGGCGATCACCTGCCAGTCGACGCGGGAATGCTCGTCGAACTTGCGGCGGGCGCGCTCTCGCGCCTTCTCCGGTGCGCCGTGGTGAACCCCTTGCGGCGCATGGGTAATCAGGCCCGGCGGCATCGGGATGCCGTAGAGCGAGCCGCCGTGGAAGAACGCGATCTCGTCGTAGTCGACGTTGCGGTGATACCAGGGTGTGCGCTCGGTGCCGGGGACGCCTTCGGCGGGTTTGGGCAGGAAGTTCATCACGTAGACGCCGGTGGCCTGCATGAATAGGTGCACGGTCGGCGGCAGGTGCACGCTGTCGGAGGTGATCACGTTGTAGTCGGCGATGTTGAACGTGAATGCGAAGTTGTCACCGCGCCACCCTTCGACGTCGAGCGGATTATGTTGGTAGAAAAGCGTTGTCGGGCCGCCCTCGTGGACCAGCCGGACCTCGTACTCGTCGCGCCCGTCGTCCTCGATGGGCGAGGGATCGGGGATGACGGCCTGCGAGGGGTCGAAGGGGAAGTGCCGGCCGAGCGAGCCGGGCGGCGGGACGCGGAACTCGTCGCTCGCCTCGATCATCAGCAACGTCGATTCGGCATCGGGGACCTGGCGCCAGGTGCATGCCTTGGGGATGTACACCCAGTCGCCCTCGCGGTAGGGCAGCGGCCCGAACTCGGTCTCCAGCAGGCCGGTGCCCTGGTGCACGAAGCACAGCAGATCGCCGTCGACGTGGCGGGTGTAGAACGGCATCGGCGCCTGCCGGCGGGAAAGAGAGATGCGGCAGTCAGCGTTGGCGAACATCAACAGCGGCCCACCGTTGGCGTCGGTGGCATCGCCGGGTTTGAGCTCGCTGGACAGCACGTCGATTGGACGCAGCGGACCCTGCCGACCGGTAGGCGGTGGGGTCGTGGCGGCGGTACATGTTGGCGGTGCGGCCGGTGAATCCGCCGCGGCCCAGCTCGTCGTCCTTCAGCCCGTCGAGGTCGGCGTGCAGGCGGCGCGGTGTTCTGCCTTTGCGCAGGTGGATGAAGGATTCCATGGCGGCTCCAGGGTTGCGACGGCATCGGCGATGAGGTGGAACTAAAAGTGACATTACTTTTTGTTTTGCCTCGGCACAAGGGGCCACATCGCCCCAGCGTCCGCCGAAACTTAAACCAGTGCGCAATATCCGGCGTGTCTTCGCCGACGTTTAAGTGTCGCGGAACCCAGGACCTGCCCCTTGCGGTTAGTCCGCTCGAGCCTGGCGCGCGAAAAGGCTTCCGCCCAATACTGCGATGGCATCTTCGGCCTGTTCCGCTGAGGCGCGGTAGCGCTGAACATCGTCGCCCGGGTCCGAACTTTCGGCGAGCATGCGGTAGAGCTCGACTTTTTCCTTCAGGATCCGTATTGCCGCCCAGACCGCTTCTTCTAATTCGTGATCCCGCGCCAGGAGTAGGGCTCGGGTGGTCCACGCGTGCCCGACCCGGCAGCGGTAGGTGTTTTGTCCGACCTCCATCAGCACGCTCTTGCAGGTAGGGCAGGTGTAGCCGGTGGGCGGTCCGAGCTCTTGGGCGTCGACCGAAATAGCGAACCGCCTACCCATTGCGATCTGGTTCTCCAGTTCCAGCCGTCCATCCGGGTCCATCCCTTGCTCCTCCACAGATCGATCCGCCAGTTGCATAAGGAGGCCGCCGATGTCTTTCGCCGCTGCGGCGTAGTCGGCCACGCCCGCCTCTAAAGCGTTGCGGGGTAGGTCGGGAAACAGCGCGTCCATCGGTTCCTGAACCACCGTTGCTCCACCCTTGGCGCGGATGGCTTCCAGTCCGGCCACGCCGTCGTCAAGCAGGCCGGACAGCAAAACGCCGATCGCGTGCGGGCCGTAATCCACGGCGACCGAACGAAACAGCGCATCGATCGCCGGTCGCAGACCGCTTTCCCCCGGACCATCCGACAGCACTGCGCGGTGATCGCGGGCGAGCAGGTGATGGCCCGGCACCGACACGTAAATCCGCCCGGCTTGCAGGACGACGTCGGTGCCCGCCTCCGCGGGCAACGGCCCGCTGCGGTTGAGGATTTGGGCCAGCATCGAGGGTGCTCCTACCCCCATGTGAACCGCCACCATGACCGCGAAGGGAAGATCGGGCGGCAATGTTGCCGACAGTTCGGTGAGCGCTTGAATTCCGCCTGCCGATGCACCGATCGCCACCACGCCGTCTGCCGCTGCCACAGTCTGTGTCATTGCCCAACCGAATCCTGCCGGTGCTAGATCCGCCCTCAGCATGGACCGCAGGCGAATCCGGACTTAAGGGCCATAAGCCCCCAAATGCAAATTGCTTTCGGGTGGCACCGCTGGTTAGTCCCGTACTTGTAGAACGACTTTCCCTTTTGCGCTGCGATTCTCCAATGATGCGATCGCGGCGGCGGCCTCGTCGAGCGGGTACACAACCGGCTCCGGGGGAGCCAGCCGACCCGAGGCGAGCAACTGCTCGAGGTTGGCCCACTGCTCGGCCAGCGCGCCGGGGTGAGTGCCCGCCCAGGCGCCCCAGCCGACACCGACGACGTCAATGTTGTTGAGCAGCAACCGATTGACTTTCACCGTGGGTATCTCACCGCCGGTGAAGCCGATCACCAGCAGCCGCCCGCCGGGAGCAAGCGAACGCAGCGAGTCGGTGAACCGGTCGCCGCCGACCGGATCGACCACCATGTCGACGCCGCGCCCGTTCGTCAATTCTTTTGCTGCGTCTTTGAACCCGTCGGCCAGCACCACATCAGTCGCGCCGGCCGCCCGCGCGATCTCGGCCTTGTCTTCAGTGCTCACCACCGCGATGACCCGTGACGCCCCGAGTACCGGCGCCAACCGCAGCGTGGACGTGCCGATCCCGCCGGCGGCCCCGTGCACCAGCACCGTCTCGCCGGACTGCAGCCGGCCGCGGACGGTAAGTGCGAAGTACATGGTCAGGTCGTTGAACAGCAAGCCCGCGCCCGCCGTGAAGCTGACATTGTCGGGCAACTTGAACACTCGGTCGGGCGCCAGCACGGCGACTTCGGCCATGCCGCCGGTGAGCATGGTCAGCCCGACAACGCGGTCGCCGGGACGTACGTGGGCGTCGTCGGGCGCCGACCGGACCACCCCGGCGATCTCGGCGCCCAACACGAACGGCGGATCCGGCTTGTATTGGTAGAGGCCGCGGGTGAGCAGCGCATCCGGGAACGCCGCTCCCGCCGCATGCACCTCGACGACCACTCCGTCGCCGGTCGGTTCGTCGACCTCGCCAACCTCGACCGCTGCCGGACCGTCAAGTCGAGTCAACTGTGCTGCGCGCATGCCACCTCCGTCGTCAGGCTGAACGTTGCTACGGCTTGACGTTAGCCTCGTGACATGGATTCCTTCCCACTCGGTGGCTTTTCGGTCGACCGCATCGGCTTCGGCGCGATCCAGCTGCCCGGGCGCGGTGCATTCGGGCCGCCCCGCGACCGCGACGCGGCGCTGGCCGTGCTGCGGCGGGCCGTCGAACTCGGGGTGAACCACATCGACACCGCCCAGTTCTACGGACCGAATGTCTCCAACGAGCTGATCCGCGAGGCCCTGCATCCGTATCCGGCCGACCTGGCGTTGGTCAGCAAGGTCGGAGCCCGCCGCGACAATGCCGGCGGCTGGGTGCCGCTGGCCGACCCCGCCGACTTCCGCGCCGAGATCGAGGCCAACCTGCGAACGCTCGGCATCGATCGACTGGCGGTCGTCAACCTGAGGCTGATGGACGGCGACCGTCCCGACGAGCGGTTCGACGACTTGCTCTCGGTGATGATCGCCGCCCGTGACGAGGGCCTGATCGGCGGCATCGGACTGAGCAATGTCACCCGCGAGCACCTGCTGCGCGCTGTCGCAGCACACTGAGATCGCTTGTGTGCAAAACGCTTTCAACCCTGTTGACCGGTCTGCGGCGCCGGTGCTGGATGAGTGCACGGCGCGCGGCATCGCCTTCGTCCCCTTCTTCAGCATGCAGGTCGCCGTTTGCGCCGCCCGACCAGGTGCTCGGACACCAAGTCGTGCAGGCGGCTGCGGCGCGGTTGGGCCGCAGCCCGGCCCAGATCGCGTTGGCGTGGGCGCTGAGCGTGGCGCCGAATGTCCTGCTGATCCCGGGAACCTCGTCGGTACGACACCTGGAGGAGAACCTGGCCGTCGCCGACATCGAGCTCGACGACGAGACCCGTGAGCAGCTCAACGCGATCGCCGCTTAGCCGTTGCGGCGCTTCTCGACCCGGCTGGCGGGCCAGCGTCTCGGTCAGCCCGTCGACGATCAGGTCCAGTCCGAACGCGAACTCGTCTTCCAACGGCACCGGAAGACTGTCCGCGACCTTGGTAGTGGCGGGGAACTGGCGCGGATCCAGATTGTGGAAGACCGTTGCAGCCGTGCGTCGTCGACGGTCGCCGCGGCTTCCGGTGAGCTGGATGGCAAAACCCAGGATGTAGCGAGACAGCGTGGCGTAGGACCGCGCGGCGAGCGCGGGCGGAAATCCGTTGTGCGAGCAGGAACGCAATCATCTGCTCCCGCGCCGCCAACGCCTTCGGCCCGATCGGCACGTCTTCAGCCAGCAGCGGCATCGCATTCCGATGGCGAAGTAGCGCATCAAAGATGCTGTGTACTGCGGTTTTACACGCCTCCTGCCAGGTCATTGCGGAAGCCTCGGCGACATCCAATTCGATCTCGCCCGAATAACCGGTCGACCACATGGGCAACCAAGTCTGCCCGGCCGATGAAGTGGCGATACAGCGTCGCGGTCCCCGAATCCAGCCGCTGCGCGAGCGTTCGCATCGACAGGGCGTCGGCCCCTTCATCGTCGACGATCTGCAGAGCGGTCGCGACGATCCGCTCCAGCGGAATGGCCGGGCGGCCACGCGTGCGTCGATCGCTGATGGGCACCGGGCCAAGTATGGCGACTCTTGACAGCGCATCGCAATAACGGCAACACTGTATCCAATATTTTTCACCCGACCTGAGGACGGTCCACCATGCTGCTTACCACTCGCGACCGAGCCATTCACGGTTCCCACCGACCGCGACATGCTGCCATCGGAGCGAAGCGACTTTCGTGCGTACCCACCGCACCTGTGTGTACGGCTACCGGCGCTTGCACGACGGCCCGGCCATGTCGATCGTCTACTACATCCCCACCGATGACGACGAGTTGCTGGTGTCGACGATGGCGGCGCGCGGCAAGGCCCACGTCGTTGCACCGGGACGGCAAGGTGAGTCTCTGCGTGCTCGACGAGCATTGGCCCTTCGCCTATCTACAGGTATATGCCGACGCCACCGTGGAGCGGGACCGTGACCTGGTCGTCGATGTCATGATGGCCGTTGCCGGACGGATGTCGGGCCAGCCGCTCGGCGAAGAAGCCCGCCCATTCGTTGAAGCCATGGCCGCAGAAGGAGGATCGGGTTGTCGTACGCTGCCGGCCGTACGAGACCTTTGCCCAGCCGCCGCGGCATCTGCACCGCAACGACCAGGAAGAGCAAATCACCCACTGGGTGTCGGCCACCGTGCCGTGGGACGCGCCAGACCCGATGTGACATCCTGGCTACTTGGTGCTGGTCAGGCGGGCAACGCCGCGCATGACGGATCGGCTGACGGTGTGACGGATTCGTTGAGCGGGTGACTGCGGAATAGGTTGCGGCGCCGCGCCGAGCCGAGGGAACAGCGCCAAAGCGTTGGTGCGCTCGATAGCGGCGCGGGTGCTGGCGTCGATGCCCGGGTAGGTCTCCAGCCCGGCCGCGAACAGCTTTCCGGCCGCAGTCGGGGGCGAACGGAAAGTCAGATCCGAAGGTGATGTGGCCCGGTTTGGCGAAGGCCAGCAGGGTGGGCAACGCGGCCGCGCTGGAGGACAGCGCGGTGTCGAAGTAGAAACTGGAGAAGTCGTCGAGGACATCAGCCCAGCTGCGACCGGTGTCGCCGGTGATGGCCACGGCCATCCGGTGACTCGCGTAGGGCACGAACCCGCCGGCGTGGCTCAGAATGAACCGGATATTCGGATAGCGGGCCCGAATGCCGTTGCGCACCAGCAGGTAAGCGGCTCGGGTGGTGTCGAGCAGGAAGTCGGTCGCGAACGGCGGGACGCCGGGCACGGATCGGCCCCGGCAGTTCGGCTGGGTGGATGAACACCACCGCCGAGCGATCGTTGAGGGCGGCGAACAGCGGATCCTGCCCGTCTTCGCCGAGATACGTTCCGGCGTTGTTTGCCAGCAACACGACACCGTCGGCGTCGAGTTCGTCAAGTGATCGAACGATTTCCGCGACGGCGATCGTCGACGTTCGGCAGTCGGCACGGTGGCGAAAAACCCGAACCGGTCCGGTTGCGCCGCTGCCAGTTCGGCGGTGTAGTCGTTGAGGTCACGCGCCAGAGCGCCGCCGCGTCGGCCGCGGTTGGGCAGAAACGCCGTGCCCGGGGTCGACACCGACAAGATCGCGGTGCCGACGTCGAGCTCGGCCATCGCCTGCAACGACGCATCCGGGCTCCAGTCGGGCATTGCCCGTCCGCCCGATTCGGCCAAGCCCCGCTTTCTGCAGAGCTTTTCGGTAGTCGGGCGGGATCAGATGGTGATGGGTGTCGATTCGCAGCATGCTCGCCTTCTGTCTAATCGTCGGGAATGCCGGCGTGGGCCAGCGCGGGGACGACGGTATCCTCGCGCTGCAGCAACGACTGCGCTGCAGTCTTGAACTGGCCCAGTTTGTCGATGATGCGTCTGCCCCTCGCGGGTGTGGCCCCAGATGCTGATGCCCTGATACGTGCGTCGGCTCCCAGGTCTTCTCGTCGACGACGATCGGGTTCCAGCCGACTTCCCATTCGAAACCCGAGGGCGTCATCGCGTAGTAGGACAGCTCTTTGTCGTTGGTGTGCTGGCCGACGGCCAGGGCCATGTTGAAGCCGAGTTGTTTCACCCGCTGATAGGACGCCGTCATGTCGTCGAGTTCGGCGACCTGGATGTTGAGATGCTGAATGCGGGTGCGGATCGGGTTGATCGGCAACCGGTTAACCGCGGCGATCGCCACCGAGTGATGCCGTTCGTTGACATGCAGGACCGGCCAGTGCGCGTCGACCGCGAGACGCTCACTCTCGGCTGCGCCGGGGTCGACTCCAGTTTCCTGCGTCACGCTGAGATCGCCGCGGAACGCTATGCCATCGACGCCCGGAGCATCCAGGAGGAGGCCGGGCGCCGCGGCATGGTCGGTGGACAGGAAAGACATGCTCGTCGACATTGCCCTCGACTTGTGTGAACCCACCCGGGCTTAGACCGCAACGAGTTTGAGCGGCAATCTCTCGTAGCAGCGGATGATGTTGTTGAGCGCCCAGGTCGGCGCGCCGGCGACTTCGATTCGGCTTACCTGTCGCATCAGCGCCGTGAGCATCGCCGCATCTCGAGCCGGGCGAGCCCCTGTCCGGCGCAGGCATGCGTGCCGTGCCCGAAGCCGAGATGTCGGGTGGCATTGCGGCGGATGTCGAACACGTCGGCCTCTGGCCATTCGTGCTCATCACGGTTCGCCGACGCGAACAGCACTAGCACACGCGCGATTCAGCCGGGACCTCGATATCGCCGATTTCAGCCGGCTGCAGCGCCTTTCGGGTGAACGCCCGCAACGGCGATTCGTATCGCAGCACCTCGTTGATCGCATTGGGCAGCAGCGACGGGTCGGCGCGCAGCGTTTCCACTGGTCGGGATGCAATGCGAATAGCGCCAGCGCACTGGCGATTCCGCTGATCGTGGTGTCCAGCGACGGAACGAGGTAGTCGATCATCAGCGCCGAGCACTCCGTGTGAGATACTTTCCTGCGTCGGCGGCGGCGAGGAGGTCATGGCCCATGCTGCCGTCCAGCACAGAGCGGTGGCGCACCACGTCCTTGGCGAAGCGCAGCATCTGCAGACTGGCCAGCACCGACTCGAGGGCTTTTCGGTTGAGCGGGCCAAGCACATCGAATGTGGCTCCGCCCCAACGCAGCAGGTCTGGCGGCGGTCCTCAGGCCAGCCGACGAGATCGGGCACCACGGAAAGTGGCAGCGCGATCGCCAGATCGTTGACCCCGTCCAACGTTGACGTGCACGGCTGCGGCGACCAGCTGCTCAGCCTGGTGGTTGACGGTGTCGCTCATCGTCCGTAAGGCCCGTGGCAGCAGCCGGTGCGCGACCAGCTTGCGGCGCTGGTCGTGTTGGTCACCGTCGCTGTTGAGCGTCGTGCCGCGAGACAACCGATTGAAGAAACCGTTCAGCCCGACCCCTTCGCCGGAGAGGAAGGTCGTGTCGTCGCGCAGCACTGCTTTGCATTCGGCATAGCGCGGCAAGGCGTAGACCCGCTGCCTGCTCAGCCACACCACCGGCCCCAGTCGGCGCAGGCGCGCGTAATGCGGGTACGGGTCGAGGATCGCCCGTGCCGAGTACAGATCAGGTTCGTATGCCGGGACGGCGGCGGGCCTACGCATCAGCGCCGGTGTCTGCGGGTGGCCGAAAATCGGCACCGCGCGGCAGACTTTGGCCAGATCACGGCTCGCACAGAGCACCGTCCGATCCGGCCGCACCACCGCGGCCCTGGCCCGGCCGCCTGCAGCCACAGCGCAAGTTCCGTGCCCGGGATGAGCCGCCACGACAACGGCGCCGCGGCGGGTCATCTCGTCCTGCTGCGCGGGCCGGGCGCGGCGGACGTGATCACCGCAAACCTGTCGCCGACGACCTCGTCGAGTCGTTTACTCCCGACCAGGACAGGGATTCGGGCACAACCGGCCGGCCAGCTGCCGCCGTCCACGTGATTTCAGCACCAGCTCAGTGCTGTGCAACGCGGGCGTTCGTGCTGTCGACGATCCTCTCCGCACCCCGGGGATCAGATGCAGGCGCGGAACCACCACACGGCGGAGCAGGTTGCCCGCCTCGCCGCCCGCGGTCATCGCCGTACCCATCCCGAGCGCAAACCGGATCATGTCCGCGCATGGGGTTTGCGCTCCTGCTCATAGGTGTCGAGCACGCTCTCCGGCAACCTCCGCTGACCACGCCGGCAAGCTTCCACGCGAGGTTCATCGCGTCGCGCAGCCCCGCGCACATGCCCTGGCCTATGAACGGCGGTGTCAGGTGCGCGGCGTCGCCGAGGATGAACATGTTGTTGCGGCGCCAGCTGTTCGCCACCTGCGCACGGAACGTGTATTCGGCTACACGCACGAGCTCTAGATGTTGTGGCGCAACGTCTTTCACCCATGGCCGGATCAGTGGGTAAAGCGCCGTCATAGTGCTGTAGTCGTCGGCCGTCTCGTCCGGCAGCAGCCGGAACTCCCACCGGTAGCGGCTTTCGCCGATGCGCATGTAGGTGGCCGCTCGATGCGGATCGCAAACCTGATGCACGCCTTGCCACTGGTTGAGGTCTGCGCTGGTCGCCACATCGACCACGAGCCAGCGCTGCTGGAACTTCAAGTCCTCCATGTGTGCGCCGATCGCGCTGCGGACCAGGCTGTTGGCGCCGTCGCAGCCGAGTAGATACCTCGTCTCCACCCGGTGCCCTTGGCCGCTGACCCGATCAGTAAGCGTGACCTGCACTGTGTCGGCCCCGTTCTGAACCGCTTCGGTCACTTCGGCATTGCCCCGGAGAATCGGCGTGGGGGTAATGCTTCAGGTTCGACCGCAGTAGCGCCTCCAATTCCGGCTGGTCAAACATGTTCGCCTGCGGGAAGCCGTTCGCGCTTTCGGCGCAGTCTCGCTGAATTTGCGCGAGTACCCGCATGTTCGGTCCCGCAGCTGCAGCCCAGGGCCGGTTGCGAGATCGCCGCGAACTCGTCAGCGATGCCCAATCCCGCAATTAGGCGGTATATTTCGTCATCGAGGTGAACGGCACGCGGTTGTGGGTAGACGTCCTCCCAGCGGTCGAGGACAAGACAGTCGACGCCATACTGCGCAAGCTTCGTTGCCGCGGTGATCCCGGTCGGCCCCGCGCCGACGATCACCACTGGAACGAAGTTAGGAATGGCATTTCATGAGTACTTCACGACGTTGCGTTGCGTGCCGAGATCGATCGTGCCGTCTTCGGTCGCGATGGTGGCCTCGACGACGTCGCCGTCATGCAGGTACTTCGTGTTTTTGGCCTGCCGGTTGAAGAACGTCTTCCACTTCATCGCGGGCGGCAGCAGCGACCCGATGATCTCCACCGGCTTGGGCGGCGCGCTCAGCGCGGTGCCGACCGGGGTGCCGGTCAACACCAGGTCGCCCGGGTCGAGGTGCTGGAACCGGGCCAGTGCCTGCAGCGCCTGCACGGGCGGATAGATCATGTCGCCGTCGACAGTCATGTCCTGACGGATCTCACCGTTGACGCGCAGCCGAAGCCGCAGGTCGCCGAAGCGTTTGAGCTCGTCGGCGTCGAGCAGCACCAGCGCCGGACCCGACCGGGGTGAACGTCGGATAGGACTTCGATTCGTAGAACTGGGTTTTCGGGAGCTGAACATCGCGGGCAGAGACGTCGTTGGTCACCACCAGACCGGCGATGTAGTCCGCCAAGTTCTCATCGGTGATTTCGGCACCCACCGGCAATCTCGCGGCCGATCACCAGGCCGATCTCCACCTCGTAATCCAGGAAGCGGACATGGGCGGGTTTGACGATGTCGTCCGACGGGCCCGCGATCGACCCCGACGACTTGCGGAAGAAGGTCAGCGGAATGGTCTTGGGATCCATACCGGCGTCTTTGACGTGCGACGCGAAGTTGGTCATCTGCGCCACCACGCGACACGGCGCGGTGACCGGGGAGATCGGCTGCAAGGTGTCGACCGGCACGGTATCGGCGTTGGAGGCCGCCGTCTCGATGACCGCCCGGTCGGCCAGCAGTTGGCCGGTGGTGGCGGCATCGGTGTAAATCCTGGCCGCGCCGGTCGCCGGTGGCAACCCACCATGCGTCGGCGGTCCGCAGAATCGAGATGGTCATGAGTTGGCTACTTTCATCAGGCCGATGAGGCGGCGGAAGTCGAATTCGTTCTCCCCGCGCAGCGCGTCGATCATCGAACGCGCCTCGTGAGGCAGGGATCTCGGATTGATGCCGAGGAAGTCTTTGGTGGCCGGCGGTCCCCATTGGGCCAGTCCGGAGGCGCTGAACGGCGCCCAGCCCGGCTCGAGTGTGGAGTCGAACATGTCGCCGTCGCTGAAGTGTTCCACCAGAAACCCGTCGGGGTCGCGCCAGTAGTCGAAGATCTGACTGCCTTGGATGTGCCGGCCGATGCCCCAGGACCGTCTGGTAGCCATGGTCTTTCAGAGTACTCACCGCCCGCAGCCAACGCGTCGAGGTCGCACACCTGGTACGCCGAATGCACGTAGCGGTTCGTCGGCCCCAACGCCATGCGCGATGGTGTGATGGTCGGCGGGAACCTGGCCGCGGTCGCAGCGGATGAAGCTCATCGTCGGTCCGCGGTCACGCTGGCCGGGGAAGAACAGGAAGTCGCTGACGATCATCCCGAGGTGATCCAGATACCAGTTCAGTGCTTCGAGATATTTCGTCGTCTGCAACACGACGTGACCGAGTCGCTGCACCCGCGCGGGCTCACGGGGCGGCCGCTGCGTGGCGTTGGCGCGCCGCAATTCGTGCCCGAAGTTGAAAGTGTGCGCGGCCTGCGACGGCAGCTCGTCAGTTCGTGGGTGCTGGCGACGACGCGGACCGGAATTCCGCTGGGATCGACCAGATCTACTGCGACCCCGCCGATGGATCCGGCAACGCGCGGGTCGGCGCGCCGCTGGCCTTGGCCAGCCGCCGCACATCGGCTTCGTCTGCGCCGTGAACGCCGTGCCGACGAATCGCGATCGCGGGCCGCGACGAACGATCACACACGGTGCGCCGGCATCGGTGCCGCGCAACTGCAGCTCGTCGGGTGTTCGTGACACGGTGGTGAACCCGAACGCGCAGCGCGAACGCCTCGGCGCGATGCAGGTCTGGTTTCTCGAACTCCAACCAGGCCAGGTCGTGGACCTTGATCACCGGGTTTCGCGATCGGCCGGAGTGTTCGCCTTTTCGCGGCCCTGCTCGCTGTGCAGGTCGTTGTGGGCATCGACGTGCGCGTCATCGCGGCTCCTCTCTGGAAGCAGTGAAGCTATCTTCACTTAGGAAGGACGCTTCAGTCAAGTAGGTTGTGAAGAATAATTCAGAAGTGATGTAATCTGTAGCTCGGATGCCAAGGAGGTCAGCATGAGCGATGACGGCCAGCCCAATCGTCTGGAACGGCGCAAGCAGCGCACGCGCGCGGCGCTGATCAAGGCGGCTCAAGATTTCATTGCAGCGGGCCGGTTGAACGTTCCCGTTCAGGACATCAGCCACGCAGCCGACGTCGGCGTCGGGTCGTTCTACAACCATTTCGAGAGCAAGGAACAGCTTTTCCAGGTGGCCGTCAATGAGGTACTCGACGCGCTCGGAGCGGTGCTGGACACCCTGACCGCCACGCTCGAAGATCCGGCCGAAATGTTCGCGCAAAGCTACCGGCTGAGCGGTCGATTGCTTCGGCAACGTCCGGATATGAGCCGGGTACTGCTGAACAACGGCTTGGCGTTGGTCACTGCCGATCGGGGGTTGGCACCGCGGGCCAAGCGCGACATCGCTAACGCTGCGGCGGCCGGGAAATTTACGGCCGCGGATCCGCAGCTGGCCGTAGCCGTGGTGGGCGGAGCGCTGCTGGGCTTGGCTCAGTTGCTTCACGACGAGCCAGAGCGTGACGAGGGCGAGGCGACCGACCAGGTCACCGAAGATATTTTGCGGATGCTGGGGATGCCCCGCCAGCAGGCCCGTAAACTCTGCCAGCGCCCGTTGCCCGATCTGGACGAGCTGATGCGTCCGGGTTCCGCCGCCTAAGTGCCAGAACGCGAGGGTTTAGCGCGCACTCATCATGCGTGCGACCCCGCGCATCACAACCCGACTCGCCAGATGCCGAGCGGCGTCAACGCGCGACGTCACGACGGGGCGATCCGCCGCACTCGGCAAGACGTGGCGGCGCAGCGACCGTCCAGAGGCAACGCTTCCCGACATAGGTTCCGGCGTTGTTGGCCAACATTACAACGCCGTCGGCGCCGAGGTCATCGAGCGAGCGCACCGCCTCGGCCACTGATTGTTCGATGTGCGGCATGGGCACGGTGGCGAAGAAGCCGAACCGATCGGGCTGTGCCGCAACCAGATCGGCGGTGTAGTCGTTGACATCGCGCGCCGGTGCGGTGGCGTCCGCCGGGTCGGGCAGGAAGGTGGTGCAGGGCGTGGATACCGAGACAATGGCGGTGGCGGTCCAGAGCTCCGACATCGCTTGCAATGACGCCTCGGGGCTCCACTCGGGCAGCGCTCTGCCAGCCTCTTGCTGCAAGTCAACGCCTGCTCGGCGCAACGCCTTGCGATAGTCCGGGGGGATGAGGTGGTGATGGGTGTCGATTCGGAGCATGGTTGACCTTCAATCCCTCGGTATGTCAGCGCTTTTCCGGCCGATCTGGTCGAAAGTTGCGCGCGGGGGTCTCAGTGATCCTCCCAGTCTCTCGACAGGTTACATCGCTTCTGAATTATTCTTCAAAAACTACTTGACTGAAACCTTCTTCGTAAGTGAATATAGCTTCAACAGTAGCAGGGACTGCGGTGACAAAGCACATCAATGCGCATCAGGGCCCGACGGCGACGTCGTCGAAGCAAGATTCGCGACGGAATGCAGCGCGACCGGGCCGGGTGCGCAGCGCAATCCCGACCTGGACGCGAAGGACGCCGACTTGTCGGTTCGTTCGCTGATGCGCGCCGGGCTAGAAGTCCACCTGCGGTGGTATCACCGACATGAGGTGCAGATCGACGCCGCGGTCCCGGAACCGGCCCTCATCGTCAGCAATCACGGATTTGGCGGCATGGTCGATCTCAATGTGCTGGCCATGTTCGCGGTACACCGAGACGTCGCACTGCGGCGGCCGACCACAACGTGTTGGTCTTTCCTGGCGGGGACGTCGATGCCGCGAAGGCGTGGCGGAATCGCAACCGTGTGAGGTTTGACAGGCGCTGCGGAGTCGCCCGCCTGGCCATTGCGCACAATGTGCCTATCGTGCCGGTTGTCACGGCAAGGGCCGGCGATTCGCTGTTTGTCCTCTCCGACGGCCAAGGGCTTGCCCGAGCGCTACAGCTACCCCGGCTGCTGCGGGTCAAGGCGCTACCGATCAGCGTTTCGATTCCATGGGGCGTCAGCGTCGGTGTCGCCGGGATGCTGCCGTACGTCGCGCTGTCGACAAAGCTGACCACAGCCGTGATGTCGGCCATGACTGCGCAACCCGGCGAAACTGCCGAGGACTACGCCGCTCGTGTGGAGGCCGCTATGCAAGCGCGCTTGAACGAGCTGGTTGCGCATCGCAAGCCGCTGATCGGTTAGGAGCCAAACCGCCTTACTTCAGCTCGGACGACGACAGCCCCAGCAGGCGGCGGGCGACCACCAGCTGCTGAATCTGCTGGGTGCCCTCGAAGATGTCCATGATCTTCGAGTCGCGGGCCCACTTCTCCAGCAGCGTCTTCCTCGGAATAGCCTGCGGTGCCCGCCAATTCGACAGCCTTGAGGGTGATGTCGCTGCCCACCCGGCCGGCCTTGGCCTTGGCCATCGACGCTTCTTTGGAGTTCGGGATGCTTGTTGTCGGCCTGCCACGCCGCGCGCAGCGTCAGCTGGTAGGCGGCCTCCCAGTCGGCCTCCATCCGCAGGAACTCAGCTGCGGCGGCGCTCTGGGCGTGCGACGGTTTGTCGTAGGAGATCTCCACGCCGGCATTGGTCAGGATCTTGCGCAGCTCTTCCAGGGTGGCGCGGGCGATCCCGACGGCCATGGCCGCCACGACCGGCCGGGTGTTGTCGAAGGTCTCCATCACCCCGGCGAACCCCTTGCCCGGCTCGATTTCGGGGTTGCCCAGCAGGTTGTCCTTGGGGATGCGGGCGTTGTCGAACCGGATGACGGCGGTGTCGGAGCCCTTGATTCCGAGCTTGTTCTCCAGCCGTTCGACGGTGACACCCGGGTGCTCGCGCGGCACGATGAACGACTTGATCGCCGCGCGGCCCTTCGACTTGTCCAGCGTCGCCCACACCACGATGTGGGTGGCACGCGAACCCGGCGGTGACGAAGATCTTCTCGCCGTTGATCACGTATTCGTCGCCGTCGAGCTTGGCGGTGGTCGACACCGCCGCCGAGTCGGACCCGAATCCCGGCTCGGTGATTGCCATCGCCGCCCAGACCTTGCCCGAGCCGTTGCCAGTTGTTCGTCGGTGGCCACCCCGGAGATGGCCGCGTTGCCCAGGCCCTGGTAGCGGAATCGACAACAGCATCGCCGCATCACCCCAGCTGGCTTCCAGGGCCTGACAGCGCGGACGCCATGTTGGCGCCGTTGCGTTTCTCTTCCGAGCCTCTTCGCTGGCCGTGAAGCGCGTCGGCTCCGGCCATGTCCAAGGTGTTCGATTCGGCGGCGCCGGCCCCGAACAGTTCGGCCAGTGTGTCGAGCTCGACCGGGTAGGCGTGCTCGTTGATGTCGTATTTGCGCGCGATCGGCCGCATCATCTCCGCGGCGCCCTGGTGCGCCTTGTCGATGACCGCGTGCATCTTGCGGGGCAGTTCCAGATTGATTGCCATGATTGGTCTTTCGTTGCGAGATGACGACTTAAATAACGATGACGCCCTCGGCGACGCCGATGGCCCGCAGGTCGCGGTACCAGCGTTCGACCGGATGTTCCTTGGTGTAGCCGTGGCCGCCGAGCAGTTGCACGCCGTCCAGGCCGATCTGCATGCCCTTGTCAGCGCCGAGCCGCTTGGCCAATGCCGCTTCCCGGGCGAATGGGAGACCTTGTTCGGCGCGGGCTGCCCCGCGCCAGGTGATCAACCGCAGCCCGTCGAGTTCGATGGCGATGTTGGCGCACATGAACGCGACCGACTGCCGATGGGCGATCGGCTCGCCGAAGGCTTCGCGTTCCTTCACATACGGGACGACGTAGTCGAGCACCGCGTGCGACGTCCCGACCGCCAGTGCCGCCCAGCCCAGCCGAGACAGTGCGATGGCCTCGGAATAATCCGCGTCGCTCGCGTCGTCTTCACCCAGCCGCGCGCTCACCGGCACCGACACGTTGTCGAGTTCCACTCGGCCCAATGCGGCAGCGCGGACGCCCATGCTCGGGTCGGGTTTCACGGTCAGGCCGCTGCTCGACGACTCGACGATGAACAATGCGGGCTTGCCGTTGAGTTGGGCTGCGACCACGAACAATTCGGCGTTGGCGGCCGCCGGGACCAGTGACTTGACTCCGTCGAGCCGGTAGCCGCTGGGCGTGCGCACCGCCGTGGTCTTCAGCGCGGTGGGGTCGAACAGCGGGTGCGGCTCGGCGATGGCCACGCAGGCCTGCGGGACGTTCTCGCCGGCGAATTCCTTCAGGTAGGTGGCCTGCTGGCCGGCGCTGCCCCAGTGGGTGAGCGCGGCGGCGACCCCTGCCGGGGCCAGGATCGGCAGGGCCAACCCCATGTCGCCGTAGGCCAGCGCCTCGGCGACCAGCACGTTGGTCACGCTGGATCGCTCCGCGGCGATGCCGTCGAAATCCTCGGGAATGTTGACCGCGGTGATTCCCAACTCCGCGGCCTTGGCGACGAGGTCCGGGGGATAGGTGGTTGCTTCGTCGGCGTCGTGGGCCGCCGGACGCAAAATCTCTTCGGCGAACTCCTCGACGGTCTCGACGATGAGCTTCTGGTCGTCGTCGGGCGTCAGGTCGAAGTAGTCCTTGCCGCTGGTCTTCAGCCGGGTCGGCCCGCCGCGAAGGCCCTGAACCCGCTTGAACTGACGGGTGGTGGCCCCGGCGGTGGAGAACATCGTCTTGACGCCGTAGCGCAGCGTCCGGTTGAGCGGATCGCGCAGGTTGTACTTGTCCAGGAATTCTTGGCCGACGATCGGCGTGAGCAGGCCCAGCGCGACATCGATGCCGGTTCGCTTGTGCTTGTATTCGCCGACGGCGGTCTTCCGACCGGCACGCTTGGAGCGCGGCTTTGAGCCGTTTCGAGAGCCGTTTTGAGAGCCATTTGTCGAAGCGACAGTGTTTGTCATGTCAGCAGCCTCGGTCGTTGGGGCAGTGCGGATAACCGTATCTTACTCCGGAGTAAGGTAGCAGTCACGTGTTAAGTACTTCACATCGGCTAGCCAGCGGCGAGTCTGCCCAAGACCGGGTCGTGCAGTAGGCCGTTGGTCGCCACGGCGCTGCCGCCGTGCGGCCCGGGGTTGCCGTCGAGGCTGGTGAACGTCCCGCCGGCTTCGCGGACCAGGATGTCCAGCGGCGCCAGATCCCACACCGACACCTCCGGCTCGGCGGCGATGTCGACGGCCCCCTCGGCCACCAGGCAGTAGGACAGGAAGTCGCCGTAAGCGCGCACCCGCCACACCGCATCGGTCAGGTCGAGGAAACGGTCCCGCAGGCCGAGCTGGGCCCAGCCGGACAGGCTGGAGAACGACAAGCTCGCCGAATCCAGTTGCGCCACTGAGGAAACCGAGAGCCGCCGAGCCGGGGCATCGCCGACCGCTGCGAACGCGCCCGCGCCGTCGGCGGCCCACCATCGGCGTTGCAGCGCCGGCGCGCTGATCACCCCGACGCGCGGCACCCCGTCGTCGAGTAACGCGATCAGGCTGGCCCACACCGGCACGCCCCGCACGAAATTCTTGGTGCCGTCGATCGGGTCGATGATCCATTGCCGGCCGGCCAAAGTGGTAGACCCGCCGAATTCTTCACCAAGGATGCTGTCGGCGGGCCGGACTCGTCCGAGCGTCTCGCGCAAACCGGTTTCGACCGCGCGATCGGCGTCGCTCACCGGGGTCAGGTCCGGTTTGGTGTCGACCTGCAGGTCCAGCGCACCGAAGCGGGCCAGCGTCACCGCGTCCGCCTGGTCGGCCAGCGCCAACGCCACCGCAAGATCGTCCTGCGTCATGTCGGCACGATCGTCGGCGCGCGTCATGGCTGCAGTCCTACCATGGCGTCGTGTGGGAAATCGGCGTACTGCTGGTGCTGGTCGGAGTACTCGCGTTGATTCTGGGACCGCGGTTTATCCGGCGCGGCGCACGTGACATGCTCAGCGGCACGCTGCTGATCACCGGTGTCAGTCCGCGGCCTGATGCCACCGGCGAGCAGTACGTCACCATCAGCGGTGTCATCGACGGACCGACCGTCAACGAGCACACCGTCTATCAACGGATGGTGATCAATGTCGACAACTGGCCGACCGTGGGCGAGCTGAAACCGGTGGTGTATTCGCAGCGCAATCCCGACAACTGGGCCCTCGTCAGCCGTGACTGATATGTAGCAGTTTGGCCAGGCTCGGCAGTTTGACGCGCGGCCGACCGTGCGGCTCGCCGGCAGATCGCTCGTGCTCGTCGATCAGCTTCCAGTGCGCGTCGGTGACGAGTTGGGGCTGGCGGGAGGCCAGCCACTCGGCGAGCTTGTCGGCGTAGTCGTCGGGGAAGTCCGCCAACTCTGTTGCGGCGGTCAGATCGGCGATCAGGGTGTCGACGGTGTCCTGGGAGTCCTTTTTATTGGTGCCGATCACGCCGGAAGGTCCCCGCTTGATCCAGCCGACGACATATTCGTTGCGACGGCCCTCGACCCGACCGCTGGTGTGGGGGATGGTCGCGCTCTTGTCGTCGAACGGCAGGCCGGGGGTGGGCACGCCGCGATACCCCACCGACCGCACCACCAGCTGAACCGGCAACTCCTCGCGGTCGCCGGTGTCCTTGGCCGCGACTCGTCCATTCTCGTCGGTGACCAGCTCGTTGCGGCCGAGCACGATGCTCTCCACTCGGTCTTCGCCCTTGATCTCGATCGGGGACGTCAAGAACCGGAACACCATCCGTCGGTGTCCCGGGCGCGGCTCGCGGTCGGCACTGGCAGCGTAGCCGCGCAACACCTTGATGTTCTGTCTGGTGGTCTTGCCCGCGGCCTCGAGGTCCTCGTCGGTGATGCCCTCCAGCTCGGCGGGGTCAACGATCACGTCGACGTTGTCCAGGTCTGCCAGTTCCCGCAACTCGAGTGTGGTGAATGCGGATTGCAGTGGGCCGCGACGGCCGATGATCACCACTTCCTCCACGCCGCAGGGGCGCAGCGACTCCAGGGCGTGGTCGGCGATGTCGGTTTCGGCCAGCGCGTCGGGGTCGGTGATCAGGATGCGTGCGACGTCGAGTGCGACGTTGCCGTTGCCGACCACGACGGCTCGGGCACCCGACAAGTCAGGTGCCGTCTGCTCGAAGTGCGGGTGGGCGTTGTACCAGCCCACGAAGTCCACTGCGGCCACGCTGCCCGGCAGTTCCTCACCGGGAATGCCCAACGACCGGTCCGACTGGGTGCCGATCGGCGTAGATCACCGCGTCGTAGCGTTCGGCGAGTTCAGCGGGTTCGACGTGCTCGCCGACAGCGATGTTGCCGAAGAACCTGAAACGCGGATCCTCCGCGGTCTTCTCGAATTGCTTGCTGATCGACTTGATCTTGGGGTGGTCCGGCGCGACCCCGGAGCGCACCAGACCCCACGGTGTGGGCAGCATTTCCAGCATGTCGACGCCGACGTTGATGTCCTCCGACGAATCGGCGGCTTTCAGCAGCGACGCTGCGGCGAAGAATCCTGACGGACCGGAACCGACGATTGCGACGTGGTAAGGACGCATAATTCTCGATGCTAAACGCCCGCATCGTCGCCGAGCGCAAGTACGCCGGTAACGTGATTAGCTGTGGATCCCGACCGCCAGGCTGACATCGCCGCCCTTGACTCCACCCTGACCACGGTGGAGCGGGTGCTCGATGTCGATGGTCTGCGCAGTCGCATCGACAAGCTCGAGCACGAGGCATCCGATCCCAAACTGTGGGACGACCAGCTCAGAGCCCAGCGGGTGACCAGCGAGCTGTCACACACCCAGGGCGAATTGCGCCGGGTCGAAGACCTGCGCCGCCGTCTCGACGACCTGCCCGTGCTCTATGAACTGGCGGCCGAAGAAGAGGGCGCCGCCGCGGCCGAGGCACAGGCCGAGGCCGACGCGGAACTCAAGGCGCTGAGTGCCGACGTCGAGGCCATGGAGGTTCGCACGCTGCTGTCGGGTGAATACGACGAGCGGGAGGCGCTGGTCACCATCCGCTCCGGTGCCGGTGGTGTGGATGCCGCGGACTGGGCCGAGATGCTGATGCGGATGTACATCCGGTGGGCCGAACAGCACAAGTACCCCGTCGAAGTGTTCGACACGTCCTACGCCGAAGAGGCCGGGATCAAAAGCGCGACCTTCGCCGTGCATGCCCCGTTCGCCTACGGCACCCTGTCTGTCGAACAGGGCACGCACCGGCTGGTGCGAATCAGTCCGTTCGACAACCAAAGCCGGCGGCAGACGTCGTTCGCCGAAGTCGAGGTTTTGCCAGTGGTGGAGACCACTGACCACATCGATATTCCCGAGGGCGATGTACGCGTCGACGTGTACCGGTCCAGCGGCCCCGGCGGCCAGTCGGTGAACACCACCGACTCCGCGGTTCGCCTCACCCACATCCCAACCGGTATCGTCGTCACGTGTCAGAACGAGAAGTCGCAGCTACAGAACAAGGTCGCCGCGATGCGCGTTCTTCAGGCAAAGTTGTTGGAACGCAAGCGCTTAGAAGAACGTGCCGAACTCGACGCATTGAAGGGGGACGGCGGCAGCTCCTGGGGTAACCAGATGCGGTCCTACGTGCTGCACCCGTATCAGATGGTCAAGGACCTTCGTACGGAATACGAGGTGGGCAATCCCGCTGCCGTTCTCGACGGAGACATCGATGGGTTCCTGGAAGCAGGGATCCGGTGGCGCAACCGAAAAGATGACGACTGATAACAACGTTCTCTCGATAGCGACGGCCCTTCCCTGGTGGGATGTCTGGCGCGGCCATCTGCGCGACTGGCTGCTGACCAGCGGTCTGCACATCGTCCTTCTGCTGATCGGCGCGGTGCTCGCCGCACGATTCATCAACTGGGGCGCGCAGAAGGTGACCCAGCGCCTCGACGAGGGGTTCGTCGAGAGCGACGCACTTGTGCGCTCGGAAGCCAACAAACATCGCCAGACCATCGCGTCGTTGATCTCGTGGGTGTCCGTGGTGCTCATCTCCATCTTGGTCGCCGTACAGCTGGCCGGCATTCTGAACTTCTCGGTGCGCGGTTTTGTGGCGCCGGCGACGGTGGTCGGGGCTGCGCTGGGTTTCGGTGCCCAACAGATGGTCAGAGACCTGCTGGCCGGGTTCTTCATCATTCTCGAAAAGCAGTACGGCTTCGGCGATCTGGTCACGCTTACCGTGGTCTCGGCGACTGACGCCACCGGCACCGTCGAAAATGTGACGCTGCGGGTGACTCGGCTGCGCTCCTCGGATGGCGAGTTGTTGACAATCCCCAATGGTCAGATCGTCAAAACGGTGAATCTGTCCAAAGATTGGGCGCGCGCCGTGGTCGACATTCCGGTACAGGCCAGCGCTGATCTGGGCATGATCAACGACACGCTGCGCCAGGCGTGCGAGCATGCGCTCGACGACAAGCTGTTGAGCGAGTTGCTGCTGGATGCGCCCACGTTGATGGGAGTGGAAAGGATCGAGGTCGACGTCGTCACCTTGCGCTTGGTGGCGCGGACGCTGCCCGGTAAGCAATTCGAGGCCGGCCGGCGACTGCGGGCGCTGGTGGTCCGTGCTCTTGCCCGAGCCGGCGTTGACACGCCGAGCGAAACACCGGTGACGGTGGGGGCCATCGTGCATCCCGCGACGGCCGCGGGCGCCGAGGAGGAGACGCAGGGGCCTGGCCATTGACGAATTTCATGGTGAAACGGCCGCGAAGACACGATGACGCGGAACGCCGCTGGCCGGAGTATCTGTTCGGCGGACATGTGCGTACGTCCACGCTGGTGCTCATCGTCGCTTTTGTCGGGTTGTGGTGGATCTACACCGACCACCAGGATTACCTCAAGTCCACGACCAAGACGACCCAGGTACCGGCTACTCAGGTGGTGCCGCCGGGCTTTGTGCCCGATCCGAGCTACACCTGGGTGCCGCGCACCCGTGTACAGGAACCGCAGACCACCGTGACCCCGACCCCGACGCCGACGACCACGCCGCCGCCCACCGACCCCGACGCCGACGACCACGCCTCCGCCGCCCTTCACGCTGCCGACGATTGTTTTGCCCCCGCCGTTCGGGCCGCCGCCGTCAACGACGTCGCCACCGCCCGGTGCGCCACCGACCACGCCGGCGCCACCGCCCGGTCTGCCGCTGCCCACGCTGCCCGGCTTGCCCTGATGGCCCGGCCTCTCAACGCCCGCGGCGCGGGCGCATCGTCGCCGGGCGCCCTGACGGCCTGGCTGGCGAACCTTAGTCAAACTCACGGTTACACTGGCGACCCGTGATGATCACCCTCGACCATGTCACCAAGCAGTACAAGTCGTCGGCGCGCCCGGCGCTGGACAACGTCAACGTCAAGATCGACAAGGGTGAGTTCGTCTTCCTGATCGGCCCGTCCGGCTCGGGCAAGTCGACGTTCATGCGGCTGCTGCTGGGCGCGGAGACGCCCACCACCGGTGATGTCCGCGTCTCGAAGTTCCACGTCAACACGCTGCCCGGACGGCACATCCCGAAACTGCGGCAGGTGATCGGCTGCGTCTTCCAGGACTTCCGGCTGCTGCAGCAGAAGACGGTGTTCGAGAACGTCGCGTTCGCGCTCGAGGTCATCGGCAAGCGCCCCGACGTGATCAACCGGGTGGTGCCCGACGTGCTGGAGATGGTCGGCCTGTCCGGCAAGGCCAACCGGCTGCCGCACGAGCTGTCCGGCGGCGAGCAGCAGCGAGTGGCCATCGCCCGGGCGTTCGTCAACCGGCCGCTGGTGCTGCTGGCCGACGAGCCCACCGGCAACCTCGACCCGGAGACCAGCAACGACATCATGGATCTGCTGGAGCGGATCAACCGCACCGGCACCACCGTGCTGATGGCCACCCACGACCACCACATCGTCGACTCGATGCGCCAGCGGGTGGTGGAGCTGTCGCTGGGTCGGCTGGTCAGAGACGAGCAGCGCGGCGTCTACGGGATGGACCGCTAAGTGCGCTTCAGCTTCCTGTTCAACGAGGTCCTGACCGGTCTTCGTCGCAATGTCACGATGACCGTCGCGATGATCCTGACCACCGCGATCTCGATCGGCCTGCTCGGTGGCGGCCTGCTGGTGGTCCGATTGGCCGACCACTCACGCAGCATCTACCTCGACCGGGTCGAGACGCAGGTCTTCCTCGACAACGACATCTCCGCTAACGATGCGACCTGCGCGAGCCCGCCCTGCAAGGCGCTGCGCGAGAAGATCGAGGCGCGCAACGACGTCAAGTCCGTGCGCTTCCTCAACCGCCAGGACGCCTACGACGACGCGATACGCAAGATCCCACAGTTCAAGGATTTGGCAAGCAAGGATGCGTTCCCGGCGTCGTTCATCGTCAAGCTGGAAAATCCCGAGCAGCATGCTGACTTCGACGCCGCGATGCAAGGGCAGCCCGGAGTGGACCATGTGCTCAACCAGAAGGATCTGATCGATCGGCTGTTTGCCGTGTTGGACGGTCTGTCCAACGCGGCCTTCGCCGTCGCGTTGGTGCAGGCCATCGGGGCGATTCTGTTGATCGCCAACATGGTTCAGGTCGCGGCCTATACGCGGCGCACCGAGGTTGGCATCATGCGGCTGGTCGGCGCCACCCGCTGGTACACCCAGCTGCCCTTCCTGGTCGAGGCCATGGTGGCGGCCACCGCCGGTGTGATCATCGCCATTGTCGGACTGATCGTGGTGCGGGCGATGTTCCTGGACAACGCACTGAGCCAGTTCTATCAAGCGCATCTGATCGCCCCGGTCGACTACGCCGACATCCTCTACATCGCGCCGCTGCTGCTGTTGGTCGGCGTCGCGATGGCCGGGGTCACCGCATACGCGACGTTGCGCCTGTACGTGCGGCGGTAGCCGTGGCCAAAAAGCCGCCCGGCAAGGGCCGGCAGCAGATCCTGGCCACCAATCGCAAGGCACGACACAACTACTCGATCTTGGAAGTGTTCGAGGCCGGGGTGGTTTTGCTCGGCACCGAAGTTAAAAGCCTGAGGGACGGGTAAGGCGTCGCTGGCGGATGCGTACGCAACTGTCGACGACGGCGAAGTTTGGCTGCGCAACCTGCACATTCCCGAGTATCACCACGGCAGCTGGACCAACCATGATCCGCGCCGCACGCGAAAACTGTTGCTCCACAGGCGCCAAATCGATGTGCTCATCGGCAAGATCACGCGATGGTAACCTCGCGCTGGTGCCGTTGTCGCTGTACTTCAGCGAAGGAAAAGTCAAGGTGGAGCTGGCTTTAGCGCGCGGTAAACGCGCACACGACAAGCGTCAGGACATGGCACGCCGCGACGCCCAGCGGGAAGTGGTCCGCGCATTGGGTAGGCGAGCCAAGGGCATGGATTGATCGGCGCCGCATACGCCCAGCTGTCCGCGGTCAGCTACGGCGTCAGTGACTTTGTCGGGGGTGTGGCTTCCCGCCGGGCGGCTGGGCTCCGCGTCATGTTGGTCACCTACCCGGTCGCGACGGTGTTGCTGGGCGTGATGGCCGCCACCGCCGGTGGACCGGTCCATCCGGGCGCCCTGCTGTGGGGCTCCCTCTACGGGATCAGTCAGGCCGTCGGGGTGTATTGGTTCTACGCCGCCGTGAGCGCAGGACCGATCTCGGTGGTGTCACCGCTCGCGGCGGTACTGAACGCTGCCGTCCCGGTCGCCGTCGGCGTGGCGCTCGGTGAGCGGCCGGGGGAGATCGCGTCGCTAGGCGTGGTGCTGGCGATGGTCGCGGTGATCCTGGTGAGCCGGGAGTCGCCCGCCGACGAGGATGTCCGGACCCACAGATTCACCAGCAAAGTGGCCTGGCTGACGGTCGGCTCGGGCGTGGCGTTCGGGCTGGACTTCGTGCTGCTGCACCAGGCTCCGTCCGGAGTGCCGGCTGTGGCCGCTGTTCTTCGCGCGCGCGGCGGCCACCGTGCTGGTGTTCGCCGTCGCGGCGATGAGCAACAACTTTCAGCTTCCGTCCAGGACGCCGCTGCGGCTGGCCGTCGCCGCGGCGCTGCTGGACACCTGCGCCAACATCACCATGCTGCTGGCGATACAACGTTGGATGCTGTCGTTGGCCAGCATCTTGATCTCGCTGTACCCGGCGACGACCGTCATCCTGGCGATCATCGTGCTGCGCGAGCGGGTGACCCGCTGGCAGGCGCTCGGCATGATTCTGGCGGCAGTGTCAGTCAGCATGATCGCGGCCACCTGACCAGCTCACGGGGCCTGGCTGCCGGGATGGTTATTGCCGGGTTGGTTGTTAGAGATCGCGTACCATTGATTAGTCCTGCCGAAAGTCGGCGGGGATGCGAGGGGCTGAACGGTTTCGACTTCGCGCATCGAATCAAGGGAAGCGTGCCGGTGCAGGCAAGAGACCACCGTAAGCGTCGTTGCAACCAAATAAGCGCCGATGTCAACACAGCGCGACTACGCTCTCGCTGCCTAAGCGACGGCTAGTCTGTCAGACCGGGAGAGCCCTCGGCCCGGACCCTGGCATCAGCTAGAGGGATCAACCGATAAGTTCGGTCGCGGGACTCATCGGGACACTCACAGCGACTGGGATCGTCATCTCGGCTAGTTCGCGTGACCGGGAGATCCGAGTAGAGGCATAGCGGACTGCGCACGGAGAAGCCTTGAGGGAATGCCGTAGGACCCGGGTTCGATTCCCGGCAGCTCCACAACACAAGGGCCGCTGAAACGCGGGCGAACGAACCGGGATAGCGCAACTGGCGTAAGGCTTGTGCGAGCGGTGCATCCTCGATCCGACGAGGATAGTTGAGGGCAGCAGAGGGTACCCTCCGATGCGATGGCGGAGACGCGATGAGTGCGGGTCTTTTCGGACTCCTCGACGACGTCGCGGTTCTCGCACGACTGGCCGCCGCCACCGGACGCGCGACCGCCAAGGCTGCGGGAGTGGTCATTGATGACACCGCGGTGACACCGCAATACGTCCACGGGATCGCTGCCGAGCGTGAGTTGCCGATCATCAAACGCATCGCGATCGGATCCCTGCGCAACAAGCTGGTGGTGATCCTGCCCGCCGCAATGCTGCTCAGTCAGTTAGCGCCGTGGCTGCTGACCCCGATGCTGATGCTCGGCGCCATGTACCTGTGTTACGAAGGCGCCGAGAAGGTTTGGGGCAGCATCCGCGGTCATGACGCCCACGCCGCGCCAGCCGCTGAGGACGACATGGTGACCGGGGCGATCCGGACCGACTTGATCCTGTCCGCCGAGATCATGGTGATCGCCCTCAACGAGGTGGCCAACCAGGCGTTCGTGCCGCGGCTCATCATCCTCATCGTCGTTGCCCTAGTCCTGACCGTCATGGTCTACGGCGTCGTCGCCGTCGTCGTCAAAATCGACGACGTCGGGCTGCACCTCACTCAGACCGCATCCCGAATCGGGCAGAAGGTCGGCCGGGGCCTGGTCGCCGGGATGCCCAAACTGCTCTCAGCGCTCTCAGCGGTCGGGACGGTGGCGATGCTCTGGGTGGGCGGCCACATCCTGCTAGCGGGCAGCGACCACCTCGGCTGGCACACTCCGTACGGCTTGGTTCACCACGTCGAGGATCAGGTTCACCACGGTGTCGAGTCCGCCGGCGGCGTGCTGGCCTGGTTGGTCAACACCGGAGCGTCCGCGGTGATTGGATTGGTCGTCGGAGCCGTAGTCGTCGCACTCATGCACCTGCTGTCGTTCGGTCGGCGAGGTCGCTCCTCCCCGTAGACGTCAGCACCCGCCGGACTCGTCACCGGACAGCGCGGACCCGCGTCGTTCAAGCTTGGCCGACGAGTGATGTACCGCCGTGCCGACGTCGAAAAGTGGCTGGAGGAAGCGCAATGACCACACCCAGTGCAACGGAAGCTGCGTGGGCGTCTGCGCAGCTGTCGAGGCCGGTTTGCTGGCTGCGATTCGGCCTTTATTGCACATGACCCCGGCCTTACGAGCGGTCGCTGTAGGTGCCATCGGACGCCGGGGCCACACTGTGGCCACAATTTGGCCACAGTCACAATTAACTCACGTGAACTACTGTGATGTGTTTCAGCAGCTAGGGCCGCAATAGGCATGTTGATCAGGTAGCTGAATAGGGTTCAAATCCCTCCGCCGCCGCCAGAACCGTCGCGACCTGAGGTCGTACCAAGAAGAAGCCGTCTCTATCCCAGCACCGATTCTGGCATCGTTGCGGAGATGGATGCGCGTTGGGAGCCGGGTCTTAACGATCCGTTCGAAGAGGCGATTGACGACGCGCTGAGCTCCTTGCCGGCCGATCTCCGTGCGGCAATGAGCAATGTTGAGATCGTCGTCGAGGACGAGCCTCCCGACGGGCGGCCGCTGCTCGGCCTGTACCGCGGTGTACCGCTGCCGCGAAGGAGCAGCAAGTACAGCGGAGTGCTTCCCGACAAGATCAGCATCTTCCGGGGGCCGATCACGCGACTCGCTGCCGGCGACGCCGATCGTCTACGCGGCGAAGTCAGACACGTCGCGCATCACTTCGGGATCAGTGACGCGCGGTTGATCGACCTCGATCGCTACTGACGTGACAATGGGCACGATCTCACGTCGCTATCTAAGTCTTCGACAGATTTAGAACAGTGCCGTTGGGGATCTTTGACAGGGCGTTAGCGGCGGCGGTCCTCCAGCCGGCTCATACCGGCCCTAAGGTGTAGGACCCGAATATTCCTGGGCCGAGATTGTGCGCCACATGTTGAGGCTACGGAGCTCGACTTGCGTAACGCCCAAGCCTCCGATGCTAGGCCGTCGGATTGGGCCACTCCGGTGGCAGTTTGAAGACGGCCACGGCTGTGTCGGTAGCCTCACGAGTGGCGAGGTTGCTGTCGTCGTCAACGTAGCGCGTTTGGAAAGGCTCTAACCCGGGCAGCGGTGTTGCGGCCCACGGGTTAAGCCACAGCTCAGGCAATTTCGAGGTCACACTGTAGGCGCTGAGGGTATTGCCAAAGAGCACGCCGGATATGCGTGTACCACGCGGATCGAAGCTCGGCCGCCAATAGCCATCTGGGACACGTATGTTTCTAATGGATTCGGGCACAACCGATCCTGTGGCATTGTCCACTAGCCATTCGACTTGCTCGGTGCCGAAAAGCACGCTTCTTAACTCGAATTCGTCAACGTGATGCCACAGCTGCAGTGCGGCGACGAGCGGTTTATCGAGCGGCTGCTCTACTGAGCTGTACTTGTTGCCGCCCTTCTCGTCTAACTTGGCTCGTATTTTCTCGATGTCCTTACTGAAATTTGGTGTTGGCGTTGGGGGGCTGGCGATGCGCCTCTTACTTTTGCCGCGTTCCTCCGGCTGCACAGGTGTTGCCAGGTACTCGATGACCCAGTCACGGTGCTTCTGCTGGCACCGCCACCGCGACGAGTCCATGTAGGCCATGCAGTTTTCGTCCCACGCTGCCCGCGCCTCAGCCCAATCCAACCCGGCAAGCCACGCTTCGAGGCGCTCAACGATTTTCTTCCGGGCCGGCCACCCCGCTGGGCCTACCGTTGGGAACTCAATATCCACCATGAAATCAGGGTTTCGGGCACTGTCGATGAAGTCCTCCACCCACGCCTGCCCCTGCGGGTTCACCTTGTAGTCGCCGTTAAACGCCGTCGTCGCCTCCACGTACAGGCTCTCGGTGCCGCGCGTGACGAGGAAGTCGGGCTTCTCCGGCCTGCCCGGCAATTCCGGGTGGACCGTTACCTCGTATCCGAGGCACACGAAGAGCCTGTGCACGTACAGCTCCCACCACGCCGGTAAGTGCTGGGCATCCTTGTTTTTTCGGAACCGGCCCAGCAATTCGCGCACGGGGTCGTCGAACGCTGCGTACCACCGCTCCGTCTCGCGCCGCACCGCATCCCAATCCGCGCCGGCGCAGCGGTTGAGGAACTCGTACAGGCTCTCGGCCCGCTTCTTATAGCCGTCGTTGTTGCGCTCGTACTCGTCGAACAACGTGGTTGGCGTCGGCTTCTTCCTCCCCATGCGCGGCAACGCTACGACCGCCGCGTGTCACCTCACCGGATGGCGCGCCGCACTAGACACGAGCGGCATGCTAAGCCCCGTCGAGCAGCCGCTCGTGTCTCCTGAGCAGAAGGCCGTCGTTTGGGCTACGGGTTCGCGTCAGGCACGGAAATCGCATTGACGACAGTCCACCAACTCGCTGGTATCACATGGCTGGTCAGGGACTGCCAAGGACGGTATACCCCGTATGGGTACGTACGCCAACCCGTACGCCAACCAGCCACATACGGACCGATTATCCGTCGATGTTCGCCGGTGTCCTCAGGCGTCCAAAATTGCCTCTGAACTGCAGGGGAGTGCTACACCAGTGGACACCAGAGCACATGTGCGAACCCCACTTTCATAGCTGGGGGTCAAGTGGTCGCAGGTTCAAATCCTGTCAGCCCACTGTCCCCGCTACCAGCCGAAATGGCCCCCGGAGACCCTTGGCTTCTAGGAGTCGTCGCAACACCCCGACTTAGGGGATGCGATGGATTTCGAGATTCGTGGCCAGCGTCGGCCGCAGGGCCCGAGGAAGCTGACCCGGGAACGGGTCGCATACTTCGAGCTCATGGCGCAGGGGTACAGCAGTCGAGAAGCGTGTCGGATCGTCGGTATCAACTACCGAACCGGCAAGAAGTGGCGTAACGGGGAACATTCACCTGGCCCCGGGAAGAAGCCGAGACCTCCTGCGAGACGGGAAGTCTCGGCTTCTTTGCATTCGTTGCGCTATCTGGGAGAAGACGAGCGCATCTATATCGCCGATCGATTACGCGAGCACGCCAGCTATCGGGTGATAGCCAAGGAGCTTGAGCGCAGCCCTTCCACCATCAGTCGAGAAATCCGACGTAACCGCCATCCAGGCACGGGCCAATACCGTCCACATGCGGCCCAACGGCGTGCTGATGCACGCCGGCCCCGCCCGAAAGTGCGCAAACTGGCAGCCCATCCCGTGCTGCGCCAGGTCGTGCAGGACCATTTGGACCAGAAGTGGAGTCCAGAGCAGATCGTGCGCCGACTGCGCCGAGACTTCCCTGACCGCCCGGAGATGCACGTGGCCCACGAAACCATCTATCAGGCCCTCTATCTGCAGGGTCGGGGCGAATTGCGTCGCGAGCTGACCCGGGCGTTGCGCACCGGGCGCACACTGCGACGGCCGCGACGCCAGTCTCATCAGCGGACCCCACGGATGGCCCGCCCGATGATCCTGATCAGCGAACGCCCCGCCGAAGCCGATGACCGGGCCGTGCCTGGCCACTGGGAAGGCGACCTGATCATCGGCAAGAACCAGCAGTCGGCCATCGGCACGCTGGTGGAACGATCCACTCGCTACGTCATGCTTGTGCATCTGCCACGCGGACGCACCGGTGAACTGGTCCGCGACGGCCTCACCGACACCATCAGCCGTCTACCGGCTCATCTCAAGCGATCGTTGACCTGGGATCAGGGTATCGAGATGCACCTGCACCACGAGTTCAGCATCGCCGCCGATATCCCAGTCTATTTTTGCGACCCACACTCGCCCTGGCAGCGCGGCTCCAACGAGAACACCAACGGACTGCTACGCCAATACTTTCCCAAAGGCACCGACTTATCCATGCACTCCCGCGAGCACCTCGACACCGTCGCTGCTGAGCTCAACGGACGCCCACGCAAAACGCTCGACTGGGACACCCCAGCCGAGCGCTTAGCTAACCTCATAGCCGCCAACAACTAACAGCCGTGTTGCAACGACCCCCTGAATCCGCCACCCCTCCGGGGGCCATTCTCTAGCCAGGTGGTTCGGGCGGCGGTGGCGGTCCCAACACGATCGGCGGCAGCCCAGGGATCTGGATGACCAGTGGACCTCCCTGCGGGGGTGGGTCTGGGTTGCTCGGACCGTCAACCGCAACAATCGGCCCGCGCTGCACCGGAGCCGGCGGCGGTGCCGGCGCAATCCCGTTGCTGATGGTGATCGTGATGATCGACCCGGGGATGATTTGACCGCTCGGGGTGGTCCCCACCACGGCACCATAGGGTGCGTAGCTGTTGACCGAGGTGGGCTGGTCGGCGACCTGGAAACCGGCGTCCTTAAGCCGCTGACGCGCCGTGTCCACAGTCAGGCCGGATACATCGGGTACCCGGTCGCCCGGCGCGCCGTCGACGTAGCGCGGATCGGTTGGCGGCAGATGCACGTCGCCGAAATCGGTGGCGATAGGCTTCATCGTCTCGAACCAGGTGCGAGCGGGCTCGCTACCGCCATACAGGTCACCGCTGCCGCACCTGCGCAGTGGGAATGAGCAGATGCCCGACGGTGCGTCGGTGTCGTCGAAGATGTAGTTCGCCGCCGCGTAGTTGTTGGTGAAGCCGACGAATCCCGACGATCGATGCGACTCAGTGGTGCCGGTCTTGCTCGACAGCGGCAGGGTCCAACCCACCGTGCCGGCTGAGCCCGCTGCGGTGCCGCTGCCCTGATCGTCCTTGCTCAAGGCGTTCGCGAGCGTGTTCGCCAGTCCTTCCGGCACCACCTGGTCACAGGCCTCGGTGGTCACGGACACCTGGTTGCCCTTGCGGTCGAGGATCTTGTCGATCGGGCTCGGCGGGCACCACATGCCGCCGGACGCGAGGGTCGCCGCCACATTGGAGAGCTCGAGCGCGTTGAGTTGGAACGGACCCAAAGTGAACGAGCCCATGTTCTGTTGCTTGATCAAATCGGCCAGGCTTTCACTGCTCTGTCGGGTCGTAGGCGCGCGCCGTTCCCGGAATCGCGTAGGACCGCAGCCCCAGCCGGACCGCCATGTCGACCGCCCGCGGCACCCCGACGAGCTGGATCAGCCGCGCGAACGCGGTATTCGGCGAGGTGGCCAGCGCGTCGGTGACGTTCATCGAACCGCGGTAGCGGCCGGCGTTTGCCACGCACCAGGTTTCCTTCGGACAGCCGGGCGTATCGCTGCTGCCCAAGCCTTTGGCTTGAAAGAAGCCCGGAACCTGCAGCTGAGCGTTAATACCCATGCCCATGTCTAACGCCGCCGCCGTGGTGAAGATCTTGAAGATGGAGCCTGCCCCATCACCGACGAGCGAAAAGGGCTGCGGCTGCACCGTTTCGCGCGCGTCGCTGTTGAGGCCATAGGTGCGGTTGCTGGCCATCGCCATCACCCGATGCGCGTCCTTGCCGGGCTTGATCACGCTCATCACGCTGGCGATGCCGTCGAGTGTCGGGCTGGCGAACTTGTCGATGGCCTCCTTGACCGACATCTGCACCTTGGGGTCCAGCGTCGTGTCGGATCAGATAACCGCCGCGGGCAACCTGCTCCTTGCTGATGCCGGCCCGCGCGAGGTAGTCCAGTGCATAGTCACAAAAGAAGCCGCGATCGCCGGCGGCGACGCAGCCACCGGGCAGCTCATTCGGGTGGGGTAGCACGCCCAGTGGCTCGGCTTTGGCGGCACGCAATTCGTCGGCGTACTGGGGGAGATTGTCGATCATGGTGTCCAGCACCACGTTTCGCCGCTGCAGTGCCCCCTCGGGGTTGGTGTACGGGTCGAGCGCACTGGTCGACTTCAGCGTGCCGGCCAGCAGCGCGGCCTGCTGCCAGTTCAGCTGCGAGGCGTTGACGCCGAAGTAGGTCTGAGCGGCATCCTGCACACCGAACGCGCCGTTGCCGAACGACACCAAGTTGAGGTAGCGGGTGAGGATCTCTGCTTTGGAGAGCTTCTCGTCGAGCGTCAGCGCTATCCGGATCTCGCGCAGTTTGCGCGCGGGTGTGATTTCCACAGCGGCTCGCCTCTCGGCGTCGTTCTGCGCGGTCACCAGCAACTGGTAGTTCTTGACGTACTGCTGTTCGATGGTCGATCCGCCGCGGGTGTCGAGGTCGCCTGATAGGTAGCCGGACAGGCCGGTCAGCGTGCCCGGCCAGTCCACCCCGTTGTGCTCAGCGAACCGCTTGTCCTCGATCGACACGATGGCCAGCTTCATCGTGTTGGCGATCTGGTCGCTGGGGCACCTCGAACCGCCGCTGGGAATACAGCCAGGCGATCGGGTTTCCCGCGGCGTCGACCATCGTCGAGACCTGCGGGACGTCACCTTCGAGGATTTGTGCGGACTCGTCGGCGACCACTTCGAAGGCGCGGTTGAACAACAGCCCAATACCGCCCGCGACTGGAAACATCAATGCCGCCGCCAGCAGCGCGGCCAACAGGCAGCACCCCGCGAGCCTGGTGACCGTTGCCGAAGTCGGCGCGCGTTCCGACATACCTGAATTATCCGCGGCCCGGCCCCGAAATTGCGGCGAATGCCTACAACGGATCGCCTTTGATGTTGCGGTATTTAATGTGTACGGCGGCGGCCAGATGGCCGGGCCAACTTCTCGGCCGCCCCACCGACTCGGCGGCTCGCGTCGCTCATTCCGATACAACGCGGGCGGATGGACTCCGGCCACCGGCACAGGTGTGATCCCCCGTGTCCGGCACGGGCGTTACCCTTGACGCCGTCAAGACCCCAAAACGAAACCGCAGGTAGCGAACTGTACTAACTGGACCGAATCGAAACGAACCGTCAGGTCAGAAGCCAAATTGCCTGGTAGAGAATCGGTTTCGATTCCCGGCAGCTCCACAGAGGACATGCTGGTCAGAGCCAACAGGTTCTGGCCAGTTTTCTTTCTCATCACCGTCTCGTCAACGTTTGTCGTCTCAGCTCGCCCTATGGTGTCGCTTGTCGTTTTACGCGCGGGGATGACAGCGCCGACATGCAGGTGCTCGACCGGCTTAACGGCAAGCAGTCTTCGGACTTGTTCGAGGACCTCGCTTCAGCCACGAAGTTTCAGAGTCCGACGCCCCCATACAGTGACCTCACATCACGGACCTGACACCACCGCGGGTCAACCCGGATTCCCCTTTTCAGCAAGGGAAACCGAAGGACTCGTGGCAACCGTGCGCTAGCCGTGGTGCGGCACAACATTTTGATCAGGCTGGGAGCCGCCGACGTCCATGCCGATGCATCACGCAGACGTGAGCGGGTTGTGGGGGTCACGACGGTTGACGAGGGGTCTCTTGTAGGACGGATCGGTTCGGTTCCGTGCTGAAATGCCGTTGACTCCGATGTCGGGCACGTCGGCGAACGGTATTGGCATTGTCGGCAGTATTCCGGACCATTCGATCACGTTGGTGCGCAACGTGATCCGCCACTGGCCGTCGCGACGCTCGAGACGGTCGAAATAGCGGCCACCGGCGATCCAGTTGGATTCGTCGAGGTTCCGGGCAGCGAATAGGTAGTAAGTTTCAGAATGTGCGGTGTCGCCGTCGATGTCGCAGGTGTTGTTGAGCAAGTTGTGCTGTGTGGCGATCTGCCCTCGCTCGTGCATGTGGTGTGTCCACTCGTACAGGTCGGCTGGTCCGCCAACAAAGTCGCCGGCGGCAATCTCGGCGTCAGGGTGGAATGCCGAAAGGAACAGGTCACGGTCGAAGCGGTCCATGCCGCGGCAGAACCGCGTCAGACAGTCGGTGATGTCCTGACGAGCAAGCAGGCGTTCGAATCGGGCAAGTTGGTCAGTGTCCATGGCCTGCTCCGGTGATCGGTTGCCAGATAGGGGATCCCCGTTCGGCGCGCAATGACGGGATGGTTCTGCCGTCGATGTCGGTGATTCCGTAGCGTTGTGCGAGTTCGGCGGTGATGAAGGTGCCCCCGGAGAGGCTCATCAGATCCGGGTCG
This sequence comes from uncultured Actinomycetota bacterium, assembly GCA_963850645.1. Taxonomy (GTDB): domain Bacteria; phylum Actinomycetota; class Actinomycetes; order Mycobacteriales; family Mycobacteriaceae; genus Mycobacterium. The sequence goes on along the minus strand of CAWKME010000004.1, from coordinate 3,558 downwards.
GTCGCCAGTGCCGCGATGACCCGGCCGGGAAACTCCGGAGAGCAGGCCACCGCGGGGCGGGTGACGATCGATTTCGTCATTTCGGGCCGAGCATTCAGATTGCGTTGTGCCCGTTCGGTCATCGTGAGTCCCTGCCACAGTGATACCGAAGCGACGTTGTGGGGTTGTAGCTCGATGGCCATGTCGCGGGCCATCCGGTCGACGGCGGTCTTGCACAGTCCGAAGACGACTCCGTACGTGTAGGTGACGCCGACGTAGCCCGACGTGGCGACGATAAGTCCAGTCCTCTGGGGCACCATGATCTGGGCGGCGAGGCGGGCGGAGGCGAAGTTGGAACGCACGCCGACGTCGACCATCTCCCAGTTGGACAGCGGCTTCTCCCAGAACGGTTTGGCGTCGGTGAGGTCCTCGGGCAGCGCGAACGCGTTGTTGACCAGGATGTCGAGCCGGCCCTGCTCGGCTCTTACCCGGTCGAACAGAGCGGTGACCTGGTTGTCGACCGCGTGATCGACCTGCACGGCGATCCCCGTGCCGCCGCGTCGGGTGACCTCTGTGGCTGTCTCGCCGACGGTGCCCGGCAGTTCGTGCTCACCGGCTGCGGCCGTGCGGCCGGTGACGTATACGGTGGCACCGCAGTCGCCAAGGGCCACTGCGACGCCTTTGCCGATGCCGCGGCTGGCTCCCGTGACGACGGCGACTTTGCCTGTCAGCGAGATCATTCGGTGGTGTCCTGCGTCGCAGACTTCGCAGCGGTCGCCGAAGAATCCTCGCTGTAATCAGCTACTGCGCGTCCGCGCGTAACGGGTGGTGTCGAAGGGCATACCCATGAGTCCGGTTGTCCAGTCGACGGATACGCCGAGATTCTGCATCCAGTCGTAGACCATGGTGCGCTGCGAGATCCGCCACTCGTTGGAGATCTTGTCCATCCAGTCCAGATAGCGGCCGCCGACGATGGTGTCGCGATGCTCGCTTTCGACGGAAACCCGGTGATATGCCAGCACGTGGGTTTCTACCAGCGCGGTGTCGGAGTGGAGGTCGATGACGCTCTGCCCGAGCACATGCTGTGTGACTGGGATATCGGGCGAGCCGGGAACGACCCAAGCCAGGTACTCACCGAATGTGCCGGTGAAGATGCCGTGATCGATGATCGCTTGCGGCCAGTACGACCCGGAGATGAGTTGCGCGTTGCGGCGGTCCTCGCCGCGGGCCAACCTTGCGAGGCACCTCCCGGATCTTCTCGCGGTCCAGCAGTTCTGCGATTTCCCGACTCGGAGTGCTCATGGTCAGGCGAACGGCTCTTCACCCTCGAGCTTCGTCCGGGTCAGTAGCCGGCCGGAGCTGGGGTTGTAGGGCATGGCGCGATGCATGGTCCCGGTGTTGTCCCAGATCACCAGATCGCCCACCGACCACTGGTGGCGATAGACGAACTGGAGTTGGGTGGCCCTATCCCGAAGTCCGACCAGCAGTTCGGCGCTTCTGCGGTAGTCCATGCCAACGATGTGACGCGCGGTGCAGCCAAGTACCAGGGATTTGCGGCCGGACTGGTGTGCCCACACCAGCGGCAGTTCCTTATCGCCGATTCGCATCATGCGCCGTAGGTGATCGATGCTGGGTTCAGGTTCGAAATAGAACAGCGTGTTCCACGCCGAGTGCATCACGCGGAGACCGGTCAGTTCGGCCCGCTCGTCTTCAGATAGGTCGTCGTAGGCGGCGTAGGTATTGCAGAACTCGGTGTCGCCGCCGCCGTCGGCGGGGAGAACCCTGCTAGATAGCAAGGAGGCCCGGATGGGTACATCGTTCATGGTGCCGTCGATGTGCCAATACAGCGACCCCTTGAGATAGTCGGCCGAACTGTTGACCGTCGAATCCAGTGTGACGCTGTAGACCTTCTCCCCGTGTCGTTCGGGGGCAAACACACCCAGGGTCTCGGTGAATGCGACCTGCTCGTCATCGGTGAAGCCGACCTTTGGAAACACCAGCACGCCGCGCTCCTCGAGCAGGTCCCGTAACGTTTCGGCGTGCTCTCCACCGAGCAGAATCTCTTTGCTCGTGAGGATTTCGGAGCCGATGTGCGGCTTGAGCTGCCGCGTGCTCAGTGTGGTGCTGGTACTGGCCGTCATGATCTGAGCTGCATTCCTTCCATGTTCCCGGTGGCACGCCACTGGGCCAATAGTTCACCGAAGGCATAAAAACCCGGCGCGTAGGGCTCGCCGAGATGCGAGCGAACGCCCTCGCCCCCTCCGCCGAGGATCAGCACGTCGGCCTCGACCGACAGCGGCTCACGCTCCACGAGCGGGGTGTGCGGATCGACTTCAGAGAACGCGGCGAAATCCGCGGTGAGCTCCAGGTATTGCGTAGACCCGTCAGCCCGAAGCCGTTTGTCGCGCTCGGCGCGGTATTTCACGCGCAGTGCCGGGATGTCGACGTCGTCCGGGGTGTTGGGGATCCGGCTTGCTATCGAGACCATTGGGCGGTCGCCGCCGAACTCTGCGTTGCGTACTGGTAGGCGGCCATCTGCTCTGCGACGGCGTGGTGGAGGTGACGGATCATGATCTCCTGGTCGCCGATCGGGAAACGGGACACTCGGCGAGATTCCAGCATGGTCTGGGTGGCTTCCAGGGTGTTGCAGTCCTGCAGCGCGAACTCCTTGAATGTCACTGTGGCCAGTTCCTGGCGCATCCGGTCGCGGACCGTCTTGGCCGGCGCGAAGTACAGCGAGCTCTCGAAGATGTGCTGGTTATAGGCGGTCGGCCAGTAGTTGTAGGTCAGATACCAGCCTGGCTCCCACACGACGATCATGAAGTTCGGGAAGAACAGAAACGAGTCCAGGCCCCACTGCTTGTGGCCGCCGGGGTTGAGTCCGGGGGGCAGATTCGTCAGAGCGGGGATGTCGGGTTTGTCCCATGCCCCGAAGTTGCCGCTGCGCAGCACCCGTTCGATCGGCTTGACCATCATAGGGTCCTTCGGCGGCGCCATCCCGCCCCACGACGACTGCATGGCATGTGGCCCTCGAGGCGTAGTGCAGCCCTTCGTAGCCGTAGCCGGCCAGTTTGCGAGCCTCCTCGGCGGTGTACTGCTTCGAGTGCAGGACGGGTGCGTGGTAGAACTCGGTGAACGCGTCGATGTAGAGCTTCCAGTTGGCGTTGACCTCCGCGCGATACGAATAGGTGTCGGTCATCTCCCCGAACGGATAACCGACGAGGCCTTTGCCGAACGGACCGAGGAACTCCATCAATGAGGTCGTGTTGTCGGGGTTCAGGTTGCCGAAGATAAACCCCTCCCACGTCTCAACCTGGACGGTAACCAGTCCAAACTCTGCTTTGTCGAGGTCGAAGAACTCCGACTCCTGCTGCACGAAGCTCAGATCGCCTTCCAGCGAGTAACGCCATGCGTGGTACTTGCAGACGAACTGCCGGCAGGTGCCCTTCGTCTCTTGCTCAGGATGTTCATCCCATACCAGCTTGTTGCCGCGATGCCGGCAGATGTTGTGGAAAGCGCGGACCTGCCCGTCGGCGCCGCGAACGAGGATCACCGAGGTCCGCGCGGCCGCGATCTCCT
>CAWKME010000003.1:0-159488 GCA_963850645.1 uncultured Actinomycetota bacterium | reverse complement strand
CACCAGCCCGATCATCCGCAAAGTCCTCAGGAGATCGCCATCAACCTCGTTGCCGGTGACCAGCTCATGACCGTCCGAGCGCGCGCGGGGAGATAGTTGACCGGCACCTCGACGAACCGCGCCCGGGAGCCGGCATCGTGAGCACCCGATCCCCGCGCCGGCGCTGGCTGCTGCTGACCTTCATGCCGCTCGCGACGCGCCTCGCGGTATCTCTGCGCAGCAGCTTGTAGGTACACCTACGTTGCTGAGATTCTTGTGTTGAGCAAGACCTCGATCAGCTTCGCGACCGCCGCATTACCCCAGCGCAAGAACCAATCCATGTTGGCGCCCTCCCACACCAGCTCCCAGGTCGTCCGCAGTGCCAAGACCGCGTCACACGTCAGCAGCTTCGAGATGTCCTTCGGCACGAACGTGCCGTCCGGCTCGGCGAGCACGATCAGATCGCCGGTGGCCTCGACCAGACCGCGGCGGGTCGCGTACCCATATCCCTGACGGGGCCCGTCAAATACGGCGCGCCGGAGGATGATCCGCAACCTCCTGTTCCTGTTCCCGGTTGCGCGTTGTTGTCGACCACGAGCACCTCGTCGACCAGGCCCGTGGCGAGGAACCCCTCGATCACCGCTCTGATCGAGTCGCGCTCGGCATAGGTCATGAGCACGACCGACACCTCGCTGACCGTTCCACATGATCTGTTTCCCTGATCTCTCCTGATTGGGGCGGGCGCATTCGAGCTCGGGGCCGACGGCTCCAGATCTCAGGCAAGACCGTGCTTTTGGCCGGCGGCGGAGCTCACCCCAAATTCGCAGAGCGTTTCGCACACTCGCGCGGGGCTCTCTGACAAGCTACATCAGAGTGATATCATATTCATAGGAGCGGGTGGTCGACAACACACCCAAGGAGTCCGCGATGAAGGCGTCCAACGACAACACCGCTGCGAAGGGTCTGCGTGGGTGGGCGGGCGATCTCCTCCGCGATCCGGCATGCAACGCCTCATCCTCCCATTTGAGTACCGCCACCTCCGCTTCTTTGGGGTCGGGCGTGTCGCCGGTGGCAGTGTCGCAGCCGGTTGGTCGTGTGCCTCGCGTACGGCGTCTACGGATGGGCGGCCTCTTCCTGGTTATTCGGGCGCTGAATCTCGCGGGTGGCTACGGTCTTCCTCACCCTACATCCCCCCGCCTCTGACTGAGCCTGAGCCTGGCTCAACGCACACGCTCGGATCGCCGGCCACATGGGCAGCAGTACTCCCACTGTCCCCAACAGGCGCCCCCGGGACGCGGCTGCCCGTTGTTTTGTGCAAGAGCAGGTGACGCGAGGCCTGGCCGGCCAGTGAAGCAAACTGGTATTTCATCCGCTGCCGAGTCGGGGGAATCGACGGGTGGTGGTCCGGGGAGTGGGCGGAGGGTCCCGCCACGCCGTGGATCGCGGCCGCGCCGCAGCGCGGCTCCGCCCACGGCGAGTGCGGAGGTGGGGCTGCTCGTAGCCTGATCGCGCCAATGAACGTCGCCGCCGATTGGCGCGCTGCTGACAAACGCCGTCGACCACAGTGCTGCCCCGTGCGTGATGAGCAGGACGGTGCGCTTGTCCGCGCGGTCGACGATCAGACCCGCGTAGGGCGTGGAGCAGCAGCACCGGCAAGTAGCGCGCCGCTGCCCCTCATCCCAGTGCACAGCCCCGAGTGGGTGGAGTTGCAGCACGAGAGCCCCCCCCCCACGGTCTCTAGCTTCCGACCAGGTGGAGGATTGAGCGAGGCGGGCGACAAGGACACGCCTACAAGCTCCCACCGCGCAACCGTTGGTGCTATCACGGCAAGCCCGACCGACGGGCGGGTCCAATCTGCAAGGTTTGGGTTGGCCCGGCGCGGGCGGCACGGCCAGCGCGACGTCCAGCTCCGGTGCCCTCGCCGCGCGGACTGTGGGGATGCCCCGAGCGAGCCACCTAGAGCTTTGATCCGATCGCGGATCCCCGTCAGGCCGCCACTGGTAGGACGGTCGGCTCCGCGGGGACCCGCCTTGTTCGCGGACGCGCAGAGGCAGCAGACGCTCGTGGCGCTCGAGCGTCACCGAGGCACGTGGAGTGTGCGGCGTGTTTCGGCGGCGTTGGTCAGCGCCTCGGCCGCCACGTAGTAGGCGGCTACCTCCACCGGCTCGGGCAGCCGCTCCTCAGGTTCCACGCTTACGTCGACGGGCATGCAGAGGAGCGCAAGGCCAGGGTCCGGAGTGTGGGTGCCAGCCTCCCCTCGGTGAGGATTGCGGCGGATTCCCTGCGCGATTTCGCGCACCTTCATCGGTGGCCTCGTTCACTCCTGGACGGTCGCCGACAGTGTCGCCTGGAGCTCGCGCTGCTCGCCGGAAGGCGCCGCTCGCTCTTCCGCAGCCGCACAGTGCTGAGGGACACTGAGGCGCTGCTGGACGCCGTCGTGCAGGTTTCGCTTGAAACTGGTGCTGGGCCCATCGCCCGCGACGACGGCGCCTGCCCCGGGAGGCCGCCAGCCGGCGCGGCCCCAGGCGTTTGCGATTCGCGATCGCAAGCAGCTCGGTGAACTCAGCCATGCGCCCTTCGGTCTCGACCGGCAGCGGTCCGTCCAAGGAGATGGCCACGATCGTGCCCCACAGGCCGCGGCACCTCACCGGGCTCGCGACCGCCGATCGGAAGGAGGCATCGGTCCCTAGCCAGCGCGTCGCCACCTCCGAGGAGACTCCGCTGTTGTCATCGATCGACGGTCCCGCCCGTCCGGAACACCTCCGTTGTCGCGAGACCTGGCTCCGCCCGACCGAGCGGACGCGGCCGGTCTGGTCCCGGTTTCGGTTCCGGCAACCAGGTCGCGGTACCGTCGGGCTCGCGGCGAATGATCCGCGCGACATCCGCGCCCGAGTTGCGCATCTCGACGGCGACGCGGTGAACACCTTCTCGGGCGGGGCGCCCTGGGCGATTAGTGTGGCGACGCGCCGAAGCGCCGCCTGCTCCTCTGCCAGCTCGATCCGCGCGGCTTCTGACCTCTCGCGCGGTTCCGGGTGGTCTTGAGGATCCCGCCAACCAGAACGCCGACCCCGATGTACATCGCGGTCACGGGTAGTTCACCCAATCCCGCGAATCAAACGTTCGATAGGGCGCGATGTAGAAGGAATCGATCGCGACGGCAGCCGCGAGCGCGAATGGCACGCCGAACAACGGGCCTAGTCGCCACGCCGCGACGCCCACGCCACCGGCACACAGCACGCACCACAGAGCGACGAGGACGGTGTTCCCTCGCAGAGGCATAACCACCGCCATCCCGGCGAACACAGCCGCGCCGGTGACCAATGTCGCGGCGGCACCAGCGATCGGTACGCCTTCCAGCTGCGGACACGCGCGTCCACGGACAGAGGCTAAATCACCGGCGCGTTCTTGCCCGGAGCGGTAGGAGCGCCTCGATGGGGTCCGCGCTCAACTCGGCCTTGGCGATGAATCCGACGGCCGGACTCGCGGCGATCAGCTCGGCAAACTCCTCCTGGGCGTGCGTCGAGATGAGAATCACGGCCTGGGCGAGCCCAGGGGGCTCGTCCGCGCGTAAGCGGCTCGCGACACCGAGCCCATTCTCGCCGCCGAGGTCGATGTCGACGAGCGCGAGGTCTGGGTGCAGCTCACGGGCGAGTCGCACGGCTTCTTGGCGCGGCCGCGACGCCCAGGACGTCGATCCCGTCCTCTTGCAGGATCTCGCTGGCGGTCTGTGCGAATCCCGGGTTGTCGTCGACTATCAGGCACCGTATCGCCATGCGTCAGAACGATAGGAGCGCGAACGGGCGATCGGGTGGTGACTTTCCTCCATCTTCGGCGCGGGTCGACTGTCCCGGGCGCCACCGTCGATACTCCGCGCATGACTGCCGAGCCGCCCGGCGTCCTGATCGCTGAGGACGACGTCCTCCTCCGCGAGGGCTGGCGAGGCTGCTCGCCGACGAGGGCTTCGACGTCATCGACCAGGCCGGCAACGCCTCCGCCCTGCTTGCGCTGGCCCATCGTCACCGCCCGGACCCTCCCGTGATCCTCGACATCAGGACGCCCGCCAACCCACTACGACGGTCGGGGGACGCGCCCGCGGCGGGAGATGCCCGAGACAGCGGTCGTTGTCCTGTCCGCCCACGCCGAGGTCGCAACAGGCCACCGACCTGCTCGCGCGGCGGCGAGCGGAGCGGCTACCTCCTCAAGAGCCGCGTGACCGATGTCGACGAGTTCATCGCGACCGTCCGGCGGATCATCGCGGGCGCCGGCGGTCGTCGACCCCTCCTTCTCCAGCTCCTGGTCGCCGCTCGCCGTGCAGATTCCCCGCTCGCAGGATCTCCCCGCGCGCGAGCGTGAAGTCCTGTCGCTCATGGCCGAGGGACGATCCAAGGGTGGCATCGCGAGTGAGCTCTGGGTGACCGAATCAACCGTCGAGAAGCACGTCCACAGCATCTCTTCATAAAGCTGCGCATCCCCGAGACGGGCGACGACCACCGCCGCGTCCCTCGTTTTTCTCCGGTTCCTCCAGACCCTGCTAAGGGCTGATTGCGGCCCGGTGGTTCGTGGGGGAGCGGACACCGCTGGTCAATAGCGGCCACCCCCACTCACCTGGGGCACTGCCCATGTGGTCCAAGCCGACCGCGTGGCGAGACGCTGTAGCTGTCCTCGAATCCCGCCGAAAGGAAGCACCAGCCGTGTCCGCCACCAACCACCCTCAGCCCGTCGTCGACGGGTTCTCTTCGCGGCTCCGCGCACAGGTGTCATGACCCGATGACCAACGAATCACGTCACTAAAGAAGTTCCCATGACTGCACTGAGAAATTATCATTCGGCTTCTGGGGCGTCAGTTTCTCATTCACAGCTCTGATGGCGTTTACCCCCGCCGACGCCGCTGTGGTCCTTGTTCGCGAGTCGCGACGGCTTCTCGTCCTCTCACGATCACGGGTGGCGTTCGCCGTCTACGCCGTTGCCGTCGCGATCAGCCTGGTCCTCGCGGGGCACCTCTCGGACGTGTACGGACGCCGCCGGCTGCAGCCCCCGCGCTCGCGCTGAGCGTGGTGGCCGGGCTTGTGTTTGTGACATGGCCTGCGCTGCCGGCGTGCTGCATCGCGCGCGTGTTGAGCGGCCTGGGCCCCGGCCGCACAGCCGACCGCGACGGTATGGCTGGCGGAACTCGAAGCGGCGCGCGGTGGCCGCGTGCCGGAAGTCAGCGAGCGCACACTGCACTCAGTACCGCGGCCAACCTCGGTGGGCTCGGCCCTCGTGTGGCCGCATCGTGGGGGTGTCTCTGAGTGGGTGGGCCACGCTCTCACTCGCCCGCCCCATGGCGCGCCATGCCCGCGCTTTGCGGATCGGGCTGGTTGTGCATCGCACTAGCTCCTGAGACTCGAGTCGCCCGCCTCGCCACGGCCACGCTATCGCCCCTCAACGCGTGTCAGATGCCGCGGCTCTCACGGGTCGATTCTTCGCCGCGGCTGCCCGCGGTGGCGATCACGTTCGCGATCTTCGGGCTGATCACGTCGCTGTGCTGAGTTTCCTCGCTGGAACGCTGCACTCAGCGCTTCGCCGTGCGGTTTCGTTCGCGCTTGTTCGCCACCGCGGCGCTCGCGCGAAACAGTGACGGGGATTGCGCGCCTCGCAGCAGCTTCTCGCCGCCGCGATCCCCGCGCTGCTGATCGGCATCGCCCTACTGACCCTCGCCCTGTGGGTGCCCTCACCGGAGCTTCGGGATCTTCCTCGCCCGCGCCGATCCGGCGCCGGGGCCGGGACTGATGTTCAGCTGCTTATCGAGCAGCGTCGGAGATCTCACTGCCGAGCGCCGCGGCGAGCGGTCGCGGAAGTTCCTCCTCGCCGCGCACCCTCGGACTGGCCGGTCCGGCGATCTGCCTCGGCGTTCTCACTCAGATCGCGTTGCACGGCTCGCTAGCTTGCTCGTGTTCGCCGGGCTCCTCGCGCTCGGGAGTCCTCGTGGCGACCCCCGCGGTTCCTCGGTGGTTGTGATGCTGCCGCACATCCACACAACCAACAACCTCTCCTCCATCCTAAAAGAGTCACCATGCAGACAACGCAACTCAAGACCACAAAACCGGCCAGACCGGCCTCGAAATCACTCGCGTCGGATCCGCCGCACTGGGCGATCGGGGGCGGAGGCTGGGAGTTCGGCTGTTTCCCCCCCCAGGACTGAGCAGTCGATCGCCGCGGATCCAGCGCGCACGTCGAGCTTGGCGTCAACTGGATCGACATGCCCGCCGCGCCGCGTACGGCTTCGGTCACTCCGAGGAGATCGTTGGGGCGGGCGCTTGCCGGTGTTCGGGGGCGCCCGCGTCGCGTCCAGCCAAGGCGTCGCTGCTCCCAGGCCTGGTCGCCTGGTTGTCCACAGCCTGCAAGCGCGATTCGATCCTGCGCGAGGCGCACGCCAGCCTCGAGCGGCTCGGGGTCGACGGCGATCGCCCTGTACCAGATCCACTGGCCGATCCCCGATGAGGACATCGAAGCCGGCTGCTCGCATTCGCCGAGCTCAAGGAGCAGGGATTGGTCCGTCACATCGGCGTCTCGAACTTCGACGTCGAGCAGCTGCGGCGCATACAGCAGATCGCACCGGTCGAGACGCTCCAACCGCACGCGCTGATCGAGCGTGACATCGAGTGCGACGTCCTCCCGTCGCCGAGCGCGATGGGATCTGGGCGATCGCACCGCGTGGTTCGGGGCCGCGCACCGGCGCGTAGCGGCTGCCCGCCAGCGGATCGTCGCCGGGCTTCCCGACGATGACTGGCGCAAGCAGACGACCGATCCGCCACCGCAGCCGTCACGCAACCTCGACCTGGTCGACGCCTTCGTGCGGCTGGCGACCGCCACGGGCACTGTCCCAGGAGCGCCGCGGCGATCGCCTGGGGCGTTGCGCAATCCTGCGCGGTCGATGGCGCGTATCGTCGGGTTCCGCTCCCCCGAGCAGGTCGACCCGCCCACTCGACGCCGCCAACTACTTGTCGAGCTGCACACCCCACATTGGGCTGGTGGTTTGAGGTGGCGCGCGCCCTCCAAAAGGCTTTGTAGATTTATGGATCCGGACGGTGGATTCGCCGAGCACCTTCTGGATTTCTGCCGGAGCGCCTCCTCCGCCTCGCCCGAAAATACATGACCCAGGAATGCGCCGCGGTGCCCATGACGGAGTTGCCGTAGTGCAGCCGGCGAGCGCGTGGCCGGTTCCCGCGCAGCGGCCCAGAAAGCCGCGCGCGCCCCGAGCACGCCCGCTTCCGGCGTGTGGGCGCGGCGCGTGCCGAACTCGGCCACCGGACGGCCGCCGGCCGCCTCCACGCACCGCGCCGCCTTGGATGCCACCAGGGACGGGAAAGTGACGGCGGAGAGCGCAGATCCCGGAGACCTATGCGCTCTCCGCCGTCGCCTTCCCGTCCCTGGTGGCATCCAAGGCGGCGCGGTGCGTGGAGGCTGGCGGTGGCCTGTCCGGGTGCAGTTTGCACGCGCCGCGCCCACACGCCGGGAGCGGTGGGCGTGCTCGGGGCGCGCGCGGCTTATATCGGCGGCTGCGCGGGAACCAAGCACACGCTGGCCGGCTTCCGCTACGGCATTCCCGTCATGGGCACGGCGGCGCATTCCTGGGTCATGTCCTTCGGGCGAGGCGGAGGCGTTCCGGCAGATCCAGAAGGTGCTCGGCGAATCCACCGTCCAGATCGTCGATACTTACGACACTTTGGAGGGCGCGCGCCTGGGCGGCCCGGCCGCCCGCCCACTGTGGGGTGTGCGGCTCGACAGTAGATTGGCGGCGTCGATCAGCGGGTCGACCTGCTCGGGCGAGCGGAACCCGACGATCGCGCCGTCGACCGCCGGATTGCGGAGCGTCCAGGCGATCGCGACCGCGCCCGGGACCGTGCCGTGGCGGTCGGCAACGACACCGAGACGCTCGACCAGGTCGAGGTTGCGCGACAGCTGCGGCTCGCGGAAGCGGTCGTCGTGCTTGCGCCAGTCCTCATCAGGGAGCCCGGCGATCCGCTCGCGGGTCATCGCGCCGGTCAGCAGCCCCGAGCCCATCGGCGAATAGACGATCACGCCGATCCCCTCGCGCTCGGCGAACGGGCAGGATCTCGCGCTCGACGTCGCGCTCGATCAGCGAGTACTGCGGCTGCAGCGTCTCGACCGGCGCGATCTGCTGGATGCGCCGCAGCTGCTCGACGTCGAAGTTCGAGACGCCGATGTGGCGGACCAGTCCCTGCTCCTTGAGCTCGGCGAACGCCGACCAGCCCTCCTCGATGTCCTCATCGGGGATCGGCCAGTGGATCTGGTAGAGGTCGATCGCGTCGACCCCGAGCCGCTCGAGGCTGGCCTCGGCCTCGCGCAGGATCGAGTCGCGCTTGAGGCTGTGGACGACCCGGCGGCCCGGGCCTTCCAGCAGCGACGCCTTGGTGAACACGTACGGGCGCTTCAGCGAGACCCTGCGAGCGCCCGCCCGACGACCTGCTCGGAATGACCGAAGCCGTACGCGGCGGCGGTGTCGATCCAGTTGACCCCCAGCTCGAGTGCGTGCTGGATCGCGGCGATCGACTGCTCGTCCTGCTGGGGTCCCCAGCCGAACTCCCAGCCTCCGCCGCCGATCGCCCACGCGCCGAAGCCGACGCGAGTGATCTCGAGGCCGGTCTGGCCAAGCTCTGTGGTCTTGAGTTGCGTTGTCTGCATGGTGACTCCTTTTCAGTGAGTTAGTGGTTGCGGGCCTGTGGATGTGCGGTGGCCACGACCGCCGAGCAGGGCGGGGGTCGCGGCGAAGATGCCGAAGGCGAGGAGCCCGGAGAAAACGAGCAGACTGACTCGCGTCGACGCGATCTGGGTGAGGACGCCAAGGCCGATCACCGGACCGGCCAGCCCGAGGTACGCGGCGAGGAAGAACCCCGCGACTGCCTCGGCGCGACGCTCGGGCAGGGAGATCTCGGTCACGGTCTCGATCGCTCCCTTGAACATCAGCCCCGCTCCGACGCCGGCGATCAGATCACCGGCGAGGAAGATCCCGAAGCTCGGTGACGGCACCCAGACCGCGAGCGTCAATAGGCCAATGCCGACGAGCAACGAGGGAATCGCGGCGGCTAGAAGCTGGTGCGGGGAACGCGATCCGGTCAGTGTCTGCGCCAGCGCGGCGGTGCCGAACAGCGCGAACGAGACAGCCCCAGCGAGCGCATGCGACGGCTCGTTCAGCGTTTCGGCGAGAAAGCTCGGCGCGAGCGACGTGATCAGGCCGAAGACCGCGAAGGTGATTCCCACGGCGGTCGCCGCGCCGAAGAATCGGCTCCGTGACTGCGGCGGAACGGATACGCGCTGGGGACGGTAACGCGGGCGCGGCGAAGCGGTCATGCGCGTCTCGGGAGCGAGGGCGATCGCAACGAGCCCGATCAGCAAGGCGCCGACTGAGCGCAAGGAACGGAATCGTGAGGGCGTGGCCGACCCACTGGGCGAGGACACCAGCGATCAGTCCTCCGAGACCCAGTCCGCCGAGGTTGGCGGCGGTGCTGATGATCTGCGCTCGGTGACTGCCGGCCCGCGGGCAGCGCCTGGCCTCGAGTTCCGCCAGCCACACCGTTGCCGTCGCGGTCGCGGCACCGATGCCGAGGCCGCTCAGCACCCGGGCGACGAGCAGACCGGGCAGCGCGGGCCACGCCACGAACACCAGTCCCGCGACCACGTTCAGCGCCGATCGCCGGAACCAGCAGCCGGCGGCGACCGTACACGTCTGAGAGGTGACCGGCGAGGACCAAACTGATCGCGACGGCGACGGCATAGGCGGCGAACGCGAACGTGATCGTCAGTGAAGAGAAGCCGTCGCGACGGGCAAACAACGACCACAACGGCGTCGGCACGGTTGTGAACGCCATCAGCGCTGTGAACGCGAACGCAACGGCCCAGAAGCCGAGGCCATAACGACGCGCAGGGTTGGGATTGTTCAGGGCAAGCATCGGAGGCGGATCGGCGGAGATGGCGGACATGAGGTGCGCCCTTTCTAAGGGGTTCGAGGACTTCTAAGAGCCTGTCGCCGCGCGGCCATCGGGGCCAGATGGCCAGTGCCCATCGTGCATTGGGGTTAGCCACTACTGGCGACCGGCGGCTCGCCATACCGACGAAGCTCCCCGCGGGCGATTGCCCTAGCGGGTCTGGAGGAACCGGATCACGGCGAGGACGCGCCGGTGATCATCGCCCGTCTCCGGGATGCGCAGCTTGATGAGGATGCTGTGGACGTGTTTCTCGACGGTCGACTCGGTGACCCACAGCTGCCTCGCGATGCCCGCGTTGGTTCGCCCCTCGGCCATCAGTGCCAGTACTTCGCGCTCGCGCGCAGAGAGATCCTCGAGCGGGTCCTCGGCACGACGCGCGGCGACCAGCTGCTGGATCAGGACGGGATCGACGACTGCCGCGCCGCCGATGATCCGCCGCAGTGTCGCGATGAACTCGTCGACATCGGTGACGCGGCTCTTGAGCAGGTAGCCGCTTCGCTCGCCGCACGCGAGCAGGTCGGTGGCCTGCTCGACCTCGGCGTGGGCGGAGAGGACGACGACCGCCGTCTCAGGCATCTCCGCGCGGATCGTGCGGGCGGCATCGAGTCCCTCGGTCGTGTGGGTCGGCGGCATGCGGATGTCGACGATCACGAGGTCCGGGCGGTGGCGATGGGCCAGCGCGAGCAGAGCGGACGCGTTGCCGGCCTGGTCGATGACTTCGAAGCCCTCGTCTGCGAGCAGCCTCGCCAGCCCTTCGCGCAGGAGCACGTCGTCCTCAGCGATCAGGACGCCGGGTGGCTCGGCAGTCATGCACGGATTATCGACGGTGGCGCCCCGGGCAACAGTTCGACCCGCGCCAAAGATTGGGGGCTAGCCACCACCCGATCGCCCGTTCGCGCTCATATCGTTCTGACGCATGGCGATACGGTGCCTGATAGTCGACGACAACCCGGGATTCGCACAGACCGCCAGCGAGATCCTGCAAGAGGACGGGATCGACGTCTTGGGCGTCGCGGCCGACGGCCAAGAAGCCGTGCGACTCGCCCGTGAGCTGCACCCAGACCTCGCGCTCGTCGACATCGACCTCGGCGGCGAGAATGGGCTCGGTGTCGCGAGCCGCTTACGCGCGGACGAGCCCCCTGGGCTCGCCCAGGCCGTGATTCTCATCTCGACGCACGCCCAGGAGGAGTTTGCCGAGCTGATCGCGGCGAGTCCGGCCGTCGGATTCATCGCCAAGGCCGAGCTGAGCGCGGACGCCATCGAGGCGCTCCTAACCCGCCCCGGGCAGGAGCGGATCGAGTGATTTAGCCTCTGCCCGTGGGCGCGCGTGTCCGCAGCTGGAAGGCGTACCCGATCGCCGCTGCCGCCGCGGCATTCGTCACGGGCGCGGCTGTGTTCGCCGGGATGGCGGTGGCCATTCCCCTGCGAGGGAACACCGTCCTCGTCGCTCTGTGGTGCGTGCTGTGTGCCGGTGGCGTGGGCGTCGCCGCGTGGCGACTAGGCCCGTTGTTCGGCGTGCCACTCGCGCTCGCCGCCGCCGTCGCGATCGACTCCTTCTACATCGCGCCCTATCGAACGTTTGACTCGCGGGATTGGGTGAACTACCCCGTGACCGCGATGTACATCGGGGTCGGCGTTCTGGTTGGCGGGATCCTCGAGATCACCCGGAACCGCGCGGAGAGGTCAGAAGCCGCGCGGATCGAGCTGGCAGAGGAGCAGGCGGCGCTTCGGCGCGTCGCCACAGTAATCGCCCAGGGCGCCCCGCCCGAGGAGGTGTTCGCCGCGGTCGCCGGCGAGATGCGCAATCTCGCAGGCGCGGATGTCGCGCGGATCATTCGCCGCGAGCCCGACGGTACCGCGACCCTGGTCGCCGGAACCGAAACCGGGACCAACGACCGGCCGCGCCCGCTCGGTCGGGCCGAGCCAGGTCTGGCGACCACGGAGGTGTTCCGGACGGGGCGGACCGCTCGGATCGATGACAACAGCGGAGTCTCCTCGGAGGTGGCGACGCGCTGGCTAGGGACCGATGCCTCCTTCCGATCGGCGGTCGCAAGCCCGGTGATGGTCGCCGGCGGCCTGTGGGGCACGATCGTGGCCATCTCCCTGGGCGGACCGCTGCCTCTCCAGACCGAACGGCGCATGGCCGAGTTCACCGAGTTGCTCGCGATCGCGATAGCGAACGCCTCGGGCCGCGCCGAGCTGGCGGCCTCCCGGGCGCGCGTCGTGGTCGCCGGCGATCAGGCCCGGCGTCGGTTTGAGCGGAACCTGCACGACGGCGTCCAGCAGCGCCTCGTGTCGCTCGCGCTGCGGCTGCGGAGGATCGAGCGACGCCTTCCGGGTGAGCAGCCCGAGCTCAGGGCGGCCCTATCGGAGACCGTCGAGGAGTTGAACCAGGCCACCGACGAGGTGCGCGAAATCGCCCAGGGGATCCATCCTGCGATCCTCACGCAGGGCGGGCTGGCACCGGCGCTCCGGACGCTGGCTCTGCGCTCCGGGGTACCCGTCAAGGTGGTCGTGGAGCCCGAGGAGCGGTTGCCCGAGCCGGTCGAGGTGGCCGCCTACTACGTGGCGGCCGAGGCGCTGACCAACGCCGCCAAACACGCCGGCGCTTCGCAAACCTGGGTGACCCTCGAGCGCGACGACGGTCTGGTACGCCTGCGCGTGCGCGACAACGGGGCCGGTGGTGCCGACCCGTCTACCGGCAGCGGTCTGACCGGGATTCGTGATCGGGTCGAGGCGCTCGGCGGATCGCTTACGGTCCGCAGTCCGCACGGCGAGGGCACCGTGCTGGACGTGGCGTTGCCGGTCTCGGCCGCGGCGGACCAACCCAAAGCTTCCGGTTAGCCCCCACCCCGTCGGTCGGGCTTGCCGTGATGGCACGACGGTTGCGCGGTGGGAGCTTGTAGGCGTGCCCTCGTCGCCCGCCTCGCTCGATCCTCACCTGGTCGGAAGCTGGACCGAGACCGTCGCGCAGGCGCTGCTCGTGCTGCAACTCACCCACTCGGGGCTGTGGCTGGGATTGGCCACGGCAGCGCGCTACCTGCCGGTGCTGCTGCTCACGCCCTACGCGGGTCTGATCGTCGACCGCGCGGACAAGCGCACCGTCCTGCTCATCACGCAGGCGTCGCTGGCCGCGCTGTGGTCGACGGCGTTTGTCGGCAGCACGCCGATCGGCGCAACGATCATTGGCGCGATCGGTACGAGCAGCCCGCGTCTCGCACTCGCCGTGGGCGGAGCCGCCTGCGGCGCGGCCGCAATCACAGGCATCGCGGTCCTCGCCCACTCCCGGACCACCACCCGTCTGATTCCCCGACTCGGCCGCGGATGAATGCCGGTTTGCTTCGCTCGCCGGCCAGGCCTCGCGTCACCTGCTCTTGCACAACGACGGGCAGCCGCGTCCCGGGGGCGCCTGTTGGGGACGTCGGCGTACTGCTGCATGTGGCCGGCGATCCGAGCGTGTGCGTTGAGCCAGGCTCAGGCTCGGGCAGAGGCGGAGCGATCGATGGTGAGGAACCAGTAGCCGCCCGCGAGATTCAGCGCCCCAATAACCAGGAAGAAGGCCGCCCATCCGTAGACGCCGTACGCGAGGCACACGACCCCCGCGGCGGCCGCGACACTGCCACCGGCGACACGCCCGACCCCAAAGAAGCGGAGGTGGCGGTACTCAAATGGGAGGATGAGGCGTTGCATCCCGGATCGCGGAGGAGATCGCCACCACCCACGCAGACCCTTCGCAGCGGTGTTGTCGTTGGACGCCTTCATCGCGGACTCCTTGGGTGTGTTGTCGACCACCCGCTCCTATCAATATGATATCACTCTGATGTAGCTTGTCAAGAGCCCCGCGCGAGTGTGCGAAACGCTCTGCGAATTTGGGGTGAGCTCGCCGCCGGCGGAAAGCTCCGGAATCGCATCTTGCCTGAGATCTGGAGCCGTCGGCCCCGACTAGAATGCGCCGCCGCAAATCAGGAGAGATCCGGGAACAGATCATGTGGAACGGTCAGCGAGTGTCTGTGGTGCTTATGACCTATGCCGAGCGCGACTCGATCAGAGATGTGATCGAGGGCTTCCTCGCCACGGGCCTGGTCGACGAGGTGCTCGTGGTCGACAACAACGCGCAGCCGGGAACAGAACAGGAGGTTCGGCATGACCTCGGCGCGCCTTGGTCAAGGAGCCCCGTCAGGGATATGGGTACGCGACCCGCCGCGGTCTGGTCGAGGCCACCGGCGATCTGATCGTGCTCGCCGAGCCGGACGGCACGTTCGTGCCGAAGGACATCTCGAAGCTGCTCGTGTACAGCTCGGAGTGTGACGCGGTCTTCGGCACTCGGACGACCTGGGAGCTGGTGTGGGAGGGCGCCAACATGGATTGGTTCTTGCGCTGGGGTAATTGGGCGGTCGCGAAGCTGATCGAGGTCTTGCTCAACACAAGTCATCTCAGCGACGTCGGGTGTACCTACAAGCTGCTGCGCAGAGATACCGCGAGGCGCGTCGCGAGCGGCATGAAGGTCGGCGGCAGCCACGCCGGCGCGGAGATCATGCTGCTCGACGATCCGCTCCGGCGCGCGGTTCGTCGAGGTGCCGGTCAACTATCTCCCGCGCGTCGGACGGTCATCGGTCACCGGCAATCGGCTGATGGCGATCTCCGTGGGACTCCGGATGATCGGGCTGGTGCTTCGCGCCGCCGGGTCCTCTCCCCGACCGCCCACGCGACCCCGGCGTTCGTCTCGGAGCCCAGCGTCGAACGGTGAGGTGGCCCATGAGCAGCTCACACTTTGACTCGATCGCATCCGTCTATGACGAGTCGCTGCCCGCGCACGTCGTCGAGCACTACCTGCAAAAACGGACGGCGTTCGTGCTCGCGCACTGTCCCCGCGGCGACGGCCTCGACGTCGGCTGCGGGACGGGCGTGCTCGCCGAGCGCCTCGCCAGGCGCCGGATACCAGATGGTCGGAGTCGATCCCTCGAAGGGAATGCTCGAGATCCTCGAGGCAACGACGCCATTGGTCCGCCCGGTGCACGCGTCCGGAACCTCGCTGCCGTTCGATGACGACAGCTTCCAGCTCGTCGATCACCGTCGCCGTCATGCACCACATCGCCGACCCTGACGAGGTACGACAGACGCTCGCCGAGATGGTCAGGGTCGTGAAGCCCGGCGGGCGGGTGGTCGTTTGGGACCACAACCCCCGAAACCCATACTGGGGGCGGCTGATGGCCCGGGTCCCTCAGGACACCGGTGAGGAGCGACTGATCGGCGAAGCGGAGATCGTCACCGGCCTGCGCGCCGCGGGCGGACAGATCCTGCTCAGCACGCAGCTCGGCGCCGTCCCGGACTTCACCCCGCCCAGGGCAATCGGCCTGGCGGCGGCGCTCGAGCGCGCGTTCGAGGGCAACCCCTGGGCTGCGGAGGTTCGCTGCGCACAATGTGATCCTCGCGACGAAGTGATCCAGCCCCGCAGTCGCGGTGCGACAGCATTACGATCAGCGCGCGCAATGACGACTCAGACGGCAACCGAGTACCCCTTCCGGGGGCCTCGCCACCGTTCGTACTTGGCTCGCGTCAGGACGCCACCAGGCCGCAGCCGCGCTCGGCTTGTACGTGGTCATCTCGATCGGATACTTCGGCCTGCACGTTCTCCCCCATCTCGGAACCACGTACCGTCGGACTGCGCAACTGGACCGATCCGACGGTCAACATCTGGAGCCTCGAGTGGTGGCCGTACGCGGTGCTTCACGGGATTAACCCCCTGGTTACGAACACGCTGTTCGTCCCGGACCGCATCAACCTAGCCGCGACCAGCCCGACGTTGTGCCCGCTGGCGGGGATTCTCGGCGCTCCGATCACTCTCGCGTTTGGCCCAATCGTCGCCTACAACCTGCTGATGCTGGCGAGCCCGGTGCTCGCGGCGTTCTTCGCCTTCCTGCTTTGCCGGTACATCACCCGCAACTTCGCCGCGAGCCTCTTCGGAGGCTACGTGTTCGGCTTCTCCACCTACATCCTCGGGCACATGGAAGGTCATCTCCAACTCGTGCTGATCTTTCCCATCCCGGCCGCGGTTCACCTCACCCTCCGCCTGATCGATGAGCGCATCAGCCAACGGCGTTTCATCGTCCTGATGGCGCTTAGCCTGGCAGCGCTGTTCTTGACGGTGAGTGAACTTACACTCACCCTTGTCGCTCTCGGAGCGGTCGCCCTAGCGGTGGCGTTCGCGCTTGCGCCAGCCAAGCGAGAGCGCATCATCCGCACCATCAAGCCAATTCTCGCCGCCGGAGTCGCCGCGGTGATCGTGACGAGCCCGGTGATCTACTACGAGCTCCACGGGATCGTGAGGTTCGGATCGAACATCGGCGAGATTGACGGAAGCGACGCGCTCGGGTTCCTCGTGCCCACGGACCTGGTCCGACTTGGCTACACGCATTTCGAGGCGCTTGCTCGGGCTTACAACCTGAGCGGGAGTGACGCCGAGGCCGTCACCTATGTTGGCCTGCCGCTCGCACTGATCGTCGCGCGCTACACGATCACGCGCTGGGGCCTGGCGTCGACGAGGATCCTGTTTTCAATGCTGGCGATCGTCGTCGTGCTGGTCCTCGGATCGCACCTGCATATCGCCGGCTACAGCACGATCCCGCTTCCGTGGAAGCTGCTCGACCAGTCGTTGTTGCACGACGTGATCCCGCTGCGCCTCGCGGTCTACATGTTCTTGATCGTCGGCGTGATCGGAGCCATGTGGTTGGCCCAGCCACGTACCGGAGGATGGGCCCTGGGCAAGTGGGCGGTGGCGGCCGCGAGCATCGCGTTCCTCGTGCCCAACGTCAGCGGTGGCCTCTGGCGCGGCCAGGAATTCAACCCGGCGTTCTTCACCACCCATCAATACCGACGCGTCCTCGCACATGGGGAAACCGTGCTGATTCTGCCGTTCGGCCAGCTCGACGACAGCATGCTCTGGCAGGCCGACACCGACATGTGGTTCCGTTTGGCCGGCGGATATATCAATCCGCAGTACCCGGCGGATTACGAGGCGGACCCCCTTTTCCCGGCCTTGTTTCGCGACGCGAGGCCGGACCCGCAGACGCTGCGCTCTTTCCTAGCCCGTCGGCATGTCGGCGCGGTGATCGTCGATCCCGAACTGCCCCAGCAGTGGCCCAAGGCTCTCGCGGCGCTCGGACTGAAGCGCATGTCGGTTGGCGGCGTGTGGCTCTACCGTAGTTAAACGGGCTTGGATTGCCGCAGTCGGTTCGTTCGGAACGGCAGTCTGGTTCAGATCACGCGTAGCGTGATTACGGCGGCGTCGTCTTCGGGGCCGTCGGGTGAAGAGGTGGCGATGGCGTCGAGGATGCGTCGTACGGTCGCGGCCGCGGATGCGTGTCGGGTGGCCATGATCGCCTGTTCGATCTCGGTAAGTGATGCGGTGCTGTCATCCGGAGCGCCCGCCGTGATCGAGGCGCCGTCCGAGCACAGGATCAGCCGTTGCCCAGGGTGCAGGCGCCGCTCGTGGCGGTGGCGCTCTGTCCTGCTGTCGGTGGATCCCAACGCGCCGTCCGTTCGGCTTTCCAGCGTGTGTGTGTGGCCGTCGGACGTGGAGATCATCAGCGGCGGTCCGTCGCAGTCGATCCAGGCCACACGCGAGGCCGGCGCGTTCCAGCGGGCAATCAGCGCATTGACGGTGAACTCTGGGCCGCCGACTTCGCGCACGATCTGGTCCATCGACATCGCTGCCTGCTCGAGAGTCGCGTCACTGCGCCGAGCACTGCGGAGCGCCGACAGCGCGAGCGCGCCGAGTGCGGTCGAAACCGCGCCGCGCCCCTTGGGGTCCGCGATCGCGAACCACGCGCCGTCGTGGTTATCGGCAAAGTCAAACCAGTCGCCGCCGCTCTCGTAGGCGGGTACCAAGTCTCCCGCGAGCTCCGCGCCGGTCACGCTCATGATCCGTGGGGGCAGCAAGCCGAGTTGTAGCTCGGCGGCTGGCGACGGCTGTCGGGTCCGCCGGCCGCCCTCGAAGACGTCGGTGTAGGCGCTCGTCAGCTCGATGGCTGCAGCGCCCTGACGGGCGAGCTCTCGTAGGGAGGCCCCGGGCCGACGCACCGCGACAAGCACCCCGATCGCACGGCCCCGGACCATCATCGGGTAGGGCGCCGAGCCGGGGAACTGCTCCGCCATCCTGCTTTCGAGCGCAGCAAAGCCATCGGGAGGAATCTCGCCGCCGAGCGCCACGACGTCGTTGAAATGCGCCGGGAACTCTCGCGAGCCGGCCAGCCGCACCAGACGAGAACCATCGACGTCGACGAGGTACAGCGCAACCGGAACTCCGGCGATGCGTTGGGCTTCGGCCACGAGCTGCTCGGCGACCAGATGAGGCGGGACCGAGTCGAGCACCTCGATCGCATCGAGGGAAAGCGGCCCCTCACGCCCAAGCTGTCCGGCGGGTCGAACGCCGTCGAATTGAGCCGGGTCGGCGCCGGCCGCGGTACCGAGCGGCGTCGCGGGGCGTCCATCGACGAACTGGCCCTCAGATCTCGTCTCACTGCCGATGACGGCGCGGGCAGTCGACTGTTGGGAGCGCGTAGATAACGCCCGCTCGAGGTCGCCGCGAGTTGGGAAATAGCGATAAATCGTCGAGCGGCCGACTCCGGCCGCGTCCGCGATCTCCTGCATCGTGGTCCGGCGATCACGTCGCAGCGCAGCGGTGGCCGCGTCGAGGATCGCCTCTCGGCTCCGCCAGCCGTCGCTCCTCAGGCGCGGGACTGAATCGGCACCAGCGTCAGAGCCCGCGACCGGTTCCCGGCCGGTCGAAGTGGTTGGTTCGCTCATGACGCCGCTCCCCGCATCGAAACCCTGTCCTGAGGCGTATTACCGATGGCCGCGGAACACATCTGTGCAACCTAGCACACAACCTCGGACATATTTCGCTCGATCTCGCCCCAAGGGGCTATCGTGGAACGTTCACGGAGCACAATGTAGGACAAAGTGAACCATATCTGATATGATCCGGTACATCGAAGGTCCTGTTTGATGCGACCTGAGACGTCTAGCGCGCCAGCGGCGGACATTTCAGAGATCGACGCGGACCTGAGGCAAATCACGGCGCAAGCCAGATTTGATCCGCGAGGGGCCTTGGCGCTCTCGCTCATGCAGGGAGATCTCCGTTGAAGTGCTCCCTAACCCATTTCGAAAGAGAGAACGATTTGACTGATCAAGACAATTCTGCGCGGACAGCCGGCGGTCTAGCTGGCAAGGTCGCCGGCAAGGCGAAGGAGGCCGTCGGTTCGCTCATCGGTAATGGCGATCTGGCGCGTGAAGGTCGCCTGCAGCAGGCGCAGGTCGACGCTGAGGCGGACGCGCAGCGCACTGACGCCGAAGCCCGGGAACGAGACGCCGAAGCGAAGCTGCAGGCGGATAAAACCGAGACGGAGATCGAGCGCCAGCGCCTCCAGAATGAAATCGCCGCGCAGGAACGCGAGCAACAGATTGTGGAAAACCGCCACGAGGCCGAGCGCACCGCGCAGACCGAGGCGGAGCGGCAGAAGGCCGCGGCAGAGCGTCAGCGCGAAGCGGAGGAGTCTGCGGCGTTGAGCGCCGAGCAACGCGCCGAGCGCGACCGCATCAACGCGGCCGAGGAAGCGATTCGGCTCGAGCAGCAAGCCCGTCGCGCCGACACGACGGCCGCGATTATCGACCCCGAGGAGAACCGATGAACGCCCGAAGGATTCCCGCAACCGCCGTTGAGAGCTCCCTGAGGCTCGTCCGCGTGCCGCTTGACGCCGCTGTCGGCTGGCTGCCCGGAAACGGAACCGGTGCTCAGCCCACCGCTCGGCTCGCCCTCGATCGCGCCGACGCGGCCGTGCGCGCGTTCGCGGGCACGATCTTGGGCGATTCAGTGCTGAGCGAAGACGCTCAAATGCGACGCGCGGCCCTGAAGGAGCGCGAGCGGGGCAGGCAATGCGAGGCGAAGCTGAGACGAAGACCGAGCACGCCGATGCTCGGCTGGAGCAACGTTACGATCAGATCGCCCGCCAGCGCGCACAGTCTGAATTGCGCGCCAAGAGCAAGCGCGACGAAGCCGAGCGCGAGCGTGCCGAGAAGACGCGCCGCGCCGAACAAATCGAGCGCAAGCGCTTGACGGCCAGCAAGAAGGCCGCCGATCGTGCCAATGACGCGGTCAGCGAGCGTGCGCCCGAGGCAAGGCTGGAAGCACTCGACGCCAAGTCCGCCGCGCTTCGCAAGAAGGAAGAAGCACTGGCAGCGAGGGACGAGGCGCGCCGGTTGCGCGAAGCCGCCAGCCGCACAAAGGCCGAACGCCAGGCTAAGTAAAACCCGGCGACTTGCAGCTCCTCGAAGTCTCACCTTGTAGCACCAACGAACGAAAGGACGACTGATGAGTCAGTCAGAGCAGAAGGTTGTTCAGTATTTGAACGAGGCCCACGCTTCAGAGCTTGGCTTGGCCCAGGTGCTTCAGGCGCAGATCGCGATGACCCCGAATGGGAGCTATCGCAATGCGCTCGAGAAGCATCTCGGCGAGACCCGCGATCACGCGCGTCGCATCGATGGTCGGGTGGCCGACCTCGGCCCGGGTGGCAATCCGTTCCAGACCGCGATGGGCTGGGCGGAAGACGCGCTGGCGCAGACGTTCGCGTTGGCCAAGATGCCGTTTGACCTGGTGCGGGGCACCGGCGGCGAGGAGAAGGTGCTCAAGAACGCCAAGGATGCGTGCGCGGCCGAAGCACTCGAGATCGCGACGTACACGGCGCTTGAGCACCTAGCCCGTGCGGTGGGTGATGAAACGACCGCCAAGCTCGCGGCCTCGATCCGCTCCGACGAGGAGAAGATGCTCGACCGCGTCATGCGCGAGATCCCGAAGCTGACCGACGCAGTCGTACGCGCCGATGTGCAGGGTGATCCGCTCCTATGACGTGAGCGAGACCGGCGCTGCCGATGCCGTGCGCGAAGCCGGCCGAGCAGGCCAAGAAGACGGCCCGTCGGGCCAACACGCGCGTGCGAAGCACCGCCCGGCAGGCGCGCAAGGTTCCCGGGCGTCGCTCAGGCCGAGGGCCAGATCAAGGGCGCGGTGGCCTCCGAGCAGGACCTGCCGATCACGCGCTATGACAGCCTCACGGCTGCCGACGTGCTCGAGAAGCTGAGCGGGCTCTCGCAGATCGACCTGGCGAAGGTCGACGCCTACGAGCGCAAGAACCAGAACCGCTCGACGGTGCTCGGGCGCATCAGCGCGCTGCGCGGCGAGGAGCCGTGGCCCGGCTATGACGAGCTGAACGTGAGCGAGGTCATCGCTGTGTTGGGCGAGGGAGACGAGGACCGCGCCAAGCGGGTCCGTGCCTACGAGCGCTCGCACAAGAACCGCGCCGGCGTAATCGACACGACCGAGCGCGAAACATCAAACGCGTAGTGACTGAAGCAGTTACCAGCGCCTCCACCCTGACTCAGGGGTGGGGGCGCTTTTTTGTACAGGGTCAGGTCGGGTGTCAGCTTCGGCTGGGAGGTCGCCTCGTGCAGGAGGAAGAATCGGATCATCTCGGCGGACGCGTTGGGGCCCTCCGGATCGGTGTAGGACCCGGCGGGATTGCCGCCGTACCAGGCGTGCCCGCCGTCGTGAACGATCAAGGACTCGGCGACGGCGACACCGTCGAAGCTGTAGTAGGTAGTTCGGGTGTACGGCCGGCCACTGTCGGCGCGTGCCGTTGCCGGACCGTTCTGGCTTGTGATGTCCCCGGCCGCGAGCCGGCAGCTGATGAGCTTCTCGGCGTTGACCGGAGCCACGATCGCGTCTTTATCGCCGTGGATGACGATCAGCGGGACCGTCCCGGTTGCGGCCGGTGTTCCCCCCGTTCTCATGGCCGCGAACGCGGACCCGACGTCGTGCGCCGCCCGGTAACCGATGCCCGAGTGCACGCCTACCGCGGCGTAGAGGTCTGGGTAGGTCGCGGCCATGACCGCGGCCATCGCGCCGCCGGCGGACAGCCCGGCGATGTAGACACGAGCCGGGTCGACCGCCAGGTCGCGCGTGACTTGACGCGTGATGCCGGCGATGATCGCCGGCTCGCCCGAGCCGGTGTGCTGGTCGGTCGGGGAGAACCAGTTCCAGTAGCCGCCGTGGTTGGCCGCTCTGGACTGCTCCGGATAGGCGACCAAGAAGGTGTGGCGTTCGGCCAGCTCGTTCATGCGCGTGCCGGCGGCGAAGTCGATCGCGTTCTGTGTGCCGCCGTGGAGCATCACGACAAGAGGGACGGGGTCGCCGCGGTACCCGCGCGGGAACGTACAGCTCGTAGCTGCGGGTCCCGGCGGGCTCGGTGTGGCGACGCCGATGGGTCTCGCCGCCGAAGCCGGCGCGAGCGGGCGTGTCTGCATCAGAGTGAGCCGTCGGTCGGGCTTTGGACAACTCGGTCAGCGCAAGCTGTGGCCGGCGGGACCGCTCGGCATTGAGGCATTCAAGAAGAGGATTCAGTGCAGACGGCGCGATGAAGCTCGCCGTTCGGGCGGTGGCTCCAGGGTTGCTTGGCGGGGAGGGGCGAGCGCGCGCGTGACCGGCGAGGTCCTCCGCGCCCGCCGACTCCGGGTTGCGGTCCGGCGGCGTGGCCGGCGAGACCCTGCTGTAGCAGCGAGGTGGCCTGCGCCAACTGCCCGCCGCGCGTGAGCCGCAGTGCCTCGCCCACCGTCGCGTTCCAGTTTTCACTCATCCGTGCCCTTCCGGCTCGTGGTTGGTCTCAAGCAAATAGATCGGTTCGCACCGGACCGGCCAGTGCGAACGCAGGCGCGCACCGCGGAGGCTGCATCGGCTAGGTGCTGCGCGACGCGAGCGCGGCCTTCACCGCCTCCGGCGCCCGAAACGCCCCAAGAACCTCAACCGCGTCAATCGTCGCCAGCGCGAGTTCGGGCGAGACGTCCTCTGCGATGGTCGCCAACCCGAGGACGCGCAACTGCACCTTGGCCCCCGATGCTCGGACCTCCTCAAGGTCGCGACGGCTGTAGTACGCGCTCCCGAGGGTCAACTCGCGCCGGGCCACAGTCCGGTCCACAGCGCTCGAGCGGCTCTCGAGCTGTCGCCTGATCGCCGTGCGGATGAAGTCCGTGCGGTTCGCGAAGAAGCCCTCGTCCACAAGGAGGTCGATCTCGCCCAAGTCGACCAGCCCGATGTTGATCGTGATCTTCTCGCTCTTATCGCGTTCGACCTTGCCTCTCGAAATCGCCTTGTCTGCCCATCTGCACACCATCTTACAACCATCTGTGTGGATGGTGCCAGGATGCCAGCTAGGCGGACTGAGGGGCCCTCGAGCGAGGACGCAATCATCACACCGCCGCACAGGCGGACTGGACGTGGTGGAGCGGTGCTGAAACCAGCCGGCGTACATCTCCCAGATCGCCCGCACGTTCCACGACGTCTTGCCGTATCCCTCGCCGACGTCGAGGTGCTCGGGCACCTGGACCTCGCGCATCGCGGTGAAGAGGTCGGCCCCGGCCACCATGTGCTCGACGGTGCGGTCGTGCACGGCCTGCATGGCATCGCGCATCGCAGTGACTTCCTCGGCGATGCGTTCAGCGCCCTCGATGGGGTCGAAGTGCCCGGTAATCAGCCGCTGCGGCACGAAGTCCAGCACGGCGTTCAACGCTTCGATGTAGAGGATGGGGTCGCGGTAGCGGTCACCGCGGATCGTCATCAGGTTGGGCATGTGACCGAATAGCGGCCCAAACAGGTTGCCGGTGAACAGTATTTGATCCTGGGGCAGCCAGACCACCAGTGAGTCGGTGGTCTCACCACCGGGGGTCCAGGCCAGTTCGAAGTCGCGGCCACCGACGCTGAAAGTGTGGCGGCGGTCGAAGGTGGTCGTGGGTTCGGGAAACGAGAAGTCGATCGTCGCGGGGTCAACGTCTTTGAGGTGCTCGATGACGGCGTCGGTGAACTTCTGGAACGCGAACGACGTCTTGGGGGCGCGATAACCGCCGAGACGCTCGTTATCATCACGCCAGTAGCGGTAATTGGCGTGCATCACCACATCGGTGTCGGCTTCGCGGAGTGCGTTGACCCCGCCCCAGTGATCGGCGTGGCCCTGCGTGACGACGATGACTCGCGTTGGCCCGGCAACGTCGGCGAAAGCCTGACGGCGCAGCGCGCCTTCGAAGAACAGCCCACCGTTGACGATGACGCGGCCGTCGTCGGTGGCGATGGCGTAGGAGTTCGACACCCCCGGCGACATCCAGATGCCGTCGCCCAGCGCTGCCGCGGGCTCACGGGTGGCGACCGCCAGATCGGCGGCACCGGGCCGTTCGCGATGGATTCCTGCCACGAAGCCCTCCTCACCCCACCTCTAGAGACATAGAGGTGACTGCTCTAGGACTGTAGAGGTAAAGTTTCGGCCAGGGAAGAGGCCCGTCATAATTGGTCGGGGACGCGCCCGCGACGCGGAGGAGTCCAGATGGGGTTGACCGGTTTGACCGGCAAGGTCGCAGTCGTGGCCGGTGGGGCCACCGGCATCGGCGCGGCGACCGCAGCCCGACTAGCCGACGAGGGCTGCCTGGTCGTGGTCGGTGACGTCGCCGTCGACGCCGCCCGCCGCGCCGCCGACGACATCGTCGCCACGGGTGGAACCGCGACCGCCGTCGAATTCGACCTGGCAGAGCCCGACTCCGTGGCCGCCCTACTCGACACCGCCGCAACCACCTACGGCGGCATCGACGCCGTCTTCGCCGTGGGCGCCGACATGGCAGCCATCCGCGCCGACACCGACGTCGTCAACATCGACCTCGACGTGTGGGACCGGGTCATGGCGGTCAACCTGCGCGGTTACGTCGCCACGATGAAGCACGCCATCCCCCGCATGCTCGCCCGTGGCGGCGGGGCGATCGTCAACATGTCCTCGGCAGCGGCGTTTCAGGGTGAGCCCACCCGACCGGCCTATGCCACCGCGAAGGCCGGAATAGGGGCCTTGACACGACATGTCGCGTCGCGGTGGGGCAAGGAGGGCATCCGGTGTAACGCCGTGGCGCCCGGATTCACCGCCACCGAGGCCATCCAGTCCGCCCCGCAGTGGCCACAACTGCAAACAGCCGCGCTGAAACGCATTCGCGGACCCCGCGTCGGCGCACCCGACGACGTCGCGGCGCTGGTCGCGTTTCTCCTCTCAGAGGAGGGCGAGTGGATCAACGGCCAGGTGATCAACATCGACGGCGGCACCGTCCTGCGATGACCGACACCCATACAGCCATGTCGATCTCCACGCCACGAAAACGCAACGGTGACGAACGGCGACGCGAACTGTGCGATGCAGCGATTCAAGTTCTGGCCGAGCATGGTTCGCGCGGGCTGACTCACGGGCAGGTCGACCGCTATGCGGGTGTCCCCGACGGCACCACCTCGTACTACTACCGCACCCGCGCGGCCCTGCTGCGAGGCGTCGGCAAGCGGGTCGCCGACATGGACGTCGCCAACCTGCGATCGGTAAGCGACGAGCCCCTTGATCCGCAGTCGCCGTTTTCTCATCTGGCGCAGCTGGTCATCATGCAGGCGCACGGAGCCGGTCTGGCGCTCAACCGGGCGCGCCACGAACTGATACTGGGCGCCGCTCGCGACCCCGACCTCGCCCAGACGTCGCAGGAGTTCATCGCGCGGATCATCGCCATGGCCCAAGACGCGATCGCCCACCTGCAACCAGGCAACAACGATTCCGCCCTGCTCGAAGCCCAAACGACGGCCGTCACCACCTTCATAGCCGGCGTCTTCACCCGGCTCGTCGCAGGCGACCGCACCATCAACGACGCAGAACAACTCGCCCGCTTCATGCAGGCGGTAGTCACGGCAGTGGCGCTCGAGCGAGCCGACGCCGATTCATAGGCGCGCCAGCAGGGTGAACCGACTACGCCGAATCTGCGGGAATACGGCGGCCAACCTAAAGCGCGGAACTGGTGAACGGTATGCCGGAAATCCGCCGCACCAGCTCGCCGACGAGCCAGCCGAACGTCAGCGCGTGGTAGCCGACCGCGGTCCCGGGCTCGTATGCCGGCTTGGCCCGAGCCAGCGCATCGGTCATGTGCTCCCAATCGAGGATCCGAGATCCGTGGTCGATGATCGTGCCGAAGCTGTGTAGGCCCGCGGAGTGGCTCAATACCTGCCGAACGGTGATGTCGCCCTTGCCGTTCTGGGCGAACTCCGGCCAGTACGTGGCGACCCGTTCGTCGTAGTCGAGCTCGCCACTGTTGGCGAGCACATGGGCGCAGATGGCGGTGACGCCCTTGGTCGTGCTGAAGCACATGGGCAGCGTGTCGCGCGTCCAGGGATCCCCATCCATGCTCCGGACCCCACCCCACATGTCGAGGACAAGCCTGCCATGGTGGTAGACGGCCACAGCGGCGCCGCCGTCGGTGGCGGCGATCTGGCTGCGGAAGACGTCCGCCACCTCGCGGAACTCTTCGTCGTACCGACCCGCGAGCAGATCCGTTCCTGATGTGCGAGCTTCCAATTTCCGACCCTCCTTCTAGCTGACGTCGGCGAGGGCGATGACGGCGTCGAATCCTTCACGAATGCACGCGGCGAGCATGTCCAGGTCCGGCACGGCCGCCGCATCGGCGTTGATCCCGACAAATGCCCTGTGGTTGTAACCCACAAGCGCGCAACTGGCCGCGGTGCCCATCAGCGGACCGAAGGGGTAGAGTCCGACGATCTTCGCGCCGGCGAGGTATACAGCCTGGTCGCTGGCGGGAATGTTGCTGACCGCGAAGTCGTCGTGTTTCATCAATACCCCTAACAAGAAACCCATCGCCGGGCTTAAGGCGCCGAGCACCGCGTCGAGCCCGGTGACCAACGGGAGTCTCACTTCCTCCTTTAATTCTTTGAGGACCCCGTGGTAAATCGCTATCGCGCCGCCCGGGTCATCGGCGCCGACCGGGATGGCTATCGACTCGCCTCTCACCTGGTTTCCGAAAGAGAGGTCGCCCTCCTTGCGAATATTGACCGCGAGGACGGCGCGGAGTCGCTCCACGGGTTTCCGGTGTCGCTGATGGTAGACGGCGAATCCGTGGGCGACGGCGGTTACGAACGCGTCGTTGACGGTGCAGCCGCGCGATTTGGCAGCTTTGCGCAACGTCTCGAGGTCGAACTCGAGGGCAGCGAAGCGCATCCAGCCTCGGCGCTGCGTCATCAGCGGGGACAGGCTCTTCAACGACGGCGTCAGGACCTTCGCCAGCGCCCGCACGTTCTTCGTAACGTTCCTTGCGGTGTCAACGGGGCGAAGCACCACCGTGGGGATCGCCCGCGCCGCCGAGTTCGCGGACCGGCCGACGAATCCGAGGATCCGACGCCCGGCGTTCGTGACGGCCTCGCCAGCCAGTTCGAATGGAGAATCACTCTCGGGTGCAGGGATTGCGGGCATCGGCCCGAGATCGCGTGGCTGGCGCGTGAGGTCGCCGAGAAGAGCGAGCACCGCAAGGGTGCCCACACCGTCGGTCACCACATGACTGATCTTGAGGATCACGGCCGCCTGATCCCCTTTGAGGCCCTCGACAACGGTGACGGTCCACAGCGGGCGAGCCCGGTCGAGGCCTGACATCGTCGACTGGCGCGCGAACTCCAGCACGCCGTCGAGGGACCCGTCGCCAGGCGCACGAATCCAGCGGACGTGGTACGACAGATCGAAGTTCGGGTCGACGAGCCAGCGGGGCGTCGACAGGCGCAATGGCACCTCCACCAGCCGGTGCCGGAATGGCGGCAGGGTGCGGCTGGCACGTTCCAGGCGCTCCAGCAGCACCTCCCGGTCGGGCGCTCGGTCGAGGACGAGCACCGCAGTAATCGTCTGCCGCAGCAGGGGATCATTCTCGATTCCCCACATCGCCGCTTCCATATCGCCCGCATGTAGGGGCTTGTGCGACGCCTGTTGGGAATCGTCGATTGTTGCCATCGTTCTTCGGTTGCCATTCCTCAGTTCTGCGGCTCGCGGCTCGGTTCAACCTGTTGCGGTGGATCTGCTACAACGATCGGAGCAATCTGAACCACGAAGTAGCCGCGGCCATCTACTTAGGAGTCTCCACCACACTGGTCTGCCGCGGCGGAATTCTGGAGAAAACTCGGCCACGCGGAGTCGGCTTCGGTGACATTTCCGGGCCGAGCCGGCGTCCAGCGCCGCGGTGTTTCGATTCGATCCGCCGGTGCACGTGACCGTCGCCGGATTAAGCTCGCGGCCATGCCGTCAGTGCTAGTCACGGGCACCTCCCGGGGCATCGGTCATTTCATCGCCATCCACCTTGCCGCCAATAGGTGGGACGTCTTCGCGGGTGTTCGCAACGAGGAGGACGCCACCGAGGTCAAGGCCGCAAGTCAGCGCATCACGCCCGTCATCCTCGACATCACCAACTCCGATCATCTTGCGGCGCTGGATGGTTCGTTGCCTGAGCGGCTCGACGCCGTGGTGAACAACGCCGCCATGGCGGTGGGCGGGCCGATGGAGGCCGTCACCCCAGCCGAGCTGCGCCGCCGAGTGCTGGGTGATGCTGGGGTAGGGCTGCCCTTAGCCGACGTCATCCCACACGATCATCAACACATTCGGCGCTCCGCTCCGGGCGACCGGCTGCAGGAGCGGTCCCAATCCGGCTCGGAATCTCGGATGTCGGTCACCACTCGGCCAAACCATTGCGCCACTTGGCACCATCACCTACTCAAATACCCAGTAGCAGAAGTCTAAGGGGCACAAGGACATTCACGGAGCCAATCGACCGTGAGTTAAGAATTCGTCACCGCTGGATGCTAGCCGAACTAAGGGCTACGTCGATCCTTGAGCGTTAGCCCCATGCATCGGTGTCACGACGTTGAGCGCCACCGGCTCCGGCAACGGGTTTTCGAAGGTTTCCGGCAGCCGATCGCCGTACACGTTGAGCGTAATCGTCGTCTGCGCGTGACCGAGCCAACGCGATCGTGGCTCACGGATGCGGCCTGCTCTCCCTCAGTAACGCTGTTGATAATCCCGGCAACAAGCAACATAAAGACGAGCACAGCAGTACAAAGGACGTGAAACCGGTTAAAGAATCTGCGCGGGCAATCGTGTTGGCCGGACTCGACTGATCACCGGAGGCCGAAGTGGAGCAATTGAGCGGTCTCGATGCCGCATTCGTTTACGCCGAGACCGCCGGCGCGGCGCACGTGACCTTCTTCGCGATCTACGATCCGTCGACGGCTCCGAGCGGCGTCGTCACCTTCGACGATGTCGCCGCGCATATCGGCTCCCGACTTGGCGCGGACCGCATTTTTCGCGCGGTGCTTGCTCGCGTCCCGTTCGATCTGGATCACCCCTACTGGGTGCGCGCCGAGAACTTCGAACTCAGCGAGCACCTCCACCACCTGACATTGCCGCGCCCCGGCGGCTGGCGGCAGCTGTGCGAGCAGGTGTCGCTGCTGCACGCTCAGCGGATGGATCTGCGCCGACCCCCATGGGAGGGCTACTTCATCGACGGGCTCGGCAAGATCCCAGGAGCGCCGAAAGGCGCCTTCGCCGTGTGCTTCAAGGTGCATCATTCGGCGGTCGACGGGGTGACGGGCTTAGGCCTCGCCAACGCGCTTCACGACCCAACCCCCGACGCCGCGCAGGCGCCCACGGACGATTGGACCCCAGAACCATATCCGTCATCGTTGAACCTGCTCGCTCGCACCGCGGTCACCTACGCCCGTCGGCCAGCACGACTGGTCTCCGCCGCAACACACAGCATTCCCTTGCTGACCCGGCTCCCCGGAGCGATGAGGCGGTTGATGCCAATCGGTCATCGGACGGAGCAAGCGCGTTCCATCGATGTTCCGCTCACCCTGTTCAACCAGCACACCGACAGCAGTCGCAACTTTGACGCACGCGCCTACGACCTCGCCGCGGTGTCGACAACACGCACGCTCGTACCGGGAGCCACGTTCAATGATGTCGTTCTCGCCGGCATCGGAGGCGCTATGCGCCGGTATCTTCTGGAGAAGGGCGAGCTGCCCGAAAAATCGCTTGTGACGGCCATGGCGATCGGCGTGCACACCGACTCAGAACGCCAGCACGGGGTGAATCAGATTTCTGTGGTCCGCGTGTTGCTCGGCACGAACATCGCCGACCCGCTCGCCCGTGTGAAGGCCGTGCAGGAGTCGAGCGCCCATTCGAAGGCCGTCAGCGAGGCGTTGGGCGAACGGGTGCTTGAGTACGCCGAGTTCGTGCCGGGCGCGCTCGTCGTCACAGCCCTCCGTGTGGCCATGGCGGCAAACCTCGGGAGGCTCTACGACAGTTCACGGGTTTCGAACACCCTCGTGTCCACCATGCGCGGCCCGGACTTCCCGATCTACCTTGTTGGCGCTCGGATGATCGCCGGTTACGCATTGTCGCCGTTCACACAAGGGTGCGGGCTGATCCACAACGTGATCAGCTACTGCGGCCGCGTGGTCGTCAGCATCAACGGCTGCCCGATCGTGCTACCGGATATTGAGCACTACGGGGATTGCATGGACGCTTCTTTCGCTGAGCTGACGTCCGCCGCACCGCGATGACCGAGACGCCGCGGAGCGGGCAGCCGCCTTCCTGATCGGCGATCGGGTCAGAGCCGTCTACGTGCACCAAATTGGTTGAGCAAGAACAGCCGCCGCGCCGAGCATGCTGCACCGCCGTCAGCCGACGCGTTCAGCTCGCCGACGTTAGACGCATGTCGTGGACACCAGTGCCTCGCTGGTCCGGATCGTTCGAGACCGCCATCTCGAGTAGTAGCGAAATACTCATGCTGCGATGGCGCCTATACCGGGTCGAACTTCGATATGAGCCAGGACCCGTTGACTTTCGACAGGGACACCAGCACACTGCTCGACGTCAGCGCCGGTTCCGGCCTGTCTGTGCTCGTGGTGGTCTGGTTGATGAACAGCAGTACCACTGCCCTGTCCGGGTTTAACTCGGACAACGCTGACTGAACCACGGCAGCCCTTGTCTTCAATCCCTTCTGCTTTGCCGCCGGGGCCACGATCTGTTCGGTGAATTGGTTGTAGTAGGACAAGAAGTCGCCGGTCAGATGCGCCTTGGCGTCCGAGAAGTCGCGGTCGAGGCTGTCCGGGGAGTATGACAAGAGCGCCACCGCCCCATCGGAGGCGGCTTGAATCGCGGTGTGCGCGGCCGCTGAGTTCGTCTGCTGGTCTGCTCGATACTTGTTGAAATACAATCCGGCGCTCAACACTGCCGCACCGACGAGTAGGGCGGCTGCCACCAGCGGGACCCATCTGGCTTTGCACCAACGAAACGCATGGCGAACGGAGCCGGCCGGCTTCTGGGTGCCCCCCTCTTCGGCGACCTCGCCCTCGGGCTGGTCGGCTGTCTCCTCTTCGACGTCATCAACGTCCTGCCGCGTGGTCACGGCATGAACTCCACTTTCGACATCTTGATCTGCCCACCATCCCTCTTCACGGTCACGCTGAGACGCCATGCGCGCGGTTCGTGCTGCGCGCCAGTGGCACTGGTGACCTGTGTTTTCGCGGCCACTAGTACGACCGCCGAGTTGTCAGTCGTTGATTGGACGGCCGTAGCGTTTACCGATCCAACCGTGACTACCTTGGACTCCTGGACCGCTTTGGTGAAATCGTCTGCGTGGCTTTGGAAATCGTCTCTGAACTGGCCGGTCGAATTGTCGAGCACACGCTGCAGATCTTCTTTTGTGTGGTTGAAGTCCAGCGTCATCAAACTCACGACGCCCTGCCTGGCCGCTGCGGCGAACTGTGCCGTGCGGTGACGCTGCGCGGCGGCGTTACGGTCTTGCCAGATCATGTATCCGCTTGCCGCCAACAAGGCACAGATCAGCACGAACGTAAGGCCCAGCGCGACCCTGGCCCACACCAGGCGACGGCGCCAGCGGCGCCACGACCGCGGCGCATCATTCGCGGGCGGTTCGATGTCGACACATTCGCCGGCATCACCGGAGCCGCTGACCTCGTCGTGCCCGCCGTCGTCCGGAGCCTTCTGTTCGTCATCTGTGGTCGCGGGCGGGACCTCGGTCGCGGTTGCCGCCGTCGTCGTCGTATCACCGTCGCCGCGGTCGTCGAGTTTCGATTCGGCACTCTCACCGGGCGCCTCGGATACCCGGGCCTGGCTTTGCCTGCGCAGCCGGATCGCCCTTGCACGGGCGAGTGCCGCAGCGGCCAGCGCTTCTGCCGCGGCCGCCTCGGCCTCGGCTTCTTCCGCCAAGGCAAGCGCCTCCGCCGGATTCGGGCTTTCGGCGGTCCCGTTATCGTTGTTCTCAGCCATCAGGGCCTCAACATCCGGCGCCGGATGGAACCAACGTGACCGCCACCTCGAACGCTGCCGAGATACCGGCGCAGCCCGTACCTCGGCCTCTACCCGGCCTGCTGCGCCGTGTGTCTCCGAACGCCATCCAGCCCTCTCTTCAGCCTCTTGGCTGAGGAGAATGACGCTATCATCTTCGAGCATCAGCCCACTGGGCAATCCCCGGATTCCGTTCGTGGAAATACCTCTTACATGCGGAAATGACGTTTCCGTGATGCGCCTTGTGAGCCTGTCCGATCAGCCGGATAGCAACACCGATGTCGCCGTTCCGGCCGGCGTCATCGACGTCCGATGGCGGGCTGTATCCAAATTATTACTGACGAAAGCCCCGCAGCCGAGATCAAGCGCGTAATCTCCGATGTCTCGGCTGACGAAGCGGTCGTGATTTTCGCTGCTCCCGATGCGAATTGATCGCCACCCTGGTAGCGCTCAGGCAGGTCTCGATGTGGCGGCGCCGGTCCAACTCGCTCAGGCTGGGCAGCGCTGGGTCCACCGCTGCCAGATGAGCGGCGAAGTGATTCAGCCGGGTCGCGGTGCCGCGGGTATGAGTGCCGGTGAGCCGGTCAAGGCAGGCCACAAACGATGGCCGCAGTGCGGGGCTGTATTGCGGATACGGGTGACCGGCGCGTGCGGCGCGGATAGCCTCGGTGCGCGCGCGGGCCGCGGCGGGGAGGGCCTCAGCCTTGACGGCTTCGGCCGCCGCTTCTTCGCCAAGGCGCGGGCCTTGGCTGGCTCTGATTTACCTTTGTGCTTAACCGATTTGGTTTCTTCCCTGCTCGGGTGACAGTCGTTCGAGCCGATTGGCGCGAACCTCGTCGAGGGACCTGAGAATTCGCATTCGACCTGCGGGCTCTCATCGCCGGATTGGAGCACGTGCTCAAAGACCATGCCCTGCCGTTGTCCGCGGTGATCACCCGCATAACGAGTGGACATCCTCAGGTCGTGAGTGCCTGTCGCCACGACAACGCGTTGCCTTAATCACATCACCGAATAGTCAGTCTCACTCTGTAACACCTTTTGGAGGTGAGTGGCTTGTCGGAGACGCGGATCGCCGAAGGAATAAACAAGTCCAAGAACGGGTTTCTGACATCGCCTTACTGCCTCGCCGGCACTACTACTCCACTATTTCGGGACCACCAGTTTCCATCACGCCGCGGAAACGACATCAACATTCCAGCGTGACGGTGACGTCGCAGACCACACCGCCGGTTTCCAGGGGCATCGACGTGAGCTCATCCGCGTCGGGCGAAGGGCCATCGCCTAGCGTCATCTCGGCTGTGG
Organism: uncultured Actinomycetota bacterium; assembly: GCA_963850645.1. Lineage (GTDB taxonomy): Bacteria > Actinomycetota > Actinomycetes > Mycobacteriales > Mycobacteriaceae > Mycobacterium. Next base: position 125,977 of record CAWKME010000003.1, on the reverse strand, counting down.
CGGGGAATTTAACAGCGCCGCGACGCCGTCGAGCACGGTCTCGAGACCTCGTTCGAAGACTTCGTCGGCCGGCGGGTGGGACTGGCGCTGGCTGACCAAACCCCTCAACGATGGTCCGGGAGAATCCTGGATCAAGCCGACGGTGAACCTGGTCAACGGCGAAGTGATGACGCCGTTCGAGCGGCTGTTCGCCGTCGCCGACTGCGCCAACGGCATCGGCTCCAAACTCGACATCACCAAGTGGACGTTCCTGAACAACGACCTCGTCGTCCATGTCCACCGGATTCCCGACGGTGACTGGATCGGCATCCGTGCCGAAACCAACTACGGCCCGACGGCATCGGCACGACGGTGGGCACCCTGTTCGACGAGACCGGCGCCGTCGCGAGCATTCAACAGTCGGTGCTGGTGCGCCGAGGACCGTAGTCCGTTACGCCGAGATCGACGCTAGCGCAGCCATTTACGCGGTTTAGCGCGCTGGCGTCGATCTCGATGCCACCGGCACCGGTGCAATGACGTCGACGACACGTAGGTGCATCCGCTCAGGCGAGTTGATCACCGCGGCGATCAGGCAGCCAACGTCGCTCGGCGGCAGCGCGCGGCTACCGCCCGTCCGAGTCGACCGGATGATCGAGGCTCGCACGCCGGTGCCGATGAATTCGGCGTCCAACCCGGCTACCCAGGCCTCAAGCATCCGATCTGCCGCCGCCGTCGATGCACCGACCAGACCCGGGTGGATCAGCACCACATCACCACGTCGATTGTTGATCATCGGTGGGATGACTTGTGCCGCAAGGTGTTGCGCGCCAATCCAGGAACCATCGGCAAGACCGGCGGCACTGACCAGCACGTCGACGGACCCGATCAGGTAGTCGGCGGACTCGACGAACCGATCGATCGAGGGCGGATCGGCGAGGTCGAGGTGGGCGGCGAAGGCCGCCGCGCCGTCGGATCGAAGTCGGGCCGCGAACCGCTCACAGATGTCGGTCCGGCGGGTTCCCATCAACACCAGATCCCCGTCGGCGGCCAACCGCGCCGCGGTCGCAAGAGCGATGGGCGACGAGCCTTCGGTGATGGCGATTGCTCTCGAGGCCCTGGAGCGGCTCACCACGGGCGCCGATCAGCGGCTTTGCGCTGGGTCCCGGCTAAGATTTGGTGGTCAGCTACCAGTGACACGAAAACAGCGTGACACTTCGGGCTATTTTTGTAAAGTTTGGGTATGGAGCAGACGCCGACCATCGAAGGCGACACCTCGACGCAGCAGCGGATCCTCGCGGCCACCGCTGAGGTCCTCGGCCGCAACGGCAAACGCAAACTCAGCCTGTCCGACGTCGCCGCCCAGGCCGGGGTGTCGAGGCCGACGCTCTACCGCTGGTTCGCGTCGAAGGAGGAGTTGCTCTCGGCGTTCTCCCGCTACGAGCGGCAGAGCTTCGAAAGCGGTATGAGCCGGGCGACAGCCGGCCTCAAGGGCGCCGACAAGCTCGATGCGGCGTTGCGGTTCATCGTCGACTACCAGCATTCCTACACAGGTGTGCGCATGGTCGATATCGAGCCCGAGCATGTCATCAGCCAGTTCTCGAACGTCATTCCGCAGATGCGGGGTGGTCTGCAGCGGCTGATACCCGGACCCAACGCCGCAGTCAAGGCGGCTACCGCGATCCGAGTAGCTTTTTCGCACTACATGATTCGCAGCGACGACGCCGACGAGTTCCTGGCTCAACTGCGTCACGCGGTGGGAATCAAGGCCCCCGACTGATTGCCCTGCTCCTCCTCGGCCCTTCCGGCCCGCATCGTCGCAGGGCGCTGATCAGTCGAACAACACCGCGGCGTTGAGATAGCCAGTCGGGTCGAAGGCCGTCTTGAGCGTTCGCATCGCCGCGATATCGGCGGCCTCGCGGGACATGCCGACGTACCTGCGTTTGCGGCTGCCGACCCCGTGTTCGGAGCTGACGTTGCCGCCGCATCCGGCGATCAGGTCCATCATCGCCGCGTACAGATCGCGCTCCTGTTCTTCGCCGCAGCGCAGCACGTTGAGATGCAGGTTGCCTTCGCCGATATGCCCGAACAGCACGCCGATGGCGTCCGGCGCGTGGCGGTGCAGCAACTCCTTCGCGTCGCGGGCGAACGCGGTGACCGTCGACAGCGGCAACGAGACGTCGAATTTCAGCGGCGGCCCGTAAACGCCGACCACTTCGGCCAACGATTCCCGAACTCGCCAAAGCCGCTGTTGCGCAACAAGATCAATGCCCACCGCGGGCTCGCCGCAGCTGCGCACCCCGTCCAGCGCGTCGGCCAGCCGCTCGGTCTGGTCGTGATCGGAGGCCAGTTCCACCAACAGCAACCAGTCACCGCGCACCGGCGCCGCCACACCCAGATGCTCGTCGGCCAGCGCGCCGGCCCGGCCGTCGATCAGTTCCAGCGCGGCAATGCCGTCCAGGTCGCGAAACAACCGGGCGGCGTCGACCAGCGCGTCGAGATCGGCGAAGCCGCACACCGCCGTCACTCGATGCGGCGGATCAGGGTGCAGCCGCAGATCGAGCGCAGTGATCACACCCAGCGTTCCTTCGGCGCCGACGAACAGCGCCGGCAGGTCGTAGCCGGTGTTGTCGGACCGCACCTTCGAGTGCCGACGCACCACCGACCCGTCGGGTAACGCGACGTCCAAGCCGATGACCTGATCCCCCATGTTGCCGTACCGCACGGTGCGCAGCCCGCCGGCGTTGGTCGACGCCATTCCACCGACGGTGGCGGTGTCGCGCGCCGCCAGGTCCACACCGAACAGCAGACCGGCCGCCGTCGCCGCGCGCTGCACCGCGGCCAAGGTCGCCCCTGCCCCGGCCTCGACGCGGCGTTCGACCGTGTCGACATCGCTGATGGCGCAAAGCCGCTCGGTGGACAACAGCACGTCGTCATGCTCCGGCACGGTGCCGGCCACCAAGGAGGTGCGGCCGCCCTGGATGGTGACGTGGGCTCCGGCGTCCCGGCACGCCCGCAGCACCTCGGCGACTTCGTCCGGCGAGCCTGGGCGGACCAGGGCGCTGGCCTGTCCGCGATAGCGCCCGGTGTGGTCGACGCTGCGACCGGCCAGCACATCGGGATCGGTGCTGACATACCTCGGCCCGACCACCGATGTCACAGTTCGGAGCAGCCTGGGGGTCATGGCGACGGGTGTATCACATCCTGTTCTGCGTCTGCGAACTCGACTCGGTCGCACCGCCCGGCCTAGCGGATGACGCTGATCCCGCCGTCCACCGGAATCACCGCACCGGTGATGTAGGTACTGGCGCGGCTGGCGAGGAAGACCGCGATGCCCGCGATGTCGTCGGGTTGACCGATGCGGCCCAGCGGCATGTGAGCGCCAACCGCATCCGGACCGGCCCGCAGCAGCTCCTTGGTCATCCGGGATTGGAAGAGCCCGGGCGCGATCGCGTTGACCAGAATCCGCGGCGCCAGCTCGCCGGCGAGATGCTGGGTCAGCATGTGCACGGCGGCCTTGCTCGCGCTGTAGGAGAAGTTGTCCCGGCCGCGTCCCGGCGGGACGATCCCGTCGATGCTGCCGGTGTTGATCACGCGGGCCGGGTCGTCGTCGGTCGCGGCCGCCGTCAGCATAGGCAGCAGGGCGCGGGTCAGCAGGAAGACGCCTTTGACGTTGACGTCGTAGACCTTGTCGAAGCCGGATTCGGGAAACTCGGCGAACGGCGCACCCCACGCCGCGCCGGCGTTGTTGAACAGCGCGTGGATGGCGTCCTCCCGATCGGCCAGGTCGGCCACCAGCGCCTGAACGCCGTCGATGGTGCCCAGATCGGCGGGGATCGCCTGCACCGGCCCGTGGACCGACAACTCGGCGACGGCGGCGTCGAGCTCAGCTTTTTTGCGGCTGGACAGGTACACCGTCGCTCCGGCCTGCAGCAGCCCGCGCGCCATCATCACGCCGATGCCGCGGCCGCCGCCGGTGACCACGGCGACCTTTCCGTCGAGGCGAAACATGTCAGTCATGGCCATCAGTCTGGATGCCGGGTCGCACAGAGGTATCGGGCGGGACCTCGTACAGTACGTTCAGTTCATATCCAAGATGTTCGAGACTTTTGCGAATTCTCCTTCAGCGACTACCGCGACGAGCTGACTCGTCGCTGGGAGCAGTACCGGGCGGATAGGAGAGCACGGTGAAAGACGAGTCAGGCAAGCTCGATTTCTCCAGTGTGCGTTGGGGATCGGTGGAATGGACCAACCTGTGCACACTGTATTTGCGCGCGTGCGAAAGTCATTTGGAACGGCCGATTCTCGGCGACCACGCGGCCGCTGCAGCCGTCGACCGGATCGACTACGACTTCGCCCGGGTGCGCCGGTCCGTCCGGCCGTGGGGCAACCAGTTCCTAGTAGGGTTGCGCGGCAAGCAACTCGATGTCTGGACCGACGATTTCCTGCGCCGCAACCCGGACGCCGTCGTACTGCACCTGGGTTGCGGGTTGGACAGTCGCGCGTTTCGCCTCGACGTGCCGTCGGGGGTGTCCTGGTTCGACGTCGACGTGCCGGACGTCATCGCACTGCGGCGACGGCTCTACACCGACCGCCCGGGCTACACCATGATCGGGTCATCGATCGCCGAACCAAGCTGGCTGGACCGGATCCCGACCGGTCGTCCTACCCTGATCGTCGCCGAGGGCCTGCTGATGTACCTCACCGAAGCCGAGATCCGCGATCTGTTGCAGCGGCTGACCGATCGATTCGGCACCGGCGAACTGTTGGCCGACCTGCTGTCGGCGTCGGCCCCGTTGTTTTCACGGTTCATGACGGCGGGAATCGTCAAGTGGGGTACTCACGACGGCCGCGAATTGCCCGAGTGGATCCCTCGGCTGAAACTCGTTGACGCAAACATTTTCGTCGACCCGGCCAAGATCACGCTGAAGCCTCAACGGGTGCTTTTTAGGTTGGTGTGCGCCGTTCCCTGGTTCAGGAACTACGACCGGCTGTACCGATTTCGGTTCTGACGCCCGAGCGGTGACTCGTTACGGACCGCCTCGTCGCGGATCAAGCCGCGCAGCAGCGCGGTGCTGAACTCGGCGGCGATCTCCTTGGCGCTGCGGCGTCCGCTCGGCCGCAGCCATCGGTACGCGCCGAGCGTCATCCCGATGTAGCCGAGCGCCAGGACGTGGGAGTCGCATTCGTAGAACTCGCCGCTGGCGATACCCCGGTCGATCAGCCCGTGCACGTGCTCGTAGACCTGGGTTTCCTTCTCGCGGACCGCGGCGACCTGCTCCTCGGTGAACCACTCGGTGATGTAGGGCTGCTCCTGGAAGTACACCGCCGCGCCTTCCGGGTTGGCCGCGATCTGGTTGAGCAGCCGCACCGTGTACTGGTAGAGCGCCTCGCGGGCAGACATCGACGGGTCGTCGTGGACGGCGGCCAGCGTGCGTTCGGCGGCCTGCTGATAGATGTCGTAGAGGATCAGCGACTTGCTGGCGTAGTAGTGGTAGACGGTGGCCTTGTTCAGCCCGACCACGTCGGCGACGTCGTCCATCCGGGTGCCGTGGTAGCCGCGGGCGGCGAACAGCTTGGTGGCAACAGTCAGCAACTCCTCGCGGCGGGAGAGCCCGTTCTCGGATGGCATGTCTACTCGCTATTCGGCAGGCCGGGAGCGCCCGGTGTCAATCAACTAGTTGGATAGTCTAGGCAGGGCCGTTGTTCCCTGTTGCACATTGTCCTGACGGACTAGACTTCGGAACGAGTCACGTCACGCGTCGCTAGACGATTGAGCCGAGCCGAGAGGGTGGTCAAATGGATCCGGATCCGAGCTACGACGTTTCCGACGAACTCGAGTTCTACTTCAAGTACTTCACGTGGGGTTTGCGGGGTGTCACCGACGGCCAGGGTTACCCGCCGCCGGCCTACCCGCCCGTTTAAGTAGCGCGAGCCCTAGAGCGCTTTGAGTTCCTCGGCGACCGCGGTCACCGATTTCTTGGCGTCCCCGAACAGCATCGTGGTGCCCTCGCCGTAGAACAGCGGGTTGTCGATGCCGGCGAACCCTGAGTTCATCGACCGCTTGAGCACGATCACCGACCTGGCCTTGTCCACGTTGAGGATCGGCATGCCGTAGATCGGGCTGGAGGCATCGTTGCGCGCCGCCGGGTTGGTGACGTCGTTGGCGCCGATGACGATCGCGACGTCGGTGCGGGCGAACTCGTCGTTGATGTCGTCCATGTCCTTCATCGCGTCGTAGTCGACCTCGGCCTCGGCCAGCAGCACGTTCATGTGCCCGGGCATCCGGCCGGCGACCGGGTGGATCGCGTACTTCACCGTCACACCCTTGTTCTCCAGCAGGGCCGCCATGTCCTTGACGGCGTGCTGGGCCTGCGCGACGGCCAGCCCGTAGCCCGGGACCACGATCACCTGGTTGGCGTAGGCCATCTGGATCGCGGCATCGGCGGCCGAGGTCGCCTTGACGGTCTTGTCGCCGCCGCCGTCGCCGCCGCTGGGCGCCACGCCGCCGCCGCCGAACCCGCCGGCGACGATCGCCGGGATCGAGCGGTTCATCGCCTTGGCCATCAGGTTGGTCAGGATCGAACCCGAGGCGCCGACGATCATGCCGGCGACGATCATCGCGGTGTTGTTCAGCGCCAAACCCGCGGCCGCGGCCGACAACCCGGTCATCGCGTTGAGCAGCGAGATGACCACCGGCATGTCGGCGCCGCCGATCGGCAGCACCACCATCAGGCCCAGCACACCGGCAGCGGCGAGCAGGCCGATCATCCACCACAGCGACACCCCGCCGCTGCCGGGATGCGCGTGCAGGCCGATGACGACCGCGGCGGCGACAGCCGCGACCAGCAGCAGCAGGTTGACCGGCTGCTGCGCCTTGCCGAAGCCGATCGGCGATCCGGAGATGATCTCCTGCAGCTTGCCGAACGCGATGATCGATCCCCAGAACGAGATCGACCCGATGATCGCGGCGAACAACGACGCCACCACGATGTGCACGGTCGGCGACTCGCCGTGCTTGAAGGCCGAAAAGCCCTTCGTCTCAATGAATTCCGCGAGCGCGATGAGCGCGACGGTGCCGCCGCCGACGCCGTTGAAGAACGCCACCAGCTGCGGCATGGCGGTCATCTTGGTCTAGCGTGCCGGCGGCACGCCGAGCACCACACCCACCACCAGGCCGGCGATGATCAGCACCCACTGATCGGTGTGGCGGATCTTGATCAGCGTCGCCGTCACGGCGATCGCCATGCCGACCGCGGCGATCAGGTTGCCGCGCACCGCGGTCTTGGGCCCGGTCAGGCCCATCAGGCCGTAGATGAACAGCGCGAACGAGATGATGTAGAGGACGATCGACCAGGTAGTTCATTTGGCGGCCGGCTCCTCGGTCTTCGGCCGGCAGCTGCTTCTTCTTGCCCTTGAACATGCCCAGCATCCGGTCGGTGACGATGAAGCCGCCGATGACGTTCAGCGTGCCGAACACCACCGCGACGAACAGGATGATCTGCACCGCCAGCGACGGATGCTCGACCTCGCCGAACACCACCAGCGCGCCGAGCACCACGATGCCGTGGATGGCGTTGGTCCCCGACATCAGCGGGGTGTGCAGCGTGTTGGGCACCTTGGAGATCACCGCGAACCCGACGAACCCGGACAGCACCAGGATCGCCAGGTTGGCCAGTAGTTCGTCGTACATCCCGTGCATTAGGAGTCCTCTCCGCCGTCGCGGGTCACACACGATGCCGCGACGACTTCGTCGTCGAAGTCCGGGGCCAGCTTGCCGTCCTTGATCAGCAGGTCCAGCAGCGCCGTGATGTTCTTGCTGTACAGCTCGCTGGCGTGCTCGGGCATGGTCGCCGGCAGGTTCAGCGGCGAGGCGATGGTGACGTCGTGCTTGACGACCGTCTGCCCGGGTTCGGTGAGCTCGCAGTTGCCGCCGGTCTCCCCGGCGAGGTCGACCACCACGCTGCCGGGCTTCATCGCCTTCCACGGCCGCGGCGGTCACCAGCCGCGGCGCCGGACGACCCGGGACCAGCGCGGTGGTGATCACCACGTCGAACCCGCTGATCGCCTTCTCCAGCGCCTTCTGCTGCTGCGGCGCGTTCCTCTTCGGTGAGCTCGCGGGCGTACCCACCCTCACCGGCCGCGTCGATGCCGACGTCCAGCCACTGCGCGCCCACCGAGCGCACCTGGTCGGCCACCTCGGGGCGCACGTCGTAGCCGGTGGTGCGCGCGCCGAGCCGCTTGGCCGTGGCCAGCGCCTGCAGCCCGGCCACACCGACGCCGAGCACCAGCACGGTGGCCGGCTTCACCGTGCCGGCCGCCGTCGTCAGCATCGGGAAGAACCGGGTCGACTCCGAGGCCGCCAGCAGCACGGCCTTGTAGCCGGCGACGTTGGCCTGCGACGACAGCGCGTCCATCGCCTGCGCGCGCGAGATCCGCGGGATGGCCTCCAGCGCGAACGCCTGCACACCGGCCTGCTTCAGCGCGCCGATCGAGTTGTCGGCGTTGCGCGGCGCCAGGAAGCCGATCAGGGTCTGGCCGCTGCGCAGCCTGCCGACCTCGTCGGCGGTCGGCGGCGCGACCTTGACGACGACGTCGGCCGCCCAGGCGTCGCCGATGGTCGCGCCGGCCTCGGTGTAGAGGTCGTCGGGAAGCAGCGCGCCTTCGCCGGCACCGGACTCGACCACGACCGCGACCCCGCTGTTCACCAGCGGCGCCGACCGCCTTGGGCACCAGCGCGACCCGTCGCTCGTCGGTCCCGGACTCGGCGACCACCCCGACCGTCGTCTGCGTATCTGTCATGGCGCGTACATCTACTTCCTGTACTCCCCTACCCCGGTAGATCGGCACTCACCCTAGCCGCAGTCACCAGAGCGGGAAGTCTTGGCCGTGCTCCGCCTCGGCGCGAGGCCCGAAGTAGCGGCGCTGCGATTCGTCGATCGCCACGTCGTTGATGCTGGCCTCGCGGCGGGCCATCAGCCCGGCGTCGGAGAACTCCCACAACTCGTTGCCGTAGCTGCGCCACCACTGCCCGGCCGCGTCGTGGCATTCGTACTGGAACCGCACGGCGATCCGGTTGTCGTGAAAACTCCACAGACCCTTGCGCAGCACGTAGTCGTGCTCGCGCTGCCATTTCCGGGTCAGGAAGGCCACGATCTCGTCGCGGCCGACGACGTGTTCGTCGCGGTTGCGCCACTGCGAGTCGACGGTGTAAGCCAGGCTGACCCGCTCGGGGTCGCGGGTGTTCCACAGGTCCTCGGCGGCCTGAACTTTCTGGATCGCCGTTTCGAGGGTGAACGGCGGGAGCGGCGGACGGTTCTCGGTCATGGGGTCTATCGTGCTCGCGATCCGCGGTGTCCTATCGTGGCGGGCATGGACTTCGCGATGTCGGCCAAAGCCAGCGACTACCACAAGCGGCTGTCCGACTTCATGACCGACTACGTCTTTCCGGCCGAGGCCGACTACGACAAGTACCGCGACGAGGCCGGCCCGAACGATCACACCGTTCCGCCGATCATCGAGGAACTGAAGACCAAGGCCAAGAGCGCCGGCCTGTGGAACCTGTTCCTGCCGGCCGAGTCGGGCCTGACCAACCTGGAGTACGCGCCGCTGGCCGAGCTGACCGGCTGGAGCCTGGAGATCGCGCCCGAGGCGATCAACTGCGCGGCACCCGACACCGGCAACATGGAGACCCTGCACCTGTTCGCCACCGAGGAGCAGCGCAAGCAGTGGCTGGAGCCGTTGCTGAACGGCGAGATCCGCAGCGCGCTTCTCGATGACCGAGCCGGCGGTCGCCAGCAGCGACGCCCGCAACATCGAGACCTCGATCGTGCGCGACGGCGACGACTACGTGATCAACGGCCGCAAGTGGTGGACGTCGGGCGCGGCGGACCCGCGCTGCAAGATCCTGATCGTGATGGGCCGCACCAACCCGGAGGCGGCCAGCCACCAGCAGCAGTCGATGGTCCTGGTGCCGATCGACACGCCCGGGCGTGACCGTCGTCCGCTCGACGTCGGTCTTCGGCTACCAGGACCAGCCCGGGCACTGCGAGATCATCTACGACAACGTCCGGGTGCCGGCCACCAACCTGCTCGGCGAAGAGGGCGCCGGCTTCGCGATCGCCCAGGCCCGGCTGGGCCCGGGCCGCATCCACCACTGCATGCGCGCGCTCGGCGGGGCCGAACGTGCGCTGGCCCTGATGGTGCGACCGGGCCCGCACCCGGATCGCATTCGGCCGGCCGCTGGCCGAGCAGGGCCTGGTGCAGCAGGCAATCGCCAAGTCCCGCAACGAGATCGACCAGGCCCGGCTGCTGTGCGAGAAGGCGGCCTGGACCATCGACCAGCACGGCAACAGGGCCGCTCACCTGCTGGTCTCGCAGATCAAGGCGGTGGCCCCGCAGGTGGCCTGCGACGTCATCGACCGCGCCATCCAGGTGCACGGCGGCGGCCGGCGTCAGCGACGACATCGCCGCTGGCCCGGCATGTACGGCTGGCATCGCGCGATGCGCATCTTCGACGGGCCCGACGAGGTGCACATGCGCACCATCGCGCGCGCCGAAATCGGCCGGGAGCAAAGCGCTTTCGCCGCGGCGGTCACCTGAAGATGGCCTCGAGCGTGCGGGATCTGCGGGAGCCTGGAACTTTCGCGACGTCGCCGACAGCACCGGCGTGCTGCGGCCGGGTCGGCTGTTCCGGTCCAGCGAGCTGAGCCATCTCGACGACGAGCGGCCGCGACGGCTATGACCGTTTGGGCATCACCGACGTCGCCGACCTGCGGTCGCGCAGCGAGGTAGAGCGCCGCGGCCCGGGCCGGGTGCCCGACGGCGTCGACATCCATCTGTTGCCCTTCCCCGACCTCGGCCCGACGCGGTCAACCCGGACGGCGAAGCGCCCCACGAGCACGCATTCCGGCGGCTGCTGGAAGACAAGCCCGACGACGAGCCGGTCAGCGAGGCCGCCACCCGCTACATGATCGACGAGTACAGCAGGTTCCCCACGCTATCCCGGCGCGCAGCGGGCGCTGCACCGCGTCGTCACCCTGCTGGCCGACGGGCGCACCGGTGCTCGCGCACTGTTTCGCCGGCAAGGACCGCACCGGCTTCACTGTCGCCGTGGTACTGGAAGCCGCTGGTGTCGATCGCGACGCGATCGTCGCCGACTTCCTGCGCAGCAACCAGGCGGTTCCCCAGTTGCGGGACCGGATCCTGGACGCGATCCAGCAGCGGTCCGACGTCGAGGTGACACCGGAGCTGATTTCGTTCACCGAGGCCCGGCTGTCCGAAGAGGTTCTCGGCGTGCGAGCGGAGTACCTTGACGCCGCGCGGCGGACCATCGACGACAACTTCGGCTCGCTCGATGGCTACCTGCGCAGCGCCGGGATCGCGGAGGCGGACGTGGTCCGGCTGCGCACCGCGCTGTTGGGCTAGTTCACACCCGACACATCAGCACCTAGCACCGGCCACCACATGGTGTTTAGAACCGACGGCGTATGCGATATCACCGCGGCGTTGATATCACCCGCGCCATCAAGTTTGCAGACGACAGTCACCCCTCCACGCAGTGATTGACGAGGCTGCTGAGTCTTGTGGGGCTGAAGTACAACCTGTGGGCGCCGACAGCACGTACTGAGTTTTTCGCAAGGAAATCCTGTGTATTTCTTAGACGCTGAAGCAAAAGAGGAGTAAAACATATGTTGAATACCCGCACCGCTGGGGCAACTGCTTGCCTTGACGACTCCGCCCAAAGTCCGGGAGGTCCCAAATGTCAGACCGCAAGCTCCGTTGGCTGGGTTTAGGACTGGTGGCAACGGCCGGTGCCGGCATCGTGGGTGTGAGCGCGATGATGAATCCGGCGTCCGCTCACGCGGACGGCGAAGACATCGGGTTGGTCATCGGCGGTAGCGGCACACCCATCCCCGGCCCGGGATACGTGGAGGCCGCTAACAACCTGTACATCGATAACCCCCTCCACCCCAATTATCCCGACACCACCTACCCCGATCCCTATGCGAACGGCCTGTACACGCCAGAAGGGTGGTACCCGATAGAGGGCGTGCACAGCTTGTACATCAACTACCCCCTCGACTCCAATGGCTTTTCGGACCAGAGCACATCGGTGGGCCAAGGCGTGACCATCCTGGAAAACGCGATCAACAGCAATCTGGCAGCCGGTGACGCTTCGACGGTGTTCGGCTACTCGCAGAGCAGCATCATATCCAGCCAGGTGATGGAGCTGCTCAACCCGTCCGACACACCGGGCGGCAGCTCTATCCCGCTAGGCGACCTGCAGTTCCTGCTGATCGGTGACCCCAACAATCCCAACGGCGGCTTACTTGAGCGCTTCAACGGTTTCGAAACGGTATCGGGTCAGACCGTCCAGGATGAGCTGAACCTCCCGAGTGTTGGCGTCTCGTTCGACGGCGCAACGCCCTCCGACGCGTTCCCGACCGACATTTACACGCTGGAATACGACGGCTTAGCCGACTTCCCGCGCTACCCGCTGGACTTCTTCTCTGACCTCAACGCGTTTCTGGGTTTCGCAGAGATCCACGGCACGTATCTCAATGGCGGCGTCGACGGCAGCGGCCCCACGGCCGAACAGATTGCCAGCGCGACTCTGCTGCCGGGCTCCGCGCTCGACGGCACCACGGACAGCCTCACCAACTACTACATGATTGACGAGACTCCGCCGCTGGTGAGTCTGTTGCCGCAATCGCTGCAAGAGCTGCTCGGGCCCGACCTGACTTATCTGATCAACCTGGGCTACGGCGACGGCAGTCTCGGCTACTCCGATACAGCAGCGAACGTGCCCACCCCGTTCGGCTTGTTCCCCGACGTCAGCTTGTCGACAGTGCTCAGCACACTAGTCACCGACACCGAGCAGGGCGTCCAGAACTTGATGAGCGGAACAGACCCCTACTCGGCTGCGCTGGACCCGGCGTCGTCGGGGCAGAGCTTTACGGATCTGTTGTCGGCATTGTCGGCTGACGCCGCAAACCCGGCAGCGTCGTTTACCGACTTCGTCAACGCGATCTCGAGTGCGGCCTCGACACTGTATTCCATCCTGCTGCCAACGGCAGACATCGTGAATCTCCTGTTGACCAGCGCTCCCGCGTACGAGCTCGGGCTGTTTACCACCAACCTGGCCAGCGGTGATCTCCTCGACGCGCTCGGTTTGCCGATCGCGGCGGACACGGCGCTGAACACGCTGGCAGCCGGCTTCGAATACGACATCATCACGAGTGCACTCAGCTCGATCACAGCCGACTTCTCGGGTCTGTTCTAGTCACGGCGGACAAGACCGCGCCGCCACCGGTCAGCGGTACGGCGCCTTCCAAGGGGAGGCTCGAATGCCAGGCCGCGGTATTAGCTTGTTGGCGACCGGTCTGCTGGCAACCTGCGGTGCCGGCGTCTTGGGGCTGACCGCGATGATGAATCCGACGATCGCGCACGCGGACGGCGAAGACATCGGGTTGGTGATCGGCGCCAGCGGCGTACCGATCCCCGGCGCCTTATACGTGGCGGCCGCTAACGGGCAGTACCTCGACAACGAGTACACGCATCTCTACCCCGACCTCACGTTCTACGGGGCCACCTCAACCGTGCCCTCCGACATCGGATTCTATGGCGAGGGCGTCTTTACGCCGGAGGGGCTCTATCCGCTGACCGGCGCCGGCGTCCACCAATTGCTTCTGAACTACCCCACAGACTGCCGATGGCTTTCCGGATCAGAGCTCATCGGTCGGTCAAGGCATGACCATCCTGGAGAATACGATCGCCGCCGACCAGGCAGCCGGAAACGCATCAACGGTGTTCGGCTACTCGCAGAGCTCCACGATCGCCAGCTACGTCATGGAGCAACTCGACCCCAGCGGCACGCCGCAGCCAGACTCCGGGCTGCAATTCCTGCTGCTCGCTGACCCCAGCAATCCCAACGGCGGGGCGCTTGAGCGCTTCGCCGGCTTCGAAACGACGTCGGGCCACACAGTCTCCGATCCGTTGAACCTCCCGAGCCTGGGTTTTGTCTTCGACAACGCCACCCCGGCCGATGATTACGTGACCTCGATCTACTCACTGGAATATGATGGCTTCGCGGACTTTCCGCGCTACCCGATCGACTTCCTGTCCGACCTCAACGCCTTTTTGGGCATCGGAACGCTTCACGGCGTCTATCTCAACGGGTTTGAACCCGGCCACGGCGGCCCCACGGCCGAGCAGATCGCCAATGCGATTCTGCTCCCGGGCTCGGCCGCGGACGGCACCACCGACAGCCTCACCAACTACTACATGATCGACGAGACTGCGCCGCTGGTGTCGCTGCTACCGACACGGCTCCAAGAATTGCTCGGGCCCGACCTGACGTACCTGATCAACCTGGGCTACGGCGACGGCAGCCTCGGCTACTCCGTGACGCCCGATTCACCGGCGAACGTGGCCACCCCGTTCGGGCTGTTCCCCGACGTCAGCCTGTCCACAGTGCTCAGCACCCTGGCCACCGACACCGAGCAAGGCTTCCAGAACTTGATCAGCGGCACCGACCCCTACTCGGCGGCGCTGGATCCGGCGACCTCCTCGGCGACGAGCTTCACGGATCTGCTGTCGGCATTGTCGGCCGACGCCGCTGATCCGGCAGCGACCTTCACCGAGTTGGTTAACGCGATCTCGAGTGCGGCATCGGCAGCGTATTCAACTCTGCTGCCGTTGGCCGACATAGCGAATGCCCTGCTGACCAGCCTTCCGGCATACGACCTTTCGCTGTTCACCGACAACTTGTCGAACGGTGACCTCCTCGACGCGCTCGGCTTGCCGATCGCGGCTGACACCGGGATGGGCACGCTGTTCGCCGGTTTCGCATTCGCGGTCGTCGAACACGCGTTCTCACAGATATCCGCTGACTTCTCGGGTCTGTTCTAGTAACGGGGGAAACGGAACGCGCCGTAACCAGCCGGCTGGGGCTGGCTTAAGGCTCCAGCACCAGCTTGCCGAACACCCCGCCGTCGGCGAGAGCACTGCAACGCGGCACTGCCCTTCGACAGCGGATAGCGTTGCGGCGGAGGCGGTTTCAAGCCCAGCGAGACCAGTTGGCCCAGACCCCAGGCGAACAGCGCCGCCGAACCGGGCACCTGATGCAGATACTCGCCCCAGGCGACGCCGAGCACGCCGACGTTGCGCAGCAGCAGCCGGTTGACCTTGACGGTCGGAATGGCGCCCGCGGCGAACCCGATGACCAGCAGCTTGCCGTCGATGGCCAACACCCGGATCGGCATCGTCGAAGGCCTGCCCGCCGACCGGGTCGACCACGATGTCCACGCCGCGACCGTCGGTGTGCTCGCGCACCGCCTGAGCCCAGCCGTCGGTCAACGGCAGCACCACGTCGGCGCCCAGCGACTCGACGAAATCCGTTGCGCCCGTGCGATGCACCACCGCGATCACCTTACTGGCGCCCATCGCCCTGGCCACCTGGATCGCCGCGGTGCCCACGCCACCGGCCGCGCCCAACACCAGCACGCTGTCACCCGGCCGCATCGCGGCACGCCGGGCCAGCGCGAAGTACATGGTGTTGTAGTTCACCAGCAGCGACACCGCTTCGGCGTCATCGAGTTCCGCCGGACTGCGGGTCACGTTGCGCCAACGGAACGATCACCTGCTCGGCGTAGCCGCCGAGCACACCGAACGCCGAGACCCGGTCACCCACTTTGAATTCCGAGTCCTCCGGCGCCCAGTGCACCACACCGGCGGCCTCCATGCCGGGAATGAACGGCGGCGGCAGCTTCAGCTGGTACTCGCCCTTGCTCAGCAGCAGGTCGGGAAAGCACACTCCGGCGGCGCGGACGTCGACGACAATCGTGTCGTCGTTGCCGGCGACGTCATCGACATCGGTGTAGACCAAGCCCGGATGGTCCCGAAAGCTCCTGTACTACACAGGCTTTCATGAGACTTCGATTTACCGGATCGAGAAATTCGCCTGCTTCGCGGCGGACAGGTCGTCGATCTCGGACCAGTGCGCGGCGATGTCGTCGACCGACGGTGGCGTCTTGAAGGTGACGCCCTCGTTCTGGAACAGCGCGGTGCGCTGCACCTTGCCGCCGCCGACGATGAAGATCGACCCGGTGTCGGGCACCTCTTCGG
Source organism: uncultured Actinomycetota bacterium (assembly GCA_963850645.1). Lineage (GTDB taxonomy): Bacteria > Actinomycetota > Actinomycetes > Mycobacteriales > Mycobacteriaceae > Mycobacterium. Next base: position 109,873 of record CAWKME010000003.1, on the reverse strand, counting down.
TGCACAGGTAGGCGACGACCGGCGCGACGAACTCCGGCGTCAGGTTCTTCAGCACCTCGGGCGGCAGGATGTCCTCGGTCATCCGGGTGGCCGCGATCGGCGCCAGCGCGTTGGCCTTGATGTTGTACTTGGCGCCCTCCTGGGCCAGCGTGTTGATCAAACCGACCAGACCGAGCTTGGCTGCGCCGTAGTTGGCCTGGCCGAAGTTGCCGAACAGCCCGCTGGTCGAGGTGGCGACGACCACGCGCCCGTAAGCTCTGCTCGCGGAAATGCGGCCACGCGGCGCGGATCACGTTGTAACCGCCGTAGAGATGCACCTTGAGCACCGAATCCCAGTTCTCGAACGATCATCTTGTGGAAGGTGCCGTCGCGCAGGATGCCGGCGTTGCTCACCACGCCGTCGACCTTGCCGAACTCGTCGAGAGCGGTCTTGATGATGTTCTCCGCGCCCTCGGGCTCGGCGACGCTGTCGTAGTTGGCGACCGCGCGTCCGCCGGCGTCCTTGATCTCGGTCGACGACGTGATCGGCCATGTTGTGTCCGGCGCCGGTGCCGTCGCGGGCACCGCCGAGGTCGTTGACCACGACGCTGGCGCCTTCCTTGGCGAGGGTCAGCGCGTATTCGCGGCCCAGGCCACCGCCGGCTCCGGTGACGACGACGACGCGATCCTGCACTCCGGGCATGACGTTCCTATCTCTCGATCCTCAGTGACCAGCGGATTCAAGCGAGCCGACAAACGCTAGAAAAGCCGGCGCGCCAACTTCCACGCCCTATCTGTATACGGCGGGTAGACGAAGCTGGATAAGTCGGGTCGGGTCGGTTTGGTCAACACCGACTTGCGGTGGCTGAACTCTTCGAAGCCCCACCGGCCGTGGTAGGCGCCCATACCCGATGCGCCGACGCCGCCGAACGGCAGCTTGGCCGTCGACACCTGGAAGGCCAGGTGGTTGACCAACATGCCGCCCGCAGGCACCTCCCTGATCACCCGCTCACGCACCGCACGCGTCTTGGTGAACAGGTACGCCGACAGCGGCTTGGGCCGCGAGTTGACGAAACGTATTGCGTCATCGAGCGATTGAACCGAGATCACCGGCAGGATGGGTCCGAAGATCTCGTTGCTCATCAGCGGTTCGTCGGGGTCGGGATCGACGACCACGGTCGGCTCAAGGCGCAGCGTCGAGGCGTCGGAGTTGCCCCCCAACGCAACCTTGCCCTTGGTCGTCGCCAGGTATTCGGTCAGCCGATCGAACTGGCGCTGGTTGACGATCCGCAGGCCGTTGTTCTCCTTCGACCGGAACTTCGTGATGGCCTCGCCGATCTTGTCGACGAGTTCGTCGCGAATCTTCGCGTCGGCCAGCACGTAGTCCGGCGCCACGCAGGTCTGGCCGGCGTTGAGCAGCTTGATCCAGGCGATCCGCTTGGCGGCGACGTCGACGTCGGCATCCGCTGCCACGATCACCGGGCTTTTGCCGCCGAGCTCGAGGGTGACCGGCGTCAGGTGTGGTGCGGCGCCCTCGTAGACCTTGCGGCCGATCTCGGTGCCGCCGGTGAACAGCACCCGGTCGAAGCCCTGCGCAATCAACTCCTGGCTCACCGCGCCGTCGCCCTCGACGACCGCGATCGCGTCTCTGTCCAAGTAGCGCGGAATCAGCTCGGCCATCAGCGCCGACGATGCCGGAGCAATCTCGGATGGCTTGAGCACCAAGGCATTTCCCGCGGCGATCGCTCCAACCGCCGGGCCGAGCGTCAAGTAGAACGGGTAGTTCCAGGCACCGATGATCAGCACGGTGCCGTAGGGCTCGTACTCCACCCAGCCGCGGCCGGGCAGTTGCGCCAGCTCGAGCAGACGGTACTTGCGGCGCATCCACTTCTTGACGTTCTTGGCCGCATACCGCGCCTCGCCCGCGGTGGTCGCGGAGTCGGCCAGCCAGGCCTCGAACGGGCTGCGGTCCAGATCCTTTTCCAGCGCGGAGGCGATCGCCGGCTCGTTCTCCGTCATCATCTTCTCCAGCGCGTGGAGCTGGGTTCGTCGCCATTCGACGCTGCGGGTCTTCCCGGTGGCATACGTCTGTCGCAGGTGAGCGACGATGCCGGGGATTTCCGATCCGGCTGCGACGCCGGGGCTCGGGGGTGCGGGCGCGCTTGCGGGGGTGTTGGGGGTGGCTTCGGTGGTCATCGGGTTCCCTTCCTGACCGGCGAAAGCCCAATCCTAATCAACCACCCGGTTGGGCCAACAGGTGCCGTCAGGTCTTTTGCGCCACCACGAACTTGTTCTTGAACCGCGGGTCATCACCGGTCGGCGCTCGTCCGAGTCGCGTCGCCTCCATACCGCTGTCGATGCTTTGCGTGGTCCACCCGTGGGCGGAAAACCATTCGGCCGGGTCGGATCGCCCCTCGTGCTCGAACCACAGTTCGAAGGGGCTGAACGAGACATCCTCGCCGCGCTTTTCGCGCACCGCCCGCAACTTCGCCAACCTCGCGGCGATCTCGTTGCGCTGCTCCTCGTCGACGCCGAAAACCTCGACAGCCACCTGGCTGCCGACTGCGCTCAGCTCGTCGACCGCGGCGAACATCGAATCCTGGGCCTCGGCGGGCAGGAACGGCAACAGCCCCTCGGCCAGCCAGGCCGTCGGCTGAGTCGCATCGAAGCCCTCGTCGCGCAACGCTTTTGGCCAGTCGTGGCGTAGGTCGACGGGCACTGCACGGCGAGTGGTGCTCGGTTCGACGCCATGGGCGGCCAACGTCTCGGACTTGTACTGCAGCACCTTGGGCAGGTCAATCTCATACACGACGGTGCCCGCGGGCCAGTCCAGCCGGTAGGCGCGGGAATCCAGACCGGCAGCCAGGATCACCACCTGGCGGATGCCTGCCTGCGCCGCGGCGGTGAAGTACGCGTCGAAAAAGTGGGTGCGCACCGCCTGGTAGTTGACCATCTGCTGGATGTCGACGGTGAGGTCGACGTCTTCAGCGTCCTCGGCGTCTTCTGCGGGACGGTCGGACCACCACGACGCCACCCGCTGGCACACCTCGGCCAGCTCAGGTGTCGAAACCAGCGCCCCAGCGAACTGGTCGCGGATCAACGGGTTATCACTGGCCGTCTCGGCAGCGCGGGCCAACGCGACCATGACCGCGGTTGCCCCCACGCTGGTTGCGATGTCCCAGGAGTCGTCGCGGGTCCGCATGCTCAGGGCTTTTCGCCGGAGATGAAGACCGCCCGGAATGTCGCCGCAACGTTGGGTTCCTCCGGCAACGGACGACCCACCTGGGTCAGGTAGTCGCGGCCGGACAACGATTCGACGTGCCAGCCATGCGTGTCGAACCAGGCCGCCGGATCGCAGCGCTCGTCCTCGGTGTACCACAGGTCGCCGGGGTCGAAGACGTTCTCGTCGCCGAGCCGCTGGCGTAGTTCGTCGGTCTTGGCGCGGCGCTTCTCGTATGCCTCGCGTGCCGCGTCGTCGAAGGTGAAGTCCTCGATGCAGACCCGGCTGCCCGGAGCGCTGAGCGCGTCGATGTCGGTGAACAACCGGTCCTCGGCGTCGCCCGGCAGGAACATCAACAGGCCTTCGGCCAGCCACGCGGTGCGCTGTTCAGGGTCGAACCCCTTGCCACGCAACGTCTTCGGCCAGTCAAAGCGGAGGTCGGCCGGCACCTCGTGCCGGTCGACCACCGGCTGCACGCCATGGGCGGCCAACGTTGCGGCTTTGTACTCCAGCACCTTTGGCTGGTCGACTTCGTACACGCGGGTCCCGGCCGGCCAGTCCAGCCGGTAGGCCCGCGAGTCGAGCCCGGCCGCCAGGATGACGTGCTGGCGGATGCCGGCTGCGGCCGCAGCCGCGAAGTAGGCGTCGAAGTAGTGCGTGCGCGCGGCCTGGTAGTTGACCATGTGTGCGCGGACCGCCGCCAACTCGGGATCGGCGGTGTAGGTCGTCGACATCTGGGCCACCAACTGCGCGAGTTCCGGGCCGTCGATCAGCAGCTGCGCGAACTCGTCGCGGATCAGCGGCTGCTCGCTGGCCGTCTCGGCCGCGCGGGCGGAAGCCACCATGACCGCGGTCGCTCCGACACTGGTCGCGATGTCCCAGGTGTCGCCGTCGGACCGACCCGGCGCGCTCATGCCCGTTCCGCAGTCACGAACTGCGCGAAGGCATCCTTGTCGTCGGCCAGTGGCACGCCATCCACCCACCGGTCCAGCCGGCGCATCTCGTCGCCGGAGTTCTGCGCGCGTGGCCCGCCAGCCGTGGTCGTTGAGCCAGTCGACGACTTCCGCGCGATCCTCGTCGTGGTAGATCAGGTCCTGGATGTCGACGCTCTGCTGGATGCCGAGCTTGTCCGCCAACCCCTGGAACCGATCCCGCATCTCCTGCCGCCGCTCGTCGGCGTGACTGGCCGCGGTTTCCACCGCGATCCGGCTGCCCGGCGCGCTCAGCTCGGTGATCTGGGCGAACAGCCGGTCCTGGGCGTCGGCGGGCAGATACATCAGCAGGCCTTCGGCCAGCCAGGCCGTCGGCGCCTTCGGGTCGAAGCCAGCGCCGACGAGGGCGGCCGGCCAGTCCTGACGCAGGTCGATCGGCACCTCGTGGCGATCGGCCGACGGGGTCGCGCCGTTCGCCGCGAGCGTGGCCGATTTGTATTCCAGCACCTTGGGCTGGTCGATTTCGTAGACCGTGGTGCCGGCCGGCCAGTCCAGCCGGTACGCGCGCGAGTCCAGCCCGGACGCCAAGATCACCACCTGCCGGATGCCGGCGGCCACCGCCCCGGTGAAGTGGGCGTCGAAGAAGTGCGTGCGGACCGCCTGGTAGCTGCGCATGTGTTGGAGCACCGCAGCCCCTTCCGGGTCGATCGACTCGACCTTGGCGAGCAGGGAGTCGTCGAGCATGCTTTCCCACACGCCGGTGCCGGCCTCGCTGACTAGCAGCCTGGCGTAGGGGTCGCGGATCAGTGCATCGGGGCGATCGGTTTCGACGGCTCGGGCGGCGGCCACCATCACCGCCGTGCTGCCGACGCTGGTGGCGATGTCCCAGGTGTCGTCGTGGGTGCGCAAGGTGCTCATGTTGGTCCCGCCTCCTGCAAAATGCGTGTCGTGATCAGTCCGCTGCGGCGAGCTGGGCCCGCAGCAGCCTGGTGGTGAAAGACTCTTCGGCCAGGTCCGCGGGTATCGGCCGGCCCAGTCGGGCCATTTCGTCGGCGTTGCTCACCGCATGCACCTGCCACCCGTGCGCGGTCAGCCATTCGGCGGCATCCGCGCGGTCGCTTTCCTGGTAGGTCAGGGTTTCGACGTTGATGTCGAGGCCGAGGCGTTCGCGCATCCGCTCAAAGCGAGCACGTCGCCCCGCACGCCGTCGCTCGGGGTCGCCCGTGCCGAGGCTGAACGCCTCGACGGCCACCTGGCTGCCGGGCGCGCTCAGCTCGGTGAGCATCTCGAACAGCCGGTCCTGAGCTTCGGCCGGCAGGTAGGGCAATAGGCCCTCGGCCAGCCAGGCGGTGGGCCGGGTCCGGTCGAAACCCGCGGCAGACAGCGCCGCCGGCCAGTCGTCGCGCAGGTCCACTGCCACGGTGCGGCGGGTGGCCTTCGGCGCGGCGCCGGCCGCGTCCAACGTGGCGGTCTTGTACTCGACCACCTGAGGCTGGTCGATCTCGTAGACCGTGGTACCGCCCGGCCAATCCAGCCGGTAGGCCCGCGAATCCAGCCCCGCGGCCAGGATCACCGCCTGGCGGACTCCCCCGGCGACGGCGTCGGCGAAGTAAGTGTCGAAGAAATGCGTGCGGACCGCCTGGTAGTCACAGGCCAGCCGATGGGATCGTCGCCCGTGTTCGTCGTCGCCGATCCACTCGAGATCGGGGTTGGCCAGCCGGGCCCACGGCCGACCGGCCGACGACACCAGCAAGTAGGCGAATTCGTCCCGGATCAGCGGATCAGCCGTTGCCGTCTCCACCGCTCGCGCTGCGGCCACGCTCAATGCGGTGGCGCCGACGCTTTCGGTGATGTCCCAGCTGTCCCCTTCGCTCCGCACTGAGCTCACGTCGTGCAAATCAGTCATAGCGCGCCCCATGCTACCTAATAAGTTAGGCAAGCTATATGGTTTTGTGCGCTACATCACTGCGCGGATTCGGGGCGCCGGGCGAGGCTGGCGGCCAGCAACTCCTGCAACTGACGGGTGACCGGGTCGAGTGCGTACCGATTGGCGACGAATCCGGCATAGAAACCGACTCCTAGCAGCACCGCAATCAGCATCTCGGTGAGCGCCGCGGCGTCGGTGTCGGCATCCAGCTCGCCACGCTTGATCGCGGCGTCGATAGCCCACGACAGAAACTCCCGGGTGGTGCGCACCGAGTCGGCTTCCTCATGGCTCAGGTCGGGGTGCCGCTGCGATTCCAACGCGACAGTGATCAAAAATGCCGCCGCTGTTCGGTTTTCGATGTCGGCCTCGCGTGGCTGCTTCGATGAACGCGGACACCTGTGCGGTCAGGGTCGCCTCGCGCTGTGCCCGCTGGATACTCGCGGCGACGACCACGTCGTTGGTCTCCTTCGCCACTTCCCGATATAGCGCGCGCTTGTTGGAGAAGTAGTGGTTGATCGCGGGTCGGGTCAGGTCGGCGCGGATCGCGATCGCCTGGAAGGTAGCCGCGTCGTATCCGCGTTCGCTGAACACTTCGCGAGCAGCGCGCAAAATGCGCTTCCGCGTCTCGGCCGCCTTCGCTGCAGGGGGGCGACCCGGTCCCCGACTCGCGGGCTGCACCACGGATGAATTGTGCCATATATCACAATTGCGGCCGCTGCGCTTGACCGAAGCCGCTTGTTAGCTGGCCGGTGGCCGTGCGGCGCGGTGGGGCATCAGCCCGTTGGGTGGAATGCTCCCGAACTTTCCGGCCTGGAAATCCTCGAGTGCTTCGATCAACTCCGCCTTGGTGTTCATCACGAACGGCCCGTAATGAAAAACCGGCTCCCGGATCGGCCGGCCACCCAGGATCAGCACCTCCATCGCGGGTCTGCGTGACTCCTGCGAGGGCTCGGCGGCGACGGTGATCCGGTCGCCGGGACCGAGGACCGCCAATTGGCCCTGCTGGATCGGATGTCGAATCGGGCCGACCGATCCACGCCCGGACAGGACGTAGACCAGCGCGTTGTGGTCGCGGTTCCACGGAATGTTCAGCTGCGCACCGGGTTCGATGGTGGCGTGCGCCATCGTGATCGGCGTATGGGTCACGCCGGGGCCGCGGTGACCGTCGAGGTCCCCGGCGATGACGCGGATGAGCGCACCGCCGTCGCCGGAGGACAGCAAGGCGACGTCGGTGCCCTGCGATGGCCTGATACCGCGGTGCGGCGAACTTGTCCTTCTTCGGCAGGTTCACCCAGAGCTGGATGCCGTGGAACATACCCGCCGCTTTCGACCAGTTCGGCCGGCGGGGTCTCGATGTGCAAAATGCCGGCGCCGGCCGTCATCCACTGGGTGGCGCCGTCGGTGATCAGCCCGCCTCCGCCGTGCGAGTCCTGGTGTGCGAACCGCCCGTCGATCATGTAGGTGACCGTTTCGAACCCGCGGTGCGGATGCCAGTCGGTTCCCCGGGGCTCGCCGGGCTGATATTCCACCTCGCCCATCTGGTCCATGTGCACGAACGGGTCCAGCGCGGCGGCGCTGACTCCGGCGAACGCCCGGACCACCGGGAATCCTTCGCCCTCGTAGCCGTGCGGCCCGGTGGTGATTGAGCGGACCGGTCGTTCCGTGTCGGTCGGACCGGCTGCGGAGACCCGCGGCAAAGTCAACGTGTCTGCGGTTATCGCCGGCATTTGTACCTCCTCCGAGTTGGCTAAGCGGTATAACCGGACCGCGGTCCGATTATTCCCGGGCGCGGCCGCTGCTAACGTCACTGGCGATGCTGGAGGTAGAAGACACCGATTCCGATTCCGACCGCGGCGGACGGTTGGGCCGCTTCATCAGAAATCTCGAATATCTCTACAAATGGCTGCTGCTCGGCATCATCATCGGCATCGTCGCCGGCCTCGGTGCCGTGCTGTTCTACCTGGCGCTGCGCTACACCACTCATTTTTTGCTGGGCTATGTGGCCGGATACCATTTGCCCACCCCGCTCGTCGAGGGCGGGAGTCCGGGTTCGCCCCATTACCAGAGGCCATGGGCGCTGCCGCTGGTGACGACGGCGGGCGCGCTGGTGTCGGCGTTGCTGGTGGCCAAGTTCGCCCCCGAAGCCAGTGGGCATGGCACCGACAGTGCGATCGAGGCGATCCACACCGATCCGCGCCACATCCGGACCCGGGTCGTACTGGTGAAGCTGGTTTCCAGCGCGCTGACCATCGGCTCGGGCGGTTCGGCCGGCCGCGAGGGTCCCACGGCTCAAATCTCCGCCGGCTTCGCTTCGCTGTTGACCCGCCGATTGCATCTCTCCGACGAGGACGGCCGCATCCTGGTGTCGTTGGGGGTGGGTGCCGGCATCGGCGCCATCTTCGGCGCACCACTCGGCGGCGCGGTTCTGGCGGCATCGATCATCTACCGCGAAGACTTCGAATACCGCGTGCTCTACCCCGGCTTCGTCACCTCCGCCACGGCTTACGCCGTGTTCGGCACGTTTTTGGGCTTCGACCCGATGTTCGGCTACGTCGACGCCGAGTACCGCTTCGAGAGGCCATGGCCGCTGCTGTGGTTCGTCGTCCTCGGCATTGTCGCGGCAGCGGTGGGTTATCTGTTCGCGCGCATCTTTTATGCGACCGAAGGTCTGACCTCGCGACTCAGCGGCGGACCAGTGTTGTGGCCCACTATCGGCGGGCTGCTGGTCGGCTTGATGGGCTTGGCGATTCCGCAAGTTCTGAGCAGCGGCTACGGCTGGGTGCAGTTGGCGACCACCAAGACCGGGCTGCTGACGATTCCGTTGTGGATCGTGCTGGTCCTGCCGATCGCCAAAATCGTCGCCACGTCGCTGTCCATCGGCACCGGCGGATCGGGCGGGATCTTCGGGCCCGGGATCGTGATCGGGGCGTTCGTGGGCGCCGCGGTCTGGCGGCTGGGCGAGATGTTCCATCTGCCCGGCGTGCCCGACAGCCCGGGGATCTTCGTCGTGGTGGGGATGATGGCGTGTTTCGGCAGCGTCGCGCACGCGCCGCTGGCCATTTTGATCATGGTGGCCGAGATGACCGGATCGTTCTCGGTGGTGCCCGGCGCGATCATCGCGGTCGGCGATCGCCGCATTGCTGATGCACCACACCAAGGTGTCGATCTACCGCTCGCAGCGCCTCAACCGCGAAACCGCCGAAGCCGAACGCCTACAGGCCGCCGCCATCCAAACCTGATCCAGCGGCAGGCGTAGCGCCCACCGCGATCCGTCAGCTTTTCTGCCTAGCGATCTTGGCCGCGCCTCGTTCGGTGGATGCGCCCTCGTGAGCCAGCTTGCCGCCCGCGTTCTCCAGGTGAGCCCGGACGAACCACTGGAACTTCTCCAGTTCGGCGGCCTGGTCGATCAGGATGTCCTGGGTGACCGGATCGAGCTGGTCGGTTTCGTCGATGGCCTTACGGGTGTCTTCGATGACACCGTTGTAGACCAGGTCGAGTGCGCCCAGATGCGCCTGCACGGTGTCGCGGCCGACGGAATAGTCGTCCCAGGTGCGGTCTTTCAGGATCGCTCCCGGTGTTCCGTGCGGCGACCCACCCAGAGTCGCGATCCGCTCGGCCACTTCGTCGGCGTAACCGCGAACCAGATCCACCTGCGGGTCGATCATCTCGTGAACGCCGATGAAGTTGGGGCCGACCACGTTCCAGTGGATGTGTTTGAGTGTCAGATGCAGGTCGTTGTACGTGCTCAGCTGCTTCTGCAGCAGCCCGGCGACTTTGATGGCCTGCTTTTCGGTGATGCCTGGGATGGTGAACTGGGTCATGGCTCGGTCGCATACCCGATGACCGCGTGCGGTAACCGCGAGGCGAGTCACAGCGCGCGGATGTCCTGGACCGGCAGTCGTGCGCCGCGGCGCGGCTCGTAGGCCAGTCCGCTGGCTTCCAGCAGCCGGACCGCGCGGTGGCGGTGCGGCCGCATCGGCTCGAGCAACTCGATCATCTCGGCGTCGTCGATCGGATGTCCCAGCAGCGTCCAGCCGATCATCTTGGCGATGTGATAGTCGCCCACCGACAACGCGTCGGCGTCGCCGAATGCCCGTTGCGCCGTCTCGGCCGCTGTCCACACTCCTACCCCGGGCAGCGACGTCAGCGCCTCTCGCGCCCGCGCGGCCGGCCATGACACCAGCCGTTCCAACGACGCCGCCCGCTGTGCACAGCTGACGATGGTCCGGGCCCGTCCGGGGTCGATGTTGGCGCGGTGAAACTCCCACGACGGGATGTGCCGCCACACGTCGGCCGAGGGCGGCACCCGCATCCGCGCCGGCGCGGGGCCCGGCGCCGGCGTGCCGAATTTCGTCACCAGCACCCGCCAGGACCGGAATGCGTCGGCGCCCGGCACCCGCTGCTCGATGACCGCCGGGATCAGGGCTTCCAGTACCTGACCGGTGCGCCCCAGCCGCAGGTGCGGGACCCGCCGATGCGCGGCGGAGACGGTCGGGTCGGTCGGGACGAAATCCGATGAATCGTCGTCGGCGCCGAGCATGTGCGGGCAGGGCGTCGAGAAACTCCTCGGCGCCGCTGCCCCATGCCGTGCATTCGACGCCGTTGGGCGCGGCGCGGCTGATCCGCGCAGTGACGGGTCCGCTGGGCAACAGGCTGGTCCGCCAGATCGCGCCGTCATCACCAACCTGAAAGCAGGGATCACCGCGGACCGCGGCGCAGCGGGAACAGCGTGAGCCCGGGGCTGACCACACCTGCGAACGTGACCGTGCGAGCCCTACTCACCATCTGCTCCCACCGGATGCCGTGACCGCTCGATGCCGACGATCATAGGTTCGGTTCGGCTGCCGTCTGCTCGCCCGACCATGATTGACCGGTAACGGTGTTCGGCGTCAGGATGACGGTGTGACCCGCGCCGACGACGATGCAGAGCGAAGCGATGCTGAGGAGCGGCGCCAGATGCAGGCGAAGATGCGAGGGCGATGACGACGCCGTTCGACGATCCGCAGGCCGAACTGGCGTGGATGTTTTTGCAGTGCCTGTCCGACGGCGGAGACATCGACGAATGCTTCGGGCTGCTCAGCGATGACTTCACTTATTGGAGCATCCAGAGCCGCGAATCGATCGACAAAGCGGCGCTGCGCATAGAGGTCGAGCGGCGCAAAAGCCTGGTCGACATCAACCTCGACTTGATCCGATGCTTCAACGACGGCGAAAGCGTGGTGATCGAAGCGGTAGTCGACGGCGAGACCGCCGACGGCGTCCACTACGAGCAGCCCCACCGTCTTCATCTTCGAAACCCGTGACGGGCTGATCATGTCGCTGCGCGAATACAGCGACACCCAGCTCGCTGCGCAGGTGTTCGGGCTGGCCACTTCTTAAATCGAACTCAGTCGGATTCGACGGTGATCTCGGCTTTGTCGGGATAAAACGCGACGTGCCCGGCGATGGCCGCCACCGCGGGGTAGGGCTGCTCGTACGTCCAGATCGCGTCGTCGACGGTGTCGCCGGCGGCGGTGGTCACACTGTAGTAGCCGGCTTCACCCTTGTACGGGCAATAGCTGCTGGTGTCGGTGCGGGTGAGCCGGTCGGGTACCACGTCTTGAAGCGGAATGTATTGCACGGCAGGGTAAGTGGACTCTTGCAGCTGCAGCGCGTTGTGGGTGTCTGCGACGACCTCGCCGTTGACCCGGACGACAACCCGCCCCCGGGTCGGGATGATGGTGATCGGATGCTCGGTGGTGGGTTCCAGAACCGGCCGACTGGTCATAGTTGACATCTCCTCAGGTGTGAATAGCTGGTGCAACACCGTGCGGCGCGCAAGATTCCCGTCGCGGACAAAGTCAGGTCGTGCCAAATGCGTAGCGGTGGTACTGGGACATGTATCGCAGCGCGGGCACCCATGACATGACATTCGCCATCAGCCGGTATGCCGCCGGCACACGTTTGAAGGTGTCGGCGTCGAAGGTCGACACCCAGTCCACCAGCCGGGTACCGGGAACCGCCCGCAGAATCTCGTCCGGGCCGTCGATCCCCCAGTACAACGTCGCCCCGGAGCGCCGCACGATCACGTTTATCCACTGCGCCTTGATGGCCAGCCGGTTGAACGCGTCGAACTGCAGCTCACCGGAACCGAAATGCCCTACCACCCTGCGCAGCAGAGCGGTGCCGTCCCGCTCGGTCAGATACATGGTCAGTCCTTCACCGATCATCAGCGCCGGCCGGTCAGCGGGGATGTCGGCGAGCCAACCCGGATCGGTGACCGAGGCGGCGACGAGGTGACAGTGCTCGGCGGCCGGGTAGAGCCGGTTGCGGAGCGCGACGACCTCGGGATAGTCGACGTCGTACCACTCGACACCAGGGCCCGGCTGCAGCCGGAAGAACCGACTGTCCAGGCCGCAGCCCACGTGCAACACCACGGCGTGCGGATGCGCGGCCAAGAACTGCTTGGTCCACGCGTCGAAGTGTGCGGTCCGGGTCGTCACCGACGGCGATCGGCGCGGCGTGATCGTGGTTTTCTTCCAGTCGTAGTCGATGCGCTCGACGATCTGCTTGGCGAATCGATCAGCCGAGAATCGGCTCGGCGAGGTCGGCGTCCAGCGCCTTGGCGTACAACGTCGCCAGCATCGTCTGCGGCGCCCCGCTCAGGTCGACGCGCACCCGTTCGGTTGTCACTGGACCGAGGCTAGTCCGGTGTCAGCCGGCAGGGGCCAGCATGTCTTTCCAGCCGTCGTCCCCGAGGTGGTTCGAGTCTTCGAGGGTGTACTTGCTGCCATCGGCGCCCACGACTTCGCCACTGGATGGAACGTAGATCGCCCTCGGGCTCGCCGGCGTGTAGATGCACGGATTGGGTTGCTGCCCATTGCATTGCACGGTGCCCGATCCGGGCCGCTGCAGCGGATCGTTGACGGGCGGGGGTGGTGCGGGCAACCGATCAGCCGGTGCCGGGTTGAGGCCGTTGTTGATCGACGGTGCCGGTATCACCTTCCCGGGGTCGACCGGTTGATCGCAACGGGCGCCGGGTGCCGGGCAATTGCGTAGCTGATTCGGATCCCCGTACCACGGGTTGGTGCCCAACGGAACATACGGCTTGTTGTCGCGGCACTCGCGTGGCGTCGCCGCGCGCTTGCCGGGAACGTCGACACACGGATAGTTGCGGGCACCGCGCACCACATTGGCCGGAGTGTCTTGCGGGATCTTGCAATACGTTCCGGATGGCAACGGCGCCATGCTGGTCTCCGCGGGCGACCGCCACTGCGACGCGGGCAGGAACCCGGTCATGCACGGCGGCGGATTGTTGATCGACAGGTTGAGACCCATCAACACCGATCCCGGAGCGGACGCGACCAACGTCTGCCCGACCGCGGCGATCTCCGGCAAGAACACCAGCAGCTGCTCGAGGCCTTTGTTGTAGCGCTTGAGCATGTCCGCAACGATCTCCAGGTTCGCCAGTGTCTGCGGCAGCGATTCGCGCACGTCGCTGAAAACCTCGTTTACCTGATCGGCGGTCGGCGCCGCTTTCGTCAGGATGCTTTGCACGTGTTGGTCGTTTTGTGCGATCTGCGCGGTGAGCACGTCGAGGTTGTGCGACCATCGCTCGATCGAATCACCCGAGTCGACTTGGCTATTCAGGATCGGTGCGGAGTTTTCGATGATGTCGTTGACGTCGGAGATATTCGCTTGGAAGTCGCCGACGATCGACTGCGTCGAATCGACCAGTCGCTGTAGCGCCGGACCCAACCCACCGACGGCCTGTGCTGTCTCGTCAAGCAGCGAGGCGATCTTGCGCTTGGGTAGCACCGATAAGCCGCGGTTGGCGGCGTCCAGCGCGGGACCTATCTCGCTGGGCACCGTGCCCGTTGGTAATCGTCTGTCCAGGCGCGAAGAACTTTCCCGGGTTGCCCTTCGACACCAGGTCCAGATACTGCTCACCGATCGCGGACACCGAGTGCACATTGGCCGACGCATCGATCGGGATTTTGTAGCGACTGTCGATGCTAAGCGTCGCCCGGACACCATTTTTCGTCGGCTCGACCTTGGTGACCCTGCCTATCTGGATCCCTCGGTAGGTCACATTCGACGTGCGATACAGACCCGCCCGAGGCCGGCAGCTCCGCGACCAACCGATACTGTCCAACGCCGAGCTGGCTGGGAATGCGCAAGTAGTACCAGCCCAGTGCAACCAATGCCGCCAGCGTCAGCACGGCGAACACGATCAACTGCATGCGGATGAAGCGAGTCAACATCGCTTACTCACCCCGCTCCACGGGCGCGTCGGCCGGGTTCGGCGTGAACCGGATGTCGGGAATCATCGTTGCCGGGTCGCGACCCCAGGACTGTTCAAGTGCACGCAAGGCTCCGGAAAACCCGGTTCCGGTGAAGATTGCATTGTCGACCGTGCTCAGTGTGAGATCCAACGCCCCGGAGACGTTGATGTAGTCGCCGCGTACGATCTTCGGCACGCTGTCGATGCTGAACGGCGGCGACAACAGGAAGCTCAGTGCCTCAACCAAATACGGTGCGGCACGGCCCAGTTGCTTGAGTGGCCGCTGCAGCTGGCCCAGATCCTGATGCAGATCACCCCGCGCGGCCGACAACGTTTGATCGACGACATTACTGATCCGCCCCACCGCATCGACGGTGTTGGCGAACAGGTCGCGCTGTTTGGCGAAATGCTCGACCAACGGCGGGAATTCGGTCAGCACCTGATCCAGTGTGTCCGTGCGGTTACTGACATAGGACAGCAGCCGGTCGGTGGAGTCGATGGCGTGGCCGATATCGTCGCGCTGCCGGTTCAGCTCGGCGTGGCGAAGGTGTCCAGCTTGCCGAGAAAATCTCGGATCTGTTGGGCACGCCCGGCCAAAATCTTGTAGACCTCGTTTTGAATCACCTCGAGATTCGGGACTCCGCCGCCGCGCAACACCATGGCCAGGCTGGCCAGCGTCTGCTCGGTGGAGGGGTACGCCGACGCATTGGTCAGCGGGATGGTGTCACCGTTTTTCAGCAGCTGCGGTGACGGGTCCGGCGGTGCAGCCAGTTCGACGTGCTGAGAACCCAAAAGGCTGGTCTGTCCGATCTTGGCGGTGGCATTCTTCGGGAGCCTGACACCCTTCTCCAGGTCCACGGTCAACGTAGCGACCCAGTTCTTCAGGTTGATCGCGCGAACGGTACCGACGAACACATCGGCCACCAGCACCCGGCTGTTGCCGTTGAGCGCCAGCGAATTCGGCATCTGGATGTAGATAGTGTAGGAGCCTTTGCCACTGCCCGGACCGCCGGGCAACGGCACATTGGCGATACCCCGCCAGTGTCCGCACGACGTCAGCACGACCGTGATCGTCAGCAACGCCAACGCCTGCCAGACCTTGTGGCGAACAAGCTGCGTCGCGCGCCTCAGAGGCTGTCGGTTCGGTTTGCTCCTCGCGCGTACCGCGCTCGTCGCGCGCCTCACGAGCCCGGTCCATTCGGCGCCGGCGGAGGCGCTGTCGGCGAGGGCAGCGGTTGCGGATACCACGGTGGCGGCAGCGGGTTGTTCTCGTCGTAGGCATTCGGCGGTCCGGCCATGTTCTGCGCTGGCGGTGGCGGTGAGATATTGGGCCCGCCCATCAGTTCAGCCAACGAATCCGGCAGTCAGAAGGTTCGCCGTGGCTTGCTGGACTTGGACCCCTTGCATGCCCGGCGCGACAATCCACCCCGGTTCGGAGTTGCGATGCGACCACGGCGTATCCGGCGAGAAGATCCCGGGGACAGTGGTGTCCTTATAGCCTGGCGGCGGTTGCAAGCGCGGCTCGGAGTAGGCGACGTTCTTGGGCAAGGTGTCAGCGGAGCTGAACAAGTTGATTCCGTATGGGATGTAGTTGAACTTGATCGCATCCATGATCGGCGCCAGATACTGCGCACATAGCTCCGCTGAATCCTGATAGCCGAGTCGGCTGCCGGCCTGTATAGCGCTGCAAATGAACTGCATTGGGTTGGCGAAGTTGACCAACGCAGGCACGCCGGTCAAACTGCCGTGCGCCGGCTCGTAGATCGCGAGCACGTTGGCGGCCATATTCGGCAGAATGT
The DNA here is from genome assembly GCA_963850645.1 of uncultured Actinomycetota bacterium. GTDB lineage: Bacteria > Actinomycetota > Actinomycetes > Mycobacteriales > Mycobacteriaceae > Mycobacterium. Next base: position 93,753 of record CAWKME010000003.1, on the reverse strand, counting down.
GCAGCGCAGTCTCCAAACCGTCGCGCGGTTCGGGCTGCATGATCGTGGTGGTGACCTCGCCAAGGTTGTTGACGTCGTGCGCCAGCACCTCGCGATTCTCGGCCAGGAACGAGCCGGCGGTGGAGAGCAGGCTGTCGGTTTGTCGGATGGCGTCGGCGGCTGTCTGATCGGAACTGGTTAATCTGTCGGTGAATTGGGACAGATCCTTGTTCAGTGCGACGAACTGTTGATCGTCTCGGTGCAGCGCATTGACGAACAACGCCAGGCTATGCAGCACCGAGAAGAAATCACCGCGGCCTTCATCCAGCGTGGTCAGCGCGGTCGACAAGCTGTCCAGCGTGTTGTTGATCTGCTTTCCCTTGCCCGCCAGTCCGTCGGCAAAGGATTCGATGACGTCACCGAACGGCCCCTTCTTCTGATCTTTGGTCGGGCCGAGGTTGTTGATGATGTGAGTGATGTTGTTGCGCAGATCATCCCACTCAACCGGCACCTGAGTGCGGTCTTCCGAGATCACCGCGTTGTCGGCCAGCACCGGCCCACCCTTATAGGGCGGCTCCAACTGAATGCTCCGCGAAGCCACCAGCGTGGGGTTGAGGATCACCGCTTGCGCGTTGGCGGGCACCTTGTATTTGTTGGAGTAGTGGAAGGTCACCTTCATCTTGTCGCCGACGGGCTCGATATTGTCGATCGCGCCGACGCGGATGCCCATGATGACAACCTTGTCCCCGGCATAGAGCGCGTTGGTCTCCGGGAAATAGGCGACCACAGTGTTGTTGGTCAGCTTCTTGTAGAGCTGCGCGCCCACCACGGCCGCGACGAGACCGCCTGCCAGCACTAGTGATCCGATGATCACCGCCGTGCGCGACAGCCGCGGCAGCCGCAGCTTGTGGATATCGAAGATCGTGCTCATCGACTATTACCCCCCATCTCCGCCGGGTGTGATGAACGGCGCCGGTAGCTGCGGGCCAGGCCCGGCGGCGGTGCGGCTCCGGGTGGCAGCCCGGGCGCGAACGTCGACGGCGGCGGCGTCGGACCGGCCGGCTGCAACCCTTCGCGGCGTGCCCCGGGCGGCGCGTTGGGCGGCAACGGCACCGGCGTACCCGGCACGTCTGGCGCCGGCGCCCCGGGGCGTCCGGCGTCCGGGATCCCCGGCGTCGGCGGCAGGCCGTTCGGGTTCGGCGGCGACGAGAGCACGTCGGGCAACGCCGGATACGGCCCGTTCGGCCCGAAAGGACCCTGCCCTTGATCGACACCCGCGCACGGCATCGGGTTGCCCGGCCGCGGGAGGAGTTCTGCCGGCGGGACGTAGGAGCACGGCGAGCCCGGCGCGACTGCGGGTCCCGGGTGATCCGGGGTGCCCTCGAGTACCGGCGGCGCCGGCGGCGGTGCACCGTTGGGGAACCGGGTGCCGTTGGGGTCCGGGAACCGGAAGGCCGGCAGCCCGGCGCTGCGCCAGAAGTTCTCCGGGTCGATCCCGCGCTTCTTGAACGCGGCGTCCACCCATGGCTGCAGGATCCAGTACGGCAGCAAGTTGCCGATCATCACCTTGAAGTAGGGCCCGGAGCCGACCGCCTCGCTCAACGCCGCGGTGTAGTTGCGCAGCGTATTCAGCACGGCGGCAAGGTCTTTCTTGTGCGCGACCAGCACATCGGTGACGGTGCGCAGCTGCTCGAGAAGGTGGTGCAGGTTTGGGTTGTCGTTGATCAGACCCTGCACCTGGGTGGAAAAGGCCGACACGTTGGCCAGCAGCGCGTCAATGGCTCGTCCACGCTCGTTGAACGCGGCCAGCAGCTCCTGGGTGTTTCGCAGCAGCGCGTTGATCTGTTTACTGCGGTCACCGAGTACGCCGGCCACCTTCCTGGCCTCCGCGAGCAGGTGTTTCAGTTGCTCGTCGCGCTTGCCGAGGGTGTCGGAGAACTTGGCCACCCCGTCGAGGGCCGCGCTCAAATGCGGGTAGGTCTGGTTGATGGTCTGCGACAACACATTCAGCGATTTCTTGACGGTGTCGATGTTCCAGCCGGAGGCGGCCTTGGTGACGTCGAAGAACGCGTCATAGATCTGGTACGGAGTGGTGCTCTGGCCCAGTGCCAATACGGCGCCCGGTCGCAGCGGTCGAGTGCCCCGCGGCTCGATCTCGAGCACCTTCTTGCCCAGCAGCGTGTCGGTGCGGATCGCCAGCCGGCTCTCGGTGCCGATGGTGCGCGTTCCAGTCGAAAACTTCATCATGCACGTGGTCGCCGTCGATCTTGAGGTCTTGCACCGTGCCGACGTCCATGCCGAGGATGCGCACCTTGTCGCCCTTGCTCAAGCCGCCGGAGTCGCTGAATTGGGCGTAGTAGTTCGCGGTGGCGAACAGCATCGGCAGACTGCTAAAGCTCTGTCCCACACCGACGACGAGGACCACCACGGCGATCGCCAACACTCCGACACGCACCCGGTTGGCGGGTTGCAGCGCTCTCATTGCAGCGTGCACCTACCCGATCGGCTGCGCCCACAGCTTCACCGAACGAACCGGTCCGCCCGGTTGGAGCCCGTTGACCTTGATGGCGAGGTCGCAGAGATAGAAGTTGAAGAAGTCGCCGTAGATACCGCTGGCACGTCCGATGATGTTGAACGCGCTGGGCAGCTTTCCCAACAAGTTGCCGACCTCGTCGTGTTGGTCGACGAGGGGCCCGGCAACGGTCTCCAAGCGAGCCGACCGTATCGTGCAGCAGGGCCCGGTTGTCGGCCAGCAGGTCGGCCACTGTTCCCGCCGCATCGCTGATATGCGCGGTCGCCTCGGCGAGGGAAGCGGCCCGGTCTTTCAAGCCGGTGATGAGCACCTCGAATTTATCGATCGTCTCGTCGAACTGTTTTCGATGCCGAACCGTGGTGTCCAGCACCGTGTTCAGGTTGGTGATCACCTCACCGATCGCCTGGTCGCTTTCAGCTAAACGGTCAGTCAGTTGCGCGGTCTGGTCCAGGATGTCGTTGATGGTGCCGCCCTCGCCCTGGAAAACCGTGATGATCGACGATGCGATGCTGTTGACCTTCTGCGGATCGAGAGCTCGGAACAGCGGCTTGAAGCCACCGATGAGCGCGTCGAGGTCCAGGGCCGGCTCGGTACGGGACAGCGGAATGAATCCGCCTGCCGGCAAGACTCTTTCGGCGCCCTCCCCGGTGCCTCGGGTGAGTTCCAGATACCGGTTGCCGATGAGATCCTGGTAGCGGATCTCCGCGGTCGTCGACTGATACAGCGGCACCGAGCGGTCGACCGAGAAATCGACGCGGATCCGCTTGTCGCCCTCGACCAGATCAACCTTTTTGACCTTGCCGATTTCCACGCCTGACGCGCGGACGAACTGACCGGCACGTAAGCCGCTGGCATTGCTGAATTCCGCGGAATAGCTGTTGGTCCGCTCGAAGCGCACCTGACCGAAAACGACGACGATGATCGCGGTGAACAACAACTGCACTGATGCGACAGCAGCGAGCCGGACGACCGTACCGGTGATTTTCATGGGTTGATCGTGTTCTCCCCGTACTGGCGTCCCCAGACGTATTCGCTGGCGAGCGGCTGGCTCAGCTCGAAGTGGTTGTACGGCGCGATGCTGTTGCCGGAGTCCATCACCAAATACGGCGCCGGCCACAGGTCACGGGTGATCGGTTGCCAGCAGCCCGGCGTGCCGCCGGGTCCGCCCCGCCCGTTCACCCGCGGCAGATTGTCCGGATACACGTACGGGTTCTCCGTGCCGGCGATCGCGACACCGAGCTGCGCCGCGTAATGGTTGCCGCTTTCCAGCACAGCGACTTTGGGGGCAAGGTCGGCGAAGTTCCGAAGGGTGCAGAACACCTCCGGGCTGTAGGTGTCGAGTAGGTGGGCGGTCGGCGACAGGTCGGCGAGCAGCCGGATCAGATAGGGCTTGCTGCGGGTGAAGATGTCGTCCCCGGTGTTGGCGAAGCCGCTCGCGGCCAACAACGCGGCGTCCAGTTCGGCCTGGTGCCGGTTGAGCGTGCGTGCCGTGGTCACCGCATTGTTGAGTGCAGCGAACAAATCCGGTGCGGCGGTGGCATACACGTCGCCGAGGGCGGCAAGTTGTTGGATGTCATGGCGGATCGTCGGCATCCGCGGATTCAGGGCGTCGAGAATCTTGTTGCCGTTGACGATCGACTGCCCGAACTTGTCGCCCAATCCCGTCAGTGCCTGTGCCGCCGCGCTCAGTGTGAGGTTCACCTTGACCGGGTCGACGCTCTGCGCAAGCTCCACGAGTGTCTCGAACACCGTGTTGAACTCCGTCGTCACCGATGTCGCGTCGATTACCGTCGCGGGTGTGATCGGCTGCGGCGAAGGGTCTTTCGGCGAGGTGAACGACACATACTTATTCCCGAAAACGGTGGTCGCCTGAATTTTGGCGATCACGTTGGCCGGAATCAGACCGACGATACTTCGGGTCCACGTCGAGCGCGAACTTGGCCGCCGGCTTGCCGTCGATGCTCGACCTCGGAAATACCCGCCACCCGACCGATGCTCACACCGTTGTAGGTGACCTTCGAGCCCTTGTCCATCACCAGACCGGCACGGGATGCCAGCATCGTCAGCCGGGTCTTGGCGGTGAAGTCCCCGCGAAACTGCCCGTATATCAACGCAAGTGCCAGTGCGCATGCCACGACCAGCCCCACCGCCGCCAAGGTGTCCGGCCAGGTTCGGGGCTTGCGATCCTTCCGCGCCTTTTTGGGCATCGTCATCGCGGCTACACCGTCAGGTTGAAGTTCGGGTCGACGCCGTAGAGCGCGAGCGAGGTCAGCAGGACCACGATCACGGTTGACACCAACGAGAAGCGCATCGATCTGCCGACGGCCTCCCCCACACCGACCGGACCGCCGCTGGCGTTATATCCGTAGTAGCAGTGGGTGATCATCACGATCACCGCCATCACGATGACCTCCGCACCCGACCAGAACACATCCTCGGTGCGCAGGAACGTTCGGAAATAGTGCTCGTAGGTGCCCACCGACTGTCCGTAGAACAACGTCGTGACAACCTGTCCCGACAGAAAGGACATCACCAGCGCCATCGCATAGAGCGGCACGACGACGACCAGCCCCGCCATCAGCCGGGTTGACACCAGGAACGCGACAGACTTGATGCCCATAACCTCGAGCGCATCGATCTCCTCGCTGATCCGCATGGCGCCCAGCTCGGCCGTCGCGCCGGCACCGACGGTGGCCGCCAGCGCGACGCCGGTCACCACGGCCGTGACCACGCGCACGTTGGCCAACGCCGCGAAGAATCCGGTGAACGCCTCGACGCCGATGTTGCCCAACGATGCGAAGCCCTGGATGGCGATCAGCGAGCCGCCGGACAGCGTCACGAAACCAACGATCGCGGCGGTACCGCCGACGACGGCCATCGCACCGGTGCCCATACCGATCTGGGCTATCAGTCGCAGTGTCTCCCTGCGGTAGTGGCGCAGCGCCCACCCGATCGACCAGCCGCCGATCACGGCGAACCTGGTGAGGTGCCCGGCCTTGTTGAACGCGCGGACAGAGCCGCCGACATAGTGGTCGAGGTTCGCGACAGCGCGCGGAAAGCGCGCGCGCACAACGGCGATTGTCGACATGTCAGCGGCCCGTCCCGAACCGCACGCCAATGGTGGTCAGCACCACGTTGACCGCGAACAGCGCGAGCACGCACAGCACCAACGTCTCGTTGACGGCGACGCCCACCCCTTTGGGACCGCCCTTGGTCGTCAGCCCGCGGTAGCAGCCCACCAGACCTGCGATCGTCCCGAATATCGCGGCCTTGATCGTCGCGATGACCACCTCGGGCAGACCGGTGACCAGGGTCAGCGTGGCGAGATAGGCGCCGCCCGACACATTCTGCAGACCGACGCCGAAGATGAAGCCGCCGACCAAACCGATCGTGATGACGGTTCCGTTGAGCAGTGTGGCGACGACGGTCGCCGCCACCACCCGCGGCACCACCAGCCGGTGGATGGGGTCGATGCCGAGAACCTCCATCGCGTCGATTTCCTCGCGGATGGTGCGCGCACCCAGGTCGGCGCAAATGGCGGTCGACCCGGCGCCGGCCACCACCAACACGGTGGTCAGCGGTCCGAGCTGGGTAACCGCACCCAGTGCCGCGCCGGCGCCCGAGATATCGGCGGCGCCGAACGCGGCCAGCAGGGTATTGAGCGTGAACACGATCAGGACCGTCAGCGGTATAGAAACCGCGATGGTGGGTAGCATCGCGACTCTGGTGATGAACCAGCACTGGATGATGCACTCGCCCCAGTGAAAAGGCTTCCGGAACAACGCTTTTCCGGCCAGCACGCACATATGCGCGAACCCGCCGATCGTCGCCAGCGGGGGCTCGAGCTGATCACGCACATAGTCGGTGAGCCGAGCCGGCGTCGTTGTCGTCACCGCTGCCTCACCGCAGCATGCGCTCGCCTGAGGTAACCCACAGTCACCATGCGTCACACTATGTAACAAAAATCACTTTAGCTACATCAGACACGCGGAGAGCGTGGCGTGGTGAAGTTAAGCGCGATTCCGGCTTACTCGGACGGCGCAGTCTTGCTGTTCTGCCTGGCGTTTTTCAGATCGGCCCAGAACCGAGCGGCCTCCCGGATGGACTCCTCGACCGGCCTTGGCTGCCAACCCAGTTCGCGACCGGCCTTGCTGTGCTCGACGGGGGCTTCGGCCCGCATCATCCGCACCGACGCCAGGCTCAGTTCGGCATCTTTACCGGTCAACCGGGCTCTGAGGCTGCCCAGTGCGCCCAGCGCGTAGAGCGCCGGCACCGAGATGGACCGCCGCGGCGGCGGCACGCCGGCTTCGTCGGCCGCTATCGTGACCACCTCTTTCAGCGGCATCATTTTTTCGGAGATCAGGTACCGCTGGCCGTTGCGGCCGCGTTCGGCAGCCAGCAGCAGCGCCCTGGCCGCGTCGTCGACACCGACAACCTCCAGCTGGATGCCGTTCATCAGAAACGGCAACTTGCCGAAGACCGCGCCGGCGATGAACGCGCCGTGCGGGGTGCGGCCCCAGTCCCCGCGGCCGTAGGTCGTCGACACGCACATCGACACGGCGGGCAGACCTTTCTCCGACGCATACCGCAGCACCATGTCCTCAGCCTGGACCCTCGACTCGACATACGGGGTGAGCCGACGCCGGTCGATCTGGTCGTCTTCGTTGGCCACGTGGCCGTGCCGCCGGCCCACCGTCGCATAGGTGCTGGTGAACACGAAACGATGCAGCTTTGCCGCGATTGGCTTTTCGACGGCGACGTCGAGCACGTTGCGCAGACCCTCGACGTTGGTGCGAAACAGCGGTGACGGGTCTTGCAGCCACGCCCTGGTGTCGACGACGCAGTAGTACACCTCGTCGCAGCCGTCCATCGCCTCGCGCACGGTGGCGGTGTCGAAGACGTCACCGTGGAAGCGGGTGACCTCGAGGTCGTCGATGCTGCGGGTATTGGCGCCTCGGCGCACCATGGCGCGCACGTCGGCGCCGGTGGCGACGAGTTGACGGGTGACATGCGAGCCCAAGAACCCGTTGGCACCGATGACCAGCTTGGGTGCGCTCACTGTGCACCTCCGTAGCTGTCTTGCATCCAGCGAGCCGCGTCGTCGTCGAGTGTGCCCAGCGCCTCGGCTTTCTTGCACCACTTCATCGCCGCCCGCAGAAAGCGCAGCGGGTTGTAGATGTCTTCTTGTCGGCACCATTGGCCGTCGCCGGCGTAGGTGATGATCGAGATGTTCGTCGCGCTGATGATGGTGCCGTCTCCGGGGTCGCGCATCGGGTTGTCCAGTTCGCAGATGATGCGCCCGGTCGGCTCGTCGATGACCGACCACAGCGACGGAAAGGCCGTCATGTGGCTGCCCGGAAAGGTCGTCATCGTCTCGCGGATCCAGGTGAGCACCTCATCACGGCCCTTCATGGTGCCCGCGGCGTGCTCGATGTAGTCCACGTCCGGGGTGTACTGCTGCACCCAGTCGTCCCAGTTCCTGGTCTCGGCGGCGCGGGCCACTGTCTGCTCGAAGCTCTCGAACGCGGCGGCCAGTTCGTCGCGGCTAAACACCTGCTTCACGCAAGAAACTAGAACACGTTCTATCGGGTTTTGTCGAGCAAGTGGATAATCGATCAGATGACGGACTACAGCAAGGCGATACTGGCCGGCGGCTGCTTTTGGGGCATGCAGGATCTGATCCGCAAGCAGCCCGGTGTGGTCTCGACCCGGGTCGGCTACACCGGCGACCCGAATGTTCCCAATGCGACGTATCGCAATCACGGCACGCACGCCGAAGCGATCGAGATCATCTACGACCCGGCACGCACCGACTTCCGGACATTGCTGGAATTCTTCTTCCAGATCCATGACCCGACCACGAAGAACCGGCAGGGCAACGACATCGGAACCAGCTACCGCTCCGCGATCTTCTACCTCGACGAGGACCAGAAGCGCGTTGCGCTGGACACCATCGCCGACGTCGAGGCGTCCGGCCTGTGGCCCGGCAAGGTAGTGACCGAAGTCAGCCCCGCCGGCGACTTCTGGGAGGCCGAGCCCGAGCACCAGGACTACCTGGAGCACTACCCCAACGGGTACACCTGCCACTTCATCCGGCCGGGCTGGAAGCTGCCGCGACGGGCCGCAGCCGACCGCTAGTTCTTAGCGCCGATGGACGACGATCTTCCCGCCGTCCTTCGGGGTGTAGGCAACGCCCCGGGAATGGTACTTCTCCCCTGGCAGCGGTCGTGGTCTCGATGGTGAAGTGGCGCAACACTGTTCGCAGCACCACATCCATTTCCATATTCGCGAACACGGCTCCGACGCAGCGCCGGGCGCCACCGCCGAACGGGATCCAGGCGAAGCTGGGCGGCTTGGCTCCGACGAACCGCTGCGGGTCGAAGCGATCCGGGTCGGGGAACGCGTCGGGGTTGGTGTGCAGCCGCGCGATGCTCACCAGGATCGACGACCCGCGGGGAATAGCCCAATCGCCGAATTCGTAGACCGGCGCATAGACATGACGGCCGGCGAAGTCGATGACCGTTCTGCTGCGCTGCACTTCGAGGATTGTCGCCTGCCGCAGTTCGTTGCTCGTCGGTGTCGGCCTCGGCGACCAGTGCGGCGAGCACATCAGGGTGCCGGCTCAACCGTTCGAACGCCCAGCCCAGGGTGGCCGCCGTGGTTTCGTGTCCGGCCGCCAGCAGCGTCAGCAGCTCATCGCCGATGTCGTTGCGCGACATGGCTGAACCATCTTCGTAGGTGCTACGCAACATCAGCGCCAGCACATCGGTGCGTTCCTCGAAATTCGGGTCCGCCCGCTCCGCTTCGATGAGCTTGTCGAGGATGGCGTCGTACCGGCGCCGGTACTCAACCAGCCGGCCCCACGGAGAGTAGCGCCCATAGGTCCGATTGGGCTTGGGCAGTATCGCCAGCCGCGAGCCCAGGGTGACCCACGGCGGGAGGATCTGGCGCAGCTGGTCAAGCTCGGCGCCTTCGGCCCCGAAGACCGCGCGCAGGATCGCGTTGAGCGTGATCCGCATCGTCGACGGCAGCGTGGCGAACGTCGTACCCTCCGGCCAGCCGGCGATCTCGCGCAGCGTTTCTTCTTCGATGATGTGCTCGTAGTTCTTGATGCTCTTGCCGTGGAAGGGCGGAGCCAGCAGGCGGCGCCGCTGTCGGTGCTCGTCGCCGTCGAGCGCGAAAACCGAACCCGATCCCGAGCAGCCGGCTCAGGTTGGGCCGGATGTTGCCGAGCACCTCCGGGCTGGTGGTGAAGATCTGTCTGGCCAGTTGCGGATTCGCCACCACGACGATCGGGCCATAAACCGGGACGTTGAGCATGAAGACGTCTCCGTGGCGGCGGGCCATCTGCCGCACGGTCCACCGCCGCGAGATCGAGAATGCCGCACCCTGAACGGCTTTCGGACCGCGTGCGGCTGGAGGCAACCTGATAGCCGACGGCGCCGGGGCCGCTTGCGTTTCGACGGTGCTCATGGCTGTGCACTCCCAACATCGATGTGGTACTGCACCGTACCACGGCGTATTCAGGTACGGTACCGTGTGGTACCAAGTGCTGGCAAGGGCTGAAACGACGTGGCCTGAAAGAGCCTGAAAAGAGTAAGGAGGCGACGTGGCGACGACCGTCGCTGACGATGCGGCTTCCAGCTCGAGCCCACCGACGTCGATCCGTTCCGGCGTCGCCTGCTCGACGGGCTGGCGGCCTCGATCACCGCAGCGCGGATACCGGGCCAGCACCGTCGCCGACATCGTCCGGCACGCCCGCACGTCGAAGCGCACGTTCTACGACCAGTTCCCCAGCAAAGAGCAGTGCTTTCTCGAGCTGCTGCATGCAGACGTGGAGAACCTGGCGACGGAGATTCGCGACGCCGTCGATCCAGACGCGGACTGGCAGGCCCAGATTCGCCAGGCCGTCGAGGCCTACGTCGGCCACATCGAGTCCAGACCCGCGATCACGTTGAGCTGGATCCGCGAGCTGCCGTCACTGGACGCCGCGGCACGGCCCTTCCAGCGTCGCGGCATGCAACTGTTGACCAGTCTGTTGATCGGCCTCAGCGGCAGCGCGGGGTTCCAGAAGGCCGGCCTGCCACCATTGACCAGGCCGCTTGCGGTGATCCTGGTGGGCGGCCTGCGGGAATTAACCGCCCTCGCCGTCGAAGACGGGCACAGTGTGCGCGAGATCGTCGAACCCGCCGTGCATGCGTCCGTGGCGCTGCTCGGGTATCGGCCCTGATCACATCTTGAAGAATGCGCGCAGCCGGTCCAGCACCAGATCCGGTCGCTGCTCGACGATCCAGTGGCCGACGCCGTCGACCAGCTCGACCTCGAAATCGTCGATGTGCTGGGCATATCCGGCCAGCAGATCCGGCGTGAGCACCGGATCTTGGGTGCCGCTGAGCCAGCGGACCGGGACGTCGACGCGAACGTCGTCGAATTCACCTCGCAGCCAGCGCAGCATCTCGGTGCTCTGAAATGTCCGGTACCAACGCGAACCGGCCACCGCGTGCCCGGGCTGACGCATGCACTCGACATACATGCGGACGTCCTCCTCGGGCACGCTGAATCCGCCGCCGACCCACGACGCCAACATCCTGAAGTAGCGGGCCTTGGGATCGCCGATCAGGCGCGGCCCGATTACCGGCAGCAGCATCGGGATCTGGTACCAGAACCGCCAGATGTTGCGGACCATCGACAGATCGCGCGTCACGTAGGGCGCCGCGGTATTGAGTCCGAAGAACCCGGTCACCTTCGCCGGGTGACGCAGCATCATGATGAACGCGACCGGCCCGCCCCAGTCGTGGGCCACCAGTTTCACCGGTCCGACGTTCAACCGGTCCAGCACCGCCGCCAGATCGTCGGCCATGTCGTTCTTCAGGTAGCGCGAGCGCGGCGCCGAACTCCACCCGGCGCCGCGCAGGTCGGGGCACAGCACCCGGTAGCCGTCCGCGGCAAGAGGGCCGATCAGCTCGTGCCACTCCCACCAGTTTTCCGGGAAACCGTGTACCAGCATTACCGGTGGCCCGTCGGCGGGTCCGGCGTCGGCGACGTGAATGGTGACACCATCCCCCAGATCGACGAACTTGTGCTCGACGCCATCGAGTGAGGGGAGGGTAACCATGGCGTGACAATTTAGCAATGGACGCGAAACTGGTCGGGGATACACACAAAGAGTGGTCATTCACCGCAAAATCGGAATGGTTGCGGGGGCGTGCGCGATAGTCGGCGCGGCGGCGATCGGCTCAGCAGGAAGCGCGCAGGCCAACCCCTTCTCCGAGCAGTTCCAGTCGCCGTCGGGAGATATCTCCTGCAACCTGGTCAACTACCCTCCAACAGACAAACTCGGGTTCGGTAAGAATTTCGTGCAGTGCGACATCGTTAACCAGAGCTGGGTGCCACCGCGGCCGCCCCCTGGGGGCCGGGCCGACGCCACCAGCACCGTCGTTCTCATGCGGGGCCAGTTGCCGATTGTGGGCTACAGTCCAGGCACCTTGGCTGCCTCCGACCCGGTGAATTACGACCAACCGCTTTCAGCGGGTGTGATCACCTGCAGGAGCGAGCAGTCGGCGGTGAAATGCACCGACGCCAGCACCGGGCACTTCTTCCGGGTGTCGCGGGAGTCCTACGAGCTCGGGTGACGACTCGCCGGACTCAGGCGGCGACGCACTCGTCCGCGCGGTCCGACTCGGTGCTGCCGCGATCCTTCGGCGGCAGGGCCAGTTTGACGATCTTGCGCACGACGGTGGCGAACTGCCGCGGCAGCGAGCCGGAGTTGTACGGAATGCCGTAGCGCCGGCAGATCTCTCGCACCTCCGGGGCGATCTCCGCGTAGCGACGGGCCGGCATGTCCGGGAACAGGTGGTGTTCGATCTGGTGCGACAAGTTGCCGGACAGCACGTGGAAGAGCTTGCCGCCGGTCAGGTTCGCCGAACCGAGGATCTGGCGGAAATACCACATCCCGCGTGACTCGTCTCGAGTCTCTTCGATCGTGAATTCCTGTGTGCCGTCTGGGAAGTGGCCGCAGCAGATGATCATGTAGGACCACACGTTACGGATCAGGTTGGCCGACGCGTTGCCGGCGAACACGAACGGGGCGAACGGTCCGGCCAGCAGTGGAAAGGCGACGTAGTCCTTCAGCGTCTGCCTGCGGGTTTTGCGCCAAATGCCTTGCAGGACTTCGCGTTTATCAGCCAGCCGGATCTCGCCCGATCGGATGCGCTCGGTTTCCACTTCGTGCAGCGCCACCCCGTACTGGAACAGCACCATCAGCAGGAACGCGTACAGCGGATTGCCCCAGAAGTAGGGTTCCCAGGGCTGGTCCTCACTGATCCGCAGGACGCCGAAGCCGATGTCGCGGTCCATGCCCACGATGTTGGTGTAGGTGTGGTGCATGTAGTTGTGCGAATGCCGCCACTGATCGGCCGGGCATGCCGTGTCCCATTCGAAGTCGCGGCCGCGGATCGCCGGGTCGCGCATCCAGTCGTACTGGCCGTGCATGATGTTGTGGCCGATCTCCATGTTGTCGAGGATCTTTGCCAGTCCGAGCATCGCGGTGCCCGCAAGCCAGGCCGGCGGCAGGATCCCGGCGAACAGCAGGGCACGCCCGCCGACTTCCAGGGCGCGCTGCGTCTTGATGACACGGCGGATGTATTCGGCGTCGCGCTGGCCGAGGTCGGCCATCACGCGTTCCTTGATGGCGTCGAGTTCACGGCCGAAAGCGTCGGCCTGCTCGGGTGTCAGGGCGATCTTGGGCTGTGACATGGTACTTCTCCTGGTTCTCTAGAGGGCGATATCGACGTCGCCGACGGGAACGGACACACAGATCTGCACGTCCTCGTCGGGCGCGGTCGACACCGCGCCGGTGGTCAGGTTGCGCACCGACACCACAGGTTTTGCGGCGTGTGCAGGTATGGCAAATGCCCATCCGGCATCCGCTGTCCGGGGTGAGGCCGGCCGATTCGGCCTGCTCGAGCAGCGAGCGGCCGTCGTCGACCACCTCAACGCCGCTGTCCGCGAACGACACTCGGCCGCCCGACGGCTTCGCAGGCGCCTCGAGGGCTGGCGCCACGAAGCTCTCCGCGTACACGTTCTCGCAGTGCTCGCGGACGGCGTCGACCAAAGCCGCCGGCCCGCAGACGAATACGGCATCCGGCGCCGGCATCGCCGCCGCCAGGTGTTCCGGCCCGAATCGGCCGTCCAGATCGCCGCCGGCCGACCGGGTGTAGCCGTGCAGCACCCGCACGCCCGTCATCGCCGCGAGTTCGTCGCGGTAGCAGGCCTCGGCTGCGTTACGCGCATAGTGCACGAACGCGATTTCGCCGGGGTGGCCCTCGTCGACCAGCGTGCGCAGCATCGCCATCACGGGCGTGATGCCGCTTCCACCAGAGACGAACAGAATGCGGCGGGGTCGTTGCGCCGGTAAGACGAAGTCGCCGCCGACGCCGCTGAGTCCGACGACCATCCCGCGCCGGGCTCGCTCGTACAGATAGGTCGAGACCAGTCCGCCGTCGTGATGTCCGATCGTCAGCTCCAGCTGCGAGCTGCCTTCGGCATTGGCCGGTGAGTAGCAGCGGGTGTGTCGGCGGCCGTCGATCTCGACGGTGAGGTTGACGTACTGTCCGGCACGAAGGGGGCGACCGGTGGCGGTGAACGCGTCATTGGGCGACAGCACCAGGGTGACGCTGCGCGGGGTGGTTCGCCGCACGTCGACGACCTTCGCGCGGCCCTCGCCGCGCGTCCAGGTGGGGGCCAGCAGTTCGGTGTACCGGTCGACGCCGTGCGGACCGGTAAGCAGGTTGACCAGGTCGGAACCCAACAGCCGCTTGGTCAGAGTTCGAGTAGGCTTCTGAGTGAACACGTGTATACAGTGCGACCGCATGGCCCTGTTCGTCAAGGGTTTCCGCAGGTCTGTGATAGCGTTCACATAGTGAACAGTCGTGCGCCTAGCTCACGCCCGCACCGGTCGGGTCGCGGGCGTAGCCGCGAAGGCCCGTCCCGCGAGGAGCGCAAAGAGGCGACCCGGCGGGCCATCGTCGCCGCGGCGCTCAAACTGCTCGACGACCGCAGTTTCAGCGGCCTGAGCCTGCGCGAGGTGACCCGGGAAGCCGGGATCGTCCCTGGAGCGTTCTACCGTCACTTCGAATCGATGGAGGCCCTCGGGCTGGTCTTGATCGACGAGTCGTTTCGGACCCTGCGCGACATGCTGCGCGGCGCCCGCGCCGGCAAGCTCGACCCGAACCGGGTGATCGAGTCGTCCGTCGAGATCGTCGTCGCCAGTGTCACCGAGCGTCGCGAGCACTGGCGGTTCATCGGGCGCGAGCGGTCCAGCGGCGTCACCGTGTTGCGGTATGCCATCCGCACCGAGTTCCGACTCCTCACCTCGGAGCTGGCCACCGACCTCGCCCGGTTCCCGGGGCTGAACGCGTGGAGCACCGAAGATCTCAACGTCCTGGCGGCCCTGTTCGTCAACTCGATGATCGTCGTCGCCGAGGCGCTCGAGGACGCCCAAGGCGCCGAGGCCATCGAGGAGATCCGGCGAACCGCGGTCAAGCAGCTGCGGATGATCGTGATCGGCATCAACGGCTGGCGCAGCAACCCGCAGAATCCGTAGCCGACGCCGCGGGGGGCCATGATGGTGCCATGGGCACCAGAATGCGAGATCTGCTCGGCGGCGCGCTGCCGTCGCTGCGCTACGAACCCACCGACAAGCGCCTTCGGATTTACCTGAACGAAGAACCCGTTGCCGACAGCGTCGACGGGCTGCTGGTCTGGGAACCGCGGCGGGTAGTCCCGACGTATGCGGTGCCGGAACGGGATGTCTCAGCCCGGCTGGAGTCGGTGGGCAGGGTTGACGATCTCGCCGACTTGCCGGTCCTGGTGCCGACCAACCCGTTCTCGGCGCACAGCTGTACCGGCGAGGTGTTCGACGTCGTGCTCGATGCGGCCACCCGTCCATCGGCGGCTTTCCGGCCGGACGATCCGGACCTGACCGGTTACGTCACGTTCGACTTCAGCGCGTTCGAGTGGCGCGAAGAAGACGAGCCGATCGTCGCGCACCCGCATGATCCGTTCAAACGCATCGACATCCTGGCCAGCAGCCGGCGCGTCCGGGTCGAGTGGGAAGGCCGGCTGCTGGCCGAGTCATCGCGGCCGCTGCTGTTGTTCGAGACCGGGCTGCCGGTCCGCTTCTATCTCCCGCGCGCCGACGTCGTCGTCGATCTCGAGCCGACCGACACGATCAGCTACTGCGCGTACAAGGGCCGCGCGTCCTACTTCTCGGTGCCCGGCGGTCCCGCGGACGTGGCGTGGACCTACCACCAGCCGCTTCGCGAAGCCGAACCGGTCACCGACCACATCGCGTTTTTCAACGAGCGGGTGGACATCATCGTCGACGGCGGACGCGCGGAACGCCCGGTCACGCAGTGGTCGGGCTGACCGGTATTGGCTACCGCGCGTCGCAAAGACGGCAAGCTGGCCGACATCACCGGCCCCGGCCTCACCGACCGGTGGGGTGTGACGTGCGCCGACCTGGGTGCGTCGATAACCGCGCCGAACGGGACGTTGGTGTCGGTGTTCGGAGACACCTTCTCGGGCAACAGCGTTGGCCACGGCGACTGGCGTTCACCGGTGGTTCTGATCGGCACCGGCGACGCCGCTCACCCGATCACCTATCAGCGCGCCGCCGGTGCCGATCCGGATTACGCGCACCAGCTGTGGCGCTACTCGCACCGCACCGTCAAATCCGGCAGGCTGCGCCGCGGCATCAGCACTGTGATCCCTTCCGATCTGCTCCGGGTGGGTGACACGCTCTACCTGCACGCGATCGTCAACCGGGGCTTCGGCAACGTCGTGTGGACCGAGATCTGGTCGTCGGATGACAGCGGTATCTCGTGGCGGCACCTCGGTGCTGACGCGAAGTTCCCGGCAGGACTGCACAGCGGTCACGCGCAGTGCTGGTCGTGGGACTACGACCCGGTCGACGGCTGGATCTATGTGGTGTCCACCGGCTTTCAGCGCGACAAAGGGATCATCCTCAAGCGGGTTCGTCCGGAACACATCAGCGATCTGGGTAAGTACTCGGGGTGGGGACGAGCCGGTGGTCGGTGGTCCTGGGGGAAGGAGCCGACCCCGCTGACTCCCGACGGTGAGACTTGGGGCGAGCTGTCGCTGCGGCGGTTGGCCGAAGGCAAGTGGATCCTGGGCGGATTCGTGTCGTCGGAGTACGCACTCGGGTATCGGGTCATGCACTCCCCCAATGCTGTACGCGATGCACCGCTGCAGCTGCCGGTCGTCGGGTCGGCGTGGGACGCCGAAGATCATGCCCACAGCCGGGTCGCGCAGCTCTACGGCGGATACGTCCTGCCGGGTTCGAAACTCGATGTCACCGGCGGCGTCGGCCTGGTGGTGTCACAGTGGAGTACCGCACACGGATGGCCTTACCGGGCAATGCAATTCCGCGCGACCCTGCGCGACACGACCAAGACGTCACCTGTCGATGTTGAATAGCGAGTCGCCATCCTCGGGAGCGCCATCGATCTGCCCGCGATGCGCGCGACGCGCGAGAAGACTTCGCTACCGCGGCGGCCGCCACATCGGCCACAGGGTCGGGCCGCCGTCGGGCAGCACGATCTCGCCGGTCACCTCAAAGCCGAATCGCTGGTAGTAAGGCACGTTCTCCGCCTTGCTCGACTCGAGGTAGGCAGGAGCGTGCTCGGCGTCGACGCGGTCCAGCCGCGAACGCATCAACGCCTGCCCATAGCCTTTGCCACGCACCGAGGTGTCGCTGCCGATCACCGCCAGATACCAATGCGGTTCCTCGGGGTGCTGTTGCTTCATCCGCTCGAGCAGTCCGCCAAGCTTGCGGGCCGTCGTCAGGCGTGGCCCGAACCCGAGGAGGAACGACGGCAGCATCATCAGTTGCTCGCGCGCCGACTGCTTCCACCGGCTCGGCGGATCCCAGAGCGCCGCAGCGCCGATGGTTGACCCGTCGCTGGCCACCTCGCACACCACCGCCGGCGAGATGATGGTGGCGGGTCACCGTCGCGAAAAACTTCCGCAGGTGCTTCGCCCGTGTTCTGTCGTCGGGCATGATCCATATCGACACCGGGTCGTCGTAGAAGGCGCGGCCGAGGACGTGCGACAGCTCGGAGATGTCGGCTTTGCGCGCCGGACGCGTGTGGATTGTCATTAGCAGCCAGAGTAGTAGCGTCGGGAAACGTGTGGGACTTCGAAACAGACCCCGAATACCAGCAGAAGCTGGACTGGGTCGAAGAGTTCATGGTCGACGAACTCGAGCCGCTGGACCTCGTCGCGCTCGACCCGTACGACAAGAAGAACCCCGACACCATGGCTGTGCTGCGACCCCTGCAGCAGCAGGTGCGAGACCAGGGGCTGTGGGCTGCACATCTGCGACCCGAGCTCGGCGGCCAGGGCTACGGCCAGGTCAAGCTCGCGCTGCTCAACGAGATACTCGGCCGGTCGCGCTGGGCTCCGTCGGTGTTCGGCTGCCAGGCACCCGACTCGGGTAACGCCGAGATCCTCGCGATGTTCGGCACCGACGACCAGAAAGCCCGCTACCTGCAACCGCTGCTCGACGGTGAGATCACCTCCTGCTACTCGATGACCGAACCGCAGGGCGGCTCGGATCCCGGCCTGTTCGTCACCCGCGCCGAGCGGGACGGCGACTCGTGGGTGGTCAACGGCGAGAAGTGGTTTTCCACCAACGCCAGACACGCAACCTTTTTCATCGTCATGGCCGTCACCAACCCCGACGCGCGTACCCGCGACAAGATGTCGCTGTTCATCGTGCCCGGCGACACACCGGGCATCGAGATCATTCGCAACGTGGGGGTCGGCACCGATTCCCACGCCACCCATGGCTACGTCCGCTACGCCGACGTCCGGGTGCCGGCCGACCACATCCTCGGCGGTGAAGGGCAGGCGTTCGCGATCGCGCAGACCCGCCTCGGCGGCGGCCGCATTCATCACGCCATGCGGACGATTGCCTTGGCGCGCAAAGCGTTCGACATGATGTGTGAGCGCGCGGTGTCACGCCAAACCCGAAGTGGTCCATTGTCGAACTTCCAGATGACCCAGGAAAAGATTGCCGACAGCTGGATCCAGATCGAGCAGTTCCGATTGCTGGTACTGCGCACCGCGTGGCTGATCGACAAGCATCACGACTACCAGAAGGTGCGCCGCGATATCGCCGCGGTCAAGGTGGCCATGCCGCAGGTGCTGCACGACGTCGTGCAGCGTGCCATGCACCTGCACGGCGCGCTGGGGGTCTCCAACGAGATGCCGTTCATCAAGATGATGATCGCCGCCGAATCGCTGGGGATCGCCGACGGCGCGACCGAGCTGCACAAGATGACCGTCGCCCGCCGTACCCTGCGCGAATATCAGCCCGTGTCAACGGCTTTCCCGTCGCAGCATCTGCCCACTCGACGCGCGGAAGCGCAAGCCAAACTGGCCGAACGCCTCGAGCACGCGGTCGCCGAGTTCTGAGACCGGACCGCTGACCACCGATCAGCTGCATTGATGCTCGGGCAGGAAAGGCCTAAGGACTCTTCAACACGTCGTCATATCGCGTCAGACTTAACGACGTGCAGCTGTTCCATGATCGCGCAGACGCCGGACGCCGGCTGGCTCAACATCTGGAGTCGTTGCGTGGCCAAGACGTCGTCGTGTTGGGCTTGCCGCGCGGCGGGGTGCCGGTGGCGTTCGAGGTTGCCAAAGCGTTGGGGGCCCCGCTTGATCTCCTGGTGGTGCGCACGCTGAGGGTGCCGTTCCAGTCGGAATTGGCGTTCGGCGCCCTCGCCGAAGGCGGGGTGCGGGTGATCAACGAGGCCGTGGTGGAACAGGCCGGCCTGACCGATGCCGAGGTCGCCGAGGTCGAAGATATCGAACTCGCCGGGTTGCAGTGGCAGCTGGACCTGTATCGCCATGGGCGCGAACGTGTTCCGCTTACCGGCCGGGTGGCGCTGATCATCGACGACGGTTTGGTCGCCGGGGCCACCGCCAAAGCGGCCTGCCAGGCGGTCCGTGAGCAGGGCGCGGCGCGTGTGGTGCTCGCCGCGCCGTTGGGCTCACCCGACACCGTTGACAGGGCGCGCTCGTACGCCGATGAGGTGGTGTGCCTGGAAACACCGCGCTTCTACTTCTACGCCGCAGCGGGTCAAGGTCATCACCGGTTCCGCGACATCTCCGATGACGAGGTGGTCGCACTGCTTGAGGGCGCCGGCGATGGTGTGCAGGATGCGTTGACCGGCAGCGCCGACGCCGACCCACCACGGCGTGACGAGGAAGTTCGGGTGAGCGCCGGGCCGGTTTCGGTCGCAGGGCAGCTCACCATCCCCGAGCATCCGACCGGAATCGTGGTCTTCGCGCACGGCAGCGGAAGCAGCCGGCACAGCCCACGCAATCGGTATGTCGCCGAGGTGCTCAACAAAGCCGGACTGGCGACGTTGTTGTTCGACCTGCTCACACCAGACGAGGAGTCCGACCGCGCCAACGTCTTCGATATCGGGCTGCTGGCCGGACGGCTGGTCGATGTCACCGATTGGCTGTCGGGCCAGCCGGACACCGCCGCGCTACCCGTCGGCTACTTCGGCGCGAGCACCGGAGCAGGTGCGGCCCTGGTCGCGGCCGCCGATCCACGAGTGAAGGTCGGGGCGGTGGTGTCCCGCGGGGGCCGGCCCGATCTCGCGGGCAGGTTTCTCCGCGACCTGCATGCCCCGACGCTGCTGATCGTCGGCGGGCGCGATGACGTCGTGCTGGAGCTCAATCGGCAGGCACAGGCCGCCATTCCCGGCCAGTGTGAGCTCATCGTGGTGCCTGGGGCCACCCACCTTTTCGAGGAGCCCGGCACCCTCGAACAAGTCGCAGTATTGGCCCGTAACTGGTTTGTCGATCACTTGAATTTATCGGTCCCCAGCGTGAATCCAGCGTGAAAAATCCTGGTGCAAGCGGATACGCCACCGTTTGATTCAGGGCGTGGAGGAAAGGTATCTCGATCCATGAGGCACGAGACAGGGCAGTTCGACAGGCCCTAAGTCGGTGGATCAAAGGCCAAACGTCCCTAGATTGGCCGGTTCGCAGCGACTTAGCTTCGAATTGACCCCGGGAGTCAACTCGCCCGGATTTCCATGACTTTCAGGAGAGCGCAATGACCACCGCCCGCGACATCATGCACACCGGAGCCAAGTGCGTGAGAGAGCATGAAACGTTGACCGCCGCGGCGCAACACATGCGGGAATTTGGCGTGGGCGCGCTACCGGTCTGCGGAGACGACGACCGTCTGCACGGCATGATCACCGACCGCGACATCGTCATGAAATGCGTCGCCGCCGGACACGATCCGAATACCGTCACCGCTGCCGAGTTGGCCCAGGGACGCGTCTATCACGTCGACGCCGGCGCCGGCGTCGAGGAGATGCTCAATGTCATGGAGGAGCACCAGGTCCGCCGACTGCCCATCATTGAGGGTCACCGCCTGGTCGGAATGGTCAGCGAAGCCGACATCGCCCGCCATCTACCCGATCACGCCATCGTGCAGTTCGTCAAAGTGATTTGCGCTCCCCAAGCGATCACCAGCCACTGACCCCGCGACAGCTAAGACACTGAACATGGGCACTCACTACGAAACCGGGCCGGCATCAGGCGAATACAGCCAGGACGACGACAACCAGCTGCAGCCGGAGGACACCCTCATCGACCGCGGCGTCGATGACGCACTCGACGAGGGGTACTCACCGCCCGAACAGCCCTATGCGCCTGGCGCTTTCGGCCCATCGGAAAGCATGGACCAGATGCTCGCCGAAGAGGAGCCGGATCCGGCAGCGCGAGTCAATGTCTGGCTCGACGAAGATGAGCAGCAACGCTCCGACGAGTCCGAGCGCGAAGCCGAATTTCCCGAGTTCGGCGAAGTCGGCCGGGCGCGAGCAGGTCGACTTGTCGCACCGAACTTGGGTTTCGGCGAGGACACCGAGGCGGAGATGGTGGCGCAGGATGCCGGCTTTGGTGGCGGCGCAGCCTCCGCCGAGGAAGCCGCGATCCACATCATCGAAGACGAGGAGTAGGCCGACCTCGCGGCGGAGAGGAGCCGAAGTGGACTTGCCCAGCGTCCGCGACGCGATCGAAAGATACGCTCGCGCAGTGCAACACGCGAACATCGACGAACTGCGACGCATCACATGTGGTGCCCTTCGCGAGCAACTGTCGCTGGAGAACACCCAACTGATCGTGGCCCACCTTGCCGCCGACACCTGCCGGCAGGGCGCCATACGCGTCAGCCGTCTTCGCGACGCACATTTGGACGCAGGCCGGTGCACGATCACCGCGACCGTGAACTTCGAGCAAGCGCGACCGCTGGACGTGCGATTCGGGCTCGTCAAACGGCACGGTCGGTGGCTGCTCGTGGGCGCAGACACCATGCCTGACGATGGCAGCGGCGCGGACGCACTGGTCAGCTGACGCTCAGGCCGCGACAGCCACGTGAACCGACAGATGCTCGCCGACAGCGTACGCGGCAGGCCAGTCGCCGTTCCGGACCGCTCGCGCGAGGTCGTCGACCATGGGACTGTTGGCGCCCAAGTCGGCCAACCACGCGGACACCGTAGGGCCAATGGCATTGACCGGCACCCGGACGGTACGTCCTTCGTGCAGACGATCCGTCACCTGATACAGCGGTAGCGCTGAAACAGACGCTCCGGCGCGGCGATAACGCCACAACGACCACAAGTGCCAGGCGTCGGCCCAGGATGATGCACCCATGATGGCCTCCTCGTCGAACGATCCTGTGGATTCGATTCGACCATGCGCACTCCTCGCGCCGTAGGGCGCAAAGCCACCGCGTCGGCAGGTCTTTTGCGGTCCGCGTGGCCTCGCCGAAGTCCTCGCACCCCGGGACTTTCGGCCCTGAGGGACCTTTGGCCGTATCGGTCGGTGTCCTGATGCCCTGCCGCCGTCACCCCGGCTGTCTGCACGATTGAACTCTCGAGGGAAGGATGGCTATGAAAGCAAAGGTTGGAGACTGGCTGGTGATTAAGGGCACGACGGTCGATCGACCCGACCAGCGGGGACTGATTACCGAAGTCCACTCATCCGATGGTGGGCCTCCGTATGTGGTGCGTTGGCTTGACACCGACCACCTGGCAACGGTGTTCCCCGGGCCGGACGCGGTTGTCGTCACCGCCGAGGAGCAGACCGTGGCTGACGAGCGGGCGCAACATCGGTTCGGCGCAGTGCAGTCGGCAATCGTCCATCCTGGGAGCAAGTAGGAGTCGCGGGTCAGCCGATGATGTCGGCAGCCGCGACGGTCGAACGGCCGGCCAAAGTACAGCGGCGAGACGGCACCCTCGTGCCGTTCGATATCGCGCGGATCGAGGCCGCGATCACGCGGGCGGCGCGCGAAGTGGCCTACGATGACCCTGATATGCCGGCCGCCGTGGCCGGTGCTGTCGCCGATGCGCTGGGGCCTCGCGTTGCCTCCGTCGAGGAGATCCAAAACCTGGTCGAAGCACGGCTCGGCGAGGCCGGTCTGGACGATGTCGCCCGTGCATATGTCATCTACCGGCAACGACACGCAGAGTTGCGTGCTGCCAAGGCATTGCTCGGGGTACGCGATGAACTGAAGCTGAGCCTGGCGGCCGCGACAGTTCTGCGGGAGCGTTATCTGCTGCACGACGAGCATGATCGGCCGGTCGAGTCGACCGCCGAGATGATGGACCGGGCCGCACGCTGCGTCGCAGCGGCGGAAGACGAGTACCGGCCCGGATCTTCCACGCTGTGGGCTGAGCGGTTCTCATTGTTGATGCACAACCTGGAATTCCTGCCCAATTCGCCCACGCTGATGAACGCAGGCACCGGTCTAGGGCTGCTGTCCGCCTGTTTCGTTCTGCCCGTGCAGGATTCGCTGCATTCGATATTCGCCACACTCGGACAGGCCGCTGAGATCCAGCGGGCCGGCGGTGGCACCGGATATGCGTTCGGCCACGTGCGGCCCGCCGGGGATCGGGTGGCCAGTACCGGTGGTACGGCCAGCGGACCGATGTCGTTCCTCCGGCTGTATGACACTGCGGCGCGCGTCGTCTCCATGGGCGGGCGCCGCCGAGGCGCATGCATGGCGGTACTCGACGTGTCGCACCCAGACATCTGCGACTTCGTCAGCACGAAAGCCAAAGCATCCGGTGAGCTCACCCATTTCAACTTGTCGGTCGGCGTCAACGACGCTTTCATGCGTGCCGTTGAACGCGGCGGCACGCACCGCTTGGTCAACCCGCGAACCGGCAAAACCGTCGCGCGGATTCCGGCACCCGCGCTGTTCGACGCCATCTGCGAAGCGGCGCACGCGTGCGGCGATCCCGGGCTGGTGTTCTTGGACACGATCAATCGATCCAATCCAGTGCCCGGGCTGGGCAGAATCGAGGCGACCAACCCGTGCGGGGAAGTCCCGCTGCTGCCCTACGAGTCGTGCAATCTCGGCTCGATCAACCTTGCCCGCATGATCACCGACGGTCGGGTCGACTGGGACCGGCTCGACCACGTCACCACGGTGGCGGTGCGGTTCCTCGACGACGTCATCGACGTCAGCCAGTACCCCTTTGCCGAACTCGGCGAGGCCGCGCGGGTCACCCGTAAGATCGGGCTGGGTGTCATGGGGTTGGCGGAACTTCTTGCCACACTCGGTATTCCGTATGACAGCGAAGAGGCCGTGCGGCTGGCGGGTCAGGTCATGCGCCGCATCGGACATGCCGGATCCACGGCGTCGAGGCAACTCGCCGAAGACCGCGGCTCCTTCCCGGCCATCGCGGAAAGCCGCTTCGCGCGGTCCGGACCGCGGCGTAACGCTCAGGTCACCTCGGTCGCGCCGACCGGCACCATCTCACTGATCGCCGGCACCACCGCCGGGATCGAGCCGATGTTCGCCATCGCCTTCACCCGCGCGATCGTCGGCCGACATCTGCTGGAAGTCAACGCGTGCTTCGACCGGGTGGCCCGCGACCGTGGGTTCTACCGGGACGACCTGATGGCCGAGATCGCACAGCGAGGTGGAGTACGTGGCTGTCCACGGCTGCCCGCGGAGGTGCGGGCAGCGTTCCCGACCGCAGGCGAGATCGCACCGGAATGGCACCTGCGGATGCAGGCGTCTGTGCAGCGCCACGTCGATGCGGCGGTGTCCAAAACGGTCAACTTGCCGGCTGCCGCGACGGTCGATGACGTCCGGTCGATCTATCTGGCGGCGTGGAGGGCGAAGGTCAAGGGCATCACCGTCTATCGCTATGGCAGCCGCGAGGGCCAGGTGTTGACCTACGCTGCGCCGGAACCCGTGCTGGCTCAGGCAGACTCAGAATTCAGCGGCGGCTGCGCCGGCCGCGTCTGCGAATTCTGACACCGGCGGCTCTGCACCGTCAGAGACGGTTCACGGAGCCGTGGGCGAACACGGCTATGGCGTCGAACGACACCTTCGAGGTGTCGATCAGGAATTCCCAGGCCGGGGCATCATCCTCAGGTTGCGTCGTCAACACTGGTTGGCCACTGGTTGTCATGTCATTACCTTTCGGGGATTGGCAGTTCAGCACTGCGACAGTGGCGTTGGCGACTGGGGTGGGCTCAGCCGAGCCGCTCCAGCTCGTCAGCCGCGTGAGTCAGCGCCGCCGCCAGTCGGCGGGCCGCCGCCGGACCGAGGGCATCTGAAGGTCGGGTGTGCACTGCGATCCACCGCCGGGTCGAGCCGTCGGCTTGCTGTCGGCCGAAAATGTGCACACAGGCCTGCCCGGCGCGACGCGTGGTGCCCTCAAAATCGCGGAACCACTCGCCGTCGAGCTGCCAGTCGAACGTGCGCACCGCACCGGCAGGCGGCGCAACGTCGTCATACCCAACTGCTGCGGTCGTGTTGTGGGCCGCCCATTGACGGGCCATTTCCAGCAGCGCACGTGGTTCGTCATGTTCGAGACGCTCGAGCTGCCTGACCTGGTCAGCGGTGAGCTGGTCGGCCAAGTCGCGCCAGGTCGTGGCGGTGTCATCGGAGGCGGTCATGCTGTGCAGTGTCGGCGGTCGGGTCGGCTGTTGGCCAGAGTCGAAGGTCATGTCTTGCATACGGTTATCGGGGTCCGCGCCGCAGCGCAGCGCGCGATGTCAGAAGTAGAAGGTGGCCGTCCATAGCGGGGGGAAACTATGGACGGCCACCTAGTTAGGCGGTGAGCCTGGGGGACACTACTTGCCTACCGCCTGGCCAGCGCTTCGCACTACGCTGCGCATGAATTCGATCCGAGTCGTGACCAGCTCTTCAGCCAACTCCAAGGCGGCGTCGATGACGGTCTTGCGCCGAGACTCTCCCTCGACCACGGTGCTCACCTCGTCGGCGAACTTGCGGACCGCGTCAATACCTCGCTTGCGTCCGGCCTCTAGTGATTCCAGCACGTCATCGGAAAGTTCGGCCCAGCGTGGGTCAGTCTTGTGTGGCGCGTCGGTCATGTTGTGTCTCCTTCACCGTTGTGACACTTGCACACTATGACCGCCCCGCCGCCCGAGACGAGTGACTAAAGTCATGAGTCACCGCATCATTCGGCCCTTTTATCGGCGTCGGTGGGGGCGTCGTTGCTCGTTGATCGCCACAGTCGTCACAATGCATGACGGTGACTTTCGGCGGGACGTAAGTCCCTACCTCGACTTGTGCAGCGGTCTTAGTGTCGGCCGGCATGGCAGCACCATCCAGTGATGACGACACCCCCGGCGCGGTGTCGGGTAAAGCGGTCCCGCCGCTGACACGAACCGGCCGCGATGGTGCTCAGTCGCGGCTGAAGTCTCGCGATCAAGCACCGGATGAGCTGCCGATCGCTCGGCCCACTATTGCTCTGGTAGGACAGGCTATTCGGGATGAGATCGTGCTGATGGGACTGAAGGCGCGCCGCCCGGTCAGCAACCCGCGCGCGTTCGAGCGAATCGAGCGCGAAGTCGTTGCGGCACTGGAGTATTACGAGGACAAGGGGTGGCTGGAAAAGCCGAGAGGATTCTACGCTCGGCCCCGTGCGCTGCCGGATGTCACGGTCCGAAAGGTGAAGGGCGGCAGGCCCAACTTCTACCGTCTCGATTTCCGTAGCGGGTACGCACCGCGTCCGGGCGAGCCGGGTCGGGAGCGCTGGCTGGGATATACCGCCAACAACCGCGAGTACGCGCTTTTGCTGCGCCACCCCGAGCCACGACCCTGGCTTGTCTGCGTGCACGGAACCGAGATGGGCCGTCCCGCGCTTGACCTGACCGCGTTTCGCGCCTGGCAATTGCACGAAGAATTCGGCCTGAACGTAGTTATGCCCGTCCTTCCGATGCACGGCCCCCGTGCGCGCGGGCTGCCGAAAGGCGCTGTTTTTCCGGGTGAAGACATCCTTGATGACGTGCATGCCACCGCGCAGGCGGTTTGGGATATCCGGCGGCTGTTGTCGTGGATACGTCTGCAGGAGCCGAACTCGCCGATCGGTTTGAACAGTCTGTCGCTCGGGGGCTACATCGCCGGCCTGGTGGCCAGCCTCGAAAAGGGGCTCACCTGTGCGATTCTCGGTGTGCCGGTCGCCGATGTGGTCGAGGTGCTCGGACGCCACTCCGGGCTCGGTCGCAACGACCCCCGGCGTCGCACGCTGGAATTGGCCGCGCCCATCGGCCGAATGGTCTCACCGCTGTCGCTTACCCCGCTGGTGCCCATGCCGGGCCGCTTCATCTATGCCGGCGTTGCCGATCGGCTGGTGCACCCACGCGAGCAGGTCACCCAGCTCTGGAAACACTGGGGCAAACCGCAGATCATGTGGTATCCCGGCGGCCACATCGGGTTCTTCCGCTCGCGACCGGTTCAGCGGTTTGTGCGCGATGCGCTGCTGCAGTCGGGTCTGCTGGACGGCTCACCGGCCTGGCAGGCTCGCCCTGCCTAGCTGCGGAGGTTGAGATGGACCCGCTGGATCCGCTGGAGGTGGCCATGATGACCGCGGAGCTGCTGTCCAACCCGATGCACGTGGGAGCCGTGCTCATCTTGTCGGCGCCGCCGGATGCCCGGTCCGGACTATGTTGACCAGCTGTATCGCGAGGCGCTCACCGCGGACTATCCGGTCGATCTGCGGCTGCGTCGATATCCGCATCGCGGCGTGGACACCGCCGGGATATGGGTTTGGCGGGATGCCGAAACTCTTGACATGAAACAACATTGCCTGCGACATACTGTACGCGGAGGCCGTAATGGGCTGTGGCGGCTGATCGCCGAGCTGCATGCGCGACCCCTCGACCGGTCCCGCCCGATGTGGATGTCCTACCTGATCGACGGTTTCGACGACGGCCGCTTCGCGTTGTTCGTCAAGATTCACCACTCCGTCATCGACGGCGCAGCCGGTTTCCGGATGATCGCGGACGCATTGAGCACCGACCCGGCCAGCCGGTCGATGCCAGCCTTTTATGCTGCTCGCCAACATGAATCGACGGTGCCACCCACCGGTTCGAGGCCGAAACCGGTGCGGCCGCTGCGGTCGCTGATTGGAGCGGCCACGTCGAGCTTTGGACTCGTCGAACGGGTTGCCACCGGCGAGGTTGTCAAGCTCGTGGACAGCCTGGCCGGCCACACCACCACGTTGCCTTTCGGTGCGCCGTACACGCGATTCAATGGTCGACTCGGACCTGAACGGGTCGTCGCGGCGGACAGCTGGCCCAAAGATCGCATCAAGGCCATCCAGCAGGCCGCCGGAGTGACCGGCAACGAGGCTGTGACCGCCGCGATAGCCGGCGCGTTGCGTCACTGGCTACTCGACCGCGGGGGAACTACCCAAGCAGCCACTGGTGGCCATTTGCCCGATCACGGTGCGCAGTGACACCGATGCGGCAGATGACCAACATAGCAACAGGTTCGGAGCCTGGCTTTGCCCCTTGGGCACGGACCTTGCCGATCCCGCGGCACGGCTGGATTTGATTCACCGGTCGATGTCGGAAGGAAAGCAATGGGTGGCGAAGCGGGCCACACCCGAGCGTCACTGCGTTAGCCCGCGCTAGCCAGGAATCCGTCATCCACGAATGGCCCGACTTGGGAGCGGTGCGGCAGCTGGCATTCAGGAGATGTAGCGCACGATGCTTTCGGCCACGCATGCCGGCTTGGCCGACCCTTCGATCTCCACGGTGGTCGACACCGTCGCCTGTACGGCGCCGTTCCCAAGATCCTCGACCCCGACCAACGAGCTTTGCGCGCGAACCTTCGACCCGACCGGAACCGGCGCGGGGAAGCGGACCTTGTTCAGGCCGTAGTTGACGGCGAGCTTGATGCCGTTGACGGTGTACATCTGGTGCTGGAGTCGGGGCAGCAGAGCCAACGTCATGAAGCCATGGGCGATGGTCTTGCCGAACGGACCTTTCGCCGCCCGTTCAGGATCCACGTGGATCCACTGGTGATCCCCTGTCGCGTCGGCGAAAAGGTTGACGTCCTCCTGGGTGATGGTCACCCAGTCGCTTTGCCCGATGCTTTCGCCTTGGGCGGCGGCGAGGTCGGCAACGGAGTCGAAGGTGCGCATTGTGTTCTCCTCTGCTTAGGTGGACACGATAGTGCCGCACTCATCGCAGCGGCGACCGGGGTACTGACGAACACTGACCCAGCGGGAAGCATCCGTCTCGCGCGGTCGACGCACGGGTAGCTGGCGGTGGACGGCACTGAGGCTGAGCAGAACGCCGTAGCTTGCCTGCGTGCGCGGATACCGGAGGAGAAAAACCACGCATGGTTGCCGCCAAGGCTCATCACGGATGGTTTCGAGGCACCCGGCTGCACGTCGACGACACCGGCGGGTCGGGCCGACCGGTGGTGCTGATTCACGGGTGGCCGCTGTCCGGGCAAGCGTGGTCACCACAAATACCGGCCTTACAACACGCCGTTTATCGCGTAATCACCTATGACCGAAGAGGTTTCGGTCGCAGCGACAAGCCGCTCAGCGGATACGACTACGACGATCTCGCAGAAGACCTGCATACGCTGATCAACGCCCTCGAATTGGACGACGTCACGCTCGTCGGGTTCTCGATGGGTAGTGGTGAAGTTGCCCGCTACATAGCGTCTTTCGGCGCCGAGCGCCTACACAGCGCGGTATTCGCCTCGGCGGTGACGCCCTACATGCTGCAAACCAGTGACAACCCCGACGGCCCGCTCACCGAGAGTGCGGCCACCCAGGCAGCCGCATCTTTGGTCAAGGATCAGGATGCATTCTATGACGAGCAGATGACCGAGTTCTTCTCTGCCAATGGTGAATTGAAGGTTGGCGACGCTCAGCGTCAAAAGGCGCTGCTGATGTGCAAGCAGGCGAGCAAGGAGGCATCGCTGGCATGCATGACCGCGTGGAGTAGTACCGACTTCCGCGTCGACCTGGCACAGGTGTCAGTGCCGACTTTGGTCATCCACGGCGATGCCGATGCGTCGGTGCCATTCGAGGCTTCAGCAAAGCGCACCCATGACTCCAGACCCGGCAGCCAACTGCACGTGATCGCCGATGCGCCGCACGGCTGCAACATCAGCCATGCCGACGAATTCAACAAGGTGCTGCTCAAATTTCTCGCGCAGTAGCGCGCAGTCGGCGGGGCTCGCAGCCAAGCCTGTTGCAGGATGATCCGGTGAGGCTGTTGCTGCTCGCCGATACCCATGTGCCGCGGCGTGCCCGCGATCTGCCCGCGCAGGTTTGGCACGAGGTGGCGCAGGCCGATGTCGTCTTTCATGCCGGCGACTGGGTGGTGCCCGAATTGCTTGACACGATGGCGGCGAGGGCGGCGCGGCTGGTGGCGTGTTGGGGAAACAACGACGGGCCGGCGCTGCGGGCGCGGCTGCCGGAACGCGCGGACGTCTGCTAGAAGGGCTGCACTTCACGGTTACCCACGAGACCGGCGGCGCGGCCGGACGCGACGCACGGATGTCGCGGCAGTATCCCGAAACCGACGTCTTGATCTTCGGCCACAGTCACATTCCGTGGGACACCACGACCGATACCGGCTTGCGGCTACTCAATCCCGGATCGCCGACGGATCGCCGCCGCCAACCGGCTCTGCACGTACATGACCGCCACTGTCCGGGCCGGCGACCTGACGGACGTGGCGCTGCACCGACTCGAGCGATAGCCCGCTCAGCTACGCATAACGACTGCACAGCTCACACCAATAATTAGCTCGTAAACAGAGGTATTGTGGGGTAAGTGCAGGTGGACACCGATTTGGCAGCCGAGGTTTTCCGGATCGTCGGCCGATTTCGCCGTCAACTGCGGAGGTCTGTCGGCCGCGGTTTTGATTCCGCGCGACTCACCGAATCGCAGTCGGAGCTGCTCTGGTTGGTGGGCCGCCAGCCCGGGATATCGGTCAGCGCCGCCGCCGCCGAACTCGGATTGGTGCCCAACACCGCCTCGACGCTGGTTTCCAAGCTGGTCTTCGGTGGCTTCCTGACCCGCAGCGTCGGGGCGACCGACCGACGCGTCGGCGAGCTCACCCTCGCCGAGCCCACCCAGCAGATCGTCGACGCATCCAGGGCTGCACGACGAGCGCTGTTGTCCGAGGTACTCGGAGAACTAGACGACGACCAAATCGAATCTCTGGCAAAGGGACTGGAGGTTCTGGACACGATGACACGACTACTCCAGGAGCGAGGAATATGAGCGACCTTCTACCGCCGGCCATCGACTGCCAGCACCTGACCTATCGCTACGGCAAGTTCACCGCCGTCGATGATGTGACGCTGCAGGTGCGGCCCGGCGAGACCATGGGCCTGCTCGGGCCCAATGGCGCCGGCAAAACCACATTGGTGCGCATGCTCACCACGCTGACGCCGATTCAGCAGGGTCAGCTGCGCATCTTCGGACTGGACTCACGTCGTCAGACGGTGGACATCAGAAGCAATATCGGCTATGTGCCACAACAGCTTTCCATCGAGTCCGCGCTGACGGGCAGACAGAACGTGGAGTGGTTCGCGCGGCTGTACGGCGTACCCCGCGCGCAGCGCGCCGAACGCGTCGAGCAGGCGCTGGCCGCCATGGAACTAGTCGACGTTGCCGACCGGCTCGCAGGAACCTACTCCGGCGGCATGGTGCGACGGCTCGAGGTGGCACAGGCGCTGGTCAACCGGCCGTCGCTGCTGGTGCTCGACGAGCCCACCGTCGGGCTGGATCCCATTGCCCGGGAAGGCGTCTGGCAGCAGGTGCAGAGCATGCAGGCCCAGTTCGGCATGACCGTGCTGCTGACCACCCACTACATGGAGGAGGCCGACGCACTGTGCGATCGGGTGGCGTTAATGCATCGCGGCGAGTTACGTGCCGTCGGGACGCCGACGAAGTTGAAGTCGACGCTGTCGCCCGCGGCCACGCTCGAGGACGTCTTCCGCCACTACGCCGCGTCTGACTTGTCAGTGCAGACAGATCCTTCCGAATCTTTCCGTGAAATCCGTTCCAGCAGAAAGGTTGCCCGCCGTGCCGGTTGACCAACAGACTATCGAGGTAACCCCGGTCCGCGCGCCCCGTGGCTGGCAGCGCATCGGCGCAACGGGGGGCCGCATCGCTGCTTTCGCAATCGTCGAACTGCAGAAGCTGCAGCACGACCGCACCGAGCTCGTCACCCGGATGGTGCAACCGGCACTGTGGCTGCTGATCTTCGGTACCACATTCAGCCGGCTGCACGTGATCAATACCGGCCCGGTTTCCTACCTGGCCTTCCTGGCGCCGGGCATCATCGCGCAGTCGGCGCTGTTCGTCTCCATCTTTTACGGCATACAAATCATCTGGGACCGTGACGCCGGCATCCTCGCCAAGCTGATGGTGACACCAGCGCCGGCGTCGGCGCTGATCACCGGAAAATCGTTCGCGGCGGGTGTGCGGTCGGTGGCACAGGTCATCGGCGTCTTGGTGCTCGCCTATCTGATGGGCGTCGGGCTGACCGTCAACCCGCTGCGGATCCTGGGCGCGATGGCGATCGTCATGCTGGGTGCAGCGTTCTTCGCGTGCCTGTCGATGACGTTGGCCGGGCTGGTGCGCAGCCGCGATCGGCTGATGGGCATCGGTCAGGCCATCACGATGCCGCTGTTCTTCGCGTCCAACGCGCTCTACCCGGTCAACGTGATGCCCGCGTGGCTGCATGTGCTCTCCCACGTCAACCCGCTGAGCTACGAAGTCGACGCGTTACGGGCGCTGCTGATCGGCACCCCGTTCAATCCGGCGGACATCGTCGTCCTGGTGGTGGCTGCGGTGCTCGGAATCGTCACCGCCTCAACGCTTTTGCGGCGCCTGGTCACCTAGGCGCTCCTCGCCAGCGGCCATCTGCGTCGTAAATGACTCCAGGCCAACGATTCACAATCGTTATCTTCGAGTCCGCGCTGACGCTTAATCGTTAGCCAACCGCGACGTCACACCCCGAGGCGGCAAACGGGAGTGGGCCGCACGCCGTGTTTGACTGCCTCCGACAGCTATTCGACCGCGAAATGCGGCAGATGAAAGTTGGGATGGGTAGGAGCTATGAAGTTCGTTGAGAAGTTGCGCGGCGCGGCGGCACGTTTGCCCCGCCGACTGGCGATCGCGACCATCGGGGCAGCCCTGCTGGGCGGTCTGGTCGGCGCTGTCGGCGGCTCGGCGACCGTGGGGGCGTTCTCCAAGCCGGGCCTACCAGTTCGAGTACCTCCAGGTACCGTCGGCGGGGATGGGCCGCAACATCAAGGTCCAGTTCCAGGGCGGTGGACCGCACGCGGTCTACTTGCTCGACGGGTTGCGCGCTCAGGATGACTACAACGGTTGGGACATCAACACTCCCGCGTTCGAGGAGTACTACCAGTCCGGCCTGTCGGTGATCATGCCGGTCGGTGGGCAGTCCAGCTTCTACAGCGACTGGTACCAGCCGGCGTGCGGCAAGACCGGCTGCCAGACCTACAAGTGGGAAACCTTCATCACCCGCGAGCTGCCGGCCTATCTGCAGGCCAACCAGGGCATCTCGCCGAACGGCAACGCCGCAGTGGGCCTGTCGATGTCGGGTGGTTCGGCCCTGATTCTGGCCGCCTACTACCCGCAGCAGTTCTCCTACGCGGGATCGCTGTCGGGCTTCCTGAACCCGTCCGAGGGCTGGTGGCCGACGCTGATCGGTCTGGCCATGGGCGACGCGGGCGGTTACAGCGCCACCAACATGTGGGGTCCGACGAGCGATCCGGCCTGGAAGCGCAACGACCCGATGGTCCAGATTCCTCGACTGGTGCAGAACAACACCCGCATCTGGGTGTACTGCGGTAACGGCACTCCGAACGACCTGGGCGGCGACAGCATGCCGGCCAAGTTCCTGGAACAGTTCACGCTGCGCACCAACGAGCAGTTCCGCGACAACTACGTGGCCGCGGGCGGCAACAACGGGACGTTCAACTTCCCGCCGAACGGAACGCATGACTGGGGTTACTGGAACCAGCAACTGGTCGCCATGAAGCCCGACATTCAGCGCACCCTGAGCGCCGCTCAGGCCGCCACCTAGACATACCCTCCGACACATCGGCAGCAGCGCGCCCCCAGCGCTGCTGCCGATGTTTATTTGGGACAAGTTAATTCAGCAAGGCAAGGTATTTCAGCTGGGGCAAGCTATTTCAGCAACGCACGGCGGTCCTGGTGGAAGTAGGTGTAGCCGGTTGTCAACGCGCACACGACCGTAGCGGATATCAGCATCCCGGTCCCGTTGACCACCATGCTGATGCAGCCGCCCACCGCGGCGCCCACGACGAAGCTGGCGAACAGCAAGAAGTAGCCGAGCCAATCCGTCACGCTTCCGCCCGCGATGTGGCGTTCGATGCCCTGCCCCATCTTGACCAGCGTGCCGGTCACATAGCTCAGCGGCACCGACACCTCGCCATCCTTGACGAACGACGTGTTGAGAGCGCCAACACCGAAGACCACCAACATGATTGGCGCGAAATCAACAAGGTTCTCTTCCCACCCCTCATCGATGACGTCGACCACTGTGGCGGCCAACAGACTGAAGGTGGTGAGCACGGTCGGCCCGTGCGGATGCGCCACCCAGAAGTGCCGCCTGCACACTGACGCGACCACCACCCCGGCGACGAAACACAGCATGAGCACGCCTGCCGATACCGACAACAACACGTCGCCCCGGAAATACCCGAGCACGGCGCGCTGCGCATTCCCGGTCATGAACGTGACAAAGTATCCGGCGGAATGGGTGAATGCCGTCGCTCCCAGCACGCCGGCCAGCGCGGCCAGCACCCACGACAACCGCGCCTCACTGTCGAATGTCTCACGCAGCATGCAGCACATGCTTTCACCAGACCGCGACATCGCGCGCGGCGAGCACTGAGACGGCGATTCATATGCAGCTCACAATCAATTCGCCATCAGCTTGGCGATCGACCGCAGCGGGATGGGCAGCCAGCCGGGCCGGTGCCGTGACTCGTAACCGGCCTCGTAGACCGCCTTGTCCAGTTCGTATGCCGCCAACAGCAGCGCTGAATCTCGGGGATCGACGCCGGACGCGGCCGCGTAGCCGTCGCAAAATGCAGTGCGGTTGCGCTGCACCCACTCTCGGGCGCGCGCGGCGAGCTGCTTGTCGTCCGAATGGTCGACCAGCGGTCCGTAGGCGGCGTACTCATAGGAGCGCAACACGCCGGCCACGTCGCGCAACGGGGAATCCGGCGCGCGGCGCTCCTCCAGCGGCTGACCGGGCTCACCTTCGAAGTCGATCAACAGCCAGGTCTCCGGTGTGCGCAGCACCTGCCCCAAGATGCAGGTCGCCGTGCACCCGTTGCACGGTGATCGTCTGCTCGGCCAGCTTTTGGAAGCGCTGCTCGATCGTCTCCGCGTACTGCTCGAGCTCGGACACCGCCGCGACCGTCGACGACAACCGCGCCAGCATGGTGTCCACCGGGAAGGGGGCCTGCTCGGTGCCAAGCACCTCGGCGAGGGTGGCGTGCACCGACGCAACCGCTTCCCCGAGCCGGTAGGACTCGCCGGCGAAGTCGCCGCCGACCTCGTGGGCGTACAGGTCACCCTCCGCGAACAGATCGCGGACGCTCGCGGTGGCCATCGCCCAGCCTTCGGCCGCGTTGGCGGCGTACTCGGTCGCCATGCCGAGCGGGCTGTTGGTGTTGCTATCAGCGTGGTTCAGCTCGTAGGCTGCCGAGCAGTCGGGCCACATGCGGGTTCTCCGGCCCGGCCGAGTACCCGGTTCAGCTCGATATCGGGGTTGATGCCGGGGCTGACGCGGCGGAACACCTTCAGAATGGCGTCTCGCTCGAAGATCACGCTGGTATTGCTCTGCTCGGCGTCTGAGCACCCGTGGCGCCGCGTCCAAGGGAAGGCTGACCTCGGGCTCCTTGGCGAATGCCACGTCGGAGCGAACCGCGGACTCCTCGATCAGGGACAGCAGGAATTTGGCCGCCGACGGGTCATACAGCGCGTCATAGGCGGTGTGGTCGTCGTCGGCGCCGATGGTGGCGACGGTGGTGTACTCGGGGACCGGCGCAGTGTCCCAGCTGACGATCACCTGATAGCGCTCTGCCGAGCCGTCGGTATAGGCGACGTCCACCAGTACCAGGTCAAGGCCATCGTGCAACGCGACGACGTGGCCCGGCTCGGCGGTGGCGAGTTCCCGGCCGCGCCCGGCATACCAGCGCTGCTGGGGAAGCCATTCAGACCACGGCAAGTTCATTGCGTCTCCCCTGACTCGGCCAGCTCGAACCAGTAGAACCCGTGTCCTGGCAGTGTCAGCAGATACGGCAGTTGTCC
The DNA here is from genome assembly GCA_963850645.1 of uncultured Actinomycetota bacterium. Lineage (GTDB taxonomy): Bacteria > Actinomycetota > Actinomycetes > Mycobacteriales > Mycobacteriaceae > Mycobacterium. The sequence goes on along the minus strand of CAWKME010000003.1, from coordinate 57,504 downwards.
GATGCGGGGGAACTCCACCTGCCCGGTCAGTTCGATCGGCGTGTAGCCGCTCCAGTGCTGGAGGTTCAATTCGATGGGCTGCGGGAAACGCGACAGGTTGTTGACGCAAAGCACCACGTCGTGGTCGGCTTCGCGCACATAGGCCAGTACTGACGGGTTAGACCCACCCATTTCCTCGAACGTACCCGACCGCGAACGCGTCATGCCTGCGCCGCACCGCGAGCATGGTGCGTGTCCAGTTCAGCAGCGACGTCGAGGTGTCGCGTTGCGCTTCCACGTTCACGGTCTGGTACCCGTAGACCGGATCCTGGCTGGGCGGCACGTACAACCGACCGGGATTGGCCGTGGAGAACCCGGCGTTGCGGTCCGGGGTCCACTGCATCGGGGTGCGCACCCCGTCGCGATCGCCGAGCCAGATGACGTCGCCCATACCGATCTCGTCGCCGTAGTAGATGACCGGGGAGCCGGGCAGCGACAGCAGCAACGCGGTGAACAACTCGATCTGATTGGGATCCTTCTCCAGTAGCGGGGCCAGCCGGCGGCGGATACCGACATTCGCCTTCATCCGCGGATCCTTGGCGTATTCGGCGTACATGTAGTCACGCTCGTCGTCGGTGACCATTTCCAGCGTCAGCTCGTCGTGATTACGCAGGAAGATGCCCCACTGCGCCATCTTCGGAATGGGCGGTGTTTGCGCCATGATCTCCGAGATCGGGAAACGCGATTCGCGGCGCACCGCCATGAAGATGCGCGGCATCAGCGGAAAGTGAAAGGCCATGTGGCATTCATCGCCACCGGTTTCGGGGTCACCGAAATACTCGACGACATCGCTGGGCCACTGATTGGCCTCGGCCAGCAGCACCCGGCCCGGGAATTCGTCGTCGACGACCTTGCGGACGCGCTTGAGAAACGCGTGCGTCTCAGGCAGGTTCTCGCAGTTGGTGCCCTCGCGTTCGAACAGGTAGGGCACCGCGTCCAGCCGGAACCCGTCGATACCGAGGTCGAGCCAGAACCGCATGACGTCGAGCATCGCTTCCTGAACAGCGGGGTTGTCGTAGTTCAGATCCGGCTGATGGTCGAAGAACCGGTGCCAGTAGAACTGGCGGCGGACCGGGTCGAACGTCCAGTTCGAGTCTTCGGTGTCGATGAAGATGATGCGGGCGTCGGCGTACTTGTCGCTGCTGTCGCTCCACACGTAGTAGTCGCCGTAGGGTCCGTCGGGGTCGCGGCGCGACTCTTGGAACCAGGGGTGCGAATCCGACGTGTGGTTCATCACCAGGTCGGTGATGATCCGGATGCCCCGCCGGTGCGCAGCGTCGAGCAGCTCGACGAAGTCATCGACGGTGCCGAACTCCGGCAGCACCTTGTAGAAGTCGCGGATGTCGTAGCCGCCGTCACGCAAGCGGCGAGTCGTAAAACGGCGGCAGCCAGATGCAGTCGACGCCCAGCCATTGCAGGTAGTCGATCCGTTCGGTCAGCCCGCGCAGGTCACCGAATCCGTCACCGTTGGAGTCGTAGAACGCCCGGACCAACACTTCGTAGAAAACCGCGTGCTTGAACCAGGTCGAATCGGCGGGCAGTTCTCTGGCGTCGGCGAAGTCGTCGGCACTGGGGTGCTCGACCACGCCGGCTTCGACGTGACTTCCCCCTGCAGGGTCGTGCTCGACGCTGTCGTCTCTGTCGCTCGTCAAGTCCACGATTTTACACGTACCCGAGGCGCGGTATCGCAAACAATATGCCCGCCAAACGAATTGAGAGGGCGCCTAGTGAGCTGCGGCGTGCAGGTCAGCCCGGCGGGCCATCCGCCAGCGTCACGTTCGTGCCGCGGTTCTTCAGCCCGACCGCGACGTTGTCGCCGGGGTGGTGCTGATCGAGGATGTTCGTCAGCGCGGTCGCCGAGTTGACGGGCTGGCCGTTGATCGAGGTGATCACATCACCCGGGACCAGACCTGCACCGGCGGCGGGACCGGTGGGAATCACCTGCTTGACCACGGCGCCGGCACCACCGGCGGCGTCGTTGACACCGACACCGAGGAAGGCCGTCGGACCGATGTGCACCGTCGGCGATCCGCCGCCCTGGATCTGCCCGGCGATGGCCATCGCCTGGTTGATCGGGATCGCGAAACCTTGCCCGCGGCCCAGATGGAAGTTGTCGGTCGCGGCCGTGTTCAGGCCGATCACCTGGTTAGAGGCGTTGACGGTGGGTCCACCGGAGTCGCCCGGCCGTATTGCGGCGTCGACCTGGATCAACCCGTTCAGCGTCTCCGTGCTGCCGGTCAGCGCGTCGGACGCCGACACCGTCTGGTTCACTCCGATGACGCGGCCCTCCACCGCGCTGGGTGTTCCTCCGGCGCCACCGGCGTTGCCCATCGAGACGATCGGTTGGCCGACGGTGACCGTGTCGGAGTTACCGATATTGGCCGGTTGCAGTCCGCCGCCGGCAAGCTGCAGTACCGCGATGTCATGCTGGCGGTCGTAGCCGATCACCGTCGCCGGGAAGGTCTGGCCGTTGCCGATCGATCGCGCGGTGAGGTTGGTAGCGCCGGCGACCACGTGGTTGTTGGTCAGCACCGTGCTCGGACCGATCACAATGCCGGTTCCGGCGCCCACCGCACTCTGGTATCCCAGCTGGGCGTCGACATCGACGATTTGCGGACCCACCTGCGAGACAGCCGACAACGCGTCCTGCGGCAACGGCGGCATCAATGGCGACGCGTGGGCGGGCGCCGTGCCCAGACCCAGCCCTACCACTGCTGTCAGATTGAGCAAGCACGACGCACCACCGCGGTTTACGGCGGTGCGATTCGCTCATCCCGTTCCTCCTTTTTGGGTGCAAGCCGCATAGGCCCGATTCCAGGTCGGATTGTCGCAGCGTCGGGACCCCCACGCGCGATTTTGTTCACTACACCGTAACCGGGGTTTGCCCGCTGGGCATCCCGGCCCCGAAGTCCCTGGATGGTCGGTCGTTTCGATAAGGGCTTGGGATATCCGCGAATCGATCCCGCCAAACGGGCACTGATCTGGCGGTTCTGCCCAACCGGTAGCTTCATGGTTTCTGGCTGGACGGCAATTCGACGGCAAAGGTGTCATCTAGATGGGCGTGCTTGATTCATTCCGACTCGACGACAAAGTCGTGATTGTGACCGGTGCGTCCTCCGGGCTCGGGGTGGCGTTCGCTCAGGCCTTCGCCGAGGCCGGCGCCGACGTCGTGTTGGGTGCCCGCCGCGTCGACCGGTTGGCGCGAGACCGCCGCGCTGGTCGAAGCCGCCGGTCGCAAGCCGCTGGCGGTGGCCACCGACGTCAGCGTGCCCGAGCAATGCCAGGGGCTGGTCGATTCCGCGGTGCAGACCTTCGGACGAGTCGACATCCTGATCAACAACGCCGGGGTCGGCAGCGCCCACCCGGCGACCCGGGAGACACCCGAGCAATTCCGCGCGGTGATCGACGTCAACCTCAACGGCGCGTACTGGGTGGCACAGGCCTGCGGGCGGGTCATGCAACCGGGCAGTTCGATCGTCAACATCGCCAGCGTCCTGGGGATCACCACCGCCGAGCTGCCGCAGGCCGCCTACAGCGCGAGCAAGGCCGCGATCATCGGGCTCACCCGAGATCTGGCCCAACAGTGGGGCTCCCGAAAAGGCATTCGGGTCAACGCGCTGGCGCCGGGGTTCTTCAAGACCGAGATGACCGACGAGTACAAGCCGGGGTACCTGGAGAGTCAGGCGCATCGCCTGGTGCTGGGCCGCTTGGGCGACGCGAGCGAACTCGCCGCCACCGCCGTGTGGCTGACGTCGGCGGCCGGTGGCTACGTCACCGGGCAGACGATCGTCGTCGACGGCGGCCTGACCATCACGTGAGTATCTAGGCTGGGTTTGTGGTCGAATTCGACCCCAAGGCCAGCTTCGCGCGTGCGCCGGTAGCCCGGCTGGGCACCGTCGCTCCCGACGGCACTCCACACCTGGTGCCGGTGGTGTTCGCGCTTCGCGACGAGGTCGTCTACACCGCCGTGGACGCCAAGCCCAAGACCACCCGGCGGCTGCGTCGGCTGGTCAACATCGAACGGCACCCGCTGGTCAGCCTGCTGGTCGACCACTACGCCGATGACTGGGCGCAGTTGTGGTGGGTCCGGATCGACGGGCTCGCGACGATACATCACGACGGCAATGCCCTGCAAGCTGGGTACGACCTGCTGCGCGCGAAATATCCTCAGTACCAATCAGTTTCGCTGGATGGCCCGGTGATCACGGTCGCGGTCCAGCGGTGGAGCAGCTGGCACGCCTGACCGGCGCCGCCGCGCTAGATCCCTCCTCATATCCCTCGTTATCACTCGTTATCCCGCGTTACCGCCTGTTCACTCTTGTGCTACGCGGGCGCTAGGGGAAAAGTGACATAGGTCACGATGGCGAATGCGGGCCACGAGGAGAGACACGTCATGGCAGACAAGTCCAGCAGTTCCCCAAACGCAGGAGCCGCTCCTGCCGTAGCTGATCCGACCGCCGTCCGGAACGTGGTCCTGGTAGGCCCGTCCGGCGGCGGAAAAACCACTCTGGTCGAGGCACTTCTGGTCGCTTCGGGCGTGTTGTCCAGACCCGGCTCCATCGCCGATGGCACCACGGTCTGCGATCACGACGAGGCCGAGATCCGCCAGCAGCGATCGGTAGGCCTGGCCCTGGCGTCGCTGGCACACGAGGGAGTCAAGGTCAACCTCGTCGACACTCCCGGCTACGCCGATTTCGTCGGCGAGTTGCGGGCCGGGCTGCGGGCCGCCGATTGCGCTCTTTTCGTGATCGCGGCGAACGAAGACGTCGACGAACCGACCAAATCGCTCTGGCAGGAGTGCAACCAGGTCGGAATGCCACGCGCGGTGGTGATCACCAAACTCGACCACGCCAGGGCCAACTATCAGAATGCGCTGGCAACGGCACAGAATGCGTTCGGCGACAAGGTTTTGCCGCTCTACCTGCCCGCCGGGGACGGGCTGATCGGGCTGCTCTCGCAGACGCACTACGAGTACCAGGGCGGCAAGCGCAACGCGCACCCGCCGGATCCGTCACACGCCGATCAGATCGAAGAAGCGCGCGGCACGCTGATCGAGGGAATCATCGAGGAGTCCGAGGACGAATCGCTGATGGAGCGCTATCTCGGCGGCGAAAAGATCGACGAGTCGGTGCTGATCGATGATCTGGAGAAAGCAGTCGCCCGCGGCTCCTTCTTCCCGGTGATTCCGGTCTGCAGCGGCACCGGGGTCGGCACCCTGGAACTGTTGGAGATCGCCACCCGTGGATTCCCGTCCCCGGCAGAACACCCGCTACCCGAGGTCTTCACGCCGCAAGGTGCCGAGTTCACCAAAGTGACCTGCGGCTCCGATTCGCCGCTGCTGGCCGAGGTGGTGAAGACGACGTCCGACCCCTACGTCGGCAGGCTCAGCCTGGTCCGGGTGTTCTCCGGCACCATCAGGCCCGACACGACAGTTCATGTGTCGGGCCATTTCTCGTCCTTTTTTGGCTCGTCGAACGGTGCCGGCTCCGCCCTTTCCAGCCACGTCGACCACGACGAGGACGAACGCATCGGTGCGCTGTCGTTCCCGCTCGGCAAGCAGCAGCGGCCCGCGTCGGTGGTGCTGCCGGGTGATATGTGCGCGATCGGCCGGCTGAGCCGCGCGGAAACCGGAGACACGCTGTCGGACAAGGCCGAACCGCTGGTGCTTAAGCCCTGGATCATGCCGGAATCGCTGCTGCCGGTGGCGATTCAGGCACACGCCAAGACCGACGAGGACAAGCTGTCGGTCGGGTTGGGCCGGTTGGCCGCCGAGGATCCCACACTGCGGATCGAGCAGAATCCGGAGACGCACCAGGTCGTGTTGTGGTGCATGGGCGAGGCCCACGCCGGCGTCGTACTCGACGCGCTGGCCAACCGGTACGGCGTCGCCGTCGACACCGTCGAGCTGCGGGTTCCGCTGCGGGAAACGTTCAGCGGCAAGGCAAAAGGCCATGGCCGACATGTCAAGCAGTCGGGCGGACACGGCCAGTACGCGGTCTGCGACATCGAGGTGGAACCGCTACCGGAAGGGTCGGGTTTCGAGTTCCACGACAAGGTGGTGGGTGGCGCCGTGCCGCGTCAGTTCATCCCGAGCGTGGAGAAGGGGGTGCGCGCTCAGATGGAGAAGGGCGTGCACGCCGGTTACCCCGTGGTCGATATCCGGGTCACACTGCTCGACGGCAAGGCGCACAGCGTCGACTCGTCGGATTTCGCCTTCCAGATGGCCGGCTCGCTGGCACTGAAAGAGGCGGCGGCGGCGACCAAGGTGACCCTGCTCGAGCCGATCGACGAGATCTCGGTGCTGATACCCGACGATCTGGTGGGCGCGGTGATGGGCGACCTGTCCGGACGTCGCGGCCGGGTACTCGGTACCGAGACCGCGGGCAACGACCGCACTCTGGTGAGAGCCGACGTGCCGCAGGTTGAACTGACCCGTTACGCCATCGACTTACGCTCGCTGTCCCACGGGTCGGCATCGTTCACCCGCTGCTTCGCCCGGTATGAACCCATGCCGGAATCCGCCGCTGCACACGTGAAATCCACTCACTGACGGGCGCCGGTTTCACCCTTGACGCAACCACGTCAGGGTCGCCGATAGGTCTCGAACGTCGACGCCGATCGCCCGGCATTCGTTGCTGCCGCGATCATCAAGGCCGGACACCGCATCGGATACCAGTACGATCCGGAAGTCCCGCTCGGACGCCTCATAGATCGACGTCCGCGGGCAGTTTGGATAGTTACAACCGGCGAAAACCAATGTGTCGCTGCCGGTATCGCGAAGATGCTGCTCGAGCTTGGTCTGGTAGAAGGCACCCCACCGCGGCTTGTACATCACGTGTTCGCGCGGGCCGATCTGTTGGAATTCACCACTGAGCAATGATTCATGTTCCAGTTCAACAGGATCGGGCAGCAGCTCGGATGCAATCTGCGAGCCCGCGCTGCCCGGAACGGCAATTCGCGCACCCTGTTCGACCGCGAGTTTGCGCACCATGTCGGCGTTCGACCCGTCTGGGCGGTAAAGCCGGACGACGTGCACGATCGGCAGTGCACGGTCCCGAAACTCGGTCGCCAACCGGGCCATAGCCGGGATCGCCGCCCTGGTGCCCTCGATATGCAGCGGACTTCCGTCGGTATAGAAGTCACGTTGGACGTCGATCAGGACAAGTGCCACCGAACCGGGCAGCGGCCGGGTATACCGGTCGGTCATGGCCTTTGGTGTAACACAGCGATCCGCGCTTGCCAACTCGCAAGTAACTGGACAAGTTTTAGATCACGTTACGGACTCTTTTTGATTGCCGAACAGGCACGTTAACGGATTTTGAGCTCGGCTGATCGCGACTTGCGTGTTTTGCGATCCGTTTGCTGAGCGCCGGATAGGGTACATATAGAGATACAGAATGTAAGCGCTTCGGGCTTGCACCATCTCGGAGGGTGGACACCGTGCGTACAACGATTCGAAAAGTGTGGCTCGCGGCGGCAGTCGCCGTGCTGGCCATGGCGGGATCGAGCGCCCCGAGCATGGCAGCGATCGCGCCCCCGAACCCAACCGCGGACGTCGCGTCGATCCAACCGGCGAACGGCGCGGTGGTCGGTGTGGCCCACCCAGTGATCGTCACGTTCACCGGGCCGGTCAACGACCGGGCAGCCGCCGAACGGGCGATCAAGATCACCTCGCCGAACCACATGACCGGGCGGTTCGATTGGGTCGACAACAATGTCGTGCAATGGATTCCGGACGGCTACTGGCCCGCCCATAGCCACGTCGGTGTTACGGTGCATGCGTTGTCGACCGGCTTCGACACCGGCGACGAGGTGGTGGGCGTCGCGAGCATCTCGCAGCACACCTTCACCGTCAGCCAGAACGGCGAGGTGCTACGCACGATGCCGGCGTCGATGGGCAAACCGACCCGCCCGACGCCGATGGGCAACTACAGCGCGCTGTCCAAGGAGCGCACCGTCCGCATGGATTCGCGGACCATCGGCATCCCGCTGAGCTCGCCGGAGGGATACGACATCGTCGCGTCGTACGCGGTTCGTGTTACCTGGAGCGGTGTCTACGTACATTCGGCGCCCTGGTCGGTGGATTCACAGGGATACGCCAACGTCAGCCACGGCTGCATCAACCTCAGCCCGGACAACGCCGAGTGGTACTTCAACACCGTTCATGTCGGTGACCCGATCAACGTGGTGGCGTAGCGGGCGCTTCGCCTGACGTCGTGCCGTTGTGGCGACGGTCACACCTGCACGCGGAAGATGCGGGCGAGCCGTTGAGTTGGCGCCTAAGACGGCTTCGACGAGAGGGGCGGCATGACCGGCGAGGCGCGACACGAGAACCACACCGGCCCGGCTCCGGGAGGCAGTCTCGAAAAGCGCATCGCCGAGCTGTGTTCCGCGACGCCGTAAGGGCGCGAAAATCGGTGCAGACGAGGATATTCCGCACTTGCCGGCTTCGCTGATCGACAAATACGTGGCCGATCTGGAGCACCTCGGCCTGCTCGCAAACCAGGGAAGGAGAACAGCATGGCAGCGACCAAAGCGCGCGCGGTCCGTTTCGATCAGTACGGCGGGCGCGATGTGTTGTACGTGGCCGATATCGAGGTGGCGGCCCCCGGCGCGGGCGAGGTGCTTGTCGAGGTTCGTGCCGCCGGGATCAATCCCGGTGAGGCAGCTATCCGTATCGGCGCACTGGACGAGCAGTTTCCCGCCACGTTTCCCTCCGGCGAAGGCAGCGATCTGGCCGGCGTCGTCGTCGAGGTGGGCAGTCCTTCAACCGGGGATAGCGACTTCGCCGTCGGCGACGAGGTGCTCGGCTTCAGTTTCCAGCGTTCCAGCCACGCCACGCACGCGAAAGTCCCGGTTGATCAGTTGATCCATAAGCCCGCTCAGCTGAGCTGGGAGGCCGCCGGCTCGCTCTATGTCGTCGGAGTCACGGCATACGCCGCGGTGCGCGCGGTCGCGCCGCAGCCGGGTGAGACGATCGCCGTCTCTGCCGCGGCCGGTGGCGTCGGTAGCCTGGTCGTCCAACTGTTGGCGCTGCGCGATGTGCGGGTGCTGGGCATCGCGTCGGCAAACAATGCCGAGTGGCTTCGCGCGCACGGCGTCGTCCCGGTCGAGTACGGCGACGGCTTGGCCGAACGACTGCGGGCGGTCGCACCCGACGGCATCGATGCCTTCATCGACTTGTTCGGACCGGATTATGTTCAGCTCGCCGTCGACCTCGGTGTGCCCGCCGAGCGCATCGACACCATCATCTCGTTCGCGAAGGCCGCCGAGGTCGGCGCCAAGACCGAGGGCAGCGCCGAGGCGTCGACGCCGGCGGTGCTCAGCGAGATCGCCGACCTGATCGCCTCCGGCGCAGTCGAGTTCGACGTCGCCGCGACCTACCCCCTCGACCGGGTCGCCGACGCGTACGAAGAGCTCGAGCAGCGACACACCCACGGCAAGATCGTTCTGCTGCCTTGAAAGTCGGTCAGCCGATCCCGGCCTGCACGATCTTGACGACCACCATGACGCCCGCGATCACCAGGTAGGTGCGCAGTGTCAACAGCCCGGCCCGGCGCAGCGGCGATATGGCCGGCCGCTCCAGCGTGGCGAGCGCCGGTGTGGTCCATCGTGCGCGCACCTGATTGCGGAAAGCCTTGATCTCCGCCCGGGTCAGCTTCGGCAGCTCTTCGAGTTCCTCGACCTGATCGAGGTCCAGGGCCCCGAACGGCACGGTGTTCTCCGACTCACGGCGTTGCGCAAGCCAACCGACGGCGTAGATGACGGCACCGCCCAGCAGGCCGAGTCCCAGGGCAACGCCGAGGCCGCTCACCAGCGCTGCGGTGGACAGGTTGGGGTAGAACGTCACCGCGGTCAGCATCAGCGACAGCACCACCAGCGACCAGACGATCATCCAGGCCAAAGCGTTCTGCCGGAAGCTGTTCACCCACGGGCCCATCACTGGGCGGTCGTTGCACAGCAGCACCAAAAACACTGTGGCCGAAGGCAACAGCACACCGGCCAGCGCCTGCACACCCTGAGTGATCAGACCGAGAACATGATCCGGGCTGAACGCCACACTCGCCGACACCGCGAGCAGCGCAGCGTAGCTCCCGTAGAACAGCGGTGCCTCGGTGATCTTCCAGTGCAACGAATGCGGCCTGCCCATCGCGTCACCCAGCGCGTAGGTGGTGGCCAGCCCGACGCAGTTGGCTCCGATCAACGACGCGTCCAACAGGATGATCGCGAACAACACACCGACCGTGTGCCCGATGTGGTTGGACAGATGGGTGGCGACCGCGCCGGCGTCGGTGAAGTTGCCGACGACGCCACTGCCGGCAAGACCGAATCCGGTGATGGCCATCAGCGCGAACGCCCCACACATCACGGTGATGATGCCGATCACCAAATCGGCTCTCCCGTATGGAATCCAGCGCGGCGTGATGCGCTTGTCGACGACATTGGACTGCTGGAAGAACAACTGCCAGGGCGCCACCGTGGTGCCCACGATCGCCATGATGAGCAGCAGAACCGCAGAGCCCTGTCCGCCCGGCAACGAGGGGATCAGTCCGTTCATGCTGGCGCCGACGGTGGGGTGCACCGACAGGGCCAGCGGGAAGATCGCGATGTTCACTGCGATCAGCACGAACATCAGTTGCTCCCAACGGCGGAACGAGCCACCGGCCACCACCGCGAACAGCAGCACCGCGGCGACCGGTATTGCGACCGCCTTCGGGCAACCCAGGAAGCCCAGCGCCAGCGACACCCCGATGAACTCGGTGACGATCGTCAAGGCGTTGAGTATCAGCAGATCCCCGACACTGAACGCACCCCAGAACTTGCCGAATCGTTCGAAGATCAACCGCGCGTGGCCAACCCGGGTGACGGCACCCAACCGCAGCACCATCTCCTGGTTGACGTACAGCACCGGGATCAGCAGCGCCAGTGTCCACAGCAGCTTCATGCCGTAGTTCTGGCCGGCCTGCGTGTAGGTCGCGACGCCGCCGGCATCGTTGTCGCCGACCATTACGATCAGTCCGGGTCCGGTGATCACCAACAGCATCCGAAGCCGTTGCCACCAACTACGACCGGGGCCTGCCGCGTCCATCCGGATACGACCGAATGCGCCGACGATGTCGCCGACGTGCGCCGAATCCAGCACTGCCGCCCCTGAAGGTGCGGCGAGTGAAGCAGTGCCCTTGGTGGTCGGCGCAAAGCCGATGCCGGCCTGAGGGGAGATGGAAGTCATCGGCCTCTCGCTCTCTGAAAAGGAATGCAGCTGATGGTCGGGAGGGTCAGGAAAGGTGCGGACGCCAAGGCGTGCGGGCAGGCGGGTACGGCGCGCGACCCAGCGCGCACGCGTGGCGGTATCAGCCGCTCAGCGTGGCCGAGTCGAACGTGTCGGCACCGGTGACTTCGCTAGGAGGCGGATGCCCGCCTGGCGAAATCGCCATCATCGGCAGCGGAGTTCAGCACGAACAACGGCTTCTTACTGATCCGGCTGCGGTAATAGGACCAAGGCGGACGCTGCTCTTCGGGAAGGCCCACCATCTGGTCGAGCAAGTTGGTGGCATGCAGCGCAACGGCGACATGGCGCTGGACACGCCCCAAGTCGCTGAAGGCCCTGAACATGTCATCGCAGCCGGCACCGGGGACGGTGCTTTCCGCCAGCAGTTCCAGTGCTTCGACAAGGGCCGCACGAACGTCTCCGCAGGCCCGGTGGACCTGGCGCTCGGGATTAGGTCGTGCCATGACTGCCCCCTCGATCTGATTGTGAGACAGAAAATTTCATAATCGTCTCCTGCCGGGAAGCCCGACCGGATACCACAAGTCATGTCCGCCGGAGAATTTCGCGCACGCCTCGTCGCGTCATACCCAATTAAACGCAGGCACAACCGAAGTAGCGTCCGAGAAAGGCTCAGGCGGCAGAAGAAATGCCGCGACCGAATCGGGACGAAACGGATTTCGAATACGGATGCGGACTGTCGCTCGGACTCATCTCGCCCATCACCTCCTCACGGCCAGGACACACGGGGGTGTCACCCAGGTGCACGCACATCAAGGAGATTGACGCCAACGGCGCCGCACCCCTCTCGTCGGAGCTTCGGCACTGCACGGCGTATCCGGATTTCCATCCGGAAGCCACTTGGGCTCAACCCTTAGGCCGGGAAGAGCTGTCCTGACCCGGGGCGTCTCTCGACGTTCGGGGTCAGTGGCCTATATCCATGCAGACGCCTCACCTACCGAGGTGCTTGCGTATCTATCCTGGCACCGGAACCGATGCAGGTCAAACATTCCGGGAAAAAAATTTGCGGTAAGCGGCGCGTCGACGCAGATCAGGGCACGTGGGACGGGGGTTCGCCGCTATCGCGAGCCGCAGGGAGCCAACAACGTGCGACCGGCGCCGCCTAGGCTCGACGGTATGTCCACCACACTGCAGGATCGCCGCGTCGCAGCAGCCCTTGACCGCATGTACACCGAGACGCGGGAACAGACACCGAAGTTGCGCGACATGGGAAGTGTGATGTCAAAGGCGAGGACCATACAAGAACGCGCCGACGCGATGAGCAGCTTCTACATCCCGGTGACGCCGGAGGCCGGCCGCCTGCTGTACTCGCTGGTGCGCGCAACTCGTCCGGCGACCATTGTGGAATTCGGTATGTCCTTTGGTATTTCAGCACTTCATCTCGCATCGGCGGTGCGCGACAACGGCAGCGGCCGAGTGGTGACGACCGAGCTCAACGCGGACAAGATAGCCGCTGCGAAGCAGACATTCGTCGAAACCGGGTTGGACGACCTGATCACCGTGCTTGAAGGCGACGCCCTTACCACGCTGGCCGGCCTGGACGGACCGGTCGGTTTCGTGCTGCTCGACGGTTGGAAGGAGCTCTACCTCCCGGTGATCAAGCTGCTCGAACCGCGTCTGTCACCGGGAGCCCTCGTCGTCGCCGACAACACGGAGATGGCCGACGCGCGGCCCTACCTCGACTATGTGCGCAATGCCGAGAACGGCTACGTCAGTGTCAACTTCGCCGCACGCGAGCGTGACAGCATGGAAATTAGCTGTCGCGTCGGCAAGTAGCCGCTACCTCAACGATTTCTCCAGCCACGGCGTCAGCCACTGCACACCCTCGTCGGTCAAGTGGACGCCGTCGCTTCGCACCTGGATGCCATCAACTTTGGCGGTGTAAACGCCCGCCGGGCATAGCTTCTTGTTCAAATCGAGTACCCGAACACCTGCGCGTTGCCCAATAGTTTTGCCCAACAACGTATTCCACTGTTTCACCCGGTCGGGCTGATCCTCGGGATACAAGCTCCCATCTGGCTGTTCGCCGCGCCGGCTGTACGGCAGGTTGGCGACGGTCAGTGGGGCTCCAGTGGAGCTGAGGATGTCCACCGCCTGCCGCAACTCACTGGTCAGGTAGGCGTCGAACGCCGGGTCGCCGATGTGAGTCCACCTTCCCTCGTTGACCCGATCCACCGTCTCCCAGCGGCCGACGATCAACAGGATGGCGTCGGGCTGGTCAACGGCGATCTCCGATCTCCACCTGCTCGGCCATGACTCACATTCGCTTTTCTGATCCAAGGTTTGGTCGAGATAGCGGTATGGACCGCCGCGCACCAAACTGCAGCCGATAACGGTGTGGTCGATGAACTGGAATCCCGGCGTCGGCGGAAGGAAGTGCATCAACGTCCAGCCAATCGAGTCGCCGAAGACCGACACGGTGAATGGCCGCCGCGGATCTCGTTGCGCGACAGCGTGTGCAGGGATCAATCCCTTCGGCGGAGACGGCGAAACGACCGCGACAGACGACACGCCAGGGGGCAAGCTGCTCGCCAGCGGCCCTGCCCCGGACTTGGGACCGACCGGGACGACCAGCATCGTCACCGCGGCGGCGGTCGCGGCGGTCGCCCCGGCCAGCGGCAGCAGCGGCACCCGCACCGGTCGCCATCTCCTGACCGGCCGCTCGATCGCCCAATACGACACGATGGACACCGCCAAGGTGGCCGCGAACCGGATACCGAACAACGAGAGCCCAGACCAGCCGGTCCGCGCACCGTTGAGCACCAGAAAGATCGGCCAATGCCACAGATATACGCCGTAGGAGATGGTGCCCAGCCAGACCAACGGACCCCACGCCAGCACAGCGGCGACAGGTCCACGCTGGTCGAGAGCTACCGGGGCGATCACCAGCACTGCGGCGATTGCCACCGCGATCAGCAGACCTTCGCGGAACTCGCGCGCGCTGCCGGTGGCGTAGTGGGTGGCCGCCGCCAGCAGCGCCAACCCGATCACCGGCAGCACCCGAGCGGTCCATCGGCCCCACCGGGACCGAATCAGCGACCACCCGCGGTTCAGTGCCGACCAGTCGCCTACCAGCAACGCCGACGCGGCGGCGCCCACCAGCAACGCCTGCGCGCGGGTGTCGGTGCCGAAGTAGACCCGGTCACGAGTGGCGTTGGATGCGAGCAGGATGGCCGCCGCGGCGGACCCCAGTGCGCCCAGCGTGGCCAGCAGGAACACCGTCAAGCGGACTCCGCCCAGGGTGGCCCGCCGGTGCCGGCGACGGGCCCGTGCGGCCAGCAGCACCGCCACCGCGACCAGCAACAGGGGCCAGACGATGTAGTACTGCTCCTCGACACCGAGCGACCAGGCGTGCTGCAACGGCGAGGGCGGAGCACCCTGGGTGAAATAGTCGGTCTTGTCGGCGACGAACATCCAGTTGGCTACCCAGAAGAAAGCGGCGACGGCGTCGTCACGCAAGCCGGCCAGGGCCTCGGGCGAAAAGAGTTGCCGCCCGACAGCCACGGTCAGCACCATCAGCACCAGTGCCGGTAGCAGCCGGCGAGCACGTCGAATCCAGAAGTCGCCCAGGTTAATACGACCGCTTCGGCCAAGTTCGTCAAGAAGCAGCGAAGTGATCAGGAAACCGCTGAGGACGAAAAACACGTCGACACCGAGGAATCCACCTCGCATGCCGGGAATGCCGCCGTGATCGGCGAGCACCAGTGCGACCGCCAGCGCACGCACGCCATCCAGGGCGGGGATACCGGCACGGCGCTCTCGGACACCATCGCTGGCCCTGGTGGTGGCTAAGCGGCCCTTACGCGGCGGGGCGACCCACCGGGGTCGTCGAGCACAGCGAACCGGCTCGGGGTAAGCCCCGGCCGGTCGCATACTCACCTCTGCAGTGGTCCGACCACTCGCCTGGCCGGTACCGCTGGTGTGACTGTTGCCGCCGATACGTCGCTGCCCCTCACTGCTGGATCACCCGTCAGTTTAGGTGCGCCGGCGCGCATCAGCGGGACGACACGGCGCGGCGGCAGCCGAGATGTTCGCCGGTACCCGGCATCACTTCGAATCCGCCTGATGCCTTTTCGGCTTTAGAGGCCGGCGAAATCGATGATGCCGCGAATGTTGCGTCCCTCGCGCAGGTCCGCGAACGCCTCGTTGATCTGGTCGAGTTGGTAGTGCCGGGTGACCAGCTCGTCGAGTTTCACCACGCCGGCCTGATACATCGACAACAGCTTCGGCACGCTGGTGCGCGGATTCATCCCGCCGTAAAGCACTCCCTTGAGTTGCTTGGCCGAGAGCACCATCTCCTGCAGGATCAGCGGAACCAGGGGCTCACTGTAAGGGGTGATGCCGGTGGCAACGCATGTCCCGCCCTTGCGAAGCAGAGTCATCGCCAACGCGATCAAGTCCACGTGCAGGACACCAGGAGTCAAGATGACGCGGTCGGCCATCACGCCGGCGGTGATGTCTTTCACCACTGGTATCGCCTCCCCAGCGGAGGCGACGGCATGCGTGGCGCCGAAGATCTTAGCCGAATCCCGTTTGTACTCAACTGGATCCACCGCGACGATATAGGTTGCGCCGGCCGCGCGTGCTCCTTGCAGGGCGTTCATTCCGACACCGCCGGTTCCGATGACGACGACGGTGTCGCCGGGCTCGGTGCCTGCCGAGACCGTCGCCGAACCCCAACCGGTGCTGACACCGCACGAGACGAGTGAGGCGGCATGGAACGGGATCGCGTCGTCGATCTTGATGACGGACCTTTCGGTTAGCACCGCATATTCCGCGAATGTGCCGAGTTGACCATAGGCCAAGAGGTCTTCGTCGCCGAGATGCCGGCGGCATGTTCCGTCGGTGGGCATCTCTCGCACGAACAGGCTCGCGCCGGAGTCGCAGATGTAGCTCTGACCGTTGACACAAAACCGGCAATTACCGCACGCGGGAATGAACGACATCGCCACGTGATCTCCGGGCTGCACCGTCGTCACGCCCGGCCCGATCTCTTCGACGACACCAGCGCCCTCGTGACCACCGAGCAACGGGAACCAGTCCGGTGCGGGCATGCCGGTCGCGGCCAGCACCTCGGGGGTGGGCACCACGTCACCGGTGATCAGATGGTCATCGGAGTGGCAAACGCCGGCAACGGCCATGCGCACCAGGACTTCACCGTCCCGTGGCGGGTCGAGCTCCACCTCGCGGATCTCCCAGTCCTCACCGACCCCGCGCAGCACAGCGGCACGACACTTCATTGCAACCTCCTTGATGGTGGGCCGGCCGGGCTCAGTTGCCGGCCAGCCGCTTGGCCGCTAGTTCCCGAAGCTCGCCGGCCTTGATTTTGGCATTGCCCGTCAGCGCCACTTCGTCCTGGCCAAAAAACAGCACATGGCGCGGCACCTTGTAGCTCGCCAATCGCTGCCGTAGGAACGCCAGAAGCTGCTCGGTGTCGAGGATTACGTCATCGTGCGGCACCACGCAGGCGACAACGACCTCTCCGAGCGTTTGGTGTGGAACGCCGACGGTCTGCGCAACCTTGACTCCGGCGTGCTCCATAAGGGCCTCGTCGACCTCGCGTGGCGAGACATTGGCACCGCCGGTCTTGATGATGTCGGTGAGCCTGCCTTGCCAGTAGAGTCGGCCGGCACCATCGAGATAGCCACCGTCGCCCGTAGGGAAAAACCCCTCGTCGTCGAGAGTCTCGTCAAGTGGAGTGCCGATATAGCCGAGCATCAGCGTGGGTCCCTTGACGCTGATCTCGCCTGCCTCGCCGCGTGGCAGGACGCCGCCGGTAAGCGGATCCGTGATCTTCAGCGTCACACCGGGCAGTGCTACTCCGAAGCTGTCCGCATGGACTTGAGGCGGAGTGTTGGCCGGGTAAGCTGTTGTGATCGTGAATGTTTCGGTATTGCCGTAGGCGTGTCCCGGCTCGTACCACTCGCCCGACACCGTGGGATGGTGGGCGATCGGGGTCTTGAAATCCGCGAACCTCACACTGCTCAAATCCACCCGGTCCCAGTTGGGTGCGCCTTCCAGCTGGGCCCACTGGTGGGGCCAGGCGAACGGAAAGCTCACCCGTTCGGCCTGCATGAGTTCGAGCGCTTCGGCGGCGTCGAACGTCGATTGCAAGACGAGCGCCCCGCCGCTGGCCAGTGTTGAACCAAGCACCATCGTGAAATTGCCTGACCAAAAAAAGCCGTTGGCGGTCCACCCTCGAACGTGGTCATCCGGGCTGAAACCGTACATACGCCGGAAGCGCCACAGCTGGATGCACACCCCGCGATTCGCGCTGAGGACGCCCTTCGGCTTGCTGGTGGAGCCAGACGAGAAGAACAACACCGCGGCATCGCTAGGAAGCACCGCGGCGGCGGTCGCCTCGACCACCGCGCGGGGCTCCGAGCGGCCGTGCGCCAGAAACTCGTCCCAGGCCTCGATGCCCGGCAGCGGTTCACCCAGTAGTGCGAGCCGGCGCAGAAATGGGTATCTCGCCGATTCCAGTGCGCCCGGCCGCGACGTGCCGATCGCCGGTTCCAGCTCGCCCAGAATGGCAGCGAAGTCCTTCGACAGCACCTTGCGCTCGAACAACAGCACCGACACGGCGGAGGCCCGGATCAGGTAATCCAATTCGGGCAGCGTAGAAAACGTACTGAGCGTGACGGCCACCCCGCCGGCCAGCGCCGTACCGAACACCGCGGCAAGCCATTCCGGCCGGTTCGTCATCAGCACACCGACGCGGGCGTCCTTGCCCAAGCCACACCGGCGCAACGCACGCGCCACCTCGATCGCGCGTTCCCAAAGCTGCGAGTAGGTCCAGCGTGTGACGCCGTCGGCGGTGCGCCACACCAGCGCCTCACGCTCGCCGTACATCTGCGTCACTTCGCGCAGGAAACCTGCCAGCGTGAGCGCCCCCAGCCCAGGCTCCTCGGATAGCGGTGGACCGAATACTGTGGAAAGCTCCTGTGCGGCTTGCGAACCCGTACCGTCGACCATGGCTACAACGGCAGTTCAACCTCGGCCGTGCAGCCCACCAGCATTTCTCCGTTCTGGTTGGTCAGGCGCACCTTCACCTGTACGAGAGGCACACCCCAGGTCGACTCCGCTTGCTTGTCGACGATCTCGGCGTCGAAATAGGTCACGTCGCCCTCGAACGCGGGTGTACGGAAGTCGGCCTTCGAGTGGCGCACCATCCCGTCGTGGCCGGCCCAATACGCGAGATAGTCGGTGCACCACGCGCCCATTGTCGCGCCGTAACCATAGGCGCGCGCCATGCCGACTTCGCTGGCCCGCTCGGCATCGATATGCCCGCGCGATGGGCCGACGTAGAGTCCGTCGCGCTTGCGCGGATCGATCTTCGCGTCTTCTTCGTCGAACGCGAAGTCCTTGCCCCAGCCCGGATCCTGATAGACCCACGGATCGTTGATACCCGGCGGCGCCACCCATCCGAAGGTGCCCCAGATGTTGAACAGGAACGCCCGGTATTCGGTGGTGAAGCTGGCGATGCTGTGCGGGCCGATCACGCGACGAGGCAATGTATCGCCAACCTTTACCTCGTCGAAACGCGGCGAGACACCCAAGCGGTTGGACTCGAGCCACTCACGCCGCAGCCTCTCGACTTCCTCGAGCTCGGTTTGCGTCCAGCGCCTGATCTCGCCAAGCTGATTTTCAAACATCCCGCGCTTGGTCGCTTCCTCGTAGAGATAGCGGATCGCGGTGGAACGTTCGCGCGCCACCAGGGTGCCGTGCTGGTTGGTGTGGACGGTGTCACCGCGGGAGAACATCGTCGGGCCGGCGAACTTCGTCTCTGTCACCTTGTAGTCGTGGAACCGGCGCTCCTGGAACAGCTTGTCCCCGGGCCGTACCGGACAGCCGTAGAACCACCATTCCTCGCCGCCGAAGATCAAGTGGCTGTTGGGAATATGGCCCACGCACGCCGGCGCGGCGCCGTGCCCGTAGTCGAGCGCCACCGCGATGGACTGCGGTGCAACGATGCCGCCGTACTTCGAGTCGCGGGCGAACTGCTCGTTCCAGTGCAGCGGATTGGGGTAATCCATCGCCATCACCCAGCGCCGGATGTCGGATGAACTACACGGATCCCACAGCTGCCCTCCGCCCACCGGCTTGCCCACTCGGTGATCGACGTCGGATAAATCGAGTTGGGCGGTTGGCGATTGAGTCGTCTTCTTGGTCATCAGCGCTCCCGTCAGCGGTTGACGTCGATTACGATGCGGCCACGCACTCGGCCGTCCATGAGTTCTCCCGCCGAGGCGATCGCCTCACCCAGTCCGATCTCCTGAGCGATCAAATCCAGAGCGCCGGCATCCAGATCGCGCGACAGTCTTTCCCAGGCCGCCAAACGTCGCTGCTTGGGCGCCATCACGCTGTCGATACCAAGCAGCGAAACGCCACGCAGAATAAACGGCGCAACCGTCGCCGGAAAGTCCATGCCACCAGCCAGGCCGCAGGCGGCAACCGCGCCGCCATACCGCGTCTGCGCGCAGGCGTTGGCCAGCGTATGGCTGCCGACTGTGTCGACGACGCCCGCCCAGCGCTCCTTCTGCAACGGCTTGCCGGCCTCGCTGAACTCGGCGCGGTCCAACACCGTCACAGCGCCAAGTTGCTGCAGGAACTGCTCTTCCGACGACTTCCCAGTCGCGGCAGCCACTTTGAACCCGGCCGCATTCAACAACGCGACCGCGACGGTCCCGACGCCGCCGGTCGCGCCGGTCACCAGAATCTCGCCCTGATCCGGAGACACCCCGTGCCGCAGCAGGGCGTCCACGCAAAGGCTGGCCGTGTAGCCTGCGGTGCCGATCGCCATCGCTTGACGGGTGGTGAAAGCGGATGGCAGGGGTATCAGCCAATCGCCGTTGAGACGGGCGCGCTGAGCGAGGCCGCCCCAATGTGTCTCGCCCACGCCCCAACCGTTGAGCACCACGCGGTCGCCCTTGCTCCAGTCGGCATGGCTACTGTCGGTCACCACGCCGGCGAGATCGATACCCGGAACCATCGGAAATTTCCGCACCACAGGCGATTTACCCGTAATGGCCAGGCCGTCCTTGTAGTTCAGCGTGGAGTACTCGACGTCGATGCTGACCGTGTCATCCGAGCCGTCCGGCAGCTGCGCCTCGTCCAGCTCGGTGACCCCAACCGTCTGTCCCGCCTCACCCTTCTCGATCAAAACTGCTGAAAACATCGATGAAATCATCTCCTTCTAACGTGATAACCGACCTAATCGACCGTCTTCTCGGCCGTGTGGCCCGAGATCGCCTTTGTCACCAGCGGATTGCCGCCTCGCCCGCCGATTGAGGAGCGGCCGCTGATACGACGGATCCCCCTTGCTGCGCGACGGCGCGCCGTTGCCGTGGATGTCGGGCACATCCGCGAATGGGATTGGCAGGGTGGGGACCATGCCTGACCATTCGATGATGTTGGTACGCAACGCGATCCGCCAGGCTCCATCACCCCGGTCCAGCCGATCGATATAGCGGCCGCCGGCCATCCAGTTCGTCTCGTCGCGGTTACGCCCGACGAACAAGTAATACGTCTCGCTGTGCGCGGTGTCGCCGTCGATCTCACAGGTGTTGTTGAGCAGATTGTGGTGCGTGGCCACCTGGCCCTGCTCATGCATAGCCGAAGCCCAGTCGTAGAGATCGGCGGGGCCGCCAACGAAGTCGCCCGCAGCGATCACCGCGTTCGGATGAAAGGCGGACAGCAGAAGTTCCCGGTCGAAGCGGTCCATGCCGCGACTGAACCGCGTCAGGCAGTCCAGGATGTCCTGCCGGTCGAGTAGCCACCCAAGACGTTCAGCGTCCATGGGCGGCTTCCGCGATCGGTCCCCAGATCGGCGAGCCGCGCTCGGCCCGCAGCGACGGGATCACCCGCCCATCGATGTCGGTGATCCCGTAGTCCTGCGCAACCTCGGCGGTGATGAATGTGCCTCCCGACCGCGTCATCACGTCGGGGTCACCAGCCAGTGCTGCGATCACCCGGCCCGGAAATTCGGGCGAGCAGCCAAAGGCGGGCTTGGTGACCGTCAGCTCCTGCATGGCTGGGTTGCGCGCCAAGTTGCGTTGCGCCCGTTCGGTGGAGGTCAGTCCCTGCCACAACGACAGCGACGCGACGTGGTGTGGCTGCAACTCGATGGCCATGTCGCGCGCCATTCGGTCGACCGCGGTCTTGCACATCCCGAACACGACGCCATAGGTGTAGGTCACCCCGACGTAGCCAGAGACCGCAACGATCAACCCCGACCGCTGGCCGACCATAATCTTCGCCGCATGCCATGCCGCGACGAAGTTCGATCGCACGCCGACGTCGACCATCTCCCAGTCCGACAGTGGCTTTTCCCAGAACGGCCTGGGCTCTGTCAGATCCTCGGGAATGGCGAAGGCGTTGTTGACCAGGATGTCGAGCATGCCCTGCTCACGATGAATTTGGTCGAACAGCGCAGCGACCTGATCATCGTCGCGGTGGTCGACCACCACAGCGACGCCCCTGCCGCCACGACGGCAGACTTCCTCGGCGGTTTCCCGCACTGTGCCGGGCAGCGATTGCATGCCCGGGTCGACCGTGCGTCCCGAGACGTACACTGTCGCCCCTTCGGCTCCCAGCGCCAGCGCGATCCCCTTGCCGATCCCGCGGCTGGCGCCGGTCACCAGCGCGACTTTCCCTGTCAGGGAACCCATTGCCCGCTATCCGGCGGCTTTGTCGGGCGCAAAGCCCAAGGTGCTTTTGACCTCTAAATACTCGTGGAACCCGAACTCGCTCCACTCCCGACCGTTGCCGCTGTGCTTGTAGCCGCCGAACGCCGCGTTCATGTCGAAGGCGTGATTGATCGTCACCCACCCGGCCCGGATCTGGCGGGCCACCTCTCGCGCCTTGTCGAGGTCGGCGCCCGAGACATAGCCGGCCAGGCCGTAATCGGTGTCGTTGGCGATCTCCACGGCTTGATCGATGTCGTCATAGCCGAGGACGCACAGCACCGGCCCGAAGATCTCCTCGCGCGCGATCGTCATGTCGTTGGTGACGTTGGCGAAGACGGTCGGCTTGACGTAGTAACCCTTGTCCAGCCCCGCCGGGCGACCCGGGCCGCCGGCCACGACGGTCGCGCCCTCGTCGATGCCTTTCTGGATCAGGCCCTGGACCTTGTCGAACTGTGCCCTCGACGCCACCGGCCCGATCGCCGTTTCATCGCCGGGGTTGCCCACCTTCACCTGCTCGGCGGTCTCCCGCGCGATGGTGATCGCCTCGGCCATCCGCGAATTCGGGACCAGCATGCGCGACGGCGCGTTACAGCTCTGCCCGGAATTCGGCATCATGTTGACCACGCCGGCGCGGACGCTGTCGGCGAAGCCCGCGTCGTCGAGGACGATGTTGGGGCTCTTGCCGCCGAGTTCCTGGGTCACCCGCTTGACCGTCGGAGCGGCATTCGTGGCCACCTCGACGCCGGCGCGGGTGGATCCGGTGAACGACACCATGTCGACGTCGGGGTGGCTCGCCAGCGCGACGCCGACGCCGGGGCCATCGCCGTTGACCAGGTTGTAGACACCGGCCGGCACGCCCGCGGCATCAAGGATCTCGGTGAAGATGTAGGCCGAGAACGGCGCCACCTCAGACGGTTTCAGGACCATCGTGCACCCGGTCGCCAACGCCGGGTACACCTTGACCGCGATCTGGTTGAGCGGCCAGTTCCACGGCGTGATCAGCCCGCACACGCCGATCGGCTCCTTGGCGATCAGCGTTGCCCCGTGCTGCTCCTCGAAGGGGAAGTTCTTCAGCACGTCGATCGCCGTCACCAGGTGACCGATCCCGAGTTGGACCTGCGGGCCGGCGGCCAGCGACGGCGGCGCACCCATTTCCTCGGTGACCGCGTCGGCGAGGTCGCCCGCACGCTTGCTGGTATTCGGCGAGGATGGCCTCCAGCAGATCGAGGCGCTGTTGGCGACTGGTCTGCGACCAGCTGGTGAAAGCGCGTCGGGCGGCCTTGACCGCCACGTCGACGTCGGCGGCCGAGCCGAGCGAGATCTGCCCGGACACCTGCTCGGTCGCCGGGTTTTCGACGTCAAAAGTATTGGGCCGCACACGGGTCAACCCAGCTGCCGTCGATGTAGAACTTCAGGTATTCGCGCATGACATCCATCCTTTGCTTACTGAGTGCCTTCGGCATACCAAGTGCGGAATTCGTCGTACTTGGGCATCTCCTCGGAATTTGCCTTCGGATCGATGCAGACGTGGACGACGGCGGCCTTGCCGCTCGCGTAGGCCCGCGCGATCGCCGGGCCGATCTCCTCCTCCTTCTCGACGTACTCGCCGTGGCAGCCGAAGCCCTCGGCGACCTTGTCGAAGCGGACGTCCTTGCTCCAGTGCACGCCGGGCTGCGGCGACGGCTGCGCGAAGGTGCGCTTGTAGACGCCCACCTCGAGACCCCACTGGTGGTCGACACCCACCACGCACACCAGCGGAAGCTTCTGCCGCGCAGCGGTTTCCAACTCGGCGATGTGGAAGAGGAACGCCGAATCGCTGGTCAGCAGCATCACCGGGCGCTTACCGCCCTCGGCGACCGATGCTCCGACCGCGTACGGCAAGCCGGTGCCGAGATGGCCGAAGTTCTGGTTCCAGATGACGTCGCGCGGTTTGGCCTGCGAGTAGGTCCACTGGAAGATGACGGTCGCGCCGCCGTCGCGGACCATGATGCCGTCCTTTCGGGAACGCTTTGGTGGCCTCGACGACGAAGCGCGCCGGGTGTACCGGCGTCCGGCCCGTCGGCGCGTTCTCGGCAAGCTGCGCCAGCTCGGCCGCGTCCTCCTTGATCCAGCGGTCGAGATCGGCCGATGCCTTTCTCGGATTGTCCCTGCAGCGCTTCCACCAGCTGAGGCACCACACCGCGAAGGTCACCGACCAGGGGGACGTCAATGGGACGGTTGACGCCGATGGCCATCGGATCCTGTTCGACCAGACACCCATTTGCGCTTCGCATCGTTCTCCGCCCAGTGCCGGGTCCTGCCGTAGTGGCTCGGTTCGCCGAGCTCGGTGCCGAGCGCGACGCACAGATCGGACTTCACCACCGCCTCGACGGCCGCCGGCGAGAATCCGTAGGCGAAGGTGCGGTCCTCGAGACCCTGGATGAACGACGTGCCGCCGGAGGTCTGGATCACCGGGCAGGCCATCAGCTCGGCCAGCTCCCTGACCGCCGCACCGGTGCGCGAGGTGTGGACGCCGTGGCCGACCAGCAGGATCGGGCTCTCGGCCTCGCGGATCAGCTTCGCCGCTTCGGCCACCTCGCGCTCGCCCGCGCCCTGGTTGACCAGCCGGTACCGATTGGGCGGCAGCGGATCCGGCACGTCGAGCTCCTCGAGGATGACGTGCGACGGGTACTCGATGTAGGCCGGGCCGGGCGTGCCCGACATGGCCCGGCGGATCGCCTCGTGGATGATCTCATCGGTCTGGTCGGCGTACTCGATCGAGCTGCTGTACTTGACCGACGGCGCGAAAAGTGGCTTCCTGCTGGACGAACTGGATGCGTCCGCGCCGGACCCGGCGCTCGGTGATGCGGGCGCGCTGGCCGCCGAGGAAGATCACCGGCGAGTTCTCCACGAGCGCGCACATCATCGCGCCGGCGATGTTGGCCATGCCCGGGCCCAGCGTGCCGATGCACAGGCCGGGCTTACCCGTCATGCGCGACGCCGCCTCGGCCATGAATCCCGCGCTCAGTTCGTGATGCGGCGAGACCACCGACCACCCGCGAGCGTCGGCCTCGGCGAACATGTGCACGAAGTTCGGGTCCGGGATACCGAACAACGTATTCACACCCTCGGCCTCGAACAGGTCGAGAATGCGCTTGTAAACCGGTACACCCATTCTTACAACTCCTTTACTTCGCGAGCAGACGCAAAATCGCCCTCTGGCAGGCCATTTCGGGCGATTTTGCGTCTGCTCGTGCCAATTTCGGCGAGTACTTCTGCGGTGTCGGCGCCCAGCTCTGGCGCCGGCCCCGCAACGCGACCCGGTGTCCGGGAGAACCAGGTGGGTACGCCCGGGAAGCGCACCGGTCCGTGCGGGGTGTCCACGGTCTCGAACATGCCGACGGCGTTGAGATGCGGATCGTCGAACAAGGCGCCGGGCGTGTTGAGTGGCGCGGCCGGTATCTCGAGTTCGCCGAACAGCGCCAGCCACTCCTGCGTCGAGCGCTGTTTCATCGTCTCGGCCACCAACCCGTACACCGTGTCAATCTGGCGGGCGCGCTGTTCCAGCGTCGAATACAGCTCACTGGCCCACGGCGGCCGCACGGCGTTGATGAACGCGTTCCAGTGCTTGTCGTTGTAGATCAATGCGGCGATGTGGCCGTCGCTGGTGCGATACGGGCGACGGTTGGGCGCCACGGTGCGCGGATACACCGCCGGCCCCAGGGGAGGGTCGAACAGGGCGCCGTTGGCGTGTTCGACGAGCATGAACGAGGCCATGGTTTCGAACATGGCGACCTCGACTTCCTGTCCCTCCCCGGTGCGCTCGCGGTGAAACAACGCCATGGTCGTCGCGTACAGCGCGGTCAGCCCGGCGACCTTGTCGGCCATGATGGTTCCGACGTAGTCGGCCTCACCGGTCAGTTGCTGTTGTACCGCCGGCAGGCCGCATTCGGCCTGGATCGTGTCGTCGTAGGCGGGCCGGTCGCGGTCGGGTCCGCGGCGCCCGTACCCGTAGCAATTGGTGTAGACGATCGCCGGGTTGATTGCGGCGACGTCTTCGTAGGCGAAGCCGAGTTTGGCGATCGCTTTGGCGCGCATCGAGTGGATGAACACATCGGCGGTCTCGACAAGCGCGCGCAGCGCCCGCGTTCCGGCGTCGGTTTGCAGGTCCAGCACGATGCTGCGCTTGCCGCGGTTGACGTTGACGAACACGCCGCTCATGCCCGGCGCCGGACCCACCGAGATGTAGCGGGTGTTGTCGCCCTGTGGCGGTTCGATTTTGATCACGTCGGCGCCCATGTCGGCCATGATCTGCGTGCAGTACGGGCCCATCACCATCGCGGTGAGGTCGATGACGCGTACACCGGTCAGCGGGTCCGCTAGGCATGGTGCGCCTCCTGGGCGGCCATCGCGAAGCTGTAGCGGATGTGGTCGCCATGCCCGTCGGGCACGACGGGAAAAACCAGCGGCGTCTCGATGTTTCGGATCGCATCGAGATGCCCACCGACGTCCTCGATCGTCCACGACTGGCCGGTACACGCCGGGGCTTTCGGCGATGACCGCCCGGGCCACCCGGCCCGCCAGCGCGATGAACACCTCTCCGGTCACCGAACACGATTCGTGCGCCAGCCAACCCACCACGGGCGCAACGAATTCCGGACCCATCGGCGGGTAGGCCGAGGTGTCGATACCTTCGGCCATTCTCGTGACCGCGGCCGGGCACGATCACGTTGCAAGTCACGCCGTCAGCGGCGCCTTCCAGCGCCACGACGTTGGAAAGTCCGATCATGCCGGCCTTGGCGGCCGCGTAGTTGGCCACACTGTGGTTGCCGTACAGGCCGCCTATCGACGACGTCAGCACGATGCGTCCGTACCCCGCCTCGCACATCACCGGGAACGCGGGACGCACGACATGGAACGCGCCGCGCAGGTGGACGTCCAGCACCGCGTCGAAGTCCTCGTAGCTCATCTCTTTCAGCGATGCGCGGCGCACGTTGCCGGCGTTGTGGATGAGGATGTCGATGCGGCCGTAGGTTCGAGCGCCGCGTCGATGATCGCCTTGCCGCCGGCTCGGGGTGCAGACCGACTCGGTGCAGGCGACGGCTTGACCACCGGCAGCAACGATCTCACGCACCACGTCCTCGGCCGGACCGGCATCGGCGCCGTCACCGGTGAGGCCGCCCCCTGGATCGTTGACGACAACCTTCGCCCCCTGAGACGCGAGCAGCATGGCGTACGAGCGGCCAGCCCTCGGCCACGCCCCGGTGACGACCGCTACCCTGCCGTCGAATCTCAAGTCAGCCATCTATGTTCTCGAGTACCAGACCGTCTAGGTCGCCTTTTGCACGCCATTCCTTGAGCAAGTCGTCGAACAGCGTAGAAGCCCGGCATGTAGGGATCGCCGATGGCCGAGCGGATGCCCTCGCCGCCACCACCGCCCTCATTGTTGTAATAGCCGGGCGTGCAGGAGACCGCGAATTCCGAGTTGTCTATCGAGGTTTCGCGGATCGTCTTGACCCAGTCGTCTTGGGCTTCCTGGCTCGGCTCGACGGTCGTCGCGCGGCGCGCTAGTGCCTCGGAAATGATGTAGGCGATGTGCTCGGCCTGCTGCTCGAGCATCGCGGTGGTGTTCCCCGCCACGCCGCCCTGAATGAAGCCGGTGAAGAACTGGTTGGGGAAGCCTCGGCTGGTCATCCCATGGAGCGACTTGTAGCTGTCGCGCCAGTGATCGAAGAGCGACAGGCCGTCGCGGCCCTCGATCACATCGACCGCGTACCGACGGCTGATGTCCGTGGTGATCTCGAAACCGCTGGCGAATATGACGCAGTCGACTTCGTACTCAACGCCGTTGGCGACGATCCCGTTCTCGGTGAGCCGTTCCACGCCTTTGGATTCCGACACGTCAACCAGCGTGACGTTCGGGCGGTTGAACGTCGGTAAGTATTCGTCGTTGCTGCAGGGCCGCTTGCACATGAATCGGTAGTACGGTTTGAGCGCTTCGGCGGTCTCCGGGTCCTCGACGACCTCCGCGACGCGGCGCCGCAGCCGCTCCATCATCTTGTAATCCTCTTCTTCGCGCATTGCCATGATTTGCTCGATGGTCAGTGAAGCGGGATCCTCCGCGGCCGCGACCCGCGCGGTCAGGTTGCGCCCCAGTTCGGTCCAGAAATCGCAGACCATATCCGGCTCGTCGAACACCACTCCTTCCCCCAACGGTGACCAGCGGTGAAAGTTGCGCTTGCGTTCTTCCTGCCAGCCGGGCTGCAGGGAAGCCGCCCACTGCGGATCCGTGGGCTCGTTGCCCCGCAGGTCCACCGATGAGGGCGTGCGCTGAAAGACGTAGAGGTGCTGGGCGTCTCGGCCCAGGTGCGGAACAAGCTGGACGCCGGTCGCACCCGTACCCACCAGCGCAACCCGCTTGTCATGCAGCTTGTGCAGTCCGCCGTTGGAATCCCCACCGGTGTAGTCGTAATCCCAGCGAGCGGAATGGAATGTATGCCCCTTGAAGTCCTTGATACCGGGGATGCCGGGCAGCTTCGGCCGGTTGAACGAGCCCTGTGCCATCACCACGAACCGGGCGCGGATGTCGTCACCGCGATTAGTGCTCAACCGCCAGCGCTTGATCGCCTCATCCCAGCGCACCGCGCGAACCTGGGTGGACAGGATCGCGCCGTCGTAGAGGCCGAAATGCTTTGCGATGCGACGGCAGTGCTCGTAGATCTCAGGGCCGTCGGCGAACTTCTTCGAAGGAAGGTAGTTGAGTTCTTCCAGCATCGGGATGTAGCAGTAGGCGTCGTTGTCACACTGGATGCCGGGGAAGCGATTCCAGTACCAGACGCCTCCGAAGTCCCCGCCCATCTCGATAATGTGCACGTCTTCGACGCCGGCCTTCTTGAGGTAGGCCCCAGCCAGCAGCCCGGTGATGCCGCCGCCGAGCACCGCCACGTCGATGTTCTCGTCGATCGGCGGGCGCGGCGTCACCGGCGTGTGGGGATCGACCTCGGCGAATTCTGCGAAGTCGTCCTTGAGTTCTAAATACTGCTTCGAGCCCTCCGGGCGCAGTCGCTTATCGCGCTCGTGCAAATACTTCTTTCGCAGCGCGTCGATATCGATGTCGTCGGGCGTCTGCGTCGGTCCGCACTTTTCGAACATGGTCATCTATCTCAAAGCTCCTGCGGTTCGCCGGTACCCATGTACTTCGACAGTTGGTAGTGCAAATTCACGGTGCTGCGTTCGCGGTACGGATTTGGCTTGGTGCCCGGGAAGCCGAGAGATTTCATGCCCTGCTGCACTGCGGCCATGTTGGAGAAGTCCTGCGGCAGAACCGACCGCCAGCGGGAGTCACCGACCGGTGTGTACTCCCACTCCGTTTGAGGCTCTTGGCCTTCCGGGTAGAGTTCGAACACCGACGCCTCGAAGATGCACTTGTCGGGGTTGTAGCTGGGGTGCGGCCGCGCGCTATAGCACAGCGCACTGGTCAGGCCTTGCCCGATCTGGAAGTTCGGGAAGATCTGCCATGCGGTGCCGGCCTGTCCGAGAATGTCGGCTGGAATCGTCGGCCAGATCACGCCGCGGGCTTCGTCGTCGCGGCGCGCCGACGCCAGCCAGTGCTCGAGAACCTTGTCGGCCGGTGTTCCCTCGGGCAATTCGTCAACCAGCCGCTTGGCGGCGTTCACCAGCGTCTGGGTGGTGGTGGCGTTGGTCTCCTCCATCGTGTAGACCTGCATCTCCGCTGTCGACGCACGCGGATCGGCGCCGATGCCGAGCCGGATCTTGGACTTGGTGGCCTCCATATCCTCCGGAGCGTCATAGCCGATGTTGCTGTGTTTGCCCTGCGCCTTGGCCCATCCCTTGAATTCGCCGAACTTGTTGAATTCCGGATGGGTTGTGTAGACGTGGTAGGTCTCGTTGAACGCCTCCAGCGCGACCTTCCAGTTGCAATCGAAGGACAGCCACTTGCGCCATTTGCAGCGCATGTTTTCCAAGCCGAACGGGTCGAGGATCTTCGCGGCGGGGAAAAGGTAGTCGGCCAGCGGCTCGCAGTCCGGGTCCATGTTGATCCACAACCAACCGCCCCAGCTGTCGACCTTGACCGGTCGCAGGTGCGTGTTCTCGGGCGTCAGTGTTCCCTGCCAGTCCGGTTGTTCGCGGATGTGCGTGCACGCCCCGTCCAAGCCGTAGGTCCAGCCGTGGAAGCCGCAGACGAACGACTTGCGGGCGCGGCCCCTGGCATTCTTCGCGCCCTCGGGGGTATCGATGAGCCGGCGGCCGCGGTGCATGCAGACGTTGTGGTGGGCCGCGAACTCGTTGTCGCCGCTGCGCACAACGATGATCGAGTCGTCGAGAATGTCGTAAGTCAGGTAACTGCCCACCTCCGGCAACTCTTCGACACGGCCCACCTGCTGCCAGACTTTTCGCCACAGCTTGTCGCGCTCGGCGCGGGCGTAGTCCTCGCTGATGTACGCCTCGACACCGATCGTCGTCGGCTTCGAAAGTTCCTCGGCTGACACGGAATTCACATCTTTGGCCAGATCGGTCATCACATCCTCCTAATCGCCGCTCGGAAGGAGTCGTCCTTGAGGAAGAGTGAGGTGTTGTCGGCGTCCAGGTGCGTCCACTTGAGGTCCAGGCCGCCGTCCACCAGAAGCGTTTGGCCGGTGATGTAGCTGGACAGGTCCGACAGCAGGAACAGGATGGCGCCGGCGATCTCCTCGGGACGGCCGCGCCGGCCCATCGCGATGGCACGTCGATCGCGCTCGGCGTCCTCGTCGACGTAGGTGCGCGAGGCCGGCGTGGCGGTAACGCCGGGTGCCACCGCGTTGACCCGAATTTCGTCGAAGGCCAGTTCGACGGCCATCGTGCGGGTCATCGCGGCGACGGCTGCCTTGGCCGTGCCGTAGGCGATGTGGAACGGCGCGGTGTTCATCCCGCTGATCGAGGAGATCGAGACGATCGACCCACGACGTTTGCGCGCCTTGAGTTCCGCGGCCACCGCCTGGCTCATGAAGAACGTGGTTTCCAGATTCTGGGCGAACAGGTCGCGCCAGTCGCTGCGAGTCACCCGGGTCGACGGCATCCAGGTCGACGGTGCGGCACCCCCTGCCACGTTGACCAGCCCGTGCAGATCGCCGTCGGCGCGCACCGCCTGCTCCATCGCGGCGGCAACCCCGTCGTCGGTCGCCACGTCGGCGGCCACCGGGAGGATCGACAGGCCGCGCTCGATCAGCGGCGCGATGTGCTCGTCGAGATTCTGCCGACACCGGCTCACCGCGATCACCGTCGCGCCGGCCTCGGCGACCATCCGGGTGACGGTGGTGCCGATGCCGCCGCCGGCGGCGCCGGCGACCACGACCACGCGATGATCGAGGCTGAGCAGGTTATCGGCCATTACCGCTTTTGTCCGGACAAGATAGGCAAATGTGCATAATTGAGAATATGATTCTCTGCAAATGGCCGAGCGTCAAGTGCGGTCATCAGAGCCTTCCCGACCTATTGTCTGGACCAAGCTCTGTTGCTAACGTCACCGGCTGAAACGCCCGGACGACACGGCCCCGGAGGTCACTACCGATGTTGCTGCAAGAAGGGCGCTCGGGTGCAGGAATCTCACCGAGCCTCGCCGAGGGTTGGCGCCTGGAGCGGCTTACCCCGCCGAGCCGGCTGTTCGGCGCCAACGGTCTGCGGACCGGCCCCGACGGGCGGATCTACATCGCGCAGGTGACCGGCAGCCAGATCAGCGCCCTCGACATCGAGACCGGCCGGCTGGAAACCGTCAGTCCCAAGGGCGGCGACATCATCGCGCCCGACGACGTGGCTTTCGACCCGCGCGGCAACCTCTACGCCACCGAGGTCATGGACGGTCGGGTCAGCGCGCGCAGCACCGACGGCCACACCCGGGTGCTGCGCGACGATATCCCGTCCGCCAACGGAATCACCGTCCACCAAGGCCGCTTGTTCATCGGCGAATGCCGCGAAGGCGGGCGCCTTCTCGAGCTCGATCTGGGCGGTGGCCCGCCGCGGGTACTGCTGGAGAATGTCCCGTCGCCCAACGCGATGGAGGTCGGCCCGGACGGCCTGTTGTACTTCCCGGTGATGGGCGCCAACGAGATCTGGCGAATCGACCTTGACGGGGGTGCGCCCGAGACAGTCGCCACCGGCCTCGGCGTGCCCGATTCGGTGAAGTTCGATTCGACTGGGCACATCGTGTCGACGCAGGTGCACAGCGGCCAGGTATTGCGCATCGACCCGCGGACCGGTGCGCAGACGATATTGGCCGACCTCAACCCCGGCCTGGACAACTCGACCTTCGTGGGCGATCGGCTGTTCGTCTCGAATTTCACCGGCGAGATCACCGAAATCCTCAGCGGTGGTGGAACTTCGACCGTGCTGCCGGGTGGGCTGAACTGGCCGCTGGACTTGGCCGTCGGCGCCGACGGCCGCCTCTACATCGCCGACGGCACCTACTTCTACGTCGTGCAGCCCGATCGCACACTGCAGACCGTGGGCATGCTGTTCACCCCGGGCTACCCGGGTTTCCTGCGCGGCCTGGTCCGGCCGGACCCGGCGAGTTCGTCGTCACCACGTCGGGTGGCCAGGTGTCGCGCTACCGGCCCGCCAGCGGCGAAACCGACGTGCTGGCCGACGGATTCGACCAGCTCTACGGGGTGGCGATGACCTCCGACGGCGCCGTGGTGGCCGCCGAACTCGGAACGGGACGGGTGCTGTCGATCCGGGCCGGGCAGGTCGAGGTGATCGCGTCGGGCTTGCATGATCCGATCGGGCTGGCGATCACCCCCGGCGGCGCCTGCCTGGTCTCCGAAGCGGGCGCCGGTCGGGTGGTCAAGACTCACCGAGTCCGGCGTGCAAACCGTGGTCGACGACTTGCAACGGCCACAAGGCATTCTGGTTCTCGGGCGACAGTTATACGTCGTCGACGCCGGCGCCAAAGCATTGATCGCCGTCGACCTGGACGACGCAACCCGGCACACCATCGCCTCCGGCCTGCCGCTGGGCGCTCCGCCCGGCGTGGTCCCCAAACCGCTGAAGGGCATGCCGCCGTTCTCCGGGCCGCAGGGGCCGTTCGCCGGCATCGCCGCCGGGCCGGACGGCACCCTGTACGTGTCGGCCGATGCGGAGGGCAGCGTGCTGGCGTTGCGGCAGGACGGTCACGATGGCTGACGACCGATCAACCGACCACCGCTACCTACAGGTCGCGCGGGCGCTGCGGAAGGAAATCGTCGACGGGGTGTATCCGGTGGGATCGCAGCTACCCACCGAACATCAACTGTGCGAGCGGTTTTCGGTCAGCCGCTACACCGTTCGGGAGGCGTTGCGGCGGCTGCGCGACGACAACCTGGTCGCGTCGCGGCCACGGGCCGGCACGCTCGTGGTTCCGCGGCCTTCCTCGGACTCCTACGTGCAAGACGTCGTGTCGATCAACGACCTGCTGGCCTTCGCGACCGGCGCGCAATTCGCGATCGAGTCCACCGGGATGGTCCGGATCGACGACGAGTTGGCCGCCCGGACCGGGCTCAGCAGCGGCGAAGAATGGTTGGCCGTCCGTGGTTTCCGGCAGATCGAGGGTGCGACGTTTCCGGTGTGCCGCACCGAGTACTACATCAACCGGGCGTTCGCGGCGGTCGGCAGACTGCTGCAACGTCATACCGGTCCGATCTTCCCGCTGATCGAAGATCTCTTCGGGCTGAGCATCGTCGAGGTTCGCCAGGAGATCGCAGCGGTGCTGATCTCGCCGGTGCTCGCCGAGGAACTCAGCGTCGAGGCCGGTGGCCCCGCGCTCGAAGTGCACCGCACTTACACCACCTCCGACGGCGAGGTCGCTCAGCTGACGATCAACACCCATCCCGCCGCGCGTTTCCGTCACTCGATGACGATGCGACGGGTCCGCGGCTAGTCTCAACGCGTAGAACGGCATAGACCAACGATGTCGAGCAACGTGACCGGAAAACTGATCGGTGGCCGACGGGTCCGCTGGGACGACGAGCGGGCCGCCGACGCTTACGCACGCGGGTGGTGGGTGCGGGGCACCCTGGCTGACTCGTTGGGCCAGGCCGCGCAGCGCACCCCGCAGCGGATTGTGTTGATCGACGGTGCGTCCCAACTGGACTGCCGAGCCCTTCACGATCAGGCCTCGGCGCTGGCGCAGGTGATGCTGGCCTGCATGCCGACCG
Source organism: uncultured Actinomycetota bacterium (assembly GCA_963850645.1). Lineage (GTDB taxonomy): Bacteria > Actinomycetota > Actinomycetes > Mycobacteriales > Mycobacteriaceae > Mycobacterium. The sequence continues at coordinate 23,326 of CAWKME010000003.1, read as the reverse complement.
GCAGCGTGGTGTCGTTGATGCTGCCCAATTGGTATGAGGCCACGATCATCTACCTGGCGGCGACGCTGGCCGGCATGGTGGTGAACCCGATCCTGCCGTCGCTGCGGGATCGCGAGCTGCTTTTCATCCTCGATGACGCCGACGTTCGGATGATCTTCGTGCCATCGGTTTTCGGACGGCACGACTACGCGGCGATGCTGGATCGGGTAGTCAGCCAGCTGGATTCGCCGCCCGAGGTCGTCGTGGTCCGCGGCGGTGCACCGCTGCCCGCGGCGAAGTCGCCGCCGGCCGTGCTGCCGACGCTCGATCCGGATGCGGTGCGGATGATCCTCTACACGTCGGGAACCACGGGCCGTCCGAAAGGTGTCCTGCACAGCCATAACTCGATACACGCATTGATCTGTCAGATCCGCGACTACTGGCAGGTGCAGCCGGGTGACAGGTTTCTGGTGGCGTCGCCGATCGCGCACATCGGCGGCTCGATTTACGCTTTCGAGTGTCCGCTGCTGCTGGGCACCTCGGCGGTCCTGATGGACCGTTGGGACGCCGATGAAGCCGTCGAGCTGATCCGGCAACAACACTGCACTCACATTGCCGGAGCAACACCTTTTCTCGAGCAGTTGCTCACTGCCGCCGCGCGTGCCGGTACCCGACTGCCGGAGCTGAAGCTGTTCGTCTGCGGCGGCGCGTCGGTGTCGCCGTCGTTGATCCGCAGAGCGGCAGAGTATTTCGAGCGCGCCGTGGTCACCCGGGTGTACGGCTCGACCGAAGTGCCGGTGACGACGGTCGGCGCCCCGCTGGACCCCGACCATGCCGCCGATACCGACGGGCGCGCCGGCTTCGCACACATCACACTCGGCGACTCGGCGGCAGGCGGCGGCGAGATCCATGCCCGCGGCCCGCAGATGCTCGTCGGCTATCTGCACCCTGACGACGAAGCCGGATCATTCGACGCCGAGGGGTATTTCCGCACCGGCGATCTGGCGCGCTGGGTCGATGACGACTATCTCGTCGTCACCGGCCGGGCCAAGGACGTCATCATCCGAAACGGCGAGAACATCGCGCCCAAAGAAATCGAGGACATCCTCATCGACCATCCCGGCATCGCGGAGATCGCGGTCGTCGGTCTGCCGGACACCCGCACCGGGGAGCGCGCCTGCGCGGTCATCGTGCCCACGGATCAGCCGCGTCCCGATGTCACGAGCCTGCGCAGTTTCCTGCAGGCTCAAGGGGTCGCTACATTCAAAGCGCCAGAGCAAGTGGTTATCTGGGAACAACTCCCGCGAAACGACGCCGGCAAAGTGCTCAAGCACCAGATCCAGGCGGCCCTGACCAAGACGGACGGATGACATGCAGGTAGCGATCGTAACCGGCGCAACGGGCGGTATCGGCTTCGGCTGCGCGACCAAGCTTTCCGAAATGGGCATGGCGATACTGGCGACCGGCCGTAATCAACAACGGCTGGACGAGTTGGCCGACGCCATCGGCGCTCCCGACCGTGTTGCAACCGTCGCGGTCGACCTGACTGCCGACGACGGACCCCGCCGCATCGTCGACGCCGCGGTCGAACGCTGGGGCCGCATCGACTTCCTGATCAACAACGCCGGGGTGGGCAATCCCACGCCGCTGCACGCAACCGACGACGAAACCCTGGATTATTTCCTCAATGTGATGTTGCGCGCGCCGTTTCGGCTGGCGCGGGACGTGTTGCCGCACATGCAGCCCGGCTCGGCCATCATCAACATCACCTCGACGTTCGCCGTCGTGGGTGGTCTGCGGGGCGGCCCGTACTCCGCGGCCAAGGGTGGTCTGACCGCACTGACCACTCATATCGCTTGTCAGTACGGTTCGCACGGAATACGTTGCAACGCGGTGGCTCCCGGCGTGATCCAGACGGCGATGACCGAAGAGCGGTTGCAGGATCCGCGCTTTCGCCGGATCAACATCGAGATGACACCGCATCAGCGGTTGGGCACCGTCGACGACGTGGCGAGCACTGTCGCGTTCTTGTGCTCGCCCGGCGGCAGTTTCATCAACGGGCAAACCATCGTGGTCGACGGCGGATGGAGCTCCACGAAGTACCTGTCGAAGTTCGCGCTCACATCGGAGTGGACGGCCCGGTGAACCTGTTCGCGCTGCTCGAGCAGACCGCGCAGCGCTTTCCCGATCGCGGTGCGGTCTACCACGGCGAGCGGCGCTGCTGCACCTGGCGGGAGCTGCGGGACCGCGCTCTGCACCTGGCTGGCTCGCTCCGTCAGCACTGCCCGGCGGGCGCGCGGATCGCGATCATCAGTGAGAATCGTCCGGAGATCGTTGAACTGCTGTTCGGGATTTGGGCGGCGGAATGCGTTGCGGTTCCGATCAACTACAAGCTGCATCCCCGCGAGATGCTGCAAATCCTGGAAGATGCCGGCGTCTCGCAGGTCTTCGCCTCGGCGACGATCGCCCCCCAGCTGGGGCCAGGTTCCGGCTTTCCGGTGGAAAGCGTTGAGGCAGAGGCCTACTCGCAGAGGCTGGCCGCTGCGCCCGCGGCGGTGCCATGCACCGACCCGTCGGCGCTGGCCTGGCTGTTCTACACCAGCGGGACGACGGGCCGGTCAAAAGGCGCCATGCTCACCCACCGCAACCTGCTGGCGATGACGATCGCGCATCTCGCCGACATCGACGCGCCCGACGAAGGCTGCAGCCTGGTGCACGCCGCGCCGATGTCGCACGGTTCCGGCCTTTACATCCCGGCCTACGTGCTGCGCGGCGCGCGCCAGGTGGTGCCGCAGCGCGGCGGGTTCGATCCGGGTTACTTCCTGGACCTGTGCGAGCACCATCCGGGATGCAGCGCCTTCCTCGCGCCGACGATGGTGCAGCGAGTCATTCAAACCGGCCGGGCATGCCCGAGCCGGCTGCGAACCGTCGTCTACGGCGGTGGCCCGATGTATGTGGAGAGCATCAAGGAAGCGCTGGCGGCGTTCGGGCCGGTCTTTGCTCAGATCTACGGCCAGGGCGAGTCACCGATGACGATCACCGGCTTGCGCCGCGCGGACCACGAGGCAGCCGACGATGCGATCCTGGGCTCGGTCGGCTACCCACGGTCGGGCGTGGAGGTTGCGGTGCTGCGCGACGACGACACGGCGGCGGGCGTGGGTGAGGTCGGTGAGATCGTCTGCCGCGGCGACGTTGTGATGCGGGGTTACTGGCAGAACCCCGAGGCCACCGACGCGGCGCTACGCGACGGCTGGCTGCGCACCGGCGACATGGGTTCCTTCGACGCGCACGGCTACTTGACGCTGCACGACCGGTCGAAAGATGTTGTGATCAGCGGCGGCACCAACATTTATCCGCGCGAGGTGGAAGAGGCGTTGCTCGAGCATCCGGGCGTGTCGGAAGCCTGCGTGGTCGGCGTACCGGACGCCGAATGGGGTGAGGTTGTGGTCGCCTTCATCGTCGGCGCGGCCGAACCCGATCAGCTCGACGCGCATCTGCTGCAGCGCATCGCCCGCTTCAAACGCCCCAAGCGCTACCTGATCGTGGATCAGCTGCCGAAGAACAGCTACGGCAAGGTGCTCAAGCGCGAGTTGCGACAACAACTGGCCTGACCACCAGCGTGGACGCGCCGATAGCCGAGGACGCAACGCCTTTCGGCTCTAAACGACGGGACTTTAGCCACTAGGAGCCGGAGGTGGGTGCGCTTAGCTCGACTACTGAGAGGCGGATCCACGAACTAGAGACCAAAGGACATCCCGATGAGGCGTTACATGTTGGGCGCACTACTGGCAGCCGCGCTGGCGACCACAGCCCTCGCGCACGCCGACAGCCAGGACGATGAGTTTCTTGCGTTGATCTCCGCACAAGGCATTCCCGGTGCGCCCGAGGAGTTGATCGCCACCGGGGAAGCCGCCTGCCAAAGCTATGGCAGCGACGCGTTGCTTGCCCAGGAGTACCGGCTAAGGGACTGGGGGCTCCCCCAAGATCAGGCGTACCAGGTGATATCGGACGGGATCAAGGTCTATTGCCCGGAGAAAGACGGCGCACTGCGGCTGCCGGAGAACTTTGACCACTGAAAGTCTTTCCGGCGTATGAACGGCGCGCCAACGACGAGTGGTCTGCTCACGCTTCGTATGTGACCTGGTACCAGTGCCGGACCGGCTTGTGGGTGGTGTCGGCGCGACCGGTATCCGTCGCGCTCACCACGTCGACGTCGGTGACGTCGGGATTGTGAGCCTCGATGTAGCGCTCCAACTCGCGTAGCAGCGCGTGATGCGGTTGAGCCGGGTTGGCGAGCGCCTTGGTTCTGTGTGTCTGTGCCACACGCCTGATTATGCCGACGCGCGCCGCAGCCGTCATGGGGCTGATAGTGCTTGGAAGTGGTTGCGGATGCCTGACAGCATCGCGATGTGCGCGTCGACCGCTTCACGTCGGGTCATCGCGGCCAGTAGACGCGGAGCCGCGATCTGCAGCCGCTCGGTCAGCCGGGTACCCGAGTCGATCGGCTCGAATGTCACGGTGCCGCGCAGCCGCACCCGGGGGAACTGACGCGCCTCGGTGAGCACATCGCCGTGCACCGGCACCTCGACCCGGGCCCAGTAGCTTATCCGGATTGCGATCGCCCCCAACGGAATGCGATCGCGTACCCGATAGGTCTGCACATAACCGTCGCCGGTCTCGCTGCGCGATATGGTTTGCACCGAAACGACCAGCGGGTGCACGACTTTGATGTTTTCCAGATCCACGTAGAAGGCGCGCACCTTGTCGGGTGTCGCGGGAATCTCTTCGGTCAGCGTCTCTGCGGCGTGGGTGATCCAAAGGCTCACAGTGGGCCAACTTAGCTGGTGACTCGGCCTCACCGCCTGCGTGATGGCCGAAATGCGAGCCACGCTTGAGTTCGAACGTTTATCTCGCCGTGCTCTTGATGTGACGGCGGTCACTCACTGTGGTTCAAGTGACTTGAGTGGGGTTCGCACTCCATACCGGTGAGGAATTGGATGCCGGATCTGAAACATCGGCGCGGCTGGATTACGCGGCCGTCGCGGCGCCTCCTTGCCGCCGGCGGTGTGTGCCTGCTTGTCGCCGGAGGAGTCTGGGTGGCGCGTGCTGCCCCGTCCGCTGCCGCGGTGCTGCTCGTCGGCAGCTATCAAGGGATGCCCGGGCAGTACTCGAGCATCCAGGCAGCGGTCGACGCCGCCCGGCCCGGGGACTGGGTGCTCATCGGGCCGGGCGACTACCACGAGATCGGCAATCGCGTTCCTCCCGGAGCCGCCGGCGATGACATGGCGGGGGCCGCGGTGCTCGTGACCACGCCCAACATCTGGATCCGCGGAATGGACCGCAACGGGGTCGTGCTCGACGGCACCAAACCGGGCGCGCCGCAATGCAGCTCCGCGGCGGCCGACCAGAACTTGGGCCCGCTCGATTCCAGCGGCCTTGCGACGGGGCGAAACGGGCTGATCGTCTTCAAGGCGTCCGGTGTCAGCGTGGAGAACATGACCGCCTGCAACTTCCTCTCGGGCGACCTCACCCCCGGCGACGAGATCTGGTTCGACGGCGGCGGCTCGACCGGCACGCAGAAGATCGGAAGTTGGCGCGGCGCCTTCTTGTCGGCCACGTCGAGCTACTACGGCGGCGTGAACCAGAACACCCAATACGGGATCTACGCCTCCAACACCTTCGGGCCGGGGCTGTTCACGCAGGTGTACGCGAACAACATGGGCGACGCCGGCTTCTACATCGGCGGCTGCCCGGACTGCAACACGATCCTCGACCACGCCCACGCCCAGAACTCGGCCGAAGGGTATTCGGGAACCAACTCCGGCGGCCACCTGATCATCCAGAACTCAGAGTTCGACCACAACTACGTTGGGATCGTCACCAACAGCCAGAACAACGACGACCAACCGTCGCCCCAATCCGGACACTGCCCCCTTAACGAGACCGGTCCGACCGGAACCCATTCGTGCTGGCTGGTCACGCATAACTCAGTGCACGACAACAACAACCCGAACACGCCCACCAACTCCGAAGTCGCCGGCGTTCCAGTGGGAGTCGGCGTCCTGATCGTCGGAGGCCGCTACGACACGGTCGATGCCAACGACATCCACGACAACGGCGCCTGGGGCGTGCTGCTCGTTCCCGAGGTCGACACCGAGGCCTGGATACCTATCGCCCACTGCAAGGGCGGCGTCGGCCTGAAGGCGTTGTCGTTCTGCTACTACGACGACTGGGGCAACGAGATCGAGAACAACACGCTGAGCCACAACGGCTTCTTCGGCAACCAAAGCAACAGCGACCTCGCCGAGATCTCCAACCTCGCCTATCCCGGCAACTGCTGGCACGGCAACGTCGACACCTCGGGAAAGGCCGTCAACGCCAAGCACTTTCAGCTCGGCCGCGCAGGGGTCACCAGCGCCCCGCCCTTTCTGCAGTTATTCCCCCACAACATCTGTGGAATTCCGGACGCCGGCGCAGGGCTCATCAGCATCCTCAGTCTGCAGGTCGCCTGCAACTCCGAATTCCTCGGCCCCTGCCCGGACAGCACCTCGTACGCGAACTATCCGCGCCCGACCGGGGTCCAGCTGATGCCGCTGCCCTCGCAGCCGAGCATGCCCAATCCGTGCCTGGGCGTACCACGCAACCCGTGGTGCCCCAACAACCCGACCAACCCGCCCCCGTATCCCGTACCGGGGTACGCCGCTTATTGAGACGCGGCGATTTCCTCGCTACGTGGCACGCTTCAGCGGTTGCGGGCAAGCGCTTCGACAAATGCGGCGATGCGGGCGCGTGTTTCCTCGGTGATCCAACTGGCCCGCACCGTCGCGTCGATATCGGTGCCCGCATCGATCGCGGCGCGTACCGGCTGGTGCAGCTGTCGCTTGGTTGCCGCGTACGGGGCCGGAGAGTAATGACCGAGTTTGCGCGCGGTAGCGATCGCGTGAGAAATCAACTCATCATTCGGTACGACGGCGTCGACCCACCCCTGGGTCAATGCGGTGTCCGCGTCAATCGTGCTGGCCTGCAACGCTACCCGGGACAAAGATGTGCCCATCGCAAAGCGGCATATCTCGAGCGCGGCCACCGGGAAGGGGACGCCGACGGCAAGCTCGGTGAGTCCGATTGTCCCGCTGGACATGAGTCGCACGTCGGCGCACATGGCGAAGACACAACCACCCGCGATGGCATGCCCGTTGATCGCGGCGATCACCGGTGCCGGGTGGTCGAAGACCGCGAGAAAGGCTTCAGACAGTGCGATTACAAAGCGCTCGGCGTACTCTGCACCGCCATCGACGATCGCACGCAGGTCGACACCGGCCGAGAAACACCGACCGGCACCGGTGACGACGACGGGTCCCTCGATGTTGCGCATCGAGGCGATGATCATCTCGAGCAGATCGAGATCGAGCGCATTTACCGGCGGATGGTCGAATCGGACTATCGTCACACCGTCGACACGTCTGGACTCCGTCACGCATCCTCCGCTCTGCGGTGGTCTGTAACCTGGCGGCTAGCTTGGCAACTCGCCGCGAAGAGTCACGGATTTTCGGTGAAATTGGCTCACCGGCTCGGTGAACCGCGCCTGCCGGAAGCTTTGCCGCACCGTTTCATTAGCGTCCGCGCGGTTCAACGAGGCGTTCGTGAGCCGCAACTCAGCGATCCAGCTACGGCCGTGGAGATCTTTCATCGACTCGCTCTTCACATCGTGCGGTGAAATCGAGGGAGACGAGGATGCGGGGAATCGCCGTGCGCATCAGAATTCATCGGCATGGGCTCAGATGCCGTCACGCTTGGATTTTCGACGTACCGGACTCGCGGGTGTCGACCGACGCAGTCTCGCGATCACCGCCACCGGCATCCCCCCACGTGTTCCGCCGCGCAGCTCCGGCATAACTCCGCCGGACCGTCGGCAGGCATGGACCAGATTCGTCAGTCGCGGTTGGCATAACCACCTGCTCGTGGCTGGGGAGCTCCACGTTGGGACGGTCGCGGATGGGGCGGACCCGGCGGGCAGGTCGACCAGTTGGGAGCGGCCCGCTGGCGGCGGCGGTCGCGCTCCTGGGGCGGAACCCCGCAAATCGATGGGCAGATATGCCACAAGGGCTGGCGCCGACCCGGCGTCAGCAAATCGCCTGTGCTTGCCGCCGGCAACATCTACGGTTGTAGGCACAGTACTGGACTACTGCCTAGTCGTGCCTACAGTGCACGCTCGTCACGCTTGCCGAATCAGGCTCGCGCGGGCGACCGTCGTGAGGCCCGCATCGACCGCGCAGCGGATTGCGTGAGCGCGCCGCGGAAGAATACGATTCTCCTCATCTGCGAATTTGCGTCTCACTCGAGACGCCGCGGGTCGGGCTCGCAACGAAGGGCGCTCGATTGAGGTGAACGAGACATTGAGCGTGCAGACACCGCACGCCGGCGTGGTGGTGTTGCAGCTCAACCGACCCGAGCGGCTCAACGCGATCAACGACGCCATGGCCCGCGAGCTCAAGGAGACGTTGGCCGCGCTGGCCGCGGACGCATCGGTCAACGCGGTGGTGATGACCGGTGCGGGGCGCGGCTTCTGCTCCGGCATCGACATGCGCGACTTCGGCCCAGGAATACCGGAAGCGACAGCGCCCGCGATCGATCGCCTGCGCTTCCAGGAGAGCATGGCTTCGCTGCCGCAGGCGATTCGCGAGACTCCGCAGCCGGTGATCGCGGCGGTCAACGGTCCCTGCGTCGGCGCAGGCTTGGCGCTGTGCCTGGCCGCCGACATCAGGATCTGCTCGACCGCAGCAACTTTCAGCAATGCCGCGATCCTGCTCGGCCTCTCCGGCGCTGAGATGGGAATGAGCTACTTTCTGCCTCGCATTGTCGGTGCCAGCGTCGCCGCCGACTGGATGCTGACCGGCCGCAAAGTCTCGGCCGAGGAAGCCGACCGTCGCGGGCTGGTCAGCGAGCTGGTAGACCCTGGACAGCTGTTCGACCGCGCAGTCGAAATAGCCTGTGGCATAGCCCAGCTCGCCCCACTGGGTGTGCAGCTGACTAAGCGGGCGGTCCAGGTCAATACCGACGCAGCAGGCCTGGAAGCCGCCCTCGAACTCGAGAACCGCAACCAGGTACTGAGCCACGCCACCGAGGAAGCGGCAGCCCGCAGACGTGCGTGGTCATCAACAAATGACTAGCGAAGGGACGACCGGTGGCCTGGGATTTCTCGACCGACTCTGGAATGGGCCGCGCAACTCGCCTGGGTCGACGACTTCGTACGGGACGAGTGTGAGCCGATCGACCTCGTCGTCAAGGAGTCGCACGATCTCGACGACCCGGTACGCCAAGCGCTGATCCCTCCGCTGCAGAAGATCGTCAAGGAGCGTGGGCTGTGGGCGACTCACCTCGGTCCCGCACTTCGGGCGGCCCGGACTACGGCCAGGTGAAGCTGGCGCTGCTCAACGAGATCCTCGGCCGCTCGGAATGTGCGCCGATCGTCTTCGGCTCGCAGGCTCCCGATTCCGGCAACAGCGAGATCCTGGCCCACTACGGCACCCCGGAGCTCAAGAAGCGCTACCTCGAGCCGCTGCTCGACAACCGGATCGTCTCCTGCTTCTCGATGACCGAGCCCCAGGGCGGCGCCGACCCGAAGGTCTTCACCACGGCCGCCGTACCGGATGGCGACGACTGGGTCATTAACGGCGAGAAGTGGTTCTCGTCGTTCGCCGTCCATCGCTTCGTTCTTCATCGTGATGGCTGTGACCGACCCCGAGGCGCCGCCCTACGAGCGCCATTCGATGTTCGTCGTGCCGAGCTGAAACGCCCGGGCATCAACGTCCTTCGCAATGTCGGCCTCGGATATCAGCCCCTCGGCGGAGGCGCGAGAGGGTACGTCCGCTACGAGGACGTCCGAGTGCCGGCCGACCACATGCTCGGGCCGCGCGGCGGTGCCTTCGTGGTCGCTCAGACCCGGCTCGGCGGCGGCCGTATTCACCACGCCATGCGCACGGTAGGGCTGGTCGGCGGATCTTCGACATGCTCTGCGAGCGGGCGGTGTCCCGGCTACACCCAGGGCGAGATGCTGGGCGAAAAGCAGCTCGTCCAAGAGATGGTCGCCGACTCGTGGATGGAGATCGAAGCCTTCCGGCTCCTGACCTTCAGACGGCGTGGAAGATCGACCAACACAACGACTACAAGGCCGTTCGGGCCGACATCTCGGCGGTCAAGGCGATGATGCAGAAGGTCCTACACGATGTCTCGGCCCGGGCTCTGCAGCTACACGGATCGCTGGGGTCGACGCACGAGATGCCTTTCGTCCAGTACCTGGTGGAGTCCTTCGTGCTCGGCCTCGCCGACGGCCCCACCGAGGTGCACAAAGTCACCCTGGCTCGGCAGTTGCTCAAGGACTCACAAGCCCGCCGCCCGACACCTTTCCCGTCGGAGCACTTGCTGCGGCTGCGGCGAGGCCGCAGAGGCCAAGTTCGCCGACAAGCTCGCCGGCATTCCGCGTGGCTAACCGGTCCGCGAATCCTCAACGCAGCTAAACGATTACGCGCAGGAACGGCGGTGTCTGGCTATCGCGTGCACCGCACAGTTGGTTGTGGGTGGCAAGGCGGCGCGTCTGGCCGAGAGCACGGGACCTCGCTATAACGCCAAAAGCCCTCAGTAAGTGGATATCTCATCCTCAGCAGGCAAGGAGCCGGTGCTCATGAAAATGACGCGGCGGCCGATCTCCACTGCGTGGTCAGCGAACCGTTCGTAGAACCGGCCCAGCAGCGCCGCCTCCACACCGACGGAGACGCTGTGCTGCCAATCTCGGTCTACCAGCACAGTGAACAAACGTCGGTAAAGTTCGTCCATAGCGTCGTCTTGTTCGTGCAGGCGAGCAGCGTCCCGCGGATCGCGAGACAACAATACTTGTTTCGCGCTGTCGCTCAACGCGATCGCTACCTTGGCCATGTCAGTGAAACACCCTCGGACTTCGTCGGGAAGTGCATGCTTTGGAGATTCCCGTCGGGCGATCTTTGCGATATGCACGGCCAGCGCACCCATGCGTTCGGTATCGTCGAGTATCTGTATCGAGCTGAAGATCGCCCGTAGGTCGCCCGCCACCGGTTGCTCTAAGGCCAGCAGCGTGAAGGCTTCTTTCTCGACTTTTGCTCGCATCGCGACGATCCGCGAGTGGTCGCGGATGACCTGCTCAGCAGTAACGATGTCGGCTTCCAGAAGCGCCTGTGTCGCACGCTTCATCGCCATCCCGGCCAGCCCGCACATTTCTCCGAGCTGCCCGGCTAAGTCGGCTAGCCGCTCGCGGTAGACGGTCCGCATTGGCGGAACCCTCTCTGAGTCGTGGTTGCAGGTTCGCCTTGTACTTAAGGCCATCCCGCGGCTGTTCACAAGGGACGAAAGCCACTGGAAGCGGGACTAACGGCTCCTACCCTCGAGCGCACTCTCCTGTTTGGTCTGTGGCGATTTTGGTCTGTGGCGATACAGCAAAGACGCGGCACGCATTTGGACGACTTCAGCACTTGACCGTGGCGATCCGGCTGCCGGCCCGCGGGTCTGTTCGTTTGCTAGGTGGAGGTTGGCGTGACCAGGGCGGCGTCGGGATCGGCGGTGATCTTCTGGGTGTGGGTGTTGAAGTCGAAAAGCTCGGCGTAACGGCCCCACGCGATCGCAGCATCAAGTTGCATTTGCGCGTCTTGAGGGCTGAACCCTTGTCCCAGAATGTCGAGGAAGAAGTCGGCGTCCATGCTCCCGTTGGGACAGTCGCGTAGCGCGTTGCAAATCGTGCGAACTAATGGTGCACGGCCTACTTGCTGGGCAAAGATTCGCTTGCTTGTCTGGATGTCACCCCCGGTGAAATCTTTCCCGATCGCAGTGAGTTCCAGGTCGGCACCTTGCACGCGGACGAAGTCGAGCAAAGCGGCCGCGTCGACGAGCGGCAGCAGGTCCTTGGCCTCGATGCCAAGGTCGCCGGCAATATCGGGGATGTCGGCGTGTCCGCCTTTGCCATGGACGATCTCCACCAAACCGGCCAGTCCCCCGACGCTGGCGTAGGGCAATGGGTGGCTGGTTGGGGTAGCCGTGGCCGAATCGACGAGCGGCGTGACCGGCCCAGTGCCGGTGAGTAATCCGTACAGTTTGTCGACGAGCGCCTCGAACGTCGGGGAACGGCGGTCGCGGGGGCGCTCCAGTTCGATCGGCAACTCGGCGAGGAGCTGGCCCGGGTGGGTGCCCAGGACGACGACGCGGTCGGCCAGCGTGATTGCCTCTTCGATGTTGTGAGTCACCAGGCAGATCGCCCGGGTTGGGAAGTCATGGCCGCTCCACAGCGTCATCAGTTCGTTGCGTAGGTTTTCGCCGGTGAGTACGTCGAGGGCAGAAAAGGGTTCGTCCATCAACAGCAGGTCGGGTTGCAGCACCAGAGCCCGGGCGAAGCCGACGCGTTGGCGCATCCCGCCGGACAGTTCTTTGGGGTAGGCGGATTCAAAACCGTCCAGACCGATAAGGTCGATCACCTCCAGCGCCCGTTGACGCCGTTCCGCAGGCGCAATTCGCCGCGCCGCCAAGCCCAGTTCGACATTCTTTTGAACGGTCAGCCAGGGCATCAATGCGAAGTTTTGAAACACCATGGCTGCGCCGGGATTCGGGCCAGAAAGCTCCGCGCCGTGATACCGCGCGGTGCCGGTGGTCGGGGCTATCAGCCCGGCGATGATGCGCAACAGCGTCGACTTTCCACACCCGGAACGACCCACCAGTGCAACGACTTCACCGGCGCGAACGTCGAAGTTGATGTCGTCGAGTACCAGCAAGGTGCCGCCGTCGGGCTTGGTGAAGCTTTTGCCGACATGGTCGAGGTGGATGATTACGTCGTCTTGTGTCATCAAAACCTCCATCAAGCGTCGCGGATCAGGACAGGGAGAAGCGCCGCTCGGCGAGGGCGTAAAGACGTTGCCAGACAGCAACATTCGTCGTGACGACGAAAAAGCTCATGACGATCACGCCGATGAGTAGACGTGCTGCGTCGCCAACCGCGGTGGCGTGGGTAATGTACGCACCCAACCCGGTAGCGGTCATCGTAGTGGCGTGGTAGCGGACGACTTCAGCCACGATCGAGGCATTCCATGCCCCGCCGGCGGCGGTGATGCCGCCGGTGACGTAGCTGCCGAAGATTCCGGGCAGGATGAGCGTGCGCCATCTGAGCACGGTTGGCAATCGCATGTTGGTCGCGGCTTCGCGCAGCTCGGTGGGGATTGCGCTGGCGCCGGCGATGACGTTGAACAGGATGTACCACTGCGTGCCGAGTGCCATCAACAGGATGCCGCCCCAGTTCAAGCTGATTCCGGTGGCGAGCAACGCGGCGGTGAACAACGGGAACAGGAAGTTCGCCGGGAACGACGCCAGCACCTGTACTACCGGCTGAGCCAGTCGGGTGATTCTGGGATCCAACCCGATCCACACCCCGATCGGCACCCAGATCAAGGTGGAGACCACGACAACCACCAGGACGCGGCCGAACGTGGCCAACCCGAGAAGCCCCGCATGGCCGACCTCGGCGAAGCCCACGCTGCCGGCGATGTAGTCGATCACCTGATACATCCCGTAACCGAGTACGCCGATCAGGGCGAGTGCGAATACTGCATCACCGATGCGCCGGCGCACTGTTGATGTCCTCAGCGGCGGACCGGTTATCCCGAACACTGCCATCGACCGGTCCAGTGGATAGACCAGCCGTCCGAGCGGATGACCGATTACGGCGGGTAGGCGGGAACGCCGCAGCACATCCAGGGTGAGGCTGCGGGGCGCTTGAACCGCCGCCGAATCCTCGATCCGGAAGCGCTCCGCCCAAGCGGTAAGCGGCCGCCAAAATAACGTGTTGACCCCGATGATCACGACGATCATCACCGCGATGGCCAGCAGCACCCGCGTCAGGTTCCCCTGGTCGCCGGCCGCGGCGACGTAGGCGCCGATGCCCGGCAACGCAAATTTGTGGTTGTTGACGCTCAACGCCTCCGACGCGGTGAGGAAGAACCAGCCGCCACCAAAACTCATCATGCCGTTCCAGACCAGCGGAATCATCCCGCCAGGCAGATCGACCCGCCAGAATCGCTGCCAGCGTGACACCCGTAGCAGCCGTGACGCCTCATCGAGAACCTGCGGTTGGGTGATCAGCGACTGATAGAACGCGAACGTCATATTCCACGCCTGCGAGGTGAAAATGGCGAAGATCGAGGCGCATTCCAAACCCAGCAGTGAGCCGGGGAACAGCGCGATGAACCCGGTGATCGTGACCGCCAGGAAACCTAGTACCGGTACCGACTGCAACACATCCAGCAGCGGAATCAGAACCCTCTCGGCACGGCGTGAGCGCGCCGCGGCCGTGGCGTAGAAGAAAGTAAATACCAATGACAATCCCAGCGCGGCGAACATCCGCAGCAGGGAACGCGCAGCGTAATACGGCAACTGACCAGGGTCCGTGGATACCGCCGTCGGTGCGTTAGCCACCGTCCAGGGCACCGTAGTCCCACGCCCGACGCGTACCACCAACCACAGCAGAATCGCGACGCCGACGAAGACCACGACGTCAGCGCCTCGACTGCGCGGCCGCCGCGACAAAGCGACCCGGTTGGGGACCGTGTGAACCAACGTCATACGCGTATCACCACACGTCTATCTCGCTGCCAAGGAGAAGTTTTCATGAACCAAAAGTTAATTGTGCTTGAACACAAGGTTTTTCACGGTTGGCGTCGTACGACATGCGGCACACACGTCGATGCTGGCCGATTCCCGAGCGCGCAAATAGGGGACACCGCACAGAGTTTTGAGGGAATTGTGCCCTAGTCCGTGGCCGAGAAGATGGTGTTTCGTGTGTGGTGTCAAAGGATTGACCAGGAGAGAGCAGGTAATCTCGATGGAGCCGCAGGCTCGGTTGCAACTGGTGCCTTATCGGACACCGCCGGAACATATCGACGGCACCTGGTGGCCCCGGTCCAAACGGTTGGTCGACGAGCTACCTGATTTGGTGACCTCGGTGTCGGACCGGCTTGGACAGGTCGTCATGGTGGGATACCACCGTGATGGTTGGTTTGACACCCCGCCGCTCACTGAAATTGACGGGCACACAATCGAGTTGCTGGGGTTTACCAGCGATGAGCCGGCAAGTGTTATCGCGATCGGCGATGAGGGGCATCACATCACCCTGCAGGTAATCCCCCCGGACGCCGGCGAACAGGTTGCCCGACGCGCTCTGGACGAGACGAAACGGCGCGCCGACGCCGGCGGCGCGGCGGTCGCAAGTTCAGCGGTTGCACGATCCGTCGCTGATGTCGCCGACAAGTTGGCCCGCCACGAGGGCCGCGACGACGAGCAGCGGACGCTCCAGATTTCGCAATGGTGCGAGGAGGCTGCTCGCCAGTTTCTCGACGCACCGGTGCAATCCTTCATTCCGATCCTCGTCGAACATATCGTGCGCAACCGCATGATCGAAACACGTATGGCTTCGAGCTAACCGAGCAACTCGCGGGCGCGCGAAAGCAACTGCGGGAGAACAGCTGCCATTGCCTCCAGGCCCGGGTCCGGTGCACTGCGTCGCCGGTTGTGTTTGACAATCAGGGACCACGTCGCCGTGGACTTGAAGCAGGCCAACGCCTGGAACCAATCCAGTTCTGGCACTTCGCGTCCCAATTGCGCGCGGTAGACCGCCGCCAGCTCCGACAGCGGCGGGGTCCTGTCGAGCGTACCGCGTGGAGCGGCGGTAGGTCGCTCGGGTCGCAGTTGATCAAGAACCATCCGGCGTCGACGCGCGGGTCGCCGACCGACCAGATCTCCCAGTCGATGACGGCGGTGATGCGGTCGTCGACAGCCAGCAGGTTGCCGAGCCGAAAGTCGCCGTGCACGATCGCGGCCGGCAGGGCTCGGCGGCGTGCTGGATTCGAGCGCGGCGGCGACCTCGCGCCACCCCGGCACCAGCGCGGCATCGACGGTCTCCAGCGTACGGCACCATCGCTCGACCTCGGCGGACGGCCCGATCGCCGGCTCCGACCCCAGGCCCACGGCACCGGGCTCAATGCGGTGCAGCTGCGCCATTGTGGCCGCGGCGTTCCGAAAGCGCTCAGCCACAACGGCTTTCGGGTCCACAGTCGTCGCCGTCGAACAGCGGCTCGCAGCGTCGTCCCGTCCACGTGGGACATCACGAATAGCGGCGGCACGTCGGGCGGGTCGCCCGGATCCTCGAACAGCACCTCCGGGACGGGTACCGGCGTCGCAGCGAGCGTCCGGATGATGCGGGCTTGCCGCAAGACGTCGCGGTGCGCGATCGGCGGCACCCCGGGCGGCGCCACCTTGACGACCACCGGCCGATCCGCACACCTGCCCGACATAGGTCAGGCTTGATGCACCGCCCGGCAGCGGCTCCAGCGCCGAAACGTCGCGTGACGCAAGCCGCTCAGCGAGCTGGGCGAGCAGCGGGTCGCTCAGCGCAACCACCCGATCTCACGCAGGAACGGCTGCGTGTGGGCGATGCGGCCGGTCATCGCCTTCGGGTCGCCGGTGCACAACGTCAGCGCGGTCTGCGTGATGAGTTCGATGTCCTCAGTGTCGGTCTTGGCCAGGTCGAGGGTGCCGGCGCCCGGGGTGGCGACCGGGTTCGACGGGGCAGCGGCGTTGACGGCGATGCCATCGTCATAGAGTTCGGCCGCAAGGCTTTTGGTGAGCCGATTCAGAGCCGCTTTCACCGTCCCATAGACCCCGAATCCGGCTGTGCGGTCGAACTCGGAGAACGGTGGACCCTCCGGCAGATCTCCGCCGACCGAAGTCACGTTGAGCACCCAACCGCGGCCGCGTTGCCGCATGGCCGGGATCGCCAGTTGGGTCAGATGCAGCGGTGCCATTACATGCATTTCGATCATCAGCCGCACGCGCCGTTCCGGAAACTCGTCGAGGGGACGCAGAAACGTCACGGCGGCGTTGTTGACCAAAATGTCTGGTGCGCCTGCGCGTTCGACCATCTCGGCGAAGAGTCGCTCCCGGTCTTCGGGGTTGGACAGGTCCGCCTGGACGGCGATCGCCGAGCCGCCGGTGGCGGTGATCTCCTCGAGCGTCTGTTGAAGCGAGCCCTGGTATTTGGGATCGGGTTCCATCGTGCGAGCGGTGAGCCCGACCACGGCGCCTTCGGCGGCCAATCGCTGTGCGATCGCCTTCCCCAGCCCGCGGCTGGCGCCCGTGACCAGTGCGACTTTGCCCGGCACAGGCTCCTGTCACGTCCGACCCGCCTCCCACTGCACCCGAGAATGCCTTCTCGATTTCGAGAATGCCATTATTCCTCCCGGCCGGGAGGATGTGCGGCGCGGCCGGCAGACTGCGTTCTCCGACGGCTGAGCTTCCCTGACCTCAACGCGGCGAATCCAATGCAGCCCGGCGATGCCTTCACCGGTCTCGAGGCGGGCGACAGCGGCGTCGGCGCCGACGCCTTCACCATCGGCAGCACTACCTTCGACCCGATCACCAGCACCGGGGCGGAGGGCTTCGACACCGTCTACCAGATTCTCGGTGCACCGCCGCTGTTGGAGATCGGCGGCGGCACGCCCGACCTTGGCGGCGGCTTTGTGCTCCCGATCGCGCCGCAGGACTTCAACGTCTACGACGGCACGACCCAAATCGGAAGCATCGTCGGTAACGAGGATGTGACCGAACCTGTTGGGCCTGACCAACACCGAGTTCACCGTCGCAAGTGTCACCGGCACGTCCGCGGATCTGCCGACAGTGGGATCGGTCTACGACGCCTTCAACCTCGGCGACGGGTTCGAGAACGTCTACACCGCCATCCCGGGTGTCGACGGCGCCGCCGACACCGTCACCGACACACTGGTGACGCCGTGGGGCGACCTCAACCTGGACTCGCTGTTCGGCGGTATCGACGCCGTCGCGGCGCTGGACCCGGGCGACGCCTTCACCGCTGGTCTCGACGCGGCGTCCGCTGCAGCCACCGCCATCGACCCGCTGGCGTTCCTCGGCCTCTGAAGCCGAAGCCCAGCAACCAAACATCCCAGGCCCTTCGGCGGCCTGGGATGTTTGGCGTTGAGGCCCCGGCGGAGTTGGCGTATGAAGATGCCATGGGTTCTGATGAGGCCGGCGCCGTCGAGCGCTATCTGGCGTGCCTGGCCGTCCACGATTGGGACGGCCTGGCGGCCACCATCGCCGACGACGACTTGATCCGGGTGGGCCCGTATTGCGATGTCGTCGAAGGCAAGCAGCCGTATCTGAAGTTCCTGCGCGGCGTGTTCGCCTCGCTGAAGGGTTACCGGTTGGATGTGCAGCGGATCTCGCATGCCTCGGATCGGGTCTGCTACGTCGAGCTGAGCGAGACCTTCGACATCGACGGCGTCCCCACCGAGTACCCGGAATGCCTTGTGTTCGAGCAGAATTCGGACGGCCTGATCAACCGGGTCAGCGTCTTCATCAAACAACTCGAGCAACTGAGAGCCGCCGGAGCTTTATCCCGTTTCGCCGCCCATGACGGCGGCTTGGGCTTGGATCATGAAGTTGACCGCTTCGTTGCGTGTCACCGACGACAGCATCTGCACGGCGGCACGCATCATGTCGCCCACCATCAAAGTCGGCCCGTTGCTGAGGTTCTCGAATGCCTCGCTGATGACCTGATCGACACCGGCGGCATCCGGAGGCGCCTGGTCTTCGGAGCTGAGCACCCCGCGGCTGTGCTCCAGACGGCGCAGTGCGGGCGTGTCGGTCTTGCCCAGGATCAGGCCGAGCACGTCGACACCTTTGTCGTGCAGTTCGCTCCACAGCGCTTCGGCGAACACCATGTCGAACGCCTTGGTGGCGCCGTACGCCACCATGTTCGGACCACCGGCGAGTCCGGCGCCCGAGCCGAATAGCACGATGCCGCCACGGCCGCGCCGTACCATCGCCGGGGCGAAATGATGACACAACTGCATCGGCACCATGCAGTTGCGGTGCACCATCGCTTCGGCGGTTGTTATCGGGTTGGACAGGAACGGCTCGAAGTTGGGGTCGGCTCCTGCGCAGTAGGCCAGAAACCCGATGTCCAGATCGTCGGTGGCGTCAGCGATGAGGATCGCCGCGCCGTGCTCAGCGAGATCGACTGCCAGCGCGCGGGTTTCGACACCGGTGCGGGCGGCGATCGCGGCGGAGACCTCGTCCAGCACGGCCTGCCGCCGCGCCACCAACACGACGTTGACCCCGCGCTCGGCGAGTGCTTGAGCGAAGGCGGCGCCGACGCCGTCGGATGCGCCGGCCACCAAAGCCCACGGGCCGTACTTGTCTGCAAACGTCATGTCAGGTCACCAACCGTAGCCACCCGGACTTGGGTGAAGCGGCGACGAGCGACACGCCACCCTGTCGGCGTACGGACGAGATCGTCGTCATAGAAACCGACCGCGTTCACCCCGGAGCTGTTGTCGGCAAGCATGATCAGCGCGTCGACGTACGTACGCGCCTGGGCCGAGTCGCCGTTGACCGTGATCACCTGATTGGTCAACCGGTGCATGGTGTGCCCGGCCAACGCGTGTGCCTGCTGCATGAACTCGGTCACCGCGTCGACACCCTGCCATGAACCGACTTCGCCGTAGTCCAGCTCGCAGTCGTCGGTGAAGACGGTGCGGAACAACGGCCAGTCGCGACGATCGATCCCGGTCGCGTAGCGCAGCAGGACGTCGGCAGATGTCCTCGCGGTCTTCTCGTTCGCTCACAACACGTCTCCGTTCGGGTGGACGACGATTCGCGGTGGACCGTTGGACTTTCGAGCCAAGTCGAGTGCTTCGGGCACCTCGTCGAGACCGATGATCGCGCCGACGCTCGGCAGCGGATCGAGGCGCCCGGATGCGATGGCGTCGAGCGTGCCGTACCAGTCCTGCGGGTGCGGGCCGCCGCCGAACTGAATGGTCACGCCCTGACGGGTCGCATCGGTGACACTCAGCGAATCACCGGTGTACCACCCACCGGCGCAATAGATCCGGGTGCTCATGTCGACGGATTCCACGATCTTCTGGATCAGCCCTGCGGCGCCCACACATTCGAAGACGACCAGCGAGCCCCATAGCCCACGCTCGGCGCGTAGCTCGCGCCACACGTCGAACGGTGACCTTTCGGCCGGATCGACCGCGATGTGCGCCCCGAAGCTGCCGCAAGCCAGTTCGCGGCGGTCGGAGTTGTAGTCCGACACGATGATCGGCTCGACGCCCCGGCTGGCCAACGCGGCGACCGCGGACAACCCGATAGCGCCGGCGCCGACGACGACCGGCACCTCCCCCGGCTCCATCCGCGCTGAGCGCACGTAGAACTCGCCGACCGCGAACGCGTCGGTCAGCGCGGCAGCGTCGCTGGATACGCCGTCGTCGACGGACTTGGCCAACGCCTCGGCAATGACCACCAATTCACCGAAGCTGCCTTGCGCCTCCGG
Organism: uncultured Actinomycetota bacterium; assembly: GCA_963850645.1. Taxonomy (GTDB): domain Bacteria; phylum Actinomycetota; class Actinomycetes; order Mycobacteriales; family Mycobacteriaceae; genus Mycobacterium. Next base: position 2,937 of record CAWKME010000003.1, on the reverse strand, counting down.
GTGCTGACCGATGATCCGCACGCCGTCGGCGCCGCCATTGACCATGCGGATCGGGATGGACGTCACCCGGGTGCCAACCGGAAACTGTTCTGTGCAGCCGGGTCCGTGTCCGACGACCTCGCCGACGAACTCGTGGCCGAGCACGATGTCGCGATTCACGTCGTAGAGCGAGCGGCCGGTCGGGTCGTCGATCCCCATCTCCGGGTGATCCATGAAATGCACGTCCGACGCGCAGATCGCGGTGCTCAGTGTTCGCAGCAGCAACTCGCCCGGACCGGGCACCGGATCGGCGATCTCACGGACGTCGAGCCGCCCGTCGCGCAACACCACCGCACGCACCCGCACACTCCTCGTGTTGAAGTTCTCGATTATTCGAGATAGCATCTCGATAATTTGAGCTTCACAGTAGGAACCGCGCACGAAGAGGAAGTCAAGACATTCCACCGTCGGCCCCCACCACTCGCGTCCTCGACGTCGTCGAGTTGCTCGCCGGGCCCGGCAACGAGCGGCTCAGGTTCTCCGATGTGGTGCGCGAACTCGGGCTTACCCAGGCGACCGCGCACGCCATCCTGACCACGCTGTGCGACCGCGGCTGGGCCAGCTCGCGATCCGGTCGACAAGACGTTTTCACTGGGCCCGGCCCTTGCGGCGGTGGCGGCGCGGGTAGACACCGCGCGGCCACTGGCGCACACCGCTCGCGCGGCTGCACTGCAGCTCGCCGAGGAATTCGGCTACGCCGCCTCGGTGGTCGAGCGGTTCGGCGATTCGCTGGTGATCACCGCGTTCGAGGATGCCGGCCGGCAGTCCGGCGGCGCACCCGGCGACCGGATCCGCTACGCCCCGCCGTTCGGAGTCGCGTTCGCCGCCTGGGACACCGACGAAGAGCAACGGGCGTGGATCCAGCGCGGCGCCGCGACCAATTCCGCGCTGGCGCGTCGCCTCGAAGAGGTGCTGGCCCACACCCGCGAACGCGGATTCGACGTGGATTGCACGACGCCGGCGCTGACCCAGGCGGCCCACGTCGTCGGCACGCTACCCAGCGACGGACTGCCCGCCCGCGTGCGCGAGATCACCGATCAGCTGCTGGCCGAGTTCACCACGATCGGTTTCCTCTCCGACGACGACTCCGCGCGCGAGCGCAGCCGGTGGCCACCATCGCCGCGCCGGTGTTCGACCACCACGGCCGGGTGGCGATGATTGTGGCCGTCCATCCGCTGCAGGACCTGACCCGCAAACGGATCGACTCGATCGGACGGCGCATGGTGGCAGTGACGACGAACCTACCTAGGAGCATCTCGGATGGACCTGCAGCGGATCAGCGACGAACTGGAAATCACCGCGCTGCTCAATAGATACGCCCGCGCCGTCGACACCAAGGATTGGGAGTTGTATCGATCGGTGTTCACCGACGACGCGCACATCGACTACTCGTCGGCCGGAGCCGTCGCCGGCAGCCGTGAACAGGTCGCCGACTGGCTGGCGCAGGGATTCGCCACGATTCCGTGGTCGATGCACTACATCACCAACATCGAAAGCCAGGTCGACGGCGACACCGCACAGGTGCGTGCGATGTTCTACAACCCGATGCAGCTGCCGGGGATGACCGAGCTCAGTTATTGCGGCGGCTACTACCACCACGAGCTGGTCCGCACCGGCGACGGCTGGCGCAGCCGCAGCCTGCGGGAAGACAACGTCTGGTTCGTCAACTCGCCCGGCTCCTGACCAAGGCGCTGCGCACTAGGTCGGCGTGAACTGGCTCAAATCATAGATGCCGAGGCTTTTTTCGATATCGGCGACCTTATCGACGACCCCGTCAAACCCGGCCTGACCGAACCACCGGTGCTCTTCGTCCTCGAAGATGTCGGCCATATCGCGAAACTCCTTGGCGGGCATCACTTGACGCAACGCCGGGAAAACGACCGTATCTTCGCGCGCCTCATGGGGCTCATACATTCGGATGAACGCCGACATGTCCTGCACGAGGGCTCCCCGATTGGCCTGGTCCAGCGCTGGCGCGGCACTGGTGGCGGCGGACACCCGGTCGGTCAGCACACGACCCCGCGCGTGCTGGGTGCGCAACACAGCCGTGACGTCGGCGAGTTTGCCCGCCTGTTCCAGCTTGGGGAAGACATGCTTTTCTTCGAGTTGCTCGTGATAGTCCTCGATGAAGCTTCGAATAATCGCTGCCCCAGCATTGAGCGCCTGGACGGGAACCTCAGCACCGGCCTCCACTCGATGGATTCCTTCTCGATATATCAGCAGTACGCGCTTGAGCACGCCGTGCTCGCGCATCAAGTCTTCGGGTGGAGTGACCGGCACTTCGTCCTCTGCGGCTGCGCCAGACTCTCCTGCCTTGGGCCGCGGATTGCCGCATGCCGATAAAGCCATTGCACCGGCGGTTGATATCGAGATCCCGAGAAGATGACGTCGGTCCACTGCCGGGCGCGGCTGTTCTGTCACGGTCCCCCTCTCCTCGCCTAACCCCAGCATTGGATCGCCGAGTCGTCAACAGGTGTTCAAACCGGTTGCCGCTGGCCAGCGGCCGGGTCGTCAGCCAGCTTGTTATATGGCCTAACTACTCGTTATACTAACTAAGTAACCTTGATCTGAAACTTACGACTTAGGAGCACCCAATGCCACGCACCGATAACGACACCTGGGACCTCGCGACCAGCGTGGGAGCGACAGCAACGATGGTTGCCGCCGCCCGCGCAGTCGCCACCAACGCCGACAATCCGCTGATCGACGACCGATTCGCCGAACCGCTGGTCCGCGCCGTCGGCGTGGATTTCCTCACCAAGCTGGCCACCGGAGAGCTCGACGCCGCTGACGTCGACGACGACGAGGCCCCCTGGAAGCTCGAGCACATGCCCATCGCGATGGCCGTCCGCACCCGCTTCTTCGACTCGTTCTTCGCCGACGCGACGCAGGCCGGCA
>CAWKME010000002.1:0-29360 GCA_963850645.1 uncultured Actinomycetota bacterium | reverse complement strand
GGGCCTGCAGCCACGCCCACGAAGACCGTTTCGCAGCCCCAACCGCACCGCCAAAGACATCGAAGACGAGGTCGTCGCGTTACGTAAGGAGCTTGAGCGCGATGGGCATGAGGCCGGGGCGGCGACGATCGCGTTTCACCTTCAGCGCCGCCACGGTGTCAGCCCGGCGGTGTCCACGATCTGGCGGATCCTCTGCGCGCGAGGCTTCGTCACCCCCCAGCCGCACAAACGCCCCAAAAGCAGCTACATCCGCTTCCAGGCCCAGCAGCCCAACGAACGCTGGCAACTCGACATCACCCATTGGCAACTAGCCGACCGCACCGACGTCGAGATCCTCAACATCATCGATGACCACTCACGGCTGTGTTTAGGCAGCGACACCTTACCGGTGTTTAAGGCCCGTGACGTCAACAACAGCTTCAGCAAAGCCGTTGCCGCCTATGGCAATCCGGCCAGCCTGCTCAGCGACAACGGAGCTGTTTTCACCGGCCGCTATCGCGGCACCGGCCGGGTCGCCCTAGAAGTCACCCTGCACAGCTACGGCATCAGATTCCAACACTGCCGCCCCTACCATCCGCAAACCTGCGGCAAGGTAGAACGCTTCCACCAAACCCTCAAAAAATGGCTCATCCACCAGAGCCCGGCCCACACCGTCGCCCAGCTACAAGCCCAGCTCGACACCTTCCGCGCCTACTACAACACCGTGCGCCCGCACCGCGCACTTGGCCGTCGCACCCCACAGCAGGCCTACCTCGCCCGACCCAAAGCAACCCCAACCGGCACCCCACTACACACCGGCGCCTACCGCATCCGCCACGACCGCATCGACAGCAACGGCAAGCTCACCCTGCGCCACAACAGCCGCCTACACCACATCGGAATGGGCCGTCAGACTACGCCGGCACCAACGTCCTGATCCTCGATTCACGACCTACACATCCGGGTCATCACCACCGACGGCCAACTACTGCGAGAACTTCACCTCGACCCGACCAAGGACTACCAACCACAAACCAAACCGTGAACGATGTCCCAAGACACATGTGCACGATGTCCCGAGACATCGCAAACGTGTCCGAGGGCGGCGGGCCTGCAACCGCGCCCACGAAGACCGCATCGCAGCCCTAACCGCACCGCTAAAGACATCGAAGACGAGGTCGTCGCGCTACGTAAGGAACTCGAGCGCGATGGGCATGAAGCCGGCGCGGCGACGATCGCGTTTCACCTTCAGCGCCGCCACGGTGTCAGCCCGGCGGTGTCGACGATCTGGCGGATTCTTTCAGCACGAGGCTTTGTCACCCCCCAGCCGCACAAACGCCCCAAAAGCAGCTACATCCGCTTCCAAGCCGAACAACCAACGAACGCTGGCAACTCGACATCACCCATTGGCAACTTGCCGACCGCACCGACGTCGAGATCCTCAACATCATCGACGATCACTCCCGGCTGTGTTTAGGCAGCGACACGTTACCGGTGTTCAAAGCCCGTGACGTCAATAACAGCTTCAGCAAAGCCGTTGGCGCCCATGGCAATCCGGCCAGCCTGCTCAGCGACAACGGAGCAGTTTTCACCGGCCGCTACCGCGGCACCGGCCGAGTCGCGCTAGAAGTCACCCTGCACCGCTGCGGGATCAGATTCCAACACTGCCGCCCCTACCATCCGCAAACCTGCGGCAAGGTAGAACGCTTCCACCAAACCCTCAAAAAATGGCTCATCCACCAGACCCCGGCCCCCACCGTCGCCCACCTACAAGCCCAGCTCGACGCCTTCCGCGCCTACTACAACACCGTGCGCCCGCACCGCGCACTTGGCCGTCGCACCCCCAACAGGCCTACCTCGCCCGCCCCAAAGCGACCCCGACCGGCACCCCACTACACGCCGGCGCCTACCGCATCCGCCACGACCGCATCGACAGCAACGGCAAGCTCACCGTGCGCCACAACAGCCGTCTACACCACATCGGAATGGGCCGCAGACACGCCGGCACCCACGTCCTGATCTTGATCCACGACCTACACATCCGGGTCGTAACCACCGACGGCCAACTACTACGCGAATTGCAACTCGACCCGACGAAAAACTACCAACCACAAACCGAACCGTGAACGATGTCCCAAGACACATGTGCACGATGTCCCGAGACATCGCAAGTGTCCGAGGGGGTGTGTGAGTTCACGACATAGGTGACAGATGAGTCGCGTCATGGGTTACACCTGCGAACAACGTCGATGAGTCGCGTCATAGGTGACAGTCATGGCTCATGTCCAAGGCACGGGTGGTTGTCCTCGAAGTCGTCAGCGGTCATCTCACGGTCACCCAGGCAGCGCGGGTCTATGGCCTGTCGCGCCAGCACCTGTATCGCCTGCTGAACCGCTATCGCCACGGCGGGTTAGACGCCGTCGATCCACGCTCACGGCGCCCCGCCAGCAACCCCCGAGCCGTCAGCGAGGAGGTCATCATCGCGGTCGTGACGCTGCGCCAACAGCTGACCGCAGAAGGCCTCGACGCCGGACCGGTGACCCTGCAATGGCACCTGGCCCAGCGGGGCCTGCCGGTGCCGTCGACCTCCACCATTCGGCGCATTCTGGGCCACCACGGCCTGCTCACCCCCCAGCCACGCAAACGACCCCGCAGCTCCTATCACCGCTTTGCCGCCGAGCAGCCCAACGAATGCTGGCAATCCGACTTCACCCACTGGACCCTGGCCGATGGCAGCGGCGTAGAGGTACTGAACTGGCTCGATGACCACTCCCGATACCTGCTGTCCTGCACCGCCTACCGCCGCGTGGCCGGCCCCGACGTCGTCGCCAGCTTCACCGCCACCGCCGGGTGCCACGGCCTGCCGGCCTCCACCCTCACCGACAACGGATCGGTCTACACCTCACGATTCACCCACGGCCACAACGACTTCGAACGCCTGCTGGCCAGCCTGGGCATCGCCCAGAAAAACGGCCACCCCGGACACCCCCAAACCCAAGGCAAAATCGAACGCTTCCACCAAACCCTCAAACGCTGGCTGACCCCACGACCCCGACCCGCCACCATCACCGCCATGCAAACCCTGCTCGACGACTTCAGCGTCACCTACAACACCCAACGCACCCACCGCGCCCTACCGCCAGGCACCACACCAGCGCAGGCCTACCGGGCCCGGCCCAAAGCGAGCCCACCCAACACCGCCGCCGAACACTTCCGCATCCGCCACGATGTCGTCGACCAATTCGGCAAACTCACCCTGCGCCACGGCAGCCGCCTGCACCACCTCGGCATCGGCCGCACCCACGCACACACCCCCGTGCTCATCCTGGTGACCACCACCAGCGTCACCGTCATCAGCAAAACCAGACACCAACTCATCGCCAGCCACCACATCGATCCCGACCGCAACTACTGGCCCAACCAAACAAAAACCCCGGCCGACGGCCGGGGAACCTGTAACCCATGACGCGACTCATCTGTCACCTATGACTCGACTCATCACAAACGTGTCCGAGGGGGGACTTGAACCCCCACGCCCATTAGTAGGGCACTAGCACCTCAAGCTAGCGCGTCTGCCATTCCGCCACTCGGACTCAGGCCAATCAATTGGCAGCTAAGGCTATCGGATTCGCCTGCTCGCACCCAAACCCGCCCGGCGACGATGCGGCCTAGCGCAGCGGGCAGACGTGTGGACACCCCGGTTTGCGGGGAAGCCGACCATGATCGCCGCGCGGCCGAGTCGGTGGCAATGGTAGGAAAGGTGACTGTGACGGTGCCAACCGATACACCCGTCGACGATGTGGTGGACGTTGTCAGCAGGCTGATCAGGTTCGACACCACCAACACCGGCGATCTGGAAACCACCAAGGGTGAGGCCGAATGTGCCCAGTGGGTTGCCGCTCAGTTGGAAGAGGTCGGCTACCAGGTCGAATACGTAGAGTCCGGCGCGCCGGGACGCGGCAATGTGTTCGCCCGCCTGCAAGGGCGCCGACAGCTCCCGCGGCACGCTGCTGATCCACGGGCATCTTGACGTGGTGCCCGCGGAGCCGGCCGAATGGAGCGTGCACCCGTTCTCCGGCGCGATCGAGGACGGCTATGTCTGGGGCCGTGGCGCGGTCGACATGAAGGACATGGTCGGCATGATGATCGTGACAGCCCGGCAATTCCGGCGGGCCGGCGTGGTGCCGCCGCGAGATCTGCTGTTCGCCTTTGTTGCCGACGAAGAGAACGGCGGCAAGTACGGGGCGCAATGGCTGGTCGACAACCGGCCCGACCTGTTCGACGGGGTCACCGAAGCTATCGGCGAGGTTGGCGGTTTTTCGCTGACGGTGCCGCGCCGCGATGGCGGCGAGCGTCGGCTCTATCTCATCGAGACCGCGGAAAAGGGCTTGCATTGGATGCGGTTGACCGCGCGCGCCCGACCGGGCCACGGCTCGATGACCCATCACGACAACGCGGTCACGTCAATCGCCGAGGCGGTGGCGAAGCTGGGGCGCCACCGATTCCCGCTGATCGTGACCGACACCGTCGCAGCAGTTCCTGAACGCCATCACCGAGGAGACGGGCCTGACGTTCGACATCGAGTCCGCCGACCTGGAGGGCACGATCGAGAAGCTCGGTCCGATGGCCCGCATGCTCAATGCGATCCTGCACGACACCGCCAACCCGACGATGCTCAAGGCCGGCTATAAAGCCAACGTGATCCCGGCGACCGCGGAGGCCGTGGTGGATTGCCGGGTGCTTCCCGGCCGGCTGGCGGCGTTCGAGGCGGAGGTCGACGAGCTCATTGGCCCCGACGTGACCCGCGAATGGATCACCAACTTGCCGTCGTATGAGACCAGTTTCGACGGCGACCTGGTCGATGTGATGAACGCCGCGCTGCTCGCGGTGGATCCCGACGCCAGGATCGTGCCCTACATGCTTTCCGGCGGCACGGATGCAAAAGCCTTTGCGCGCTTGGGTATTCGCTGCTTCGGCTTCGCCCCGTTGCGGCTGCCGCCGGACCTGGATTTCGCCGCGCTGTTCCACGGCATCGATGAGCGGGTACCCGTGGACGCGCTGAGATTCGGCACCGAGGTGCTGACACACTTCTTGACACACTGCTAGCCGTAAATCAATCGAGAGGGGATCGACCATGATCGCACCGCCCGACCCGTACGCTGCGCTGCCTAAACTGCCGTCGTTTCACTTGGAGTCGGCATCGATCACCAACGGGCAACCGCTGGCGACACCGCAAATCAGCGGGATCATGGGCGCCGGCGGCGAAGACGTCAGCCCACAACTGAGCTGGTCTGGTTTCCCCGAGGAGACCCGCAGCTTCGCCGTCACGGTTTATGACCCCGACGCCCCGACCTTGTCCGGTTTCTGGCACTGGGCGGTAGCCAACCTGCCCGCCTCGGTCACCGAGTTGCCCGACGGTGCCGGCGACGGCAGCGATCTACCGGGTGGCGCGCTGACGTTGGTCAACGACGCCGGTATGCGCCGTTATATCGGCGCTGCGCCGCCGCCGGGCCACGGGCCGCACCGCTACTACGTCGCTGTGCACGCGGTGGATGTCGACAAACTCGACCTCACCGAGGACGCCAGCCCCGCATACCTGGGCTTCAATCTGTTCCAGCACGCGATCGCCCGAGCGGTCATCTACGGAACCTACGAACAGCGCTGACGGTCAGCGGGTCGCGGACCCGACGGCCTCGCTCAACGAGGCGAATCCTCCTTCGCGTAACCGAAGCGCGAGGCCGTCGTGAATGTGCTTGGCCCACAAGCCGCCGCCATAGATGAAGCCGGTGTAGCCCTGCAGCAATGACGCTCCGGCAGTGATGCGGTCCCAGGCGTCGTCGACGGTTTCTATGCCGCCGACGCTGATCAACGTCAGCCGATCGCCGACCCGGCCGTAGAGCCGCCGCAGCACCTCGGCGGAGCGGTGCGCCAACGGCGGCCCCGAGATGCCACCGCTGCCCAGACGATCGACACCGGCGGTGCGCAACCCGTCGCGCGACACCGTGGTGTTGGTGGCTACGATGCCGGCCAAACCCAACTCGACTGCCAGGTCGGCGATGTCATCGATGTCGGAGTCGGTGAGATCCGGCGCGATCTTCACCAGTACCGGCGTCGAGGTCTCGGCGAGCACCCCCGACAGAATGCCGCGCAGCGACTCGACCGCCTGCAGATCGCGCAGCCCCGGAGTGTTCGGCGAGCTGACGTTGACCACCAGGTACGCGGCCAGCGGTCCGACCAGCCTGGCACTGGCCCGGTAGTCATCGGCGGCCTGATCGGGCGGGGTGGATTTGGTCTTGCCGATATTGACGCCGATCGGCACGTCGGCGCTGTGCCGCGCCAGCCTGGACGCCAGCGCCGCGGCGCCATGATTGTTGAAGCCGAGCCGGTTGAGCAATGCGCGGTCGGCGGGCAGCCGGAACAGCCGGGGAGCCGGATTGCCCGGCTGGGGCTGGGCGGTGACGGTGCCGATCTCGGCGTAGCCGAATCCCAATGCGCCCCAGGCCTTCAGCCCGATGCCGTCCTTGTCGAAGCCCGCGGCCAGACCGAGCGGCCCGGGGAAGCGCACCCCGAATACTGTGCTGGCCAGCACCGGGTCGGTCGGTGCCAGCCGTCGGCTCAGGCCTCGCCGTACCGGCGCAGCGTTGGTGACGCCGCGCAGCGCCGCGAATACCAGCTCGTGGCTGCGCTCGGGCGGCACCAGGAACAGCAGCCGGCGGAGCGCATCGTATATCTGATGACGGTCGTCGCGCGGAGCGCTCACCGTCACAGTTCCGGTTGATCGGGCCGGGCGTTATCGGTGCGAGATTTCTTGCGGCGCAACAACACCCGCCTACTCCCATCGGTATAGAGCCGCACCCGGGTCAGCTCCCAGCCGCGGTACTCCGCTTCGATGGACAGTCGGGTCGACGCGCTGAGCCTGGTCACCTCCGGCGGCAGGCGCAACGGCACCCACTCGTATTCGTCGGACAACTCGCTGTCCCAGCCCGCCGGCAGTCGGCTGCGTCGTGCCGTCGTCAATGTGCGCCCGCCGCTGCGTGCTCGATGACCTGAACGCCCCCGCCGGAACCCGACACCACGTACAACGTGCCCGCAGCGTCGTCGAAGGATAGCGTGTTGGGTTGCCGCACGGTTGGGTACCGTACCTTTTCCACAGGGATTCCGGTTGACAGATCGTACCCAATGACCATATTCGCCGAAGTCTGCGACACCCAGGTCAGGCCACGAGATCCGGCCAGGCCGTACGGGGACTGTCGCACCGGGTAGGCCTGGCGCAAGATCAGCGGGTCGACACCGAACACCAGCAGCTCGCCGCCCCGGGTGTCGGTCACCAACAACCGGCCTGCGGCATCGGCCACCATGGTGGTGGCGCCCTGGCCGGCGCGTAGCGCCTGCCCGATCTTGCCATCGGCGCCGATCGTGGTGACCGACGTCTGGCCACGATCCAACACGGCTAGCGTATTACCTTGTGCGGCAAGAGAATCAACGTGGGCGAAGATCTTCGTCCGGTTGCTCGCGGTCGGCTGGCCGGGGGTGGACGTGTACACCACGCCATCGGCAGTGCCCAGGGCGACGGTGCCGTCAGCACGGCGGGCAATAGCGGTGAATTCGACGCCCTCTGCGCCGCTGATGCTGACGCGGGCGACGCTTCCGGCCGACAGATCGACCACGAAGTAACCACCGCGGGTGGACAGATAAGCGTTGCCGCCGCCGTCGCCGGTCAGCCCGGTCGCCGGGCCGGGCAGATCGATGACACGCGGAGAGGTTTGCTGAGAGCCCATCGTGGTGATGGTCGCGGGTGCAGTGGGGGTCGACCCGCAACTCAACATCACCAGCTGCGCAGTCCGGCCGTCGAAGACAGCCGCCTGCGGCGTGCCATTCACCGGACGCACCACACCGGCCGGGGCCTGCGATAGCGGTGGAGATTCGGCCGGCCGCGCCGGCGCGATCGTGGGCGGGGCGCCCTCGAGCGCCTTCGATGAGCAACCCGCCACCAGCGTCAGCAAAAGCATCAGGCCAGCGGCCTGCCGACGGGCGATATGCGCGCTGGGTTTGCGGTGTGGCGGCACAGGGTAACTCTCAGATACTCGTGGGGCTGGCCAGTATGGAGAAGGCGGTTCGGTTGGTGTCCGATCCTAGGGAACATCGCCGGGTACCACCCCGGGCCCGTCGCGCAAGCCGGGGTTCGGCGGCGAGGTATGGTCGCGACATGAGCGTCGCCGTCGACCGCCGATTCCCTGATCAGGAGTTTGCTATCGAAGACATGTGGCTGGGGGTTTTCTCGGCCAAGGTGCTGGCCAGCGGGTTCGGTCAGGTCGGCGACGGCCGGAGCTTCGCTTTCCGCATCGAAGGCCAGTGGCTTCTCGTCGAGATATACCGGCCCCGGCTCAGCGGCCCGGTTCCACAGCCCGAAGACATCGCCGCCACCCTGCGGTGCAACATCGTCGACGTCGACGTCACCGACGAGCGCAGCCTGGTCGCCGCCGTGCGTGACGCCGTCGCCCTCGCCGAGGTCTCCGACTAGATCACCCGGTACGGTCGTCGTCGTGACTGCGGCGCCGGCGATGTCTTGGTGGCAAGTGGTCGTTTTGGCCGTGGTGCAGGGTCTGACCGAGTTCTTGCCGGTGTCGTCGTCGGGGCACCTGGCGATCGTGTCGCGGCTCTTCTTTGCCGACGACGCCGGCGCGTCGTTCACCGCGGTCACCCAGTTGGGCACCGAGATCGCCGTGTTGGTTTATTTCGCCCGCGACATCGTGCGGATCGCCAAGGCGTGGTTCAACGGGCTGGTGGTCGCAGCGCACCGCGGTGCCGACTACCGGATGGGTTGGTACGTCATCATCGGGACGATCCCGATCTGCATCCTCGGGCTGTTGTTCAAGGACGAGATCCGCACCGGCGTGCGCAACCTCTGGGTGATAGCGACGGCGCTGATCGTGTTTTCGGCGGTGATCGCTCTGGCGGAGCGTCTCGGGCGGCAAAGCCGGCACTTCGTCCAGCTGAACTGGCGCGATGCGATCGCGGTCGGTATCGCCCAGACGCTGGCGTTGGTCCCGGGCGTCTCCCGTTCGGGAGCCACCATCAGCGCCGGGCTGTTTCTCGGCCTCGACCGTGAGTTGGCGGCCCGGTTCGGTTTCCTGCTGGCCATTCCGGCGGTGTTCGCCTCCGGGTTGTTCTCGCTGCCCGACGCTTTCCACCCGGCGCTCGAGGGGATGAGCGCGACGGGCCCGCAGCTGCTGGTGGCGACGGTGATCGCGTTCGTGGTCGGTCTTGCCGCGGTGGCGTGGTTGCTGCGATTTCTGGTGCAGCACAGCATGTATTGGTTCGTCGGCTACCGGGTGGCCGCCGGTACCGCCGTGCTGATCCTGTTGGCAACCGGCGTGGTGAGCGCCGTATGACCGTCATCCTGTTGCGGCACGGCCGGTCCACGTCGAACACCGCGCACGTGCTGGCCGGCCGTTCCGAGGGCGTCGAGCTCGACGACAAAGGCCGCCAGCAAGCCGCCGAATTGGTCGATCGGCTCGCTGAGCTGCCGATCCAGGCAGTGGTGTGCTCACCGCTGCTGCGCTGTCGGCGCACGGTCGAGCCGCTCGCCGCGGCGCTTGGCATCGAGGCGGAAGTCGACGAGCGGTTCGCCGAAGTCGACTACGGCGAGTGGACCGGCCGCAAAATCGGCGATCTGGTCAAGGAGCCGCTGTGGAGCGTCGTTCAGGCGCATCCCAGCGCGGCGGTGTTCCCCGGCGGCGAGGGGCTGGCGCAGGTGCAGACGCGTGCCGTCGCGGCCGTCCGCGACCACGACGCGCGGCTGGCCGAGCAGCATGGCGGCGACGCGCTATGGCTGGCCTGCACCCACGGCGACGTCATCAAGGCGGTCGTCGCCGACGCGCTCGGCCTACACCTGGACGGTTTTCAGCGGGTTTCCGCCGATCCGGCATCGATGAGCGTGATCCGCTACACCCAGCTGCGCCCGTTCGTGCTGCACGTCAACCACACCGGCGCGCGGCTGACGTCTGCGCTGACCGCGACTGCCGACACCAGACGGTGAGACGCCGTCCGGCGATGCGGTCGTCGGCGGCTCAACCGACTGACCGAGTCGCGGCGAGAATTACGACTCAGCCGCAACTGCCGGTATTTTGGAACTGCCATGTCTCGCGCGATCCACGTCTTCCGCTCACCCGACCGATTCGTCGCCGGGACAGTCGGCCAGCCCGGAAACCGCACCTTCTACCTGCAGGCGGTGCACGACGCCCGGGTGGTGTCGGTGGTGCTGGAGAAGCAGCAGGTGGCGGTGCTCGCCGAACGCATCGGCGCGCTGCTGTTGGAGGTCAACCGCCGGTTCGGCACACCGGTTCCGCCGGAGACCACCGAAGTCGAGGACCTCAGCCCGCTGATCACACCGGTCGACGCGGAATTTCGGGTCGGCACCATGGGTCTGGGCTGGGATTCCGAGGCGCAAACCGTAGTGGTCGAACTGCTGGCCGTCAGCGACACCGAGTTCGACGCATCGGTGGTGCTCGACGACACCGAGGAGGGGCCTGACGCCGTGCGGGTGTTCCTGACACCGGAGTCGGCGCGGGAGTTCGCCACCCGTTCCAATCGCGTCATTTCCGCGGGCCGTCCGCCGTGCCCGCTGTGCGATGAACCGCTGGACCCCGAGGGACACATCTGTGCGCGGACCAACGGCTACCGGCGCAGTGCGTTGCTCGGGCCTGACGATGACGCCGAGGACTGACGATCGCGAGGTCCTGCGACGCGGCGAGCTGACCGTCCTGGGACGCATTCGCTCGGCGAGCAACGCCACCTTCCTGTGCGAGTCGACGCTGGATGACCGCACCGTGCACTGTGTGTACAAGCCGGTCGCCGGTGAGCAGCCGCTGTGGGATTTTCCCGACGGCACGCTGGCCGGCCGGGAACTCGGCGCGTATCTGGTGTCGACAGCAGCTGGGCTGGAACATCGTGCCGTACACCATCATTCGCCACGGGCCGGCCGGTCCGGGCATGCTGCAGCTGTGGGTGGACCAACCCGGCGACGCACCTGATTCGGACCCCGGGCCCGGACCGGACCCGGTCGACCTGGTTCCGGCCGACCGATTGCCGCCCGGCTATCTGCCGGTGCTGCGGGCCTACGACTATGCCGGCGAGCCGGTTTCGCTGGTTCACGCCGACGACATCCGGCTTTGGCGGATGGCGGTGTTCGACGTGTTGATCAACAACGCCGACCGCAAGGGCGGCCACGTGCTGCGCGGTGTCGACGGGAACATCTACGGCGTCGACCACGGGGTGTGCCTGCACGTCGAGGACAAGTTGCGCACGGTGCTGTGGGGGTGGGCCGGCAAGCCTCTCGACGACAACACGCTGAGCACGGTGACCAAACTGCTCGACGCGCTGGCCGGCCCGCTCGGGGATGTATTGGCCGAACACATCACCGGCGCCGAGATCGCGGCGTTGCGCCTGCGTGCCCGCGAGCTGCTGGACAACCCGGTGATGCCCGGCCCGGACCGGCACCGTCCGATTCCCTGGCCCGCGTTCTAAATGCCGCGGATATTCGAGCTTGCGGTTGACTCACCGGTCAGCGTCGAACAAATCCTCGCCGCGTTCGGCGACGCAGAGTACTGGCAGGCCAGGCTGGCCGCCTTCGATGGTGGCACCGCCACCCTGGACTCGTTGACCGTCGACGCCGACGGGGTGGTGAGTGTGGTCCTCACCGTCAGCCTTTTTGCCAGCCGGCTGCCAAAGCTGGTCACCACGTTGGCTCGCGGCGAGCTGGAGATGAAGCGCACCGAGACGTGGTATTCCATCGGAGACGGGCAGGCGCAGGGCGAGATCGAGGTGGCGGTTCCCGGGGCGCCTGTGTCAGCGACCGGAGAGGTGATGTTGGCGCCCATGGCCCGTGGTTCGCGGCTGGCATTCAGCACTACCGTGCAGGTGAACGTGCCACTGTTGGGCGGCCAGGTCGAAGACTTCATTGTCGGCCGACTCGGCAGGGAAATCGGCGCAGTTCAAGGCTTCACCGACGCGTGGATCGCGGCAAACCGCTGAGCCGACGGTGTTCGCGGTCGGTCAGCGATACTGGAGCGGTGAATCCCGGGCCTATCAGCGACGCCGCGCTGGCCGCCGATCTGGCCGAGGAGGCCGGACAGCTGCTGCTGGCGGTGCGCGACCACGTCGGCTTCGCCCACCCGTGGCTGCTCGGCGATGAGGGTGACAGCCAGGCCAATTCGTTACTGCTGCGGCGGCTGCGCGCCGAGCGCCCGGCGACGCGGTGCTCAGCGAGGAGGCCTACGACGACCTGGCCCGGTTGCGGGCCGACCGGGTCTGGATCGTCGACCCGCTGGACGGAACCCGCGAATTCTCCATGCCGGGATGCGACGACTGGGCCGTGCACGTGGCGTTGTGGCAGCGCCATGGCGGCCCGAACGGAGCGATCACCGACGCCGCGGTCGCCCTGCCGGCGATGGGGGAGTTGCACCGCAGCGACACCGTCAGCGCGACCGTCCTCAGCGCCAGCGCCGCATTCCGGGCCGATCCGGATCACCGCCAGCTCCAACCGGCCGCCCGCGGTGCTGTATCACCTGGCCCGACGGCTCGACGTGGAGTTCGTGCGGATCGGTTCGGCCGGGGCCAAAGCGATGTCGGTGGTGCGTGGCGACGCCGACGCCTACGTCCATGCCGGCGGGCAGTGGGAGTGGGATTCGGCTGCGCCGGCGGGTGTGATCCTGGCCGCGGGCATGCACGCGTCGCGGCTGGACGGCTCCGAGCTGGTGTACAACCGTCCCGACCCTTATCTGCCCGACTTCCTGATGTGCCGCCCGGAACTCGCCGACCTGCTACTGGGTGCCATCCGGCTGGCCAGCTGAACGACGCTTTACGCTCGACGGTATGCAGTCCTGGCCTTCGGCATCCTTACCGGCGCTGCCGGGACGCGGCCCGGAACTGCGGCTGTATGACACCTCCGACCGCCAGGTGCGCCCGGTGGTCACCGGGTCGACGGCCACCATGTACGTCTGCGGGATCACGCCCTACGACGCCACCCACCTCGGCCACGCCGCCACCTATCTGACGTTCGACCTGATCCAGCGGCTGTGGCTGGATCTCGGCCACGATGTGCACTACGTGCAGAACGTCACCGACGTCGACGATCCGCTGTTCGAGCGGGCCGACCGCGACGGTCTCGACTGGCGCGACCTGGCGGCCCGTGAGGTCGCGCTGTTCCGCGACGACATGGCGGCGCTGCGGGTGCTGCCGCCGCGCGAATACGTGGCCGCCACCGAGGCGGTGGCCGAGGTCGTCGAGCTGGTCGAAAAGATGCTGGCCTCGGGGGCGGCCTACGTCGTCGACGACTCGGAGTACCCCGACGTGTACTTCCGCGCCGACGCCACGCTGCAGTTCGGCTACGAGTCCGGTTACGACCGCGACACCATGCTGGCGCTGTTCGCCGAGCGCGGCGGCGACCCGGACCGGCCGGGCAAGACCGACCAACTCGACGCGCTGATGTGGCGCGCCGCGCGGCCCGGCGAACCGAGCTGGCCGTCGCCGTTCGGCCCCGGCCGACCGGGCTGGCATGTCGAGTGCGCGGCGATCGCGCTCAGCCGCATCGGCAGCGGCCTGGACATCCAGGGCGGTGGCAGCGATCTGATCTTCCCGCATCACGAGTTCACCGCCGCGCACGCCGAATGTGTCAGTGGCGAGCGGCGATTCGCCCGCCACTATGTGCATGCGGGCATGATCGGCTGGACGGGCACAAGATGTCCAAGAGCCGCGGCAACCTGGTCCTGGTGTCGGAGTTGCGCGCGCAGGGCGTCGACCCGTCGGCCATCCGGTTGGGCCTGCTGGCCGGCCACTACCGCGCTGACCGCGACTGGGGCGCCGAAGTGCTGGAGGCGGCCGGTGCGCGGCTGCACCGGTGGCGCAGCGCGACCGCGCTGCCCGCGGCCCCGGACGCCGCCGACGTCATTGCCCGAGTCCGCCGCTACCTCGCCGATGACCTCGACACACCCAAAGCGCTTGCCGCACTTGATGGTTGGGCCACCGATGCGCTGGAGTACGGCGGCCATGACGCCGAGGCGCCGCGGGCGGTGGCGACCGCAGTGGATGCGCTGCTGGGGGTAGACCTGTCAATCGCCGCAGCGGTAGGTTGCGGCCATGACGTCAGTGAACTCGCAAGTCGTATTCATCACCGGTGGTGCTCAGGGAATCGGGGCCGAGGTGGCCCGGCGGTTGCACGCCAAGGGCGCCAAATTGGTGCTGACCGACCTGGACGAGGCGGCATTGGCGGCCAGGTCCGCCGAACTGGGCGGCGACGAGCGGGTGCTGACCGTGGTTGCCGACGTGCGTGATCTCGCCGCCATGCAGGCCGCAGCCGACCAGGCCGTCAAAAAGTTCGGCGGTATCGACGTCGTCGTCGCCAACGCCGGGATCGCCAGTTACGGCTCGGTGCTGAAGGTCGACCCCGAGGCGGTCAAGCGGGTGTTGGACGTCAACCTGCTGGGTGTCTTCCACACCGTGCGCGCCGCGTTGCCGTCGGTGATCGAGCGCCGCGGCTACGTGTTGATCGTCTCCTCGCTCGCCGCGTTCACGGCGGCTCCGGGCATGGCGCCCTACGACATGTCCAAGGCCGGCAACGAGCATCTCGCTCACGCGCTGCGACTCGAGGTCGCGCACCTCGGTGTCGCCGTCGGTTCGGCGCACATGTCCTGGATCGACACCGCGTTGGTCCGCGACACCCAGTCCGACCTGCCCGACATTCCGCGAGCAGTTGGCGAAATTCCCGTGGCCGCTGAACAAGACCACCTCGGTAGACAAGTGCGCCGCGGCCTTTGTCGCCGGCATCGAGGGCCGCAAGGAACGCGTGTACTGCCCGAGCTGGGTGGGCGTGTTCCGCTGGCTGAAGCCGTTTCTGTCCACCCGCTTCGGCGAAAATCTGGCCCACAAAAATACTGCCGAGCAGCTGCCCCGAATGGACGCCGAAGTCGCCGCACTCGGGCGTTCCACCAGCGCCCACACCCAGCAGCTGGAGAAGTCTTAACGCCCGAAGCCCGGCCGGCGGCGGCGCAGGTAGCGCTCGAACTCGGCGGCCAGCGCGTCGCCGTCGATCTTGCCCAGCGCCTCGTGTCATGTCGACCTCGGCGTCACCGCGTTGTTCCAATGACTGCACGTACTCGGCGATTTCGTCGTCCTCGGCGGTCATCTCGGTGACCGCCTGCTCCCACTCCTCGGCCTGCGCCGGCAGGTCCGCGAGCGGCACCTCGATGTCGAGCACGTCCTCGACGCGGCGCAGCAGCGCCACGGTCGCTTTCGGATTGGGTGGCTGCGACACGTAATGCGGAACCGCCGCCCAGAAGGTGACCGCCGGTATCCCGGCCGCCACGCAGGCGTCCTGGAACACGCCGGCGATGCCGGTCGGGCCCTCGTAGCGGGTTTCCTGCAGTCCGAAGCGGCGTGCCGACTCGGGAGAGTAGGCCGCCCCGGACACCGGAACCGGTCGGGTGTGCGGCGTGTCGGCCAGCAGCGCGCCCAGGATCACCACGGTGTCGACGTTCAGCTTGTCGGCGATGGCCAGCAGCTCGGCGCAGAAGGTGCGCCAACGCATATTCGGCTCGACGCCGTGCATCAACACGATGTCGCGGTCGGCGCCCGGCGGGCGGCAATGCGAGATCCGCATCGATGGCCACACCAATTCCCGGGTGACGCCGTCGACCTGCCGGATGACCGGGCGGTTGACCTGATAGTCGTAGTAGGCCTCGTCGTCGATCTCGACGATCGGATCGGCCTCCCAGATGGCGTCCAGATGCTCCAGCGCGTCGCTGGCCGCGTCACCGGCGTCGTTCCACCCCTCGAACGCCGCCACGACGATCGTGTTGTGCAGTTCGGGTAGCGAAGCGCTGGACATCCGCCGAGGTCACAGAATCAGCGTACGGCTTTGAAGCCAGCGACGGCGCGGGAGTAGCAGGACACCATGCGCGGCTGCAAAATTAAATTGGCAACTGGTAGCACATCAGGTGCTACACTGACTGTGTGGAGACAATCGGGATTCGTGAACTACGCCAGAACGCGAGCGTGTGGATAGCAAAAGCAAAGGCCGGAGCAACCATTCAGATCACCGACCGAGGTACTCCGGTCGCCCGCTTAGTGCCGCTCACGCCTGCCGAGCAAGCGCGCAACAAGCTCATCGCTGAAGGCCAGTTAATCCCCGCTCCCGCCCCGCGAGTCCCGCTCAGCACGGAACAACTCATCGAAGGTCACTCGCTCAGCGACGTCTTACACGAGCAACGCGCCGAGCGATGATCTACCTGGATACCTCGGCCATAGTGAAACTTGTTGCAGCCGAGGAAGAGTCAGCGGGATTGATCGACTGGCTAAACGGCCATCTTGACGAAGACTTGGCCACCAGCGCGATAGGTCGCATCGAGCTGATTCGGGCGGCCGCGCGAATAGGGCCGCAGGCTGTGGCGGTGGCACGAAACGTGGCGTCCACCATCGACGCCCTGGTCTTGACCGAGACGATCGCGGCTGCGGCGGCGACTATCGTGCCTGTCGAGCTACGCACTCTTGATGCGATACACCTCGCCACCGCACATAGCCGCCGACACAGTCTTAGCGCATTTTGTGCCTATGATCGCCGACTTCTCGAGGCCGCAGAATCGCAAGGGTTGCCAACGGTCTCTCCGCAGTGAGCCATGCCGCAGCGTCGGGTGCGCTTTAGCGGCCTCGCGCGCCTGCCCTGCGCCGTTATGCGGGTTTCGCTGATACATGGGGCGTGAGCTGGAGGTTTGCGGCTCGTGAAGGTTTTCGTGAGCTATTCCAGCCACGATGACGTAAACGTGCGATCGCTGGTGGCCGATCTTGAGCAAGCCCGCCAGCAGGTGTGGCTCGGCCAGGCGCCGTCAAGCGTCCGGCCATTTTTCATAGACCGGCTACGCTTGCCGGGATGACTTCCACCAACGACACCGGCTACGACACCGACCTGCTCGAGACGTTGTCGCAGCGCGTCGTCGTGGGCGACGGCGCGATGGGGACCCAGCTTGAAGCCGACCTGAGCCTCGACGACTTCAACAACCGGCGTCGACGCCGTCGAGACGAAATACGTTCGGCTGCAATCTGGTTAATGTTGGTGACTACGACATTGCCGACAAGATCCGCGAGCTGGCGCTCAAGGGCACCGCGATCGCCAAGCGGGTCGGGTCGAGCTGGGCGTCCAGACGTCGGGTGACGACGTAGACTTTTCTGGTCGAGAGGCGTTGCAACGGTTCCGGGTCCCTGCCGGTATCCGCCACGCTCGGCAGAGTCAAGGACGCCTTCCGCTACGGAAGGATTGCACGTGAACGCCCCTGAGCCGAACGTCTGGGAGCCGAACATCCGCCCCGACTGCACCGACGAGCTGACGGCTACTCTCGGCCAGCGGATCATGGTGATCGACGGCGCGATGGGCACGGCGATCCAGCGGGACCGGCCGGACGAGGCCGGTTACCGCGGCGAGCGGTTCATGGAGTGGCCGACCGCCCTTCAGGGCAACAACGACCTGCTCAACCTGACGCAGCCGCAGATCATCGAGGGGATCCACCGCGAGTACCTCGAGGCGGGCGCCGACATCCTGGAGACCAACACGTTCAACGCGAACGCGGTCTCGCTCTCCGACTACGGCATGGAGGAGCTGGGCTACGAGCTGAACTACGCCGGCGCTGCCCTGGCCCGCAAGGCCTGCGACGAGTTCAGCACCCCGGAGAAGCCCCGCTACGTCGCCGGCGCCATCGGGCCGACGACGCGGACCGCGTCGATCTCGCCGGACGTCAACGACCCCGGAGCCCGCAACGTCTCCTACGACCAGCTGGTCGCCGCCTACCTCGAAGCCGCCAACGGCCTGGTCGACGGTGGTGCCGACCTCATCATCATCGAGACGATCTTCGACTCGCTGAACGCCAAGGCGGCGGTGTTCGCCGTCGAGACGCTGTTCGAGGACCGCGGACGCCGCTGGCCGGTGATCATCTCGGGCACCATCACCGATGCTTCCGGGCGGACGTTGTCCGGTCAGGTCACCGAAGCCTTCTGGAACTCGATCAGGCACGCGAAGCCGATCGCGGTGGGCCTCAACTGCGCCCTGGGCGCGCCGGAGATGAGGCCCTACATCGCCGAGATGGCGCGGATCGCGGACACCTTCGTCTCCTGCTACCCGAACGCCGGCCTGCCCAACGCCTTCGGCGAGTACGACGAGTCCCCGGAGCGTCAGGCCGGCTACATCGCCGAGTTCGCCGAGGCCGGCCTGGTCAACCTGGTCGGTGGTTGCTGCGGAACGACGCCGGCGCACATCGCCGAGATCGCCAAGGTCGTCGAGGGCAAGCCGCCGCGCGAGCTGCCGGAGATCCCGGTGGCCACCCGGCTCTCGGGCCTGGAGCCGCTCAACATCACCGACGACTCCCTGTTCGTGAACATCGGTGAGCGCACCAACATCACCGGCTCCGCCCGGTTCCGCAACCTGATCAAGGCCGAGGACTACGACACCGCGCTGTCGGTCGCCCTGCAGCAGGTCGAGGTCGGTGCGCAGGTCATCGACATCAACATGGACGAGGGCATGATCGACGGCGTCGCCGCGATGGACCGGTTCACCAAGCTGATCGCGGCCGAGCCGGACATCAGCCGCGTCCCGGTGATGATCGACTCCTCCAAGTGGGAGGTCATCGAGGCGGGCCTGAAGAACGTGCAGGGCAAGCCGATCGTCAACTCGATCTCCATGAAGGAGGGCGAGGAGAAGTTCATCCGCGAGGCACGGCTGTGCCGCAAGTACGGCGCCGCCGTCGTCGTGATGGCCTTCGACGAGCAGGGTCAGGCCGACAACCTGGAGCGCCGCAAGGAGATCTGCGGGCGCGCCTACCGGATCCTGACCGAAGAGGTCGGCTTCCCGGCCGAGGACATCATCTTCGACCCGAACTGCTTCGCGCTGGCGACCGGTATCGAGGAGCACGCGACCTACGGGATCGACTTCATCGAGGCCTGCGCCTGGATCAAGGAGAACCTTCCCGGGGTGCACATCTCCGGCGGTATCTCGAACGTGTCGTTCTCGTTCCGGGGCAACAACCCCGTCCGCGAGGCGATCCACGCGGTGTTCCTGTTCCACGCCATCAAGGCCGGCCTGGACATGGGCATCGTCAACGCCGGTGCGCTGGTGCCCTACGACTCGATCGACCCCGAGCTGCGGGACCGGATCGAGGACGTCGTCCTGAACCGTCGCGAGGATGCGGCCGAAAGGCTCCTGGAGATCGCTGAACGGTTCAACAGCAAGGACCAGGCCTCGGGAAATGCGACCCGGTGGCAGCCGAGTGGCGCAGCCTCCCGGTCCGCGAGCGGATCACGCACGCGCTGGTCAAGGGCATCGACGCCCACGTCGATGCCGACACCGAGGAATTGCGGGCCGAGATCGCCGCCGCAGGTGGTCGCCCGATCGAGGTGATCGAGGGCCCGCTGATGGACGGCATGAACGTCGTCGGTGACCTCTTCGGCGCGGGCAAGATGTTCCTGCCCCAGGTCGTGAAGTCGGCCCGGGTGATGAAGAAGGCCGTCGCGTACCTGCTGCCGTACATCGAGGCGGAGAAGGAACAGTCCGGCGACGCTGCAGCTGGGGACAAGACCAACGGCACGATCGTCATGGCGACCGTGAAGGGCGACGTCCACGACATCGGCAAGAACATCGTCGGGGTCGTCCTGCAGTGCAACAACTACGAGGTGATCGACCTCGGTGTGATGGTGCCTGCCCAGAAGATCCTGGACGCGGCGAAGGAGCACAACGCCGACATCATCGGGCTGTCCGGCCTGATCACCCCGTCCCTGGACGAGATGGTCAACTTCGCCGTCGAGATGGAACGCGAGGGGCTGGAGATCCCGCTGCTGATCGGTGGCGCGACCACCTCGCGCGCCCACACGGCCGTGAAGGTGGCGCCGCGTCGTACCGGTCCGGTGGTCTGGGTCAAGGACGCGTCCCGCTCGGTGCCGGTCGCTGCCGCGCTCCTCGACGACAAGCAGCGTCCAGCCCTGCTGGAGGCCACCGAGACCGACTATGCAGCCCTGCGCGAACGGCACGCCCAGAAGAACGAGCGGCCGATGCTGACGCTGGAGAAGGCCCGCGCGAACCGGACGCCGATCGAGTGGGACGGCTACACGCCGCCGGTGCCCGCGCAGGGTCTCGGCGTGCGGGAGTTCCACGACTACGACCTCGCCGAGCTGCGCGAGTACATCGACTGGCAGCCGTTCTTCAACGCCTGGGAGATGAAGGGCAGGTTCCCCGACATCCTCAACAACCCGGTCTCGGGCGAGGCCGCCCGCAAGCTCTACGACGACGCCCAGGAGATGCTCGACACCCTGATCAAGGAGAAGTGGCTGACTGCCAACGGGGTGATCGGGTTCTTCCCGGCGAACGCGGTCGGCGACGACATCGAGGTCTACACCGACGAGACCCGTACCGAGGTGCTGACCACGTTGCACAACCTGCGCCAGCAGGGCGAGCACCGGGACGGCATCCCGAACCGGTCGCTGGGCGACTACATCGCGCCCAAGGACACCGGTCTGGCCGACTACGTCGGCGCCTTCGCCGTCACCGCGGGGCTCGGCAGCCAGGACAAGATCGCCGAGTTCAAGGCAGCCAACGACGACTACAGCGCGATCCTGCTGGAGTCGATCGCCGACCGGCTGGCAGAGGCGTTCGCCGAACGGATGCACCAACGGGTCCGCAAGGAGTTCTGGGGATTCCAGCCGGACGAGCAGCTGGACAACGAGGCACTCATCGGTGAGAAGTACGTGGGAATCCGCCCTGCCCCCGGCTACCCGGCCTGCCCGGAGCACACCGAGAAGGCGACGCTCTGGGAGTTGATGGACGTCCGGGAGCGGACCGGCATCGAGCTGACCGAGTCGATGGCGATGTGGCCCGGTGCCGCCGTCAGCGGCTGGTATTTCTCGCACCCGCAGTCGCAGTACTTCGTGGTCGGCCGGATGGCCCAGGACCAGGTCGCCGACTACGCGAAGCGCAAGGGCTGGACCCTGCAGGAAGCCGAGCGCTGGCTCGGCCCCAACCTCGGCTACAACCCGGAGGACTGAGCCCTAGTTGGTTGAGTTCGCACCGGCCGCCGAGAGTCGACGGAATCGCTGCTTGGCGATTCGAGTCGATCTCCAACTACCGGTGCCAATCAGCCGAGTGCCCTGGATGCGCTTCGGCCGTACTGGCGTACCGCGGGTCCGCGCGACTGCGATTCTCCGGGACCGCTTGCGGATGGAGGAGGGACACCATGGCCGGTGACGACGTCCTCGGGAGGGGCCGACGGCTCCGCACGAAGATCTGCCCGCCGACCCGCAGGCCGCTCGTGCCGCTTTCTTGTCCGCGATCCGCTTCGCGATCGGTGGCCGCGATAGGTGGGTTGTTCTTCGGCTACGACATTTCGGTGACCAACGGCGCCGTCAAGGCACTGCAGGCCCACTTTCACATCGGCAACGCGGTGCTGGGTTTCGCGGCGGCTGGCGGCACTGTCGGTGCGGCGGTCGGGAGCGGTGTTGCCGGCCGTATCGGCGACCGGATGGGTCGCCTGGTCGATGATGAAGCTCGCCGCAACGTCGCTTTTTCTTCTGCGGACTCGGGACCGGACTGGCAAGCAGCATTGGGATGTTCGTCGTCTTTCACGCTCATTGGCGGTATCGGTATCGGTTTCGTGTCCGTCGCCGGACCGGCCTACATCGCCGAAATCTCGCCGCCGCGCTTCCGCGGTCGACTCGGCTCACTGCAGCAGCTGGCCATTGTGATCGGCATTTTTGGCTCGCTGGCGTTGAACTGGGTGCCATTTCATATCGCGGGGGGTCCGAGCGGGCAGTTGTGGCTGGGACTGGCTGCGTGGCGATGGACGTTTCTGGGCGAGGTGATCCCGGCGCTGGTGTATTTCGCGCTGCTTTTCACCATTCCGGAATCGCCGCGTTATCTGGTTGCACAACAACGGGTTCAGCAGGCTCGCGGGGTGCTTTCCATGCTGCTCGGCGACCGCGACGTGGAACACACCATCAATCGGATCACCCAGACGCTGAGTGAAGAAAAGCCGTCGTCCTGGCGCGATCTACGTAAGCCGACCGGTGGGCTCTACAGCATCGTGTGGGTCGGCTTGGGGCTGGCGATCTTTCAGCAGTTCGTCGGTGTCAAGGTGATCTTCTACTACTCCGATGTGCTCTGGGAGGGAGTGGGATTCGGCGACAAGTCGAGGTTCACCATCGCTTTGGTGACCACCGGGGTCAATGTGCTGATCACGTTGGTGGCGATTGCGCTGATCGACCGGGTCGGCCGCAGGCCGCTGTTGTTGGCCGGATCGGCGGGTATGGCGGTGACGCTGGCGACGATGACGGTCGCGTTCACCAGTGCCGCGTTCATCGGTGACCGGCCAGACCTGCAAGTCGCGTTAGGGGTGATCGCGCTGATCGCCGCCGACCTCTTCGTGATCGCCTTCGGCGTCTCGTGGGGTCCCATCCTGTGGGTGGTGCTGGGCGAGATGTTTCCCAACCGCATCCGGTCTGCTGCGCTGGGACTGGCGTGCAGTGCCCAGTGGATGGCCAACTGGACAATCACCGTGACCTTTCCGGCGCTGCGTCACGCACTCGGCTTGGCTTACGGCTTCTACGCCACGTGTGCGGTGCTGTCGTTCTTTTTCGTGTGGAGATGGGTCCGCGAGACCAACGGCGTTTCCCTGGAAGACATGCCCGACGAAGTGTCCTCGACCTGAAACCGCCGTGACTTTGCTTACCTGCGCATGAAACAATCGCTGGCCGTGAAGACCTTCGAGGATCTGTTTGCCGAACTGGGCGAGCGTGCCCGCACCCGCCCGGCCGGCAGCAGCACCGTCGCCGCGCTGGACGCCGGGTTGCATACGGTGGGCAAGAAGATCCTGGAGGAGGCCGGTGAAGTGTGGTTGGCGGCCGAGCACGAATCTGACGAGGCACTCGCCGAGGAGATCAGCCAGTTGCTGTACTGGACGCAGGTGCTGATGATCGCCCGCGGGCTGACGCTCGCTGATGTGTACCGGAAGCTGTGATGGCAGCGCTGCACCGGAACGGCTCCACCAGACTGCGGGTGGCGGTTCCCAACAAGGGGGCGCTGAGCGAGCCGGCCGTCGAGATCCTCGCCGAGGCCGGGTACCGCCGCCGCACCGATCCCAAAGATTTGACGGTCATCGACCCGCACAACAACGTCGAGTTCTTTTTCCTGCGACCCAAAGACATCGCGATCTATGTCGGGTCGGGAGAGCTCGACTTCGGAATAACCGGAAGGGATTTGGCGCGGGAGTCCGGCGCGCCGGTGCGCGAACGACTGGCGCTCGGCTTCGGGTCGTCCAGCTTTCGTTACGCCGCACCGGCCGGCCGCGACTGGACCATCGACGACCTGGCCGGCCGGCGAATCGCCACCGCGTACCCGAACCTGGTGCGAGAAGACTTGGCGGCCCGCGGTATTGACGCGACCGTGATCCGCCTCGACGGCGCCGTGGAGATCTCCGTGCAGCTCGGGGTGGCCGATGCGATCGCCGACGTGGTGGGCTCGGGTCGCACCTTGAACCTGCACAATCTGGTGGCCTTCGGTGAAACACTGTGCGATTCCGAGGCGGTACTCATCGAACAGGTCGACCCCGACGCGTCGGATGGTGGTGGGCCGGACGCCCTCCGCTCGTGACCAACTGGTCGCGCGGGTGCAGGGCGTGGTGTTCGGTCAGCAGTATTTGATGCTCGACTACGACTGCCCGCGCTCGGTGCTCGACGACGCCACGTCGATCACTCCGGGTTTGGAGTCGCCGACGATCGCTCCGCTGGCGGATCCCGATTGGGTGGCGGTACGCGCGCTGGTGCCGCGTCGGGACGTCAACGGGATCATGGACGAGTTGGCGGCCATCGGGGCGAAAGCGATCCTGGCGTCGGACATCCGGTTCTGCCGATTCTGAACGAGAATGAGCCGGTGCAGCGGGCTTTGCTGTGTTAGCGTCCCGCTAGAGCCGCGTTCTGTTGTCGAGCCCTCGGGAGGGTCGCCGTGACGCATTTCTATGTTCTGCTGCTAGCTCTGGGAATCGGTGTGGTCGCCGGATTGCGTTCCATGACAGCGCCCGCGGTAGTCGCCTGGGCCGCCGTACTGCACTGGATCAACCTCAACGGGACCTGGGCTTCCTGGTTGGGGCATCCGGTGACGGTCGTCGATCTTCAGCGTCCTCGCGGTCGGTGAACTCGTCCTCGACAAACTCCCGAAGACGCCCAGCCGCACCGCGCCACCGTCGTTCGGCGCCCGGATCGTGTTGGGCGCGTTCGCGGGCGCGGTCATCGGCACCGCCTGGGGCTACACCTGGAGTGCGCTCGGCGCGGGAGTGATCGGTGCCGTGCTCGGCACGCTGGGCGGCTACCAGGCGCGCACCCGCCTGGTCGCCGCGCACGGTCGCGACCTGCCGATCGCCCTGCTCGAGGATGCCGTCGCGGTGCTGGGTGGATTCGCGCTGGCCGCAGTAACAGCTGCTCTGTGACAACGCGTTTCGACGCGATCGTAGTGGGTGCCGGCCAGGCCGGGCCCTCGCTGGCGGGCCGGCTGACCGCGGCCGGGCACACCGTTGCCGTCGTGGAGCGCAAGCTGATCGGCGGCACCTGCGTCAACAATGGATGCATCCCGACCAAGACATTGGTGGCCAGCGCGCATGCTGCGCACCTGGCCCGGCGCGGTGCCGACTTCGGCGTCGGCACCGGAGCGGTCAGCTGTGGACATGGCGAAAGTCAAGGCCCGCAAAGACGAGATCATGCTCGGCGATCGCAAGGGTGTCGAAGACTGGTTGACCGGCATGGACGGCTGCACCGTCATTCGCGGGCACGCCCGGTTCACCGATCCGCACACGGTGCGCGTCGGCGACGACGTCCTGCACGCCGATCGGATCTTCCTCAACGTAGGTGGCCGTGCGGTGGTGCCCGACATTCCCGGCCTTGCCGATGTCGAATTCCTCACCAACGTTTCGATTCTCGAACTCGATACCGTGCCCGACCATCTCGTGATCATCGGCGGTAGCTACATCGCGCTCGAGTTCGCCCAGATGTACCGCCGCTTCGCCGCCCGGGTCACCGTCGTCGAGAGAGGGCCGCGGCTGGCGCCCCGCGAAGACCACGACGTCTCGGACACCATCAAGGCGATCCTGCAGAACGAAGGCATCGACATCGTCGTTGACGCCACTGATATCCGGATAACGAAGCAGGACAAAGGTTTCCAGGTGACTCCGCGGGTCGGCGCGGCCTCGATCACCGGCAGCCATCTGTTGCTGGCGGTCGGGCGGCGGCCCAACACCGACGACCTCGGCCTCGAGCACGCCGGTGTGCAAACCGACGCCCGGGGATACATCACGGTCGATGACCAACTGAGAACCAGCGTCGACCACATCTGGGCAATGGGTGACTGTAACGGCAAGGGGGCCTTCACCCACACCAGCTACAACGACTTCGAGATCGTCGCGGCCAACCTGCTCGACAGGGATTCCCAAGCGACCCCACGGCTTGTGAGCGACCGCATTCCCACCTATGCGCTCTATATCGACCCGCCGTTGGGACGGGCCGGGATGACCGTCGAGCAAGTCCGTGCGTCGGGCCGCCCTGCGCTGGTCGGTCAGCGGCCCATGACCAGAGTGGGTCGCGCGGTGGAAAAAGGTGAGACACAAGGTTTTATGAAAGTGGTCGTCGACGCCGACACGAAGCAGATCCTGGGCGCGGCCATCCTCGGCGTCGGTGGCGACGAGGCCATCCACGAAATTCTGGACATGATGTCGGCCAAGGCGCCCTACACCACGCTGGCGCGCACCATGCACATCCACCCGACGGTCAGCGAGCTGATACCGACGATGCTGCAGGAGATGTCGCCATTGCAATAGGCGTCAGGCCGCCGGGTCGGCTTGCTGCAGAACGGCGTCGGCGTCGCCTTCGTCGGGATGCTCCGGCCAGCCCGGGTAGGGCGGCGGCGTCCCGCCGAAGGCCGGGCAGTGCGCGTGATGCGCGCACCAGTCGCACAGGCGTGACGGTCTGGGCCTGAAATCGCCTGTTGCACCGGCAGATTGGATTGCCCGCCAGATAGCCATCAGCGTCTTCTCGAAGCGCAGCAGCTCGTCTTCGTCGGGGGAGTAGTCCAGCAGCTGGCCGTCCGCCAGGTAGATGAGCCGCAGCCGTGTCGGCAGCACGCCGCGCGAGCGCAGTAACGCGACCGCATAGAACTTCATCTGAAACATGGCCTTGAACTCGGCGAGGGCCCGCGCTTCCGGTGGCGCCTTGCCGGTCTTGTAGTCCACCACCCGCAACTCGCCGGTGACTGCGACATCGATCCGGTCGATGATCCCGCGCAGCAGCGTGCCGTCGGCGAGCTTGACCTCGATGCGCTGCTCGCAGCTTTGCGGTTCGAACCGGGTCGGGTCTTCCAGCCGGTAGTAACCGGACAGCAGCGCGCGGGCCTCATCGAGCAGCTGGGACTGTTGTTCGGCATCCAACGCGGCGGCCAGATCGGGCTCCGCGGCGATCACCTGCTGCCACGCCGGGTCGACCAGTGCACCGGCGGTCTGCGGACCGCGCTGCAGCGCGGGCAGGCCGTACAGCTGCTCCAGCGCGACATGCACCAGCGAACCGCGCAGTTGCGCCGTCGACGGCGGCTCGGGGAGCCGATCGATCGCCCGGAACCGGTAGAGCAGCGGGCATTGTTTGAAGTCGGCCGCCCGCGACGGCGACAGCGCTGGTTTTGACGCCGGCCGCGACCTGGCTACGTGCTCCGGTTGGCCGCTCATATCCGCAGCCTAGGGGCGAGGTCGGACAACCCCGCGCACCTCGGTCGGCGCGTCTGCTGGCAGGCTAGACAGCTGTGTCTGCAACCGGGCCGTTCGCCGTCGGCGATCGTGTCCAGCTCACCGACGCCAAGGGTCGGCACTACACGATGCTGCTCAGTCCCGGCGGGGAGTTTCACACCCACCGCGGCGCGATCGCGCACGACACGGTGATCGGGCTGCCGGAAGGCAGCGTGGTCAAGTCGGCCAACGGCGACCCGTTCCTGGTGTTGCGTCCATTGCTGGTGGATTACGTGATGTCGATGCCGCGCGGCGCCCAGTTGATCTACCCGAAAGACGCCGCGCAGATCGTGCACGAGGGCGACATCTTCCCGGGCGCCAGGGTTTTGGAGGCCGGCGCCGGCTCCGGGGCGCTGACCTGTTCGCTGCTGCGCGCGGTCGGGCCGCACGGACGGGTCATCTCCTACGAAGTGCGCGCCGACCATGCCGAACATGCCCGTCGCAACGTGGAGACGTTCTGCGGCTGCGTCCCCGACAACTGGCAGCTGATTCTCAGCGATGTCACCGACGCCGACCTGGCTGACGGCTCGGTCGACCGGGTCGTGCTGGACATGCTCGCGCCGTGGGAGGTGCTTGACACTGTGTCGCGGGTACTGGTCGCCGGCGGTGTGTTGATCGTCTACCTGGCCACCGTCACTCAGCTGTCCAAGACGGTGGAGGCGTTGCGCGACCAGCAGTGCTGGACCGAGCCGCGCTCCTGGGAGACGCTGCAACGCGGCTGGAATGTCGTCGGTTTGGCTGTGCGCCCGCAACACAACATGCGCGGCCATACCGGGTTCCTGGTCTCCGTGCGCCGACTGGCCCCGGGCACCGTCGCACCGACGCCGTTGCGCCGCAAGCGCTGAGCGCAGCTAGGCCCGGCGGGATTGATTGCCCGCCTCCTCCTCACGCCGCTACGCGGCGCGCATCGTCACCGGGCTAGTCGTCGCTGCGCGACAATCCACGGCGCACCGACAGCAATTCGAACTCCGGGTGGGCGGCCACCAACCGTTCAGCCGCGTCGAGCACATCGACGGCGTGGCCGCGGTCGGCGGACGCCATCGCCACCCCAATGCCCGCCCGTCGGTAGAGCTCGTGCGATCCGGTCTCGGCGGCCGATACGCTGAACTTGCGCTGCAACTCCGCGACCACCGGGCGGATCACCGACCGCTTCTGCTTGAGTGAGCGCACATCGCCGAGCAGCAGATCGAACTCGAGCCACCCGATCCACATCGCGGGGTCAGTGGCCGGGTGTCGTCGCCGGCGGCGCGACTTGCGCGGGACTGTAGGCAAGCAGCACGTCGGCGGTTCGCGCCGACAGCTGCCACCCACCTTGATACGGCGTGAATTCCATCGGGAAGGAGAACCTGGGCCCGCCGGGATTGGGCGCGCTGATGTTGACATTGGCCACCACGTCCGCCGGATCACGGTCTGACCACGCGACGTCTCGCACGTCGAACTTCATCGGCGCGAAGCCGCCGTTCAGCAGCGCGGTGGCGAACTGATCGAGCACGCCGGCATTGTCCGGGGTGGCACCTTGGACCAAGTTCAGCTTCTGACTGCCGGGCACCGCAGGATCAGCCAGCCGGTACAGCACCCCGGCCAGCGCGTCAGGTGGCGGCAGTGGAGCAACCTGCGCCGCCGCCGTCGACGTCACCGACGCAGACCTCGGCGGCGGCTCGATCCGCGACGCGGCGGGGTGCTCATCGCCCGAGCAGGCCGAGAGACCGAGCGCCGCCACAATCGTGGCGGCGCTCAGGGCTGCGATGAGATGTCGGCCCATCCAGCAGCGGTCAGCCGCCCGCCGACTGCACCGACTGGATCAGCGTCATCGCCGAGGTGCGCGACAGCACCCAGCCGCCTTGGTCGACGAACGTGAGGTTCTCGGTTGTCGGAGCCAGGTGCGGACCCGTCGCGGTGATATTGGCCGACGCGGCGCCCGGGCCGGCGGGCTGGATGTTGGCGATGTTGAACGTCAGCGGCAGACTGCCCTTGGCGGCGGCCTGCTGCAGTTTCTTGTCGGCGAAGTGGCCCTCGACGCCGTCGATCCCGCCCTGGACAAGGTTGCTCTTGCTGGCGAACGGCACGCTTGGGTCCTGCAGGCTGTTGAGCAGGCCGACCAATTGGTCCGACGTGGGGACATCTGCGCCCGGCACGACCGGGTCCAGGGGCAACGGCGCGCTGAAAACAACTGGCTTAACCTCAGGCAACGCGGCGGTAACAGATGCAATGCAGCTCACACCCGCAGCCGCCGCTCCGATTGCGGCGACGGCCGCCACGCCCGTGGCTAGGGATTTCAGGGTCACAGAAGTCCTCTCGGTCAGGCAGGTTCAACATGATGTTAACGCTGATGCCAGTGTGCCCCATTTCGAGTTCCCGCATGAATTGGAAATCGCCGGTAGCGTTGTCGTATCCGCCGCACCGCCTCCTGGAGCGGGAAAGGAGCGCAACATGGGTGAGTCAGAGCGCGAAACGTTCGGTAGCCCTCGCGACCCAGACCTGTCCAGCGAGGATGCGGCCGAGTTGGAAGAGCTTCGGCGCGAAGCGTCGATATTGCGTGAGCAA
>CAWKME010000001.1:0-39404 GCA_963850645.1 uncultured Actinomycetota bacterium | reverse complement strand
ACCATCAGCAAATAAATGTTCATGTTGAAGGACGGTACAAAATCGTCCCGCCTATTTATTCCATCTATGCTGTACAATGTATTCGATATGCAATAGAAGGGCGATAGTTGTACTGCATCCAACGACCCAATAAGGTAATTCATTTTGCTATCAGGAGAACAAAATGTCGAGAAAGAATTGGTTAAGGCTTTTCGTAGTCCCATTTCTAGCCGTGTTTATGGTCAGTAAGCTGTTCACCATACCGGTTCGAGCAGATGACGCTACACCGCCGCCGGCCAATCCGCAGCCTCCTCCGGATCTAGTGCCGTAACTGATCCAAGCTCTGTGTCAACTGATACTACGGGGGCGGATAACGCAACCGACCCAACCTCCGCGCCGGCTGAACCGGCGGCTGCCACTACCGACGCAGATCCAACCTCGGCGCCTGCCGCTACGGATGTACCATCGACTGATCCGAGCGCCACACCTGTGGCCCCAACAGCTACCCACCCCGGAACAACTGCGGTAAATCCGTCTCCCAGCCCGGATGTGTCCTATGCCGATACAAATGGGGACAGTTCTCAGGCACTCTCGCAAGTGCCGACAGGCACCGACGTGGTAGTAGTGAATAATGCGGGGAAGACGGTACCCCTGGCTTCACAGGAAGCTGCAAAAATCGTTGCCACCGGCGACCCGATCTGGTGCCCATCAGGTGTTGCACCAAATCCTGGAGTGGGCAGTGTACGAATACATATTCCAATTTATCAGACCTGATCTCGGCTTTTACCAGCAATACTATCCCTGATCCGGCTGCCAATGGTGTGATCTGGATCACGGGTTATCTGGCAAATGGAGGCAGCGGCTGTCCAATTCTTCCAGCAATCCTATCATAATAGATGGTACGGATGCGAACCTGGAGCATGGAAAAATTTCTCCCTTGCATTAAAAGGCGGCTGGACAGGAACCACCGCTGGCACGATTATCACCTCAGATCCTTCTCAATTCACTGTTCCACTGAGCATCATTAACTGGAACGCGGATGTGACTTTGAGCGACATTTTGATCACGCCTGGACCTATGACTGGAAGGACGGGACGCTCGTCGACATCATCATTTAAAGAAGAAAGATTAAGAAACATTTCCCACACACGCCGTCGGCCACATAGAACTGGAACAGCACGTGAGCACGGCGCCAACGCCCATCTGCGGTATCTCGCCGGACGTTCCACCGCCGAGCACCGATAGATGCGCCGGGAATCGGGATCGGTCCGCAGCAGCTTCAACGCCGGCGCTGATCTGGTCGACGTGTTCGCCGGACGGCGTCGGCCATGATCGCCACTGAACACCGTAGACCGGGCCGAGATCGCCGGTGTCGCTGGCCCATTCGTCCCAGATCGTGACTCCGTGCTGGTGCAACCAGCCGACGTTGGAGTCACCGCGCAAAAACCACAGCAGCTCGTACACCACCCGACTTCAGGTGCACCTTCTTGGTGGTGATCAGCGGGAAGCCGGCCGAACAGGTCGTACCGCATCTGGTGGCCGAACAGGCTGCGGGGGTCCCGGTGCCGGTGCGGTCCGCCTTGGGCGTGCCCCGCTCGAGTACCAGGAGCGCAGGAGATCCTCGTACGGCGTAGCGATCGGCACGCCGTTTACCTTAGCGGCGATCGCAAGCGCTGCGGAGCAGGGCGCGGCGGGTCGACGCCGATAATTCGCATCGAAACCCGCGGAGTAAAACGGTAGGCATGCCGAACATCACCGACACCATCACCCACGCCCGCACGGCACCTGCACCGTCCATCTGTTCACCCCCGAGGGGGACGGTCCCTGGCCCGGGGTGGTCCATGTCCCCCCGACGCCGGCGGTTCGCGGGACACCTTCGACGAGATGGGCGCCAAGCTGGCCGACTTTCGGGTACGCGGTGCTGGTGCCCGACGTCTACTACCGCCTGGGCGACTGGCAGCCCGTCGACATGAAGACCGCATTCGGTCATCCCGAAGAGCGCAAACGGCTGATGACGATGATCGGCAGTGTCACACCGGACACCATGACCACCGACGCCCGTGCATTCTTCGACTCACCCTCAGCCGCTCGCCCCGAGGTCAGCGGGGACAGGTTCGGCACCACCGGCTACTGCATGGGCGGACGGACGTCGGTGGTGGTCGCGGGCCGGGTACCCGAGCGGGTCGCTGCCGCGATGTCGTTCCACGGTGGTGGGCTGGTGACCGACAGCGAGGACAGCCCGCATCTGGAAGGCCGACCAGATCCAGGCGGCGGTGTATGGTCGGCGGCGCGGAGAACGACGCCGGGTTCCACCGGACGAGCATGCCGAGCAACTCGACAAGGCGCTGACGGCGGCCGGCGTCGAGCACACCATCGAGACCTATCCGGCCGCGCACGGATTCGCCGTCCCGGACAACGGGCCCTATGACGCCGCCGCGTCCGACCGGCACTGGACGGCGATGCGGGAATTCTTCGGGGCGCACCTGGGATAGCCCGGCGACGATGCAGAGCCCGCAGGCGATGAGGAGGAGTCGGGCGGTCGCCCCCAGTCCCAGCATGCACGTAGACGCGATGACGACTCCGGCACCGCTACGCCGGGATCGGTGACCTTGCCCGGCGGAGCCCAATCCGCCGGGTTCTCCGGTCTGTTGTTCACCGAGACGGGCCGCACGGCCTACCTCGACGCCGCCGTCGCCTCGCAGGCCGCGCCCGAACTCGAGTTGTCCACCGGCGTCGCGGTGGCCTTTCCGCGTAGCCCATTCGTCACGAGGCGGCCACGGCGTGGGAGCTTCAGGAGGCGACCGCGGGCAAGTTCCGGCTTGGTCTGGGCACCCAGGTGCGCACTCACGTGGTGCGGCGTTACAGCGTGGAGTTCGAGATCGGCCCGGACCACGGCTGCGCGACTACCTGCTCCCGGCTGTGAAGGACTGCTTCTCGGCGTTTCGCACCGGAAAGCTACGACCACCACGGCGAGTTTTTACGACCTCTGCGGAGTCATAGAGGTCGTAAAACTCGCCGTGGTGATCGAGCTTTCCGGTGCGAAACGCCGAGAAGCAGTCCTTCACGGCGAGCAGGTAGTCGCGCAGCCGTGGGCCGGGCCGATCGAACTCCACGCTGTAACGCCGCACCACGTGAGTGCGCACCTGGGTGCCCAGACCAAGCCGGAACTTCCCGCCGGTCGCCTCCTGAAGCTCCCACGCCGTGGCCGCCGTGACGAATGGGCTACGCGGAAAGGCCACCGCGACGCCGGTGGACAACTCGAGTCCGGGCGCGGCCTGCGAGGCCACGGCGGCGTTGAGATAGGCCGTGCGGCCCGTCTCGGTGAACAACAGACCGGAGAACCCGGCGGATTGGGCTCGTCGGGCAAGGTCACCGATCCGGCCTAGCGGTGCCGGAGTCGTCATCGCGTCTACGTGCATGTCGGACTGGGGGCGACCGCCCGACTCCTCCTCATCGCCTGCGGGCTCTGCATCGTCGCCGGGCTATCCAGGTGCGCCCCGAAGAATTCCCGCATCGCCGTCCAGTGCCGCTCGGCGGCGGCGGCGTCGTAGGGCCCGTTGTCCGGGACGGCGAACCCGTGCGCGGCCGGATAGGTCTCGATGGTGTGCTCGACGCCGGCCGCCGTCAGCGCCTTCTCGAGTTGCTCGGCATGCTCGTCGGTGAACCCGGCGTCGTTCTCCGCGCCGCCGACATACACCGCCGCCTGGATCTGGTCGGCCCGCAGATGCGGGCTGTCCTCGCTGTCGGTCACCAGCCCACCGCCGTGGAACGACGCCGCGGCAGCGACCCGCTCCGGTACCCGGCCCGCGACCACCACCGACGTCCGTCCGCCCATGCAGTAGCCGGTGGTGCCGAACCTGTCCCCGCTGACCTCGGGGCGAGCGGCGAGGTAGTCGAAGAATGCGCGGGCGTCGGTGGTCATCGTGTCCGGTGTGACGCTGCCGATCATCGTCATCAGCCGTTTGCGCTCTTCGGGATCGACCGAATGCGGTCTTCATGTCGACGGGCTGCCCAGTCGCCCAGGCGGTAGTAGACGTCGGGCACCAGCACCGCGTACCCGAAGTCGGCCAGCTTGGCGGCCATCTCGTCGAAGGTGTCCCGCGAACCGCCGGCGTCGGGGTACATGACCACCCCGGGCCAGGGACCGTCCCCCTCGGGGGTGAACAGGTGGACGGTGCAGGTGCCGTCGGGCGTGGTGATGGTGTCGGTGATGTTCGGCATGCCTACCGTTTTACTCCGCGGGTTTCGATGCGAATTAATCGGCGTCGACCCGCCGCGCCCTGCTCCGCCGCGCTTGCGATCGCCGCTAAGCTAAACGGCGTGCCGATCGCTACGCCGTACGAGGATCTCCTGCGCCTGGTACTCGAGCGGGGCACGCCCAAGGCCGACCGCACCGGCACCGGGACCCGCAGCCTGTTCGGCCACCAGATGCGGTACGACCTGTCGGCCGGCTTCCCGCTGATCACCACCAAGAAGGTGCACCTGAAGTCGGTGGTGTACGAGCTGCTGTGGTTTTTGCGCGGTGACTCCAACGTCGGCTGGCTGCACCAGCACGGCGTCACGATCTGGGACGAATGGGCCAGCGACACCGGCGATCTCGGCCCGGTCTACGGCGTGCAGTGGCGATCATGGCCGACGCCGTCCGGCGAACACGTCGACCAGATCAGCGCCGCGTTGAAGCTGCTGCGGACCGATCCCGATTCCCGGCGCATCATCGTGTCGGCGTGGAACGTCGGCGAGATCCCGCAGATGGCGTTGGCGCCGTGCCACGCGCTGTTCCAGTTCTATGTGGCCGACGGCCGGCTCAGCTGCCAGCTCTACCAGCGCAGCGCCGACTTGTTCCTCGGTGTGCCGTTCAACATCGCCAGCTATGCGCTGCTGACCCACATGATGGCCGCCCAGTCCGGCTTGGCGGTCGGCGATTTCATCTGGACCGGCGGTGACTGCCACGTTTACGACAACCACGTCGAACAGGTCACCGAGCAGCTCAGCCGCGACCCGCGACCGTACCCGAAACTCGTTCTGGCGCATCGTGATTCGATCTTCGACTACACCTACGACGACATCGTCGTGGAGAACTACCACCCGCACCCGGCGATCAAAGCGCCCGTCGCCGTATGAGCCGCGCCGACGACGATGCGGAGCGAAGCTATGAGGAGGAGCGGCGCGCATGTCGGACGTGAGCCTGATCTGGGCTCAGTCGACGTCGGGAGTCATCGGCCGCAGCGGCGGCATCCCCTGGCAGTTGCCGGAGGACCTGAGCCGCTTCAAAGCGCTGACGATGGGTCACACCGTGGTGATGGGCCGCCGCACCTGGGAGTCGCTGCCGGCGAAGTTTCGGCCACTGCCGGGCCGCAGAAACGTCGTAGCTGACCCGTCAGCCCGGCTTTACGGCTGAAGGCGCGACGGTGGTGCAAAGCCTCGACGATGCGCTGAGCCGATCCCGACACCTGGGTAGTGGGCGGCGAACAGATCTACACGCTCGCGATGCCGCGGGCCAGCCGGTGCGAGGTCACCGAGGTGGACATCGACCTGCCGCGCGATGACGGCGACGCCGTCGCCCCGGTGCTCGACGACACGTGGGTCGGCACGACGGGGGAGTGGGAGACCAGCCGCACGGGGCTGCGGTACCGGTTCCACAGCTACCTCCGCTCGTGAGCGCTCCCTCCGCCCCGACGGCACGACCTGACATACTCGATTGGAGGTGGTCACAAGGGTCCTAGCAAGCGATTTCAGGAGGGGGAATTGGTAATGGAACCCGAATCCACGAAGACGTTCACTCGCATGTTCAGGGGCTACGACCCGGCGGCGGTTGATGCCCACGTCGAAATGTTGACCACCAAGCAGCAGTTGCTGCTCGACGACGTCGAAAGCCTGAGGGCCCGGCTGAAGGACTTCGACGACGAAGTCGGCTGCGCTGCGGAAGGAAGTTGCCGTCCTCACCGACACCTCGCCCTCGCCGCACGCGGTGCAACAGCGGATGGCGAAGATGCTGCGGCAGGCGGTCGACGAGGTTTCCGAGATGCGGGCCGAGGCGCAGGCCGAGGCGGAGACGCTGGTCGCGGCGGCTGTCGCCGAGGTCGAGGCCGAGCAGCGCAAACATCAGGCGCGCTGGCAGACCTGGTTGCGCAGCGAGAAGCCCTGGACACCGACTACGCGGAGACCAAGAAGAAGCTCGACGCCGAACTGGCCGGCCTGCGTGCTGACGCTCAGCAGGAGCGGGAGAAGCTCCTCGCCGACGCCAAGCAGGAGGCTGACAAATATCGTGAGCAGGCCCGGCGGGAGCTGGACGAGGTGAGTCAGCAGCGGATCACGATCCTGGAGCAACTGGCGGGCGTCTACCGCGACCTGGAAGGGGTTCCGGCCACCCTCGAGTCGGCTTACCAGGAACTCAAGAATCCGTCGGAGAGCTGACTACGGCGCCGTGCCGATCCGGCCCGTCAGGCTATCCGCCGCGCAGGCACGGCGGATAGCCGTTGCGGCCCAAGGGTTCAGCGAGTCGCGGCCCGGCGGCGCGGTCACCCGCGCACACCTGCGGCGGCTGATCTCGCGCATCCAGGTATTGCAGCTGGATTCGGTGTCGGTCGTGGTGCGCGCTCACTACGCACCGGTGTTCAGCCGACTCGGGCCCTATGACCGGGCTGTTCTGGACGGTGCGGCCTGGGACCATTCGGCCCGCTCGCCGCGGCTGCTGGTGGAGTACTGGGCGCACGAAGCCGCGCTGATGGCCGTCGACGACTGGCCGCTGCTGCGCTGGCGGATGCGACAGTACCGGCACGGGCGGTGGGGCACCCACATCGTGAAGGCCAACCCGCAGCTCGCCGACAAGATCGTCGCCGCGGTCGCCGAACTCGGTCCGAGTACCGCCGGGCAGGTCGAGGCGCATCTGGCCACCGGGCCGCGCGGGCCGAGGGGAGCCTGGTGGGGCAGCCGCACCGACACCAAGTGGGTCGCCGAGGCGCTGTTTGCCGCCGGGGTACTCACCACGGCGACCCGGGTCGGGTTCGCGCGGCACTACGACTTGACGGAGCGGGTGCTGCCGCCCGATGTGCTGGCGCGGGAGGTCGACGAGGACGACGCCGTCCGAGAGCTCACGCTGCGGGCGGCGTCCGCGCTGGGCGTGGGCACCGAGGCCGACATCCGCGACTACTTCCGGCTGGCCGCGGCACAGGCCAAGCCGGCGATCGCCAAACTGGTGGCCGACGGCGAACTGGAGCCCGTCGACGTCGACGGCTGGCCGGCGCCGGCGTATTTGCTTGCGGGACAGACGATTCCACGGCGTGACCGCGGCACGGCACTGTTGTGTCCGTTCGACCCGCTGATCTTCTTCCGGCCGCGGGTGCAGCGGCTGTTCGACTTCCACTACCGCATCGAGATCTACACCCCGGCAGCGAGCGCCGGCACGGTTATTACGTCTGGCCGTTTCTGCTGGACGGCGAGTTGGTCGGGCGAGTCGACCTCAAGGCTGACCGGGCCGCGGATGCCCTGCATGTCGTAGGCTGCGTTCGTCGAGCCGGGTCGCTCGCCGTCGCGGGTTGCCGAAGCGCTGGCCGTCGAGCTTGCGACGATGGCGTCGTGGCTGGGATTGGGCGGCGTGACGGTCGGTGACCGCGGTGATTTGGCGGGCGAACTGCGGGTGGCGGTGACGGCGACGTTGACCGTGTCTCAACGCAAGCATCCGGTGGCGGCGTTGGCAGCGCTCTTCGTCGGTTACACGGGCGTCATGCTGTCGATCGAGCGACGCCTCCGGCGCACGGGCGGACCGGGAATCATTACTTTTGAATTGGCAGGCAGCGCGTCTCGAGCCGAGGACATGATGCGCGCCTGGGGCGTGGAGGGTCAGCGCGCCGCTCGGCTGTCCCTCTGGCTGGATTTCGGTTACATGCTGAGTTACGGCGCGCTGACCGCGGCGCTGGTCGACCGCGCGCGTCGTCAACGCGGGCACTCTGCGGTGCTTCCGGCGTTGGCGGTGGGCGCGGTGGCCGGGGATGCGGTAGAAGGCGTATCGCTTCTGAACGTGCTCGACGGCAGGCGCGTTGCGGCCAATGCACGGCGGGCGAGGACCGCGGCGCTCGCGAAGTTCGCCATTCTTGCAGCCTCGCTCGGCTATCTCGCGGTGGGCCGCGCGCGGTAAAACAGTCGCGGGGTCGACGGCCGGTGCAGCAGAATGTCGACGCATGACATCGGGCAAACGTGTCCGGCTGCCGCCGGCTCCCGAGCTGACCGACGGGCCGGACCTGGTGTTGCGGCTGCCGCTTCCCGGCGACGTGGACGACATCGTCGCGCAATGCCGCGACCCGGAGTTCCAGCGCTGGACCAGGGTCCCGGTGCCATACCACGAGTCAGACGCGCAGGACTTTGTAAGACGGGTCGCCGAGGGCTGGCGGGCCAATGTGGCGGTGTTTGCGATCGCATACCAGGGACGCTTCTCGGGCAGCGTGGATTTGCGGTTCGACGGCATCGGTGGCGCCGAAGTCGGCTTTGGGCTGGCACCCTGGGCGCGAGGCCAGGGCGTGATGACCCGCGCGCTACGGCTGGTGCTGGCTTGGGGTTTCGGGCTGCCGGGCATCGAGGTGGTGTATTGGCGGGCGCACGTGGGCAACTGGGCATCGCGGCGGGTCGCCGGACGGTGCGGATTCCGGATGGACGGGACGGTGCGCGGTCTGCTCGAACAGCGCGGCGAGCGGCGCGACGGCTGGATCGGCTCACTGCGACGCGGCGAGCCGCTGACCGGGCAGCCGGATCAGCCAGGTTAAGCGTTGATGTTGACCTTCAAGTCGCGCGGGTAGACCCGCCATACCGCATGCGGTTGGCTGTCCATCTTTGCCTGCAGCGCGGCGAGCTCGCTCCGGAACTCGCAACATAGCCGGCCTGGCGCGGCGGTCAAGCGCGAAGTTATCGAAGTTGTGCATCAGTGCACGCCGGCGCACGTTCAGGATGTAGTTCGCGTTGACGAGCCGCTGGTAGACGTCCAGTGGCTCGGCCTGGAAATCCGTGTATATCCGCGCCGGCTGGCGGTGCGTCCACAGCTGATAGTTCCACATGAAACTGCCCAGGATCTCGTGCTGCACGGTCACCAAGTACAGCTGGCCCGCCAGCATCCGCGCCAACTCCTGCCACGTGAACTTTGCGGGGTCGACGCCAACTCCGTTGGGAAGGCAACGCGTTGAGTTCCGTCGAGCCACGCCACGCGTCGGCGTGTCGTTGCGTACGTCGCTTGGCGCCGGTGGCTTTCTTCGGGTAGTAAATATCCAGATAGTCGCAGCACGAAGCGGTGCATGACGTCGAACAGCTCCTCCAGGTTCTGCTGTGTCGGTGTGTCGAACTTCGCGCCGCGCAAACCGCGCAAATTACCTTCCGTCGCAGGGTCGTTGACGCTGTGCTCGATATTGCTGGTAAGTGTCGTCGAACAAGTCGCACATGCCCTTGAACGTGAAGCTGAAGGTGGTCTCGAAGTCGCCGCCACGCGCCATCTGCCCGCGGGTGACCATGTCGTTGCTCTGCTGAGTGCCGAAGATATACGGCCACAGCAGCCTGAACAGGGGGTGGTCCTTCGGGAGGCTGTTGCGCGTCGCGATAGCCAACTGCGCGCCGCCTGCCAAGTGCACCCAGTTGAAGTGACGCACGAGCGACAGGTGCGTCGAGGCGGCGCACAACGCGATCTTGCAGGCCTGGTCCCACTCTGGATCGGTTGGCGTGATCGGGCGCTTGCCTTTGCTCAGCGCGCATTCGATGCTGTCGGCCTGCAGCGAACGTCGGGCTGGATCTTCGCGAAACAGCACGCGGGAACCGATATTTATCAGCCCGGGGTGATGCTCGTATTTTTCGAGCATGGTCAGGTCCCATTCCCAGATGGCCATCGGCGCCAGCGTTTGTGTAGCAGGCGTAGGGACCGCGCACTGCCAGCGAGCCGAGGTCCGGGCTGCCCAGATACTCGGCCGGTAGTTCGGGTCGTGGAAAAGGATGCGACGCAACCCGTTGAAAGCTCGCTTCAACGCCACCTGCGGGTCAGGGTCGATTCGCGGCAGGCCCGGCTGCATGGGTGAATAGAGTTTGTACAGCCATACCTGAACCCGATAGACGATGCCGTGCCAAGAGCGTTCATCCTCGGGGATGTCGGCGGGCGAACAAGCCATGACCTTGTACAGCGGCACATCGGGAATCGCCTCGCGCATCGGCTTCGGGTTGATGTCGCCCGACTTAGCCGTTGGCTTCGGGATGTCGACCGGCTTAGCCCCGACGAACTTAGCCAACGTTATGAAGTCCCAAAACCCTCGCCGCAGAAACCATCTCAGCATTTGTGCTCCCGAAGATGCTCAGGCATGGCGGTACGCGTCGCCGCGCCAGGGGTCAGGCTTCAATTCGCAGTCCCAAGCGCGCAGTGGATGGCGCTCGGGCTTCAACGTCGGCCCTTCGTCCCAGGGCTCAAAAGCGTTCTTGATGTTGGCCAGGCCGGTGTCGGCGAGCTCAGGGTAGTGGCGCAGGATCACGGTTTTAAAGTCGGTCTGGTCGATCCAGCGCAGGCCCTCGCGGCGTGTAAACATCCTCGTTGTAGCAGTCGGTGTAGAAACGGTCAGCCTGCAGGCGGCGGCTCGCGCTCACGATGAAGATCTGAAACACCGTCTCGCCGAAGCCGAAGCGGGTGGGCCGGCGGTTTTGGGCTTCGGCCAACGTGCCGATCAGCAGGTCCAGGTCCTCGACTTTGTCTGGGTCGTCGGCGTTGTCCGGATTGCCGCCGTAAACGGCTCTCAGCTTCATCAAAACATCGGGATCGTCGGTCAGGTCGGCAAAGCTGTCGATCTCAGTCAGCCCCAGCTGACGGCGGAACTCGTTATAACGCGGCACACCGCGTTCCCGTGCGCGCACGATGTCTACCGTGCCCATGTCCAAGAACGCATTGCCCGCGACGCTGAGCTCCTGCATGAAGC
Organism: uncultured Actinomycetota bacterium; assembly: GCA_963850645.1. Taxonomy (GTDB): domain Bacteria; phylum Actinomycetota; class Actinomycetes; order Mycobacteriales; family Mycobacteriaceae; genus Mycobacterium. Next base: position 28,497 of record CAWKME010000001.1, on the reverse strand, counting down.
GCGGAAAGTTGTTGAGCTCCAGCGCGCCCGGGTGCTGGTTGCCGAACGAATAGAAGAGGTCTGACATCGCGTAATTCTTCGTGATGTCGACCGAGCCGTGCTGGCGCGTGGCGGGTAGGGGCACCTCCTTGGGGATGCCCTTTTGGCCGCGGCGCTGCAGCTGTAGCGTCTCGGGTAGCAGCGAATGCAGACGGTAGACCTCGACAAATTCCTCGGTCAACCCAAACGCGCTGTGGTGTCTGTTGATTGGGTTACCGACGATGCCGCCGAGCTCGGGATTGCGTACGTTGACCTCGGACACTGTCTTGCGCGCCTTGCCCTTATGCATCAGGTACGTCAGCAAGCCGTACCAGTTCGAGTTCAGCCCTGTTTCGAGCGTCTGGTTGGGCAGAATGGCCGGGGTCCACTCGACGGAATGGATCTTGGCCATCACCCCGGCGTTGATCAGCCGCGCGACATTGAAGAGGCGGTTGTCGTCCCAGCTGGGATAGGCGTCATACAACATGTCGCAGATGGCGTTGTGTTCGCGCACGAAAAGGGTGTGCAACATCGTCAGGCCTATCCACCAGTTGCGCCTGAAGCCAGCGTCCTCCACGTCGGTGGCGGGCTCGACCGGCAGCAAGCCGTCGTCGCCCAACTTCATCTTGCCCATATCGCCGCTGCGCAGGCGGTCCTGCGTGGCCTGGTCGCTGCCGTAGATCTGCGAGCCGTCCCACCAATGGGTGACCTCGTTGATCGAGCTCGTGCAGGCCGGCTCCCACTGAGGGCCGCGCGTCGGGTCAGGCTGGGTCATGCCGATCGCCAATTCGGTCTTCCGGTAGCGACTGCGCGCGGGATCGTTGGGGGGCAACGGCACCCTGATGAAGCGGTCAGGGTAGGTGTCGCCGTGGTTGACCCAGTCATGGTTCATGAACTGGATCCACGATGCGGCCAGCAGGTTGAGGAATGGCACTTCTTTCATCTCTGGTCGGCCATCGGGACCGATCGGGCGCGAGAGTAGCTCGAGGCTGATCTGGCGCGGGTTCGGCGTGGTTAATCGCGGGTCCGTCTCGGGGCAGGTGACTGAGAGATCAACGTTGCGCAGGAAGCGCGTGTAGGCGGCGCCCTCCATTGGATCCGTGAGGTTGTTCCAGCTTCCGTCGGCGGTGCGGAAATGGGTGACGCCCAACGGCGGTCTCTGACCCGGCTTTTGGAAGGCAACCAGCTCCCCGGGCGGGTAGGTGCTTATCAAATTGTGCGCGTTCAGCTGTTCCCGCATGTAGGCCAATATCAGGACTCCCAGCCCCCAGCAGCGGTGGTACCAGTCGGTCCAGACCCTCGCGCGGTAGCCGATTTTCCGGCCCACCAGGTTGATAAGCCAATCCATGAACACCGTCGCTGCTGCGCCGAGCGCGTTGCCCAACGAGACACGCAGGTGCTTGAAGCAGCAGTGGCCGCGGCGGCGCCGGGGCGGCCGGGGCAGGTCGCCGTCGCGCACTGGAGGGGGTTCCAGCAGCTTTTTGCGTTTGAAATACTCCGGTTTAGGCACTTCGACGTTGATCTGGGCGGTGGCGTTGGCCTCCGCGAGCGCGAGCATCTCGCCCCACTCCTGGCAGTTCGGCGGGGCGTGCCGCCGGCTTGGATCGCCGCTTTGTACTACCGCACAGCGCCGGGGTAATCCTCACGCATGAAGCAGGCCCAGGCCCGCGCTGCGCGAGGCTGTTTGCCGCTGGGCGCTCCGGACGCCTTCCTGGGCGGCATAAGAAACTCCTTGCGTGGCAAATCCCCGAACCGAAAACGTACTTGAAGTGGTGGAAAAGTGGGCGCAAAACCCATAATTCACCAGCGGGAAGCCTGATTATCGTCAATCTACTTAAACGATCCGGTGAAAAGCGTAAAACAGTCACCCGGATGTCGCTGATCAAAAACGTTGCCGACATGTGTCGTGTCATCCAAATAGCTTCCTCGGCAGCGCCGGCGGTCGATAATCTCTGTGTTGGTGCATTGATCGCGGCGGGAGAGGCGGATGGGGCCAGCAGGCGCGGTGTGTCGAGCGTGCGCCACTGAACTGCGCCACGGTGCCCGGTTCTGCGACGCATGCGGGGCGCCCGCGCCGGAAGCGGGAGAGCAGCCCGAGTTCAAGCAAGTGACGGTCTTGTTCGCCGACGTGGTGAATTCCTTGACGATTGCCTCCGCGGTAGGGGAGGAGCGGTTGCGCGAGATCATGGCCGACGTCTTCGGCTGCGCGGCGACGATCACGCGGCGCTACGGCGGCACAGTGGACAAGTTCACCGGCGACGGCATCATGGCGCTGTTCGGGGCGCCAGTCGCTCTGGAGGATCACGCTTTTCGGGCCTGTCTGGCGGCCTTGGACATTCAGGAGCACATCACGAAGCTGGCCAACGAAGTACAGCGGCGCGACGGCGTCGTGTTGCGGCTGCGGGTCGGGTTGAACTCGGGCCGGGTGATTGCCGGCGAAATCAGTTCGGACGCAGGGGCGTACACCGCGGTCGGCGAGCAGGTCGGGTTGGCGCAACGGATGGAATCGGTCGCCCCGCCCGGCGGGGTGATGGTCAGCGAGTCCACCGCGCGGCTGGTTGAACACGCCACCTTGCTGGGGGCCCCCGAGTGGGTGCACGTCAAGGGTGCCGAGCAGCCGCTACCCGCGCGTCGACTGCTGGGCGCCGCAGCCGAGCACGCGGGGATCGGCCGACGCGAGCCGACTCTGGTCGGGCGTACCTGGGAGATGAACACCGTCGCCGGCATCCTCGAGCAGGCGATCAACGGCGCCGGGTGTGTGGTCGGGGTGGTCGGGCCGCCCGGTATCGGCAAGAGCCGCATCACGCGCGAGGCGGTGACGCTGGCCACCGCCCGCGGGGTCGAGGTGTTTTCCGTCGCCTGCGAATCCCATACCCGCGAGGTGCCGTTTCTCCTGGTGGCGCGCCTGTTGCGCAGGGTGTTCGGGGTCAGCGGCCTCGACGAGAGCGCAGGTCGGGCGCAAGTCCGCGCCCGCATACCTGATGCGAACCCCGAGGACCTGCTGCTGCTGGACGACCTACTCGGCATCGGCGACCCTGGCGCGGTGCCGCCCGCGATCACCGCCGATGCCCGTCGGCGCCGGCTGGCAGCGCTGTTGAATGCGGTTGCTCTGGCCCGGACCACGCCGGCGCAATATGTGATCGAGGATCTGCACTGGATCGACGAGGTCAGCGAGGCCATGCTCGCTGAGTTCGTCACGGTGGTGCCGCAAATCCATTCGATGGTGCTGGTGACCTATCGCCCGGAATACCGGGGCGCGTTGTCGCGGACACCGGGCGGGCAGACGATCTCGCTGGCACCGCTGAACGCGGCGCAGAGCGCGGCGTTGACCACCGAGCTGCTGGGGAATGACCCGTCTGTGCGTGCGCTGGCCGCGCGGGTCGCCGAGCGGGCCGCCGGGAACCCGTTCTTCGCCGAGGAGATGGTGCGTGATCTGGCTCAGCGCGGTGTGCTCGACGGCGATCCCGGCGCCTACCTCTGTTGTGACGCCGCCGCCGACATCAGCGTGCCGGGCACCCTGATGGCCACCATCGCCGCCCGGGTCGACCGGCTGGGCAGGTCGGCCAAGCAGTTCCTGTATGCCGCAGCGGTCGTCGGTGCGCGATTCAGGGTTGAGCTGGTGGCCCCCTTACTGGATGACACCGAAGTAGGGCAGGCGATCGCCGAGCTACTGCAGGTGGAGCTGATCGACCAGGTGATGTTCACCCCGCGTGCCGTGTACGCGTTTCGGCACCCGTTGATCCGAACGGTCGCCTACGAGTCACAGTTGAAGGCCGGGCGCACCGAATTGCACCGCCGGTTGGCCGTCGCGATCGAGCAGCAGGATCCTGGGGCGGCCGACGAGAACGCCGCCTTGATCGCCGAAAACCTCGAGGCCGCCGGGGATTTGCGCGCGGCGTTCGACTGGCACATGCGCGCCGGCGCCTGGTCGTCGTTTCGCGACATTCGGGCGGCCCGCACCAACTGGCAGCGGGCCCGCCAGGTCGCCGACCGGCTACCGCCCGACGCCCCGGATCGGGCGTCGTTGCAGATCGCGCCGCGCAACCTGCTGTGCGGCACCCTGTGGCGAACCGGCGGCAGCATCGCCGACACTGGTTTCGACGAACTGCGAAAGCTGTGCACAGCGGCCGACGACAAAGTCTCGTTGGCGATCGGCATGACCGGGTTCATCATGGCGTTGACGTTCCATAACCGCTTCCGCGAGGCAGCGCAGGTGGCTTCGGAGCAGAGCGAACTGCTCGAGTCGATCGGCGATCCGACGCTGACCGTGGCTCTGCTGTTCGCGGCAATCTACGCCAAATGCCAGGCGGGCGAGATGATCGAGGCGATGCGATTGTCGAATCGGCTCATCGACTTGGCCGACGGCGATCCCACCAAGGGCGACTTGATCTTCGGTTCACCGCTGAGCACGGCGATCGCGATGCGCGGGCACGTCAAGATGTGCCTGGGAATGCCAGGGTGGCTAGACGACGCCGCCACCTCAATCGCGATGGCCGCTCCGCTCGACCCGACGAGTTACGTTTTCGCCCTGCTGTGGAAATACGTTGCCTCCATACCATTCGGGGCGCTGCCGGCTGACGAGACCGCCATGCGCGAGACCGCCGAGGCGCTGCGCATCGCCGAGGGTTCCAGCGACGACTTCGTGCTATTCATGGGTCTCCTCAGCCGAGGCCTGGTTCTGGTTACTGGCGACGGAACGCAACGCGACGAGGGCCTCGACCTGTTCACCAAGACGCGCGATGCCGCTGTGACGGCACATTTTTCACTGAGCGCGCTGACGATCGTCGACCCCGAATTCGCGATCGAGAAAGCCCGCATCGGGGATCTCGACGGTGCCATCGAAATGGCGCGCGCAGTCGTGGATGGCGCTTATGAAAGCGGCGACATGATCTGGCGCGGAAGGGCCACCGACGTTTTGGTGCAACTGCTGTTGCGACGCGGATCTTTTGGCGACCAACAAGACGCGCAGGCAGCGATCGATCGACTGGCCGCCGTCCCGACAGATCCGGGCTTCGTGCTGCACGAACTCCCGCTGCTGCGCTCGCGGGCGCTGCTCGCGCACGCGCGCGGCGACGAAAACGGCTATCGGAACTTCTGCCGATCAACACCGTGCCAAGGCGGCGGCCGCCGGCTTCGATGCTCTGACAGCCATTGCAGACATGACTATGACTGCAGCCCAACATGATTCGGCGACCCAGTAAACGCTAGCGCACCACGGCGGCAGACGAAATCAGCGTCGGTCAGCCAATTCTGCGAAATCGCGGTACGCCGATTGGTACCTTCTGTGAAGTGGTTCGGCCAACGATGACGAACGTTCGACTTCCACGCAGGAGTTCCGCCATGGCAGGGCTGGGTGAGCGCGCGGTCGTTCTCGGGGCGAGCATGGGTGGACTGCTTGCGGCCAGGGTCCTGGCCGACTTCTTCGAAACCGTCACTGTTGTCGAGCGCGATGTGTTACCGGACGACCCCGCTGTCCGACGGGGAGTGCCGCAGGGTCGGCACGTTCATGTTCTGTTGGCCCGCGGTGCGCAAATCTTGGACGAGCTGTTCCCCGGGTTCCTCAATGAACTCGTCGCCGACGGTGCCCCCGTCTGGGACGACGGAGAGCTGTCCAAGCTGCACTTGTCTTTCGGCGGTCACGAGATCCTCCGATCGGGCACGATCGCGCGTAAGCCCACGGCACTGGCGGTGCACATGCCGAGCAGGCCGTTTCTGGAATGCCATGTCCGGCGGCGTGTCCAGGCGTTGAAAAACGTGACGGTCCTCGGCGGCCACGAGGTGACCGCGTTGACGTCGACACCCGATCGCGGTCGCGTCACCGGAGTCCGTGTGGTCGACCGCGATAGCGGTGCCGAACGAGAGTTGACGGCCGATGTCGTCGTGGACGCGATGGGCCGCGGTGCGCACACCCCGGCTTTTCTGCAGACTCTCGGGTACGGCCGACCGGCCGAGGACCACATCGTCATGCATACGGACTACGTGAGCCAACTGCTGCGAATCCCCGCGGGCAGCGTGAAGGAAATGCTGGTCGACATCGGTCCCGCGCCCGACAGGCCGACCGGAATGTTTCTGGCCGGCTATGAGAACGACACGTGGATGTTCACCGTCTTCGGGATGGTCGGACACCAGCCGCCTCGCGACCTGGCCGGCATGCTGTCTTTCGCCGAGGACTACTGCCCGGCCCACCTGATTGCCGCGATGCGGGCAGCCGAACCTATCGGCGAGGTGGCCCATCACCACATGCCGTCCAGCCAGTGGCGCCGCTACGACAAGATGCCCCGACTTCCCGACGGTCTACTGGTATGCGGCGACGCGATCTGCAGCATCAACCCCATCTACGGGCAGGGGATGACGGTGGCGGCGCTGGAGGCTGCCACGCTGCGGGAATGTCTGCGTGCCGGCGGCGCTGATCTGCCACGGCGATACTTCCGCGCCGCCGCGAAACCGATCGGCGTGGCCTGGCAGATGGTCGCCGGCTCTGACCTGACCTTCCCGGGGGTGACAGGGCCACGGTCGAGGTTGCTGCGGCTCAGCGCGCGGCTGCTGGACTGGGCGCTGACCGCGTGCGAGTCCGATCTCGTTGTCGCCGTGCGCTTCTTCAAAGTCAACGGCCTCATCTACTCGCCGATTCGCCTGCTCCACCCCGCGTTTGTGTACCGGGTCGCGATCGTGAACCTGCGCCGCCGGCGAGCCGATGCGCAACCGCGGCACGCCGTACTGGCCAACCGGACCGGTAGCGGTCGATCGTGACACCGCAGCCGCCCGGCTAGGGTGATCGCCGTGGCCGAGACCGCGCCGTTGCACGTGCAACTGATCGCCAAGACCGAGTTCCTCGCACCGCCGGACGTGCCGTGGAGCACCGACGCCGACGGCGGCGAAGCGCTGGTCGAGTTCGCCGGCCGGGCCTGCTATCAGAGCTGGTCCAAGCCCAATCCCAAGACCGCGACCAACGCCGGCTATCTGCGGCACATCATCGACGTCGGGCATTTCTCGGTGCTCGAGCACGCGAGCGTGTCGTTCTACATCACCGGCATCTCGCGGTCCTGCACCCACGAGCTGATCCGGCACCGGCACTTCTCCTATTCGCAGCTGTCGCAGCGCTACGTGCCGGAAAACGAGTCGCAGGTCGTCGTGCCGCCGGGCATCGAAGGCGATGCCGAATTGCAGCAGATGCTGGCCGAGGCCGCCGACGCCAGCCGCGCGACCTACACCGCACTGCTGAGCAGGCTGGAAGCCAAATTCGCAGATCAACCCAACGCCGTGTTGCGCCGCAAACAGGCCCGCCAGGCCGCCCGCGCCGTGCTGCCCAACGCCACCGAGACCCGCATCGTGGTCACCGGGAACTACCGAGCGTGGCGGCACTTCATCGCGATGCGGGCCAGCGAGCACGCCGATGTGGAGATCCGCCGGCTGGCGATCGCATGTCTGCGTCAGCTCGTCGACGTGGCACCCGCGGTGTTCAGCGATTTCCAGATCGCCATGCTGGCCGACGGCACCGAGGTGGCGACGAGTCCGCTGGCCACCGAGGCCTGAGCCGGCGTCGTCGCTGATGAGTGCTGCGCTACCTAAAAAGGCTGGCGTCGCCAGGTAACCTTGGGTCCGTGAGCACCAGCGGATTCGACGCCTTTGCACGCCTGGGCACGCTGTTGACCGCGATGGTGACGCCGTTCGGCCCCGACGGCTCCCTGGATCTCCCAGCCGCCGCCCGCCTGGCGAATCATCTCGTCGACGCCGGCTGCGACGGGCTGGTGATATCGGGCACCACTGGCGAGTCGCCGACCACGACCGATGCCGAGAAGCTCGCGCTGCTGCGGGCCGTGCTGGAGGCGGTGGGAGACCGGGCCCGGGTCATCGCCGGCGCCGGCACCTACGACACCGCGCACAGCATCCAGTTGGCCAAGGCGTGTGCCGCTGAGGGGGCGCACGGGCTGCTGGTCGTGACGCCGTACTACTCGCGGCCGCCGCAGGCCGGTCTGATCGCCCACTTCACCGCGGTCGCCGACGCAACCCCGCTGCCGGTGCTGCTCTACGACATCCCGCCCCGCTCGGTCATACCGATCGAATCGGACACCCTGCGCGTGCTGGCGGCGCACCCGAACATCGTCGGGGTCAAAGACGCCAAGGGTGATCTGCACGCCGGCGCGCAGTTGATCGCCGAGACCGGCCTGGTCTACTACTCCGGCGACGACGCGCTGAACCTGCCCTGGCTGGCGATGGGCGCCACCGGATTCATCAGCGTGATCTCCCACCTGGCGGCCGGTCAGCTCCGGGACCTGCTGTCCGCCTTCGCCTCCGGTGATGTCACCACCGCCCGCAAGATCAACGTCGCGATCAGCCCGCTGTGCAATGCGATGAGCCGCCTCGGCGGGGTGACGATGTCCAAGGCGGGGTTGCGGCTACAGGGCATCGAGGTCGGCGACCCGCGGCTGCCGCAGGTGCCCGCGACCGGCCGAACAGATCGACGCACTGGCCGCCGACATGCGCGCGGCCTCGGTGCTGCGGTGAGCCTGATGGCGGCTCGCACGTGGATGTAGACCTCAAGCCACCGGGTCCGCTGGCCACTGGCGGTCTGCGGATCACCGCGTTGGGCGGGATCAGCGAAATCGGCCGCAACATGACGGTTTTCGAGCATCTGGGCCGGTTGCTGATCATCGACTGCGGGGTGATGTTTCCCACCCACGACGAGCCCGGCGTCGACCTGATCCTGCCCGATCTGCGTCATATCGAGGACCGGCTCGACGACGTCGAGGCGCTGGTGCTGACCCACGCGCACGAGGACCACATCGGGGCGATTCCGTTCCTGCTCAAGCTGCGTCCCGACATTCCGGTGGTCGGCTCGAAGTTCACCCTGGCCCTGGTTGCGGCGAAATGTCGTGAGCACCGGATCAAACCGGTGTTCGTGGAGGTGGCCGAGGGACAGCGCAGCACGCACGGGGTGTTCGAATGCGAGTACTTCGCGGTCAACCACTCCATTCCCGACGCGCTGGCCATCGCGGTGCGCACCGCCGCCGGAACCGTTTTGCATACCGGCGACATCAAGCTCGACCAACTGCCGTTGGACGGGCGTCCCACCGACCTGCCCGGCATGTCCCGGCTGGGCGACGCCGGCGTCGACCTGTTCCTGTGCGACTCGACCAACGCCGAGATTCCCGGCGTCGGGCCGTCGGAAAGTGAGGTCGGCCCGACGCTGCACCGGCTGATCCGGGGAGCTCACGGCCGCGTCCTCGTGGCGTGTTTCGCGTCCAATGTCGATCGGGTGCAACAGATCATCGATGCGGCGGTGGCGTTGGGCCGGCGGGTGTCGTTCGTCGGGCGGTCGATGGTGCGCAACATGGGCATCGCCCGGGACTTGGGTTTCTTGCGGGTGGCCGATTCCGACCTGGTCGACATCGGCGCCGCGGAGATGATGGCGCCCGAGCAGATTGTGCTGATCACCACCGGAACTCAGGGTGAGCCGATGTCGGCGCTGTCGCGGATGTCCCGCGGCGAGCATCGCAGCATCACGCTGACCGCCGAGGACCTCATCATCCTGTCGTCGTCGCTGATACCGGGCAACGAGGAGGCCGTCTACGGCGTCATCGACTCGCTGGCCAAGATCGGCGCCCGAGTCGTCACCAATCAGCAAGTCCGCGTGCATGTTTCGGGCCACGCCTACGCCGGTGAACTGCTGTTCCTGTACAACGGGATCCGGCCGCGCAACGTCATGCCGGTGCACGGCACCTGGCGGATGCTGCGGGCGAACGCCAAGCTTGCCGCCAGCACGGGAGTGCCCGAATCGTCGATTGTCCTGGCGGAGAACGGGGTCAGCGTCGACCTGGTCGCCGGCAAGGTTGCCATCGCCGGTGCGGTGCCGGTCGGCAAGATGTTCGTCGACGGGCTGATCACCGGTGACGTCGGCGATATCACGTTGGGCGAGCGGCTCATCCTGTCGTCGGGCTTCGTCGCGGTGACCGTGGTGGTGGGGCGCGGTACCGGGCGTCCGGCGGCGGCGCCGCATCTGCACTCGCGCGGCTTCTCCGAAGATCCCAAGGCGCTGGAGCCGGCCGTCCGCAAGGTCGAGGCAGAGCTGGAATCGTTGGCGGCCGAGAACGTCACCGACCCGATCCGGATCGCGCAAGCGGTGCGCCGCACGGTCGGCAAGTGGGTGGGGGAGACCTATCGCCGCCAGCCGATGATCGTGCCGACGGTTATCGAAATCTGACTCGCTGCCGCCTGTCTCAGTAGGAGAAGAATAAATCCGCTGGGTTCAACAGCGAGTGGAAGTCGACCATGAGGGGAATGTCGCCGAAGGGCGTCACCAAGGTATCCGAGAGCATGTCCGTGCCGCCGGGCGTCGTCGGCGCGATGTCGGAGTAGAAGTTCTCAAAGCCGCTGCCGATGTTGATCACGTCATAGACCGATCCAACCGGCGGCGCGCTGGTGGCGTCGTCGGAGCTGGTGACGAGGATTTCGGCGTTCGTCAGGCCCATCGCATTCGTCACCACGTTGCTGTCCGCCTGAAAAGTGCCACTAGTACCAGAGTTGAAGAATTCGTTGAGGTGAACGCTGTCGACCGACGGCAGGATCCCTGATACCCCAGTGACCGTTGTCGGTTCCGACGCATCATGCTCGAACCCGAAGAAAGCGAAGGGTTGGGTGGGATCGAAGCTGGCGGCGTTGTCGGGGGAGACAGTGGCCAACGGATCGTATTGGTAGAACGAATACGCGGAGTCGAAATAGGAGTGCAAGTCGGTCATGAGCGGAATATCCCCGAACGGCGTGACCAAGGTATCCGAAAGCGTGTCCGTGCCGCCGGGTGTCGTCGGCGCGATGTCGGCGTAAATATTCTCGAAGCCGCTACCCATGTTGTTGATCTCGTACACCGATCCGACCGGCGGGGCGCTCGTGCCTTGCTCGGAATTTGTGACGAGAAGTTCGGAGAAACGAGGGCCCGTCGTTCTCGTCAAAACGTTGTCTTGGGCCTCGAACCACCCAGCCGGGAGCGTGCCGGTGGATGTGGTGTCGAAGAATTCGGTTTGATGAACGCTCTGATAAAGGGGCGGGATCGCAGCGATATCGGTGACCGTTGTCGGTTGCGACGTATCTTGTTCAAACCCAAAGACATTCTCGAAGTATTGGTTGAAAAAGGCGGAAGCGTTGGTGATGTCGTTCACCGAGCTGACCGTCGAAGGATCCGCGGCGTCGGTTGACGGATCCGTGGGCTGGTAGAGGAAGAACGATTCCGTGGGATCCAGATATGCGTGTAGCGACGTCATGAGGGGAATGTCGCCGAAGGGCGTGACCAAGGTGTCCGACAGCGTGTCTGCGCCGCCGGGCGTCGTCGGTGCGATGTCGGCGTAGACATTCTCGAAGCCCTTCGCGATGTCGATAACGTCGTATACCGATCCGACCGGCGGGGCGCTCGTGCCTTCCGCGGAACTGGTCACGAGGAGTTCGGCGCTGGCGGGACCGAACGCCGACGTGATGACTTCGTTGTCGACCTGGAACAGCCCGGCCGGCAGCGTGCCGGCAGAGCCGGTGTCGAAGAACTCGGTCTGATGAATGCTCTGAAAAATCGGCGGTTCGCCAGATACCGAATAGACCGTGACTGGTTCCGACGCAACGGTCTGGAACCCGAAGAAATCCTGGAACAGCGGGTCGAAAACGCCGGCGTCGGAAGCGTCGTCGGCAAAGGCAGAGCCGATGCAGGCCATCGGAAAAAACGCAACGGCCAATAGACCACCGGCAGCTACGCCGCGGGTGGGTGTTACACGACGACGAAAACCCATTCGCAGAACTCCGGCCCAGTCTGACCTGGCTCACGGTACGCCGCAATCGCTAGGTCGTGTCGATTTCCGCTTCGTCGGAACCAGCGGTGACACCGGCGAGAATTTCGCCTCCCGCCGAAGCGATTGCCGGCACATCGCGACCGAGCACGCTGAGCGGGTGACGGTGGTCAACCAGGCCGTAGATGTCGATATGGGTGTCATAGCCGACAAGACGAAGAAACTCGTCAGAAAGGGTCGCGGCGACCTCTTTCGGGATTGCGAGATATTGGTTCTCTTGCTGTCGAAGCCAGCCGCAGTTGTAGTTCACGTTCAACCCGAGGCGTGGTCCTTGGGCGCGGTTGGCGCCCCCGCCGTGGAAGAGCCCTCCGGTCCACACGAGGACTGAGCCCGGCTCCATCTCCGCGGTCACGATCGAAGGATCCTCGTCCAACTCGGTCGCGTCCTGACTACCCGGCACCAGACGGGTCGCGCCATTCTCGGCCGTGAACTCGGTTAGCGCCCACATGGTGTTCACGATTAGCGGCGGATGCGGACGCACGATCGGAAACACCACGTCGTCCTGGTGCAGAAACTGAGCCGTCTCGCCCGGGTGGATCTCGATTGCGTTCACAATCGAAACCTGCGGCTGAATGAGCGTGCCCCGCAGCAACTCCAGGACTGCGGGGTGGGCGACAAGAGCGTCGACGGCGCGGGTCTTGGCAAGGATGTTGTGAACGCGCCGGGTCCGATTGCCGAAGAACTCTCCCTTTGCCCAGGCTTGGCGATCCAAAAGTGGACGAAGCGCGTTGCGCGCTTCCTCGAGAACCGGGTCCGGAAGGACACCGCGAAGGATGACGTAGCCGTCGGTGCGGAGTTCTTCGAGCGCCTGACCGTTCGACATGGGTCCCTCCTCAAGAAGTGTGGGCCAAGCAGCTGAGCCTTCAGGTGTCGGGCTCCATCAATTCCAGCCGGTTGCCGAAGGGGTCGTTGACGTAGGCGCGGGTGAACCCATCCAGCGGCTCGGCGTCGGCGATTTCCAGGCCGTGCTCGCGGCACGTGCGCAGCATCGACTCCAAGTCGGCGACCAGCAGCCCGGGGTGCGCCTTGGTGGCGGGGTGAAACTGCGGGTCCACCCCGAGGTGGATGCGCACGGCGCCGGTGCCGAACCAGCACCCGCCGCGCTTGGCCAGTTTCGGCGGCTTGGGCTGCTCCGGCAGGCCGAGCACGTCGCGGTAGAAAGAGCGGGCCACGTCCTCCCCGCCGGCGGGCATTGCCAACTGAACATGATCGACACCGATGATTGGCATACCGCCAGTTTTACCTCAGCTCCGTTGGGCGAACGCGGGAGTCTGCGAGGGATACCGCCTGCCGGTAAGCCCGCGCGCGGTGCGCAGCGCGACCGCCATGATCGTGTTGGTCGGGTTGGAGCCGCCGGAGGTGGCGAACACGCTCCCGTCGGCGCAGAACACGTTGTCCATCTGGTGCATTCGGCCATTCCCGTCGACGACGCTCGTCATCGGGTTCACGCCCATCTGCATCCCGCCCATGGTGTGCAGGCCGCCTGGTGGTGCGACGCCGCCCAGTGAATTTGCGGTGCTCTGGGGTACGGCGGCGTACAGCTGCGCGCCGGATGCCCCGCACATCGCGGAAACCAGCGGCACGAAGAAGTCTTGGGAGGCCTTCTCGAACTTTCCGATCTGGTAGGTAATCCGGGGCGCGGGCTGGCCGTTGAGGTCTTTGATCGTCGGGTCGAGCGTGACGTTGTTGGTCAGATATGGCATGTCGGTGCCGAAACAATCGACGCCGGCGAGCCGGTCGCGCAGTAGCGAGGCGCGCATCAGCTCCTTGAACGGGCGGCCGAAAAACTGCACCCCGGGCAGAAACCCCAGGATCTCCTGGTAAAACTTGCCCTCCGCGATCGGGTTCTGGCTGCCGCCGAGCTCGCACAGGCCCGCACGGATGTAGGGCAGCCCGCACAGCCGGGCAAAGGCCCGAGCCCCGGGGAAGTTGGGATCGTTGAAGTCGAACACGACCTGCGTGTTCGACCGACCGCGGTAGGCGTGCACGCGCTGGTTGAGGAAGATGGCGAACCCATCGTAGAAGTTTTGAAACATGATCCGTTTGCCGATGCGGGCGTAGGGGTCCGGCAGGTTGGACAGCAACGCCAGACGCGGCGTCAAGATCGCCGAGCACGACAGCACAACGACGTCGGCGCTTTCCCCACCAGGGTTGCCCTGCGGGTCGAGAAAGGACACGCCGGTGGCCCGGCGGCCGGTGTAGTTGACCTGGGTGACGGTCGTCTGTGCCCGCAACTGCGCCCGCCCGGTCTGCAGCGCCCGCCGCAGCGGGATGAGGTTTCCCGGCTTGGCGGAGATCGGGCACCCGTACCCGGAGCAGAACCCGCAGTTGTTGCACGCCGGGGAGCCGTTGTATTCGACCGAATTGGCCGCCATTGGGAACGGAAAGGGATGCAGCCCAAGGCGTTTCGCCCCCGCAGCAAGCAGAGTCGACGAGCGCATCTGCGGCCCTGGGGGCATCGGGAAGGGCTTGGTTTGCGGCTGGTGCTTCTGCACGAATGCGGGTATCGATCCGAGATCGCCCTGCACTCCGATCAACGTCTCGATCTCGTCGTAGTACGGCACCAGGTCGCTGTACTCGAACGGCCAATCCGCCATGTCCGCCCCGGGCACCGGGCCGAGCAGCGACAGTCCCTTGAAGTCGATATCCCACATCCGGGTGGTTTTCACGTCCGAGTGCGGGAATCCGCCGCCGACCTGGTTAGGAAGATCGTTGACGTCGCCGACGTAGGTGTTCGCCGCGTTTTGGCTGGCTGTTTGGCGAAACGTGCGCGGGTAGGCCAGCGGGTCCGGCTGTTCGAAATAGCGGAACTGCGACTTGAGCTCGTCGTTAGAGAACACCGTCGGGAACGGCCCTTGCCCTTCGATATTGGTGTAGTAGTTAGGGCCCATCTCGAAGATCACGACGTCCCAGCCGGCCTCGGCGAGTTCCCACGCCATCACCGATCCGCCCGGTCCCGAGCCGACGATGATCGCCTTAGGCATTTACGCCGCCCTTTCCGCCCATCTTGGCGATGGCCTGCGTCCACCCTCCGCGCAGCAGCAGGCCGACGATCCCGCTCGTGCCGCAGATGTCCCCTTGGGGCGCCTCGACTTCGGCGTCGGTGTAGCCCCGCGGCTGGATGTCCCCCGGCCAGGCGATGTCTTGCCAACCCACGAGGTTGGCGTTGCCGCCGTACTCCGGAACGGAGTACATCCCCTCGATGGCATGCCCGAACAGCAATTGGGTGAAGGACACGGCCTGACCGGTGGCCAGGATGCTGTTCTGTTTCGTCTGCGACACCGTCGTGAAGTCGCCGCCGGCCAGCTGGTCGAGGAGCGCGATGCCGTTGGTGTACTGGGTGCGCAGGTTGGCGATTCGCTGTTGCCAGGCGTAGTTCTGGGCGCGGTCGAGCGGAACGAAGTTGGCCATGAAGTCCTCGGAGCCACCGGCGCGGTTGCTCCACGGCCCGCCGGCGTGCACCTTCGGCGGCGAGAACGAGAACGCCCCAAGCATGATGTCGATGTAGCGGACCACGTTCGCTTCGTGTGCCCCCGGACTGGTCTCGCCCGGGTCGTCGCCCGGGCCGGGGATCAGGCGGCGGGTGGCGGCGTCGAGCACCGCGGCCTGGTGCTCTGAGAGGTACAGGTACGACGTGTCGGCGGCATTGGCGGCATCGGCTGGATCGGCGGAAGCGGCCGGGACGACGCCGCGCACCGCGGCCAGCGGCAGCAAGGTTAGCCCGCCAAGCACCGTGCGCCGGGTCACCGGCGCCGACAGACCGCTGCTGTGGGCGGGCCCGTCGCTGGCCACGGGCAGAGTATGACGTGGGTTTGGGACCGACCAGCGGATGCAGGGTCCGGCGTGTCGGATTTGCTATCCGGTTTCGTAAAGATCTTCCGGCGGGGCGCAGATCGCCTCAACGATGTGATCGAACAGCAAACTGGCGAACGACGCGACCTGAGTGTGGGACAGGATGAGGTCTTGACGCAGACGGGGCACCGCGCTGAAGTCGCCGCCGGCCAGTTCGTCGAGCAAGGCGATGCCATCGGTGTATTGGTCGCGAGGGTCAGCAACCCGGATACGCCGCGCGAAGGTCTGGGCGTCGAGCAGCGACAGCAGCCGGTCGACGTAAGCGACCACGTGCACTGACGTCCTGGGAATCAAATGCCGGACAGCGGCGTCGAGCACCGCGGCGTGGTGTGGCGATAGGAATCGGTAAGCAGCGGACACCTGGCGCCGAGACATCGGCGCCAATGGGCCGGTTGAACGGGCAGCCTCGTTGCTGGCCACGAGCTGAGTATGACGCTGTTATAGGCCTGACCAGGGATGCTCACGCTGCGGCGTGTCGGGACCGGCCAGCTCCCGGTACCTAAGCCTTTTCGGCGTAGGCCGACCATTCAACCTGTGATGCGGTCAGGTTGCGACCGGTCGGCTCGACGTAACGCCGCACGATGTCCTCAGGTCCCAGCTGCTCCACCAGCTGCCAGCCGTGCTCGTCCAGAAACGCCGAAACCTCCTCGGGCTGCAACCCGAAGTGCCACAGCTGTTGCCGCTGCCGAAACCTGCGGTACAGCTGCTGGGCGCCGTAGAGGTTGACGCCGTCGAGGAAATCGCGCCGCACGTAGGTGAACACCAGACGGCTGCCTGACGCCGCCGGCCGCAGGCTGTCGAGCGTGGCGTGCACCGCGTCGGCGGTGAGGTACTGCGTCACGGCCTCCCAGATGAAGAACGTGCGGTAATCGGCGCGGTAGCCTCGCCCGGCCAGTGCGGCGAAAACGTCGTCGCGCTCGAAGTCCGACGGCACCAAGCGAACTGAACTCGGCAGCTCACCCAGCACCCGTCGCACGGCTGCGGCCTTGCGTTCGATGTTGACCGGTAAATCGACTTCGAAGATCGGGATGTCGCTTTTCCGGGCCAACCGGTAGGCGAGGGTGTCCATTCCGGCGCCCAGCACGACGACCGCGTCGATGCCGTCGAACGACTCGGTGACCTTGTCGGCGATATAGCGTTTGCGGCACACGAAATTGGCCCACATCCCCGGGCCGCTGCGCTCGATCGCCGCCATCATCAGTCGTCGCAGCAGCGCGGGCGGCGTCGCGGCCAGCAGCCATCGCGTTGCCGTCGGTAAAAACCGCGCCGCCAAGTCGTCGTCCACCAGTCGCCGCCCGGCCGGCTCGCTTTGTTCCACGGCGACCAGCACCATCGGGCCGAAAGCTGTCTGCGCCGCGGGATTTCGTGGCATGGCTGCTATTTGTTCAAGAAGCCCGCATCGACCGGCAGGGTCACGCCGGTGACGTAGCGTGCCTGGTCGGACACCAGCCACGCCACTGCGTTGGCGATGTCTTCGGCCTGCAGTACCTCCACCGGCATCGCATTGCCCAGCGCGCCCGGGTTGTCGACCGCGGCCGCCATCTTCGCCAGCCATTCCCGGGTGAACTCGTTGTTGATCATCGGGGTTTCGACACCGGAAGGATGGATCGAGTTGACCCGGATATTCTCCCGCGCAAGCAGATTCGCATAGATCCGCATCAACCCGACCACCCCGTGCTTGGCGGCGGCGTAGCCGACGGAACCGGCGTCCGGACTGCCGACGCCAGCCAGCCCGGCGCTCGAGCTGATCAACACGATCGATCCGCCGTCACCCTGCTTGACCATCGTCGGTATCGCGACCTTGATGGTGTTGTAGACGCCGGTGAGGTTGACGTCGATGACGTCATGCCAGCCGTCGTCACCGGATTGCATAGGAGCGATACCGGCATTGGCGATGACGATGTCGAGGCGGCCGAATTCGTCCAGCCCCGCTTGCAGGGCCGACGACAGCGATGTCCGGTCACGGACGTCGCCCTGCTTGGCCACGATGGCCGAGCCGATGTCCTCGACCAGTTTGACGGTGGCCGCCAGGTCGTCCGGGGTGGCCAGTGGATACGGGACGCTGGCGATCTGGTCGCACAGGTCGACAGCGATGATGCGTGCGCCGTCAGCGGCCAGCCGCACGGCATGCGCGCGACCCTGACCGCGCGCCGCGCCGGTGATGAAGGCGACTTTGCCCTCTAGTGGGCCGCCCATCAGGCGCGCAGCTGCCCTTTGTCCGGATCGCCCGCCGGGACGGGCTGCAGCATCTTGATGTCCGGCGCGCCGGCCAGGTGCTCACCGGCCGCGGAGAACATCTTGGCTACCGCGGGGGCAGAGCTGTGGGTCTTCAGTGCCTCTTCGTCGGCCCATTGCTCGACGAACACGAAGGTTTCGCCCGATTCGTGTACCGAATACAACTGACAGCCGGGCTCCTCGTGCACCTCCTTGGCCGCGGTGGTGAGGATGTCGCGGACGGTGTCGACCGATTCCGGCTTGACGGTCAAGGTGGCAACGACGACGACGGGCATTGCGGGCCTCCTGCGAGCTGCTGGGGTGGATGGCTGTGGAGAGCAAAGTGACCGCTGTCACCCTACTCACTCACGGACGGGCCGCGTCGGTCATCCCGCGTCCACCCAAATGGTGAGAGCTGCAACCGCGGTCGCGAACGCGGCAAGGCCAAGGGTATCGGCCGTGCCCAGCCGGGACGGAGCCGTCTTTCCAATGCGGACTTCGCGGGCGATGAGGAACAGGGGGAACGTCACGCTGATGGCGATCGCGGCCCCGCCCGCGATGTAGAGCCAGACGAACCTGATGCCGTGCTTTCTGGCCTCGACCACCATGAGCACCGAGGCGGCAAGGAAGAAGAGCAGGATGTCAACCGTCAGCGACCTCGACACGGGCGTGGTTTTCGTGTCCTCGAGAAACGCGGCGAGAAAGCGCGCGGGGCGGTCGAAATAGGCAACGTTTTGGCTCCAGGTGGCTATCAAAGCGGCAATCGAAATTACGGCGTAGACAGCGCAGAGGACCTTGCTGGCTCTCGGAATACCCGAAACGGGTCGAAGAGCAGTGGGTTCGGCCATTTCGCCATGTTAGGTCCCAGACGATGACCGAATCGATACACATTTGTGAGCCGTGTGGCAGATGGTGAATATGAGGCGATTGCGACTAGGCTTGTCCCCATGGCTAACAAGACCGTCGCCCGCTCCGGAGCCCGAACGAGCAGGTCAAAGGCCACTTCGCGCGGTGGGTCCCGAAGCACGCGGCCGGCGGCGCCCCGCCGGAAGGCGACCAAGCCCACCCGGCGGCGCCGGTCGCTAGTGGCCAGCGCCGGGCTGACCTGCGGGCGGGCCGTGCGGGCAACCTGGTTGATGGTGGCCAAGGGGACCGGCACGACCGCGCGGTCGGTCGGTCGGGCCCGTGACATCGACCCCGGGCACCGCCGCGATGGGATTGCCCTGGCCCTGCTGGGGCTTGCGGTCGTGGTCGCCGCCAGCTCCTGGTTCGACGCTGCCCGCCCGGTCGGCGCCTGGGTCGACTCGGTGCTGCGGATGTTCATCGGCTCGGCGGTGGTGCTGCTGCCGGTGGTCACCGCGGGTATAGCGGTGCTGTTGATGCGCACCGAGCCCAACCCCGATGCACGGCCGCGGCTGGTGCTGGGCGCGGCGATGGTCGCGCTGCCGGTGTTGGGCCTCTGGCATTTGTGGGCCGGCTCGCCGGACAGTCCGGCCGGGCGCGCGCACGCCGCGGGATTCATCGGATTCGCCATCGGGGGACCGCTTTCGGAGGGGTTGACGGCATGGATTTGCGCGCCGCTGTTGTTCATCGGCGCGTTGTTCGGACTGCTGCTGGTGACCGGCACCACCATCCGGGAAGTGCCCGACACGTTGCGATCCATGTTCGGCACCCGGATGTTCTACGGCGAAGCCGACGACGAGGCCTACGACGTTGAACCGGCTGTAGGAAATGATGTGGCCGAAGACTTTTCCGACGGTTACTACGACGACCCGTCGTCCTACCGCGACGACGAAGCGCAGGCGTGGCCCGCTCCGGTCGAGGCGGACGACAGCCCGACGGTGCCGGAGCCCGCCGTCGCGCGCAGCCGCGGGCTCCGGCAGCGTGGCGCCAAATCCGCCGGCAAACAGGACACCTTGACGCTCGACCGGGTCGTCGAGGGTCCCTACACGCTGCCGTCGCTGAGCCTGCTGGTCGCCGGTGATCCGCCCAAGAGGCGCAGCGCGGCCAACGACCAGATGGTCGACGCGATCACGTCGGTGCTGGAGCAGTTCAAGGTCGACGCGGCGGTCACCGGATGTACTCGCGGCCCGACCGTCACCCGCTACGAGGTGGAGCTGGGTCCGGGCGTGAAGGTGGAGAAGATCACTGCGCTGCACCGCAATATCGCCTACGCGGTGGCCACCGAGAGTGTGCGGATGCTGGCGCCGATCCCGGGCAAGTCCGCCGTCGGCATCGAGGTGCCCAACACCGACCGGGAAATGGTTCGGTTGGCCGACGTGCTGACCGCGCCGTCGACTCGCCGCGACCACCACCCGTTGGTGATCGGACTGGGCAAGGACATTGAAGGCGACTTCATCTCCGCCAACCTGGCCAAGATGCCGCACCTGCTGGTGGCCGGTTCCACCGGTTCGGGAAAGTCCAGCTTCGTCAACTCGATGCTGGTGTCGCTGCTGGCGCGGGCCACCCCGGAAGAAGTCAGGATGATCCTGATCGACCCGAAGATGGTGGAA
The DNA here is from genome assembly GCA_963850645.1 of uncultured Actinomycetota bacterium. Lineage (GTDB taxonomy): Bacteria > Actinomycetota > Actinomycetes > Mycobacteriales > Mycobacteriaceae > Mycobacterium. Next base: position 8,075 of record CAWKME010000001.1, on the reverse strand, counting down.
CTGACGCCGTACGAAGGCATTCCGCATCTGATCACGCCGATCATCACCCAGCCGAAGAAGGCCGCCGCCGCGCTGGCCTGGCTGGTCGAGGAGATGGAACAGCGCTACCAGGACATGCAGGCGTCGCGGGTGCGTCACATCGACGACTTCAACGACAAGGTGCGATCCGGCGCCATCACCGCACCGCTGGGCAGCCAACGCGAATACCGGCCCTACCCCTACGTTGTGGCGATCGTCGACGAGCTGGCCGACCTGATGATGACCGCGCCGCGCGACGTCGAGGACGCCATCGTGCGGATAACCCAAAAGGCCCGCGCCGCAGGCATTCACCTGGTGCTGGCCACCCAGCGGCCATCGGTCGACGTGGTCACCGGTCTGATCAAGACCAACGTGCCGTCCCGACTGGCGTTCGCGACGTCGTCGCTGACCGACAGCAGGGTGATCCTGGACCAGGCGGGGGCGGAGAAGCTGATCGGCATGGGCGACGGCCTGTTCCTGCCGATGGGCGCGAGTAAGCCGATCCGCCTGCAGGGAGCGTTCATCACCGACGAGGAGATCCACGCTGTCGTCAGCGCCTGCAAAGAACAGGCCGAGCCTGAATACACCGAGGGCGTCACGACCGCCAAGCCGACCGGCGAGCGCACGGACGTCGACCCCGATATCGGCGACGACATGGACGTGTTCTTGCAGGCCGTGGAGTTGGTGGTGTCCAGCCAGTTCGGCTCCACGTCGATGCTGCAGCGCAAGCTTCGCGTCGGGTTCGCCAAAGCCGGCCGGTTGATGGACCTGATGGAGACCCGCGGGATCGTCGGCCCGAGCGAAGGTTCCAAAGCCCGCGACGTGCTGGTCAAGCCCGATGAGCTGGCCGCGACCCTGACGTCCATCCGCGGTGCGGGCGGCGACGATGGCGATGACAGCGAAACCGACTGAGCGTCAACACTTCTCGTAACGTCGGGACATCTCAGCTTCCAGCGGGAGTCGCCGGTGCGTCCGGCGTGTGATGCCGGCATCCGCCGAGCAACGCATTATCCACGGGTCCGTCGGAGGTGTACATCTTCAGCCCTACCGGCGTGCACCGAACTGCGGCAGCAGATCCGCGACCTGCGAATGCGGTTTGGTGGACGCCCGGTTCACCGGTCGGCAGGCTGATCTGGATTTCCGTCTCGGCCCAGGCAGGTCTTGGCCGCGTATCTGGGTGGACCCGCTGGCTTCATCGTGTGGGCCGACGATGGCGATGATTCGGCTCCACAGCCCCATGTCGTGATCGCTGGGCGGTGTGGGTTTTGACGTGTATTCCTGGGGGCGATAGCTGGGGTCGGCCGTGATCATGATCCGCCATGTCGCATCCGCCAAGCTTGGGTCGCCGGTTTGCAGCGCCGTGCGCCTCAGCAGCCGTCGCGCCCGGTTTGAGAGTAACGACGATGTCGCCGCTTTGCGCGGATCCAGCCCACGTCGGCTGGTTGAGGTCGACATATTCGGCGATCGGGGAGCGGATCGCGTGCAGCCAGACGGCAATGCTGTCGCCGACGTCGGACGCGCCGGGGTCAGCGGGCGGGCTCGCGTTCTCGCCGAGTGTGAATGCGGCCTGCGAATAGGCGGTCAGGTAGTTGTTCTTCTGTTGCGGCTCCGCGGGATAACGGATGTCGAATTCCACCTTGTGGCCGCCGAGATGATGCCGCTGCATCTGGTCGACGAACGTGCGTCCGATCTCGCCGGCTTGCGGTTGCGGTGACCCGAGGATCGAGCCGCACGATAAGCCGAAAGTTCTGTCCGTTCTCGAAGCTCGACTCGTAGTTCATGTCGGTGCCGGCGACGCCGGGCATCGCTTTGATCTCCCGGTCGACCAGTTCCGCGTCATGACGGCGATCGACCGAGCACCCGGGGGCGGCCCACACCATGACGGCCGCCAGCCCGATCAGCGTCAACGTGCGCACGGCAATTTGTCCGTCGTCAGAGCACCAACAGCATCCGCGAGTTGCCCAGGATGTTGGGCTTGACGTAGCTGAGGTCGAGGAACTCGGCGACACCGATGTCATAGGAGCGGCACATCTCCTCGTACACCTCGGCGGTCACCGGCGTGCCCTTCGATCTCGGTGAACCCGTGCCGGCCGAAGAACTCGGTCTCGAAGGTCAACACGAACAACCGCTGCAGCTGCAGTTCCCGGGCGACGTCGAGAAGCTTGTCGACGATGGCATGGCCGATGCCGTGGCCCGGTCATCGTCGGGTCGACGGCCACGGTGCGCACCTCGCCCAGATCGGCCCACAGCACGTGCAACGCGCCGCAGCCGACCACCTCCTACTGCCGCGCCGTGCTTTCGGCCACCCAGAACTCCTGGACGGCTTCATACAGCGTCACCAGGTTCTTTTCCAGCAGGATCTTGCCGGCGTAGGTGTCGACCAGCTGCTTGATCGCCGGGACGTCAGAGGTCCGCGCGCGCCGGATCACCGGCCGGCTCTGGCCGTCCGGACCGCCCGGCACGTGCGCTCAGCCGGGTGCGGGACACGTATCGCGACTTCGAGCGGTTATCGGCGCGAGCAACCGATATTCTGTTGCCGTGTCGGGGCAGCCTCAAACCGGTCCGGCAGTCCCGCGCGTGCGGGTCACCAACCTCGCCAACGTGCTGACGCTGCTGCGGCTGGTACTGGTCCCGGTGTTTCTGCTGGCGCTGTTCGCCGGTAACGGCCACCAAACCGCCAGCCGCATCATCGCTTTCGTGGTTTTCGCCGTCGCCGTGATCACCGACCGCTTCGACGGCGCGCTGGCCCGCAATTACGGCATGGTGACCGAATTCGGCACGATGGCCGACCCGATCGCGGACAAGACGCTCATCGGCGCGGCGTTGATCGGGCTGTCCATGCTCGGCGACCTGCCCTGGTGGGTGACGGTGGTCATCCTGGCCCGCGAGGTCGGGATCACCGTGTTGCGGTTTGCCGTGCTGCGCCGCGGCGTCATCCCGGCCAGTCGCGGCGGCAAACTGAAAACCCTCGTGCAGGCCGTCGCGATCGGATTGTTCGTGCTGCCGCTGTCGGGATCGTGGCAGGTGGCGGCGTGGGTGGTGATGGCCGCCGCGATCGTGCTGACCCTGGTCACCGGCGTCGACTACGTCGTGTCCGCCGCAAGGGACGTTCGTGGACGACCCGCTAACTGACTGACGATGCCCGCCCGAAAGCAGCCGCGTCGGGAACCAATGGCGGCGCGGTGGTCGTTGACCTGATGATCGATCCCAGCTGACCGGACTTAAGGAGAGCGCGATGCCGTCATTGCTGCGCGAGGTCCTCGGCGACGTACTGCGTCGCGCCCGCACCAAACAAGGCCGGACGCTGCGTGAAGTCTCCGACTCTGCCCGCGTCAGCCTGGGATACCTATCCGAGGTCGAGCGCGGCCGCAAGGAGGCATCCAGCGAGCTGCTCAACGCGATCTGCGACGCGCTGGATGTGCCGTTGTCACAGCTGCTCGTCGAGGCCGGTCAGCAACTGGCCCGGCGTGAGCGACGCGGCCAGCGCGGCCAACATCGATGCCAGCACCAAGGTCGTCATTCCGACCGGTTGTCTCGATGGCGGTTGCTTAGCCCGCGTAGCAAGGGTGTGGCAATCGGCGTGGAACCGATAAATTGAGCCTCAGGATGAGTGCAGACATCTACATACGAAGGCGGAGCTAATCCATGGCCAATCCGTTCGTCAAAGCGTGGAAGTACTTCATGGCGCTGTTCAACGCGAAGATCGACGAGCACGCCGACCCCAAGGTGCAGATCCAGCAGGCCATCGAGGAAGCGCAGCGTCAGCACCAGGCGCTGACCCAGCAAGCCGCGCAGGTGATCGGCAACCAGCGCCAACTCGAGATGCGGCTCAACCGGCAGCTCGCCGACATCGAGAAGCTGCAGGTCAACGTCCGACAGGCGGTGACGCTGGCCGACCAGGCCACCGCGGCCGGAGACACCGCCAAGGCCACCGAGTACAACAACGCCGCCGAGGCGTTCGCGGCCCAGTTGGTGACCGCCGAGCAGAGCGTCGAAGACCTCAAGGCGACTGCACGACCAGGCGCTGGCCGCCGCGGCGCAGGCCAAGAAGGCCGTCGAGCAGAACGCGATGGTGCTGCAGCAGAAGATCGCCGAGCGCACCAAGCTGCTCAGCCAGCTCGAGCAGGCCAAGATGCAGGAGCAGGTCAGCGCGTCGCTGCGGTCGATGAGCGAGATCGCCGCCCCGGGCAACCACCCCGAGCCTCGACGAGGTGCGCGACAAGATCGAACGCCGCTACGCCAACGCGATGGGCGAGGCCGAGCTGGCGCAGAACTCGGTGCAGGGCCGCATGATCGAGGTCCAGCAGGCCGGCGTGCAGATGGCCGGCCACTCGCGGTTGGAGCAGATCCGCGCGTCGATGCGCGGCGAGGCTTTGCCGGCCGGGGGATCGGCGGGCACTCCGGCGGCGACCCCCGCCACCCCGGCGGCGGCCCCCAAGCCGCCCCTGCCGAGAAGCCCATCGGCCAGCAGTAGACGAGCGGAGCCGAATGGCGGTGGAGTCCGGTCGCAGTGCCGTACGCGGCGGGCCATGGCGCGCGCTGCTGCAGCGCGGTTTCGACACCGCCAGCGATCTTTCCGACGCTGGTGGCGCAGAAGATCAGCGCCGCCACCGATCCGCGGGCACGGCTGCTGCGCCGGCGGCGCCGTGCGCTGCGGTGGGGTCTGATATTCGCCGCCGGATGCGTGTTCTGGGGCGTGGTGACGGCGGTCCTGGCGGCCTGGGGCTGGTTCGCGCTGTTGCTCGAGATCACCGGCGGGGTCGCTGCGGTAGCGATGGCGATTCCGGCGACGCTGTTGCTGCTCCGCTACCGCTGGCTGCGCGCGGAGCCGCTGCCGGCGCAGCGACCCGCCAGCAGCCGGCGACTGCCGCCGCCGAGTTCGGCGGCGCGGCCGGCGATGTCCGCGCTGGGCGCCTCCGAGCGCGGGCTTCTTCTCGCTGCTCGGGGTCATGGAGCGGGGCAACATGCTGCCCGACACCGAGATCCGCGATCTGACCGCGGCGGCCAGACAAGAGCTCGCCGCCGCCATGGCGGCCACCGCCGCCGAGGTGGTGTCGATGGAGCGCGCGGCGGACTCGCACCCCGCAATCACGCTCATACCTGGCGCCCACCATCAACGCGTTCACCGCGCAGCTGAGCGCCGGTGTCCGGCAGTACAACGAAATGGTCACCGCCGCAGCGCAATTGGTGTCATCAGCGAATGGTGATCGCGGCGCTGCGCCGGCTGCTTCACGGCAGCGCTACCGCGACGAGCTGGTCGGTGCGACGGACCGCCTGGTCGGCTGGGCGCAGGCCTTCGACGAACTCGGCGGGCTACCGCGCGCATAGCCCGTCGCTCTCGGGTCGCTACGCAAACTGCGTCGTCGCCGGGCGGAAGCTAAATGTCGTGGCCGCGGAACGGTTCCGACTCTGGGCGCGGGCCGTAGCGCTCGATGTAGGCCTGGTGGATGTGGGCATCGCGCTGGCGACGGCGTTCGTCGACGAGATTCGGGTCGAGGTTGTGCACCTGCAGCATGTGGCGGCGCCACACCTTGTTGAGCGCGTGCGAGAAGTACACGAACGGGATGAGGATCGGCAGCGTCATGCTCAAGTGGACGTCCAGCGTCGTCGGGATCAGCCAGAACGGGGCAAGCACCAGTACCGCCGGAACGGCGACCCGGATCATCATCCGCCTGGCGGCGCCCTTGCCGGCCAGATCGTTGCGCACCCAGTCGCGCATCGAGTCGGGCAGCCGCCCGCCGTAGCAGTACCGGACGTACTGCAGCGCGTTCGGCCGTGTGCGCATCGTCGTAGAACGACGCCCGCAGCGACGGCACCACCAGCCCGGCCAAGCCGCGCAGGGTCGCTTTGAACATGTCGAAGAAGTCGAAGTAGTCCCGCCACAGCGTGATCTGTCCGTCGTGGACCTCGAACACGCCGCAGACCCAGAACTGCAGCCGCAGCGGGCCGAAGATCAGCGCGTCGGTGCGTTCGGTGAGCACCGCGGCGCCGTCGGCGGCGATGCGGTGGATCTTCACCTCGAATGCGCTGGCGCCGCCCAGCGAGCTGAACAGCTTCATCGCCCTGTTGCGGCCACGGATCGTCGGCAACCCGACGTTCTGGTACACCAGATCCTCGGCCAATGCGGCGCCTGCGGTGTCGAGGTCCGCGTCCTGCAGCGCGTGCAGGAAGACCTCGACAGTGCGGGTGTTCTCGAGGGTCTGCTCGGTCATGCCCACCAGCCTAGGCAGCGGCGCTGTGGCAGGGTAGGGCGATGCGCGTCGCCGTGGTCGCCGGACCGGACCCCGGACACTCGTTTCCGGCCATCGCGCTGTGCCAACGGTTCCTGGCCGCCGGCGATACGCCGACCCTGCTGACCGGCACCGAATGGCTGGACACCGCCCGCGCCGCCGGCGTCGACGCCGTCGAACTGGCCGGGCTCGACCCGACCGCGGACGACGACGACCGCGACGCCGGCGCCAAGATCCACCAGCGCGCCGCGCGGATGGCCGTGCTCAACCTGCCGCAGCTCCGGGAGCTGGCGCCGGACCTGGTGGTGTCGGATGTCATCACCGCCTGCGGCGGGATGTCCGCCGAGCTGCTGGGCATCCCGTGGATCGAACTCAACCCGCATCCGCTGTACCTGCCGTCGAAAGGGCTGCCGCCGATGGGCAGCGGGCTGGCACCCGGCACCGGCATCCGCGGGCCGGCTGCGGGACGCCGCGATGCGGGCGCTGACCGCGCGATCCTGGCGGGCCGGTCTACGTCAGCGTGCGCAGGTCCGCGTCGAGATCGGTTTGCCCGCCACCGATCCCGGGCCGCTGCGCCGGCTGATCGCCACGCTGCCCGCCCTGGAGGTTCCGCGGCCGGACTGGCCGGCCGAAGCCGTCGTGGTGGGTCCGCTGCACTTCGAGCCGACCGAGCAACTGCTGCCGATCCCGCCGGGTTCCGGGCCGGTGGTGGTGGTCGCGCCGTCGACGGCGTTGACCGGAACGCAGGGGATGGCCCAGACCGCGCTGGACTGCCTGGTGCCCGGAACGGCTTTGCCCGCCGGCGCACGGGTGGTGGTGTCGCGGCTGAACGGTCCGCGATCTGACGGTGCCGCCGTGGGCGGTGGCCGGGCTGGGACGCCAAGACGAACTGCTCGCGCATGCCGACCTGGTGATCTGCGGCGGCGGGCACGGAATGGTGGCCAAGACGCTGCTGGCCGGCGTGCCGCTGGTGATGGTGCCCGGCGGAGGGGATCAGTGGGAGATCGCCAACCGGGTGGCGCGCCAGGGCAGTGGGCGGCTGGTTCGGCCGTTGACCGCCGACGCACTGGTCGGCGCCGTCGACGAGGTGCTGTCCACGCCGACCTACCGCGACGCCGCGCAGCGTGCCGCGGCGCGGCATCACCGACGTCGCCGATCCGGTACGGGTGTGCCACGACGCGCTCGCGCCGCTGGGTAACTTGGCTGGGCGTGCGCCTGACGGAATTTCACGATCGGGTCACCTTGCGTTTCGGTGCGACCTACGGCGCCTCGGTGCTGGCCGATCACGTGCTGACCGGCTTCGACGGCCGCACCGGCGCGCAGGCGATCGAGGACGGCATAGACCCGCGCGACGTGTGGCGGGCGCTGTGCGTCGACTTCGACGTCCCCCGCGAACAGTGGTGATCAGGCCTGCTGCATGTTTCGGCTAACCGGGGTGTGAGGGGTAGGCGTGGATAAGGGCGCTACTCAATTTCGGAACGGTGTGCATCAACTCGTGCTCGGCGTTGTGGGCGATCCGGTGCGCGTCAGCGAGGCTGGTCGCGGGATCGACGTCGAGTTCGGCGTCCGCGTGCAACCGATGCCCGATCCAGCACATCTTGATGCTGCGCACCGCCTCGACGCCGGGGTTGGCCGCGAGCGAGCTTTCGGCGGCATCGACGAGTTCGGGGTCGACACCGTCTAACATGCGGCGGAAGACGTCGCGCGCCGCGGTGCGCAGTATCGCGATGATCACCACGGTGATCATCAGGCCGACGATCGGGTCGGCCAGCGGGAAACCGAGCGCCACCCCGCCGGCGCTGAACAGCACGCTCAGTGAGGTCGGAG